>NZ_JAEPQA010000009.1 GCF_017640745.1 Nisaea sp. | reverse complement strand
GTGGACGGCGGCGCCGGAAATGATGTCCTCGACGGCGGCACCGGAAACGATTCGCTTGAGGGCGGCTCCGGTGCCGACACGCTGACCGGCGGCGAAGGCGCCGACAGCTTCGTCGGCAGCCTGACCGATCTCAACGGCGACCATATCGCCGATTTCAATCCGGAAGAGGGCGACCTCGTCATCGGCTGGTCCTCCTTCGGGGACGAGGCGGTGACCCTCACCTATGCCGACGGCACGACGACGGTCGAGATCGACGCCAACGGCGACGGCAATGCCGACGCCAGCTTCACGCTGACCGGCGAGTTCCATTCGGTCACCACCAGCACGGCGGACGGCAAGACCTCGATCTCCTTCTCGCCGGACGTCACCGCGACGGAAGGCGACGACAGCCTCACCGGCACTTCCGGTGACGACACGATCGGCGGGCTCGCGGGCAATGACACGCTCGACGGCGGCGACGGCAACGACGCGCTGGACGGCGGGGCGGGCAACGACGAGATCAGCGGCGGTACGGGCGACGATGTCCTGACCGGAGGCGGCGGCGCGGATACGCTCTCGGGCGGGACCGGCTCTGACACGCTTTCCGGCGGCGCGGACGCCGATGTTCTCGACGGTGGTGCGGGCGACGACCTCCTCGACGGCGGCGACGGCAGCGACACGCTCTATGCGGACTCGGGGACCGACACGGTTTCCGGCGGCGCGGGCGACGACGCCATCTATGCGGGCGACAGCGGCGTGGTCGACGGCGGCGAAGGCGAAGATACGCTCTATGTCGACACCCGCAGCGACCTCGACGGGCTGACGATTTCCAATGTCGAAGACATCGTCATCGCGGACGAGCAGGCGACCGAGGGCGACGACGCCATCTCCGGCTTCGCTGACAGCGACACCCTCTCCGGCCTCGGCGGCGACGATACCCTCGACGGCCTGGCGGGTGACGACGTCCTGGATGGCGGTGCCGGCAATGACCAGATCACCGGCGGGGCCGGCAACGACGCCCTCACGGGCGGCGATGGGGCCGACACCCTCTCCGGTGGCGCGGATGCCGATGTTCTCGACGGCGGTGCCGGCGACGACCTCCTCGACGGCGGCGACGGCAGCGACACGCTCTATGCCGGAGATGGTACCGACACGGTCTCCGGCGGCGCGGGCGACGACGCCATCTATGCGGGCGGCAGCGGCGTGGTCGACGGCGGCGAAGGCGACGATACGCTCTATGTCGACACCCGCTCCGATCTCGACGGCCTCACGGTCTCCAATGTCGAGGACATCGTCATCGCCGACGAACAGGCGACCGAGGACGACAACGCGATCAGCGGCTTCGAGGGTAGCGATTCCCTGACCGGCCTTGCGGGTGACGACACGCTCGACGGGCTTGGCGGCGACGACGCGCTCGATGGCGGCGACGGAAACGACGCGATCACCGGCGGAGCCGGCAACGATGCGCTGACCGGCGGCACCGGCGAGGATACCCTCTCCGGCGGTGCCGACTCCGACAGCCTCTTGGGCGGGACCGGAAATGACCTGCTCGATGGCGGCCTGGACGGCGATACGCTCAGCGGAGAAACGGGCGACGATACGCTGAGCGGCGGCGAGGGCGACGACCTGCTGGATGGCGGCGAGGGCAATGACGTGCTCGACGGTGGCGACGGCGACGACACCGTGCTCAGCGACAATGGCGACAACACGATCTATGGCGGCGCCGGGAACGACGAGTTGGGCGCCGGCCACGGCGACGATCTGCTGGACGGCGGCGCAGGCGACGATTCGATCAGCGCGAATGGCGGCAGCGACACGATCAGCGGCGGTGACGGCGACGACACCGTGCTTGCCGGCGACGGTGACGATACGGTCGACGGCGGCGCCGGAAACGATGTTCTCGACGGCGGGGACGGCGCGGACGCGATCGATGGCGGCGACGGCGACGACACCCTCACGGGCGGCGCCGGAAACGACACGCTGTCGGGCGGATCCGGCAACGACATGCTCTCGGCCGGCGCGGGCGCCGACCTGCTCGACGGCGGGGCCGGCGACGATACCCTCGCGGGTGCGGGCGACGCCGAAACCCTTTCGGGCGGCGACGGCAACGATGTGCTGTCCGGCGGCGGCGGAAACGACGTGCTCGACGGCGGGGCCGGCGACGACGAGATCACCGCGGGCGGCGATGTCGACACCGTGCTCGGCGGCGACGGCAACGACACCATCGTCAATCTGGGCGGCGCGGACAATATCAGCGGCGGCGACGGCAACGACGTCATCACCGGCAGTTCGACGGCCGAGACGCTCGACGGCGGCGCCGGCGACGACACGATCTCCGGCGGCGGCGGAACCGACAGCATTGCCGGCGGCGACGGCAACGATCAGATCACCGGCGGCGAGAACGCGGAGACCCTCGATGGCGGCGCCGGAAACGACCTTGTCAGCGGCGGCGCGGGCGACGACCGGATCATTGGCAGTTCCGGTGCGGACACTCTTGTCGGCGGCGACGGAGCTGACAGTTTCGTAGGCTCGCTCAGCGATCTCGACGGCGACTCGATTGGCGATTTCGATCCGGAGAGCGGCGACCTGGTGATCGCCGATGCGAGCTTCGACAGCGACGCGGTTTCGCTCAGCGTTTCCGGCGGCCGGACCACGGTCACCATCGACGCCAACGGCGACGGCAATGCCGACGCGACCTTCACGCTTGAAGGCGCCTTCCATTCGGTGACCGTGAGCGCGACGGGCAGCGGCACGGCGCTCGCCTTCTCGACCGAAGTGACGGCGACGGAGGGCGCGGACACGCTCACCGGCGGCGACGATGCCGACACGATCAGCGGTCTCGCGGGCGACGACCTGCTCCAGGGCGCGGGCGGCAACGACCTTCTCGACGGCGGTGCCGGCAACGACACGTTACAGGGCGGTGCCGGGGCCGATACCCTCTTCGGCGGCGACGGCGCGGACCTCATCTCCGGCGGCGCGGGCGCGGATGCCCTGACCGGCGGCGCCGGAAACGACACTTTCGCGGGAAGCGCGGCCGAGGTCGCCGGCGACACGATCAGCGATCTCACGGACGGCGATTCAGTGCTGATCCGGGGCGCCGAGTTCAATTCCAGCAACGTGAAACTGACGGTCGCCAACGGCGTCACCACGGTCGCGATCGACTCCAACGGCGACGGCGAGGCCGATGCGAGCTTCACCATCCGGGGCGAGTTCCGTTCGGTCACCGCGGCAGCGAGCGACGGCGATACGACGCTCTCCTTCTCCACCGAGCCTGACCTCTCCAACAAGCTGGTCTGGTCGGTCCACAGCACCGGCGACTTCAACGGCGACGGCAAGCAGGACCTGCTGCTGACCTCGAACCAAGGCGGCGTTTCCGTCTGGACCCTCGACGGTGCGACCCCGCTCGAGAAGGCGGCGACCGGCTCGCTGACCCGGGGCGGCGATTTCGAGATCCAGACGGTGGCGGATTTCGACGGCGACGGCGACGACGACATCCTGCTCAAGAGCTCGGACGGAGCCATCTCGGTCTGGGAGATGGACGGCGCGACGGCGAGCGAGAAAGCCTATTCCGGCCGCCTCCAGAGCGGCTGGGAGATCGCCGGAACAGCGGATTTCGACGGCGACGGCGGGCACGACATCCTGATGCGTCACCAGGACGGCGCGGTCTCCATCTGGCAGATGGACGGCGGCACCACGGAGAGCCGCTCCTATGCCGGCAAGCTCAGCTCCGACTGGACGGTCGAGCAGATCGCCGACTTCGGCGGCGACGGCAAGGCGGACCTGCTGGTCCGCAACAGCACGGACGGCACCGTCTCGGTCTGGCAGATGGACGGCGGCACCGCTTCCAGCAAATCCTTCGCCGGCAAACTCGGCGCCGGATGGGAGATCGAGACCGTCGCGGACTTCAACGGCGACGGCAAGCAGGACATCCTCGCGGTCGGCAGCGACGGCGCGGTCTCGATCTGGGAAATGGACGGCGGCACCGCCTCCGAGAAATCCTTCGCCGGAAAGCTCGGCGCCGGATGGGAGATCAAGTCGGTGAAGGATTTCACCGGCGACGGCAAGGCCGACATCCTGACCCAGAGCGCCGACGGCGCGGTCTCGGTCTGGGAAATGGACGGCGGCACCGCCACCTCCAAGACCTATGTCGGCAAGCTCGGCGCCGGATGGGAGATCAAGCATATCGCCGATTTCAATGGCGACGGCTCGAACGACCTGCTGACCACCAACGCCGACGGCGTGGTCTCGCTCTGGGAAATGGATGCCGGCGGTGCGTCGGAGAAGGCCTATGTCGGCCGGCTTCAGGAAGGCTGGGAGATCGGCAAGATCGCCGATTTCAACGGCGACGGCACGGCCGATATCCAGCTCCAGAACACCGACACCGGCCAGGTTTCGATCTGGGAGATGGACGGCGCCGATGTGGTCGTCGCCGGGCTCACCGGCAATCTCTGGGCCGATCTGGTGTAATATCTGCGGGGGACGCGTCTGCACGGGTCCCCCTATCGAGGCGCTGATACCTTGTGCCGGGACAGAGAGATCGTATCGCACCACCGGATACGATTCGTCTCATTTCAGATATTATCAAAGAAAACAACAAGATAAACGAAATCGACTTTTCTCCGGGCTGCCGCATGTCGACCCCGTGCATACATTCTTTGCATTAACCTTGTATTTTATAGAAATTGTTAAGGTATTGCCCATATTAACTGTTGGTTGACGCGGCGAGTTCCGCCGCGGTTGCCGATGCTCCCCGGCAAACCAGAATGCCCGGACGTAAAATTACGGACGGTCAACAGGAGCGGACCGAGAGTAGAACGATGTTGGGCACCAAGGGTAAAGACCTGCTGGTCGGCGGCGCCGGAAACGATACGATTTCCGCGCTCGGCGGCAATGACACGGTTTCCGGGGCCGGCGGCAACGATCTGCTTTACGGCGACGACGGCAGGGACATTCTCTATGGCGGCGCGGGCGCGGACCAGCTCTATGGCGGCGACGGCAGCGACACGCTCGACGGGGGCGATGGCGACGATACGCTCGAAGGCGGTGCCGGCACTGACACGCTCTCCGGCGGCACCGGAAACGACCTCTTCCAGGGCACGGCCGCCGATCTGAACGGCGATCACTTCGCCGATTTCGAGGATGGCGAGACCGTCCTCCTGCGCGGCCTCAATCTCAGCGCCAGCAACGTCGCCCTGACGACGGCGAAGGGCGTCACCACGGTCGCCATCGACACCAACGGCGACGGCACCGCGGATACCAGCTTCACGCTCCAGGGCACATTCGGTTCGGTAACGGCGACGTCCTCCGGGAGCGATACGGGGTTGCGTTTCAACACGTCGGCCGGCACCGGGAACAACACGCTCTCCGGCGGCAACGGCGCGGACACGCTCTCCGGCGGCGCGGGCGACGACACGATGTTCGGCGGCAAGGGCGACGATGTCCTCGATGGCGGCGCCGGCAACGACGTGATCGATGGCGAACGGGACAACGACCTGCTCGTGGGCGGAACCGGTGACGACACCCTTTCGGGCGGCCTCGGCGCCGATACGCTCTCGGGCGGTGACGGCAACGACAGTCTCGCCGGCGGCGACGATGCCGACCTGCTCTCCGGAGATATCGGGAACGACACCCTGCTCGGAGAGGCCGGCAACGACACCCTCTCGGGCGGTGAGGGCGACGATACCGTCATCGGCGGCGACGGCGACGACCTGCTCGACGGCGGCGCCGGAAACGACCTCCTCAGCGGCGGGGCGGGGATCGACCGCCTGCAGGGCGGCGCCGGAAACGACATTTTCGCGGGCACCGCAGCCGAACACAACGACGACACCGTGGAAGATTTCGCGACCGGGGATTCGCTTCTGGTAAAGGGCGCCACCTTCACCAAGGACAATGTCACGCTGACGGCCGGAAACGGGAGTACGGCGGTCGCACTCGACACAAATGGCGACGGCACCGCCGACGCGAATTTCACTCTCACCGGCACGTTCCGCTCGGTCACTGCGACCAGCGGGGCGGAAGGCACCAGCCTTTCCTTCTCGAGCCAGCCGGAACGTGTGACCTGGTCGATCAAGACCAACGGAGACTTCAACGCCGACGGCAAGCAGGATCTGCTGCTGACCTCCGACCGCGGCGACGTCTCGGCCTGGACGCTCGACGGCGCGACGCCGCTCGCCAAGAACAATCTCGGCAACCTGAACCGGGGCGGCGCCTTCAAGGTCAACACGGTCGCGGATTTCGACGGCGACGGCGACGACGACATCCTGCTGCATGACGAGACCCGCGGCGCGATCTCTGTATGGGAGATGGACAGCGGCAACGTCTCTTCGAAAGTTTTCTCGGGCCTGACCGGACCGGGCTGGAGCATCGCCGGAACGGCCGATTTCGACGGCACCGGAGGTCAGGACGTCCTGCTGCGCCACCAGGACGGCGCGGTCTCCGTCTGGATCATGGACGGCGGCACGGCGACGCAGAAATCCTTTGCCGGCACCATGGATTCAAACTGGAAGGTCGAGGCGATCACCGACTTCAACGCCGACAGCAAGGCCGACATCCTCTGGCGCAACCAGAACGGCGCGGTCTCGGTCTGGGAGATGGACGGCGGCGCGGCCAGCAACAAATCCTACGCCGGAAACATGTCGCAGGATTGGACCGTCGAGGGCGTCGGCGATTTCAACACAGACGACAAGAGCGACATCGTCTTCAGCCACAAGGACGGCGCGGTCTCGGTCTGGGAGATGGACGGCGGCACCGCCAGCAACAAATCCTATGCCGGCAAGCTCGGCACTGGCTGGACCGTCCAGTCGCTTGAGGATTTCACCGGCGACGGCAAGGCCGATATCCTGACCAAAAGCGCCGACGGAGCCGTTTCCGTCTGGGAAATGGACGGCGGTACCGCGACCGCCAAGACCTATTCCGGCAAGCTGACCAGCGGCTGGGACGTCAAGAAAACCGGCGACTTCAACGGCGACGGCTCGGCCGATCTCCTGGTGTCGGACGACACGACCACCGTGTCCGTCTGGGAGATGGATGCGGGCGGGACGTCGGAAAAGGCTTTCGCCGGATCCCTCGCCGACGGCTGGAAGACCGGTCTCGTCGCGGATTTCTCTGGCGACGGGAAAGACGACATTCAGCTGGAGAACACCCAGACCGGGCAAATCTCGATCTGGGAAATGGACGGCGGCAACGTGACCGAAGCCGGGCTCACGGGCAACCTCTGGTCCGATCTGGTGTAATGCCGGATCGCTCGGCTCCGGGCTCCAGGCCTCTGCCGGCAGGTAAAGGTGTATGCGGCGAATCGCCGCTTCAGCGACCTTAGACCCGGGCAACACCATAAAAAAACCAATTCTTAAAACCTCTTATCTACGATCGGAATTGCGCCCTTCCCGATGCGCATGGCCGGGCCGCATACTGAACACTCCTGACCATGCGGAAGCTGCCTACATAAACTTCAGGTAGCGATTGAGGGGCCGTGTCCATCTGCCGTCGGCGGATGCGAAAGGCCCCTGCAGGGCTTCGGCCCGATTCGGGTCTGAAGATGATCGAAGAAGTGCTCTGAGCGGAACCATGGACGGTACGAGCAAGAAAGACCTCCTTGTCGGCAATGCCGGCGCCGACACCATTCACGGTCTCGGCGGCAACGACACCATTTCCGGGGTCGACGGCGACGATTACCTGTACGGCGATGCCGGCAGGGACCAGGTCTATGGCGGCACCGGAAACGACGTCCTTGAGGGCGGCGACGGTACCGACACGCTTGCGGGCGGCACGGGCACGGATACTTTCGTCGCAACCGCAGCCGAACTCGACGGCGACCGCATCATCGATTACGAGGACGGCGAGACCGTCCTGCTGTCCGGCCTTGCCCTCACCTCGAACCGCGTCACCCTGTCGAACAACGGCAGCGTGACGACCGTCTCCATCGACACGGACGGAAACGGGTCGGCCGATATCAGCTTCACGCTCGACGGGGTATTCGACACCGTTACCGTTACGCCATCCGGAAGCGATTCGGCCCTGCAATTCAGCGGACCGGGTCCGGAGGACGAGACGCTTTCCGGAGGCAACAGCGCGGACACACTCACCGGCGGGACCGGGAACGACACGATATACGGTGGCCGGGGCGACGACCTCCTCGACGGCGGCGTCGGCAACGACCTGCTCTATGGCGAGGCCGGAAACGACACGATCCTCGGAGATACCGGCGACGACACGCTTTCCGGCGGCGACGGCAACGATACGCTGAGCGGCGGCGACGGCAACGATGTGCTGCGCGACACCAGCGGCGCCAACCTGCTCGACGGCGGCACGGGCGAGGATACGATCTCGGGCAGCCAGGGCAACGACACGATCCTCGGCGGCGCCGGCAACGACCTGGTCTCGGGCGGCGCGGGCAATGACAGCATCGATGCCGGCGACGGCGACGACACCGTCTCGGGCGCCTACCAGAACGACACTATCCGGGGCGGGCTCGGCGACGACCAGCTCGTCGGACTGGGCGGCAACGACAGCATCGACGGCGGTGGCGGCAACGACACGATCACCGGCGGATGGGCGGCCGACACCCTCTCCGGCGGCGAGGGCGACGACACGATCTCGGGCGGCGGCGGGAACGATTTCGTCGACGGCGGTCCCGGGAACGACTGGATCAGCACAAGCTCCGGCAACGACACGATCCTTGGCGGAACCGGCAATGACACGATATATGGCGGCGGCGGAGCGGACAGCATCGATGCCGGCGACGATGACGATGCCATCTATGGCAGCTACGGCAACGAGACCCTGAGCGGCGGCGCCGGCGCGGACACGATCCACACCGAAGGCGGCAACGATTCCGTCGATGGCGGCGACGGCGACGACCTGATCGTCGCGGCCTCCGGCAACAACGAGCTGTCCGGCGGCGCGGGTAACGACACCATCTCCGCCGGTGGCGGCGCCGACAGCATCGACGGCGGCGCGGGCGCGGATTCCATCGTCGGCGGTGCCGGCATCGACACGATCAATTCCGGAACGGGCGCGGACACGGTCAGCGGCGGCGACAGCATCGACGTCTTCACCGGCACGGCCGCCGATCTGGACGGAGATCATTTCGCCGATTTCGATATCGCCGAATCCGTACATCTGAACGGTCTCACCATCACGGCGAATGCCGTGACGGTCACCAGCGAGAACGGCGTCTCCACGGTTTCCATCGACACCGACGGAAACGGCGCGGCCGATATCAGCTTCACCCTCAACGGCAGCTTCGGGGCCGCGACGGCGACCGCAGAGAACGGCGGCACCACCCTCCGGTTCGCAGAGGGTCCGATCTCCGGAACCGAAGGCGACGATGCCCTCACCGGCACCTGGGAAAACGAGACGATTTCCGGCGGAGCGGGCAACGACACGATTTCGGGAGCAGGCGGAAACGACAGTCTCGACGGCGGCACCGGCGACGATTCGATCCGGGGCGAGAGCGGCAACGACACGCTGGACGGCGGCGAAGGCAACGACACGATCGAAGGCGGCGGCGGCAACGATGCGGTCGATGCCGGACCCGGCGACGACCAGGTCAGCGGCTCCTACGGCAACGACACCCTCTCCGGGGGTAGCGGCAGCGACACCATTTCTGGCGGCGGCGGCGCGGACAGCATCGATGCCGGAGACGGCGACGATCTGGCGGTCACAACCACCGGCAACGACACGCTGTCCGGCGGCCTTGGCAACGACACGCTCTCGGCCGGCGGCGGGAGCGACCTGCTGGACGGCGGAGACGGCAACGATCTGCTCGACGGCGGCGTCGGAACCGACACGCTGGTCGGCGGCAGCGGCAGCGATACCCTTCACGGCGGATCCGAGGGCGATGTCCTGTCCGGCGGCGAGGACGCGGATCTTCTCAGCGGCGGAGCCGGAGCCGACACGCTGGCCGGCGGCGGCGGGAACGATACGTTCGAAGGCAGCGTCGCGGAAGTGAACGGGGACACGATCGTCGACCTCACGGACGGCGATTCGGTCGTCATCAGGGGCGCCGCCTTCTCCGATGAAGATGTCACGGTCACCCCCGGTTCGGGAACAACCGTGGTTTCCATCGATTCGAACGGGGACGGCAACGCCGACGCGAGCTTCACCGTCAGCGGCGAGTATCGGTCGGTCAACACGTCGACGACCGACAACAACACGTCGATCGTTTTCTCGACCGAGCCCGAGCACACCGACTGGTCGATCGCCGGATCGGGCGACTTCAACGGAGACGGCAAGCAGGACCTGCTCGTGACATCCGAAGACGGCGACGTCTCCATCTGGACGCTCGACGGGGCCACTCCGCTTGCGAAGAACTACGCCGGCAACCTCACCCGGGTCGGCGATTTCGAACTCCACACGATCTCCGATTTCGACGGCGACGGCGACGACGACATCATGCTGTTCGACAGCACCGACCGGGTGGTCTCGGTCTGGGAGGTCGGCAACGGCCAGGTCGTGGAGAAAGGCTTCACCGGCCTGCTGCAGGACGGCTGGGAGATCGCGGCGACCACGGATTTCGACGCCGACGGCGGAACCGACATCCTGCTGCGCCACGATGACGGCGCGGTTTCCGTCTGGCTGATGGACGGCGCCACCGCGTCCGCGAAGTCCTATGTCGGCAACATGGGGGCCGACTGGACGCTCGAAACCGTCGCCGACTTCAATGCGGACGACAAGTCGGACCTGCTGTTCCGCAACGATGCGAACGGCGACGTTTCGGTCTGGGAAATGGACGGCGTCACGGTCATAAACAAGGCCCATGTCGGCAATATGAGCTCCGACTGGGATCTGGAGGCGGTCGCCGATTTCAATGCCGACAACAAGGACGACCTGCTGATCAAGAACCAGAGCGGCGCGGTCTCGGTCTGGGAAATGGACGGCGCGTCCGTCACCGCGAAATCCTACGCGGGCAAGCTCGGCGACGGCTGGAGCATCGAGTCCACCGAGGATTTCACCGGCGACGGCAAGGCGGACATCCTCACCCGGAGCGCGGACGACGTGGTCTCGGTCTGGGAAATGGACGGCGGCACCGCGACGGCAAAAACCTATACAGGCAAGCTCAGCGCCGGTTCGGATATCGAACAGATCGCGGATTTCAACGGCGACGGCTCAGCCGATCTGCTCGTCACCGACAACGAGAGCTATGTCTCGATCTGGGAAATGGATGCCGGCGGCACCTCCGAGAAGGCCTTCGCCGGACGGCTGACCGACGGCTGGCAAAGCGGTCTCGCCGCGGATTTCGACGGTGATGGCGATGCGGATATTCAGCTCGAGAATACCGAAACCGGCCAGGTCTCGATCTGGGAAGTGGACGAGATGGACGTCGTCGCCACCGGCCTCACCGGCAATCTCTGGTCCGATCTGGTCTGACCCGCCCGGCGTCAGGGCGCGACGAAGACACTGAGCAGGGTCACGCTGCCGCTCAGCAGGACCACCGTGGCGACCAGCCGGGCGGCATCCCGGATCGACAGCACGCGGCTGCGGCGCAGCAGGACCGACTGGCCTCCGAGCATCACATAGGACGCCACGATCACGCCGACGCCGACGCCCTCGAGCTCGGCCATTCTGTAGCCGATCACCGTGCCGGCCCAGAGCGTCGCGATCGCCAGCAGATAGACGGTGACGATCTCGCGGCTCGGACGGGTCCGCGCGGACATCGCGATCGGCATCAGCCACGAGGCCATGATCATCGGAATGCCGGCGACCAGGAAGATCTTCAGTGCCGGAACCGCCTCGGCATAGGCGCTGTAGACCAGCGGAACGATCAGCTTCGCGGTCAGTACGCCGATGCTGGAGAGCACCGAGATCACCAGCGCCAGCTTCAGCGCGTCGTTGACCACGCGCGGAGAGAGCGCGAAGGGTTCGGCCGCATAGGCCTCGGCGGAAAGTTTCGGATAATAGGCCTGTGCGATTGTGCCGAAAGTCCCGGCATAAAGCCCGAGCACCGCCGCGGCGAAGGAGAACTGCCCGTAGGTCTCCGGGTCCGCGAGCTGAGCGACGAACCAGCGGTTCGCCATCATGAAGAAGCTCCAGAGCGAAACCGAGACGAAGAGCGGGAAGGCCCCGACAATGGTGCGGCCAACCCGTGGCAGGCTCGGCCGGTAGCGGATATCGAGCGGATCACGCCGCAGCATGTTCACGGCGATGCCGCCGAACCAGAGGATCAGCACCGAAAAACAGCCGGACAATCCGCCGAAGAACAGGCCCAGCACCCTCGGCACGGTCAGGCCGACCTGGGCGATCGCGTTGTTCGCGGTGAACTGGACATAGTTCGAGAGCCCCCGGTAGAGCGCGAGATGCCCCATCAGGATGAAAAGCACGCCGCCGGCGGTGATCGCGAGCAGCGTCGCCGGCATCGGCAAGGGCACCTTGAAGGAATCGCGGAAGAAATAGGCCAGCAGGAGCGCGCTGGTGATGGCGATCGCCGCGAGATAGAACCGGGTCCACAGGATCCCCTGGATCCGGACGCCCGCGGGTTTTCCCATCCCCGCCTGCTTCATCCGAGCCGCCGTCCGGGTGATCAGCTGCGAGGTGCCGAGATCGAGCAGCCAGAGATACTGCACGAAGGTCGAGATCAGGATGAACTGGCCGAACGAGACCGGCTCCATGAACCAGGGAATGAACAATCCTGTCGCGGCGACGCAGGCATTCACAGTCGGAACCACGAGCGCGTAGCTGCGCGGGCTTTCCAGAAACCGGGCAAGAGTTCCGGCCGCGGTCGGCAAGGTCGGCGGCTCGGTGCTTTGCGGATCGCTGCCGGTCGTCATATGCTACCTCCCGGAAAACCGCCGGTTGGGCGGACATGCACGAGGCGGAGCGGATGGAGTGCGACTGGGTTGAGGGACTGCCGGCCGCGATCCGGATCGGCGCCATCGAAGGCACTGCGTTTGGAATAGAAACAGCCGACCGTCACTCGTTCTTCACCTTCGCGCCGGAAAGATATGGCGCCCGCATTATAGACGATCACGCGCCGTTTATCGGCCCCGAAACGGGCGAGCGGCGCCTGTCGGTCGAAATGGCCGAGGGCGCCTGGGAAGCAAAGGTTACTTCGGCCGTCAGCCCGCAGCAGCTCGCATTGAAGGCTTCGCTTACCACGCTTTCACCTTCGCTCTTCCAGGATTTTGTCCTGCGCGCGGTTTTTTCCAGGGACTCCTTCGTCGAAGCAGAGATCGGCGGCGAACGGTTCGGCCACGTGGGTCGCGATCTCTACCACCAGTATCCGGTGCAGCGCGCAAGGCTCACCGGCCCGCACGGGACGGTGACGATCCGCGTGACGGAAGCGGCAACAGGCCCCTGGTTCGAACAGCTGCTCTATGTCCGCGACGCGCCTGAGGGCTGGGTCGTGCATGCCCGTCTGCTGCCGAAACCGCCCTATGCGCAGCTCTGGATCCGCTGGTTCACCCGGTTCTTCCGGCTCTCTCTGCCGGACGGCGCGAGCCGCACGCTGCTCGCCCTGCCGGGGATCGGGCGGACGCTCTGGTATGCGGCGGAACGCGGCGGTGCGGGAGCGCTTCAACTGCAGGCAACCGGGCTCGCGGGCGTGCCTGCGGAAGAGACTCTGGCACTGGCGATGGAGCTCGATTTTGACACCCGCTGAACCCTCGCGTCGCCTCGATACGCTCGCGCGCGGCATTGCCGAGGCGCTGGCCGCGCAATGCGACCGGGACCGGGGTTTCCGGGAAACCGAGTTCTACGGCACCGCCTTCGCCTGCATGCTCTGGCGGCGCTGGCCGGAACGCTTCCCGGAGGATCTCGAGGCCGGGCTCGCACGGCTCCGGGACCAGGACAAGCGCGCGCGGATCGGCGCCTGGCAGAACCCCTACCATTGGGAGTTCATCCGCTTCGCGCTGGCCGACCTGTTCCGGAGCGGCTCAACCGCCGGCTTCGCCAACAGCCGCGACGTGCTCGGCCGGCCCGGCTTCGTCGGCAATCGCGTCGCCAACTGGATGCTGCTCCGGAGCACGGTCCGGGTCATGGAAGGGCAACCGGCGGGAGCCTGGCTTGGCCGCCTCGAACGACGGATCGCCCTCTCCCATTACCAGCAGCCAGGCGGGTTCATCGAGGATCAGCGCGGCGCGCCGACGCAGCAGTATCACGCCTTCATGACCGCCCTGCTTGGCTACCAGATCGCCGTGCTCGGGGAACCGTCCCGGTTCCTGCGGGATCGTTTCGCGGCGGCACTTCAGGCGCTGCAACGCACCGCGCTCCATGACGGCGAGGTGAATGCCGTCGGGCGCGGGCAGTTCCAGAGTTTCGGCTATGCCGCCGCCTGCCTGGCGCTCGCTTTCGGCCTCAAGCTCGGACTCGCCGCACCCGGCGCGGAGACCCTGCTGGGCGCCGTGCTCGACCGTCTGGAGGCTGCGGCCTGCCCCGACGGCACGCTCCCGCTGATGATCGACGGCACCGATGCGCGCACCGCGGTCGAGCCGGCGCCGGCGCATCCGCACCAGGATCGGATCGGCTGGCATTCCTACAACAACGACGCGGACTATCTCGCCTTCTCGGGCGCGGTTCTGAAACTGGCGGCGGAACAATTGGAAGGATTCACACCGTCTCCGCGGCCCGAACCTCTGCCCGGCGAGGACAGCCTGAAGGACGGCATCCGGGTCTTCCGCAACCCGGCCTATTCCGCCATCGTCACGCTGCCCCATGCGGGCCTGACGGCCGCCCAGCCACTGCCCTACATTGTGACCGCCTCGGGCGCGCGGCCGCTCCCTGCCTATGGCGGAGAGAAACTTCCCGGGAGCATCTACGGGGCGCTCGCCCATCCGCTCCCGGTAATCGAGGAGCCATCGGGCCGCTTCCGCTCCATTCTCAACGGCGCCTTCTTCCGCTGGGCCAGCCCGGACCGCATCGTCGGCGAGACCGGCGCTCTCCGGTTCGAGCGCAAGTTCCGTTTCGCTGCGGACATTGTGGAGATCGAGGACGCGCTGATCCTGAACCAGCCGGAGGAGGGAGACGTCCTGCATCTGCCGTGGCTTCCGCTCGCCGTAGATATCGCGGCCCCGGAAGACGGCAAAGACTTCGCCCTCGACGGAGCGCGGCTGGTCACGGAAGAACCGCTCGCTCCCGTTCCGGAGGCGGGTCCGCAATACGGCATGTCCGGGAAGCTGAGGGTCTGGTCCCACGCCGTGCCGCCTCCGCCGAAAGGGGATATCGCACGGGCGGTCTACAGGATCCGGCTCACCCCTTGATCCCGTCCACCAGCAGCGAGAGATGCGAGGAGGGGAAGCTCTTGTCCGGCGTTCCGAAACGCCGGCAGCGATGGATGTGCCCGCGCTCGGCGATCCAGGGTTCCTTGTGGAACTGCCCATCGGTATCGAACCATTCCCTCGGCTCGACCCTGAAACCGGCTGCTGCGAGGGCGGCGCTCAGACTCTCGACCGTGAAGAGTTGCTTGTGGTCGTCGGCCCCGGGGCCGATGCCGCCCGGCTCGACATGGCGAATGTAATCCGGGTTCGGATTGTGTCCGTCCGGCACCGCGATCCGGATCGTGCCGCCGGGCTTGAGGTAGCGATAAGCGTTGGCGAGCACCGCGGGGACAAGCTCCGGCGGAATATGCTCGAACACATGCTCCGCCAGCAGCCGCTCGACCCGGCCCTCGCCGCCGACGAGATCCGCCCAGGCCGCGGGATCGGTGGCGTCGAAGAAGCCGATATCGGAGCCGAGCCAGCCAACCTCCGGCGCCGCGCCGCCGAGCACGATCCGGAGCGGCTCGCCTCCCGCGGCCGCCGCGCGCAGCTTGCGTTCCGCCGTCCGGTCACGCAGGGGACGGAGAAAAAGCTCCGAGATTTTTCGCCTGAGGCCCATCCTGCTCACATTCATTTAACCAATACGCACAAAAATGCGGCGCAAGCGGTTCAGAAATCACGATAAGTCACCGGCTCGCACGATATACGAGGCGGGGGCAATCTGATAGGTTAAACGCTCCCGATTCGCGCGCTGTTCAGAGGATCCATGCCGGCGGACGAAACCCCGACCGTCTCCGTTGTGACAACCGCCTTCCAGGCCGAGCGCTTCGTCGCGCGGGCACTGCGCTCGGCGGCGGCGATGGAGGGAGACTGGGCGGTCGAGATCATGCTGTTCGACGACGGCTCCACAGACGGCACCGCCGACGTGGCCGAGGCGCTCAAGGGAGAGATCCCGAACCTCACAATCATCCGCGGGGAACGCTGCGGCCGTGCGGCGGCGCTGAACCGGGCGATCCGGGCCGCGCGCGGAGACTACGTCGCCATTCTCGACGCGGACGACATCGCGCTTCCAGACCGCCTGACCGAAACCCTGCCGATGCTGGAAGCCGATCCCGGCCTCGCCATGGCCTGCTCGCAGGCGCTGGTGTTCGAACATGAACCGCCCGCCCTGCCCCCGGCGGCTCCCGCCCCGGCCACCGTGACCGACATCACTCCCGCAATGCTCTATGTCTCGAACCGGCTGGTGCATTCCACCGTGCTGTTCCGGCGCTCTACATGGGAGGCGGCCGGCGGGTACGACGAGAACCTCGATATCTGCGTCGATTACAGTTTCTATTTCCGCCTGCTCCGCGTTGGCGGCATCCGGCAGAGCAGTGCCGTCACCTGCCTGCGCCAGCGCCGCGCCGACAGCTATTTCGCGGAGAAGGACCACCAGGACTACATGAACGCTCTCGCCCGCATCCGGGCCGAAGCCCGTGCCGGGCTGGCGATCCCGCTCTGGGCCCAGCTCGCCGCGGCGGCCCGGGCGGCGAAGAACGGCGCGCAAATGATGGCGCATCAGATCCGCCCCCGACAGGGAGTGGCCTGAGCCATGGGGAACCGGAGACCGGAGGATACGGGCACCGAGGACGTGCCGGCGCCGCGGATGCAGCGGGCCATGTACCGGAGCGCTCTCGAAGCGCGGCGGCTCGGGCAGGCCGCGCCGCTCAGCGTCTCGCTGCTGATGACCATCATCTTCGCCCAGGCGCTTGTCACCATTCCGGCGCAATTCCGCGTCGTCCCCGCGATCTCGCTTGGCGGCTTCCTCTCCCTGCTTTTCGTGTTGCTGCTGGTGATGCACTTCATGATGCGGCCTTACGTGGTGCGGGAGGCACGCTGGCCGGTCTTCATGTTCCTTCTTTTCACCGCCTGGATCGCCTACGGTTTCATCTTCTACCGGGTGACCGTTCCCGGCATCCAGAACACCGTCATCATCATCTCCAGCATTCTCGCCTTCATCGTCGCGGCCCAGGTGGCCATGAGCATCCGTTCGCCCAGCCGGACCATTGTCCGCGCGATCCTGATCGCGATCTGGATTCCGGCGGTGATCTATGTGCTGGCGATCCCGGTCTTCGGCTTCGGCCATACCGAAGTTTTCGCGCCGCGCTCCCTCGCCGGCTTCCTCCTGATCGGCATCGCCATCCATTGCGGCTACTGGCGGCACGGCTCGCGCGGCGACCTCTGGCTCGCCCTTTTCCTCTATGCGGTCGTGGTGCTCTCGCTCTCGCGCGCGGCGATGGGGATGGGGCTCGGCGTCTTCATACTGGCGCAGATGCGGCTGAACAGTTTCGCCGGCTGGGTCCGCCTGATCACGATCCTCGTCACGGCGGTCGGCCTCGCCGCCTTCCTTCTGCTCAATTTCGAACCGCTGAAGCAGCGCTTCTTCTCGGGCGATCTCTCGGCGGCGGTCGGCGGGGTACAGATCAACACCATGGGCCGGATCGCCGCCTGGACGACGGTGATCAATTCAGCCCTTGAGGCCCCGATCGTCGGCAAGGGTCCGGCCTCGAGTACCGAGGCCCTGGCCAACCTGCATGCCGGGATCGAGCATCCGCACAACGACTATCTCAGGATCTGGCACGATTACGGGGCGATCGGACTGCTGCTCTGGTTCAGTGCCTTCGGCAGCATGATGCTCGCCTGCCGCCAGCAATATAAGCGGTTCCAGAAATGGGGGGCGCGCGAGACCTCGCTCGGCGCCGCGACCGGCCTCGCGCAGATCACCCTGCTCGCCCTGATGCTGACCGACAACGTGCTTATCTATTTCTACAACATGGTTCCCATCTTCATTCTCTCGGGCCTGGTGCTCGGATCGCTGCCCTATGCCCCGCTGCTCCGTCGCTCTGCTCGTTAACTTCGTGCCGCCCTACCGGGTGGCCCTGCTGCGCGCGCTTGAGCGCGAGGTCCGCCGGCTGACCGTACTGGTCTCGACCGGGATGGAGACCGATCGGCCCTGGGAGGTGCAAACCGCCGGGCTCGACGTGAGGCGCACACGGTCCATCGCCCTGCCGTACCGGCGGCGCCATCCGGACGGGTTTTCGGAGGATCTGACGATCCATGTGCAGTACGATCTGCTGCCGCGCCTCGCTTGCCTCGCGCCGGACGTGGTGATCAGCGGCGAATTCGGCCTGCGCAGCCTGCAGGCGGGGCTCTATCGCCGCCTCTCCCCGCTCTTCGGCCGACGCACAAGGCTGCTGGTCTGGGCGACGGTGTCCGAGCAGACCGAGCGGGGCCGGGGACGGTTGCGCGGAATGCTGCGGCGCCTGATCGCCCGCCTAGCCGACGGCGCGGTGACGAACGGTGCCTCCGGCGCGCGCTATCTCGAGAGCATCGGCTTTGCGCCGGACCGCATCTTCCCGATCCATCAATCGACCGATCTCGACCGTTTCGAGAACTTGCCCAAGACCAAACCCGATCCGGCCGGCAGGCTGCGTCTCGTCTCTGTCGGCAGCCTGATTCCGCGCAAGGGCCTCCCGCCCTTTCTCGACCGCCTCAAGGTCTGGTGCAATGCGCATCCGGAACGGAAGCTTCACTGGCGTCTCGTCGGTGACGGCGCGGAGCGTGCAAGTCTCGAAAGCGCGGATCTGCCGCCGAACCTCAACCTCGAACTGCTCGGAAACCGCCCCTATGAAGAGATCCCGGACCTTCTCGCCGACCGCGACCTCTTCGTCTTTCCAACCCTGGCGGACGAATGGGGACTGGTTGTGAACGAGGCCATGGCGGCGGGCCTGCCCGTGCTGGCCAGCCGCCACTCCCAGGCCGCGGAGGAGATGATCGGGGAGGGCGAGAACGGCTGGCTCTTCGATCCCCTGGACCCGGCGGCAACCGATGCGGCGCTTTCCCGAGCCCTCGGCACCACGGCGGAGGAGCGGGCGCGCATGGCCGCGAAGGCGCGTCACACGGCAGACTGGTTTTCCCATGCAAACACGCTCCGGCGCATGAGCGGCGCCATCGACGCGGTGTGGGACCGATGAAGATCCTCTTTGCCCATTGCCGCTACCAGCAGGCCGGCGGCGAGGACCGCGTCGTCGAGGCCGAGATGGCGGCGCTCCGTGCCGCCGGGCACGAGGTCGCCCTCCTCGCCCGCGATAATGCCTCCATCCGCACCGCTTGGGACGCCGCCCGCGCCGCCTGGGCGCTTCCCGGAACCGAAGCTCTCCGGTACGAGCTGAAAGCCGAGATCGCGGCGGCAGCGCCGGACATCGTCCACGCCCACAACATCTTCCCGCTGATCACCGCGTCGCTCTACGACGCCGCCGCGGATCTCAGCGTTCCGGTGGTCCAGACCCTGCACAATTACCGCAACATCTGCGCCTCCGCCCTGCTGATGCGGGACGGACGGATCTGCGAGGACTGCGTCGGCGCCAGCCCCTTCCAGGCCGTGCTGCACCGCTGCTACCGGAATTCCTATCCCGGTTCCTTCGCGCTTGCCCGGATGATCGACATTCACCGCAGGCGCGGCACCTGGCACCGCGCGGTCGGCCAGTTCATCGCGCTGACCGACTTTTCCCGCAGCCGCTTCGTCGCCGGCGGCTTTCCGGCCGAGCGGATCGCCGTGATCGGCAACAGCCCCGGCGCCGCTTTCGCGCCCGCACCCGAAGACGGCCCGCGCGAAGGCGCGCTCTATGTCGGACGGCTCTCGGAGGAGAAGGGCATCGCCGCCCTCCTGAAAATCTGGCGCCGCGACTGGCCGCCGCTCCGGGTGATCGGCGACGGGCCGGACCGGCCGGCGCTCGACGCAGCGATCAGGGAAGGCCGGGCAGTCGCGCTCGGCACGCTCGGTCCGGAGGAGATTGCCGGGGAAATGCGCCGGGCCGCGCTCGCGGTCCTGCCGTCGCGCTGCTACGAGAACTTTCCGATGACGCTGGCGGAAGCCTTCGCCTCCGGCCTCCCAGTCGTCGCCTCCCGGATCGGCGCGCTCGGCGAGCTCGTCGAGGACGGACGGACGGGGCGCGTGTTCGATCCGTTCGATCCTGCCGACATGGAAAGCGTCATCGCCGAAGCGCTGTCCGATCCGGCGCGGCTAGGGGACTGGGGGGCGCAGGCACGGCAAAGCTACGAAACCCGATTCACCGGGGAAAGGACGACAGCAGCGAAACTCGCACTCTACGAGGAACTGATCTCGGGAAAGGTCGCGGCATGAGCGGCACCCCCGCCTCGGTGCCCGTGATCGGCCGGAAGGTCGCCGCAGGGTCGCTCACCACCCTCGGGGAGGCCATCCTCGGTCTCGCCCGAAAGGGAGCGCCGGCCTATGTCTGCGTCGCCGCCACCCATCCACTGTCTTTGGCACGGACCGACCCAGACTTCGCCGCCGTGCTCGACGGCGCCGCCATGGTGCTCCCCGACGGCAAGCCGGTGAGCTGGGTCCAGCGCCTGAAAGGCCATGCGGCGGCGGAACAGGTCGCAGGACCCGACATCGCGCCCTGGCTGATCGCCCGCGCGGAGGCGGAGGGTCTTCCAGTCTACTTCTTCGGCGGCTTGCCGGACGAGCTCGAGGCGTTGAAGAAGGCGCTGGCGGAACGGCATCCGAAGCTCCGGGTCGCAGGTTGGGAATCTCCGCCGAAACTTCCCGAACGGCCGGATTTCGACCCGGAGACCGCCGCCCGGATCAGCGCGAGCGGCGCGAAGCTGGTTTTCGTCGGGCTCGGCTGCCCGCGCCAGGAATGGTGGATGGCACGCCACAGCGCCGGGATCGATGCGACGCTGATCGGCATCGGCGCCGCCTTCAATTTCATGTCCGGGCGCCTGGAGCGGGCGCCCGCATGGATCCGCTCCCTCGGCCTCGAATGGCTGCATCGCCTCATCGCAGAACCGCGCCGTCTCGGAGCGCGCTACCTCGTTCACAATACGCGCTTCATCTGGTTCGCATTGCTCGACCTCTGCGCCCATTGGGGCCGGCGGGGCCGCATCTGATGGCGCGCTATCTCATCACCGGCGGCTGCGGCTTCATCGGCGGCCATCTGGCCCGCGCGCTCGTCCAGGCGGGCAACCGTGTCACCGTTCTCGACGATCTCTCCAGCGGACGGGAGGGCAACCTGCCGCCGGAGGCCGATCTCGAGCGGGGGTGCGTGACCGACGGCGCGCGGCTTGCGGCCATCGCGGGACAGTGCGACGGCATCGTCCATCTCGCCGCCATCGCCTCGGTCGAAGCGGCGGCAGCGGATCCGCGCCGGGCCGAAGCGGTCAATCTCGGCGGCGCCCGGAACGCCGTCGAGGCGGCGCGAACTGAAAAGCTCCCGCTCGTCTACGCGTCCTCCGCCGCCGTCTATGGCGATGCCGGGCCCCGACCGATTGCCGAAACCCATATCTGCGCGCCGCTCTCCGCCTATGGCCGCCACAAGCTGGAGAGCGAGAGCGCCGTTCTGACGCTCGGCCCGCGCGCCACGATCATCCGGCCGTTCAACGTCTACGGGCCGCGCCAGCATCCGGCCTCGCCCTATAGCGGGGTGATCGCGCGGTTCATTTCCGCCTGCCTTGCCGGCGAGACGATCACGGTGAACGGCGAGGGTCTCCAGAGCCGCGATTTCATCTATGTCGGCGATATTGTCCGTCTCTTCCTCGCCGCCATGAGCCGCGCACCGGAGGCCCCTCTGACCGTGAACGGCTGCACCGGGCAGGCGATCAGCATCCTGAAGCTGACACGGGCGATCGGGGAGGCCTGCGGCACCGATCTCAAGCTAAGACACGGTCCGGCACGGCCGGGCGATATCCTCCACTCCCGCGGCAACCCCCGGCACGCTCACGAAACCCTCGGCTTCCAGGCCGAAGTCCGGCTCGGAGACGGTCTCGCGGACACAATTGCCTGGCTACGCGAGGAAGATCAGTAGGCGGAGCGTCCGGTCCCGACCTCGATCACGGTCAGCGCCAGGATTTTCAGGTCGAAACCGAGGGACCAGTTCTCGATGTAAAAGAGGTCGAGCTCGACGCGCCGGCGCATCTTCTCGACCGTGTCGGTCTCTCCGCGAAGACCGTTGACCTGCGCCCAGCCGGTGATGCCCGGCTTCACCCGGTGGCGGCCGAGATAACCGTCGATGATGCCGGCATACTGGCGATTGTGGGCCACCGCATGGGGACGCGGTCCGACCAGCGACATGCTGCCGCCGAGCACGTTCAGCAGCTGCGGCAATTCGTCGAGGCTGGTGCGGCGGAGAATGCGGCCGAGCGCGGTGACGCGGGGATCGTCGCGCGTGGCCTGTTTTAGCGTTCCGGCGTCTGCGGACTCGGTGCCGCCGTTCCGCATGGTGCGGAACTTCAGCATCGTGAACTCGTCGTTGTTGAAGCCGAAACGGCGCTGGCGGAAGAAAATCGGCCGCCCCATCGTCAGCAGGACCGCGAGCGCAATCGCCAGCATCACCGGCGCCAGAGCGACGATCATCACGCTCCCCAGCACGATGTCGACAAAGCGCTTCTGCACGCTCGACCAGCCGCCGATCGGTACGTCCGCGAGGATGATACCGGTCTCGCCCGCGATCCGGTCAATGCCGAGAACCGGGACGCCGGCGAGATAGCCGGGCAGCTGGAGGCGGATATTGACCGGCTGTTCGCGAAGCCGCGCGAGGGCCGCGCGGAACGCTTTCTCGTGCCCCGGCTCGTAACAGAGCAGCACATCGTCGACCCGTCCGGCCGCGATGATGCGATGAAGGCTCTCCTCGCTGCCGAAGAGCGGCACCTCCTGGAAATAGTCATTGCCGAGACCGTCGCCGACGAAACCGCCGACCAGTCGCGTCGCGCCGCCCCGTCCGGCGACCATGGCGAGGGTTTCCTCTTTGACCAGGCGGGGCGAGCCGAGGACGGCGATGCTGGCGGAAAACCATCCATTCCGCCTGACCTTCCGGACCCAGGCCAGCGCGAGGGTTCGCACCGCCACAAGGCCGACGCTGCCCCCGACAACCATCTCCACCAGCCAGAAACGGGAGAAATCCTCCGAGATCTTGAAAGCGAACAGCGCGACGATGAAGATCACCATTGTTCCGATCCAGCAGCGCAGCGACTGCATCGCGTGGATCCGCTCGATGTCGCTGCGGTGGAAGGCGTAACTGCCCTGGTTGCTGCCGCAGATCAGGTAGAGGGCGCAAAGGAACAGCCCGGCGAGGACGTAGCGTTCGGGCAGCACGAAGCTTCCGTTCCGGACCGCATAGCCGACCACGTTGATGGCGAAGAGAGTGACCGCTTCCAGAACCGCGAGCCAGACGGCGAGCCAGATGAGGGATCTGTTCTGCATCGCTCACGCCGTCCCGGCCGATGACGGACTCATCGTGCGTTGGCCCAGCCGGGCTCCTCGGCGTCGAGGGAGACTTTTGAATCAACGCCGTAATACTGGCCGTCATAGGCTTCCGCGCCGCCGTCGATCGATTGAATCCGGAGGTTGTTCTTCGACATCACGATGCCGGAGAGGTTCTCGCCGAGTTCGTAGATCTCCCGGATGGCCTGCTCCGCGGTTTCGCGGCGGGTCCGCTCCCATTCGATGACGAAGACAGTGGCGTCGACCTGGGGCACCAGGACCAGGGTATCGGACACAACCGACGCCGGGCCGGAATCGATCACCGTGAAGTCGAAATTCTTCTCCGCGTACCGCAGCAGCTCGGCCATCCGGCGCGAAGCGAAATAATCGTCCGAGCTCGACATCACGCCGCCGGTCGCGACGTAATGGACTCCGAGACCGAGATCGAACTCGATCGCGTCCTCGATCTCCGCCTCGCCGTGAAGAAACTGCTTGAGGCCCCGGCTGGTATCGCCGTTCAGATGCTTGGTGACGGACCCGTTGACCGTATCGCAATCGATGATCAGGACACGCAATCCGGCGGAGACCGCGTTGACCACCAGGGCGAGCGCGATCGAGGACTTGCCCTCGCCCGCAATCGAAGACGTGATCAGGACGGTGCGGATCGGCTTGCCCTCGCCAAGCAGATTGAGCGCGGTGCGCAGCTTGCGGATACCCTGGCCGACGGCGGAGCCCGGACGGCGGCGGACCAGCTCGAACAGCGGTGTCTTCGATTCGTCTACCTGCTGCGACAGCGGAATGCTGGCGATCACCGGAAGCCCGGTCGCCTGCTCCACCTGTTTGGCGTTCTTGAAGCCGCGGATCAGGAAGTCCATCAGCAGCGCGAGCAGCGCGGCGAGAATCATCGCGGCCAGGATGGAGGCCAGCACCGCCAGCTTCTTCTTCGGCGCGATCGGCACGCGGGGCGCCACGGCGCGCGAAATCACCTCGGCGCCGGCCTGCTCCGGCTCGCGCTGCTCGATATCCACCGCCGCCAGCCGGTTCAGCATGATCTCGTAGAGATTCTGGTTCGCGGCCACCTCGGCCTGGATCGCCCGGAGCGCGATTTCCGCCTCCGTCTGGTCCTCCATCGTCGCCTTCAGCTCCGAGACCGCGTTCTGCACGTTCGCCTCGCGCACCCGCGCGATCTCGGTCTCGTTGCGCATCGACTGCACGATCTTGCGCACTTCGCCCGCGATCGTCGTGCGAACGTCCTCCAGTTCCCGGCGGGTCTTGATCACGTCGGGATGGCCGTCGCGCAGGGTCGTCAGCTGTTCGGCGAGACGCTGCTGGATCCTCGATTCCTGGAGCCGCAGATTGTTGATCAGCTGGGAGGCGAGCACCGGGGCCAGACTCTCGGTGCCGTCCTGCTGATCGATCAGGAGCTGTACCTGACGCAGCCGCGCCTCGCGCTCCGCCCGCTCGGTACTGGCCTGGATCAGCTGGTCGTTCAGCTTGATGAGCTGCTGGCGCATCAGCTCCGTGCCGCGCACGTCGAGCAGACCTTCCTCGCGACGGAACCGCTCGAGCTTCTCCTCCGACTGCAGCACCCGTTCCTGCAGCGCCGCGACCTGATTTGTCAGCCACTGACTGGACTGCCGCACCGCTTCGTCGCGCTGATCGCGCTTCTGCTCGAGGAACATGTCGGCAATGGTGTTCGGCACCAGAGCCGCGAAAGTCGCATCGTTGCTTTGGAATTCGATTGTGATGACGCGCGAGAGCTGCTCCCCGTCGACCGTCAGCCGGTCGAGGAAGGTGTCTGTCACCTCGGCATAAAGCGCCTCTGGAGACAGCATCTCGGACTTGCCCGCGTCGGGCGAGGCGAGCTTTCCGAGATCGAGCCCAAGATTGTCGACCAGCCAGGCGTTGGCGGCCTCAGACCAGTGCGAGATCGTCTTGTCGATATGCAGAATGGCCGCAAGTTCGACCGCGCCGCTCTTGATCTTGCCCCAGGCCGTGTCCGCTTCCGAACGCAGTGCCGGATTGAATTCGGGAACCCGGTCGAGCTCCAGCTTGTCGATAACCTTCGACGCGAAGGCCCGCGACCTCAGATAGGCGGTCTCCGTCGGAAGGTTCGCGTTTCCGGTGCCGAGGCCCTGCGGCAGGGTGAGGCCGGGAATGTTGAGGTTCCCGCCGGGCTCGCTCATCTGCAGCTTCGTGCTGCCGGAAAAGACCGGCTTCATGGAAAACACGACGAGACCGGTCGCGAGCGGCACCAGGATCAGCACGGTCAGGATCAGCAGAAAGCGCCGGCGCATCACCGAGACCAGGCGCCACAGATCGAAGGTCTCGCCGGTTTCAAGCGGATCGGCGAACAGCGCCGACGGCGCCTCGGCGCCGCGGCGGTTTCTCGGGAATGCCGTGATGTTCGCCATCCGCCCCCCTAGAACCAGCGCCGCTTGATCTCGATGACGTCGCCCGGATAGACCGAGGTATCGAGACTGACGTCACGGACGGTCTGCCCGTGCTCCGTCCGCCGGGTGAGAAGCACCTGCGACTTCGCCGCGCGGCGGGTGAAGCCGCCGGCTTCGGCCACCGCCTTGCGCATGTTCAGACCGAGCACGAAGTCATAGCTTCCGGGCGTGTTCACCTCGCCCAGCACATAGAACGGCTGGTAGCGCGCGATCACGATATCGACCTTCGGATCGATGACGAACTGCCGGTCGACGATCTCGGTCACCAGCGCCCGCAGTTCCAGCGCGGTCTTGCCGCGGGCCTCGACCTTGCCGACCAGCGGCAGCTCCAGTTTTCCGTCCTCGGCGATATCGACGATGGCGGAAAGTTCCTCATGGCCGAACACGGTCACCGCGACCCGGTCGCCCTCGACCAGCCGGTATTCGGCGATGGTCGGAGTCGTGGGCGGCGGCAGTTCGTCGACCTCGGACGAGGCGCAGGCGGCAAGCGCGAGGCTGAGACCCAACAACGCGAGGGCCGCGAGCCGGTTCGATGCGAGAATGAGATCTGACCGCATCATTCTCTCCTAGAGCCGCCCGAGATTGAACGGATCGACGACCCCTTCGTCAATCCTGCAACAGAGCTTCATCCCGAGCCGGAACGCGATCGTTGTCGCCTCGAAATCACGGCTCGCCACCGTCGAATCGGAGACCTCGTGCTCGAGACTGAGGCCGGCGAAGAAATACTCGTTGATCAGATAGGTCGCTCTGAGGCCGACCGTGTAATCGTCATCCTCGCGCTCGATCTGCTGGAAATCCTCGTTGGCGTAGGAGAAGTAGGCATTGAAGATCAGCTGCTCGAACGGATCGTAGTCGAGTCCGGCATTGAAGCCATGCGTGAGCTTGGTCCCCGCGGTCGGATCGTCCGATTGCTGGTTCTCGATCTGGGCGCCCGCGGTGAAGGTCATGACCGGCGTGAGGTTCCAGAGCAGCGCGCCGGAAGCGACGAAATCCGTCTGGGAAGACCGCGAATCCTCGTCGAAGATGCGATGCGACATGCCCACCCGGCCGCTGAAGGCGCTGACACCGGTCACGTCCCGGGCCGCGCCGACGCTCAGGGTGAACCGGGTCGAATCCTGGTTCTGCGAAACCTTCTCGACGAACATCTCGCGCAACAGGCTGGGCGAGACGAAGAGATCGTACTCGCCGCCGGTCGAGATCCCCACCAGGCCGCGCAGATTGAGAGAGGTGCGGTCGAGGGAGTCCCGGTTGACGCCGTCCGTCGCGTTGTAGTCCCGGTGTAGCACCTCGCCGACGACGCGGGAAAAAATCCGGTCGTTCTGCCGGTCGTCATAGGTCGCGCCGACAAGATACTGGTTATAGGTCAGCGGCTCGAAAGCGGCGCCGGGATCGGCATCGTCGCCGCGCCGGATGTGTCCGCGTTTGGCTTCGGCGAAACCGCGCGCGAAAAGCTCCTCGTCGAGATCGTAGCGGCCCGCTGCGCCGAGACTGATGTCCGTGGTGTTCTCGCGGCTGGACTCCCCGACCCTCCGGTCGTCCACGTTCACGATCAGCAACGCCTCGTGATTGGTCCAGTTCGACCGGAGCGCGGCGGCGGCCGACACTTCGGTGAAGCCGGACCCGGTCTCGTTGTCGGTGGTGCGGAGGATATTGCTGTCATGGCCCGCATCCACGGTCGCGCGCGGAAAAAGATCGAAGCTTCCGCCGAGCCGGGCGGTATCCGAGGTGTCTCCTGGCCGGGTCAGCATGTCGAGCGAAAGCCCGTAACTCTGGAAATCCAGCCGGGGCCGCCCCTGGACCGACTCCTTGCCGGCAAGCTGCGCCGCGGCGGGAAGCGCGAAAGACAAAAGCGCAAGCAAAGCAAACGCCAGGCCGGCGAGCCCCTTGCCGGCTGACCTGACTGCGCGGCTCCGCCCGCACAGAAGCCACGATTGAGAAAAGTCCATGTGACCGGCCAGCTGATTCTATCCCGAACGCGGTTTGGCTGCGCTTAGGCAGCGCTTTAAAGTAGTCGAATTATCCATTGAAACAAAACATTTTTATGAGCATAGTTAGCTGACAAGACTCATGATGGCCGCGAAAACGTAAAAATTTGGTGGCTTTTTATGTGAAAGTGCGTTTTTTCGCGGTAGAGATATCGCCCGGCCGTCCTGAGCCTTTTTGACTGTATGCTGTCCACGCCCCGCGGTTTCCGGTGAATTACCGGGTGCCTGCAAAACCGGTGGCATGGTAAGAAAGAACCTGGGAAACGGCCCTACTGAGTTTTAAGCGGAGGACCGCATGGCACTCAGCCAAGTCCAGAACCGAAATCGGGGCCCGAGCCAGGAATACCTGCTGCTCGACTATCTGCAGCGCCTCGGACGGAACGTGGATGGCCGCATGGCCGTTCACATCCATCTGTCGCGCCTCCGCCCGCAGAACCGTCAGGATCACCATATCCGGATCGCGGCGGCGACCTTCGAAGGCATGGTCCAGAACTACGAGGGCCAGATCTTCATCCTGAGCAATTCGGATCTGTTCTTCGTCTGTAAGGACGCCACCGTCGAGGATATCGACGCGGCGATCATGAAGGTCCGCTACCTCTTCTCCGAGGACCCGCTTTCCCAGGGCGACGAGGAAGAGGATCTCGCCCGCTTCTGCTCCTGGTACAATGTCGCGACCCAGTACGAGGACCTTCTTGAGCTGGTCAAGCAGATGCACCGCGAGCGCGAGCGCAAGTCGCGCCTTGCCGTCAGTGCCGACCAGAAGGTGGACCCGCGCACCAAGGGCTCGCGCAAGCCGCTCGACCCGGAGCAGCTCGGCAAACTCGAATCCTTCCTGCAGCGCGCCGACCTCTCCAACCTGATGCGCCGCCAGCCGGTCTGCGCGCTGACGCCGAACAACCCGAATCCGCAGCCGGTCTTCCGCGAGCTCTTCATCTCGATCCACGACCTGCAGCAAACCGTTCTGCCGGAGTTCGACCTCGCCTCGAATCTCTGGCTGTTCCAGCACCTGACCCAGACGCTCGACGCGCGGATGCTGTCGCTTCTGATCCGCAACGACGACAGCTCGATCGCAAGCTCCTTCAGCGTCAATCTGAACGTGCAGACGATCCTTTCGCCGCCGTTCCTGAACTTCGATTCGAGCCTGAAGGCGGTCGCCCGCGGTACTGTCGTGATCGAGCTGCAGAAGATCGACATCTTCGGCGACATGGGCGCCTACATGTTCGCGCGCGACTTCATGCGCGAGCGCGGCTATCGCATCTGCCTCGACGGGCTGAACCATCTGACGCTGCAGTTCATCGACCGCGAACGGCTCGGCCTCGACCTCCTGAAGCTGATCTGGACCCCGGACATGGCCGACGACATGTCGGGCGCCCGGACCACGGAGCTGAAGGAGCATGTCGACCGCTGCGGCCGCGCCCGCATCATCCTGACCCGCTGCGACAGTGACGAGGCGGTGCGCTTCGGCCAGTCGCTCGGCATCACGATGTTCCAGGGCCGCTATATCGACAAGCTGCTGACCTCGGAAGGAAGGGTGGCCTGAACATCGTCATCCCGGCCGCAGAGCCGGTACCTTTCGACGATTAGGACCGCATCCGTCGCAACGAGGTCCCGGGTCAAGCCCGGGATGACGGCCAAAGCTGAATAAGATAGGGAACTAACCCCGCGGGGCGTGCTTGTTCAGGATGCGCTGCAGGGTACGGCGGTGCATGCGCAGGCGCCGGGCGGTTTCGGAGACATTGCGGCCGCACTGCTCGAAGACCCGCTGGATATGCTCCCAGCGCACCCGGTCCGCGGACATCGGATTGTCCGGCGGCGGGGGAAGGGCTTGCTCATGGTCCAGCAGCGCGGCGGCGACCGCATCGGCATCGGCCGGCTTCGGCAGGTAATCCACCGCACCCGCCTTCACCGCGGCAACCGCCGTCGCGATATTGCCGTAGCCGGTCAGCATGATGATGCGGGCATCCGGATTGGCCTCACGCAGCGCGGTCACCACATCGAGCCCACTGCCGTCTGTGAGCCGCATGTCGAGCACCGCATAGGACGGCGGATCGTTCTTCACCGCGTCCAGTCCCTCGGCCACCGAGCCGGCGCTGGTCACGCTGAAACCGCGCTTCTCCATCGCCCGCACGAGACGGTTGCGGAACGGCTCGTCATCGTCGAGCACAAGCAATTTCCGGGTCTCGTCGACCCCGGTCAGTTCGTCTGTCACCTAGCGTCTCCGCCATTCGGGCCGGTCCGGCCCCTTTCCGGTTAATAAAGGAAAACTGCGTCCGGTCAAGAATCCGTCACCCCGGCCTCCAGGTCGGACCGGAGCCAGCGAATCGCCACGCGGGCACCGCCCTCGGCCCTGTTGGAGAAGGAAAGCGTGGCGCCGCCGCGTTCCAGCAGCGTCTTCGCGATGAAAATGCCGAGCCCCATATGGCCGTCCTTGCCGGAGCGGCTGGAGACGTAGGGCTCGCCCAGCCGGTCAAGAACCAGGGGCGAGAAACCCGGACCGTCATCCTCGATGATGACCGATGCCATGCTGTCGTCCCAATAAACCGTGATCTCGACCGTCTCGGCGGCGAACTGCACCGCGTTCTGCACAAGCGTGCCGATCCCCTGGTTCATCTCCGGGGTCAGCACCACGCGCGGCTGGTCCGCGGCAACCGTCTCCTCGTCAGGTTCGAGATCGAGCGCACCGCCCGGCCCGTGCTGCTCGACGATGACGACGATGTCGTCGCGCTGGTGCGGCGCGGCGGCGGTTTCGACCGCGGCGCTGAAGGGAACGGTCTTGAACGGGCCAGGCGTATCCTGATCCGGCCGGCGGGAGAATTCCGTCAGGATATCCCGGCAACGGGCCGTCTCGCTCAGGAGCAGATCCAGATCCTCCCGCCATTCGCTGTCCTCGGGAATGTCCTTGCGCAGTTCGCGGGCGACGACGGCGATGGTGCTGAGCGGCGTTCCGAGCTCGTGCGCCGCGGCGGCCGCGAGCCCGCCGAGCGCGGATAGCTGCTGTTCACGGGAGAGCGCGAGACGGGTGGCGGCGAAAGCGTCCGACATACGCCGCGCGTCCCGGCTCACCCGGTAGGTGTAGCCGGCGATGAAGAGCGTCGCGATCACGATCGCGGCCCAGAGGCCGAAGACATAGATGTCCGGAAGCTCCAGACCGTCGCCCGACCAGGGCAGCGGCCGGTGCACCACGGCGAGAGCGGATGCCGAGACCAGGGCGAGGAAACTCAGCCAGACGGTCGCCCGACCGGAGAGGATGGTCGCCGAGACCGTGACCGGCGCGATCAGCATTAGCGCGAACGGGTTTTCGAGACCGCCGGTCCAGTAAAGCAGAGAGCCGAGCTGCGCGATGTCGAAGGCCAGGCCGAACGCGGCGACCCGGCCGTTGCGGACCGGTCCGCCCTGGCGGAGGCTCTGGCAGACGACGTTGTAGAAGGCGCCGAAGGCGATGATGCCGAGCGTGATCTCCAGCGGCACCGGAAAACCGAGCCCGTAATGCACGACGAGCAGGCTGATGAGCTGGCCCATCAGCGCCACCCAGCGGATCATCACCAGCGTCCGTGCGCCAGCCGGTCCCAGCCCGTCGGCAAGGCCGAAGCGGACCTCGAGATCTTCCAGATTCCTGCGCTCTGTGGCCACCCGCGCCGTCTCCCCGGTTTCCGTCATTGTCCACTAGCACGCCTCGGGCTAAGGTCGCGACGCCCATTTCGGCGCATCAGAACTGCACATCCACAGAGTTCGAACCCATGAGCAAGGCGGTCATCGACGTCCGGGACCTGGAAAAGCGCTATGGCGCGGTGCATGCCGTGCGCGGCGTCGGTTTCACCGCCGAAGCCGGAACCACCGTCGGCCTGCTCGGCGGCAACGGAGCCGGCAAGACCACAACCATCGCGATGATGCTGGGCCTTCTGGAGCCGACCGGCGGCAGTGTCTCGATCCTCGGCTGCGACATGGCGACGGACCGCTACCGTGCCCTGCCCTTCATGAATTTCTCCTCGCCCTATGTCGACCTGCCGCATCGCCTGACCGTGCGCGAGAACCTCATGGTCTATGCCAGGCTCTATTCCGTGCCCGACCCCAAGACGCGGATTGCCGAGCTGGCGATGCAGCTCGACATGGAGGACTTCATGAACCGGCCCTCCGGCAAGCTCTCGGCCGGACAGAAGACCCGCGTCGCGCTGGCCAAGGCGCTTATCAATACGCCGAAGGTGCTGCTGCTGGACGAGCCGACCGCCTCGCTCGACCCGGATACCGGGGACTGGATCCGCACATATCTCGAGACCTACCAGCGCGAGAACGGGGCCACCCTGCTGCTCGCCTCGCACAACATGCAGGAAGTCGAGCGGCTCTGCTCCAAGGTGCTGATGATGCGCAAGGGCGAGATCGTCGACCGGGGCAGCCCGGCGGACCTGCTGGCCAAGTACGGACGCAAGACCATGGACGAGGTATTCCTCGACGTCGCCCGGCAGACCGGTGCCGCGAACCGAAAACAGGAAGACCGGGAGACGGCATGAGCGGGAACACGGATTTCACCCCGCCGCCGGCCTCGCTGTTCTCGGCAGGCCGCATCGGCGCCATGGCGCTGCGCTATTTCTACCTGCTGCGCAATTCCTGGCCGCGGCTGATCGAGATGGCCTACTGGCCGACCATGCAGATGATCCTCTGGGGCTTCGTCACCAAGTTCTTCATCGGCGAGTCGAGCTGGATCGCGGGCGCCGCGGGCGTGCTGCTGGCAGGCGTGCTGCTCTGGGACATCCTGTTCCGGGGCCAGATGGGCTTCGCGATCTGTTTCCTCGAGGAGATGTGGTCCCGCAATCTCGGCCATCTCTTCGTCAGCCCGCTCCGGCCGCATGAATTCGTCGCCGCGCTGATGACGATGAGCCTGGTGCGGACCCTGATCGGCGCGTTACCGCCCGCCCTGCTCGCCATCGTCTTCTACCAGTTCTCGATCTTTTCCCTCGGCCTGCCGCTGGTCGCCTTCATGGCCTGCCTCTTCTTCATGGGTTGGGGCGTCGGCCTGCTGGTGATCGGCGTGATCCTGCGCTTCGGCCTCGGCGCGGAGAGCCTCGCATGGGTGCTGGTCTTCGCTTTCGCCCCGATCTCGGCGGTCTACTACCCGGTCGAGACGATGCCGGAGTGGCTGCAGACCGTCGCCTGGTGCACGCCGTCCGCCTATGTCTTCGAAGGCATGCGCGCGGTGCTGTTCGACGGCGATTTCAGGCTCGACCTGATCGCGGGTGCGATGGTCATGAACGTGATCTATTTCGCCATCGGCGCGTTCATCTTCTGGCTCGCCTACCGCAGCGCCCGGCGCGACGGACGGCTGCTTCAGCTCGGCGAATAGAGCGGCGCCAGGATCTCTCTCAGCTCCGCCATCTTCGGATCGCCCGAGGTCAGGATATAGAGCCCGGCCTCGTGCAGCCCGACCAGATGCATCGCCGTCATCCGGAGCTCGCGCGCGAGCAGGCAACGGTAAAGCTCTTCCAGCGGCACCGGCACGGTCTCGATATCCTCGGCTTCGTCGAACGAGGTCTCGCCGGTGATCCGGGCCCCGGTGGCGAGGAAGCTGAAGCAGGTATTGGAATTGACCGCCGCGTTCGGAAACATCCGCCCGGTCTGCACCCAGTGGAGCGCTTCCGCCCCGGTCTCCTCGGCAAGCTCACGCTGCGCCGTACGGAGAGGATCGGTCTCGCCCGGATCGACGGTTCCGCTCGGCAGGCCGAACACGACCTCGCCGATCCCGTGGCGATACTCCTCGATCATCAGCACCCGGGCATCGTCGGTCACCGCCACCATGTTCACCCAGTTCGGCAGCTCGATCACGTGATAGGGCTCGACGACGACGCCGTGCGCGGTCTCGCAGCGGTCCATGCGGTGGGTAAGGTACCGGTCGCTGTAATTGATCCGGCTGTCGAGCACGCGCCAAGGCTTCGGCATGGGAACTCCTCGGAGGCTCAGGACGGGCCGCTGACGCCAGCATCGGCGAAGGTCGCCATGCCGTTGTGGCAGGCGACGGCCGCCTTGACGATCCCGATCGCGACCGCCGCGCCGGACCCCTCGCCGAGACGCATGCCGAGATCGAGGATCGGCGCCTTGCCGATCTTCTCCAGCAGCAGGCGGTGACCCGGTTCGGCCGAGCAATGCCCGACCTGGCAATGTTCGATGCTGCGCGGATCGGCGGCGTGGAGCACCGCGGCGGCGGCCGTGCAGGCAAAGCCGTCGAGCAGCACCGGCACCCGGCCCATGCGGGCGGCCAGAATGGCGCCGGCGATCGCCGCGAGTTCCAAGCCGCCGACGGCGGCGAAGAGCTCAAGCGGATCTTCCGTGCGGGCCTTGTGCAGGGCGACGCCGTCCGCCACCGCCTTCACCTTGGCCGCGAAGGCCGCGCCGGTGACACCGGTGCCCGGACCGGTCCAGTCCTCGGCCGCGCCACCGAAGAGCGCATGGCAGATCGCCGCGGCGGAGGTCGAGTTGCCGATCCCCATCTCGCCGAGGCAAAGCAGGTCGATACCCGGCTCCACCGCCATCATGCCGTAGGCCATGGCCTTGGCGCATTCGTCCTCGCTCATGGCCGGCGCCTCGGTGAAGTCCGCCGTCGGCTGCTCAAGCGCCATCTCGTAGACCCGGAGATCGGCATCGTGAAGCTCCGCGAGCTGGTTCACCGCCGCGCCGCCGGAGACGAAATTATGCACCATCTGCTGGGTGACCTCGGCGGGGTAGGCCGAGACGCCCTTGGCGGTGACGCCGTGGTTGGCGGCGAAGACGCAGATCCGCGGATGCGCGACGCTCGGCGGATGCTTGCCCTGCCAGGCGGCGACCCAGCGCGTCAGTTCCTCCAGCTTGCCGAGGGAGCCCGCCGGCTTGGTCAGCTGCGCCTCGCGGCTGGCCGCTTCGGTGCCCGCCTCGAGATCGGCCGGCGGCAGGGCGCGGAACAGGCCGCGGATCTCGTCGAAGGTCGCGCTCTCGGGGGAAAAACGTTCGTTGCTCATCGCTGCCAGCCGGGAAGTGTCTTTCGGATTGCCGCCCCCTATACAGGTCCGGACGGCCAATGCATAGTCCGCGGGCGACGGCCGGCGCCGCCGCGGGATCAGTCCGGCACGACGAGAGCGGGGAAAGATGGCGAGCGAGAGACCGGCGCCCGTGCGGCGCCCCTGGTGGGCCGACGATCTTGCCCATGCCGCGATGTTCCTGACCCGCCTGCCCGTCCCGGCCCTGGCCCGCACCGACCGGCCGCTGATGCATGCGGGCTGGGCTTTCCCGCTGATCGGTCTCCTGACCGGCGCGCTCGGCGGCGGCGCCCTCTGGCTCGGCGCCTCGGCCGGACTGCCGCTGCTCGCGGCCGCGCTCTGCGCGCTCGCCGTCACCGCATTCGTCACCGGCGCCCTGCATGAGGACGGTCTCGCCGATCTCGCCGACGGGTTCGGCGGCGGCGGCACCAAGGAACGCAAGATTGAGATCATGCGGGACAGCCGGGTCGGCAGCTACGGCGTGCTCGCGCTGGTGCTCGCGACCGGTCTCAAGGCCGCCGCGCTCGCGAATATCGCCGTCGCCTCGCCCATACTCGCCGCCTGCGCTTTCGCGGCGGCGCACATCCTCGGCCGCAGCGCGATCCTGCCAATCGCCTATTTCCTCCCGCCCGCGACGGCAAGCGGCCTCGGGACCGGTGCCGGGCGGCCGAAAGCTGTCACGACCGGGCTCTGCATCGCCCTCGGGACCCTCCTTACCTTCTCGCTTCTGCCCGGCTTCGGCTTCATCGCGGCGCTCCTGGCAGCAAGTATCGCCGCCCTTGCCACCGCCCTGCTCGCCCGGCGCCAGATCGGCGGCTATACCGGCGACGTGCTCGGCGGCAGCGAGCAGGTGGTGGAATGTTTCGTCCTGCTCGCCCTCTCCGCGCTGCCTACCGGCGCCGCCGGGTTCCTCTGGCCGCTATGAGTGCTCCGACCCGCTGGCACCTGCTGCGCCACGCCCCGGCCGCCGTCGCGACAGGCACGATCTACGGGCGGACCGATGTCGCGGCGGAAGATCAGGACGGGGACCTGCTGCGCGGGATCGCGTCCCGGCTCCCGGCGAATGCGGTGCTGGTCACCACGCCGCTCAGGCGGACGTCCGACACAGCGCAGATGCTGCGTGGTGCGGGATGGGCGGCGGATGAGGAAATCGTCGAGGAGGCGTTCCGCGAACAGGATTTCGGCGCCTGGGAAGGCCGGACCCATGCGGCGCTCGCGGACACGGGTGAGGAAGACTACAGAGCCTTCTGGGACGATCCCGCCCGCAACCGTCCGCCCGGCGGCGAGAGCTTCGCCGACCTCATGGCACGCGTGGCGCCCGCCGTCGCGACCCTCAATGACCAGTTCAAGGGCCGTGAAATCGTCCTCGTCGGCCATGGCGGATCGATCCGGGCCATACTCGCGGTAGTGCTGAAACTGACGCCTGAGGTCGCCCTGTCGCTGGAAGTTGCGCCGCTCTCCCTCAGCCTCGCGGACCACTTTCCGGGCGGTGCCGCGGAGCCCTCCTGGAGGCTGCGTGGCGTGAACCTTCCCGCGGGCTTCTGAACTTCACATTCCCGCCACAAGGTTCTTCTAGTATTTTACCGTCAGATCAGACGGATAGGATCACCGGGGGACCGACCATGCGCTTCACGATTTTCGCCGCACTGCTGCTCGCAACCGCGTTCGCGGCCGGTCCGGCGCGGGCCGACGACAGCCCCGCCTTCATCGTCGAGAAGGCCCGACTGACGCTGCAGGACCTCACCACGGATCCCGGCGCGGTCGGCCCGGTCGCCGACTATCTGAAGAAGGCCAAGGGCGTGCTGATCATCCCGGAACTGGTCAAAGCCGGGCTCATCGTCGGCGGCGAATACGGCAAGGGCGTGCTCGTCGCCCGCACCGCGCCGGGCGACTGGAGCGATCCCGCCTTCTACTCGCTCGCCGCCGGCAGCATCGGCCTGCAGATCGGCGTCGAGGCGAAACAGATCCTGCTCGTCGTGATGACCGAGAAGGGCCTGAACTCGCTCATGAGCGACCAGCTCAAGTTCGGCGCCGATGCGAGCGTGGCGGTCGGCACCATCGGCGGCGGCGTCGGGGCCTCCAGCGCCGGGTCCCTCGGCGCGGACTTCATCGCCTTCGCCAAATCAAAGGGCCTCTTCGGCGGCGGCGCCCTCGACGGGGCGGTGATCAAGACCCAGCCCGCGCAGAATGAGGCGTTTTACCGCACCGCCGCCTCTCCCAAGCAAATCCTGATAGAACGGCGCTTCACCTCGGCCGAGGCGGACGGATTGCGCAGCGCGCTCTCGAAATACTGACGCCGCGCCGCCATATAGCGCCGTGAACGCCCGGCCCGGAGACGGGCCGGCGCAGGCACCGGGATAGATTCATGTCGAAAAAGACCTTCCTCTTCCTCGTCTCCTTCCTCGGCCTCGCCCTGGTCGGCTCGATCGCGGCCGGCTACTGGCTGGTCAGCGGCGGGCGGATCGGCCAGACGGAGACCGCGGACCTTGTCGGCGGCCCCTTCAGCCTGACCGACGAGACCGGCGCGACGCTGACGAACGAGGATCTGAAGGGCCGCTACATGATGGTCTTCTTCGGCTACACCTACTGCCCGGACGTCTGCCCGACGACCCTGACCGTGGTGACCCAAGCGCTCGACCAACTGGACCCGGCGGTCCGCGACAAGGTCGAGCCGGTCTTCATCACCATCGATCCGGCGCGCGACACCTCCGCCGCGCTCGCCGCCTATTCGCAGCATTTCCACGACAAGATCCATTACCTGACCGGGACGCCGGAAGAGATCGCCGAGGTCGCGAAGGCCTACCGGGTGTTCTACCAGAAGGTCGAGAGCGAGGAGTTCAGCGACTATCTGATGGACCACTCGACGGTGACCTACCTGATGGGCCCGGACGGCCGCTATGTCAGCCACTACGGCTTCAATGCGGAGCCGGAGGAGATCGCCGCGGACCTGACCAAGCGCATCGCCGGGTAAAACCCGCCGATTTCAGCGCACGCAGCACGAAACTTCTTCCACATCGCGGGCGCGGCGCCGCTTGCCGGGAAATCCGCGTCGGACTAAGCTCCCGCTTCTTTTCGCCCCGCCAGACAAGGAGAGTGCGCATGAGCTCTAGCCCGCGCATCAAGGGTGTGATGGCCGCCGGCCTCACCGCCTTCAACGACGATCTTTCGGTCGATACCGACCTCACCCTCGAACATACCGCCTGGCTGCTGGATAAAGGCTGCGACGGCGTGCTGCTGTTCGGCACCACCGGCGAGGCGAACTCGCTCTCCGTCGACGAGCGGCTGTCCTTCCTCGACAAGCTCGGCGCCTCGAAGCTGCCGAAGGACCGTCTGATGATCGGCACCGGCTGCTGCGCCCTGCCGGACACCGTCGCGCTCACCAGGAAGAGCCTCGAGATCGGCATCGAGCATGTCCTGATGCTGCCGCCCTTCTACTACAAGAACCCGAGCGACGCGGGCCTCTTCGCCCATTTCGCCCGCACCTTCGAGGCCGTCGGCAGCGACGCCATGAAGGTCTATCTCTATCACTTCCCGCAGATGTCCGCGGTGCCTTTCAGCCATGATTTGATCGGCCGGCTGCTGAAGGAATTCCCGGGCCTGATCTGCGGCGTGAAGGACAGCTCCGGCGATTTCGAGAACATGAAGGCGATGGCCGAGAAGTTCCCGGGCTTCGACGTCTTCGCCGGCACCGAGCGCTATCTGCTCGACGTTCTGAAGGCCGGCGGCGTCGGCACCATCACCGCGACCGGCAACGTCACGGTCGGCGGCTGCGCCAAGGTCTACAGCGCCTGGAAGGCAGGTTCGGCAGATGCCGAGGCGCTGCAGGAGCAGCTGACCCGCGAGCGCCTGACGCTGCAGAACTATCCGGCCGCCGCCGCGCTGAAGGAACTGCTCGCCCGCGAGAGCGGCAAGGCGAGCTGGCGCAACGTCCGCGCCCCGTTCATGCCGCTGCCGGCGGAAAAGGCGGCCTCGCTGGTCAGCGAGCTCGACGCCGTGAACTTCGAGCTGCCCGCCCTCGCCGCGTAAGCGTCAGAGAATACATTTTTGAGAGAGCGCCCCGGCCCCGGCCGGGGCGTTTTCGTTTTCAGCGCGCCTTGCGGCCGAGATTGACCAGCACCATCGAGGTGAAGACGCAACCGACCGCGCCCCAGATCCAGAGCGAATGGATCTCGCCGAACACCACCCAGCCCCAGAACAGGCCGAACAGGTTGACCATGTAGGAGACCAGGCTGAGAAAGACCGGCCCGGCCCGCTTCAGCACCTCGAAATAGAGGATATAGGCGACCGAGGAGATCGCGATCTGCCCGAGCATGGCGTAGTCGGTCGGGCCCGGGTCGGCCATCAGCGGATAAAAGCCGTCCACCGCGAGCATCAGCGGCAGGGTGCCGAGCGAGGCGACGATCAGCATGCCGCGCGCGGCGGCCAGCGAGTGCGTGCTCTCGGGCCGCATGCGGTCGCTGTAGATCCCGCTGCAGGCATAGAGCGCCGGGGTGAGGAAGGCCATCAGCACCCAGGGCACCATATCGCGCGAGGGCAGGCTGGTCTCCGGCAGCACCATCATCAGCGCCCCGACCAGGCCGAGGCAGATACCGATGGCGCTGTTCCAGCGAAAGCCCTCGATGCGGAAGGCGACCGCGAGGACGTAGCCCAGCACCGGCACGGTCGAGATCACCGTGCTCATCACGCCGGCGGGAATGTGTTTCGCCGTGGTGATGATGTTGATGTTCGGCAGCACCAGGCCGATGAAGGCGGCGCCAAGGAAGAAGACGAGATGCGGCCGGTCGATCTCGAAGGGGATCCCCTTCTTCCAGCAGACCAGGGTGAGGAACACCGCCGCGCCGGTCGATTGCATCCAGGCATAGGCGAAGGGATGCACCCCGCCCATCGCCGCGATCTTGGAAAGCGAGAAGGATAGCCCCCAGAGGCAGCCGAGCAGGGTCAGCATGAGCAGCGGGAGCAGGAGCTTCGGGTCGATCAGCCCCTCGCGCTTCAGATCCTCTGCCATGTCCTGCTCAGAACGGCCAGACGATCGGCAGGAGCGGCACCGCCACGGCGAGAATGATCAGGTCGAGCGGCAGCCCGACCCGCCAGTAATCGCTGAACCTGTAGCCTGCCGGCCCCATGACCAGCAGATTGTTCTGGTGCCCGATCGGCGTCAGGAAGGCGCTGGAGGCGCCGATCGCCACCGCCATCAGGAACGGGTCCGGGCTGACCGAGAGCCGTTCGGCAACACCAAGCGCGACAGGCGCCATGACCAGCGCCGTCGCCGCGTTGTTCATCATGTCGGTGAGGAACATGGTCAGCATGATGAGCAGCGCGAGCACGAGATAGAGCGAGTAACCGGAAGCCGCGTCCGCCACCACGCCGGCAATCAGGCCCGCGGCCCCCGTCTCGTGCATTGCCGAGCCGACGGGGATCATCGCGCCCAGCAGGATCACGACCTGCCAGTCGATCGCCTCGTAGACCTCGCTCATCGGGATCATGTCGAGCAGCACCATGACGGCGAGCCCGGTCACGAGACAGACCGCCGCCGGAACGATGCCTGCGCTTGCGGCGACGATGGCGGAGAGAAAGACCAGCGCGGGCGCGAGGATCTTCGGCCGCTCGAGACTCATCCGGCGCTGCGCCAGCGGCAGGCAGCCGAGGGCCGAGATGGTGCCGTAGATCTGGTCGGCATCGCCCTGCAGCATGAGCACGTCGCCCGCCCGGAAGCGCACGTCGCGCAGCCGCGTGTTGATCGGCGCGCCGCCGCGGGCGACGCCAAGCAGGTTCAGCCCATAGCGCGAGCGCAGACGGAGCATGGCGGCGCTGCGGCCCTCGATCCAGGCGCGCGGCGGCATCACCGCCTCGACCACGGCGAGCTGCGCGTCCTCGCCCGAATCCTTGGTCGCATCCAGCTCCTTGGCGTCGACCAGTTCGAGGCCCTTCTGCACCGCCGCCTCGATCTGTTCCGCCGTGCCGTGCGCCAGAAGCAGGTCACCCTCGGCGAGCGGCTCGCGGGTCAGGCGCCGGACCACGCGCTCGTTGCCGCGCAGCAGCGCCAGCACGGTCGGGCGGCCGCTATCCTCGTGCCGGTCGCCGAGGGCGCGGATCGACTGGCCGATCAGCCGCGAGCCGGCCGGGACCCGGAACTCGGTCACATAGCTGGAGAGCTCGAACAGCCGCTTGCCCTCGTCGTTGCCGCGCCGGTTCGGCACCAGGCGCACGCCGACGATGACGAGATAGACGATCCCGACCAGCGCCACGGCGAGACCGACCGGCGCGAAGTCGAACATGTGGAATTCCTCGCCGATGGCGTTGCGGCGGTAATCGGCGATGATAAGGTTCGGCGGCGTACCGATGAGCGTGATCATGCCGCCGAGCAGCGAGGCAAAGGAGAGCGGCATCAGCAGCCGCGACGGCGAAAGACCGGCCCGCCGGGCGACGGAGAGCGCAACCGGCATCAGGAGCGCGAGCGCGCCGACATTGTTCATGAAGCTTGAGAGAAAACCCGCGAGCCCAACCAGCGAGAAGGTCTTCGCGGTCTCTGAGTCAGTGCGTTGGGCGAGCCGCTCGGCAATCATCCCGACGGCGCCGGAGCGTGTCAGCGCGGCCGACATGCCGAGCACGGCGACCACGGTGATCACCGCCGGATGGCCGAAGCCGGCAAAGGCATGCGCCGGATCGACGACCCCCGCCGCCACCGCCAGCAGGAGCGCCAGCAGGGCGACGAGGTCGATCCTGTAGCGGCCCCAGATGAAGGCCGCGAGGGCGCCGAGGATGATCGCGAGGATCGCTGTCTGCTCGAAGGTCATGGCCGAGCTATAGCGCTCCGGCGCCCGGCACGGAAGGGGAATCGCGGCAGAATCTCGCCCGCCGCGCGATCAGCCCCGGCGCTGGGCCAGCACCGTGAGCGCGATCCCGGCGGCGATCACCACGGCGCCGCCCCAGGTCTCCCAGCTGTAGCGTTCGCCGAGCAGAATGGTGGCGACAACCAGGCCGACGGAGGCCGCGACATAGCCGATCTGGCTCAGCAGCACCGCGCCGCCGAGCTGCTGCAGGCGGAAGAAAAGCGGGAAGGTCGCGGCCGCCGCGACGGCCTGGGCCAGCGCCGCCCCGGGAACCGCCGCGAGCGACAGGACCGGCACGGAGCCTTCGACGATCAACAGCAGGGCGAGGAAGCCGAAGATGGCCGCACCATGGCTCCAGAAAGCGAGCACGTCCGGCGAGACATTCTGCGGCCAGGCGATGCTGCGATAAACGTTGCCGACGGCGAGCGCGATCGGCACCGCGAATCCGGCCATGATCCAGAACGGCTCCGGCGCATCCGCCCCCGACCCACGGGTCAGGCTGACAATGGCGGCACCGATCAGGCCGACGGCGATGCCCGCAAGGCCGAGCCGGTTGGCCGTCTTAAGCCCGAGCAGGGCCGAGAAGGCGAGCGTGAAGACCGGCGACTGGGCGAACATCAGCCCCATATAGCCGGCGCCCGCATGGGGAATGACGGCGAACAGGATGACGTTCGGGATGACGAAGGAGACCAGCCCGCCGAAGACCGCGAATCGGACCACGCTCCGCTCCGGACGCCGCAGCGCGCGGCGCAGGGCGAGCGCGGGAAAGAGGATCGCGGCGACCCCGAGGGACGGGATCATCGCCCAGAGAATGGGCGAGATCCCGGCATCGCCCGCGAGCTTTCCAAGCGGGAAATTGAGGCCGACGAAGGCGCCGGTGGCGATCAGCAGGAGGGAGGGGTTGGCCAGCATCGGTATTGCGTGCGCGCCTTCCGCGCCGCGGTCAAGAGACTCTGACATCGGTCTGTCCTTCACAAGGTGGAGCAAGTCGGATACGGTTCATTAATTCGATCATCGATATTCCGATGTCGAATAATTTGATATCGAACTATTTGATGCAGGACCGCCGATGAGTCAAGAGCCCGCGCGAAAATCGCGTCCGTACGCCGTGCAGGGCGCGCCGCTGGAGAACATTCTCGAACAGTGGAAACGCGAGCGACCGGATCTCGATCCGGGGCCCATGGCGATCTGCGGCGCCATCCGCCGGGCGAACGACCGGGTCCGGACGGCGATCGAGGGCAATGTCGCGGAGGCCGGGCTCGACGGCGCCGGCTTCGACGTGCTGCTGACCCTGCGCCGTCAGGGCAAGGGCGAGACCCTGACGCCGTCGGAACTGGCCGGCGAGATGATGCTTTCGACCTCGGCCATGACCAACCGGCTCGACCGGCTGGAGAAGCGCGGCCTGATCGAACGCCGGTCCGATCCGAAAGACCGGCGCAGCCTCAAGGTCGCGCTGACAGGAGAAGGCTTCGCACTGGCGGACGGGCTCGTCGTGAACCACCTCAGGGTCGAGGAAGAGCTGCTGGCGCCGCTGACCGGTGCCGAGCGCGAGGAGCTGATGCGGCTGCTGGCGAAGGTCGGCGCCTAGAGCCGCCTGCCGCTCTCCGGATCGAACAGGTGCAGGCGCTCCGGCGCGGCGGCGAGATGCATCGTTTCGCCGGAGTTCAGATGCCGGTGACCGGAAAGGCGGACCGTCGTCAGCGCCTTCTTGCCGCCGGTATGACCGTGCACCAGCGTGTCGGCGCCGAGATGCTCGACCAGGTCGATCTTCAGCGCGAGCCCGTGCCCGTCGCCGCCCGGCTCGAAATGTTCCGGACGGATGCCGAGGGAAACCGTCTGCCCCTCGCTGACATTCCCGGCGCTGCCGTTGAGCGGCAGCCTGACGCCATCCTTCAGCACCGCCTCGCCGCTCTCGATCCGCGCCTCCATGAAGTTCATCGAGGGCGAGCCGATGAAGGCGGCGACGAACTTGCTCGCCGGCTTGTCATAGACCTCGATCGGCGTGCCGATCTGCTCGGCGACGCCGGCATTCATCACCACCAGCCGGTCCGCCATGGTCATGGCCTCGACCTGGTCGTGGGTCACATAGAGGCTCGTGGTGCCGAGCTGGCGCTGCAGCTTCTTCACCTCGACCCGCATCTGCACCCGGAGCTTGGCGTCAAGGTTGGAGAGCGGCTCGTCGAACAGAAAGACCGCCGGCTCGCGGACGATGGCGCGGCCCATGGCGACGCGCTGGCGCTGGCCGCCGGAGAGCTGCTGCGGGCGCCGTTCGAGCAGCTCGGACAGCTCGAGGATCTCCGCCGCCTCGCGCACCCGGCGGGCGATCTCGTCCTTCGCCATGCCCCGGTTCTTCAGCCCGTAGGCCATGTTGCCCGACACCGTCATGTGCGGGTAGAGCGCATAGTTCTGGAAAACCATGGCGATGTCCCGGTCCGCCGGCTCCAGCCTGTTCACCTCGCGTCCCGCGATGGAGACCGCACCGCCGGTAATGCTTTCGAGGCCCGCCACCATGCGCAGCAGCGTGGACTTGCCGCAGCCGGACGGGCCGACAAGGGCGATGAATTCGCCGTCCTCGATAGCGACGTCGATTCCGTGAATGGCCTTGAAGCCGTTGGGATAGACCTTCTCGATGCTGTTCAGGGTGACCTCGGCCATCCTCGGTTCCTCACTTTTCGGATTCGACGAGACCCTTCACGAACCAGCGCTGAAAGACGACCACCACCAGGACCGGCGGCAGCAGCGCGAGGATCGAAAGCGCGAGGGCCTTGTTGTATTGCGGGATACGGTTGCCTTCGAGGTCGTTGAGGATCTGCTTGATCCCCATGACGACCGTGAAATAGCTCTCGTCCGTGGTCATCAGGATCGGCCAGAGATACTGGTTCCACCCGACCACGAACATGATGATGAAGATCGCCGCGATCATGGTCCGGGAGAGCGGCAGCAGGATGTCGACGAAGAAGCGGAACGGTCCCGCCCCGTCGATCCGCGCCGCCTCCAGGATCTCCTCCGGCACCGACTTGTAGAACTGGCGGAAGAAGAAGGTCGCGGTCGCGCTGGCGATCAGCGGCAGGATCAGCCCCGTGTAGCTGTTCAGCATGCCGAGGTCGGAAACCACCTTGTAGGAGGGAATGATCCGAACCTCGAGCGGCAGCAGCAGCGAGGAGAAGATGATCCAGAAGAAGAAGCTGCCGGCCGGGAAGCGGAAATAGACGATGGCATAGGCGGCCAGCGTCGAGATGATGATCTTGCCGACCGAGAAGCCGAGCCCGAGCACAAGCGAGTTCTCCAACATCAGCAGCGCGTTGACCTGCTCGGTGAAGCCGGAATTGTCGAGGAGGACCGCGCTGTAGGTCTCCCAGAAATAGTCCCCGAACCAGAACTGCAGCCCCTCGCCGAGCAGCGTCTCCGGGCGGTGCGTCGAGGAGGCGAAGGCGATCCAGATCGGCAGCAGCAGGAAGAGCACGCCGAGCATCAGGATCAAGTGGTCGAGCGGTTTGACGTTTTTCATCGCGCGCTCCCGCTCAGTAATGGATGCGTTTCTCGAGCACGCGGAACTGCACGACGGTGAGCGCGAGCACGAGGATCATGAGAATGACGGACTGGGCGGAGCTGCCGCCGAGATCGGCGCCGAGGAAGCCGTCCTGATAGACCTTGTAGACCAGCGTCGCGGTGCCGCCGCCAGGCGCGCCGCGGGTCATGGTGTCGATCACCCCGAAGGTGTCGAAGAAGGCGTAGGTGATGTTGATCACCAGCACGAAGAAGCCGGTCGGCGCCAGGAGCGGCAGGGTCACGGTCCAGAACCGGCGGAAGCCGTTGCGGCAATCGATCAGGGCGGCCTCGCGCACGGCGCGCGGGATCGACTGCAGGCCGGCGAGGAAATAGATGAAATTGACGCTGACCTGCTTCCAGACCGAGACCAGGATCACGGTGAAGGAGGCGTCGAACACGTCCAGCTGCGGATTGAACGGCCAGCCCGTCGCGTTCAGCAGATGGTTCAGCGAGCCGATCGAGCGGTCAAACAGGAAGGTGCCGATCATCCCGGCGACGGCCGGCGCGACGGCATAAACCCAGGTCAGCATGATCTTGTAGGCCGACTGGCCGTGGATGATCCCGTCCGCCTTGACTGCCAGAAGGAGCGCGATCGCCATCGAGAGGAAGGCGACGAGGGCGGAGAAGACGAGCGTGAAGACGGCCGAGGTCGCGTAATGGTCGCTCGAGACCACCTCGCGGAAATTGTCGAAGCCGACGAACTGGCTGGCGAGCCCGAACGGGTCCTCCAGCATGAAGGACTGGTAGATCGCCTGCGCCGCCGGCCAGACGAAGAAGATCATGATGATCGCGAGCTGCGGCGCGATCAGCAGGTACGGCAGGGAGATGTGGTCGAATTGCTGCCGTTTCATCGGCGGAACCCCAAACGAGCCGGAACGGGAAAACGGCGGGCGATGATCCGCCCGCCGTCTCTCGGGAGATGATGCTTACTGAACCGTCTTGGCGAAGCGGGCGAGCAGCTTGTTGGAGCCGTCCTCGATCGCCGCGAAGGCGTCCTCGACCGACTTGGTGCCGGCGAAGATCTGGTCGTATTCGCGGTTCATGACTTCGCGGATCTGCACGTAGTAGCCAAGGCGATAGCCCTTGTTCCACTCGGCGGACTTCAGGTTCAGCTGCTGGATACCGACCTCGGCGTCCGGCTCGTCCTTGTAGTAGCCGGTCTCCTTGGCGAGCGTGTAGGCCGCGTTGGTGATCGGCACGTAGCCGGTTTCCTTGTGCCAGAAGAACTGGGTTTCCGGCTTGGTCAGGAACTTGAAGAACTGGGCAACGCCTTCATTCTCAGCCTTGTCCTTGCCGGAGAAGGCGAAGAGGGCCGCACCGCCGATGAAGGTCGTGTAGTCCTCGCCCTTGGTGATGCTGTTCCAGTACGGCAGGTTGGTGGTGCCGAAGTCGAATTTCGCCGCCGACTTCAGGCCGCCGAAGGAGCCCGAGGAGCCGAGCCACATGGCGACTTCCTGGTCGATGAAGGGCTTCTGGTTGTCGCCCCACTTGGTGCCGTAATAGCCGAAATAACCGGCCTGCTGCCATTCGCGCGCCTTCGAGAAGTGCATGCGCATGTGCTCGTTGTTGTACTTGATCTCGGTGGCGACGCCGTCGAAGCCGTTATTCTCGTTCGCCATCTGCAGGTTATGGCGGGAGTGGAAGTTCTCGGAGAAGATCCACGGCGTGTGCGACTGGCTGAGCGCGATGTAACCGGCGGCCTTCAGCTTCGGCGCGATGGTCTCGAACTCTTCCCAGGTCTTCGGCGGCTCGACGCCGGCCTTCGCAAGGGCGTCCTTGTTGTAATAGAGCACCGGGGTGGAGCTGTTGAACGGCATGCCGATCATGTCGCCCTTGCTGTCCGCGTAGAAATAGCGGACACCGGCGATGTAATCCTCGGCGTGGAACGGCACGCCGTTCTCGTTCAGCAGGCTGGCGACCGGGTAGACGGCGCCCTTGGCATTGATGATGGTCGCCGCGCCGGCGTCGAAGATCTGGATGATGTTCGGCGCTTCGTTCGCCCGGAACGCGGCGATGCCGGCGGTCATGGTCTCTTCGTAGCCGCCCTTGTAGACCGGGGTCAGCTTGTACTCGCTCTGGGACGCGTTGAAGTCCTTGGCGATGGCATTCACGGTCTCGCCGAGACCGCCGCCCATGGCGTGCCAGAAAGTGATTTCGGTCGCCGCGTGGGCGGCACCCGCGCCGAGCATGGCAAGGCCAGCCGCGGCGGCGAGAAGCGTCTTGGTTGCTTTCATAAGAAGGCTCCATCGGATGAATTACGAGCGCGTGACCCTATGCGCGCCGGGCGTCCGAACGGTGAAGGAACCGTGACATTTTCGTTGCAGTGATTTCGACTAAGCTTTTATTTTCATTCGAAAATATCCGCCGTTCGTTTCACCTTTCCGGTTGCGGAAACGGCCGATCGAAAAGCCGGTTTGCCGCGCAAGGCCCGGATAGTCGGCGAATGGCCCGGGAGGCTATAGAATAGGTCTCGCAACCGAGGAGGCCCGGGCCATGCCGGACAATCCAGTGAGCAATCAGAGCAAGGCATTCACAGACGACGCGGCCCGCTGGGCGGCGGTGACGGAGCGTGACGCGGCTGCCGACGGCGCTTTCTTCTATGCCGTGGTCACGACCGGGATCTATTGCCGGCCGTCCTGCCCCTCGCGCAAACCGAAACGCGAGAACGTTCGTTTTTACGAGAGCCCGGCGGAAGCAGAGGCGGCAGGCTACCGGCCGTGCCGGAAATGCCTCGGTCAGGACGCCGCCGAGGCCCGGCGCCGGCAGGCGGTGACGGAGGCCTGCGCCCTGCTCGACGCGGCGGAGGAGACGGCCCCGACGCTAGAGGAACTTGCAGCAGCGACGGGTCTCTCGCCCCATCACCTGCAACGCACCTTCAAGGCGGTGACCGGGGTCTCGCCCCGGCAATACTGGGACGCGCGGCGGCTGGAGCGGCTGAGGCAGAACCTGAAATCGGGCGAGGCGGTCGCCCCGGCGCTCTATGGTGCCGGCTACGGCTCCTCCAGCCGGCTCTACGAAAAGGCCCGCGGACAGCTCGGCATGACTCCGGCGACCTACGGCAAGGGCGGGCGCGGCGCCGTCATCGCCTTCACCACAGCACCCTCGCCGCTCGGCCGGGTGCTGGTCGCGGCGACGGAGGCGGGGATCTGCTCCGTCGGCCTCGGCGAGGATGCGGGCGCGCTCGAGGCCGAACTGCGGCGGGACTTTCCGCTGGCGGAGATCGTGCGCGAGGACGAGACGCTGGGGCGGCTGACCGACGAGGTGCTCGCCCGGCTCGAGGGAAAGGCGCCGGACCGCAAGCTGCCGCTCGACATCCAGGCCACCGCCTTCCAGCGCCAGGTCTGGGAAGCGCTGATGACCATTCCCACCGGCGAGACCCGGACCTACGGCGAACTCGCGGCCGAGATCGGCAAGCCGGGCGCCTCGCGTGCGGTCGGCCGGGCCTGCGGCAGCAACCGGGTGGCGCTGGTCATCCCCTGCCACCGCGCGGTCGGCGCGAACGGCAGCCTCACCGGCTATCGCTGGGGCGTCGAGCGCAAGCGCCGGCTGCTCGCCGCCGAAGCGGCCGGTGGCCGGGAGGCCGTTGCCGCCACCGGGTAAACCGTGCGGTTTTACCCGGGCCGGATAATGCGCTATGAGAGAGGGGCCGTCCGACGGGGCGGCCCCCGTCTCTTTCGAAGAACATCGATGAAAAATTCCGATTACCGGGTCGATTCGCTCGGCGGCATCACGACGCTGACCCTGATGGTCGCGCTCGGGCAGATGTCGGTCGGCCTGTTCGTACCGTCCCTGCCCTCGCTGGTCGCGTATTTCGACACCGACATGGGTACGGTCCAGCTCACGCTGACGGTCTATTTCGCGGCCTTCGCCCTGTTCCAGCTCTTCATCGGACCGCTTTCGGACCGTGCCGGGCGGCGGCCGGTGCTGCTGAGCGGGCTGCTGGTCTATGCCGCCGGTGCCATCGCCTGCGCGCTCGCCAGTTCGATCTGGACCCTGATCGCGGCCCGCCTGCTGCTCGCCATCGGCGCCTGCGCCGGGCAGGCGATCAGCCGCGCCGTCGTCCGCGACAAGACCGAGGGCGCCGAATCGGCGCGTATCCTCTCCTATATCGGCATGGCGATGGCGCTCTCGCCCGCCCTGACCCCGACCGTAGGCGGCCAGCTGCACACCCATTTCGGCTGGCAGGCGAATTTCGTGCTGATGGCCACCATCGCGCTCGGCCTCGCGCTTTTCTGCCTCCTTCGCCTGCCGGAGACGATCCGCGAGAAGCGGCCCGACGCGACCGATTTCGGCGCCATGCTGCGCAACTATCGCAGCCTCGTCACCGACCGGCGCTTCAGCGGCTACGCCCTTCTGATCGGCGCCATCTTCGGCGCCCTCTTCGCCTATCAGACCGGGTCGCCCTATCTGCTCATGGTCGAGCTCGGCTTCTCGCCCCAGAGCTACGGGCTGCTGATTCTCTTCAACGTCGCGGGCTTCCTCTCCGGCAACCTGATCACCAATCGCTTCGGGCGAAAGGTCGGCCTCTACGGCATGGTGCGGGCGGGCGCGATCCTCGCCTTCATTTCCGGGATCACGATGGTGGTTCCGGCGCAACTCGGCCATGTCAGCGCGCTCACCATCATCGGTCCGAGCATGATCCTGCTCTTCGCCATGGGCCTCGCCCTGCCGAGCGCGATGGCGGGCGCGATGCAGCACTTTCCGCACATGGCCGGGTCCTCCTCGGCGCTGCTCGGCTTCACCCAGATGGGCACCGGCGCTCTCGGCTCGCTGGTGATCAGCAGCCTGCAGAACCAGCACCCGCACGTGATGCCGGACGTGTTCGCGGTCTCGGGCCTGCTTGCGCTTGTCGCGCTGGCCCTGATTCCCCGCCCGAAGGGGGCCGCGGAATGATCGAAGGCGGTCCCGCAAGCTCAAATATGTAGTAGACTGGCCCCGCCAACCCCCAACCGCTTGGTGATGCCGCACCATGAAAGACGCCCGCCCGCTGATCGTCACAGGACGTGACGGCGCGCTGATCGAGGTCCCCGTCAGGATCTCGGCCCGCGCCCGGCGGCTGTCGCTCAAGGTCGATCCGGCGCGCGGCATGCCGGAACTGGTGCTCCCCCGCGGGGTCGCGCCGACCCAGGCGGAGAGCTTCGTCGCTCGCAACGTCGTCTGGCTCGAGGAGCGGCTGAAGCGGCTACCGGACTCCGTCCCCTTCGCCGACGGCGTCACCATCCCCCTGCTCGGCACCGACCATCTGATCCGACACACCCCGGAACGGCGCGGCACGGTCCGCCGGATCGAGGCGCGGGAGACCGAGCCCGCCCGACTGGAGATCTCCGGCGGCGCCGATCATCTGCCCCGCCGCCTGACCGACTGGCTGAAACGCGAGGCGCGGCGCGAGATCTCGGAGCGGGCGCGGCATTACGCCGAGCAGCTCGGCCGCCGTCCGTCACGGATCTCGATCCGCGATACGCGAAGCCGCTGGGGCAGCTGTTCCTCGAAAGGCGCGCTCTCCTTCTCCTGGCGCCTAATCCTCGCGCCCGAGCATGTGCTCGACTATGTCTGCGCCCACGAGGCGGCGCATCTGATCGAGATGAATCACTCGCACCGCTTCTGGGCCCTCGTCGAGCGGCTGGTCGAGGACATGGACACCTCGCGCGCCTGGCTGAAACGGCACGGCGCGGTGCTGCACCGCTACGGCTGAGCGCTGCGCCTTAAAGCCTTCACTTTCCGGTCAAATTTCGAGGCGAAAGTCCGCACCGTCTTTCGTGTCTTTCTCCGAGCGCAGGGTTTTTCCCTCATGGATTCTCTGAAGCGGTTCGCGATCTATTGCTCCTGGGGCATTGCCGCCGCCCTCATCGCCGGAATGCTCGGCGCGTTTCATCCGCTGGCCGACAGTTTCTCGCATTTCCGCCTGCATCTCGTGGTGCTCGCCCTCCCGTTCGTTCCGCTGCTCTTCCTGACCGGCGCCTGGGTCAACGGCCTCGCCCTCGCGGCGACCATCGTGGTGAGCGTCGGCCTGCTCGGACAGCTCTTCGGAGGGGGGGCCTCGGCGGCCGATGCGGGCAAGGAAGGCGGGGACCTCCGGATCGTTTCCCTCAACCTCCACCACATCTATGCCGACGCGGACCGGGTCGCCGCGTTCATTGCCGGTGCCGATCCCGACGTCGTTTCTTTGCAGGAACTGTCGCTGGAGTCACCCAAGGTCATCCGGCGACTCAAGAAGGATTATCCCCATCAACTGATCTGCCGCTATCGCAGTTCCTCTGCCATAGCCGTGCTGTCCCGCACCCCCTTCACCGCAACGGGATGTCAGAACGATTACCGCCTCGCCTGGGCTTCGGTCGAACGGGATAGCCAGGACGTGACCGTCGCCTCCCTGCATCTGAGATGGCCGTTCCCCTCGCCGCAGGCCGCCCAGATCGCGGGATTGTCCGCCGCATGGCCGGAGATCGGCACACCGCTCGTCCTCACCGGCGATTTCAACGCCGCGCCCTGGAGCCATGCGGTGCAGGAAGTGGCCCGCAACTCAGGCACCAGGGTCGTTCCCGGGCTCCGGCGCACCTATACCTGGGGAGAGAACTGGCTCGGATCGGCGATGGCGCTGCCGCTCGACCATGTGCTGGTCACGCCCACGCTCGATGTGAAGAGTACGGCGCTCGGTCCGCATGTCAGCTCGGACCACCTGCCGCTGATCGTGGATATCGGGATGCCGCGCTTCTAGGAAACCAGGTTCAGAGCCTGTTCGCCCTGCCCTGGTCGAGGCCCGCGAGCGGGCGCGGCGGACCTTTCGCGGCTTCCGACATGAAGGCCGCCCAGATTTCCGCCGGCAGGCTGCCGCCCGTCACCCCGTCCATCGGCGAGGCGTCGTCGCGGCCGACCCAGATCCCGGCGACGAGATCCGCCGTGTAGCCGATGAACCACGCGTCGCGGAACCCCTGGGACGTCCCGGTCTTGCCGGCGGCGGGCCGGTCGATCCAGGCCCGCTTGCCGGTGCCGCGCTCGACCACGCTCTGCAGCATCCGATTGAGATCGGAGACGGCGCGGGCATCGACCACTTCCGGCGCGTTGGTTTCCGGGCGCGCATAGATCGTTCCGCCGGCCGTGGTCCCGATGGCCTCGATCGCATAGGGCGTGACGAAACGGCCGTGATTGGCGAAGGCGGCATAGGCCGCGGTCATCTCCAGCAGCGTCACCTCTCCCGAACCGAGCGCGAGGCTCGGCTGGTCCGGCAGGGTCGCGGTCAGGCCGAGACGCCGTGCGACGGAGAGCGCCCGGCGGCGGCCGATGGCTTCCGAGAGACTGACCGTCGCCGCATTGAGCGAGTCGGCGAGCGCATCCTCAAGCGTGACCTCGCCCCGGAAACGACCGTCGAAATTGCGCGGCTGCCAGCCGTCGATGGCGAGCGCGGCGTCGGTCACAGGCGTTTCCGGCTGATATCCCGCCTCGAGCGCGGCAAGGAACACGAAGGGCTTGAAGGCGGAGCCCGGCTGGCGCAGCGCCTGGGTCGCCCGGTTGAATTGGGAGGCGCCGTAGTCGCGGCCGCCGATCATGGCCCGGACCGCGCCGTCGGGAGACATCACCACCATGGCGACCTGGCGGACCCCCTTCTTGACGCCGCGCTTCATGCCCTCCGCGACAGCCTGCTCGGCAAGGCGCTGCAGGCGCAGGTCGAGCGTGGTGCGGATCGTGCGGTCGCCGCCGCCGGGCCCTGCATACCCGCTCGCCCGCTCGCGTGCCCAATCGGCGAAGTAACGGTGATTGCGGCTTACTCCGGCCGCGCCGCGGATCGCCGCCGGCTTCGAGGCAATCCGAAGCGCTTCGGCTTCGGTGAGGTAGCCCGCATCCGCCATGTTCAGCAGCACCTGCTTGGTGCGACCTTCGGAAAGCTCCCGGTGCACCGCCGGATTGTAGCGCGACGGCGCCTTCAGCAGGCCGATCAGCATTGCCGACTGATAGGCTGTGAGATCCTCCACCGGGCGGCCGTAATATTTCCGCGCCGCGGCGTCGACCCCATAGGCGCCCGCGCCGAAATAGACCCGGTTCAGGTAGATCGCGAGGATCTCCTGCTTCGAGAAGCGGTGCTCCAGCCAGAAGGAGAGCAGCAGCTCCTGGATCTTCCGTGAATAGGAGCGCTCGGCGCTGAGGAAGACGTTCTTGGCAAGCTGCTGGGTCAGCGTGCTTCCGCCCTGCACGGTGCGGCCGGCCTGCAAATTGACCAGGGCCGCACGCGCGATCGAGATCGGGTCGATCCCGAAATGAGAGAAGAAGCGCCGGTCCTCAGTCGCGACCAGGGCCTGAACCAGGCTTTCCGGCAGCCTGTTCGCGGCGACCGGTTTCCCGTGCAGCGCTCCGTAGGACACGAACATCGCACCATCCCGGTCGAGCAGACGGGTCGCGCCGGCGCGCTCGTAGCGGTCGAGATCGGTGATGTCGGGAAGCTGGTAGGCGTGATAGGCGAGCAGGCCGCCGACGGCGACGCCGATCCAGATCGCAGCGACGAAGCCGTATTTCAGGAGCGCGCCGAGGAACCCGGTCCGCTTACGCACGACCGCCGACTTGCGGCGCCGCGGCGTGGCGCGGCTTCGGGATTTCACGCCGGGTTTGGCAGCGGCACTGTCCCGCGCTGCGCCGGATTTCGCCTTTCCGGAACGCGCGTTTCGCCCGTCTGCCGCGGGTTTTCGTGTCGGAGTCCGTGCCATCGGTTTCCGTAGCTCATGTTTGATTTGAGAATTAACTCATAAGCTCTTGATATAGGCAAATAATTTTCCATCACTTAATATATTGCTTTAACTGCGAAAATCGCATCAAAGGCGGATTAAATTTCATAATTCTTGCTATAGACCAATAAGTTAAAGGAGATAGCTCAAGTTATTTCTGATTTATCCGATTAACCCGCTAAATACATTATATATTTCACGATGAAATTCAATCTGTCCCGTATGCGGAACCATGTTCAAGACCTGATCACGCGCTCTCGCATTGTGCGTGATCGGCCCGGAGCGTAGCTATCCAGCAGTGCAATGAGATCCCGCCGGGAGACCCGCCATGATCATCCATGACAGCCGCGACCTCGCTGTCTCGACCGCCGATGCCGACCTCGTCGCCGGACTGGAAAAGGCTCACGAGCTGTTCCTGACCTACTCCGGAGATCCTATCGGCGAGATCGAGGAAGTTCTCGACGGCGCGCCGGATTTCGTCATGGGCCATATCTTCAAGGCGGCCCTGCTGACCCAGGCGATGGAGACGCGGATTTACGGCGACATGGTGAATGCGCTGGAGAGGGCGGAGGCGCTGGCGTCCCGCGCGAACGAACGCGAGCGGATGCATATCCGGGCGATCCGCGCCTGGGCCGACGGCGACTTCCACCGCGCCGTCGATCTCTGGGACGACGTGCTGGTGCATTATCCGCGCGACCTGCTCGCCCTGCAGCTCGCCCATCTCTCGGACGTGCTGCTCGGCGACACCACGAACCAGCGCGACCGGGTCGCCCGCATCCTCCATGCCTGGGACGAGAGCGTTCCCGGATACGGCTATGTGCTCGGACTCTATGCCTTCGGGCTGGAGGAGAACCGGGATTTTGCCATGGCGGAGGAATGCGGCCGCCGCGCCGTCGCCCTCAATCCGGCCGACGCCTACGCCGTCCATGCGGTCGCCCACGTGATGGAGAGTCAGGGGCGGCAGTCCGGCGGGATCAACTGGATGCGCTCACGCGAAGGGGATTGGGCCTACGGCAATTTCGCTAACCATCTCTGGTGGCACCTCTCCCTCTACCATCTCGATCTCGGCCAGACCGACCGCGTGCTGGATGTCTACGACACCTGCCTGCGCAGCACGGACCAGAGCGGCGACCGCTACGAGGAACTCGATGCCGCGGCCCTGCTCTGGCGGCTCAATCTGCTGGGAATCGATGTCGGAGACCGCTGGAAGACGCTCGCCGACAAGTGGGAATCAAGCGCGACCGACACGCTCTACGCCTTCAACGATGTCCACGCCATGATGACCTTCGTGGCGGACGGGCGCTGGGAGGTGGCCGACCGGGTGCTGCACGCACACGAGCGCTACACGTCCGCCGCGAACGATGCGAATTCGGCGATGACGCGCACGGTCGGGGAGCCGTTCTGCCGGGCCCTGAAAGCCTTCGCAAAGGAAGAATACGGTGCGGCGGTCGAAACCCTCCTGCCGATCCGCTACCGCACCCGCTATCTCGGCGGCAGCCATGCCCAGCGCGACATCATCGGACTGACGCTATTGGAAGCCGCGCTCCGCGACGGACGGCACGAACTCGCTTTGGCACTCGCTTCGGAACGCACCGCGCTGAAGCCGACCAGCCCGCAGAACTGGCGCTTTGCCGCCCGGGCCCATCGCGGGCTCGGCGACCATCGGCGCGCGGCGGAGGCCGAAGCCCGCGCCGTCGCGCTGCACGGTTAGGAAGAGCCGGAGGTCAGCTCGAGGCCTGGCGGTTCCAGGGCATCAGCGCGAGGAAGCGCGCCATGCCGCACCAGCCGGTGGTGCCCGCGACCAGCAGGCCGGCGCCGACAAAGGCGGCGATCAGGGCATAGGCCGGATCCACAAGATAGCCGGCGAGACCGCCCGCCAGCGCGATGCCGCCGGCGATGATTTGCACCTGGCGCATGATTTCCAGCGGCGCCTTGCGGTTCTTGTTCACCGGCATACCGGCATCCTTCCAGCCTTCGATGCCGCCCTGCAGATAGGAAACATCGGAGAACCCGGCCTCGACGAAGAGCGGCGCGTTGACCACCGTCCGGTTGCCGGAGCGGCAATGCAGCACCACCCGCTTGCCCTTGTAGGGCGAGAGGTCCGCGCCGCGCCATTCGGAAAGCGGGATCGAGACCGAGCCCGGGATCCATTCACGGGCCCGCTCGTCCTTCTCGCGAATGTCGATCAAAACGGCCTTCCCGCCTTCGATATCGGGCGCGACGCTCCGCGTGTCGATGCCTTTGAACTGTGTTTCACTTGCTTGCATGTCTCTGTCCTCGGTTCCTGTTATGCGGTCACTCGGCGGCGGCCCGCGCGCTTTCAGGCGGGCAGAAATGCTTCTGCAATGCGGCGAGCAGATCGCTGACCGGCCCCTCGCTCAATGCGTAGTAGCGGCGGCGTCCATCCGCCCGGACGGTGATGAGCTTTTCCTCTGTCATTCGCGCCAGATGCTGGGAGAGTGCCGGTTGCGAGAGCCGGACCAGTCCGGCCAGCTCCGTCACCGTCAGCTCTCCCGCCTCGGCGAGATGGCAGAGCACCATCAGCCTGTTCCGGTTGGCGGCCGCCATCAGAAAGTCGGCCACTTCGGCTGCTTTCCTGTCCATTGCTTCGATTGGAAGCGCTGGCATCGCCCCATCCTCGCGTTTCGGATATTATATAAGTGATTGCTTATATATTATTCAGCAGCCGTGAATACAACCCCATCCTTGGAAGGGGAAGAACGGACAATCTGACGAGAGCGCCTGTCGAAGAATTTCCGACATGTGCAGCCAGGTGAGATCGCCCGTGGCGCAAAACGGCCGAAGCCTGAGAGAATGCGACGTTCCGGCGCGCCGTTCAGGAGCCGAGCGCAGCCCGCCGCCGCTCGTATTCCGCCTGATCGATATCGCCATTGAGGAAGGCGTTCATAAGGTTCTGCAGCGCGTCCCTGCTGCCGGCTTCGACCGGCGGCCTGCTGGATGCGACCGCAGTCGGGCGGGGCACAGAGCGGGTTGACGGCGTCGCCGTCACCGCGCCCGCATCGGGCTTCAGATTGCCGTCCTCGTCGAAACGTGCGGCATATTCCGCCTTCGCGGTCTCGACATCGAGCGCCATCTGGATGTCGCAGCCTTTCTCGCGCCCATACTGAACGAGAATGTCGTTGCGGGCAGCGAGCCCGGTCATTTCCTGACCGGCCCCGTCCTTCAGGTCGAGCGCGAACAGCGCCGGCCAGAACAGCAGGATCCCGACGGCACCCACCATTGCGTTGCGCCCGGTCCGGTTGCTGGATTCGATGACACGCGCCCGAATGCCCGCATTGTTGCGGCCGATTTCGCGGTCGATCTCGGCGCAGGACATCTGTTCGTCGTGGCGCTGGTAGGATTCTACCATCACCGGCTCGCGGCCCGCGCAGGCGACAAGCGTGAGGACGGCGCAGAACGCCGTTACCCGTCGGAGCATGAATAAGTTCCCCCAGAAAAAACCGTTCCCCGGGGGAACTTTATCAACACATAGAATCACGGGCAACGGACTGATGAATTTCAACAATTCGGTCCGCTGTCGTGACTGCCGGCCGATCAGATATCGAGATTGGCGACCTTGAGGGCGTTTTCCTGGATGAACTCGCGCCGCGGCTCGACCACGTCGCCCATAAGCGTCGAGAAGATCTCCTGGGCTTCGTCGAGATGATCGACGCGGACCTGCAGCAGGGTGCGCTGGTTGGCATCCAGCGTGGTCTCCCAGAGCTGGTCCGGGTTCATCTCGCCGAGACCCTTGTAGCGGTTCACCGCGAGACCCTTGCGGCCGGTCTCCTGGATCGCCTCGATGAGGGCGATCGGGCCATGGATCGCCCGCTCCGTATCCTTCATCTGCAACGAGGCGCCCTTGCCGTAGGTCGCGGCAAGCTCGGCCGCAAGGCCGGTCAGGCGGCGCGCCTCGGGCGTGCGGACCTGAACCTGGTCGATCCGATAGCGTTCTGTCACCCCGCGCAGCGTGCGCTCGAAGACGAGTTCGATATTGTCGGCATCGTAGTGCCCGGTCCAGCCGCGCTCGATATCCTCCGACAGCGCATCGAGCCGCGCGGCGATGCTCGCCGCAGCCTCAGTCGCCCGGGCCTCGTCGGCCAGCAGTTCCGGGTTGAGAACGCCGGCGACGGCGCATTGCTCGACCACGAAGGAGGAGCCGATGCGGCGCACAAGCGGCTCGATCAGGGTCTTGGCGTCACGTGCCTGCTCGGCGAGCCGCTCAAGGTCGGAGCCGAGGATCTGGGTCCCGTCGGCAAGCCTCAGGGTGACCCCGTCGATGCCGTTGCTGATCAGGTAGGCCTCCAGCTCCCGGTCGTCCTTCAGATAGGTCTCCGAGCTGCCCTTCTTGGCACGGTAGAGCGGCGGCTGGGCAATGTAGAGATGGCCGCGCTCGACCAGTTCCGGCATCTGCCGGAAAAAGAAGGTCAGCAACAGGGTCCGGATGTGGCTGCCGTCGACGTCGGCGTCCGTCATGATGATGATCTTGTGGTAGCGCAGCTTCTCGATATTGAACTCTTCCGAGCCGATGCTGGTGCCGAGCGCGGCGATGATGGTGCCGATCTCCTGGCTCGAGAGCATCTTGTCGAAGCGGGCCCGCTCCACGTTCAGGATCTTGCCGCGCAGCGGCAGGATCGCCTGGGTCTTCCTGTCGCGCGCCTGCTTGGCGGAACCGCCGGCGCTGTCGCCCTCGACCAGGAACAATTCGCAGAGCGAGGGGTCCCGCTCCTGGCAGTCGGCCAGCTTGCCGGGCAGGTTGGCGATATCGAGCACGCCCTTGCGCCGGGTCAGCTCGCGCGCCTTGCGCGCCGCCTCGCGGGCGGCGGCGGCCTCATAGGCCTTCGAGACGATGCGCTTCGCGTCCTGCGGATGTTCCTCGAACCATTGCTGCATCTTCTCGCCGAGGATGGACTCGACCACCGGCCGGACCTCGGAGGAGACCAGCTTGTCCTTGGTCTGCGAGGAGAATTTCGGATCCGGCACCTTGACCGAGAGCACGCAGGTGAGGCCCTCGCGGGCGTCGTCGCCGCTCAGCTGGGCCTTCTCCTTCTTCGCGATGCCGCTTTCCTGGGCGTAGTTGTTGACCGTCCGGGTCAGCGCCCCGCGGAAACCGGCAAGGTGCGTCCCGCCGTCCCGCTGCGGGATGTTGTTGGTGAAGCAGAGCGTGTTCTCATGATAGCTGTCGGTCCACTCCATCGCGACCTCGACGGTGATCCCGTCGCGCTCGCCGATGACCACGATCGGCTCATGCAGCGCCTGGTGATTGCGGTCGAGATATTCGACGAAGGCCTTCAGCCCACCCTCGTAGAACAGATCCACCTTCACCGGCTCGGCCTCGCGCGCGTCGGTCAGCAGCACGTGCACCCCGGAATTGAGGAAGGCGAGCTCACGCAGGCGGTGCTCAAGCGTCTTGAAGTCGAACACGGTCTTGGTGAAGGTCTGGGCGGAGGGCAGGAAGGTGATCTCGGTGCCTTTCTTGCCGTTCGCGGGACCGACCACCTCCAGCGGCGCCTCGGCCTCGCCATGGCGGAAGCGGATGACATGCTCCTTGCCCTCGCGCCAGATCCGAACCTCAAGGCTCTCCGAAAGCGCGTTCACCACCGAGACGCCGACGCCGTGCAGGCCGCCGGAGACCTTGTAGGAGTTCTGGTCGAATTTCCCGCCCGCATGGAGCTGGGTCATGATCACCTCGGCGGCGGAGACGCCCTCCTCGGCATGGATGTCGACCGGAATGCCGCGCCCGTTGTCGGAGATCGTCGCCGATCCGTCCGCGTTCAACGTCACTGTCACGAGGTCGCAATGTCCGGCCAGCGCCTCGTCGATGGCGTTATCCACGACCTCGTAGATCATGTGGTGCAGGCCCGAGCCGTCATCGGTGTCCCCGATATACATGCCCGGCCGCTTCCGGACCGCATCAAGACCGCGCAGGACCTTGATCGATTCGGCGCCGTATTCGGCCTGCTCGCCATTCGCGCCGTTCTGTTCCGGAAGATCGTCTTGTGCCATGTCGGCTCCCAGTTACGCAGGTGATCAGTCGGCCCGGACCGCGCCGTCCTCGACGGCGAAGAACTGGCCGGCGCCCTCGAGGGACGCGAAAAGCGCGCGGTCGGTGCCGGTCATCCAGACCTGCCCGCCGAGCGCGAGTAGAATATCATAAAGCGCGGCCCGGCGGCCGCTATCGAGATGCGCCGCGACCTCGTCCAGCAGCAGGACCGGCACCGCGCCGGTCTCCTGCGCGCCGAGGCGGGCATGGCCGAGCACGATGGCGATCAGCAGCGCCTTCTGCTCGCCGGTCGAACAATGCGGCGCCATCATGTCCTTCGGAATGTGACGCACCAGGAGATCGCTGCGATGCGGGCCCGGCACCGGCGCCGGCTCGCTGCCGTTGAGGCGCCGCGTGGCTTCGAGCTGGGCCTTCAGATCATCCTCGACCGCGAGCGCGGGCCGGGTCGCGATATCGGCCTCGACCTCGCCTTCGAGGGAGAGTTCGGCCCCCGGAAACGGTCCGGAGCCGGCTTCCGTCTCCGCGTTGAGGCGCGCCACCAGGCCCGTACGCGCGGCGGCGATCGCGACCGCCTTCTCGGCGATGGATTCCTCGAGCGCCGCAAACCATGCCCGGTCTCGGATGCCGTTCTTCAGCAGCCGCGCCCGCTCGCGCAGCGCGTGGGTGTAGGCATTCACCCGGCCGGCATGGTCCGGATCGAAGGTATAGACCAGACGGTCGAGGAAACGGCGCCGGTTGGAGGCGCCCTCGATGAAGAGCCGATCCATCTGCGGCGTCAGCCAGGAGACGGAGAGATGCTCGGCAAGCGCGGACTGGCTCTTCGCCGGTACGCCGTCTATCCGCACCAGCCGTTTCTCGCCGCCGGCGCGGCCGTCGCCCTCGGGTCCCGGATCTCGCCCGGTGCCGATGGAGACCGCGCCTTCGAGTCCGTCCACCTCGGCCGCGACCGCCCAGTTGGCATGGCTGCCGTCCGGACTGGCCCGTCCGACCTCGGAAATCTGCGCCCGACGCAGCCCGCGCCCGGGAGAGAGGAAGGAGACGGCCTCGAGCAGATTGGTCTTGCCGGCCCCGTTCGGGCCGGTCAGGACGACAGCCGGCGCGTCGGTCTCGATGCGGGCGGCGGTATAATTGCGGAACCCGGTCACGGACAGGCGGCTGACGCACGGCGAAACCCGTCCGGCGATGATCTCAGCCGGTCCGGGCATCGGTCGGGACATGTCCGTGTTTCGCAATGCGTTCAACATTTCCATTCGTGCTGGCTCAGCCGCCGGGACGCCGGGGAACCGGTCCGTCCTCAGACGCGCATCGGCATCAGCACGTAAAGCGCGCTCTCGTCATCCTGGTCGAGGATGATCGTCGGCGAGGCCTGGTCGGCAAGCTTGAACACGGCCTTCTCGCCCTCGATCTGGCCGGTGATGTCCAGCAGGTATTTCGAGTTGAAGCCGATCTCGAGATCGCTCGCGCTGTAATCGACCTCGACCTCTTCCTGCGCGGTGCCGTTGTCCGGGCTGCTCGCAGACAGCGTCAGCTGGCCGCTAGTCACGGCGAGCTTCACCGAGCGCGACTTCTCGGTCGAGATCGTCGCCACACGGTCCACCGCCTCGGAGAAGCGCTGACGGTCGACATGCAGCATCTTGTCGTTGCCGCTCGGGATCACCCGCTCATAGTCCGGGAAGGTGCCGTCGATCAGCTTGGTGGTGACCACGGTATCCTCGAACGCGACGCGCAGCTTGGTGTCGGAGAGGGACACAGTAACATCGCCCTCGACCTCGCCGATCAGCTTGTAGATCTCGTTCACCGCCTTGCGCGGCACGATCACGCCCGGCATCTCCTCGGCGCCCTGCGGCAGCGGCATCTGTACCCGCGCCAGACGGTGGCCGTCTGTCGCGACCGCGCGCAGCACCTTGACGCCGTTGGCGTCGGCTGCGTGCAGATAGATGCCGTTCAGGTAATAGCGGGTCTCCTCGGTGGAGATCGCGAAACGGGTCCGGTCGATCAGCATGCAGATGTCGGCCGCGCTGATCACGAAGCTGTGCGGCAGGGCATCGCCGCTGAGCGCGGGGAACTCCTCCGGCATCAGGGCCGGCAGGGAGAAGTTCGAGCGCCCGGCGCGGATCGTGACCCGGCTGACATCGCCGGTCGCGGCCAGCTCGACATCCGACCCCTCGGGCAGCTTGCGCACGATATCGTAGAGCGTGTGGGCGGGCACCGTAACGACGCCGGCTTCCGCCACTTCGCAGGCCACCGCCTCGACGATGTCCATGTCCATGTCGGTGGTGCTGAGGGAGAGCCGGCCGTCCGCCGCCTTCAACAGAACGTTGGACAGAATCGGGATCGTATTCCGCCGTTCCACCACACTTTGGACGTGTCCGAGAGGCTTCAGCAAAGCCGCGCGATCAATAACGATTTTCATATTCTTCTACTTATCGGCTGGAACGTTGATCCCCAATTTACCAACCCGCCGGCAGCCATGGGCCACCATATGAGGCAGGTCCGTGAAACTATAGCACAAGTGCATGGTGCTTGCGGTAGTTTCAAGGGCAAAAAAGTTCGCTTTTCTGACCTATCGGAACCGGTCCCGGAAGCAGCCGCCGGGGGTCAGGATTCCAGCATCCGGCGGAGCAGGTCGACATCGTCGTTGAACTGCTTGTCCTGGCCCCGGAGCTCCTCGACCTTCTTCACCGCGTGCAGCACCGTGGTGTGGTCGCGGCCGCCGAATTTCCGCCCGATATCGGGCAGCGACTGCGAGGTGAGCTGCTTGGAAAGATACATCGCCACCTGACGAGGCCGCGCGATCGCGCGCGAGCGGCGGGCCGAATGCATCTCCGAGAGCCGGATCTGGAAATGGTTCGCCACCTGACGCTGGATCTCCTCGACGGTGACCCGGCGGTCGTTGGCCCGGAGCAGGTCCGCCAGGACCTCCTGGGTCATCTCGAGCGAGATATCCCGGCCGACCAGCGTCGAATGCGCGACGATCCGGTTCAGCGCCCCCTCGAGCTCGCGGACGTTCGAGGAGATCTTGTGCGAGAGAAACTCCAGCACCTTCTCCGGCATCTCGACGCCGAGCCGTTCGGCCTTCGACTGCATGATGCCGAGGCGCAGCTCGTAGTTCGTCGGATGGATATCCGCCACAAGGCCCCAGCCGAGGCGGGAGCGCAGCCGCTCCTCCATGCCCTCGAGGTCGGTCGGCGACTTGTCGGCGGAAATCACTACCTGCCGGTTCTGGTCCACCAGCGCGTTGAAGGTATGGAAGAACTCTTCCTGCGTGGAATCCTTGCCGCTGATGAACTGCACGTCGTCGATCATCAGCAGGTCTACCGAGCGGAACTGCTCCTTGAACGCGACCGTGTCGCGGAAGCGCAGCGCCCGGATGAACTGGTACATGAACTTCTCGGCGGAGAGATAGATCACCCGCCGGCGCGGATGCTTCTGCCGGACATGCCAGGCGATGGCATGCATCAGGTGGGTCTTGCCGAGACCGACGCCGCCATAGAGGAACAGCGGGTTGAACGGCACGGCCTCGCTTTCCGCGACCCGGCGGGCGGCGGCGAAGGCCAGTTCGTTCGGCTTGCCGACGACGAAATTGTCGAAGGTGAAACGCGGATCGAGCGGCGCCTCGAAATCGGGCCGCTCCTCGGGCTCGTAAACGCCCCTCACCGCCGGCGCCGGCATCGGCGCTCCGGTCTCCGCGGCGTCAGCAGCCGGGCTTTCGCCCTCGGACGCCTCGGACACCGGTTCGGGTTTCGCGCGGCCCGCAGCAAAGATCGCGATCGACTTGACGCCGGGATGTTCGACAGACCAGATCGCGCGCAGACGATCGGAATATTGCGACCGCACCCGGTCGCGTACGAAAGGACTCGGCGCCCGCATGATCGCCGTGCCTTCGTCGATTCCTTCGAAGCTCAGCGGCTTCAGCCAGTTGCGGAAGACCGCGTCACCCAGTTCGGTCCTCAACCGGCCGCGCACCCGCGCCCAGCACAGTTCCTGATCGCCGGACATATCCGCGGTCATTTGCCCACCCCCGCCAACATGCCGTCCCGGTCCGAATTCACCCAACACATCCAAACCTCTTCTTGTCCCCTTCTCCAACGCGGCTTCGGTCATCAAAATATGCCCCACCAAAATGACCGGCCGGCCAGAACTTCATTCCCCCGGACGCACTTTCCCCAGCAGAAATCGCTCCCGGCGACGCCCTGAACTCTTCGGGTTGTGCGAAATAAAACTCTGAAATGCCGAAGTTCTTACTTGGCGCTCATGGTGAATGCCTGTCCGAACCACAACATATAGAGAGCACCGAAACTGAAGTTTTGAAATTTACTATTCATTTTGTTTGCACCTCAGCGCGGCAACAGGCAGCCAAACTACCCAAGACCCCCTCCGGGCGCAACCTAGACTCTGTCCAAAATGACGATTTTTTTTCGTTCTGCGCGGGGATCTTTTCCTTGACAGAATCAATCTCCGCTTTGAATCAAAGCCTTGAATTCCGTCCTTCAAAGATGACATCGCGTTCCGATTTCATCCTCCGGAAGGAAGTTATTAACACACTGTTTTTAATGAGATTTTATAAATAAACGCGCCGCATCGGAGCGTCCGCGCGGGTCATCGGGCCGGTTTTCGGCCACCAAACCCCAACGAAACTGTCATCGGGCCGTCACGGAAGTCCGCTCCCGCGCGACAACGGTCGGTCAAAATGAAAAAGCCGCGGCCAAGGCCGCGGCTCTTCAATCCAGTCCTGTCGGAGAGACAGAACTTAAGCGGAAATCGCCTTGATGCGTGCGGACAGCCGCGACAGCTTGCGGGCCACGGTGTTCTTGTGCAGAACGCCCTTGGTCACGCCACGCTGCATTTCGGGCTGCGCGGACTTGAAGGCGGCCTGGGCCGCTTCCTTGTCCCCGCCGGCAATCGCCATCTCGACCTTCTTCACGAAGGTGCGGATCCGGCTGATCCGGGCATGGTTGACAACCCGGCGCCGTTCGTTCCGGCGAATACGTTTCTTGGCAGACTGATGTTGCGCCATTTGCTTCTAATCCCAGCTCGATGCGCGGAAAATCAAGAGCGCGGCTTATAGACGAGTGCCCCCGTCGCGTCAACCGCGTAAATCCGACTGATTTCAGGAATCAGCGGTGTTTGAAATTGGGCTGCCGTTTTTCCGCGAATGCCGACATGCCTTCCTTCTGGTCTTCGGTGGCGAACGTGGCGTGGAACAGCCGCCGTTCGAACTTGATGCCCTCGGCCAGCGTGCTCTCGTAGGCCCGGTTCACGGCCTCCTTCGCCATCATGACGGAGGGGCGCGACATGGCCGCGATCCGCTCCGCCGTCTTGATCGCCTCGTCCAGCAGCTCGGCCGCCGGAACGATCCGGCTGACGAGGCCCGCACGCTCGGCTTCCTCGGCATCCATCATGCGCCCGGTCAGGCACATTTCCATCGCCTTGGACTTGCCGACGAAGCGCGTCAGGCGCTGGGTGCCGCCGGACCCCGGGATGGTCCCGATGGTGATTTCCGGCTGGCCGAACTTGGCGGTGTCGGCCGCGAGGATGAAGTCGCACATCATCGCGACCTCGCAGCCGCCGCCGAGCGCGTAGCCCGCGACCGCCGCTATCACCGGCTTGCGGCAGCGGGTCAGATCTTCCCAGCCGCTGGTGATGAAATCCTCGCTGAACACGTCGGCGAAGCTCTTGCTCTGCATTTCCTTGATGTCTGCGCCGGCGGCAAAGGCCTTCTCGCTGCCGGTCAGGACCATGCAGCCGACCTCGTCATCCGCCTCGAACGCGGCGAGTGCCTCGCCAAGTTCCGCCATGAGCTTGCTCGACAGCGCATTCAGCGCCTTCGGACGGTTCAGCGTGATCAGGCCGACCGGCCCGCGCTTTTCGATTTCGATACATTCATACGCCATCGGATTGCTCCCATTCATCCGTTACCGGCCGCCCGAAGGGGGCCGCGCGGTCACCTTGGCAACAAGGAAAACCGGACCAGCGTTTCCCCGCCGTCCGGTGTGAAATCCAGCGTCAGTCTCTCCCCCTCACGCTGGAAGCTGTCCTCCCCCGCGCCGCTCCAGCCGAGCTGGCCGAGCGTTTCCGCGTAGAAGGACCGGATCTGATCCGCGGACAGAGGCCCGCGGGCAAAGGCGACGACAATCCGTCCGCTGGCCGCGTCGAAAGCCAGCGAAGCATCCTGGATCTGCTCCAGACCCGGCATCAGCGGCAGGTCGGCAAAGCCTTCGACAAAGCCGTCCGCCGCCGTTCCCGTCCGGGCGAACGCCAGGAGCAGGACCAGAGTCAGCACGCTTGCAAGAGAACGGAGGGCCGGGATCAGGGACCCGCTCCTCATCTGTCGCCGAATAGACATGACGGCTGCTTCTACCTCAGCGCTGGCAGCGGGGACAATAGAAAGTGGAGCGGCCGGACTGCACGATCCGGCGAACCGGGCCGTGCCCGGCCTCGACCGGACAGGGCACGCCCTCACGGTCATAGACCTGGAAGGAATGCTGAAAATAGCCGAGTTCCCCGTCCGGGCGCTGATGGTCGCGCAGGGTGGAGCCGCCGGCGAGGATCGCGGCTTCCAGCACCTCGCGGATCGCCGCGGCCAACCGCTCGGCCCGCTGGCCCTGCACATTCGCCGCCAGGCGGAGCGGCGAGATGCCGGACCGGAACAGCGCTTCCGAGACGTAGATGTTGCCGAGCCCTGCGACCACCTTCTGGTCCAGCAGCGCCGCCTTGATCGGGGTCCGCTTGCCCTTGAGCGCGGCGGCCAGCGCCGGGCCGTTGAAGGCGTTGGAGAGCGGTTCCGGACCAAGCGCGGCGATCAGCTTGTGACCGGCGAGCCCGGCTTCCGGGATCAGGTCCATGGCGCCGAAGCGGCGGTGGTCGTTGAAGCGGATCACCGTGCCGTCCTCCATGGTGAAGACGATGTGGTCGTGCTTCTCGAGTTCCGCCGGGCGGGCCGTGTCGATATTGACCTTTCCCGACATCCCGAGATGCCAGAGCAGCACCGTGCCGTCCTCCATATGGACGAGGATGTATTTCGCCCGCCGCGTCATGTGGTCGACGCGGCGTCCCTCCAGACGGGTGACGAAATCGGCCGGCAGCGGCCAGCGCAGATCCGGGCGCCGTTGCTCCACGCGCGCCAGCCGCCGGCCTTCCATGAAAGGCTGCAGGCCGCGCATCACGGTTTCGACTTCGGGCAGTTCGGGCACGGGCGGCTCCCTCGTCCTGGACGCTCGCCTTCTCTCTAGGCGAGCGCGCGGCGTGCGACAAGCGCGCACGCTTCTGCAGTTGGATTACGCGTCACTCTGGGCTAGATCACGGGGGGACACGGCGCCGGTGCCGGTCGCAATTGCGGGAACATCTCTATGACAGAGAGCGCCACCACCCATTTCGGCTTCAGGGACGTGCCGGTCGGCGAGAAGGCCGAGATGGTGCGCCAGGTGTTCGATTCCGTCGCCGGGCGCTACGACCTGATGAACGACCTGATGAGCCTCGGCATCCACCGGCTCTGGAAGGACGCGCTGATGGACTGGATCGCGCCCAGGCCGGACCTCGCGCTGCTCGACGTCGCCGGCGGGACCGGGGACATCGCCTTCCGCTACCGGGCACGCGGCGGCGGGCCGGTGACGGTCTGCGACATCAACGAGGCCATGCTGACCGTCGGCCGCGAGCGGGCCGCGGAGAAAGGCATCGACGGCCTCACCTGGATCGTCGGCAATGCCGAGATTCTGCCGGTCGAGAGCAACTCCGTCGACCTCTACACCATCGCCTTCGGGCTCCGGAACGTGACCGATATCGACGCCGCGCTCCGCGAGGCGAAGCGGGTGCTGAAGCCGGGCGGCCGCTTCCTCTGCCTCGAATTCAGCCGGCTCGCCATTCCGGCGCTCGACCCGGTCTACGATTTCTATTCCTTCAAGGTTCTGCCGGAAATCGGCGCCCGCGTCGCCGACGACCGCGAAGCCTACCAGTATCTCGCCGAGAGCATCCGCAAGTTCCCGGATCAGGAGAGCTTCGTCGAGCGCATCGGCGCGACCGGCCTCGGCCGCATCCGCTACCGCAACCTCTCGGGCGGGATCGCGGCGATCCATTCCGCCTGGAAGCTCTGACCCGTCATGTGGCGTGCCCTGCGCAACCTGCTCCGCCTCTGCGGCTCGGCCTGGATCCTCGCCCGGCACGGCGCGCTTGCGCCGCTGGCGAACATCCCGCAGGCACCGGCCCTGGCCGTCGCGGCACGTTTCGTCCTGCTGTTCCGCGACCGGCGCTATGACCGGCTGCGCCCGGGCGAACGGCTTGCGGCAGCGCTGAGCGCGCTCGGACCGAGCTTCATCAAGTTCGGCCAGTCGCTGGCGACCCGCTCCGACCTGATCGGCGAGGAGCAGGCACATGACCTCTCGCGCCTGCAGGACCGCCTCAAGCCGTTTTCGACGGAGATCGCCAAACGGACCCTCGAAGACGAACTGGAGCGGCCGATCGCCGAGGTCTTCGCCTCTTTCGAGGAAAAGCCCGTCGCCGCCGCCTCGATCGCCCAGGTGCATTTCGCGGTGACGACCGAGGGCGAGGAAGTCGCGGTCAAGATCCTGCGCCCGGACATCGAGAAGCGTTTCGCCCGCGATCTCGACCTGTTCCACTGGATCGCCGAGCTGCTGGAGACCCACTGGCCCTGGATCCGCCGCCTTAAGCCGGTTGAGGTGATCGAACTCTTCCGGGAAACCGTAGAGATGGAAATGGATCTGCGCATGGAGGCCGCCGCCGCCTCCGAGCTGGCGCAGAATTTCGAGAACGATCCGGGCTTCCGGGTGCCGAAGGTCGACTGGAGCCGGACCACGGCCCGGGTGATGACGATCGAGCGGGTGCACGGCACGCGGATCGACGATCTCGAGACCCTCATCGAGCAGGGCCAGGAGCCGACGGAAATCCTCCGCCGCGCCGCCACCGCCTTCTTCAACCAGGTCTTCCGCGACGGCTTCTTCCATGCCGACATGCATCCGGGCAACGCCTTCGTCGACGCCGAAGGACGCGTGGTGCCGGTCGATTTCGGCATCATGGGCCGGCTCGACCAGAAGACCCGCTACTATCTCGCCGACATGCTGACCGGCTTCCTGACCGGCGATTACCGCAAGGTCGCCGAGGTGCATTTCCGCGCCGGCTACGTCCCCGCGCACAAGAGCGTCGAGGCCTTTACCCAGGCCTGCCGCTCGATCGGCGAGCCGCTGCTCGGCCGGCCGCTGAACGAAATCTCCGTGGCGCGCCTCCTGGCCCAGCTCTTCCGCATCACCGAGCAGTTCGAGATGGAGACCCAACCCCAGCTCCTGCTGCTGCAGAAGACCATGGTGGTGGCCGAGGGCGTCGGACGGACGCTCAATCCCGACGTCAACATGTGGGAACTGCCGCGCCCGATGATCGAGGACTGGATGCGCGAGCATCGCGGCCCGCAGGCCCGGGTCCGCGAAGCGGCGTCACAGGCCATTTCGCTTGCGGAACGGTTGCCGCAGATCATCGAGGCGACGGACCGGGTGATGGGCACGCTGACCGAGGGAGGGATGAAGCTGCATCCCGAGACCGTCGCCCGCTTCGCCGAAGAGAACGCCCGCCGCCGCCGCTCCTTCTGGCCGGTCTGGCTGGCGCTCTTCATCGCCGTGCTGGCACTGCTTTTCGACTGACGCCGGTCCGGATCAGGCGGCGGTTGCGTGGGCCTCCGGCCGGGCCAGTTTGCGCACCAGCTTGTCGACGGCCTCTTCGGCAGTTGCGATCGAAGCCCGCAGCCGCTGGTCCGCGAACTCGTCATACTCGATCGCGATCCGGTGCACGTCGGTGATGCCGATATAGGCGAACGGCGTCTCGACCCCGGGCTCGACATGGTTCATATGCGCCAGCCGCCGGCCCGGGCCGTAATCGTAGTCACCCCGGGCGGAGAGGATGACAAGAGTTTTGCCCTCGGGCACGAGCGGCCAATAGGGAACATCGCCGCGCGAGCGATCAAATCCGAAGGTCCGGCCCACGCGGACGATATTGTCGATGTAGGCCTTGAACTGGGCCGGCATCCCGAAATTGTACATCGGAACCCCGGCGACGATGATATCGGCGGACAGGAGTTCATCGACCAGTTCGTCGCTCTCGGCCAGCGCCTCTCCCATCCACGCCTCCCGGTCTTTCGCCGGGGTGAACGCCGCATGAATCCAGTCGCCGCTTACGGGCTTCGGCGGCGAGGCGCCGACATCACGACTGACGATAGGATCGTCCGGACAATGGCTTCGCCACCGGGCCACGAAACGGTCCGTCAGCCGCCTGCTATGCGACCCGAACCGGTTTTCGGCGGAAGTGCCGGAGCGTGCGCTGCTGTCTATACGAAGTATGGATCTCATTCTTTCATTCCCATGATGCCTGAAAGGACAGCGATCTTTGTCGAAGGACTCCGTCAAGGATCGTTCAACAGATGAATTTTGTTGTTATGATGGGAAGCTACAAACTCGGATTTTTCATCATGAAGATGAATTAGATTCATTCATGTCACGTTTACCGACCGTCACCGCTTTGAGAGCCTTCGAGGCCGCCGCGAGACATCTGAGCTTCAAGCGTGCGGCCGGAGAGTTGGCGGTGACACCGACCGCCATCAGTCATCAGGTTCGGCAGCTCGAAGAAGAGCTCGGAAAAAAGCTGTTCCGGCGCACTCCGCGGAAGGTGGAGCTGACACCCGAGGGGCAGGATCTCTTCCCGGTCGTCCGGAACGCGTTCGCCTCCATGGCCATGGCCGTCGACCGCATCCGCACGCCGACCCGCGACCGGGTCCTCACGCTGTCGGCGACAACCGGCTTCACGGCGCGATGGCTGATCCCGAGATTGGCCGGCCTGAAAGCCCGAGGACCCGGTTTTACCCTCAGACTGCATGCATCAGACGATCCGGTGGATCTGCATGGCGGCGAAGCGGACCTCGCCATCAGGTACGGAACTGCGCCCTTCCCCGGCCTTGTCGCGGAACCGGTCCTCGAGGAGAGCTTTGCGCCGATGTGCAGCCCCGCCCTCGCCATCGGGAGCTACAGCGATCTTCAGAATGCGCCGCTGCTCCGCAGCGAATGGCGCCTGGAAGACGCCCGGACCCCAAGCTGGAGGCGCTGGCACGAGACCGCAGGTCTGCCTGCTCCAAATGCCGACGCGGCGACGGTCTTCACCGACGACAATCATCTGATCCTGGCCACCCTGGCCGGACAGGGCGTCGCGTTGCTCAGCCCCGTGCTTGTCGCGGAGGAACTGGCAAGCGGCGCCCTGGTCCGACCATTCGGACCGGAACTGGCGGGCGAGACCTACTACCTTGTCCATACCGGCCGGGAGGATCTGGAGACCGACCTGCCGGTCTTGCGGGACTGGTTGAAAGGCGAAACCGCGTGCCTGACAGCTGAGTAGGATCAGGCTGGCGACACAGTACTTTTTTCGCGGGCACAATCCGGAAAGGGGCGGCACGCCCGCCGATAGCGCTCCTTCTGGCGCTGATCTTCGACTGAGCAAACCCGCCGTTTTCCGGCAAACGTCGCAAAAAATTACAAGCGGGGGTGGAAAAACAGGGCACAAATTCTGTAGGGTCGGAGAACAAACCCACGCCCTGCCCTGACACACTCAATCGAGAGGCCGCCACAATGGCCACACCGAAAGAGACGAACCTTCCCGGCATTCCGACCTTCGACCATCCGCAGCGCGACGACCTGCTCAAGGATGCGGATCCCGAAATCCAGAGGGTCGCCGAAGACCTCCATCGCGACGGCTATGCCGTGATCGATTTCCCCGATCCCGGCATCGACGGGCTGATGGAAGAGATCCGCACCGCGCTCACACCCCGTTTCGATTTCGGCCATTGGCGCGAGAAGCTCTGGCCGGTCTCCGACGGGCTTCGACTCCAGGATCTCTGGCAGGAGGTCGAGGCCGTCCACCGGATTGCCTGCAACGAGCGGGTTCTGCAGATCCTCAGCGCCGTCTTCGGCCGCAAGGCCTTTCCCTTCCAGACCCTGAACTTCCCGGTCGGCACGCAGCAGACGCTGCATTCGGACGCCGCCTTCTTCTCCAGCGTTCCAGACGGCTTCATGTGCGGCGTCTGGCTCGCCTTTGAAGAGACGGACGAAGGCAACGGCGCGCTGCAATATGCCCCCGGCAGCCACCGCACGCCGCTGCTGACCAACGACCTGATTGGCATGCGGGCGACCGGAGGCGATCAGAGAAAGCTGCAGGAAAGACTTGCCTTCGCCTGGCAGGATCTGGTGCACGGCAACGGCTACAGCCCGGAGATCTTCAAGGCGAAGAAGGGGCAGGCGCTGATCTGGTCCGCGCATCTCCTGCATGGCGGCTCACGCCATGCCGATATCGATCGGACGCGCTGGAGCCAGGTGACCCACTATTATTTCGAAGACTGCCTCTACTGGACACCGTCTTACAGCGATGTTTTCGAGGGGCACACCTATGTGCGTGCGCCCTTCAACATCGTGACCGGCGAGAGCGAGGAGAGCACATATCTCGGCCGTTCCGTCCCGGCCAGCGAAAGTCCGGCCAAACCTGCCGCGAGACCGGCAGGGAACCTCGTCGAGAAAGCCGTGAGACGGGTCGCCCGGAGGGTTGCGGCACATTCCGTCGCGCTCGCCGAGGGTTTCGACAGGGAGGCCTATCTCGCCGCCAATCCGGACGTGCGCGAGTCGGGCGTTTCGCCGAAACAGCACTGGATCCGCCATGGCTACCGGGAGGGACGGAAGCTGCGCTAGGAGACCCTGCGGCATTCCGACGCAGCTTTATTGCCGGAAACACGCGTTCCCGGCACCTGATGGTCCGGTTCCAGGACAAATACGACCGGAAATTTTCGGCTGAATCCCCCACATTTAAAGCAACGGATTGTCGGCCCGAGCGGCGGCGATAAGAGCGGCGCTCGGTGGCCCGGCGGCAATGATCCAGTCGGGAGGAAAGCCATGAGCGCTGTCTTCGACTCACCCAGCTTCGACGGCCATGAGACCGTCAGCTACGCCCATTGCCCGGAAACCGGGCTGAAAGCCATCATCGCAATTCATTCGACCGCCCTCGGCCCCGCCGCGGGTGGCTGCCGCATGCGGCATTACGACAGCACGGACGAGGCGCTGACCGACGTGCTCCGGCTCTCGCGCGGCATGACCTACAAGAACGCCATGGCCGAACTGCCGCTCGGCGGCGGCAAGGCGGTGGTGATCGGCGACCCCGAGACGGACAAGACGGACCGCTTCCTCGAAAGCCTCGGGGATGCGGTCGAGAGGCTCGGCGGCAGCTACTGGATCGCCGAGGACATGGGCATCGGCCCCGAGGATATGGCGAAGGTCGCCCGTCGCACCCGCTATGTCGCGGGCCTGACCAGAGGCAAGGCGGCGAGCGGCGATCCCTCGCCCGTCACCGCGGAGGGCGTCTTTCGCGGCCTGAAGATCGCCGTGAAGCACAAGCTGCAGCGCCCGAGCGTCAAGGGCCTCACAATCGCCATCCAGGGCATCGGTCATGTCGGCTACGGCCTCGCCCGACTGCTGCACGACGCGGGCGCCTGCCTCGTCGTCGCCGACGTGAACGAGAGCGCTTTGAAGGCCGCCGTCAGCGAGTTCGGCGCCGACGTCGTCGATCCGGAGGCGATCTACGATGTCGACGCGGATGTCTTCGCCCCCTGCGCCGCCGGAGCGATCCTGAACGCGACGACCATCCCGCGCCTGAAGGTCCCGGTCGTCGCCGGCGCGGCGAATAACCAGCTCGACGGCCCGGAGAGCGGTGCCCTGCTGCAGGAGCGCGGCATCCTCTACGCGCCGGACTATGTGATCAACGGCGGCGGCATCATCAATGTCGCGGCGGAAATCTCCGGCAATTACGACCCGGAATGGGTCCGCGCCAAGCTCGACCGCCTGATGCAGACCCTCGACGCCGTCTTCACCGAAGCCGCCCGCCAGGACCTGCCCCCGGGCGAGGTCGCCGACCGGATCGCGCGGCAACGGATCGAGGAGGCGCGGTTGAGAAAGGCTGGGTGAAAAGTTTTAGAAGAGGAATTCAACCATTTCCGGCGCTTTGCGAACGAAAAGCGGCCATGCCCAGAGGAAAACATATCCGGTCGCCACGCAAATCGTGATGTTCTGAAAGACTGCGAAAATCTGGAACCCTCGGAGATAAAACCGGAAATCCCCGCGTTCCGTGCTGCCTGATGCCGCGCAGGCATAAGCCATCGCCCATCGCATGCCAACTGTCAAAAAATAGAATACTGCCATTGCAAACAAAGCAGTGAAGAACAGCTTTGGCGCCGCCACACGAGCACCGAGAGCGAAGAGGTCCGTCAGCGACTCCGGTGTCTGCGTTTCGATCCACGATGCAAGGGCAACCTTGCCGGACATAACGCTCAAAGCGTAGAACGCGAAACCGCCAATCGCAGCCATGAAGGCATAGACGGGTGCGGCTTTCAGGACGTCCGACGCCTTTGCGTCGCCCGCAATCTTTTTCAAACGCTCCGCCTCGATCCGATGCACGAAAAGAAAAGGCCAATAAAGCAGACAGCTCGCCTTAAGTGAGAACCGGTAGAGCCACGCGAGCAGGAACAGTGGTCCGAGCGCAAGCATTCCGGCCATCGATACCAGAGGATTACGCTTTATCTCGCCAAGATACACGAATACGAGACTCTCTCGGTCTGTGAAATCCCTCAATAGATCCGTCGGAGTCAAAACGCTGTCTCTGTAGCGCCCATAGGCTTCCTCAACACCTGGAACCAGCTCTGACGGGGAGAAAAGGTCGATCACCAGCATTTGCCGCCGAAAATTGTCGGGAATGGCCGCGAACGATCTCACCGAGAAAGCAAACTGTGCCGCCGTCACAACTTTGATCGCAAGCGAGCCGACTCCAAGACAAAGGAGCCGGAGAAAGAACCATATCCAGCCCAATAATCCGTCTGGGCTGTTCCCCGCCGCATTCAACCGCAAAGCGCGAGTCAGAGACGCAAAACGCGCGACACCCACCTCGACAGACGCCTCTCTTTTCAGGAGAAGAAGAGGCGCGATAGCCGCCCCGGACAGAAGTGGCCAGATGAGGCCTTCGTGAATGAATCCGAGGAGCACCAGAACACACAACACAGTCTCTGCAAGCGCGAGGCGACTGTTCACGCCCAGTAGAAAACTTTCAAGAGTCGACCTCATGATCCAGGCATCGCCCACACCGCAGCGGCTTTTCGCCGCGACGTATCTTTGTATCGCATCCAGTCCGCGCTCGATGATTTTGAGAGGAGGGTCGGTCAGCGGATTGGCGAGGGCGCTGAGATAGGTCAGGGACTTCAGGTCGAAGAGCCGGTCCGGAAGCGTGCCAAGCTGGTTACCGGAAACATTGAGCGAGGTCAGGGCTGTCAGGTCGAAGAGCCGGTCCGGAAGCGTGCCAAGCTCATTACCGGAAACATCGAGCGAGGTCAGAGCCGTCAGGTCGAAGAGCCGGTCCGGAAGCTCCGATAACCCGAGCTCAGACAAATCGAGCAAACCGCTTTCCGATCGAAAGCACTCCTCGATCCGCTGAAGCGCGGTCGCTTTCGGTTCGCCTACCATAGCCCCAGCCCCCATAGGATCCAGACCAATAAATCTCAGGCCAAGGTTGTAGGGCAAGGAAGATTGTGGAACGAAACGCTCGTGTTGCCTCCTCGTGGCCCTGGACCTAGAGTCCGCCACAGTTACTCATACAGGAAGGGTCGCCCATGGCCACCGGCAAACGGGTCCTGCTGATCGTCGGCGGCGGCATTGCTGCCTACAAGTCGCTCGAACTGGTTCGGCTGCTTCGGAAACGCGGCGTCGCCGTGCGTGCAGTGCTCACGAAAGCCGGCGAAGAGTTCGTAACCCCGCTCAGTCTTTCGGCCCTGACCGAGGACAAGGTCTATGGCGAGCTCTTCTCGCTCACCGACGAGGCGGAGATGGGACATATCCAGCTTTCCCGCTCGGCCGACCTGATCGTCGTCGCGCCCGCCACCGCCGACCTGCTCGCGAAGATGCGCGCGGGGCTGGCGAACGACCTCGCCTCCACCCTGCTGCTCGCCACCGACACGGACGTGCTCGCCGCGCCGGCGATGAATGTGCGGATGTGGACCCATGCGGCAACGCAAGAGAATGTGAGGGTTCTGAAGGAGCGCGGCATCGCGTTCATCGGCCCGGACGAGGGCGACATGGCCTGCGGCGAATACGGGCCCGGCCGGATGGCGGAACCGGAGGAGATCGCCGAGGCCGTCATGGCGCGGCTAGATGCGGCGGCGAAGCCGCTCGCCGGAAAGCGCGCAATCGTCACCAGCGGGCCGACGCACGAGCCGATCGACCCGGTGCGCTATATCGCCAACCGCTCGTCCGGCAAGCAGGGCCACGCCATCGCGGCAGCGCTCGCGGCGGCGGGCGCCGAGGTCACGCTGGTGACCGGCCCGACGCGGGAGCCTGATCCGGCAGGGGTCACGGTGAAACACATAGAGACCGCCCGCGAGATGCTGGCCGGGGTCGAGGCGGCGCTGCCTGCCGATATCGCGATCTTCGCCGCCGCCGTCGCCGACTGGCGCGTCGCCGAGGAAGCCGGGCAGAAACTGAAGAAGGACGGCAGCGGCAAGGTGCCGTCGCTCGCCATGACCGAGAACCCGGACATCCTGAAGACGATCTCCGGCCTCGACGGCCAGCGGCCCGCCCTCGTGGTTGGTTTCGCTGCCGAAACGGAAAAGGTCGTCCAGCACGCGACCGAGAAGCGCGCCCGCAAGGGCTGCGACTGGATCCTCGCCAACGATGTCAGCCCGGCGACCGGAACCTTCGGCGGCGAGGCCAATACCATTCACCTGATCACTGGCGCGGGCAGCGAGGACTGGCCGAAGCTGACCAAGAAAGAGGTGGCGGAGAAGCTCGCCGCCCGCATCGTGGAGCATTTCAGCGCATGACCAGCGCCACCGTCGACGTGAAGGTCCGCCGCCTGCCGCACGGGGCCGACCTGCCCCTGCCCGCCTACCAGACCGCGGACAGCGCCGGGATGGACCTGCTGGCCGCGATCGGCGAGGACGTGGTGCTCGCGCCCGGTGAACGAAAGCTGATCCCGACCGGTCTCGCCATCGCGCTTCCGCCGGGCTACGAGGCCCAGGTACGGCCGCGCTCCGGCCTCGCGCTGCGCAACGGAATCACCCAGCTGAACACGCCCGGCACGATCGACGCGGATTATCGCGGTGAGATCGGCGTCATCCTGATCAATCACGGCGCGGAGCCCTTCACCGTCACCCGCGGCATGCGCATCGCGCAGATGGTCGTCGCCCCGGTGATCCAGGCGCGCTGGAACGAGGTTACGGAACTGGACGAAACCGAACGCGGCAGCGGCGGTTTCGGCTCGACCGGGACGGGTTGACGCTGGCGCCGGATCGCGCAGACACCCGTTCTACGGCAAGACTTTAATCCCGCGGCTGGACTGACCAGCTTGAACGGGACGGCTCTTCGGCATGGGAGGAAGACATGAGCTCACCTGAATTCCGCGGCAGGATCTATGACAGCATCCTCGACACGGTCGGCGCGACGCCGCTGGTCCGCGTCTCCAAACTCGCGGCCGCAGAGGGCGTGAAGGCGGACATCATCGGCAAGCTGGAGTTTTTCAATCCGCTCGCCTCGGTAAAGGACCGGATCGGTGTCGCCATGATCGACGCGGCCGAGAAGTCCGGCAAGCTCAAGCCCGGCGCCACGATCATCGAGCCGACCAGCGGCAATACCGGCATCGGTCTGGCCTTCGTCGCCGCGGCGCGCGGCTACAAGCTGATCCTGACGATGCCGGAATCCATGTCGATCGAACGGCGCAAGATGCTCGCCTTCCTCGGCGCCGAGATCGTCCTGACCGAGGCGCCGAAAGGCATGAAGGGCGCGATCGCCAAAGCCGAGGAACTGCTCGCCGCGACCCCGGGCGCCTTCATGCCGCAGCAGTTCGACAACCCGGCCAACCCGGACGTGCATGTCCGCACGACGGCCGAGGAAATCTGGAAGGATACCGGGGGCAATATCGACATCTTCGTGTCCGGCATCGGCACCGGCGGCACCATCACCGGCGCCGGCGGCGTGCTGAAGCAGCGCAATCCGAAACTCCATGTCGTCGCGGTCGAACCCGAGGCGAGCCCGGTCCTGTCCGGCGGCGACCCGGCCCCGCACAAGATCCAGGGCATCGGCGCCGGCTTTGTACCGAGCATCCTCAATACCGGGATCTATGACGAAATCGTCAAGGTGAGCAACGAGGCGGCGATCGAGACCAGCCGCAAGGCCGCGCGCACCGAAGGCCTGCCTGGCGGGATATCCTCCGGCGCCGCGCTCTGGGCCGCGATCCAGATCGGCAAGCGGCCGGAAATGGCGGGCAAGCGCATCGTCGCCATCATCCCGAGCTTCGCCGAGCGCTATCTCTCCACCGCGCTCTTCGAGGGTCTCGGGGAATAAGCCGGCATGGAGCTGAGCGACGAGCAGTTTCACCGCTATGCCCGCCACCTGATCCTGGACGAGGTGGGCGACGAGGGGCAGGAAAAGCTGCTCTCCTCAAGGGTGCTGGTGATCGGCGCCGGCGGTCTCGGCTCGCCGCTTTTGCTCTATCTTGCGGCGGCGGGCGTCGGCACCCTCGGGATCGTCGACGACGACGCGGTCGATCTCAGCAATCTGCAGCGCCAGATCGCCCATGCAACCGATGCGGTCGGCGTCTCGAAAGTCGAGTCCGCGGCGGCATCGGTCGCCCGGATCAATCCGGGCATCCGCGTCGAGCCCCATGCCGAGCGGCTGACCGCCGCCAACGCCGCCCGGCTGTTCCGGGACTATGACCTGATCGCCGACGGCAGCGACAATTTCGCCACCCGCTATCTCGCCAACGATGCCGCCTATCTTGCCGGCAAGCCGCTCGTCTCCGGCTCGCTGTTGCGCTTCGAGGGCCAGCTCGCGACCTTCCGGGGCGGCGTCAAGGGTCACGAGGGCGAGCCCTGCTACCGCTGCCTGTTTCCGAGCGAACCGCCGGCGGGCATGATCCCGCGCTGCGAGGAGGCCGGCATTCTCGGCGCCGTCGCCGGGGTCATCGGCACCCTGCAGGCGACCGAGGTGATCAAGGAACTGCTCGGCCTCGGCAGTTCCCTCTCCGGCCATCTGCTGATCTACGACGCACTCGGCCCGACCTTCCGCAAGATGAAGGCCGCCCGCGATCCGGGTTGCGCGCTCTGCGGGACCGATCCTTCAATCCGCGAAATCGCCTAGACAGCGCCCCAATTCCGCCCGGTTTGGCATGTGTCCTTTGCCACAGCGGGACTCGGTAATGGTTTGGAAAGACTCATTCCGTGACCATATCCGTTATGTAAGCAATCGCAGAGGGATGCGGCCAACCGATTCCATTAGCGAATGGAACAGGGGCCGTCCCGGGAGCAAGGGGAAATGGCGAAGGATCGGAAGACGAGCAGCAGGACCGAGAACGGCGTCGTGCCAAGCAAGGCCGACCTTCAGGCCACCGGCACCTGGTCGATGCCGTTCCTCACCTTCGCGCTGATCCTGACCATCCTGCTCGTCGGCACGATGTTCGGCTCCGACCATGCCAGCGCCTTCTTCGGCCAGTAGGTCTTCCTAGAAATCCAGCTCGAGGACACGGTCCGGCGGGCGGTGCCCGTCGACGAAGGTCTTCACGTTCACGATCACCTTTTCGCCCATATCGATCCGGCCCTCGATGGTGGCCGAGCCCATATGCGGCAGAAGGACCACGTTTTGCTGCTTCAGCAGCCGCGGATCCACTTCCGGCTCGTGCTCGAAGACATCCAGCCCGGCTCCGGCGAAGTCCCGGTTCGCCAGCGCCTGCACCAGCGCATCCTCGTCAACCACCTCGCCGCGCGAGGTGTTCACCAGAATGGCATGGGGCTGCAGCAGGGCGAGCCGGCGCTGGTTCAGCAGGTGGAAGGTCGCCGGCGTGCGCGGACAATTGACCGAGATGATGTCCATGCGGGACAGCATCTGGTCGAGATTCTCCCAATAGGTCGCCTCGAGCTCCTGCTCGATCTCCGGATGCAGCCGGCGCCGGTTGTGATAGTGGATCGAGAGACCGAAACCGCGGGCCCGCTTCGCCACCGCCTGGCCGATCCGCCCCATGCCGATGATGCCGAGCCGCTTGCCGTGGATGCGATGGCCGAGCATGACGGTCGGCCCCCAGCCTTCCCATTTCCCCGAGCGCACCAGTTTCTCGCCCTCGACCAACCGGCGTGAGACCGCAAGGATCAGGGCCATGGTCATGTCCGCCGTATCCTCGGTCAGGACGCCAGGCGTGTTGGTGACGATGATCCCCTTCTTCTTCGCCGCCGGCACGTCGATATGATCGACGCCGGTCCCGAAGGACGCGATCAGCTTCAGTTTGGGACCGGCGCTCTCGATCAGCGCCGCGTCGAGCTTGTCCGTCACCGTCGGCACGAGGACGTCCGCCTCGGCCATCGCCGCCTGCAGCTGTTCCCGGGTGAAAGGCTCGTCACTCATGTTCAGCCGCGTGTTGAACAGTTCCATCATCCGGGTCTCCACCGGGTCCGGCAGTTTCCTCGTCACGATGACAAGCGGCTTGCTGGTGGTCATGGGTTATGTCCCTCCCCAGGAACGGCTCGATAAACCGGGAAATATCAGGGGTCCGGCGAATTGTCCACAAAGCGCCCGGGCTCCACGCCATATAGCGGTTGGCCCTCTTACCAGCCCCCATCTCTAGTGGTATGCTGAGCGGAAATTCAGGATCGGATCCATGCTGTTCAGACTGTTCTCGCTGTTCGCCGCTCTGCTGATCGTGCCGGCCTCGCTCCTCGTGACGGTCCATGCGCCGGCGCGGGCCGAAACCGTCGGCAGCGTCACCGGCCTGCCGATCCCGCGTTATGTGACGTTGCGCGCCGACGAGGTCAATGTCCGGACCGGGCCCGGCGTCCGCTATCCGGTCGACTGGGTCTTCGTGCGCGAGAACATGCCGGTGGAGATCGTCTCGGAATTCGAGAACTGGCGGAAGATCCGCGATTTCGAGGGCACCGAGGGCTGGGTCCACCAGAGCATGCTCTCCGGCCGCCGCTCGGTTCTGGTCATCGGACGCAAGCAGACCCTGAGACGCGAGGCGACGGACAGCTCGCCCGCGGTCGCGCATATGGAAGCCGGTGTCGTCGCCTGGCTCGACAGCTGTGTGCGGGAATGGTGCGAGATAGAGGTGTCCGGCCTCAGCGGCTGGGTCCATCGCTCGGCGATCTGGGGGGTCCGGGTGGACGAGTCCCTGCGCTAACGCGCCGCCGGAAACCTCTTAATCCTTGGACTTCAGTCGGATGATGAGGTCGACCCGTTCGATCTCCGTGCCTTCCGGCGCGTCCGGGATATTCACGAAGCCGATCTTCTCGCCCGGAATGTCGGTCAGGCAGAGCTCGTCCTCGATGAAGAAATGGTGATGGTCGGTGATGTTGGTATCGAAATAGGAACGGCCGGACTCGACCACGACCTCGCGCAGGAGGCCGGATTCCGTGAACTGATGCAGCGTGTTGTAGACCGTGGCGAGCGAGACGGTGATACCGGATTCCGCGGCTTCCTTGTGCAGCTGTTCGGCCGTGACATGCCGGTCGCCGCCTGCGAACAGCAGATCCGCGAGCGCGAGACGCTGGCGCGTCGGGCGCAAGCCTGCACGGGTCAGACGCCCCGACAGGTTTTCGTTGTCGATATTCACTTCCGCACTGCTCATTCCCGGTTTCCCTTTAGGTCTCTCGGGCACGCCTTTGCCTAGGCATTTCAAACCTTAGACAGAGCGTCAATAAGCCCCATATGTCAAGAGATCCTATGAAGCGCAACATGTGATTGCTTGCGTTCGGCACCGTATCTGCGGTACGCGGTGCATGAAATGTGGGAGATAGCGCGGTCGCCGGGTTGCAGTCTATCATAGAGCCGAATGAAACCGGCAGCGCAAGGTAAAGCCGGTCTGCGGGAAGGAACAGCATTGTTGGACTTCAAGGAAAAGAGCAGCTTCGATTACGACGACCTGATCGCCTGCGCGCAGGGCAAGTTGTTCGGCCCCGGAAATGCACAGCTTCCGATGCCGCCGATGCTGATGTTCGACCGCATCACCAAGCTTTCGACCGAAGGCGGTGCCTACGGCAAGGGCGAGGTCACGGCCGAGTTCGACATCAAGCCGGACCTCTGGTTCTTCAAATGCCATTTCGAGGGCGACCCGGTGATGCCGGGCTGCCTCGGCATGGATGCGCTCTGGCAGCTCCTCGGCTTTACCCTCGGCTGGATGGGCGGTCCGGGTTCCGGGCGCGCGATTTCGGTCGGCGAAGTGAAATTCACCGGACAGGTTCTGCCGAGCGCCAAACTGTTGACCTATACGCTCGACCTGAAGCGCGTGATCATGCGCAAGCTCTATATGGGAATCGCCGACGGCCGCGTCGATTGCGACGGAACCACGGTTTTCGAAGCCAAGGACATCCGGGTCGGTCTGTTCCAGAACACCGCCGCCGAGGGAGCCAGCTGACATGCGTCGAGTCGTCGTTACCGGTCTCGGGATCGTTTCCAGTATCGGCAACAATGCCGAGGAAGTGACCGCCTCCCTCAAGGCCGGAAAGTCAGGTATCGAATTCGCCCCGGACTATGCCGATCTCGGCTTCCGCAGCCACGTGCACGGGTCGATCAAGCTGGATCCGGCAGAGCATATCGACCGCAAGCAGATGCGCTTCATGGGTCCGGGTGCGGCCTATAACTATATCGCGCTGGAACAGGCGATCGCCGATGCGGGGCTCGAGCCGAACGAGATCAGCAACCCGATGACCGGCATGGTCATGGGGTCCGGCGGCCCCTCGACCTCGAACATGATGAACGCGTTCGACATCGCACGCGAGAAAGGCCCGAAGCGGGTCGGCCCCTACATGGTGCCGCGGGTGATGTGCAGCACCAATTCCGCGACGCTTTCGACCGCCTTCCAGGTGAAGGGCCTCAGCTACTCGATCTCGTCCGCCTGTTCGACGAGCTCGCATTGCATCGGCAATGCCTACGAGCTGATCCAGATGGGCAAGCAGGACGTGATGATGGCCGGCGGCGGCGAGGAACTGCACTGGACCCTGTCCGTGCTGTTCGATGCCATGGGCGCGCTGTCCTCCAAGTACAATGACACGCCGGAAAAAGCCTCGCGTGCCTATGACGCGAACCGCGACGGGTTCGTGATCTCCGGTGGCGGCGGGGTTCTGATCCTCGAGGAACTGGAGCGCGCCAAGGCGCGCGGCGCCAAGATCTATGGCGAGATCGTCGGCTACGGCGCGACCTCGGACGGCGTCGACATGGTGGCCCCGTCCGGCGAGGGCGCGGTGCGGTGCATGCAGATGGCCCTCAAGGGCATCGACCAGCCGGTCGATTACATCAACACGCACGGCACCAGCACGCCAGTCGGCGACACCAAGGAGCTGGAAGCGATCCGCGAGGTCTTCGGAAAGCGGAACGCGATTCCCGCGATCAGCTCGACCAAGTCCCTCACCGGTCATTCCCAGGGCGCGACGGGCGTGCACGAGGCGATCTACACGCTGCTGATGATGAAGGACGACTTCATGGCCGCCTCGGCCAATATCGACGAGGTCGATCCCGAAGCGACAGATATGCCGATCCTGCGCGAACGCCGAGACAATGCCGGGATGCGCCTCGCGCTTTCCAACAGTTTCGGGTTCGGCGGAACCAATGCCGTGCTAGCATTTCAGAAGTACGACGCCTGAGCGGAGGGGCGAGCGGGATGACCGACCTGATTGACGACCTTGCCGATCAGCGCGAGGCCGAAAAGGCGCCGTTCAAGGGACTGATGGCCGGCAAGCGCGGCCTGATCATGGGCGTTGCCAACGACCGTTCGATTGCCTGGGGCATCGCCTCCGCGGTCGCGGGCCAGGGGGCGGAACTCGCCTTCACCTATCAGAACGAGAGCCTGAAGAAGCGGGTCGAACCGCTGGCGGGGAGCGTCGGCTCGACGCTCGCGGTGATGTGCGACGTCGGGAATGACGACGCGCTCGACCGGGCCTTCGACGAGATCGGAACCGCCTGGGGCGGCCTCGATTTCGTGCTGCATGCCATCGCCTATTCCGACAAGGGCGAGCTGAAGGGCCGTTACGCCGATACCAGCCGCGAGAATTTTCTCAACACGCTCGATATCTCCTGCTTCTCCTTCACCAATATCGCGCGCCGCGCCTGGCCGCTGATGAAGGACGGAGGCAGCATGCTCACGCTGTCCTATCTCGGCGCCAACCGGACGACGCCGAACTACAATGTCATGGGGGTCGCCAAGGCCGCGCTCGAGGCCAGCGTGCGCTATCTCGCCGCCGATCTGGGTGAGCACGGGATCCGGGTGAACGCGATTTCGGCGGGCCCGATGAAAACGCTTGCCGGTTCGGCGATCGCCGATGCGCGCCACACTTTCCGCTTTGCCGAGAAGAACGCGCCGCTCAAGCGCAACGCTTCGCTGGACGAGGTCGGACGAGCCGGACTGTATCTGCTGAGCGATCTGTCGGCCGGGGTTACCGGCGAGATCCATTATGTCGACGGCGGCTTCCACACCGTCGCCATTCCCAAGCCGGATCGCGAGGAAGAATAGAGAGCCGTCTCAGGGACGGCGGGTTCTGAGGTCGACGACGCCTTCGCCGCCGCCCGGCTCGTATCCCGGAAGCTTCTTCTGCAGCAGGTCGACAGCCAGTCCGTTCGTCTGCGGACGGGTGATGCTGAGAATCTTCGGCAAGCCGTCCTTGGACTCGAACGGGAACAGCAGGCGCAGGAACCGCCGCTCCTCGCCGTGGGCGTAATTCCGATGCACGATGGCAAGGTTCGGCCACTGGGTTTCCCGGCAGACGAGGTAGTCCTCGAGCTGACAGCCCCGCAGGGCCTCGTCATCGAGTTCGGCGAACTTCATCCCGGTTATGTCGGCACCTTTCCACATACCGGTGCCGTTATCCCAGTGCTCGATGAAAAAGGCGTTCGGGTCGTCTTCGCCGACATTGAAGATATGGATCGCGCATTGCGGCGCCAGCGCGCGTAGCACGGCGATCTTGAATTTCGTCTCGAGCAGCCGGCCGTCCGGTTCGCGCACTTTATTTATATAGGCCGCGCAGCGCTCCACCTGGTCCGGGTCGAGCCCGTGCAGCATCTCGTCGCGGACATAGATCTTCCGGCTGCGGCTGAGGTCGCTTTCCCAGATCTTGTATCCGATGACCGGATCGTTCTTTGCGGGGACGATCAGTTTCTCGTCCGCGTCGTCGCTCGCAGGCTCCCACTCCTCCGGGATGACCTCGTCGAGCCGCTGAAGCGTCTTCAGCGACGCCTCGAAATCCGGGCTGTCGATATCTTTCAGCAGAGTGTCGGAAATTCCGGCCGCCGAGGCGAACTTGTACTTCCGTATTCCCGACTCGAGGTAATAGCGGTGGCAGCGGTGCCGGAGCTCCGCTTCGAGTTGAGATATCGCTTTCTTGTATCGACCCATATACCAAGTCTATTCCCATTTTTCTGGGAATGCAATTTCCATTTTTTTGGGAATTTTTTACCAGAGCTCGAAATTGAGCGAAATCGATAGGAAATTTTTTATTCCGTAAAACCAATAGGTTAGATTCTTTTTGTGTACATAAGTATGCAAAATCAACACGCTAGACGCGTAGGCCAAACAATTTACGCTTGCGCTTTCCCATTTTTCTGGGAATAGTGACGCTCATGAATGCCCTACTTACTGGAGACACCTCATGGCAGACAGCTTCAAACCGTCAGGACAGGGTAAAGACATATTCAATTCGGCCCTGAAGACGGTAGAAGACGGAGATAACGACGCGAGCCGCATGGTCCGCCGTCACTTCCGTCTGGAGAACCGGCGGACGAGCATCTGCCTTCATCCGGAAGAGTGGGACATGTTCGACATGGTGTCGAAGCGGCTCGGCTATGACGTCAAGGCGCTGATCAATGAAATCGACCGGACCCGCGGCGACAGCTCGGTTCCGTCCGCGATGCGGGTTTTCATGCTGGGATACTGGCGTGACCTGGCGCGGATGAACGCCGGCCGAGCGGCTCAGGCGAGCGCGGCCACCAGGGAAGGTTCGTCGGTGATGACCGCATCCACGCCCCACGCGATCAAGGTCGCGGCGCGCAGCGGATCGTTCACGGTATAAGTCAGGGTTCTGAAGCCCGCATCCCGGATCGCGGCGACAGCCGCCTCGGTAAGCGGGCGATGGTTCGGATGGACCGAAACACATCCAAGATCTTCGGCGGCTTGCCGCCACCCGTCTGCCAGACGCTCACAGAGATAGCCCCGATGAAAATCCGGGGCTTTTTCTTTGGCCACTTCCAGACAGTCCCGCTCGAAACTCGAGACCACGATCCGGTCCGTCAGATCCGGGCAGAGCGCGTTCAGCGTCTCCGAGACCACTTCCGCAGTCCGGATCGCGTGTCCTTTCGCCGGCTTGATCTCGACATTCATCGCAAGGCCAAGGGCCCGGCAGCAGGCGATTGCGTCGGCGAAGCCGGGAATCCGTTCGCCGGCGAAATCAGGCGCGAACCAAGCGCCCGCATCGAGCCTCTTGAGGGCCTCGGCGTCCTGCTCGCAGAACCGGCCGCGGCCATCGTTGGTGCGGCCCAGTTTCTCGTCATGATGCAGCATCGGAACCTCGTCCGCGCTCAGCATGACATCGAACTCCACCCACGAAAAACCGGCCTCCGCCGCAAGGCGGAAGCCGGTCAATGTATTCTCGGGCGCCGTAGCGGCCACCCCGCGATGTCCGATCACACGGGATAGCCGCAGACCCATGGTGTTTATTCCTCGGCCGGCTTCTCGGAGAGGTCTTCGCCGGTCTCCTGGTCGACGACCTTCATCGACAGCTTGACCTTGCCGCGGTCGTCGAAACCGATGACCTTGACCTTCACCTGGTCGCCGACATTCACCACGTCGGTGGTCTTGCCGACGCGCTCGTTCTTCAGCTCGCTGATATGGACGAGGCCGTCCTTGGCACCGAGGAAGTTCACGAAGGCGCCGAAATCAACGGTCTTCACGACCTTGCCGTTATAGATCACGCCGATCTCCGGCTCCGCGACGATGTAGCGGATCCGCTCGAGCGCCGCTTCGGTGGAGGCGGTATCGACCGCCGCGACCTTCACGGTGCCGTCGTCGTCGATGTCGATCTTGGCGCCGGTGGTCTCGCAGATCTCACGGATCATCTTGCCGCCCGGGCCGATGATCTCGCGGATCTTGTCGGTCGGGACCGTGATGGTGGTGATGCGCGGCGCATTCTCGGAGACGCCCTCACGGGAGGTCGTCAGGGCCTTGGCCATCTCGCCGAGGATGTGCTTGCGGCCGTCACGAGCCTGATCCAGCGCGATCTTCATGATCTCCTCGGTGATCGAGGTGATCTTGATATCCATCTGCAGGGAGGTAACGCCCTTCTCCGTACCGGCGACCTTGAAGTCCATGTCGCCGAGATGATCCTCGTCGCCGAGAATGTCGGAGAGCACCGCGAACTCGTCGCCTTCCTTGATCAGGCCCATGGCGATACCGGCCACCGGCGCGCTCAGCGGAACGCCCGCATCCATCAGCGACAGCGAGGTGCCGCAGACGGTCGCCATCGAGGAGGAGCCGTTGGACTCGGTGACCTCGGAGACGACCCGGATGGTGTAGGGGAAGGCTTCCTTGGACGGCAGCAGCGGCCGCACGGCGCGCCAGGCGAGCTTGCCATGGCCGATTTCGCGGCGCCCCGGGGAGCCCATGCGGCCCGCTTCACCGACCGAGTAGGGCGGGAAGTTGTAATGCAGCATGAAGTGCTCGCGGTATTCGCCTTCGAGCGCGTCGATGATCTGCTCGTCCTGACCGGTGCCGAGGGTGGCCACGGCCAGCGCCTGGGTCTCACCGCGGGTGAACAGCGCGGAGCCGTGGGCGCGCGGCAGAATGCCGACCTCGGAGACGATCGGGCGCACCGTCTTGGTGTCGCGGCCGTCGATCCGCTGGCCGGTCTTCAGAATCGCGCCGCGCACGACGTCGGCCTCGACTTCCTTCATCAGGCTCTTGGCGATTTCCTTGTCCGCATCTTCCTCGAAGAGGGCGATGCCCTTCTCGCGGACGGCGGCGACATTGGCCTGACGCTGGGTCTTGTTCGGCTCGGCATAGGCCTCGGTCATGTCGGCGGAGATGCCGGCCTTCAGAGCGTCACGGACGCGGGCGACATCTTCGCTCTCGCCCGCCATTTCCATCGGTTCCTTGGCACAGGCTTCGGCCAGATCGATGATCGCATCGATCACCGGCTGGAATGCCTTGTGGCCGAAGGTCACGGCGCCGAGCATCACTTCCTCGGACAGCTCGGAGGCCATGGATTCGACCATGAGCACGCCTTCCTGGGTGCCCGCGAGGACCAGATCGAGCTCGGAGTCCGGCAGCTCGCTCTGGCGCGGGTTCAGGATGTATTCGCCATTCTTGTAGCCGACACGGCAGGCCGCGATCGGGCCGAGGAACGGCACGCCGGAAATGGTCAGGGCGGCGGAGGCGCCGATCATGGCGACGACGTCCGGATCGTTCTCGAGGTCATGCGACAGAACGGTGCAGACGACCTGCGTCTCGTTCTTGAAGCCCTTGACGAAGAGCGGACGGATCGGGCGGTCGATGAGGCGCGAGGTCAGCACTTCCTTTTCGGTCGGGCGGCCTTCGCGCTTGAAGAAACCACCAGGGATCTTGCCGGCGGCAAAGGTCTTTTCCTGGTAGTTCACGGTCAGCGGGAAGAAATCGACACCCGGCTTCGGCTGGCGCGCGTAGACGGCGGTGCAGAGCACGGTGGTCTCGCCAAGCGTCGCCATGACGGCGCCGTCGGCCTGGCGGGCGATCTTGCCGGTTTCGAGCGTCAGCTTGCGCCCGCCCCAGTCGATTTCTTTCTTGTAGATCTGAAACATTCAGCTTTCCTTCAAAGCTGAACCGCTCGGTTCCGAGCCTCGGTCGATTTGCTGATTCGCGTGGGAGGGAGCTGTCCGGGACGGTTCTTCAAACGCAGCGCCTCGTCTGGCGCGGGAGAACGGTCCGGGAGGCCCTCGGTCACCGAATACAGTTCGAACGAGGTGACACCCGGCTCATATTTCTCGGTGTCGATATCGGTGCGGTTCTTCGGTTTTTCCTCTATTGAGCGGGCCTTCAATCGCATGGATCGCCGGGGGCGTCAAATGCCAATCACGGCGCCCGATAACGGCGGTCCATCAAAGCCCTGCAGAAACGCAAACCGCCCCACGACAATCGCGGGGCGGGTGCGGTCCTGTTCCTTAGTCCTGCGGCACGGATTAGCGGCGCAGGCCCAGTTCGGAGACGATGGTCTGATAGCGCTCGACGCTCTTCGACTTCAGATAGTCGAGCATGCGGCGGCGCTGGCCGACCATGATCAGAAGCCCACGGCGGGAGTGGAAGTCCTTCTTGTGGGTCTTCAGGTGTTCGGTGAGGTTCACGATGCGCTCGGTGAGGATCGCAACCTGAACTTCCGGCGAACCGGTGTCGCCCTTTTCGCGGCCGAACTTCTGGATGAGCTCGGTCTTGCGCTCTTGCGTAATCGACATCGGATACTCCTAGGTCAAAGGTTGAGTACGCGCATGGGGCAAATACAGCCGCCGTCGATCCGTCCGATCGCGACCGGGCTGCCCCCGGAAACGGCGTACATGAGGTCGCCTTCCCGGAGATCTCCGAAACGGTCGAGGTCCATAGCCCGGAAGACCGGGACGGACTGACCGCATCTGAGCTTATTTGCCTCTGCACCGGCCAGAGTGAGCGCCGGGATGCCGTCCAGCGCCGTTTCCACCGGCAATAGGTGCTCGAAAGCGGCGGGACTATGATCCAAAGCTTTCAAGGAATCCAGAGAAATCGCATCTTTTTCGAGGAACGGGCCGACCCGGTGCCGCCGGAGCATCGAAATATGCCCGAGCGTTCCCGTCGCGCGCGCGATATCGCGGGCGAGGCTGCGCATGTAAGCACCCTTGCCGGAGCCGACCCGGAACAGCGCGCGGTCGGCGCCGCGCATCTCGACCAGGTCGAAGAAATCGATCCGCACCTCGCGCGGCGAGAGCTCGACCGGCTCCTCGTTGCGCGCGAGATCGTAGGCCCGCTGGCCCTGGATCTTCACGGCGGAAAATTTCGGCGGAACCTGGGTGATCGTCCCGATGAAAGCCGGCAACGCGGCCTCGATCGCGGCCTCGTCCGGGCGCACCTCGGAGGTCCCGGTCACCTCGCCCTCGAGATCGTCGGTCGAGCGTTCCTCGCCCCAGGTCACCTCGAAGGTATATTCCTTCGACGCATCCATCACATAGGGGACGGTCTTGGTCGCCTCGCCGAGGGCGATCGGCAGGATCCCGGTGGCCAGCGGATCGAGCGTCCCGGCATGACCCGCCTTCTGCGCGTCGAACACGCGGCGCACGGCGGAAACCGCCTGGGTCGAGGTGACGCCCGACGGCTTGTCGAGGATCACCCAGCCATTGACCGGATTGCCGCGTTTCCTACGCGCCATTGCCGCCCTCTTCCTCGTCATCGTGCTTTTCGAGATCGGCGCGCACCACCGGATCCTGGAACATCTCGTTGATCCGGCTGGCGGTCTCGAATGCCGTGTCGATGATGAAGCGCATCCGCGGAACGGTGCGCAGGGTCATCTGCTTCGCCAGCATTGTGCGCAGGAACGGCGCCGCCCTTTTCAGGCCGGCGAGCACGTCGTCGGCATGGGCGCCGCCGAGCGGCATGACGAAGACCGTGGCGTTGCGCAGGTCGGGGCTGACCGAGACCTCGCTTACCGTGATCGAGACTCCATCGAGCTCCGGGTCATGCAATTCACCACGCTGGAACACGCCGGCAAGCACATGACGCACTTCCTCGCCCACGCGCAACTGGCGCTGGGACGGCGCGCGACCGCGCCGCCCTGCCTTCTCAGGGTGCGATCCAACCACTTTCTAGCTCCCGTCAGTCTGTGTGACAGTCAAACCCCGCCGCTCAGGACGAGGTGCTGGCCTGCTGGACCGATTCCAGGCTGCGCGCGACTTCCTTCACCTCAAAGCACTCGATGAAATCGCCGACCTGGATATCGTTGTAGTTCTCGAACGCGGCACCGCATTCGTACCCCTCGCGAACTTCCTTCACTTCGTCCTTGAAGCGCTTCAGGGTCTTCAGCGTGCCTTCGTGGATCACCACGTTGTCGCGCAGCAGACGGACCTTGGCGGCACGACGGAGCAGGCCTTCGGTGACCATGCAACCACCGACCTTGCCGACCTTGGTGATGTTGAAGACTTCGCGGATTTCCGCATTGCCGAGGAACTCTTCCTTGAGGTCCGGGGACAGCATGCCGGTGAGCGCCGCTTTGATGTCGTCAATCAACTCGTAGATGATCGAGTAATAGCGGATCTCGAGGCCTTCCTGCGCCGCCAGATCCCGCGCCTGCGGGACCGCACGGACGTTGAAGCCAATGATCAGCGCGCCGGAGGCCTTGGCCAGGCTCACGTCGGACTCGCTGATGCCGCCGACGGCACCGTGGAGGATCCGCACCGCAACCTGGTCGTTGGAGATCTTCTCCAGGGTCGACCGGATCGCTTCAAGCGAGCCGTGCACGTCGGTCTTGATGACCACGGGCAGCTCTTCGGCCTGGCCCGCTGCGATAGCGGACAGCATCTGCTCGACGGAACCGCGGGCGCCGGCCACGGCCGACTTCTCGCGCAGCACGCGCTGACGATATTCCGCGATCTCGCGGGCCTGGCCCTCGGTCTCGACCACGCCGAACTCGTCACCCGCGACCGGCGTGCCCTGCAAGCCGAGAACCTCGACCGGCATGCTGGGACCGGCGCTCTGGATGCGCTGGCCATGGTCGTCCAGCAGCGCGCGGACGCGGCCCCATTCGGCACCGGCAACGAAGATGTCGCCGACATTGAGGGTGCCCTTGGTGATGAGCACGGTCGCGACGCTGCCGCGGCCCTTTTCCATCTTCGCCTCGACCACCGCGCCTTCGGCACGACGGTCGGGATTGGCCTTGACCTCGAGCAGTTCGGCCTGCAGGAGGATCGCCTCCTCAAGCTTGTCGAGGCCCTGCTTGGTTTTCGCCGAGACGTCGACGGCAAGCACGTCGCCGCCCATTTCCTCGACCACGATCTCGTGCTGCAGCAGTTCCTGGCGGACCCGGTTCGGATCGGCGTCCGGAAGGTCGCACTTGTTGACCGCGACGATGATCGGACAGCCGGCCGCCTTGGCATGCCGGATGGCTTCCACGGTCTGCGCCATGATGCCGTCGTCGGCCGCGACGACGAGCACGACGATGTCGGTGACATTTGCACCGCGCGCCCGCATCTCGGTGAAGGCCTCGTGGCCCGGCGTGTCAAGGAAGGTGATCTTCGCACCGGAGGGCACGGTCACCTGATAGGCGCCGATATGCTGGGTGATGCCGCCGGCTTCGCCCGCCGCCACGTCGGAGCGCCGGAGCGCGTCCAGAAGCGAGGTCTTGCCGTGGTCGACGTGGCCCATGACGGTCACGACCGGCGCACGCGGCTTCAGGTCTTCCGGAGCGTCGTCCTTGACCTGGAGCTGCAGCTCGACGTCGGATTCCGAGACGCGCTTCGCCTTGTGGCCGAATTCGGCCACCACGAGCTCGGCGGTATCGCTGTCGATCGACTGGGTGATGGTCGCCATCATGCCCATCTTCATGAGCGTCTTGATGACGTCGCCCGCACGTTCCGCCATACGGTTGGCGAGTTCCTGCACGGTAATCGCGTCCGGAATGACGACTTCGCGGACCTGCTTGGCCTGCTCGCCACCCTCCTCGCGCATCCGCTGCTTCTCGCGCTCGCGGGCACGGCGCACGGAGGCAAGACTGCGGGAGCGTTCGCCGCCCCGATCGTCAAGAGCCTGGGAAACCGTGAGCTTGCCGGACCGGCGGCGCTGTTCGCCGCGCCGGCTCGGAGTCGGGGCCGCACGGCGGTCCGGCGCACCGGCGCCGCCACCGCGGCGCTTGCCGCGCCGGCCTTCACTGTCCTCGTCCGGCATTGCCGGAGCCGCGGCCGCAGCCGGGCCACGGTCGCGATCGGGCTGGTTCCGCGGTTCCGCCGCACGGGCGGCGGCACGTTCGGCCTGCGCCTTGGCTTCGCGCGCGGCGGCCTCTTCGGCGAGACGCGCGGCTTCTTCTTCGCGCACCTTGCCTTCAGCCTCAGCGATCCGGCGCATTTCCTCAAGCTCGGCCTGACGGCGATCGACCGGCTCCGGCGCCGCTTCCGGTTCGGCCTGCGGGGCCGCTTCGGGAGCCGGCTGCGCGGGTTCGGCCGCAGCGCTGGGCTCCGGCGCCTCGGCGCGCGCGGCTTCCTGCTGCTTCAGGCCTTCCTTCAGTGCCCGGGTACGGCGTTCCCGTTCCTCCGCGCTCAGGCCTCCGGAATCACCGGCACCGCCAGGACCGCCGGGACCGCCGACGCGCTTGCGCCGCCGCTCGACCTGAACAGTCTTGGACCGGCCATGGGAAAAGCTCTGCTTCACCTGATCCTTGTCGACGGACTTTCCGAGGGAAAGTTTCCCCCGTCCGGACAGGCTCAGTTTCTTGCGATCAGTCTCGTTGCTCGTTGTCATTCTAGGTCGCGCGTCTTTTCCATGATACCGGGCAGGGGCCTCAATACACCCCTAGCCGTTGTTTTCCAAGCCGAGTCGAGAAATATCGCCCCGGAATCCTGCAAGTCGTGCAAATTCTCGTGTCAAACGGGCCGTCAGACCCTTCGAATGGTCGCCTGCCGCCAGGATGGCCGCATGCACCGTCTGCTCACGGTCGAAGGCCGCTCCGAGCTCGGCGCGGGTCAGCAAGGCCAGGGCCGGGAGGCCGCCGCCAAGCCGTGTCATCTTCTCCCGCGCATCCGCAGCGCCGTCCGCCGCTTCGATCAGCAGGACCGCCTTGTGGTGGCGCACGGCGTCTTCGACCTTGGCATGGCCCGCGATGGCCGCTCCCGCACGCCGGGCCAGTCCGATAAGCGACTGGATCGAGGCGACGAGCATGGCTTCGACGGCCTCGACGAGGTCGTCGCGCACCGTGACCTTCTGCTTGGCGGCACGGGAAAAGGCCCGCTTGCGGCTGGCCTCGGCAAGCGCATCACGGCTCGCCGTGACCCAGAGGCCGCGGCCCGGAAGCTTTTCCGAAAGATCCGGAACGACGTCACCGTCCGGGCCGATCACGAAACGGATCATGCCCTCCGGGCCGCCGCTCTCGCCGGTGGCGATGCACCTGCGGTCGCCGCGGCCGGACCGGTCGCTATCGGCTAGCGCGAGGGTCTCATGTTGCCGGGGTCTCGTCATGAGCCTCCCCAGCTTCGGCACCGTCCTCGCCGGCCTCGGACTCCTCGTCCTCGAACCAGTGTGCGCGGGCCGCCATGATGACCTCGTTCGCCGTGCTCTGATCGAGGCCCGCCTCAGGCAGCATCTCGATCAGCTCGTCGCCTGCCAGATCCGCCAGATCGTCCAGCGTCTTCACGCCCTGTTCGGCGAGCTGGACGATATTGGCGAGGTTCAGGCCCTCGAAATTCAGCAGGTCTTCCGCCACACCGAGCTCGGTGCTGCGATCCTGCAGCCGGTTGCGTTCGGCCTCGGCGAAGGCCAGCGCCCGGTTCTGCAGCTCCTCGGCGATGTCCGCATCGAAACCTTCGATGCTCATCAGATCTTCGAGCGGCGAATAGGCGATCTCGTCGACCGAGGTGAAGCCTTCCGCCACAAGCAGATGCGCGATCACATCGTCGATATCGAGGGAGTCGATGAAAGTCTTCGACCGGGTCTTGAACTCTTCCTGACGGCGCTCGGATTCCTCGGCCTCGGTCAGGATGTCGATATCCCAGCCGGTGAGGATCGAGGCGAGGCGCACGTTCTGGCCGCGGCGGCCGATGGCGAGGCTGAGCTGGTCGTCCGGCACCACCACTTCGATGCGGCGCTGCTCCTCGTCCAGAACGACCTTGCTGACCTCGGCCGGAGCGAGACCGTTGACCACGAAGGTCGCCGGATCCTCGGACCAGGGAATGATGTCGATCTTCTCGCCCTGCAGCTCGCCGACCACGGCCTGCACGCGCGAGCCGCGCATGCCGACGCAGGCGCCGACCGGATCGATGCTGCCGTCATAGGAGATCACCGCGATCTTCGCGCGGCTGCCCGGATCGCGGGCGACCGACTTGATCTCGATGATGCCGTCGTAGATTTCCGGCACTTCCTGCTTGAACAGGTTGGCCATGAACTGCGGATGGGTGCGCGACAGGAAGATCTGCGGGCCGCGTTGTTCCTCGCGGACGTCGTAGATGTAGGCGCGCACACGATCGCCGTTGCGGAAGCTTTCGCGCGGCAGCAGCTCGTCGCGGCGCAGCACCGCCTCTGCCCGGCCGAGATCGATGGTGACGTTGCCGAACTCGACCCGCTTGACGATGCCGTTGACGATCTCGCCGACGCGGTCCTTGAACTCCTCGTACTGGCGGGCCCGCTCGGCCTCGCGCACCTTCTGCACGATGACCTGCTTGGCGGTCTGCGCGGCGATGCGGCCGAAATCGATCGGCGGCAGCGGATCGACGATCAGGTCGCCCGCCTTCAGGTTCGGATCCCGCTTCTGCGCGGCGGCAACGGAGATCTGGGTCATCTCGTCCTCGACCTCGTCGACCACCTCGGTCACGCGGACGAGTTCGATGGCGCCGCTGGTGCGGTCGATATTGGCCCGGATGTCACGATCATGGCCGTATTTGGAGCGGCCGGCTTTCTGGATCGCCTGCTCCATCGCCTCCAGGACCTCGTCGCGCTCGATACCTTTCTCGCGCGCTACGACATCGGCGACTTGAATCAGTTCAAGCTTGGGTTGGGTTGCCGTTTCCATGGGTCGCGTCTTCTTGCCGTTTGTTCCGTTTGCCCCAGACCGCCTCAGATCTCGCCGCGCTCGGCAGCGTCGATCAGAGCATCGGTCAAAACCAGTTTCGCCGTTCGGATCGCAGCGAAGGGAAAGCTCAGCTTTTCCCCGTCCTGTTCGATCGCGACGGTTCCGTCTTCTGCGGACCCGAGGACCTCGCCCCGGAACCGCTTGCGCCCGTTCACCGGCACCTCGAGCTCGATCTTCGCCTCGAAACCGCTGAAACGGTCGTAATCCTCCGGCCGCACCAGAGGACGATCGATCCCCGGCGAGCTGACCTCGAGATTGTATTCCCCGGAAATCGGGTCCTCGACATCGAGGATCAGCGAAATCGCACGGCTGATATCGGCGCAGTCGTCGACCGTCATCTGGGTGCGGTCGGTGCGCTCTGCCATGATCTGCAGCACGGCCTTCTTGCCGCCGGTAAAGCTCACCCGCACGAGATCGTAGCCCATCGACTCAACCGATGGTCCGATCATTGCGGCAATGCGCTCGTTCAGCTGTTGCGTCACCCGGATCCTCTAACAGTCCGCCCCGGCCAGGGCCGGGAAAACCACCCTCGGGAAACGCAAAAAAAAAGTGGGCCGTTGGCCCACCCTATCAGCGTTACCGATTGGGTCATGTAATGGAGCCCCAAATATAACCCAGTACGCGAATGCTTCAAGAAAATTCGGTCAACCGTCGGTATGGAGACGTTCGAACCGCATGAAGGCCGGCCGGCGGCCCTGCGCCCGGGCCTTGGCCTCGTAACGCGTCTCGGGCCAATCGTTCGGCCGGACCCGCCAGTCCTGCGGCCCGCGGGCTAGCCAGCGGAAACCCTCGTTCGCGGTTGCGCGGGCCAGCATCCAGCGCAGATAGCCCATGTCGTCGGTCGCCAGCCGCAGCTCGCCGCCGGGCTTCAGCAGGCGGTGAAAGTCGGCGATCGTCTCGTGCTGGATGATGCGGCGCGCATGGTGGCGCTTTTTCGGCCAGGGATCGGCGAAGAGCACGGCGATCCGGTCGAGGCATCTATCCGGCAGAACGGCGAGCAGGTCGCGCACGTCGTCGGGATAGATCCGGACATTGCCGAGACCGCGATCCTCGCAATGGCGGAGCAGGCTGGCGACGCCGTTCATGAAAGGCTCGGAGCCGATAAAGCCGACCCCGGGATTGGCGTCTGCCTGCGCGGCCAGGTGCTCGCCGCCGCCGAAGCCGATCTCGAGCCAGATCTCCTCCGTATCCGGCGGAAACAGCGTCCGGGGATCCAGTCTGGCGCCGGGTGTGTCCGGCAGCTCCACGCGAAGCTCCGGCAGCCGCGTTTCGAGCAGCGTCTCCATACCCGCGCGCAAGCGCCGACCGCGCCTTCTGCCATAGAAGACGCGGTCGCGCTGTACGATGTCTTTCGGATCTTCCTTGCCCGTGGGCACGGCTCGGTCCCGTTTCTCGTCTGGTCCTTAAGCGAAGGCGCTTTTCAGGTCGTCCACGAGGTCGAGCTTCTCCCAGGTGAAGTGCCCGGGCGCACCGTCTTCGCGGCCGAAATGACCATATGCCGAGGTCGGCCGGTAGATCGGATTGCTGAGAGCGAGACGCTCGCGGATTCCCCGCGGCGACAGATCGACGATCTCGCGGATCACCGAAGCCAGCTTGGCCTCGTCAACCTTGCCCGTGTTGTAGGTCTCGAAATAGATCGAGAGCGGGTGGGAGATGCCGATCGCGTAGGACACCTGGATCGTGCACTTGTCGGCGAGGCCGGCGGCCACGACGTTCTTGGCGACCCAGCGCGCCGCGTAGGCCGCGGAGCGGTCGACCTTGGTCGGATCCTTGCCGGAAAACGCACCGCCGCCATGCGGCGCCGCACCGCCATAGGTGTCGACGATGATCTTGCGGCCGGTCAGACCGGCATCGCCGACCGGACCGCCGATCACGAAGCGGCCCGTCGGGTTTACGTAGAAATGATCCTCGGGACACATCCAGCCCTCGGGAAGGACCTTCAGCACGTGCTCGCGAACCATTTCGCGGATCGCGTCCTGCTCAAGATCCTCGTCATGCTGGGTCGAGACCACGACGGAGGAAGCGCGCACCGGCTTGCCGTTCGCGTATTGCAGGGTCACCTGGCTCTTGGAGTCCGGCCCGAAGCCCTTTTGCGCACCGGATTTGCGCGCTTCGGCCATGGATTTCAGGATCTGGTGCGAATAGTGGATCGGCGCCGGCATGAGCGCCTCGGTCTCGCGGCAGGCAAAACCGAACATGATGCCCTGGTCGCCGGCGCCTTCGTCCTTGTTGCCCGCGGCGTCGACACCCATCGCGATATCGGTGGACTGCTCGTGCAGCAGAACCTCGATATCGGCCGTCTTCCAGCTGAAGCCGTCCTGTTCGTAACCGATGTCGCGGATCGCCTCGCGCGTCGACTCGATGATCGCATCCTTGGTAACGGACGCCGGCCCGCGCACTTCGCCCGCCAGGATGACCTTGTCGGTCGTGGCCAGGGTTTCGCACGCGACGCGGCTCATGGGATCCGCGGCAAGAAACATGTCAACGACCGTATCGGAGATCCGGTCACAGACCTTGTCCGGATGTCCTTCGGAAACGGATTCGCTGGTGAATTCGTAGTCGGATTGAGTCAACGGGGGCTCTCCTAGGAAATGAGTTACACCCATGCCGGCATAAAACGTACCCGTGAACGCCTGCCCCGGTTGGAAGCGCCGTGCATGAATCTCTGTTCGGTGAATCTGTCGAAGGCACCGAGAGGTAGGATTACCTGCCGCTTTTGCGAATCCCGGTCAAGCAGAAACCGACGCGGTTCCTATTCGGACTCTTCGCCGTCGAAAGTGTTCGCGATCGAACGCATCAGGTCGAACAGCCGACGCCGTGCTTCCGGGTCCGCGATACGGTAATAGGCACGAACGAGTTCAAGGGTTTCGCGCCGGTTCATCGGGTCGTCGGGAAGCTGGTAGGCCTCCGGATCCTGATCTTTTTCGAACAGGCGTCCAGGCGACTGCTCGCGGACTTCCTGTGCCATCTCTTCGAAGAAGTAATTGACCGGAACCTCGAGCACCCGGCTCAGATCGTACAGCCGGCTCGCGCCGATCCGGTTTGCGCCGCGTTCATACTTCTGCACCTGCTGGAACGTCAGTCCGAGTGCCTGGCCGAGCTTCTCCTGGCTGATGCCGAGAAGCGTACGGCGCATGCGGACGCGCGATCCGACATGAACGTCGACCGGATTCGGTTTTCCCAAGCTGGCCATCCGGCCACCGGGACGACGCTTTCTCGACGGCTGCTCCATAATCAGAACCATTAATCTCAAATTGCGTTGAAACCAGTTACCCATACAAACGTATGCAGTCAACAGGAAAGCCTTAACAAAAAAAAGAAAAAAGAGAGCTAACTGGCCCTGCGAAGAAATGCCGCTAATAGTGGCAGAAGCGCCAGCACTATTGCCAAGCTGTCTCCGACGCGCGCATAGAGCGTTTTACTTGGCAGAGCCGGGGGAAGCGGACTGTCAATCGCACCCGTCCGCTCAAGAGGAAGCGAGGCGAGAACACGCCCGTAGGCATCGATGATTGCGGAAATTCCCGTATTCGCAGCACGGATAATCGGGATTCCTTCTTCCACGGCACGCATCCGTGCGGCCGCGAGATGCTGGTAAGGTCCTGAACTGAAACCGAACCAGGCATCGTTTGTTACGTTCACCAGAAGCCCTGGACGGGGTCCGGCAGGCGCCGTGACGGCGCCGGGAAAGATCACCTCGTAGCAGATCAGGGAGCCGATCGGTGGAAGACCCGGTGCCTCGAAGCTGCCCGGACCGGGACCCGGCGTGAAGCCCTGGCCGGTCTTCACCACTGGTCCGAGCGGCAACCATTCGCTGAACGGCACATATTCGCCAAACGGAACGAGATGGAACTTGTCGTGCCGGGCGATGATCCGGCCGGTGCGGTCGAGCGCCACGACGGCATTGTAGTTCCGGGTTGCCTCGGGATATCCGGGTATTGCCTCGCGCAGCGGCGCTCCGGTCATCAGCACGGCATCGCCGGGCGGCAGCAGGGAGCCGAGATAGGCCGCGAACTGCGGCTCGCGATTGAGGGCATAGGGGATGGCCGTTTCCGGCCAGACCACCAGGCGCGCGGGCGGCAGTGCACCGAACCCGGCCGGCACGGCGTCGGCTTCTCGCAGACGCGTCAGCATCGCATATTTCGCGACATGCCCGCGGATCAGCTCAGGGTTCCACTTGTCCCGCTGGGGAATGTTTCCCTGCACGACGCGCACTGTCGGCGCGGCCGGGTCGAGGGGCATCGCCGCGTCCAGGCGAAACTGGCCAAAGACGAGAAAAAGCAGCGGCAGCAGGAGCGAGCAGATACCGATGCCGCGCTCGAGACGCCCGGCGCCGCTCCGCAGCAGCAACAGCGGAGAGAGCGCGAACAGCAGGACGAAGAAGCCGTAGCCATAGGCGCCGAACAGGGCCAGCGGCTGCATCAGGGCATCGGAAAAGGACCAGGCGGAGGCCGGCAGGTTCCAGGGAAAGCCGGTCGCGATCGTGCCGCGCAGCATCTCGGCCAGCGTCCAGGCGCCCGCGAGGACCGGAGCCCGCAGCCAGCCGCGCGGCCGGAGCCGGTGATAGAGCAGCGCAGCGAGCCCGCCATAGAGCGCAAGCACGGCCGGCAACCCGACGGCGGCGAACGGCACCGCCCAGGCGAACCGCTCGCCGTCGACCAGCAAGGCGTTCGAAATCCAATAAAGCCCGGCGACGTGATGACCGAAGGCAAAGGCCCATCCGCCGGCGAAGGCCCCGGCCGCGCTCCGCCGATGCTCCAGCGACAGCATGAGCAGGGAGAACGCGAACAGCGCGGGAACGATGCCGAGGGGCGGGAGCGCTAGCGCCGCGACCGCCCCGGATCCCGCCATCAGAGCGATATTCACGGCTCCCGTCAGGCGCACGAGGCGCAGGACAGTGCTGCGGGCGCCCGTGCCCAACCGGGCAACGGCCGCCCGGGAACTCACGAACCGGCCTCCGGCAGGAGCGCGTCCGGCTCCACCCTGCGGATGCGTATCCGTTTGATCCGGCGGGAATCCCCTTCCAGCACCTCGAATTCGATGCCGGCCGGATGGGTCAGGAGTTCGCCGCGTGCGGCAACCCGCCCGGCGAGCGAGAAGACCAGGCCGCCGACCGTGTCGATCTCCTCGCGCTCCTCCTCGTCCAGGACCTGGCCGAACAGCTCCTCGAACTCCTCGATCTCGGCCCGGGCATCGGCGATCGCGGTGTCCGGCCCGACCATGGTGATTTTCGGACCTTCGTCCACATCGTGCTCGTCAACGATATCGCCGACGATCTCCTCGACCAGATCCTCGATCGTGATCAGCCCGTCGACCCCGCCAAACTCGTCAACGACGAGGGCGAGGTGGCGCCGGGTCAGACGCATTTCCTGCAGCAGATCCATAGCCCGGATCGACGGCGACACGAACAGCACCTCGCGCAGCAGCGAGCTGAGCGGAACGTCCTTGCCGGCATGGATATGCGCGAGCACGTCCTTCATGTGGACCATGCCGACGACATCGTCGAGGGTCTCGCGATAGACCGGAACGCGGCTGTGCGCGTCCTTGACCATGTCGTCGACGAGTTTGTCCAGAGAGGTGCTGATCTCCACCCCGGTAATATCCGCCCTGGGGACCATCACATCCCGCGCGGTGATGTCCCGCAGCCCGAGGATGTTCCGGATCAGCGCCCGTTCGTGCGGATCGATCGCAAGACCTTCGCCGGGTTCGCCCTTGCTGTCCTCGTCGATCAGCTCTTCGAGAGCGTCGCGGACGGACGAGCTTCCGTTTCGCTTCAGCCTGAAGGCCTTCACAATCTGCTTGAGCGGCTGCCACGAGGCATCGCGGCGTTCTTGCGGATCGCCCTGCTCCGCCGGAGAAACCGGCAGGTCTGCGTCAAGCGACGCCTTTTCGGTGTCCGAACTCATCGCACCGGCTCCGCCACCGCCTCGTAGGGATCCGCAATGCCGAACCCGGCAAGGATCTCGACCTCGCGACGCTCCATCTCGGACGCCTCCGCCTCGGTCTCGTGATCGAACCCGAGCAGATGCAGCACGCCATGCACGACAAGATGGCGCAAATGGGAGTCCAGCGATTTACCGTCCCGGGCCGCTTCCATGGAGACCGTTTCAAAGGCGAGGATTACGTCCCCGAGCATATCGGCATCGCCGACCCCGGATGCAAGTCCGGACGGAAAGGACAACACATTGGTCGGGCTGTCCTTTTTCCGGTAGTCGCGATTGAGCACACGAACTTCGTCATCCGAGGACAAAACGATGCTGAGTTCGGTCTGACGCAACGGGCTGCCGATCGCGGCGGCGGCACTGGCGATGCAGATGCACTCCACATCCGGGAGAGCGTCCGTCCAGGCCGGATTTGGCACGGCGACGGCAATATCCAGATTTCTGTCCGGCTGCTCCGGGTCTTCCGGCGGATCCTGTTCAGCCAAAGCGCTGAAGCGACTACTTCCTGGCTCCGATTCGTCGGGCACGCGCGGGTACTCCTCTTTTGTCCCTATTTCTTCCCGTCATCGAGACGGGCCGATTCACGATCATTGTAAGCATGGACGATTTTCGTCACCAGCGGGTGACGCACAACGTCGCGGGCGGAAAACTCGACCACGCTGACGCCGGGAATGCGATCGAGCACGCCCATCGCATCTACCAGACCGGACTTGGCGCCAAACGGCAGGTCGATCTGCGACGGATCGCCGGTGATCGCCATGCGGGAATTCTCGCCGAGCCGGGTCAGGAACATCTTCATCTGCGTCGGCGTCGTGTTCTGCGCCTCGTCGAGGATGATGTAGGAATTGGCCAGCGTCCGTCCGCGCATGAAGGCGAGCGGCGCCACCTCGATCTCCCCCGCCGTCAGCCGGCGTTCGACCTGGTCGCCCGGCATCATGTCGTAGAGCGCGTCATAGAGCGGCCTGAGATAGGGGTCGACCTTGTCCTTCATGTCTCCCGGCAGGAAGCCGAGCCGCTCGCCGGCCTCGACCGCCGGGCGGGAAAGGATCAGACGCTCGACCTTGCGCTCCATCAGCATCGAGACCGCCATCGCGACGGCGAGATAGGTCTTGCCGGTACCGGCCGGGCCGAGGCCGAGCACAAGCTCGTCCCGCGACAGCGCCTGGATGTAGCGGTGCTGGTTCGGCGAGCGCGGCTGGATGGCCCGCTTCCATGTCGGTACGAAGGCGGAACGATCGTTGAAGCCGCTGGAACCGTTGGCGACGTCATCGTCGCTCTGGGCCCATTTGACAGCGGCATCCACCGTCCCGATGTCGAGGCTCTTCAGTTTCTTGCCGGCATCCCGGTCGCCCTCGAGGCGCCTGTAGAGCGAGGTCAGCGCCGATTGCGCCGTGATCACCGAGTCCTTGTCGCCCTCCACCGTGACGGTGTTCCCGAAGCAGGAAAGGGAGACGGGAAGTTTCTGCTCGATCCGCGCGAGGTTCCGGTCATGCTCGCCGAGCAGCGCCGGCAGGAGATCGTGATCGGCAAACTCAAGTCGGACGCTCTCGGTGGCCTCGTTCGTGATGCTCAAGCAATCGCCCTTTCATGGTCAGGGTTGCGCGACGAGAGTCCGGGAACGCCGTCCCATTCGCTGGTGACCACGGTTCCGGACAGGGAATTGGCATAGCCCGCATCGATGCGGACATCGACGATAGTGCCGACAAGCCGCTCCGATCCTGCGAAATGCACCGATTGCATATAAGGGCCGCGCCCGACGAGCTGGCCGTCCTTGTGACCCGTGCGCTCGACCAGCACCGGCTGCACCGTCCCGGCGGACGCGGCGTTGTAGGCGAGCTGCTGCGCGTTCAGAAGCTGCTGCAGGGTTTCCAATCTGTCCGACTTCACCGCTTCGTCGACCTGCATGTCCGTGCCCGCCGCCGGGGTGCCCGGCCGGGGACTGTATTTGAACGAATAGGCCTGAGCGTAGCCGATATCCGTGACAAGTTTGAGCGTCTCGGCAAAATCCGCGTCGCTTTCTCCCGGATGCCCGACAATGAAGTCGGAGGAGAGGGCGAGATCCGGGCGCGCCTCGCGCAGCCGGTCGACGACACAGCGATAGGTGGCCGCATCGTGCTTGCGGTTCATCGCCCGCAGAATGCGGTCCGACCCGGACTGCACAGGGAGATGCAGATAGGGCATCAGCTGCGGAACGTCGCGGTGCACGGCGATCAGATCCTCATCCACGTCGTTCGGATGCGAGGTCGTGTAGCGGATCCGCTCCAGCCCATCGATCTCCGCCAGTTCGCGGATCAGCCGCCCGAGACCCCATTCCCCGCCGTCGGCTGCGCCGTGATAGGCGTTCACATTCTGCCCGAGCAGGGTGAGTTCGGCGGTGCCGGACGCGACCAGCCGGCGCGCTTCCGCCAGCACCTGTTCGACAGGCCGCGAGAATTCGGCGCCGCGGGTATAGGGCACGACACAGAAGCTGCAGAACTTGTCGCAACCTTCCTGGATCGACAGGAAAGCCGCCGCGCTGCTCGCGTGGCGCTCTTCCGGCAGGAAATCGAACTTGCTCTCGACCGGGAAGTCGGTGTCGACAACGCCTGCGCCGCGGGTGCCGCGCCCGCCGGATGCGGCCTGCCGCTCGCCGGCCTTGCGTTCGGCCTCGCGCACCAGTTCCGGAAGCCTGTGATAGGTCTGCGGCCCGAAAACGAGATCCACGAACGGCGCGCGCTTGACGATCTCCTCGCCCTCGGCCTGGGCCACGCAGCCCGCGACCGCGATCAGCAAAGGCCTGCCCTCGGCGGCGCGTGCTTCCTTTTCCAGACGGATGCGTCCGAGCTCGGAAAAGACCTTTTCCGTCGCCTTCTCGCGGATATGGCAGGTGTTGAGGATCACCATGTCCACATCTTCCGGCGTCGCCACCGGGTCGTATCCGAGGGAAACGAGGCTGTCCGTCATACGCTCGCTGTCGTAGACGTTCATCTGGCAGCCATAGGTCTTGATGAAGAGTTTTTTGCTCACGCGCGCTCAGCCTTACCGTCGCTCGAGGGGTCGAATTTCAGGAGATCGGCGGCACAAATACGCCGAGTGAAACTGAAATTCCAGCGTGCGTTTGCTTCCATCAGGAGAATGCTAACACCGGGCGACCCACAGTCAAGCGGCAGAACTGCGCGAAAACCGGGATTCCGCGGCGCGAACCTCGTGACGAGCGGCGATCAGCGGATATCCTAGACCCGCCCCGAAAGCGCACGCGAAACACCGCGCGAGACAACCTGCTCGCAATGGGCGGCAAGCGCCTTGCGGTTCGCGAAAGCCGAAGGGTCGACCGGCTCGTGGAACTCGACCTCGACATCGACCCGGCCGAGCGCCAGCGCCTCCAGCAGGTGCGGCACGAGATCCATGTCTCCGTACCAGGCATAGAACGGACGGAGCCCGCGGCCCATCGGCATGCCGTTCAGCCGCGTATAGGCAATCGAAACCGGCTGTACCTTGAGCTCTCCGGCTGGGTCGCGCACTTCGGCAGCGGCGAACATGGAGCTCTTGAACGGCAACGTTCGGTTGCCGTCGTTGCTGGTACCCTCGGGGAAAAGCACGAGGCGATCGCCGCCGGCGAGCCGGTCGGCGATGGCATTTGCGTGGTGCTTCGAGCGGCCACGGCGGCGCTCGACGAATACCGTGCGCTGCAGAATTGCCAGCAGGCCGAAGCCGGGCCAGCTCTTCACCTCGCTCTTTGCGATAAAGCTCGCGCGGAGCAAGCTGCCGAGCACAACGATGTCGAAATAGGAGGCATGGTTGCTCGCATAGAGCACCGGCCCCTTGGCCAGCGGGCGACCCCGCACCTTCACCCGGAAGCCGAGCAGGCGAGCGCAGAGCCCGTGATAGAAGAGAGGCAGGGCCGAGGACATCGGCGACCGGAAAGCCAAAAGGAGCATCTGCAGCGGCAGGAGCGTGCAGGTCAGCGCCCCGTAGAGCGCGATCCGGCGCCAGACCAGGGTGCGCGACGGCGCAACCATGCCCGCCGCTTCGGCGGGCTCGAGATTGCGCTCCCACGACCCCAGGAGACCGGGATCCCCGAGGATCTCCTCCTCGTTCAGCTCCTCAAGCGTTCCGGCCATGCTCATTGAATGGAGATCCCGCGCGCTTCGCGTTCGTAGTGCTTGTAGTATTTGTCGGACACACTGTTCGTCTCGACGATCACGCAGACATCCGTGGTGTTGAACTGGTGATCGATCACCGCGCCGTGCCCGACAAAGCCGCCGAGCCGGAGATAACCCTTGATCAGCGGCGGCAGCGTGGCCGCGGTCCGGCGCAGGTCGATCTCTTCGGCCGCCATGCGGTCCATCTCGACATAGCGCTCCGGCAGCGCCGTCGCCCGGATCCGCTCCGGCGCCAGATGCTGGTGATGAAGATAGGCGAGCTGCGTTCGCAGCGCCTCGGCGTCGTTCCCAGGCAGGCTGGCGCAGCCGAACATCAGGGAGATGTCGTTCTGGAACACGTAGGCCGCGATGCCTTTCCAGAGCAGTTGCATGGTCGGACGCGTGCGGTAGCCGCTCGCGGTGCAGGAACGGCCAAGCTCAAGGATCTCGCCCGGCTGGGCTTCCAGCCTGGAGATGTCGAATTCGTCGGCGGTGTAGAAGCCGCCCGCGGTCTCGGCCGCCGAGCGGCGGATCAGGCGATAGGTGCCGACCACAGCTTCCGGGCCGTTGCCGAGGTTGTGATCGAGCACGAGAAGATGGTCCGCCACATCGTCGAACGAATCTTCATCGAGACCGCTGGCCCGGGCCGCGGCCGACGGAATCGCACCCATTTCCTCGTAGAACACCCGGTAGCGCAGCTGTTTTGCCGCGAGGATATCCTCTTCTCCCGCGGCGAGCCTGACCTCCAGCGATCCGGAGAGCAGCGGCTGGTCGCCCAGCCGGTCCGCTCCGGTTATGGAAACCGGGCTGGTTTCGGAGAGCATCGTGCGCGTCGGAATCGAGAATCCCATGATTGGTCGCATCCCTATCTTCGGGGCCGCAGGTCACCGGAACCGAGGATGCCGCCGCGGCCGCAAATCCATGGCTCCGATATGGGTACGCGTTGCGCCGCCGCCAGAAAAATCGCCCGGTCGGCGCGGCGGATAGATCCGGAAGAGCCCATCCGATGCCCGCTTATACCGACAGACCGATGACAGTTTTCACACATTCGCATGACAGTCTGGTTGCAGCGGAAAACCGCCAAAAACCGGTATCTTTGTCGAAACCGCCGCGCCCGCGCCGGCCCGATCGTCAATCCTCGAAGATTAACTGCATCATTATGGCATCGGCATGGCTGCCATTGTCCGCTTTGTAATAGTTCGGGCGACGATCGAACGCGGTCATTCCGAGGGCCTCGTAGAGCCGGATCGCCGGCAGATTACCGTCCTGAACCTCGAGAAGCATCCTCTCCGCCCCCGCGCTGCGGGCCTTGTACATGGCATGCAGCATGAGCCGCCGCCCGTGGCCATGGCGGCGCTGCTCCGGAGCAACGGCGACGGTCAGGATTTCGGCAAAGTCGCCCAGACTGCGAAACAGAACGAAGCCCGCGAACCGGGGCTCGCCTTCAACATCGAGGACCGCCGCGCCCGCCGTACCCGGTACCGCGAGGAGGTCCTGAAGCGCGGCACGCGACCAGGGGCTCGCAAAAAGCGCGCCGTGCAACCGGGCGGCCTCGTCAAGATGTGCTGTGATAGCCTCATCCAGCACGAACCGGCCGCCTGCTGTCATGACGATGCCGGATGCGTCACGTCGGGCGCCCTGAGATAGAGAGGCGCGGCCTCGCTCTCGGTGCCGGCTTCGAGCAGAGCGAGACCGAGCGCGGAAACCTCGTCCGCATCCGGAACCGTGGCCGGACTGCGGATACAGGCGGAGCCGAGCAATGCGGTGACCTTGTCCGCGGCATCGCCCGCCAGCAGCACCGGCTTGGACGCAGCAAACGTCGCGAGACGCTCCGCGATGGCGTCTGCGGGCAGGGCGATGGGAGCGCCGGCCGGTGCTCCATCCACCTCGAAAATCTGCAGGAAGAGGTCGGCGCGCCGACTCTCCAGAACAACGGCAAGTGCAGTCGAGGCATCGCCCGATTCGGCGCGCGCCGCGCGCGCGACCGCGTCGAAACCGGTGACACCGATGACCGGAATGCCGAGCGCCTGACCCAGCCCCTTGGCAAAGGCAAGGCCGATCCTGAGACCGGTAAAGGAGCCCGGACCACGGCTGACCGCGATCGCATCCAGAGCGGCGAAACCGAGTCCGGCTTCCCGCATGACCTCCTCGGCCATCGGGGCGAGACGCTCGGATTGTCCCCGCGTCATGTCCTCGCGGCGCACCGCGCGCACCTCCGCGCCGACGCGCAGGGCGACGGAGCAGGCGCCGGTGCTGCTATCGATGCCGAGAATTGTGCGGGGCAGGTGCGCCATCTTATTTTCCGCCGCGAAATGCGTATGTTAGAGTGACAACGCGGCCCGAAAGTGCAAATTTTCCAGTCGCATCGCTGCCTGTAAACCACGTTGGCGGACGACAGCAAAGGAATATAGTGTCTATGCCGAATCGTACGCACTTTCGCCGCCCGGACAGGAGGAACACCCTCCGGCCGGCCGCGGCGCGCACAGTCACGGCCGCTCTCCTCCTGGCCTTCTCCTGCCTCTTCGCCGTCTTTTCCGGCCCGCTTGCGGCACAGGAAATTTCGGGTGCGGTGATCACGATGTACCACCGTTTCGGCGAGAACGACTTTCCCTCGACCAGTATCCGTATCGAGCAATTCGAAGAACATATCGAGGAACTGAAGAAGGAGCGCTATCACGTTTTGCCGCTTCCGAAGGTCATCGAGGCGCTGAAATCCGGCGAGCCGCTCGCGGACCGCACGATCGCGATCACCGTCGACGATGCCTATCTCTCGGTCTATGAGCACGCCTGGCCGCGCCTGAAGGAGGCCGGTCTGCCCTTCACGCTTTTCGTCGCCACCGGGGCGATCGACCGTCAGGTGAAGGGCTATATGAGCTGGGACCAGATCCGCGAGATGCGCGACGCCGGCGTCACGATCGGTAGCCAGACCCGCTCGCATCCGCACATGACGACGCTCGACCGGCTCGCGCTGGAGCGCGAACTGACCGAGTCCAACCAGCGTTTCGTCGACGAACTCGGCACCAAACCCGAACTCTTCGCCTACCCTTATGGCGAATACAGCCTGATGGTAAGGAAGTCCGTCGCAGATGCCGGCTTCACGGCCGCATTCGGTCAGCATTCCGGCGTCGCCTATACCGGCATGGACCATCTGACCCTGCCGCGTTTCGCCCTCAACGAACGCTATGGCGGGATCGACCGGTTCCGGCTGATTGCCAACGCCTTGCCGCTCCCGGTCAGCGACGTGCTGCCGGAGGACACCCTGCTTGTCGAGAATCCGCCCGCTTTCGGCTTTACGCTGGACGCGTCGATCGGCAGCCCGAACAGTCTCTCCTGCTTCGCGTCGAGCGAAGGGGAGACCCATCTCGAATATCTGGAACAGCGCGTCGAGGTCCGGCTGAAACAGCCGTTCCCGCCGGGCCGCTCGCGCATCAACTGCACGATGCCCGGACCGGACAACCGCTGGCGCTGGTTCGGCACGCAGTTCATCGTGCCGTGACGGGGTAAGCGACCGGCGGTCAGCCGGCCTGATTGAAGGCGGTGACGATATTGCGGTTGAGCAGTGCGTCGTCGAGTTCGTTCAGCCTGTTCTTCTCGATCACGCGGCGCAGGATATCGACATATTCCTCGCCGATTTCGGCATAGGCGAGCAATCCGCCGGCAAGCCGCTTGCCGTCCAGCCGCTCGCCGCTCTCACGCATTTCTTCACGGTAGCTGCGGAAATCGCTGTAGCTCGGATGAGTGTTGAGATTGTGGATATAGGAGGAGACCGAACTCAGCAGGGTGTCGTACTTGCGGACGACGTGACCCTCGCTGTCGGTGCGCTCTGTCGGAACGATGCCCTTGTCGTCACTCCAGGCCCGCTGCCCGAAGAGGGCATTGCCGTGACGGGCGAACCGGGACGAGCCCCAGCCGCTCTCGACCGCCGCCTGCGCCAGGGCCAACGAGACCGGAACCACGTCGACCCGTCGGTTCAGGGCGTTGAGAAGCGGACGGTCGATATCGCCCGAGGACTCGACGCCGTAGCGATCTGCCAGGCGGAGAAGCCAGTCTTTCTCGGATGAATGAAGGTTGGCGCCGTCGAGCACCCTGTCACGCAGGCGGACAAGCTTGGCACGGTCCCGCGAAACGCGCTCGTTCGCGCTCAGGACCAGCGGAAGCACGGCGGAGAAGAACAGCTTCTTCTTCCGTCCGACCTCGTCGATAAAGCCGAGATCGTCAGGCAGGCTCGACACATAGATCGCCGGAACGGGTTCCGATCCGCGCCGGACCTGCTTCAGGTCGAAACCGACGGTGCCGAAAACAAACTCAAGCGCCTTGGTGCTGGCGGGTTCAACGACATGCCCTTTCTGCGCAGAGACCGTCTGGGCCGGCCGCTCGGTTCGTTCCGGGGCAACGGTCTCAGGCTCGACTAAAACGGAAATCTGGGTCGCTAGTGCTGCTGCGCCGGCAACGAGCGCAACCATATGGAATGACGGCATTTTCAGACGCTGATTTGTCATCGAAAAAACCGCTGCCACATTCTGACGACAACGATCATACCGCTACATATAGACAAAGGGAATCCCTTGCCACTGCATTTCGCACATAGCTGGTATTCGATTTATTCTTGATTCGAATACTTACATCGCGGCGGCGCGAACTTCGCGGACCTCCGGGATATAGTGCCGAAGCATGTTCTCGATGCCCATTTTCAGGGTTGCCGTCGAGCTCGGGCAGCCGGCGCAGGCGCCGCGCATGTAAAGCGTCACGACACCTTCGTCGAAGCTTTCGAACACGATGTCCCCGCCGTCCATCGCCACCGCCGGGCGCACGCGCGTGTCCAGCAGTTCCTTGATCTGGGAAACGACTTCGCTGTCCTCTCCGTCGGCGCTGTGTCCGGCTTCGGAATCCGCTGTCACGACGGGCCGGCCGGCGGTGAAATGTTCCATGATCACACCGAGCACCGCCGGCTTCATCAGGTACCATTCCTTGTCGTCGCGCTTGGCAACGGTGATGAAATCGCCGCCGAAGAACACACCGGTCACGCCGTCCACGTCGAACAGCCGTTCCGCCAGCGGGGACTTTCCGGCCGCTTCCTCTTCCGAACGGAACTCCGCGGTGCCGCTTCCCATCACGTCCTGCCCCGGCAGGAACTTCAGCGTCGCCGGATTCGGCGTTTCTTCAGTCTGGATAAACATCCCATTCTCTCCTTGAGGGACCCCCGGGCCGGCCGGCGCCTTCTGAAATGTGCGCCGGTCCTGTCGGGGCCCGAGACTCTTAACTCGTCGGGCACTAAATTGGTACTATATAGAGTGTCCCTGAAGAAAGTGATTTCAAGCCCACTTTTTGCCACGGGCGCGCTGCCTTATCATTGAATTGCCGCTATGGCGCAAGGAAAGACAGTCTTTCCAGAACGGAGCCCGGATCCCTTGAAAGCGAAACCGGCCACAGAGCGTCAGATCGATCCCATCAGGCCGCATGTCCGCGTCACCCACGAGGGCGCCGATCACGAGACCGCATTGCCGCCCGGCAGCTCGCTTTCGGCCGAAGACCTGATCATGGCGCCGGAGCGCTGGCTCATGGAGCCCTCCAGCGGCATCCTTTCCATGCGCGAGCTGATGCGCGACCTCTGCAACCTGTTGGTCGCCCAGGGCATGCCCATGCTGCGCGCGACCTGTTTCATCCGGACACTGCATCCCCAGGCCCGCGGCCGATCGGTTATCTGGCGCAAGACGATGCGCGACCCCGAAGAACTCATGGTCCTGCACGGGATCGAGGAGACGGAGAGTTTCCAGCGCAGCCCGTTGCCCGTGATCTTCGAAGGGGCCGCCGCAATCCGCCGCCGCCTCTGCGATCCGGAAACGCCTCTCGACTTCCCGGTGCTGCATGACCTGAGAGAAGAAGGCGCGACGGACTATGTCGCCATGCCACTCAAGTTCAGCAACGGTGACCTCAATTTCGTTACCTGGGCGTCCGACGCCGAGGGCGGCTTCGCCGCATCCGATCTCAGCATTCTCGACGGTTTGCTTCCGGCCCTGAGCATGCGGATCGAGATCCTGGAACGGCAGAAGCTGACCCGCGACCTGCTGGAGGTCTATCTCGGCCGCGATACCGGACGCCGGGTCCTGAACGGCGCCATCCGCCGCGGGACCTCGGAGACGATCCGCGCCGCGATCCTCTATGCCGACGTCCGCGGCTTTACCGCTGCGTCCGACAGCCTGCCCAGCGCCGAGATTATCGAGATGCTGAACGATTATTTCGAGATCATGTCGCAGCCGATCGAGGAAAGGGGCGGCGAGATCCTGAAATTCATCGGCGACGGGCTGCTGGCAATCTTCCCGCTCGGCCGCGACAGCGTTGCCGGCGAAGCGGACGCGGTCCTGAAGGCTGCGATGGAGGCGCAGACCCTGCTGCGCAGCCGGAACGCGCTCCGGGAAAAGCACGGCAAGCCGCGGATCGAGCATGCGCTCGGCCTGCATGTCGGCGATGTCAGCTACGGCAATATCGGCAGCCCGACCAGGCTCGATTTCACCGTGATCGGCCCGGCGGTGAACCTGGCGAGCCGTCTGCAGGGGCTCGGCAAGGACCTCGGCCATACGATCGTGGCCTCGGACGCCATTGCCCGGATGGCGACATTGTCGCTCAAGACCCTCGGCAGCCATCCGGTGCGCGGCCTGCGCGCACCGGTGGAAGTGTTCACACCTTACGGCGTGGAGCCGGTTACGGCTTGAGGAAGCCGACGATTTCCTTGGCTTCGCGCACCACCGGCTCGGCGATCTCGCGGGCCCGGTCGGCGCCGCGCTTCAGCACCGCATCGACCGCAGCCGTATCCTCGGTCAACCGTTTCATTTCCGAACCGATCGGCCCCAGCACCTCGACCGCGAGCTCGGCGAAGGACTTCTTGAAGTCCCCGAAACCCTTGCCGGCGAACTGCTTCAGGACGGTATCGGTGTCCGTGCCCTCGAGCGCGGCATAGATCGCGATCAGGTTCTTCGCCTCGGGCCGGTCCGCCATCTCCGCCGCCGTCTCCGGGATCGGATGCGGATCGGTCTTGGCCTTGCGGATCTTCTGCGCGATATCGTCCGCCTCGTCGGTCATGTTGATGCGCGAATATTCGGACGTGTCCGACTTGCTCATCTTCTTGGTGCCGTCGCGGAGGCTCATCACCCGCGTCGCCTCGCCGAAGATCATCGGCTCCGGCAGCGGGAAGAAATCGACGCCGTACATTGAGTTGAAGGCCTGAGCGATATCCCGCATCAGCTCCAGATGCTGTTTCTGGTCGTCGCCGACCGGCACATGCGTGCCCTTGTAGACCAGCACGTCGGCCGCCATCAGCACCGGATAGTCGTAGAGCCCGACCGTCGCGTTCTCGCGGTTCTTGCCCGCCTTCTCCTTGAATTGCGTCATCCGGTTCAGCCAGCCGATACGGGCGACGCAGTTGAAGATCCAGGTCAGTTCGGCATGCGCCGGAACGGCGGACTGATTGAAGATGATGCACTCTTCCGGATCGATACCGGCAGCGATCATGCCGGCCGCGACCTCGCGGGTGGCGCGGCGCAGAACCTCCGGATCGTGCGGCGGCATGGTGATCGCATGCATGTCGACGACGCAGAAGATCGAATTGTAGTCGCGCTGCAGCTGCACCCAGTTGCGGATCGCGCCGAGGTAATTGCCGAGATGCAGGTTACCTGTGGGCTGCACGCCCGAGAAAATCCGGTTCATGTCACGCGATCCATAAGACTGAAGCGAAAAAAGGGCCTGATTTATCGCGGCAGGCGCAGCGGTGGTCAAGGCCGGACTGGCTCAGCTTGCCGGGGAGCGCCGGAAAGCCGTCCTGAGCTCCGCCGGGCGAAAGGCGCCGAGCAGGGTCGCGGTGCCGAAATAGACCGCCAGAGCCAGCAGGATGAAGCCGAGCAACGCCAGTGAGCCGACCAGAGTTCCCTGCCCGAAAAGCGCAAGCTCTGCACTGTCCGCGAGCCACAGCGCCGCGGACAGTGCGGCTCCCATCAAGAGAGCGGAGACAAGGATACGCGGCAGTCGCTTGCGCGAGCGCTGGTCGAGCCTGAAGACCCCGTCCCGGCGCAGCAGCCAGGCCAACGCGAAGCCGTTGACCCAGGACGCGATGGCGGTCGCGAGCGCGAGACCGACATGGGCGAGGAACTGCATCAGGATGAGGTTGAGGAGGAGGTTCAGCACCACCGCCCCTGCCGCCACCTTGACCGGAGTCTTGGTGTCCTCGCGGGCGAAGAAGCCCGGCTGCAGAACCTTGACCAGCACGAAGGCGGGAAGACCCGCGGCGAAGGCGATCATCGCCGCAGAGGTCGCGGCCGCGTCCGCCGCGCTAAAGGCGCCGCGCTCGAACAGCACGGTGATGATGGGCCCGGCCAGCACCGCGATCCCGACCGCGGCCGGCACCGTCAGCAGGGCGCCGAGCTCGAGCGCGCGGTTCTGCGTCGTCAGCGCGCCCGCCTCGTCGCCGCCGCGCCACTGGCGCGAGAGCATGGGCAGCAGCGCGGTCCCGATCGCGACTCCGATCACCCCGAGTGGCAGCTGATTCACCCGGTCGGCATAATAGAGAAAGGAGATCGAGCCGAGCGGCAGGGTCGAGGCCAGCACCATGTCGATCAGCAGGTTGATCTGCACCACTCCGGCGCCGAGCATGGCCGGCAACATGAGACGAAAGAGCTTGCGCACGCCCGGCGTCAGCCTCGGCACGCGCAGACGCAGCGAGAACCCGGCCCGCGAGGAGGCACCGATCAGCCAGAGCAGCTGGGCGAGACCCGCCGCCGCGACGCCCCAGGCAAGCACATGGCCCGGCGTCTCAAGCCGGTCGGCGAACCCGACCATGGCGCCGATCAGGATCAGGTTCAGCAGGATCGGGGCCGAGGCCATGGCGGCGAAGCGGTCGAGGCTGTTCAGCACGCCGCCATAGAGCGCGACGATGGAAATCAGCGGCAGGTAGGGAAAGGTGATGCGGGTGAGCTCGACGGCGATCTCGAAGCGTTCCGGTGTCGCAACGAAACCGGGCGCCAGCACATGCATAACCCAGGGCATGGTCAGTTCCATGGCGAGGGTCAGCGCCGCCAAGACCGCGCACATCATCGCCAGCGCGTCCTCGGCGAACCGCTTCGCCTCCGCGCGCCCCTCTGCCTCGAGCGACCCGGCGAAGAGCGGCACGAAGGCGACTGTGAAAGACCCCTCGGCAGTCAGGCGGCGGAAGAAGTTCGGCAGCTTGAAGGCGACGAAAAAGGCGTCGGCCACCGGCCCCGCACCGAGGATCGCGGCGATCAGCACGTCGCGCAGAAAGCCCGTCACCCGGCTGATCATGGTGTAACTGCCGACAGTCGCGGCGGCGCGGATCAGGGACATGGCACTTTCGGCTTAATGTCGGCGGGAACGGGAGACTGCATCGGAACCGGGGCAGGAAAAAGGCCGCCGAGTATCATGAAGCGCCATTGTCGGATCGCGGTGGTGCCGCATCGTCGGCAAGCGCGGTCAGCAGGGCGTCGCGGATTTCCTGGATCCGCGTCTCGGAATCGATCTTCAGCCCGAACAGGTCCTTCACGTAGAACACGTCGACGAAGCTCTCGCCATAGGTCGAGATCTTGGCCGAGAAGATCTGGATCTTGATCTCCCGCAGAGCGCGCGCGATGCGGTAGAGCACGCCGGGCCTGTCGGTCGCGTTCACCTCGATGACGGTATGGGTCACGCTCGCCTTGTTGTCGACCAGCACCCGGGTCGGGATCTTCATCACCCGGGCCCGGCGCTCGATGCTGCGGCGGCGCTTCACCAGTTCGGAGAGCAGGTTTACCCGGCCGGTCAGGGCCTGCTCGATCGCGACCGAGAGCTTCGCCAGCTTGTCCGGCCGGTCAAAAGCCTTGCGGTCCTCGTCCTGGATCCAGAAAACGTCAAGCGCCATGCCATTACTGAAGGTCGCGATGCGGGCATCGACGATGCTCGCGCCGGAAATCGCCATCGCGCCGGTGATGCGCGAAAAGAGGCCCGGATGGTCCGAGGTATAGACGATGATCTCGGTCACCTCGCGGGCCGCGTCGACCCGACTCTCGATCGCGAGCTCACGTTCCTCGATCTCCGCGGCGCGGACCATGCGGGCATGGCGCACATGGGTCTCGAGGTCGAAGGCGAGCCAGTAATCCGCGTAGCCGAGCGAGAGGTGGCGCTCGATATCTTCGGCCGGCCAGTCGACCAGGGCTTTCGCCAGCGCTCTCTTCGCCTTCTCGATACGGCGCTTGCGGCCGGCCTCCTCGCCCTGTCCGGTAAGCGCCTCGTCCGACGCCCAGTAAAGCTCCCGCAAGAGAGCCGCCTTCCAACCGTTCCAGACATTCGGGCCGACCGCGCGGATATCGGCGACGGTCAGCACCAGCAGCAGTCGCAGGCGCTCCGGCGACTGCACGATGGCGGAGAAATCGTGCACGGTCTTCGGATCGTTCACGTCGCGCTTGAAGGCGGCATAGCTCATCAGCAGGTGCCAGCGCACCAGCCAGGCGACGGTCTCGGTTTCCTCCTCGCTAAGGCCGAAACGCGGGCAGAGCCGTCGCGCGACCCGCTCGCCGAGGCGCGAATGGTCGCCGCCGCGGCCCTTGGCGATGTCGTGCAGAAACACGGCGACATAGAGCGCTCGCCGGGAAATCACCTTGTGGATCACCTCGCTCGCGATCGGTGCGATCTCCGCAAGCTCGCCTTTTTCGATCCGGTGCAGAATCCCGAGCATGACGATGGTGTGCTCGTCGACGGTATAGACATGGTACATGTCGTACTGCATCTGCGCGACGACACGGCCGAAATCCGGCACGAACTTGCCGAGAACCTGGGCCTCGTTCATGCGGCGGAAGATCCGTTCCGGACCTTGCGGCGCTTCCAGCATCTCGACGAAGAGCCGGTTCGCCTCCGCATCCTTGCGCAGGTCCTTGTCGATCCGCTTCAGGTTCTGGGTCACCAGGCGCAGCGCGTGCGGATGCAGCTCCAGATCGTTCTTTTGCGCGGTGTGAAAGAAGCGGATGAGGTTCACCGGATCGCGGGAAAAGACCTCGTCGTCCACCACGTTCAGCCGGTCGCCATCGATCTGAAAGTCGCCGAGATCCCGTTTGCGCTGGAACCCCCAGGAGAGCCGGAGCCGGGGCTTGCGGCGGTTCTCCGCCTCGATGCTGGCGCAGAAGATCCGGGTCAGGTCGCCGACATCCTTGGAGACCAGGTAATAGTGCTTCATGAAGCGCTCGACCGCGACGGCGCCCGCGCGATTGGTGTAGCCCATGCGCTTGGCGATCTCGGTCTGCAGATCGACGGTCAGGCGTTCCTCGGCCCGGTCGGTCAGGTAGTGAAGGTGGCAGCGGATGGTCCAGAGCAGTTTCTGCGCCTTGGCGAACTTGCGGGCTTCCGCCGCCGTCAGAACGCCGCGCTCCACCAGATCGGAAACCTGATCGACCTTGTAGACATACTTGCCGATCCAGAAGAGCCGGTGCAGGTCGCGCAACCCGCCCTTGCCGTCCTTGATGTTCGGCTCGATGACATAGCGGCTGTCGCCCAGCCGTTCGTGCCGCTCGTCCGCCTCGGAGAGCTTGGCCTCGACGAACTCCATCTCGGTCCCGGTCTCGACATCCTTGCGGAAGCGCTCGCGCAGATCCGCGAAGAGCGGTTCGGCGCCCCAGAGATAGCGGAGCTCCAGCAGCGAGGTCCGGATCGTCATGTCCGCCTTGGCCTGGCGGATGCACTCGTCGACCGAGCGGGTCGCGTGGCCGACCTTCAGCCGCAGGTCCCAGAGCAGGTAGAGCATGTACTCTACCACCTGCTCGCTGTATGGGGTCTGCTTGTAGGGCAGCAGGAAGAGCAGATCGAGGTCTGAATAGGGCGCCATCTCGCCGCGCCCGTAACCGCCGACCGCGGCGACGCAGATCTGCTCGGCCTGGGTCGGATTGGCGTTTCGGTAGATTCGCGTCGTCGTGGTGTCGGCGATCGCCTGGACGATTACATCCGTCAGATAGGCGTTGGCGCGGACCGCCTCGGCACCGTCATTGGTTTCGAGAAAGCGCCGTTCGACCTCGGCCCGGCCATCGTCCACCGTGTGCCGCAAGAGCTTCAGGAAAGCGGGCCGGAAGGTGTCCGCGTTCCCGCTCTCCTGCCAGAGCGCGTCGATGGCCTCGGCAAGCGCGGCCGGGTCCACGATCTTCTTGCGGCCCTTGACCTTCGGCACCGGCGCCGCCACGGCAGCGTCGGTCCCTGTCCCGCTTTCCGGCATCAGATTGTCGACGGCCATGTCCCTCTCGCACCTCGCGAAATCACCTCGCGGGACATTAGTGCATAATTGGCGGCCGCGCCATGTCCCGCGCTGCAACATGGCCGCTGGACCTTGGCCTTGCCCGAAGATAAGAACGACGGGAGAGATCTCTCGTTCCCCGCGTCCTTTCCGGAGCGTCCCCCGTGGCAGACAAATCAGTCAGCGATGTCGTGATCATCGGCGGCGGCGTGATCGGCAGCGCCATCGCCTACTTTCTCGCCTCCGCCCCCGACGCTCCCGGCTCGGTCACCGTCATCGAGCGCGATTCGAGCTATGCGACCGCGTCGACGCCCCGCTCCGCAGGCGGCATCCGCCAGCAATTCTCCAATCCGGAAAACATCGAGATCGGACTGTTCGGTCATCATTTCGCGACCCACCTCGCCGATTATCTGTCGGTCGACGGCGAGTGCCCGGACCCGGGCTTCGTCGAAGGCGGCTATCTCTTCCTCGCCGGACCGTCCGGCCTCGACGTGCTCCGGCAGAACCACGAGGAACAAACGCGTCATGGTGCCGAGATCGCGCTGCTCGATACCGTTTCCACTGCGGAACGGTTTCCCTGGCTGAACATGGACGGCATCGCCGGCGCGGCCTTCGGCTTGCGCGGGGAGGGCTGGCTCGATCCGAACACCCTGATGCAGGCCTTCCGGCGCAAGGCGCGCAGCCTCGGCGTCACCTATCTCGAGGCCGAGGTCACGGGCCTCGAGCAGGATGGCGCCCGCGTGACGGCGGTGTGGCTCGCGGACGGGAGCCGGATTGCGGCGGGAACCGTCGTCAACGCGGCAGGGCCGAATGCCGGCAGGATCGCCGCCATGGCCGGTATCTCCCTCCCCGTGGTACCGCGCAAGCGCAACGTCTACGTCTTCGATTGCCGGGAGGCACTGGAGCCCGCCGTTCCGCTGCTGATCGACCCGTCCGGCGTCTATGTCCGGCCCGAGAGCGGCGGCTATATCTGCGGCGTCTCTCCGCCCGCGGATCAGGATCCCGACGGCGAGACAGACGATCTGGAGGTCGAATATCGCTGGTTCGAGGAGGTGGTCTGGCCGGCCCTCGCCCACCGCGTTCCGGCCTTCGAAGCGATCAAGCTGACGGGTGCCTGGGCCGGTCATTACGATTACAACACGATTGACCAGAACGGCATCGTCGGGCCGCATCCCGAACTCACGAATTTCCTCTTCGCGAACGGTTTTTCCGGCCACGGTCTGCAACAGGCCCCGGCGGTCGGCCGGGCGGTGGCGGAGCTGATCACCAAAGGCGGCTTCCGGACCATCGATCTCTCGCGTTTCGGCTTCGAGCGCTTCGCCAGCGGCGCGCTCGTGCTGGAGCGCAATATCGTCTAGCTTTCCCGCTCCTTCAGCGCCCGCAGCTCGTAGATCAGGTCGAGCGCCTCGCGCGGCGTCAGGTCGTCCGGCCGGATCTCCTCCAGCCGGGCCTCGACTGCACTTTCCTTCGCGGCGGCGGCTTTCGGCGACGGCGCGAGGGCCTGGAAGAGCGGCAGATCGTCTGCAAGGCTGACGGCGGCGCTGGCGACCTTGCCTTTTTCCAACCGCTCCAGCACCTCCTCCGCCCGGGAAACGACTACCGGCGGCAACCCCGCGAGCTTGGCGACATGGATCCCGTAGGAACGGTCGGCTGCGCCGGAGACCACCTCGTGCAGGAACACCACGTCGTCATTCCATTCCCGGATCCGCATGGTGTGGCAGGCGAGACTGTCGAGCTTGGATTCAAGCCCGGTCAGCTCATGGTAATGGGTCGCGAAGAGCGCGCGGGCGCGGCTGACCTCATGCAGGTGCTCCACCGTCGCCCAGGCGATCGAGAGCCCGTCGAAGGTCGCGGTGCCGCGGCCGATCTCGTCGAGAATCACCAGCGAGCGCTCGGTCGCCTGGTTCAGGATCGTCGCGGTCTCCACCATCTCGACCATGAAGGTCGAGCGCCCCCGGGCGAGATCGTCCGCCGCGCCGACCCGGCTAAAGAGCCGGTCGACGACGCCGATATGCGCGCTTTCCGCCGGCACGAAGGAACCGGCCTGGGCCATCAGCGCGATCAGCGCGTTCTGGCGCAGGAAGGTACTCTTACCGGCCATGTTCGGACCGGTGATGAGCCAGAGCCGCTCCGGGTCCTGCAGCACGCAATCGTTCGGCACGAAGCCGCTCTCGCCTGGATTGAGCGCCTCGACCACCGGGTGCCGGCCGCCGCGGATCTCGAAGGCGCGGCTGCCGTCCACCTCCGGGCGGCAATAGCGGCGTTCGGCGGCGAGCTCGGCCAGCGCAGTCAGCACGTCGAGCCGCGCCAGCGCATGGGCCGCAAGCACAATGTCGTCGGCCTCGGCCAGAACCGCCTCGACCAGCTCCTGGAAGAGCGACTGTTCGAGCGCCACCGCCTTGTCGGCCGCCTGCGATAGATCGCGCTCCAGCTCGCCCAGCTCCACCGTGGTGAAGCGCACCGCGTTGGCCATGGTCTGGCGATGGATGAAATCCTCGCGCCCGAGCAGCTTCTCGCCATGCGCCGCCGTCACCTCGATGAAATAGCCGAGCACGTTGTTATGCTTGATCTTCAGCGCCGAAACGCCCGTTTCGGTCACGTAACGGGCCTGCAGTCCGGCGATCAGACGCCGGCTCTCGTCGCGCATGGTCCGGAGCCGGTCGAGTTCGGGCGCGTAGCCCTGGGCGATGAAGCCACCGTCGCGGGCGAGCAGCGGAAGCTCCGGCGCCAGCGCACGGTCGAGCTTGTCGGTCAGCGGCACGTGATAGCCGAGATCCTCGAAGATGACCTTCGCTTCCTCGGGCGCGCCGCCGGCATCGCCGGTCAGCCCGCTCGCCATCGCGTCGGCGCGGGCAAGCTGGTCGCGCAGCGGCCCGGTGCCCGAGAGACCGTCGCGGATCGCCGCCAGATCGCGCGGCCCGCCGCGGCCGAGCGCGAGCCGGGAGAGCGCCCGCTCGACATCCGGCAGGGCGCGGAGCGTGTCGCGGATCTCGCCGCGCAGCCGCTCGCCCTCGCGGAAATGCGCGACCGCATCGAGACGACGGGAAATCTCGGCGACATCCGTCACCGGAGCCGAAAGCCGCTGCGCCAGCAAACGTCCGCCGGCGCCGGTCACGGTGCGGTCCAGCACGCTCAGGAGCGAGCCGCGCTTTTCCCCGCCGAGGGTGCGCAGGATTTCCAGATTGCGCCGGGTCGAGGCGTCGATTTCCACCAGACCGCCCGCCTGCCAGCGGCGCGGAGGCTGCAGCCGGGGCATCGAGGAGATCTGGGTCAGTTCGAGATAGTCGACGAGGGCGCCCGCGGCCGCCAGTTCCGCCCGCTCGAAGGCGCCGAAGCCTTCCAGCGACGAGACCTCGAACAGTGCTTCAAGGCGCCGCCGCCCGTTCTCGCTGTCGAAGCGGCTCGCCGGCTGCGGGACGCTCGCGCCCGACCATTCCTCGAGCAGGGTCGCGAAACCGCTTTCCGGCTCCAGCAGGGTGTCCGGAAACAGCAGCTCGCTCGGCCCGATTCGCGCCAGCGCCGCGCCGAGACCGGCGGCTGTCACCGGCTGGGCATGGAAGTCGCCCGTCGAGACGTCGATCCATGCAACGCCGAACCCGTCCTGCGCCTTCGCGAGCGCGGCCAGGTAATTGTTGCTCCGGGCGTCGAGCAGCGCGTCCTCCGTGATCGTCCCGGGCGTCACCACCCGGACGACCTCCCGGCGCACCACCGACTTGGATCCGCGCTTCTTGGCCTCGGCCGGATCCTCGGTCTGCTCACAGATCGCGACCCGGTAGCCCTTGCGGATCAGGCGGGCGAGATAGCCTTCGGCGGAATGGTGCGGCACGCCGCACATCGGGATCGGCTCGCCACCATGCTGGCCTCGTTTCGTGAGCGTAATGTCCAGCGCCGCCGCCGCCTGTTCCGCATCCTCGAAGAAGAGCTCGTAGAAATCCCCCATGCGGTAGAACAGCAATGCGTCGGGATGCCGGTCCTTGACCTCGAAATACTGCTGGAACATCGGCGTCGCTTCCGCCCGGGCGCGGGAGGAGACGGGTGCTTCGGCGGGTTTGCTGTCGGAAGGCGAAATCGTGTTCACGGCCGGAATGTCACTCGGGTCCCAATGGCATCGAAAGGCGCGGCGCGGGCCGCTTCGAAAACGGCGGCGACCTTAACATGAGGGCGGCGGCCACTTCCAATGCGGAGAAACCGGCAATGCCCGGAAGCGGTCTCGTCCGGGCGCGATTATGGATTTCGATTCCGGGATATGAAATTGCCCCTGCCGCCGGTCCCGCCTATCGTGAGCTAATCCTATTTAACTTTATGAACTGAAGCGGCACGGACGGCCCGGTCCGCCCGCAATCCATCGGGCCAACAAGAGTTCTCAGGGAGAGAAACGTCATGGATGATGCGAAGCGCATGCTTGAGGTGGAAGCGCTGGAATTCCACGCCTCGGGACGGCCCGGCAAGCTGGAAGTCGCCGCCACGAAGAACCTGACCACGCAGCGCGAGCTCGCTCTCGCCTATTCGCCCGGCGTCGCCTACCCCTGCCTCGCCATCGAGAAGGATGAGAGCAAGGCTTACGAATATACCGCCAAGGGCAATATCGTCGCGGTGATCTCGAACGGCACCGCCGTGCTCGGCCTTGGCGATATCGGCGCCCAGGCCGCCAAACCGGTGATGGAGGGCAAGTCCGTCCTCTTCAAGCGCTTCGCCGATGTCGACGGCTTCGATCTCGAGGTCGATACCAAGGATGTGGACGAGTTCGTCAACTGCGTGCGCTTCCTCGGCAAGACCTATGGCGGCATCAATCTCGAGGACATCAAGGCCCCGGACTGCTTCATCATCGAGCAGCGCCTGAAGGAAATCATGGACATCCCGGTGTTCCATGACGACCAGCACGGCACCGCGATCATCACCTCCGCCGGCATGATCAACGCGCTCGACCTGACCGGGCGCTCGATCGAGACGGCGAAGATGGTGGTGAACGGCGCCGGCTCCGCCGCCATCGCCTGCGTCGAGCTGCTGAAATCGATGGGCATGAAGGACGAGAACGTCATCCTCTGCGACAGCAAGGGCGTGATCTACCAGGGCCGCGACGGCGGCATGAACCAGTGGAAGTCGAAGCATGCCGTCGACACGCCGCTCCGCACACTGGAAGAGGCGGTCAAGGGCGCGGACATCTTCTGCGGCCTCTCCGTCAAGGGCGCGATGACACAGGAAATGGTGAAGTCCATGGCCCCCCGGCCGATCATCTTCGCCATGGCCAATCCGGATCCGGAAATCACCCCGGAAGACGTCGCAGCGGTCCGTCCGGACGCGATCGTCGCCACCGGCCGGTCCGACTACCCGAACCAGGTGAACAACGTTCTCGGCTTCCCCTACATCTTCCGCGGCGCGCTGGACGTCCGGGCGAGCGAGATCAATGACGCGATGAAGATCGCCGCCGCCAACGCGCTGGCGGAACTCGCCCGCGAGGACGTGCCGGACGAGGTCGGCAAGGCCTATGGCAAGACCCTGCACTACGGCGAGGGCTACCTGATCCCGGCGCCGTTCGATCCCCGGCTGATCGTCAAGGTCTCTTCCGCCGTCGCCCAGGCGGCGATGGATACCGGCGTCGCCCGCAAGCCGATCAAGGACATGAACGCATACCGTGCCGAGCTCGGCGCGCGGCTCGATCCGACCTCCTCCAGCCTGCAGGTCATTTTCGACCGGATCCGCGCCAATCCGCGCCGGGTCGTGTTCGCCGAGGGCGAGGAGGAGCGGGTGATCCGCGCCGCCGTCGCTTTCCGCAACGGAGGCTACGGAACGCCGGTGCTGATCGGCCGCGAGGAAGTGATCAAGGAACAGGTGGCGAAACTCGGCGTGAAGGGTGCGGAAACCCTCGAGGTCCACAATGCGCGGCTCTCGGAGCACAACGCGGCCTATACCGAGATGCTCTACAAGCGCCTGCAGCGGAAGGGTCATATCCACCGCGACTGCCAGCGCATGGTGAACCAGGACCGCAACGTCTTCGGCGCCTGCATGGTTGCCGCCGGACATGCCGAGGCGATGGTCACTGGCCTGACCCGCAATTTCGGTGTGACGCACGAATACGTCACCCGCGTGCTCGACCCCAAGCCGGGACAGCGCGTGATGACCTATTCCATCGTGATCTCACGCGGCAGGACGATTTTCATCAGCGACACCAACGTGAACGAGCTGCCGAGCGCCGAGGAACTCGCCGACATCGCGATCCAGACCGCCGAACAGGCCCGCGCCTTCGGCCACACGCCGCGGGTCGCACTTCTCTCCTTCTCCAATTTCGGCTACCCGCCGCGGGAGAAGGCTGTGCGCATCCGGGATGCTGTGAAGGTGCTCGACGAGCGCGGGGTCGATTTCGAGTATGACGGCGAGATGTCCGCCGACATCGCGCTCGACCACGATCTGATGAAGCGGAACTATCCGTTCTGCCGCCTGACCGGACCGGCAAACGTATTGGTCATGCCGGCGCTGCATTCCGCCAACATCACCTACAAGATGCTGCAGTCCATCGGCGGCGCGGCCATCATCGGCCCGATGCTGGTCGGCCTGGAGAAGCCGGTTCAGATCGTTCAGATGAGCGCGACCGTGACCGATCTGGTCAATGCGGCAGCGATCGCGGCGCATGACGCGCTGACCGACTAGACCAATCGGCGATTGGTCCGGACGGCACGCATCCCGGACCTGGGAGCGTGCCGTTCTTTCGGTTTTTGTCGGTTTTCGGCTCCCGGATATGTTTTCCGGGCGGTATGATAGAAACCGTCACACTCCGGGAGTTAGTGATCCCGGTCAGGTGAGCCGCCAAGGCGCCGGCCTGAGAGAAACCGTCCCTAGATCGAAAGAGCATGAGCGAACAGCCGAGCGAAACGGAGTCCGGTACGACGAACGACCTTCCCGTCGCGCTGCCGCTCTGGGACGTGTTCCGTGGCGGCCTCGTCGTCTCGCTGCCGGCGGCAATCGCGCTCGGCGTCATCACGGCGCTCGATGCGGTGGAGCCGCTGCATGCCGTCGGCGCGTGGGGCGTGTCCCTCTTGGTCGCCATGGCCATCGTGCGCCGGCATTACAGCCTGCTTGTCACCATCAAGCGGCACATCCAGCGCCGCGCCGGCTCGAACGCGCCGGAGCGGGCCTCGAAAGCGGACGACGTGCTCTCGAACATCGCGGACGGGATCGGCGAGACCGCGGAGCTGGCCTCGGCCCTGACCCGCCTCTTCCGCGCGACGGCCGACCGCCGCAACCAGCTTCAGGCCCTGAACGAGCGGCACGTCTCGATCATCGACAATATCCCGGACCCGCTGCTGTTCCTCAACCAGAAGGGTCGGGTGCAGAGCATGAACAGAGCGGCGCGCGAGCAGTTCGGTGGCCGCATCATGGGCCGCGAACTGTCGCAGGTCGCGCGCGACCCGGCCTTGCTCGAAGCCGGCGATGCCGTGCTGGCCGAGGGCGGCTTCCGCACCGTGGAGATCTCGCTCTCGGATCCGGTGGTCCGGGTTTTCAACGTACGGATCGAGGCACTTCCCGGCGAAAAGGAGGAGCAGCGCTCGGCCCTGGTGATCTTCCGCGACCTGACCGAAATCCGGCGGATCGAGAGCATGCGCGTGGATTTCGTCGCCAATGTCAGCCACGAGCTGCGTACGCCGCTCGCCACGCTGCACGGTTTCATCGAAACCCTGCGCGGCCCGGCGCGGGACGATCTCGAGGCGCATGAGAAGTTTCTCGAAATCATGGACCAGCAGACGAGCCGCATGACCCGTCTGGTCACGGATCTGCTGTCGCTTTCCCGCATCGAGGCGGCGGAGCACACGGCGCCGGACCAGGAAGTGTCGCTGCGCCCGCTGGTCGAACATATCGTCGCCGCGACGGAGCTGAGCGCGGCACGGCGCGGGATCCGGATCGTTCAGGAGATTGCTCCCGACCTCCCGCCACTGATCGCCAACGGCGACGAGATATCGCAGGTTCTTCAGAACCTGGTGGAGAACGCGCTGAAATACGGCCGCGAGCAGAGCACGGTCACGATCCGGGCCGCAATCACCGCCGAGCTGCCCGCATCCGTTTCGCTGCAGGCCGAGGATCTCGTTGCGATCAGCGTCGTCGATCAGGGTGACGGCATCCCGCGGGAGCATATCCCGCGCCTGACCGAGCGTTTCTACCGCGTGGACACCGCGCGTTCGCGCGAAATGGGGGGAACCGGGCTCGGTCTTGCCATCGTCAAGCATATCGTCAGCCGTCACCGGGGCGCGCTGACGATCGACAGCAAGGTTGGAAAAGGCAGCACTTTCACGGTCTTCCTTCCGTGCAAGGCGCCCGGCGTCATCAGATCGCAACATTTCGCCGCCGGCTGAAACAAAAGCTTCACATAAACGTAGTAATACGGTCTCCGGACCAGCGTAGGAACGGGGCGTCCTGACATACACGGTGTCAGGTACGTCCGATCACACTCCTATGTCCCGGAGGCAAAATCGTGCTTAAGAATTCTCTCCTGAAGGCAATCCCGCTCGCCCTCGCCGGCGTCGTCGCTGTTGCCGCGGCCGCGGAAGCCCGCGACCAGATCCGTATCGTCGGATCCTCCACCGTTTTCCCGTTCTCCACGTCGGTTGCCGAGACCTTCGGCAAGACCAGCGGCTTCAAGACGCCGGTCGTCGAAAGCACCGGTTCCGGCGGCGGCCTGAAGCTGTTCTGCTCCGGCGTCGGCGTGCAGCATCCGGACATCACCAACGCGTCCCGCCGGATCAAGGCTTCGGAAGTCGAGACCTGCGCCAAGAACGGCGTCGCCGACGTCATCGAGATCAAGATCGGCTTCGACGGCATCGTCATCGGCAACGACAAGGGCGCTGCCAGCTTCGACCTGACCAAGAAGCAGCTCTTCCTGGCGCTCGCCGCGGAAGTTCCGGTCGACGGCAAGATCGTCAAGAACCCGTACAACACCTGGTCCGACATCGACTCCTCGCTGCCGAACCAGCCGATCGAAGTCCTCGGCCCGCCCCCGACCTCCGGTACCCGCGACGCGTTCGTGGAACTGGTCATGCGTGAAGGCGCCGAAGAGTTCCCGGAGCTCAAGGCGATGGCCAAAAGCGACAAGAAGGGCTTCCGCAAGATCTCCGACTCCATGCGCGAAGACGGCAAGTTCATCGAAGCCGGCGAGAACGACAACCTGATCGTCCAGAAGCTCCAGGCCAACCCGAACGCCATGGGCATCTTCGGCTTCAGCTTCCTCGACCAGAACAGCGACAAGATCAAGGGCGCGAACGTGCTCGGCGTCGAGCCGACCTTCGAGAACATCGCCAGCGGCGACTACTCGGTGTCCCGCTCGCTCTACTTCTATGTGAAGAAGGCGCATATCGGTGTCGTTCCGGGCATCGAGGAATATCTCGCCGAGTTCACGTCCGACAAGGCGATCGGCGACGAGGGCTATCTGACCGACAAGGGTCTGATCCCGCTCCCGGCCGCGGACCGCGCGAAGTTCCGCGAAGCCGCGACCAACAAGACCAACCTGGTGATGTAATCAGGTCTCGGGAGAGGCGGCTCGCCGCCTCTCCCCTGTCTTTATGGACCCGCATCGCGACGGATCCATAAAGACAGCGCCATTTGCGAGCCCGGGACCGACTGCCGGGCCGACAGCAGCATTCTCCGCCGGCGGGGCACAATGAACAGCTTCTTCCTTCTTCTCGTCGTCATCGGACTTTCGGTGGCGGGCTACGCCGCGGGACGGGCCCGTTCCGTCCTCGCCGCATCCGGCGACGTTCGCATCCTGCACTCCCTGCCAAGCTACTACGGCATGTTCGTCGCCCTCGGCTGCGGCCTGCCGGCCATCCTGCTTCTCGCACTCTGGCTGATCATCCAGCCGCAGATCGTCGAGCACATGGTGATGGCCGGCCTCGATCCCTCGATCATGCCGCAGAACGCGGACGAGTATTCGCTGATGCTGACCGATATCCGCAACCTGGCCAGCGGCAACGCCGTCAGCCGGGAGGCGAGCCCGGCCATCATGGCCGCGATGGAGCGCTACCAGTCGCTGCAGAGTGTCGGTTTCTGGACCATGGGCGCCGCCGTCGTCTGCATCGCCCTGCTGGGTCTGGTCTGGGCCCGCTCCCAGGTGAGCCGCAGCTTCCGGGCCCGCAACGTCGTCGAGAACATCATCCGCGTGCTGCTGATCGTCTGCTCGATGATCGCGATCCTGACCACGGTCGGCATCGTGCTCTCGCTGATCTTCGAGAGCCTGCGCTTTTTCGCCCGCGTCCCGTTCTTCGAGTTCCTGTTCGGCATTCACTGGAGCCCGCAGACGGCGATCCGCGCCGAGCAGGTCGGCGCCTCCGGCAGCTTCGGCGCCGTGCCGCTTTTCGCCGGGACCATGCTGATTACCCTGATCGCCATGCTGGTCGCGGGTCCGATCGGCCTGCTCTCGGCGATCTATATGGCGGAATACGCCAACCCGAAGTTCCGCGCCATCGCCAAGCCGATGCTGGAAATCCTCGCCGGCATCCCGACCGTGGTCTACGGCTTCTTCGCCGCCCTGACCGTCGCCCCGCTGATCCGCGGCTGGGGCGAGAGCATCGGGCTCGACGTCGCCTCGGAAAGCGCGCTCGCGGCGGGCGTGGTCATGGGCATCATGATCATCCCCTTTGTCTCCTCGCTCTCCGACGACGTGATCAACTCGGTGCCGCAGTCGCTGCGCGACGGCTCCTACGGGCTTGGTGCAACGAAGTCCGAGACGATCCGCCACGTCATCATCCCGGCCGCGCTGCCGGGCATCGTCGGCGCCTTTCTGCTGGCGGTCTCCCGGGCCATCGGCGAGACCATGATCGTCGTCATGGCCGCCGGGCTCGCGGCCAACCTGACCGCCAACCCGCTGGAAGCGGTGACCACGGTCACCGTTCAGATCGTCACCCTGCTGGTCGGCGACCAGGAATTCGACTCCGCCAAGACCCTCGCGGCCTTCGCCCTCGGTCTGGTGCTGTTCTTCGTCACCCTCGGCCTGAATGTGATCGCCCTCCGGGTGGTCCGGAAATATCGGGAAAAATATGACTGACGCGATCATGAACTCGAAACCCGATACCGCCGAGATCCGCCGGCCGTCCCCGGGCGGCGAGCGCCTCAAGAAGCGCTATGCCGCCGAGCGGCGGTTCCGTCTTTACGGATTGTGCAGCATTCTCGCCGCCGGCCTGATGCTGGTCTTTCTCGTCGGCAGCATCGTCGGGACTGGCTGGAGCGCGTTCCTGCAGACCTATGTGAAGCTTTCGATCACGTTCGATGCGGAGTATCTCGATCCGGCAGGCACCGGAGATCCGGCGCAGCTTCAGAACGCCGACTATGGCGGGCTGATGAAGAAGAACCTGCGCGACAACTTCCCCGAGGTCACCGGCCGGAGCGACAAGCGCAAGCTCTACAATTTCGTTTCCCCGAACGCCGGATATGTCCTGCGCGACATGGTGATTGCCGACCCGGCGCTGGTCGGGAAAACGCTCGATCTCTGGGTCAAGGCCTCCGACGATATCGACATGCTGACCAAGGGCTATGTCGACCGGACAGAAGCCGAGGATAACCGCCGCGTAAGCAATGCGGAGCTCGCCTGGTACGACAAGCTCGACAACGCGGATCGGGTCGAGACCCGGTTCAACACCGATTTCTTCGTCAATGCGGACAGCCGCGAGCCCGAGGAAGCCGGTATTCTCGGCGCGGTGACCGGATCGCTCCTGACCCTGCTGATCACGCTGTTGCTGTCCTTTCCAGTCGGCGTCATGGCCGCGATCTATCTCGAGGAATTCGCGCCGAAGAACCGTTGGACCGACCTGATCGAGGTGAATATCAACAACCTCGCCGCGGTGCCCTCCATCGTCTTCGGCCTGCTCGGTCTCGCAATGTTCCTGAACTTCTTCGGTTTCCCGCGTTCCGCCCCTCTGGTCGGCGGCATGGTGCTGGCGCTCATGACGCTGCCGACCATCATCATCGCGGCGCGTTCGGCGCTGAAGGCGGTGCCGCCGTCGATCCGCGAGGCCGCGCTCGGCCTCGGCGCCTCGCCGCTGCAGGTCGTCACGCACCATGTGCTGCCGCTCGCGATGCCGGGCATCCTGACCGGAACCATCATCGGCATGGCGCAGGCGCTCGGCGAGACCGCACCGCTGCTGATGATCGGGATGATCGCCTTCATCGTCGACATTCCGGGCGGTTTCACAGATCCCGCCACCGTTCTGCCGGTGCAGATCTATCTCTGGGCGGACAGCCCGGAACGCGCCTTCGTCGAACGCACTTCGGCTGCCATCATGGTGCTGCTGGCGTTCCTGATTTTCATGAATTTCGTCGCCGTCCTGCTGCGCAGGAAGTTCGAGCGGCGCTGGTAAGATTTCCGATGAGCGAGAAAGCAAAAATGAGCAAGACGAGCGGGTCCTCGGCCTCCGGCACCACACCGAAGATGAAGGGCGACAAGGTCAAGGTCTTCTATGGCGAGAAGCAGGCGCTGCAGGATGTCGACCTCGAGATCAAGCCGAACGAGGTGACCGCGCTGATCGGTCCGTCCGGCTGCGGCAAGTCCACCTTCCTGCGCTGTCTCAACCGGATGAACGACGTGATCGACATCTGCCGCGTCGAAGGCAAGATCACGCTGGACAACGAGGACATCTACAGTTCCGACCTCGATCCGGTGCAGCTCCGCGCCCGGGTCGGCATGGTGTTCCAGAAACCGAACCCGTTCCCGAAATCGATCTACGACAACATCGCCTACGGCCCGCGCATCCACGGCACGGCGTCCAGCAAAGCGGAGATCGACGAAATCGTCGAGACCAGCCTGACCAAGGCCGGCCTCTGGGAGGAGGTGAAGGACCGCCTGATGGAGCCCGGCACCGGCCTCTCCGGCGGGCAGCAGCAGCGGCTCTGCATCGCCCGGGCGATCGCGGTCAATCCGGAAGTGATCCTGATGGACGAGCCCTGCTCGGCGCTCGATCCGATCGCCACGGCGAAGATCGAGGAGCTGATCGACGAGCTGCGCGAGAACTTCACCATCGTCATCGTCACCCACTCCATGCAGCAGGCCGCGCGCGTCTCCCAGCGCACCGCCTTCTTCCACCTGGGCGAGCTGGTCGAGGTCGGCGATACCGAGCAGATCTTCACCAATCCGACGGATTCCCGCACCCAGGGATACATCACGGGACGGTTCGGCTGATCCGGACCGCTGAGAGACGCAAATGCCGATGAACGATCACATTGTCCGCTCCTTCGACGAGGATCTGGATAGCCTGAAGGCCAAAATCGCCCAGATGGGCGGGTTGGTCGAAGCACAATGCGAGTCCGCGGTCCGCGCCGTGCACCGCCGGGATCAGGCCCTGGCGCAGAAAGTGCGCGATGCAGACAGCCGGATCGACGCGCTCGAGGCCGAGATCGAAGCCATGAGCCTGCGCCTGCTCGCGCTGCGCCAGCCGCTCGGCGGAGACCTGCGCACCGTCGTCGCCAGTCTCAAGATCGTCAGCGACCTGGAGCGCATCGGCGACTATGCCGCCAATATCGGCAAGCGGGCGATCGTGCTCAGCGGCCTGCCGGAAATCCCGCCGGCCAACGGCATCGTGCGGATCGGCGGCCTCGTGAAGTCGCTGATCAAGGACGTTCTGGACGCCTATGCCGACGACGATCTTGAGCTCGCCGTCGCCGCCTGGCACCGGGACGAGGATATCGATGAACTCTATACCAGCCTGTTCCGCGAACTCCTGACCTACATGATGGAGGATCCGCGCAACATCACGGCATCGACTCACCTTCTCTTCATTGCCAAGAACCTGGAACGGATGGGCGATCACGCGACCAATATCGCCGAGACCGTGCACTTCCAGATCAAGGGAAAGAAAATGGAAGCGGACCGCCCGAAGGGCGATGACGCCAGCTACGTCGTTGAAATGCCTGAGTAAGCGTTGAAATCGAGAGTAGAAGTCCGATGAACATGATGAGTCAGAAGATCCTGGTGGTGGAGGACGAGGCGCCGATTGTCACTCTCCTGCGCTACAATCTCGAACGGGAAGGCTTCGAGGTTCTGGAAGCCGGCGACGGCGAGGAAGCCATGCTTCTCGCGATGGAGAAAAACCCGGACCTGATCCTGCTGGACTGGATGCTGCCGCTGCTCTCCGGCGTCGAGGTCTGCCGACGGCTCCGCCGCACGCCCGAGACCAAGGCCATCCCGGTCATCATGCTGACCGCACGCGGCGACGAGGGGGACCGTATCCGCGGCCTCAATGCCGGGGCCGACGACTATATCACCAAGCCCTTCAGCCCGAGCGAGCTCATCGCCCGGATCCGGGCCGTGCTGCGCCGCACGCGTCCCGCGAGCGACGCGGAAACCCTGCAGTTCGAGGATCTGGAAATGGATCTGGCGGCCCACAAGGTGCGCCGGAACGAACGCGAGATCCATCTCGGCCCGACCGAGTTCCGGCTGCTGCGCTATTTCCTCGAGCATCCGGGCCGGGTCTTCTCCCGCGAGCAGCTGCTCGACCGGGTCTGGGGACCGGATATCTATGTCGAGCCGCGCACCGTGGACGTGCATATCCGCCGTTTGCGCAAGGCGATCAATATCGACACCGAGTCCGATCTGATCCGCACCGTACGCTCCGCCGGTTACGCGCTCGACCGTCCGAGCGCCGCCGCCTGATCAGTCCGGCTGTTTCGCCCCGCCGGTCTTCTCCGGCGGGAACATTCGCATCAGCACCAGCAGCAGGATCAGCCCCGGCACGGCGATCGCCGTCGAGGCGATGAAAAAGCCTATCCAGCCGATATGGTCCGTGACCGCGCCCGCGCCGGAGCTCAGCACCGTGCGGCCGAAGGCCATGAAGGACGAGAGCAGCGCGTATTGCGTCGCCGTGAAGGCGACATTCGTCAGGCTCGAGAGATAGGCGACGAACGCCGCCGTCCCCATCCCGCCGGTGAAATTCTCCACCCCGATCGTCACGGTCAGCATCAGGACATCGTGCCCGGCGAGCGCCTGGGCGACGAAGATCAGATTGGACGCCGCCTGCAGCACCCCGGAAACCAGCAGGGCGTTGAGCAAGCCGAGACGCTTCACCAGCGCCCCGCCGGCGAACAGCCCGACCAGGAGCGCCACCAGTCCGAAAAGCTTCGTGACCTCGGCGATCTCCGTCTTGCTGAAACCGAGATCGATATAGAAGGGGTTGGTCAGGGTGCCGAGAAAAGCGTCCCCGAGCTTGTAGAGCAGGATGAAGGCGAGGATAAGCAGCGCGCCCCGCCGTGTCAGGAACTCCGCGAACGGCTCGTAGACCGCGCTCCGCAGCCATTCCGAGGGAGTTTCCGCGTGCGGCTCCGCCACACCGGTTTCGGGCTCCGGGCTGGTCAGCACGGTGAAGGTCCCGACCAGCACCAGCCCGGCCATCGCGAGATAGGCGACGAACCAGCCGGCCTGGTCCGCGATAATGAGCGCACCGGCGCCCGCGGCGAGCATGCCGACACGGTAGCCGAGCGTATAGGCCGCCGCACCCGCCCCCTGCTCGTCCTCCGTCAGGGACTCGATGCGGTAGGCGTCGACGACAATGTCCTGGCTCGCTGCGCAGAAGCTGACGACAACGGCGAAGAGCGCCATCAGCCAGGGCGTCGCCACCGGATCGGTCGCGCCCATCAGAACGATGGCCGACATCAGAAGGAGCTGGGTCGTCAGGAGCCAGGCACGTCGGCGCCCGAGCAGACGGCCGAGCACCGGGACCGCGAGCCGGTCCATCAGCGGTGCCCAGAGGAATTTCAGCGTGAAGGGGGTACCGACCAGCGCGAAGACGCCGATGGTCGTCAGATCGACACCCGACTCCCGCATCCAGGCGCTCAGGGTCGAAAACGAAAGCAGCAGCGGAAGCCCGCTCGAGAAACCGAGCAGCAGGACGACGAGGACGCGGCGCTTGAGATAAAGCGCCGCCGTCTCGGTCACCCAGTCACGGAGACCGCGCGCCGTGTCAACCAAGCCGCGCCGCCAGGAGTTCTCTCAGGTCCGCCTCGGGCCGCGCGCCGTAATGCGAGATCACTTCGGCCGCCGCGACGCTGCCCGCCCGGCCCCAGTCGGCCGGCTTCATGCCCTGGGTGTAGCCGTAGAGGAAGCCCGAAGCGTAGAGATCGCCGGCACCTGTGGTGTCGACCACCTTTTCGATCGGCTCGGCGTCGATCACATGCACCTCGTCCTTGTGCAGCACGAGCGAGCCCTTCGGCCCGCGCGTCACGCCCGCGGACTCGCAGCTCCAGCGCAGTTTCTGCAGGGCGTCGTCGAAATTGTCGGTCTGGTAGAGCGACAGCAGCTCCTGCTCGTTCGCGAACAGAATGTCGATATGATGATCCACCAGCTCGAGGAAGGCATCGCGGTGGCGGTCGACGCAGAACGGATCGGAGAGGGTCAACGCGACCTTGCCGCCGCTCGCATGGGTCTGCTTCGCCGCCTCGATGAAGGCCTTCTTCGCTTCCGGCGGATCGAACAGATAGCCTTCGAGATAGACCACCTTGCTGGCGGCGATCCGGTCGCCGTCGATATCCTGCGGGCCGAGCTGCACGCAGGCGCCGAGGAAGGTGTTCATGCTGCGCTGGGCGTCCGGCGTCACCATGATGAGGCTGCGCGCGGTCGACGGGCCTTCGAGCGTCGGCGGCGTGTCGAAGCT
>NZ_JAEPQA010000008.1 GCF_017640745.1 Nisaea sp. | reverse complement strand
GTCCGCCCGGAGCTTCTCGATCTCCTGCCAGACCGACAGCGCCTCGTCCGCTTCCTCGGGCGCGGCGTCCGACGGCAGCCCAAGTCCGGGTACCTCGGCCGCCCACTGCCCGCGCCACAGGTTCAGATCGGCTTCAACCCGGGCCAGATCCTCCCGCCGTTCCTCGGCCTGCTGGCGGCTAGCGGTCAGCATACGCTTGAGCTCGACCGCTCCTGTCCAACGCTTGTCCGCCGCATCCAAAGCGACCGTCACTCGTTCTCGCAGGACCGGCGTCGTCATTTCCTCGGTGCCGTCGACCCCAAGTTCGGCGGCCGCACGAAGGAAATGCTCACGGACTTGAAAGTCCTCAGCTGCCGCTTCCTGCTCGGCCAATTGCGCTGATCTGAAGTCCCGGAGCTTCGCGAGAACCTGATCCTTGCGCGCCAGCCAATCCCGCATGTCTGCTGGTGCACCATGCTCGACGCCAGTCTGCTGCCACAGGTTCTCCCACTCCGATGTCCAGTTGTGCTTCCGCTGCTCAAGGTCCTCCCGGCGCGCCTCCAGGGCAGTGAGATCCGCTTTGACCTTCTCAAGCTGGCCAGTGGATGTAGCGAACCGGGCGATCCGATCAGCCTCCCGTTCACGGCCATCGGCCAGGAAGTCGGCGTGGTGAACTGCGCCCTCATAGATCTCAGCCACACCGGCGTCCCCGCCGAACTCCGCAAGTGCCTGTTCGGGCACGTCGGCGTCTTCCACGTAGCGGCGCCGGATTAATCGCCATCCATCGTCACGGTGCTCGCGAGCCGTCCGCAGGGCTTCGGGCGTCGGAACCTCGCCTCCGGCCTGAAGTGCTACGAGTTGGCCGTCCAGATCCCTCTGTTCCGCTAGCTTGCGTTCGCGCTCATCGGTCAGCGCTTCCTGTTCGCGGTCGAGGCGATTCAGGGCCTGCCCCAAGCGGGCGACGGCGTCGCCCGAGGGAAACAACGTCTTCGCCAATTCGTCGGCGCCCAGTGACCATCGCCCGAGGCCGGAGAGAGCCGCCAACAGTTCCTCCTCGGTCTCTTTGAGCGCGCGATTTGCCTGAGCATGCCGGGCAGCCGTGTTTCCCAATTCGGAGGCAGATTTCACTGCGGCCGCTGCAGCGGCAGGGTCGACCGGAGAGCCAGCATCTTCCAGCTGCCGCTCAGCCTGGCGTACGGCCGCCTCGATCTGCTCGAGTTCATCACGGGCCGAAGCCAATTTCACGTCCAGCCGGTTCGACTGTGCTATCAGCGCCTTCACCCGACCGACTGATCGAGCGGTCGGCACCCGATCCGCGATCTCCTCCGGTGACATGGACAATCCAAGCTTCATCAGAAGCTCCCTAACCTGCCCCCATCCAAGGTCAAGCTCCCGTTCGCGGTTCGGTATGCTCCGACACTTGTCGATGTAGTCACCCAGGTGCGTCATAAGGGCAGTGATCCGGTCTGCTGATGCAGGCCACGGGTCCGCGCTTCCAAGCACCTTCAGGTCACCGTGCAACTGCTCAGTCGCTTGGGTCGACCTGGCGACGGCGGCAGAAGCGTCCTCGAACGCTTTGGTCGCCTGCTGCCAGGTCTCGGCGAAACCCTCAGGTAGATCCACGCCATCGCCCAGGGCTTCCAAGCGTAACTGAAGGTCATCGACCCTGCGAAGGATCGGTGCCACCCGCCGGATACGCTCGAAGGCACTCTGCTCCCTGCGTGATTCCGCCAGGGCATCCTCGGCTTCCTTCAGAGCCGTTCTGGCCGCTGTGACCGCCCGCTCGGCCGCGACCCAGTGGTCCGCGCGCAGCATCTCGGACTTCATGCGAGAACTGGCCTGCTCGAACCGGTCATGGGCTTGCCAATACGGTTTCGAGGAGGCCTTCCTGCCTGAGGGGGCGCCGATTTCGTCCGCGTCCTCCGACAGCTGCTTCGCCACAGCCGAGAGATGCGCTGTGCCCGCACCGGCCTCAAACAGGCTGCGGGCGATGTCGCCACCGGCCTCCAGCATGCCTTTGCCACCCTCGCGCAGGCGCTGGTGGTTCAGGCCGAACATGCGGATGAAGAACTCTTCCGTCGCCCCGCCCAGGAACGGCACCAGGCTGTCCGCAGGAAGCTCGCCGCCCTCGTCCGGCTTCAGCAGGCCGTTGCCGCGTGTCTTGCGGCGCTTGAACTCCAACTGCTGCCCAGCCGCGTTCGTGATCTTGGCGCCGATCCTGAGGCGGCTGTACTCGTGGAGGAAGTTGTACGGCGTGCGCTCGGGGATCCCGAACAGCACATCGCAGATCGCTGCCAGCGCCGTCGACTTGCCCGCCTCGTTCGGGCCGTAGATCACGTGGAGCCGGACATCGTCACCCGAGAGGTCCAGGCGCAGACCGTCGAAGTGGCCGAACCGTTCGAGATGGAGCTCCTCGAAACGCATCGCGGCCGCCCTCAGTCCACACCGAGAAGGCGATGGCGCAGGGTCGCCTCCGCGCCCTCAAGGATTGCCTGCAGGGTCGCGTCATCGACCTCCTTTAGGTCCGCAAGTTCCCGAACACGGCCGGGCACCTTCGTGAGCGAATGCTCGAGCTCGTCCCTGAGCGCGCTCATCTCGTCCCGGCTCGAGCGGATCTCGTCGACCGTTCGCAGGAGCTCCGCCATCGCATCCGCGTCGGTCGAGACAGTCTGCGCCACGTCCTCCGTCTGCAGAACCACGCGCTCGAGCCAGACATCGCCGCCGACCTGCTCGGCGATGCCCAGGCACTCGGCCCGGGTGCGCTCAAGATTACCGGCAAGTTCGCTGTGCAGCGGCGTATTGCCTCCGATCGTCAGCCGCGCCGCCAGCGTCCGTCCTTCGGCGGTGTCGACCGCGTCCGACAGCGCGTCCCGAACGCGCGCCAGTGCGTCTTCGTATTCTTCGGATCCCGACAGATCGACGTGGATATGCTCCCATCTCACGACATCCAGGGTGATGTGCTCGACACCGGTGATCTCGTGGCCGTCGACCGTCAGAACAGTGGCGCCCTTGGAGCCCGTCTCGTTCGCATGGCGTCCCTGCAGGTTGCCGGGGAATACGATCCACGGGTTCTCGTTCAAGACCGCACGGACATGGACGTGTCCGAGCGCCCAGTAGTCGTAGCCCTTAGCGACGAGCTCGGGCACCGAACATGGAGCGTAGAGGGCGTGTCCGGGCCGACCGTCCGCGGCTGTATGCAGCATGCCAATGTTCAGGAGCCCCGGCGCCGGATCGGGATAGGCTAGCGAGATGTTCTCGGTGACGTCCCGTTTGGGGAAGCTGCGGCCGTGAACCGCGACGCCGAGGTCTTTCAGCACCCATGTCTCGGGCCGGTCGCTCCGAAAGACCTTCACATTGTCGGGCCAGGTCAGCGACCGTGTCATCTGGTTCTCTGCGTCGTGATTGCCCTTGATGACTCCGACCCAGATCCCGGCGCGGTCCAGACGAGCCATCTCGGACACGAAGAACAGGCCGGTCGAAAAGTCCCTCCAGTCGCCATCGTACAGGTCGCCCGCGATCAGCAGTAGTGAGGCCTCAATGTCGATGGTGTGATCCACCAGCGCCGTGAACGCGCGGCGAGTGGCGCCAACGAGGTCGGACGCACGCTCACCGGCGCGCGAGGCCAGCCCGGCGAGCGGGCTGTCGAGGTGGATGTCGGCAGCGTGGATGATGAGCATGTGTCGCCTGAGTGTCTACAAAGCCTCGCGCCCAAATCGATAGAAGGACACAGCCTCTCCTTGAACAGCGAAGTAGCTCATCGACTATCCCACCTGAGCGCCTGCATCCCCAATTTTTTCTGAGTAGGCCAAATGGTTCCCGTCACACCGCCACGATCGATCGTCTCGGCGGGACGCGAATTGCCCGCATTCGTCACAGTGGAGGCTTATGTAAAGGTCGGACAGCAGGCGCGCAAACTCCTGCACTTCTCGCTGGGTTGGAGGAACGGGAACAGGATTGTAGTGAGCGCCACAAGCGTTTCGCACCCACACATTCTGGTCCAAAGCCTCGATGAGTTCTGCGTTTACTGCTGCATACCCTTTTTGCTTCTTGAGTCGAGCGGCCACTGGCGGCCACAGATCAGCAATCGTCGGAGGCCTCTTGAAGCGCGCTGGGACCGCAATGCTTAGTTCTTCCGCTACTTCTCGGAGCAGGTACTCAAAGAAGCGTCCAGCAGCCGCGGCCAGCGTCTCTTGGGCAAGCTTCTCTCTTTCCTCCGGAACCATGACCCTGTCGAAATCAGTAAGCGCGTCGCCCAGCACGGGTCCGCGTTCCACGTCCCAGTTGCTGATTCGGAAGTAGGAGTATCGTCCCCCGCCCAGCGTGCGGCGAAGCGCTTCATAGAAATAAGGATCGTGTGTCGTGATAATCACTTGATGGTCGCTGAACTCATTCTTGATGAGGCTAGCGATCCTTACACGATGCGCTGAGTCGACGGAATGCATGACGTCGTCCAGAATCAGCACTTTGAATATTGGTGATATCGTTGCCTCGTGCTTGCGCAGCGCCAGAAAATAACAAAGCCCAAGCGTATCGAGATGCGACTCGCTGAAATGCAGGAGGGGGTTTTCACGAGTACCATGGAACTGAGTCCATAGGTTCACTGAACCTTGTCCCGCCTGCCGCACCTCTAAATTGGACGTTGCGATACCCTCGCCAGGGTGGATGCTTTCATAATATTCGTTGGCTACGGTCGCCACACTATCAAAAGTCGATTGCACGGCAGCTTTCCGGGCATCGACCGCATGTACATGTATGCGCCCAACCACAGTTCTACGAGCATCAATATCTCGAACCTTTGCGTTAGCGGATTGATAGCGTGGCCATTCAGCGATGAGGGAATCGATCATCGACGCGGCCTTGGCGAGCAGTACGCGCCGATCTCCTCCTCCTTCTTTGGCAATAGCCCCCTCGATCTCGGCGATCGCATCGGCATGACCGCCGACTGTTAGCTCCAATCGCGAAAGCAACTCCCGAAAATACGCACCTCTTGCTTCGAGAGGATCAATACTCGCACTCAGTTCCTCCAAAAATGTGGAGGTATGCTCGTATTTGTCCGGAAGCGGGGTTCCCATGAGTCTCCCCCAATTCCCGATGAGCTTCTTGAACGCACTTGAAAGATCTTGCACTCGAGGGAGGAGTTCCCTTCTACGCTCTTCGACCAGCTTCCTCGCACTTGTGATCCTGGCGTCAGCGGCAATCCGTTCGTCCAGTCGCGCGATCAAACTGTCTCGGTTGATTGACTGTTCGCACAACGGACAGAACTGCCCGTCACCAGTCATGATCACCTCTTTCCCTCGGATCAGCAGATCCGTCAGGACAACCTCGGTGCGAGCCTTAACCTCTCGGTCGACATCCTCCACGGCGTCTGCCAGACCGCCGAGCAACTCCGCGAACTCCCCGGGTATCCCCAGTTGCTGGAGTTCCCCCTTAAGTGCGGCCAAGGCAGTCAACCGTTCATTCTGAACCCCGCTGCCGAGTTCGTCGGCGATCCGCTTCCGTCGTTCTGCGCGCTGATCCTCCCGATGTAATTCAGGGTATTGCAGGTCGCGCAACAAACCGTTCAGACGGCCTAGCACGACCTCTTCGTTCAATAGAGTTCCTGGTTCGAGCTCAAAGACCGCGAGCAATCTGTCGACCAATGCAGCCGTATCTGCGACCGCCGCCTGATGGTCTGTGTCGAGCCGATCCTTCCAGTCTCTTAAGCCATCCTCTATCTCTCGATAGGCGCCAAGATTCATAAACGCCTCTACCTGCCTATAGCGAAGACTCGGCTCGGCAGTGATGAACTGCAGTAACATATGCCGCCGCAGCACGAAGCTGGCGCCCCGCGCTGCTTGTACCCACGATCTCTGCACTTCAGGAAGTGGCCCAGGGTCGGTCTCGGGTGATAGAAACGCCTGAGCGCCGCCGTCTTCTAGCGTCACTCGGATTTCTGGCTGCCCATCTCGAACGTGTGGAGCACCCGTCTCCCAGTTAACCCCTCTGCGCTGTGCCGGATACAGTGTGCTCTTGCAACTCAGCCCAAACTCTAAGGAATCGACGAGCGAACTCTTGCCCACGCCGTTCGGCCCCTCGACGACCAATCCCTTGTCGCCAATCGGCAGTTCCGGCCAATCACGGGGTATGCCGCGGACACTACTCGCCTTCAGGCTCTTCAGCTTCATCTTCCTGGCCTTCTTGGGTGAGCACCGTGTTTAGCCGCTCGAAGTCAGCTGGATTTGCACTGCCCAGATCCTCCTTCATCGCGTCTCGAACCTTCTGCTCGAGCCCGTCATCCCGTGCGATCCGCGCATGAAGCTCGGCTAACGCCATATCGGATGGAGTGGTTGGCTGGCCTTCCGGCATCGTGTGCAATCTCCCTATTCAGCAATTCTGTACAACCCGATCTAAATTTCAACCGAAGCGTGGGTCAATCGATAGACGTCGATGCGGCTTGAAGCCCGCGGCAGACTGGACGATCTCCGGGGCCCAACCGGCGACGTAGCTAGGAAGGAAAACACTTTGCAGGATCTCACTGTCGGCGAACCCGCATTCGGCGGCCCCCAGCGCCTGCTGAGCCGGGAGGAGCTCTATGACCTGGTTTGGCAGACCCCAATGTCGCAGCTGGCAAAAAGGTTCGGCCTCTCAGATGTCGGCCTGAAGAAGGTGTGCCGGAAACACGACATTCCGACGCCACCCTTGGGCTACTGGGCGAAGCGCGCCCACGGGAAGCGAGTGTTTCAGCCGCAATTACCTGCCACGAAGGGACCGCAGAAGCTGGTGCTGAGCGTCGTTCCTTTGGCAGTGGAACAGCCCGAACTCCAAGCTGAGCAAGCGAAGGCTCTTAAGCGGGCTTCAGAATTCCCGCCAATCCAAGTTCCCTCGGACCAACCGGCGAACCTACATCCGGTCGCAGTCCGAACTGCGAAGGCATTGCGGGCAGCAAAGGTCGACCAGCACGGTCTTAAGCGCGTCAGCGAACCCGGCGCGGTCGCTGTAGTAGTCGGCAACGCCTCGGTCGACCGAGTGCTCCGGATCATTCACGCCTTCGCCGCCGCATCCGAGAAGCGTGGCTTCTCGCTCACCGAACATCCTGAGGGTGTCCAGGTCCTGGTCGAGGGCACGCCGGTCTTGTGGCAGCTGAAGGAGACCACGGATCAGACTCCGCACGTGCCAACGAAGGAAGAGCTCAATTGGCTAGCCCGCCGCGAGGCGGATCGGGCCAAGTATCCTTACCTGTACTCGTCCCGTAGCGAAGGGCCCGTCTTCCGTTCCTGGGACCAGGTTCTATCTGGACGCCTCTCCATGACATTGCGGGATCCATCCGCGCCGCGATGGGGCCGGAAGGATCTGATAGGTCACTGGTGCGACCGCAGGAACAAGCTACTTGAGGACTACCTGGACCAAGCGATGGCCACGTTGGCAACCGGCGCCCTTGCGATCCGCCATCGACACGCCGAGGAATCCGAGAAAGAGCGACAGCGCCTTGAGGATCTGGAGCGGCAGCGGCTGGAGCGGGCGCGGCGCGACAGGGCTGAGAAGCGACGTCATTTCCTGTTCACGAAAGCGGATGAACATGAGCGGTACCGGAAGCTGGTGGCGCTAGCCGAGTTCCTTGAGCAGAATCGCGAACAAGAGTCGCTCGGCCAAGAAACCCGCCTTTTACGCGAGCTTCGAGAAATCACTGGCGCCATGAGGCGAGACCTCGATTTGGCCGCTATGAACGCGGAAGCTGATCGATTGCAGCTGTATGCGGATGAGACTCTTCCAGCGAAGGAACCCGAATGACACAGAGGGGCCACGTGATCGCACGGGAGGTCGCGCTGCACCGTTGTAGGTTGCATCAGGCCACCGGACGCTGGTCACGGCCAGTTACCGGAAGACCCGATGATCGTTGCCCAGCTTCTCGACGGTCTGCCGCGAACCGATGCCCCACCCCGGATCCGCGCGTCGAGCAAGCGGTCGATGAACAACCCTTCGCAGCCGGAGACCGTGACCTAGCCGACGCGCTCGCTCTTAGGGCACGACGGATCGCCCCCGCATGCGCCGATGCACTCCTGGTTCTTGCCGATCAATGCGGTGCAGCGGAGCGATATCCACGTAGCCGATCTCTAGCCAACTGAATCCGCTTTCTGGCCGTCGCATCACTGACGTGGAGGCGACTGGCAATTTCGGCATACGCGAGCCCTTCCACGAAGCGGAGAGCAAAGGTCTCCCGCAGGACGTCGGGTAACTCGTCGAGGGCCTTCCCGAGTTGGCGCAAGGCATCGTTGGCCAGCATCACTGCTTCTGGATTGTGTATGGGAGCGGGCACGGTTGGCGAAACCTCTCCCATACCCATGACCTGTTCGGATCGACGCCTCTGCGAAGCGCGGACACGAATAAAATCCACACAGGAATTGTGAGCGAGCCGGGAAAGCCAGGCCCGCGGGTCGCGGATCCCAGAGCCTCTGCCGTCCTTAAAATGGGTCGCCGCCCTTAGAAGAGCATCGCCGAGCGCGTCTTCGGCGTCCGCAACATCACCTGACATAATACGTGTGCAATGATTCAGAAGCTTGTCCCTGTGCGAGGCCCAGGCTCCCCAGAGATCATCCAATGCGCTGGGATGCTCGACGGTAGTCTGAGGTCGCGCCAGGATTCCGGTCGCTGATGCCTTCTTATTCACTGGGTTCTGTTGGATGTCGCAAATTCTCGCGTGGCGCAAAGCTCGAAGGTCCTGTTCTTCTGTCGACTTCGATCCTGTTTCGGCCGATTGCCCTGTAGGCCAGCAATTTCCGGTCCCCATGTCCCCCTCCCATAACTCATTCCCTATGAGCGATGGGGGCATGGAATAAATATTTATTCAATTAATAAGTGCATATTCAAGCCAAGCGATCTGGGTTTAAGGCGAGTGCATCGCACGCCCGCAGACCCAGCGCATCATCGTAAGGCAATGATCGATAGCATGAGCAATAGGAAGCAGATCTTTAGCGATCAGATCCGTTACCGGAACTCGCGTTTCTCATAGACATTCGAGATCGCTTCGCCGTCCCAGACATAACAGAGATGCTGTCCTTGTATCGGGTTTGCGAGTAGAGGGGGGCGGAACACCGCGGCGCATTCTCCGCCTTCCCGGCGCACGCTGTCATACGCGATGCCATCGGACCCGCTCTGTCGGAGGTCTCTCGCGAGATACTGGGCGGCCGCATAGTTGGTCTCATGATAAACGAGCGGGTAGGCCTCTTGTTGGCCTCTCAGGTCGTGCAGGTCTCCATCGAGGTCGACCAGATAGACCCGCATGTCGAGCTCCATATGCTCTTGCTCGGTCGCGCGCATAAATCGCTCGCGATGGTACTTCGTCTCCGCCACAGCCGTTTCGAGATCAGCCGCGGCATAGAAGACGCCGAAAGTACCATCTGTGAACCGGCTGCCTTCGGGGTTCAGGTGGGTAAAGGCCGCCATGATGATGCTGGTGCCCGGACCGCTGACCCGGTCATCCGGCGGCACCATAGAGATATCGCCCACCTCGTCACGCAGGCGAGGATTGGTCATCGCCTCCAGTTCGAAGATCGCCTCGAGGTCATCCGGTTCCGTCACGCGCTCGAACAGCGAGATTGGCGGGAAGCGGCTCGGGATGATGCGCCAGGACGGTCTCCATTCAATGCGCGATATTGGTAGCGTCACGCCCAGCCGCCTCGCTGTGCGTCGAGATACTGGCGCACGACGAATAGGTCAGCGACCTGCCCCGAGAGCATGCGCGACAGAGCGGACGTGCCGCCGAAGAGCGGACTCGCATTCGGCCGCTTGATCCATTCGTCAGCAGCCTCTTCTTTCGGCAGCAGGATCTGAAGGGCCTTATAGATGCCGACAATGTACGAGATGCGCTCAAGGGTGTCTTTTGGGAGCGTGGTGTTGGTATCGCGTTTCCAGTTGTAGAAGGTCGACCGCGTGGTGACACCGAGCAACGTCATCTGGTCGTCAGGCGTCAGCTTCCACAGATCGGCGATCCGGAAGAACGTGCGTAGTGCCGGACCGGAAAGCTCTTTGCGACTCCTCGCTGGAGCGGTACGTGGCTGCGTGGTCATGGCTAAGTCCATATTTGCACTGTGTATGATATGTAATGCAAAAATGGACTTAGTACAAGTGGCACAATGACCCCTGGTGCTACGGACAAGCCGTTCACGAGCTCAATTTGCCAACGAAGTGTTGAGTCGTTTCATGCTTACAGAATGTGAGCGCTCGTTGAAATCGGTGAAACGATCCGACCTGGTGAGGCAACAACCGATACGGACAAACAGAAGACTGAATTGCTAATCGGACGCATCGAATAGGATCCACGGCCGTCTCTTGCATAAAGCGATCGCATTCTCTGAGGAGTAACCAATCCAGGAGGATGAGATGATCGATACCGAACTGTTGGGCGCTTCCCGCCGGATCAATGATATCGATGCGCCGCTTGACCGGGCTCTAGATGAAATGGAAGACGCGGCCGAAGACAGAGCGCTTTCGGTTGCGTGGGCCAGGAAGGCGCTCAAGATCGAACCGTGCTGTGCCTCAGCATTGTTGGTTCTCGCAGAATATGCTCCGACCGCGGTTGAGCGTATCGCGCTCCTGAAAGAGGTGATCGGCACCTACAAGCGGAGCGTCCGGGCTGGCCAGCGGGACGAGATCGACTCCGTTTGGGATAGCGGCGCAAAGCCCATTCTGGCCGCCGTCGCATTGCTGGGCGATGAGCTTGCGGAGCTCGGTGATATCGAAGGTGCGAAAGCTTGCTACCGAGCGGTGATCGAGCGGGACGAAGATGATCGGCTTGAGGCAGGGGCGTCGTTGGAGGCTTTGATGGCTGGTGAGACGGCGTTTCGGGCTTGAGAGCGATTGCTTCGAAGTGAGGAAATAGCCGAATGCCTTTTGTCGTTTTGAAGGCCTAGACTTACGGTTCCTTTGTCGAAACGACTATGCTTCGACTCACGATACGGCTCGGTCTGTTCAATTCGGGCTCTGGAACGGCTCAATTTCGCCACCCAGGAATTGGGGGCGCCCCTCACGAACTCGCCAGCGTATTGAGGTCGAGTGCGATTAGAGAGAAGTCGATGCAGGCAGCGGCAATGGAGTGGTGGTGGGTCCTGCTTCCGATATGGGCGATAGCCGGAATTGGTTTCGCAGGCTTGTTCTTATGGACGGAAAACAGAACAAGCGATTCCGACGATCTATTGGTGAACATATTCGTTTCGATGCTTATTGCCGTCGGCGCCCCTCTCGTTGTGCTGTTTTGCATCGCAGTCGCTTTGTCGATGCTAATCCGCGGCGAGATCCCCTTGACCACACATCGGCTTTGGGGGAAAGCGCCTGCAAACAGAAACAGCACACTGGTTGAAATGATCGCGCTGCGCCGTCGTTCCGATCCAAATCTGAAAGACATGCCGCACCCCGAAAAATGGATAATCGCGGACCTCTGGAGAACGGCAGAAGCAGCCGTTCTCGAAATCGTGGAGCTAGCGTCACTCCTCAAGTTTGATGGCTTTACCGAGGAAGAAATAATCGAACGAATAGAGGCTTGGCGAAGTGCGACCGTGGAGAGGCCAGAACTGCCACCGAGCGACATAGATTCCTATGTAAGATACCGTGTTGAATGTGAGGCGCCTCGCTATCCGCTCGATAACAAGAAGCTTTTTGCTAGAACCTTAGAGATCGCAAAGGCCTACGCCGAAGTCTCAACAAAATCCTCGGCCGCAGAAGATTCTGTGCCCCGAGAATGGCTGGAAGAGCGCATTTCGCTCATCGAACTTGATCGCAAATTAATTGAGATGCAGCGGATTCCAGGTGGGCCTGGAGGCCTGTTTCTGTCGCCCAAGAAAGACGAGATGGCACGGATTAAGCTTCGAATGCGTAAAGAGGACGAGCTTTGGATCTACGAGAGTCCGCCAGAAACCTGGATTAATCTGGGTGGACGTCGCGGCGTGGCATTGGTTCGAGACGGCAAGCCCATCGAAAACATAGTCCTCTCGATGAACTGAGTCCTCAGTATCGACCACAGAGCGAATTAAGGAACGCCAGAGCAGGCAACCGACACAAATCACATGTCATGTAGCAGCGCTATCGCAGTACGAGGCTGGCGATCCGAGTCGAGCGTCGATGCCAATATCCACCTGTAACGGTAAACTGGCAATTTCTGGTGGCGACTCGGTTAATAGAAGTGGCTGCCGAGAACGCGCGGGACCCAAACCTCCCCATTCATTACTCACCCTTCCGCGATCTGCGCGCTCGCTGGAGAGGCAACCGGGATCTCAGAACTCTAGTGCCTATGCAAGGCATAGCGTTGAGGCGTCCACCAGATCAAATCCGGGATGCAATTCACCGCTATTCGCACTCTGAAACTGAGCGCCAGCCGGTTCCTGGCAACCGATATTCGACCCTTACGGTCTGGCCTCGATAAACGGCGCTTGCCCGGACCTTACACCCGAAGATGCTTCATATTTAACGACCGCTAGGCGCCCGAGCGGTCGAGTGAACTTGCGCTCACCGACGGATAGATATCGCATAACTTGCTTTATTGGAGCAAGCGAAGGTCCCCAATCGAATCCTCGGCTTCTTGCTGGCTTCGTAAGACATACAGATTTCCGACGGGGTCAACCCACTATGTCGAATCCCATTAAGAAGCAACTTAAGAAGCATCCCATCACCGCCAGTACGGAGAAACTCAATTTCTGGGGCAATTTGATCCCGTTGATTTCAGTCAGGACCGGATTTCAGGCCACGCGTTTTGGAAAAGCCACAAGCCGAACGCGTGGGGATCACGACGAATAGTAGCGCTCGCGAGGCCTTACGATAGCAGCGAAGAAGCGCGAGATAGCCTCCTTGTTCGACTGGAAATCTCGCTTGGCCAAACCTGGGAGGCGGGCATATGCTGCGGCATAATCATCCATCTCAACAAGCGCGTCTTCGCCGGTAGGCTCGAGGCGGACGCATCGCTCTGGGCCGAGCAGCAACTTGGCCTGGGCGGTCGCGTTGTCTGTCGTGAGGAACATGGCCGCTTTGATGACCTCTCTCCACGCCCAAAGACCACCCAGCACATCAGGTCTCCGCAATTCGAACGGTGGGTTTCCTGTTCCGATACTCAACACTTCGATCTGGTCCGGTGTTAGATCGTAGGCGGTCAATGCATCGACCAAGGCGACCATAACCGGGTTATTCGCCCACACGCCGCCATCGATGAAGATTCTTCCGCTCTCTTCGTGTTCATGGCCTTTCAGGTACGTCGGCGCGGCCGATGTCGACCTGGCTACCTGCCACATCGGTGTCCGATGATCATTGCGAAAGTCCTCATGGTGATCGGTCTTGAAGACTGCGATCTCGGTCTTCGGCATCATGAAGGCAGGAACAACGATACGAGTCGCTGACTCGGCCAACAGGTGATCCCCGAACCGGCGTTTCAGCGCATTCTCCAGTTCCTCGTGCGCGAGCTTCGGACCTAGAAATCGCCAACGCACCCACTTGCGGACCCTGCTCCACAATCTTGTTGGTACTGGCGGAAAGATCTTTCTCCCATCGTCGCAGTAGAAGGACGTGATGTCTGCCGTGGAAATCCCGAGGCCAAGGCCGAGGGCTATGATGCCGCCAGTCGACGTGCCTGCTATCATGTCGAAGAAGTCAGAGATCGGTTTCCCGTGCCCGAACTCTTCTTCACATAGGCGAAGAAGTTCAGCGGTGTAGACGCCCTTTATCCCTCCGCCATCCAGCGCCAGGATCTTGAATGTCTGATCCTTTGGCCAGGGCTGACGGCGCCGTGTGGTCTGAAGGCTGTTGGCTCGCCGATCAGTGAACATCGGCAAGCACCTCCTTGATGGTCTCCACTTCACTCGCATGCATGCGCGCCACGCTTTCATATCCCACGCCAGGCGCCAGCCAATCCCCTGTAAGATGCCACAGTTCGTAGTAGGCCAGCCATTCAGCGGCCCAGTAGATCGTCGTCTCTGCGATCAGGTCTGACGGCGACCATTCTCGTCCCTCAGGGTCAAACAGACACAGTCCCGAACGAGTGGGTTCTTCCTCATAGAATATCAGGTGAGGAATTTCGGCGAATTCGCCGCCGGGCCGCGGCGCAAGTGGGGGCGAGTCGACGAATACATACGGAAGTGACATTTCTCCCGGCTTCCAGAACAACGAGATACTGTAAAGCTGCGCCTTGGGCCGTAGCGGACCTGCCCACGCCAATGTCCCATCCGGCAGCTTCTGTCCGGTGAAGTCGGGCCAAAGACGGCGCATCGCCGCAAGCTGCGAAGCAGGGGATCGACGCATTTGACCTCTACTCGTCATCCTCGCCGTCCAGCACCGACGGGTGGAAGTTATGGCGAGGAACTTCTCGATACTGTTCAGACGAAACGACAATGGCAGGAGCCTGGATCGCCCCAGAACGATCCGCCGAAAGAATAGGAGTTGGATCTTTCCGGCGGTCGTGCCGTGCCGCCAAGACCGCGCGCTGCTCCTTTCCAACCCGTTCGCCGAACAGGTCGTCGATGGCTTTAGCTATCTCCACAAGGGGGGCGATCGCGATCTTCACCAGTTCCGACGTCAGGTGCTCAAGCTGCTCCGCGAGAGTGCGCATATCAGTGAGACCATCGGGTCCGGGACGGGGCCAGCGGTCGTTGATCTTGTCGGCGGGGTAGCTCGGATTCACCTCCAGCGGGCGCGTGCCCTTCTGAATGTGTGCACGCATGATCTTGGCGATCGAGTCGGCCAGCACGAAGAGTTGCATCGACAGACCCAGCGGCGCGAACCCGACGTCCCCGGCCTTCTTTGTAAGGTAGATCGACGGCGGGCGGTTCAGGGTGAGGTCTTCGTAACGCAGGTTCAAGTAGCGCTTGAGCAGCTTCAAGGCGACTGCCTCTTGAGCGTCAATTTCGCTGGGGATAATGGGAGGGAGGTCGGCCTGGTCGGCTTTCGCCACAACCAAACGCTCTTCCTCGTTGATGAAGTCGAGGCGATTGCGGCCCGCGGCAGTTCGATGTCGGCCCAGGCTCTCGGCGAACTTCTTCTGGCCGACCCCAACTTTCGTTCGAAACCACGCAGTAAAGCCCCACGGGTTTGAGGCGACGCGATAGGCGTCCCCACTGTCCGGGGAGTGAAAAATCTCCCCAGCCCGAGAAAGAGTCATCCGTTCACGCCGATCCATGATGGCAACATCCATATGCATGAACGGAAAGCGAATCTGGACGCAGCGTGTGCATCGGACAATCTCGGTTGCACCCGGGAAGCCTTGCAGAGCTTTCTCAAGTTCGTCGAGTGCCCGACTGTCATCCCAATTGGTCGGTACGTCGACCTCAACGATCGCATCAACATCAAACCGATCGTCCTCGGTACCACTGACGATCGTAGTACTCGTCGCGACGGAACCCTGAGCGTAAATCAGGCTCACGCCATCGATCAGGTAAGGCGCCAGCGGGCTCTTGTCGCGTTCGAGGTGCTCCTTGAGAAGCCGGTACCGGTTTTCTGCAACCCTCCGATCGCGAGGGCTGAGCTCAATGAGGGCAGCGACATCTAGCAGAACTTCGTCGAGAGCGGTCAATTGGTGGAACGGGTGCTCGTGGGACATGGGTCAGTCCTTGTGTCTGGCGCGGCTCGTAAAAATAACATGCATGCCGCTATCATTTGCTTGTCCATGTCGCCAACGACATGAGATACCTGTCTCAAATGTAAGAGCGTCGCAATTGGCGTCAAGATTTTTATGTCGGAGAAGACATGTCAGAAGACGGGCACGCATCAGAAATTTTCCGCCAAAGGCTGAAAAATGCCAGAGAATTAAGAGGTTACAGTCAGGAAGAATTGGCAAAACGTGCTCGAATGCCAGCCAGTTCGATCGCGCATTTCGAAACAGGCCGGAAGCCTTCGTTCGACTCCTTGCGGCGACTCGCAGTCGCGCTCGAGATTACCACCGACTACCTGCTTGGACGTGTCGAAAGTCCTGAGCTTGCCCAAGATGGCGACCCGCTATTTCGTGACGTCGCAAAGCTTACCGGCAGCGACCGAGAGATCGCCCGTGATTTTCTGGAAATGCTAGCGAACCGCCGGGTCAAGAAAGATTAGGGAATATGAGCCGTCGTTTTAGCCTGAAGCTCGCCCGTCAGACTGCTGAAGCATTTCTGAGAGACGAAGGCATAAAGGAGTTGCCTGTCGACCCCTTCGCCATTGCTGAGAGCCGCGATATTGTCGTGCAGGCCAAACCTCAAGAGCATGATGGTGTGTCTGGCATGCTTCTGCGCCACGGGAATGAGTTTGGTATTATCTATGCGACTCATATCCCAAGCCTCGGCTTTCAAAGGTTCAGCGTGAGTCATGAACTGGGACACTATTTTCTTCCAGGGCACATCGAACATGTTCTGAAGGACGGCCCTCACGTATCGCGCGCGGGGTTCGTGACGAATGACCTGTTTGAGTTGGAAGCCGATCACTTCGCCGCCGGGCTTCTAATGCCAGAGACGCCATTCCGCAGCGCCTTAAACCGCTACGAACCAGGGCTCGATGCGATCAAGGCCGTCGCGGAAATTTGCATAACTTCTCGAACAGCAACAGCAATCCGCTTCGCAGAACTCACTGACATCGCGGCAGCTGTGATAGTGAGTACAGACGGGACGATCGACTACTGCTTCATGTCTGAAGCGATGAAGTCCCTTCCAAAACTTGATTGGTTGCGGAAAGGCTCTTCCCTACCACCAGGCACTAAGACGGCACGACTGGCGGAGCGGCGCGACGCGGTCGTAGCGGGAGAGGAGGTGGTCGACGAGGTCGATGTCCGTGATTGGCTCGGCGGAACTAAACCATCCTTGGTTTCCGAGGAGTCGATTGGTCTTGGTCAGTACGGTAAAGTTCTGACGGTCCTCGTTTCGACGAGCATCGGGCAAGAGGGGCTGGGCGATGAAGATCTAGAGGATGAAGACGCTGACCTTCTAGACAGTTGGACGCCACGCTTTCGGCGGTAAAGGCAGCGCATTGGTGATTTTAAATTTGCGTAGATCAATAGCTTCCGTATCCATCCGAATTCGACTACACAGACCGCCTCAACGACGCAGACTAGCCCCGCCACCAGTGCCACCCGCCTACGCATTTTCATTTTGTCGTATTTGTACCTAATCGCGGAATGACGCGGAAAAAATCTAACCAAATATGGGGCAGTGTTGGGCGGGCAGATCAAATGCGACAGTCTGAGGTGTCACTTACGTACTAAGGTTCTGGGTCAGGTATCCTCATTGAAATTTTTCTGACGCAGCGCTCGGTGACAAAGTCAAAGAGGCTAGCTAAGACATTGACCAATCAGTCCTGCGTACCTTCATCTGGAGCCATACATGCCCGCTAAGATTTCGATTTCGGATTTTCTAGATTTGTTCGAACGAGAGCACGAAACCGAGATTTTTAGTGAGCAAACTATGGACTACTTCAATTTCGAAGAAGCTCATGGAGATGCGGACGGGTATGCAGTCGAAACCGGTTACATCGTCCGAGAGGTTTCATTTCCAGGATTTCGGCTACAAAGCCGCATTGGTTACATTCACCATGTAGGCTCTCCCGAGGAGGCGGAGTACATTCCTGCTCTACCGCCTGTTCCTATCACGGTCGAAATCGATACTAAAAAGTATGCCATTGTCACTGAGGAAGGTGCACAAATGACACCCGAAGACGTTCAGCGCAGAATTCTCGCTGAGTTCCCGACGGTGTACCGCTTTCCGATTAATATCCTAGATGTAGTGGTTGTGAGTGGTTCGAGCATTCGTGAACACGGTGCAATCACTGTATCTGTACGTGAGTAGTGACCTGAGCCCCGAGTTTCCTCCGTCTATTGGTAGAGCCCGATCAGGAATTGGAGTGCTCCCGAACGTGCCCTCGGCAGGGGCTAGAGTTTCCGGGGTTATGGCTCATGCGGGCAATTGCCCGCATGAGCCGGACAGCATGGCGACCGGCGGTTTGTTGCCGATGGCGCTGTGAGGTCGCATCCATCTGAGATGGTGGCGCGAAGCCTGGTTTGGCGGCCGTTGCTTTGCTGGGCGGCGAGCTTGAAGAAAACTCGGCGATATCGAGGGGGGCGAAAGCTTGCTGTCGACCGGCGATTGAGCGCGATGAAGATGAGCGGCTTGAGGCGGCAGGGCGATGGAGGCGTTGATGGCTGGAGGGGCGGCGTTTCGGGCTTGAGAGCGTGACTTAGGGGTGAAGTGCCCGCCACTCTTGGAGTCTGCGCGGCCATTGATTTATCAAGGTTTTTGGCTCTGGGAAGCCAGCAATTGCGTCAACAGCATACCGCTAATATGGCAAGTGACAAACTTATGTGGCAGCCGACACAGAGCGCCGACTGTAGGATAGTATTTAGCCGATTTTATAAAGTTTGTAAAGCGGTTTTTTCCGATAGATTTTCGTAATTAAGTATGCGGAAGTGCATTCTATTCGGAAATATGCCTCAGTTTCTTTGAGTTGTCGTTCCAAATAATCGGAAAAAACCGATTATCTAGGCGCAGGGAAACCGGGTTTGGCCGGTGCGCTTCGAAGCCGTTCGCGGATGGCACTGAGTCCCTGATCTTCGATCCGGCGCAGGGTGACATGGCTGCGTCCGTCGATATCCTCCAGTTTCCGCCAGGGGACGCCGCACGCGCGCGCCCAGACGATCTTGCGCTGTTCGGGACTGCAGGCAAACATCCAATGGAGACTCTCGTCGAGCCGGTCGATCGCCGCCGGACTTGGAGCGGCGGGTCTTGTGCGGCCGGGCGCGAATTCGTGCGCCAGGCTGTTCCGGACGACGTCGGGCCAGCCCGTGAGGCGCGGCTTTGCATAGGCCCGGGGCAGCCGGCGCAGCGTGTCTGCCGCTTCTTTCAGGCACTCCTTGATCCATTTTGGATCGGGCACGTTCTCTGTGACGGTCATAGACTCCCTCCAATAGGATCCCGTGCGCGCGCATCCAGTGCAGGCGTCAAAAGAATTGCAGAGTGGATTGGTTCCGCGCCAAATACGTTCTTGCGTCACGGGATCGGATTTTCCCGGTTAAAAATACCCACTTCACTGACGCGTAGGTTGTTGTATGCCAAATGCATTCTGCCTGCAATAGGAAAAAAACTCTTGAAGTGCCGATTGAGTAAGCTTAGGCTCCCGTCATGAAACTCGATACCCAGCGCAAGCGCATCCTCGAGCTGGTGGCACACCGCGACCCGCCGACGGATCTCAAGAAAGCCTCGCTGGCCTGCGGCAAGAACCACGCCTATCTGCATCAGTTCATCAATCGCGGCACGCCGCGCAAGCTGCCGGAAGACGTGCGCTATGCGCTGGCCCGCCATCTCGGGGTGGACGAATCCGTGCTGCGGGCCGATCGCGACGCGCTTCCGGCGGCACCGCGGCCGAACCGGTTTGCCCCCATGCCCCTGGCCGACCAGAGAGGTGGCGCGGGCGTGATCGCCGTGCCGGAAGTGCGGATTTCGGCCTCCGCCGGCGGTGGCACCCACCTCGAGCAGGAGCCGGGCGGAACCGACTGGTATTTCGATTCCGGCTGGTTGCGCTACGAGCTGCGCGCCGCGCCGCGCGATCTCCGGATCATTTCGATCGACGGCGATTCCATGGAGCCGGTGCTGCAGTCCGGCGACAAGGTAATGATCGACCTCAGCCGGACCGCGCCCTCGCCGCCGGGGATCTTCGTGCTGCATGACGGGATCGGACTGGTCGCCAAGCAGCTCGAGCTCATCCCCAACAGCGAGCCGCCGCGCCTGCTGATCCGCTCCGAGAGCCCGCGCTATCAGAATTACGAGCGGACCCTGGAGGAGGTGAATATCGTCGGCCGGGTGATCTGGTTCGCCCGCCGCCTCTAGCCGGAACCTTCGCCCTTACTATATCTTAACGGCTTGCCGGCACGATGGACCGGTAATCTGGAGAGTCTTGTGAGCCGAGAGCCGAAAACCATCTGCGGACCGTTCCGCTACGTGCTGCTGGCCGTCGGCCTGGTCTGCACTGTGGTCGGTATCGCCGGGATCATCCTGCCGGGGCTGCCCGGGACGGTCTTTCTGCTGATCGCGCTCTGGGCCTTTTCCCGCTCTTCCGAGCGCTTCCATCTCTGGCTCTACAACCATCCCCGTTTCGGCCAGGGCCTGCGCGAATGGCACGAGTACGGCGTCATCCCGCCGCGTGCGAAGATTGCCGCGGTGACGATGATCGCGGTCACGCTCGGTCTGCTCTGGGGCGTCGTGCTCGAGGACTGGCGGCTGGCGGCGGCGACCAGCGCGCTGCTGACGCTGGTCGCGGTCTGGATCGTCACCCGGCCGGGCACGGTCAAGCTGGAAGATCCCGCTTGACGGCGCCCGCCGGGCTCCTGATTTCCTAGTTCTTCTTCATGCCATGGCCGGCGCCATGGTTCATCTTCATGCCGCCCGCGCCGGCGCCGACGGACTCGACCGTGATCTCGACCGTGACCTCACCGGCCTTTTCGAAGACCAGCGTCACCGGAAAGCTCTCGCCCTCGACCAGCGGCGCCTTCAGGCCGATCATCATCACGTGATAGCTGCCCGGCTCGAGCATGACATGGCCGTTCGCCGGCACCTCGATGGGGCCGCTCGGGCGCATCTTCATGACGCCGTTCTCGTGGATATGGGTGTGCAGCTCGACCCGCTCGGCGACGTCGCCCCTGGCGTCCATCAGCCGGTCCGGCGTGCCGCCCATGTTCATCAGTTTCATGAAGGCGGCGCCGTTCTTCGCCCGGCCCGGGGTCGCGCGCGCCCAGGGATGGTCGATCATGATGTCGCCGGCCTTGAATTCATGGGCGCAGACGGGCGAGAGGCCGCCGAACAGCGGCAGGGTGAGAAGGACGAGCGCGGCGAAGCGCGCGATGTTTTTCACGGAAAGATTCATTGCTCTGACTTTCAATTCTGCAGCGCGGCGGGACCGCGCGGGAAACGGGCTTGTGTGAATTGAAGCGTCAGAGAGGGGGCGCGCGCGGAAATTCCGACGAGACGGTCCGCCGGGCAGGGGCCGATTGCGGCTGCTCGGTGGAGAAGGTCCGAAGCGCATGAAGCGGTTTCGCGGACCGGTCGGTTTCTGGCAGATAGGCGAAACCGCTGCCGCAAAGCCGGCAATGGTCGCAGGGATGCGAGGCCGTCTCCGCCCCGTCACTCGTGCCGTCCGCGGTGTCGAGACAGAGCGCCGCAAGATCGGCGGCGAGGCTTCCCGGAACGGGTTTCCCGAGGCTGGCCGCGGTGCCGAGCGAGAAGCCGAACTGCAGCACGAAGGCGAAAAGTCCGATCCAGGCCGCGAGGAAGCGCCGCCGGCGACGGGTCATCGCGGGCGCGCTCCTCAGTTCGGCAGTTGTCAGATCGGCTCGTGCCATGTCATCACCATTGCGGCGCGCCCGCCGGCAAGGGGCCGGGCAGCGCACGCGCGAAAAGGATGGACGCTTTATGGGCCGCGGACGGCAGAGAAGCAAGCGGGGACGCGACGGACAGCGGCGACGTTTCGCCGCAAACAGCACGGTTCTGGAGCTCGAGATCGAGCGCCTCGGCGGGCGCGGCGACGGGCTTGCCGAGGCCGCACTCAAGGTCGGCTATGCCGAGGAGACGCGTCCGGTCTTCGTGCCCTTTGCGCTGCCGGGAGAGCGGGTCCGGGTGCGGCCGGTCTCGGACCGGGGCGAAGGCGTTGCCTGCGAGCTGATCGAGCTGGTGCAGCCCTCGCCTGAACGGATCGACCCCGCCTGCGCCCATTTCATGGCCTGCGGCGGGTGCGCCGTGCAGCATCTCTCGGACGAGGCCTATCGCGGCTGGAAGCGGGATCAGGTGATCCAGCATCTCGGCCGGGTCGGGCTCGGCGAGGTTCCGGTGGCGGAGCTGCATCCGGCCGCGCCCGGGACCCGGCGGCGCGCCGATTTCGTGCTGCGCCGGATCGGGGCGAAACTGATCGCCGGCTTCCATGAACGCGCCAGCAACCGGATCGTCGAGCTTTCCGAATGCCCTGTCCTGCTGCCGGAAATCTTCGCCCTTCTGGAGCCGCTCCGCGCTCTGTTCGAGCCGGTCCTGAAGCCCGGCGAGGGTGTCGACTGCGTCGTCAATGCGCTCGATAACGGGCTCGATGTGCTGCTTCGGCTGCCGGCTCACCCGGGTCTCGGTTTCCGCGAGAGTCTTGCCGCCTTCGCGGAGACCCACGACCTCGCCCGGATATCCTATCTTGCCGGAGACGAGACGCTGACCGACGCGGTGCCGCTGGCGGAGCGCCGGCGGCCGCAGATCCTCTTCGGCGGCACTCCCGTCACTCCGCCGCCGGGCGCTTTTCTGCAGGCGACGCGGGACGGCGAGGCGATCATCCAGAAATGCGTCCGAGACGGTGTTGGCGCGGCCCGCACGGTCCTCGATCTCTATGCCGGCTGCGGCACGCTATGCCTTTCGCTCGATGACGCGGCGGAACGTGTCGCGGTCGAAGGCGACGACAGCCTGCTGGCGGCGATCCGGGCCGGGGCCGATGCGGCGGGGCTCGGCGCGCGCCTCCGGACCGAGCGTAGGGATCTGACGCAGCGCCCCTTCGCGGGCAAGGAACTGAATCGCTTCGAGGCCGTGGTGCTCGATCCGCCCCGGGCCGGCGCGCGCGAGCAATGCGTCGCACTCGCCGCGTCTCGGGTCCCGCGTGTGGTCTATGTCTCCTGTAACCCCGCGACCTTCGCCCGGGATGCGCGGGCTCTCGTCGATGGCGGTTATGTCTGTCACGGGGCCACGCCGATCGACCAGTTCCTCTGGACCCCGCATATCGAACTCGTCGCCACCTTCGAGCGGCCGGCGGCATGAGCGGAGGCGACCCGACCCATCTGCGCAAGCGCACGGTCACGGTCTCCGGGCACCAGACCTCGATCTCGCTTGAGGAGGCTTTCTGGGAGGCGCTGAAGGAGATCGCGCGGAAGCGGGAACTTTCGATCAACGCGCTGGTCTCCGAGGTCGACGCCACCCGCAGCGGCAATCTCTCGAGCGCGCTCCGGGTCTATGTGCTCGCCGACCTGCAGCGCGGAAACTCCGGATCAGTTCCCGAGTAGGCCTTTCAGCACGCCCTGCAGGGCCTTCTCCGGCGTCAGCTTCTCGACCGGCTGCGACGGTGCCGCAGAAGGCTGTTCCGTTGCGGTTCCCGATCCCTGTGTCTGCGTGCCGCCGCCGCTCTTGTTGAACTGACGCAGGATTCCTCGCTCGATCACCCGCTGCAGCACGAAGGCCTGCAGTTTGTTGGCGTCGAGGATCTGGCGCGGATTGTTGAGCGGACCGACCATGCGCAGGCCGATCGGCGGCGAGTTCGGATGCTCGCTCAGCCAGAACTGGGTGTTCACGTCCATTTCCTGCGGCGGCAGATTGACGACGGCGGTGCCGCGGCCCTCGGCTGCTTTCGATTTGAGCGTGATATCTTCCGAGCGCAGCACGCCGTCTGTGATCTGATAGCTCGCGGTGAGGCTTTCGAACGGCGTGGTGCCGCCGCTCATCGCCTTCTGGGCGAGGACGAGGAAATCGACAGAGCGGTCGAGCTGTTTCAGCTGGTCGCTCACGGCCGGCAGGTCGAAGCCTTCGACGGTGCCGTTGCGGACCGCCATGGTCCCCGAACCCTGCAGGCCCGAGACCAGGGCGAACTCGCTGCGGCCACTGGTCTGCAGAGCGGTTTCATAGTCGAGCGTCCCGGTGACCTGGGCGACGTTGGCTGCCGACATCGCTGCCTGGCGCACATCCGCGTTCTTCACCTTGAGCGTCATCTCCGCCGACGGAGTCGCTCCGTGGCGGAGGCTCGCCGTTCCGTCCACAGTGCCGCCAAAGAGGCCGGAGGTCAGACGCGAGACGGTAAGGGCGCCGTTGTCGAGGATGGCGGCGAGATCGAGATTGTCGAAGACATAGGCGCCGTACTGGACCTGCTTCGCCTTCAGCGAGACGTCCGCGTCCGCGGCCAGCAGACCGGAGGTGTCGATCGTCTCGCGGGACCAGGCGCGGGCGCCGCTCTTTACCGGGACGGCCGGAGCGACACCGCCGCCCGGGCGTGCGCTGCCCTTCGGCAGCCAGGGATCGATGGCGACAGTGCCGGTTTCCGCGGCAAGCGTCAGTTTCGGGCGGGGATCTCGCAATGCCAGCGAAGCCTTGCCGGTGAGCGACAGCGGGCCGGCGCCGAGCTTCAGGCCGTTGATGGCGAGGTTGTCGGCGGCGCCTTCGAGCCGGGTTTCCACTTTGACCGGGCCGAGATCCCTTTTCTCCGGCGTGTAGCCGGGAGCGAAGCTCCGGATCAGGGCGACCACGTCGGGATGCGCATAGCGTGTGTCGAGCGCGAGGACCGGCTTGGTACCGCTGGTATCGACAGTGCCTTTGACGCCGAGCTGACCGCCGTCGAGGTCCATCGTCGCATCGACGGCGAGGGCGCCGTTCTGGGCGCTGGCCAGGGTGGCGGCGAGTGCAACGGCTCCGAGCGACATGTCCGCGGGCAAGGCGCCCGGAGACAGGGTCTCCGCCATCCGTTTCACGTCCGGATGCTGCAATTTGAGGGCGAGATCGAGGCCGAGCGGCCGGGCCAGCGGCTGCAGTACGCCCTTCACCGAGGCGCTTCCGCCAACGGCACTTGCCGTTGCGTCGACCGTCAGGGCGGAGAGATCGCCGAGAATGCTCCCGGCCAGCCGCACCGCGCCGACGCGCTGGAGGGTTTCGGTCGGCTCGACCCCGCCGAGCCGCGCGAGGCGGGCGGCGGATTTCGCATCGATCTCGAAGTCGAGCTTGGTGTTGGGATCCGCGACGGACCCGGCGAGCGAGCCGCTCAGCTTGACCCGCGCTCCTCCGAGATCTGCGATCGACAGGTTGCGCAGGTTCAGTGCGCCGTTCTGGATCGTGGCGTCGACCTTGCCGTTCACGATGGCGGTCTGGCGCACCAGAAGCTCGTCGAAATTCACGACGATATTGGCATCGAAGGTATTGAGGGCGACGGCGATCTGCTGCATCGGGGTCGGGCCGGCGGGGGCGGGCTTGGCGCTGCCGTCCGCCGGAGCGCTGTTCCCGGAAGCTTCCGGCGGCAGATAGGCGTCGAGATTGAGCTTGCCGAGATTGAGCGCGAGGCCGAAGGCCGGGCGCTCGCGCAGCAGCAGGGTCAGGCCGCCGCGGATCTGGGTGGTGTCGAGATCCATGATCCAGTTGGTGAGCTGGACCTGTTCCGGCGTCGCGGTGATGTCGGCGCCGAGACTGCCCTTGCGGAGGCGATCGGGGGCAACGGCGTCGAGCTCCGTCCCGAGCCATGCGAGGGCGCCGCGCAGATTGTCGGAAACGAAATCCGCCCGCCCGGCGAATTGCGGTTTTCCTCCGACGCTCTCGAGCGTGCCGGATACCGTCAGATCCGAGCCGCCGGGCATCTGCGCGCTCAGGACTTTCAGGACGAGCGTCTGGTTCGCCAGCGCGACTTCTATCCTGGGCTGCCGGACGACGCCGCCGCGGAAATCCATGGCGTCGGCGGAGAGCGTGAGATCGGCTTCAATCCCCTCCGGAAGGGCGAACGAAGCGGCAGCGGCGGCCGGTGCCGCGGGTGCTGCCGGAGCGGGAGAGGGAGCTGCAGCGCCGCCGAAGGCGGCGATCAGCTGATCGAGCGAGAAGCGGTCGAGCGCGAGCGCGGCATCGACGGCGAGCGGGCTGCCCAGCTCGGCCGTGACCTTGCCCTTGGCGGTGAGGCCCGCAGCCGTGAGAGTGAGGTCGCTGGCGGCAACCCGCGTCTGGTCTCCCTCCAGTTTCGCCGCAAGCTTGAACGGGCCCTTGAGGGCCGGGGGAACCGACCCCTTTGCAATGCCAAGCGGCGCGAGCGCGTCGACCGCGCCTGTCAGATCGGCGCCGGACGCCGTGACCGTACCGGCGAGGCGCGGATTGTCGCCGAGCACGATTGTGCCGCCGAAGGAGACTTCCGCGGCTTTCTCGCCGATCGAGAGCACGGTTTCCAGTACCGTCGCCCGCCCGGCATCGATCCGGCCGGTGGCGGCGGATATGGAGAGGGGAAGCCCCTGATAGGCAAGGCCGGCCTTGAGCTTGAAGGGACCGTCCAGGCTCTCGGCACTGAGCGTCGCATCGATGCCGGTGACCGTGTGCTCCTGGCCGCTCGCGTGATCGAGAAAGCTCACCTGCCCGTTGACGATTTCGGCACCGTCGAGGGTGAAGTCCAGATCGCCGCCGCCGGTGCCAGCCGTTCCCGCATCCGCCTGGGGCGCCGTTTCCGTCGCGGCCGCGAACGTCCAGTTGTTGCCGCCGCCGGCGAACTTCTCGAGCCGGATCACCGGGTCCTTCAGTGTGACCGAGGCGACCTTGATCTTGCCGCTGAGCAGCGGCGCCAGCGCCACATGGATCTGTAGCGCGCCGACCGAGACAAAGGTGTCTCCGGTCCCGCCCTCCGCATTCGCGAGGCGCAGCTTCTCCACCGAAAGGCGCGGTGCCGGCAGAACCTGGAATCCGATATCGCCGTCGATCTCAAGCTTGCGGCCGGTCTGGTCCTCGACCGCCTTGGTGATCTCCGTCTTGTAGCTGTTCCAGTCGACGAAACTCGGCCCGACGAGAATGACGGCGCCGAGAACGATCACCAGCGCCAGGATCGCGAGAACCAGTTTCTTCACCATTGCCTCCATTCGATGCCGCACGCACGGCGCCATCCGTGGTCCGGTAGAGTGCGGCATCAATATGGCCGCATTTGGGTGTTCACTCTATATGGCGCGGGCCGGGGCACAAGTCACCTCATCGGCAGGGTGGCGGGGCGCGCAGGATCGGCTAAGCTGCCGCCGCAACTGGCAAAACCCATTCCGGAAAATCCGACCGTGCTCGAAATCCTGTTACCCGATGCCGTACCGCTCTGGGGCGCTGTCGCGCTCGTTGTCTTCAGCTACTTTACGTCCGCTGTCACCGTCGCCTTCGGGCTGGGGGGCGGGGTCATGATGCTGGTCGCCATCGGCTCCGTATTGCCGCCGCTCGCGGTGATTCCCGTGCATGGGGTGGTGCAGCTCGGCTCCAATGCCGGCCGCGCCTATCTGATGCGCCAACATCTGGAGCGCCGGGTCTTCGGATTCTTCGTGCTGGGTGCCATCGTCGGCGCGGCGATCGCGGCGCAGCTCGTGATTTCGGTGCCTCAGGCGGCGTTGCAGGCGGTGCTGGCGCTCTTCATTCTCTATACGGTCTGGGGGCCGAAGCTTGGCAAGCACAAGGTGCCGGCGCCGGGTTTCGCCGCCGTCGGTCTGGCGACCACCTTCGCCACCATGTTCGTCGGCGCCACCGGCCCCTTGCTGGCGGCTTTCCTGCCGCCGGACCGCTACGGCAAGATGGCGACGGTTGCCACCCACAGCGCCTGCATGACCATGCAGCATGGGGTGAAGATCGTCGCCTTCGGGATCCTCGGCTTCGCCTTCACGGAATGGGTGCCCCTGATCGCCGCGATGATCGCGACGGGCTTCCTCGGTACCGCGACCGGGAAGAAGGTTCTGGAGAGGTTGCCCGAGCGGGTCTTCGCGATCGGCTTCAAGACGGTGCTGACCCTGCTGGCGGTGCGTCTGCTCTGGGTCGGCGCGAGCGATCTGACGGCTCTGTTCTAGGCCGGCTCGGTTTCCGGAATCTCGGTGCCTGCGACGGGCACCGGAACGATGTCGGCCGGCAGTTCGGAGACTGCAACCTGCATCGTCATCGGCCGGATGACGTCATGCATCTTGATGGAGCGGATCTGCAGATCGTGGATCGCGTCCCGCGGGACGTATTCGACGGCGATCTGGGCAAGCTTGCGGCGCAGCTGCGGCACCTTGATCTGCCAGACGGCGTTGTCGACGAGACGCTGCAGCTCGGTCTGGCAATGCAGCGAGATCGCCTTGCACTTCTCCCGGATGACCTGGGCGCTGGCGGGGCCCGGCGCGGTGAACATCACGTCTATGACGCATTTTTGGTCGCGCCCCCGGTCGCTCTCGAAATAGACCTCGATCGCGGGCGAGAGCCGCACCGGCTCGATCCGGATGTAGCGGTTCGGGTCGTGGCTGATGAGCGGCTCGAAATGCAGGATGCTCATCATCGCCGTGATCAGGCAGGTGCCGAAGGTGACGAAGCCGAAGAGATGCGCCCACGGCATGTGGTCCAGGGTCACCGGGGTCAGCGGATAAGTCACGAGACGCTGGTAGTAATCCGGATCGACGCGCCAGTTGAACAGCCGGATGTCGAGCACGAAGGAAAAGTCGCCCCAGTCGTTGATCGTCGGCCCGATGCCGAGGATCGCGGCATTCCAGAGCGCGACCATCAGCCCGGTCAGGAAGATCATGCCGAGGGACGAGATCAGCGCGACACCGAGATGCCATTTTGCCCAATAGGACGCGATTTCCGTACGGTAGCGGTGCATGACACGCGCTTCGCGTTCGGCCCTTTCGTCCAGTACCAGGTAACGGCTCATCGGCTAAATCACTTTCAATTCAGAAAGTTCATTTTCAGAACTCTAAAAGTACTGAAATTATATCCCATGTTTTGCTTTGAAGATAGAGCGCGCGGCGGGAAAAGATTCAATTTGATCGATTATAGAGGCAAACCGTCACTGCTGTCTCCCGTTTCCTCCAATTTTCTTGTGGGTGCGGTCCGGCGGCCGTCTTCCGGTAGGCTCGCGGTGCCGCAAGAGGTATGAAGGACGCGATCTGCCGTGCCTCCGTGCGGTATTAGGGAACTTGGAGATGGGTGAGGTGATGGCCGGTATTCTGAGCAGTCTTACGGCAGGGTTCCCGATCCTGATCGCGCATTTTCTGCTGACGATCGGGCTGCTGGTGCTGGCCGTCATGGTCTATATCCGGATCACCGCGCATGACGAGCTGCAGCTTGTTCGGGACGGCAACAACGCGGCGGCGCTATCGCTCGCGGGCGCGATTCTCGGGCTCGCCATTCCGCTGGCGTCCTGTCTCGCCGCCAGCGTCAGCCTTCTGGATATCTTGGTATGGGGCGTCATCACGCTCTTGCTTCAGCTGCTTGTCTTCTGGGCGATGGACCGGACGGTGCGCAACCTGTCGCGCCGCATCGAGGAGGGGGAGATCGGTCCGGCGATCCTCCTCGTCGCCGTCAAACTGTCGGTTGCCGCCGTGAGTGCGGCGGCCGTTTCGGGATAGCTCCGGTGTTCCGCAAACCGGGCTCGGACAAGATCGGGCTGCTCGGGGCCTTCCTGGCGATATTTCTCGGTTTCGCCCTGCATCCGGATACCTGGCGCGACCCGGCCCCAGAGCGGCCTGTGCCGGATCGCCCGCTGCCGCGAGAGGCGTCCGTCGAGCCCCGGACGGTGCGCCGGCCACCTCCGGGTCAGCATGAGCAGCGTGCGCTGGGAGAGGTCAATATCCGGTCGACGCCGCGGCTCGCCAGTGGAACCGGAACGGCTTTCGTCGCCCGGCCCGGAGCCTGGGTGACCGCCCGCCATGTCGTCGACGAGTGCGGGCGGCTCGCGTTTCTGACCGGCGGGCGCTCGGGCTTCTGGCTAGACGGATCGGTGGAGATCGACGGCCACGCCGACCTTGCGCTCATTACCGTGCCCCGGAACTCCCGTTCGTTCGGGGCGGAGCCGATCGCCGTGCATGTGGCGCAGCCTCTGCCCGGAGAGTCCGGGTTTCATTACGGTTTTCCCGGCGACGGCCGCGGAAGGGTGGAGTCGACGCTGATCGGCGGGTCCTGGATGGCGACGCGGGGCCACAGGAACACCGACGAGCCGGTCCTGGTCTGGGCCGAGGTCCGGCGCGATGGAATTCCGTCAGGCAGTCTCGGTGGCATGAGCGGGGGGCCGACATTGAACGCACAGGGCGAACTGGTCGGCGTCACCGTCGCGGAAGCACCGCGCCGGGGCCGGGTGATCACTGCCGCGCCCCGCACTGTCAGCTCTATTCTGAAGACAGTACCGGCGACGGCCAGCCTTCCCGCTCCGCGGTTCGAGCACCGGCCGCCGAGTTTCGCCGAGCTCGAGCGCCGGGGCGTCGTCCGACGCATCTACTGCAAGTTCGAGCCGCCGGCCTCTTAAGTGCGCTTACGGCACGAAGGCGCAGCGCATGTTGCCCCAGTGCTGGCCCGAGAGCGTGATCGGACAGTCGATTTCCTTCAGCAGCACCTTCTGCCCGCCGCCCATGTCGCGGATATAGGTCTGCAGCTGGAAAGGTTCCTTGTTTCCGGCTGCCAGCAGGCCGGCGCGGTCGTCGAAGATCCGGCGGTTCCGGCAATTGGCCGCGTTCCAGACCGGATCGTCCGGGCGCTGGGGCTGCGAGACGGCTTTGTTGTGCGTGCCGATATAGCCGTTGCGGTCCGTTGCCGCGATGAAGCGGATCCGCTCATCCTTGGCTTTGTAGCGCTCCTGGATCGGGGTCAGAACCTGATCCGTCAGGTCGACGAACTTGGTCGAGAACTGGACCGGGTTTGTTCCCTGAATAACCGTGTAATGGCTGTCGAACATATCCTCGACCGAGATACGGCCCTCGGAGATCTTGCCGGCAAGCGCTTCTGTTGCCTCTTTTGCCGCCGCCTCGCAGATCTCGCGGAAGGTATCGTTTTCGCCCATGGCCTGCTCGATCATCGTCGCGACAGCTTCGGCGGCGCTTGAGACGAGATTGTCGAATCCGACATGCAGCCCGAGCGATGTAGCCGCCACCACACGGGCGGGGATCCTTACGCCGTTGGCGAGCACGATATGCCCCTGCGTCTGGGGCATCGCGGTCTCTTGCTTGTCGCAAAGCAGAAGAGCGCCGCGCGGCGAGAGATCGGCTATGAAGCCCTTTTCCTTGATGTTCCCGAATTCGATGCCGGCCTCGATGACGGTCGGCACGCGATCGGTTCCGCGCCGGTCGGCTTGGCCGCTTGAGCGCACCACGACCGAGAGTCGGCGTTTCATGTCGCTGAGGTTCACGCTGACGTTCTTTGCCAGAGTCTCGATCGCAACGACCGACTTGCTCGTCCGGTCCGCATGCTCGGCGACACGTCCGATCGCATCGGCGACCTGGGCGGTCATTTCCGAGGCTTCGTTCGAGGAGCGGCCGATTTCGCTGGTGGCGGCCTGTTGCTCTTCGACCGCCGTGGCGACGCCGGAAGCGATCCCGTTGACCTCGCCGATCTTGGAGGCGATCCCTGTGATGGCGTCGACCGAGGAGCGGGTTGCGGTCTGCACGTTCGCGGTGTGCTGGCTGACATCCTGGATCGCATTCTCGGTCTGCTGCGCCAGCGATTTCACTTCGGAGGCGACGACGGCAAAGCCCTTGCCGGCTTCGCCCGCGCGTGCCGCCTCGATGGTCGCGTTCAGTGCCAGCAGCTTGGTCTGCGCGGCGATCGAGTTGATGAGATCGACCACCGAGCTGATGTTGGTCGTTGCTTCTTCAAGCGCCGCAACCTGACTGCGGGCATCGTCCGCGGAAGCGGTCGCCTGGTTCGTGAGGGCAGCGGATTCCGAGACCTGGGTGGCGATCTCCTGACTCGACGCGCTGAGTTCCTCCGTCGCCGCGGCGACCGAATTGACGTTGTTCGCGGTCACATCCGTCGCCTGCCGGACTTCGTTAACCAATGCGGCCATTTCATTTGCAGCGAGCGCAAGGCCGTTGGTCAGGTCGGCGACGCGATTGGCCTGGAGCGTGACCTCTTCGACAGTCTGGTCGATCTCCCGTTCCAGTGTATCTGCCATGTTCAGGATCTGGCTGTGCAGCTTTTCCGCTTCGTCCGAGCTGCTATAGGCCTCGAGCGCAAGATCCATGTCGATCGCGACGGCCCTTGCGACGGCGTTGCAGTAGCGCAGGGCGTCCTCGGTCCGCTTGTATTTCTTTGCGATCAACTTGAAGAGGAGCGGCTGGATGAATGTGTAAGCGCCGATATACCAGCGCGGCGTGAGCCCGATCTTGGCGTGAATCCTGCCGATCCGGATTGCGCGCTCAAGGTGTTCGGCGCTGAAGCCATCATTGAAGACGGTGCGCCAATGCGCCGTCTGGGCCTTTTTGAGGGCGTCGATGCCGGGACCCTTTTCGAGGATGGCGGCCGTTTCAGGGGCGGCGGCGACATGGGTATAGAAAGCATCGAGCACCGACGGCAATCCGGCCTCGATCACCGGCCAGATGGCCTTCATGTCCGCAAGAGTATTCTTGTCCAGTCCCGCAAATGCCAGTCTTGAAGTCTGCGCAGCATCGGTCATAGCGCTGTCCCCACCCCAATTTTTATTGTGATCACGTTTTCGCGATCAGTTTCCGCATTCGTTTTCGTTATTCTGCGGTGCGTCTGGTTAATAATACAATAATATTCTGGATATTTGGTTGAAATTCGAAGCGGAATCCAATCTCGTAAAAATAATCTGTCTTAACATAGTGTTCAGGCGCGCTTTGACTTGCCCAATGCTGTCCACGCGCCATTTACCAATTGTATGCAATTTGCGGATGGACGGATATGCTGCAGCAATTCATGCGATTAAAGTCATTCCCGAGAGTGGTCTGCGCTGCCTTCGTCGCGCTTGTTTCGGCTGCGGGCTGTGTTTCGGCGACCGATCTTCCCGTCCAGCGTTCCGAGCGTCATGCCTTCCGGGTCGTTCAGCTCGCGGACGGGCTGGCGCACCCTTGGGGGCTCGCCTTTCTTCCCGACCGGCGGATCCTGGTGACGGAACGCGAAGGCGGGCTTCGTCTGTTCGAGGCGTCTGGCGCCGGAGGGGATGAGGTCTCCGGTATTCCGGAGTTTTATGCCTCCGGTCAGGGAGGTCTGCTGGACGTCGCACTGCATCCGGATTTTGCCTCGAATGGGCTGATCTATCTCTCCTATGCCGGGCGCGGTGCCGGGGGCGTGGGGACCGAAGTGGCCCGGGCGCGCTTGACCGGCAATACGCTGACAGAACTTAAGGTTATTTTCCGCCAGCAGCCGAAAGTATCCGGCGGCCGGCATTTCGGCTCCCGTCTTGCCTTTGCGCCGGATGGAACGCTGTTTGTCAGTCTGGGCGACCGGGGCGGATATATGCGGGAAGCGCAGAACCCGGAAAACCATATCGGCACCGTGGTCCGGCTTAATGACGATGGCTCGGTTCCTGCCGACAATCCTTTCGTCGGGCGGCCGGGCGTGCGGCCGGAGATCTATTCCTACGGGCACCGCAACGTGCAGGGCATGGCGCTCCGCCCGGGAACGGACGTGATCTGGGCGCACGAGCACGGACCGCGCGGCGGCGACGAAGTGAACATCCTCCGCCCCGGCCGGAACTACGGCTGGCCCGCGATCACTTACGGGATCGATTACAGCGGGGCTGTGATTTCGGACAAGACCGGCGCGCCGGGCATGGAGCAGCCGGTTGTCTATTGGGTGCCGTCGATCGCGCCGAGCGGGATGGACTTCTACGACGGGGACAGATTTCCGAACTGGCGCGGGGATCTCTTCGTCGGGGCGCTGGCGGGCTCGCATCTCCGCCGCCTTACGCTGGATGGCGACAAGGTGACCGGGCAGGAGGTTCTGCTGGAGGATCTCGGCGAGCGGATCCGCGCAGTCAAGTCGGGTCCGGACGGGCTGATCTACGTCCTGACCGACAGCTACGACGGACAGTTGCTCCGGCTGGAGCCCGCGGAATGATCGGGTTGTCCTTTTCGAAAATGAGGTTGCACCCATGAGGCGCTAGTGGTGTAACCTTGCCGCATTCGGGTTCTGCTCATCGGAGGCGGTCATGGCGGCGCAGACCATCGGGGTGAAAGTCAGCGAGGAATTGCGGGCACGGCTGCGCGATGCGGCGGAGAAGGTCGGGCGCACGCCGCACTGGCTGGTCAAGCAGTCGCTGCTCGGCGCCATCGAACGGATCGAGCGGGGCGAACCGCTGGACGGCTATCTCGCCGCCGAGGCCGGGGTCGATCTCGAAGACGGGCCGGCAGCCTCCGATCCGGGCCCGCGTCCGTTCCTCGATTTCGCCCAGGGTGTTCAGGCCCAGAGCGTCCTGCGCGCCCGCATCACCGCCGCCTACCGCAAGCCCGAGACCGAGTGCCTGCCCTATCTGATTTCCGAGGCCTCGCTGTCGCCGGCGAAGTTGAAAGCGGCCTCCGATCTCGCCCGCAAGCTGGTCGAGGCGCTGCGCGAGAAGAGTATCGGCGGCGGGGTCGAGGGGCTGATCCACGAATACGATCTTTCCAGCCAGGAAGGCGTCGCGCTGATGTGCCTTGCCGAGGCGCTGCTCCGCATCCCCGACCGGCAGACCCGCGATGCGCTGATCCGCGACAAGATCTCCGGCGGCGACTGGAAATCCCATCTCGGCCATTCCCCCTCGCTCTTCGTCAATGCCGCGACCTGGGGCCTCGTCGTCACCGGACGGCTGACCTCGACCCAGAGCGAGGAGAGCATGGGCGCGGCGCTGACCAAGCTGATCGGGCGCGGCGGCGAGCCGCTGATCCGCAGCGGCGTCGATGTCGCGATGCGGATGATGGGCGAGCAGTTCGTCACCGGCCAGACCATCTCCGAGGCGCTCGCCAACAGCCGGGCGATGGAGAAGAAGGGCTTTCGCTATTCCTACGACATGCTCGGCGAGGCGGCGACGACGGCGGAGGACGCGGCGCGCTACCTGAAGGATTACGAACAGGCGATCCATGCCATCGGCAAGGCGGCGAAGAACCGCGGCATCTACGAGGGGCCGGGGATCTCGATCAAGCTCTCCGCCCTGCATCCGCGCTACCAGCGCCAGAAGCTCGACCGGGTGATGGAGGAGCTGCTGCCGATCCTGAAGAAGCTCGCGCTGCTCGCCCGCTCCTACGATATCGGCCTCAATATCGACGCCGAGGAGATGGACCGGCTGGAGCTCTCGCTCGACCTGCTGGAGGCGCTCTGCTTCGACGTGGACCTCTCCGACTGGAACGGCATCGGCTTCGTGGTGCAGGCCTATTCCAAGCGCTGTCCCTTCGTCATCGACTACCTGATCGACCTCGCCCGGCGGAGCCGTCACCGGCTGATGATCCGGCTGGTGAAGGGCGCCTATTGGGACAGCGAGATCAAGCGCGCGCAGGTCGACGGGCTGGAGGATTTCCCGGTCTTCACCCGGAAGATCCACACCGACGTCTCCTACCTCGCCTGCGCGAAGAAGCTGCTGGCGGCCCCGGACGCGGTCTATCCCCAGTTCGCCACCCACAATGCCCAGAGCCTCGCCGCGATCATGCAGATGGCCGGGCCGAACTATTATGCCGGGCAGTACGAGTTCCAGTGCCTGCATGGCATGGGCGAGCCGCTCTACGAGGAGGTCGTCGGCAAGGACAAGCTGAACCGGCCCTGCCGGGTCTATGCCCCGGTCGGCAGCCACGAGACCCTGCTCGCCTATCTCGTCCGCCGGCTGCTGGAGAACGGCGCCAACACCTCCTTCGTCAACCGCATCGCCGACCCGGCCTTCTCGGTCGACGACCTGATCGCCGATCCTGTTGCCGCCGCGCAGGCCATCGAGCCGGTCGGCGCGCCGCATCCGCAGATCCGCCTGCCGCGCAACCTCTACGGTGAAGTCCGTCCGAACGCCGAAGGGCTCGACCTTTCCAACGAACAGCGCCTCGCCTCGCTTTCCGCGGCCCTGCTCTCCAGTGCGGAGACCTTCTGGACCACGGTGCCGACAGTTCACGGCGCCGAGCCCTCCGGGCCCGTACGCGAGGTGCGCAACCCGTCCGACCGGCGCGATCTCGTCGGTACGGTGAGGGACGCCGATCCGGAAACGATCTCGAAGGCCTTCGAGACCGCAGAGGCTGCTGCTCCCGTCTGGGCGGCGACGGAGCCGGCGGAGCGCGCCGCCCTGCTGCTGCGGGCCGCCGACCTGATGGAAGCGCGCATGCCGGTGCTGATGGGGATCTGCGTGCGCGAGGCCGGCAAGACCATGGCGAACGCCATTGCCGAGGTGCGCGAGGCGGTGGACTTCCTCCGCTACTACGCGACCGAGGTCGAAACCAAGTTCGACATGGACACGCATCGGCCGCTCGGTCCGGTGGTCTGCATCAGCCCCTGGAACTTTCCGCTCGCGATCTTCACCGGGCAGGTCTCGGCCGCGCTAGCCGCCGGCAACCCGGTGCTGGCGAAACCGGCCGAGGAAACCCCGCTGATCGCCGGCGAGGCGGTGCGCCTGCTGCACGAGGCGGGCATTCCGGCGGATGTGCTGCAGCTTCTGCCCGGCGCCGGCGATGTCGGCGCGGCGCTGGTCGCCGACAAACGGGTCCGCGGCGTCATGTTCACCGGCTCGACCGAGGTCGCGCGGCTGATCCAGGCAGGCCTCGCCGGGCGGCTCGCGCCGGACGGCACGCAGATCCCGCTGATCGCGGAGACCGGCGGGCAGAACGCGCTTATCGTGGACAGTTCGGCCCTGCCGGAGCAGGTCGTCGCCGACGTCATCATGTCGGCCTTCGACAGTGCGGGACAGCGCTGCTCGGCGCTCCGCGTGCTCTGCCTGCAGGAAGACGTGGCGGACCGCATGCTGACCATGCTGAAGGGCGCGCTCCGCGAGCTCGCGGTAGGCAATCCGGACCGGCTCTCGGTGGATGTCGGTCCGGTCATCACCGGTGAGGCGCGGAGCAACATCCAGGCCCATATCGACGCCATGCGCGACAAGGGCAATCAGGTCGAATCCCTCCCCCTGACGACAGAGACGCGGCACGGCACTTTCGTCGCCCCGACCCTGATCGAGATCGGGGAGATGTCGGAGCTGGAACGCGAGGTCTTCGGGCCTGTGCTGCACGTCATCCGCTTCAAGCGAAGCCGTCTCGACCAGCTTGTCGACGCTATCAACGCGACCGGCTACGGCCTGACCTTCGGGGTACATTCGCGGATCGACGAGACCATCGACCGGGTGGCCCGGCGGATCGGCGTCGGCAATGTCTATGTGAACCGCAACATCATCGGCGCCATTGTCGGCGTGCAGCCCTTTGGCGGGCGCGGGCTTTCCGGCACCGGTCCGAAGGCGGGCGGACCGCTCTACCTCAACCGCCTGCTCGCGCGGCGGCCTTTCGCTTCCGCGCTCCGCGAGAGCGCCCCCGAGGTCGGCCCGCAACCGGCGCACCAGTTCGAGGCCTGGCTGCGGGAAACGGGGCGTGCGGCGGACGCCGATCTCGCCCGGACCTATATCGCCCGCTCGCCCCTCGGCACCGATCTCGACCTGCCGGGCCCGGTCGGGGAGCGGAACCGCTATATCGTCCATCCGAAGGGACGGATCGCCGCCCTCGCTTCAGGTGAGACCGGTTTGCTGCGCCAGGTCGCAGCGATCCTCGCGGCGGGCAACCAGGCGGTCCTGCAGGAGAACGCGGCCGCGACAAAGCTGGTGTCGGAGCTGCCGAAGGATCTCCGTGAGCGGGTGGCGCTGGCGAAGGACTGGGCGGCCGAGCCGGATATCGCCGGCGTGCTGTTCGAGGGCGATGCGGACGCGCTGATCGGGATCCAGACGCAGGCGGCGGAGCGGGACGGCCCGCTGGTCGCTGTGCAGGGTGTCTCGCCGGCCGGGCTCGCGGCGGGCCGCGAGGATTACTGTCTCGACTGGCTGGTCGAGGAGCAGTCCATCAGCGTCAATACGGCGGCGGCCGGCGGCAATGCGAGCCTGATGTCGATCGGCTGAGCCGGGCCTACGCTGCGAATTCGTCTATCGCCTTCTCGTCCCAGATGATCCCGGCGCCGGGCAGGTCTGGAGGCACCACCATGCCGTTCTCGATCTTCGGCCGCTCGGCGAGGATGCCGGCGGCGAGATCGAACCATTCGAGGATATGGCCGGTCGGCGTCGCGGCGAGCAGATGGACCGAATGATCAGGGAAGAGGTGGCTGGAGACCGGAATATTGTGCGCGGCGGCGAGGCCCGCGACCTCCATCCAGCCGGTGACGCCGCCGATCCGCATTGCGTCCGGCATCGCATGATCTATCGCGCCAGCCTCCAGCATCCGCGCCATGTCGCGCGCGCCGTACCAGTTCTCACCGCTCTGCACCGGTGTCGCGATCGAGGCGCGGACATGGGCATGGCCGGTGACGTCGTCCCAGGCGACCGGCTCCTCGATCCAGGCGAGGCCCTCATGATCAAGCAGATGCATCCGCTTCACTGCCTCGTCGGCGCTGAAGGCCTGGTTGAAATCCATCGCCACCCAGGCATCCTCGCCCGCGACGGACTTGATCGCCCGGGCCACCGCGACATCCTCGCGCGGGTCCGGCGCGCCCGACTTCACCTTGAACGCCCGGAAGCCGTCCTTCAGCGAGCGCCCGATATCGCGCGCGGTCTCCTCCGGGCCCATCTGGCCGAGGCTGTCATAGACCCAGATCGGGCGCGGCGCGGTGCCGAGCAGGGCGGCGAGCGGCAGCTCGTGCGCTTTCGCCAGCGCGTCCCAGAGCGCCATGTCGATGCCGCCGACCGCGGACGCCATCAGGCCGGGCCAGCCGGCGAGGCGGCTCTTGGTCCGGAACATCTGCCAGATGTCGCGCGGCATCAGCGGCTGACCCTTCACCAGATCCTCCAGTTCGGCGACCAGCAGGGCGAGCGGGCGGAGGAAATGGGCGGCGTAGGGGAAGAGATAGGCCGAGCCGACCACGCCCGTGTCGGTGCCGACATCAAGCAGCACCAGCGGGGCGGCATGCAGGGTGCCGGACGCGGTCTTGTGCGGCTGCGGCAGCGGCGCGGTGACGGTGCGGACCCGGAAGCTGCCGATTTTTATGTCCTGGGTTCCACTCATCGGCCCGCTCCTTTCGCGATCCGCGTCGCCGCGGTCTGTACGCCCGCCGCCGACCAGCCGCCGTCGATATTCACCGCCTGCCCGGTGATGTAGGAGGCCTTGTCGCTCAGCAGGAAGGCGGCGAGCTCGGCGACCTCCGCGGGCTCGCCATAGCGGTTCATCGGGATGCCCTGCATCCACTCGGCACGGACATTGGCGTCCTGCACCCCCGCGATCAGCGGCGTGTTGATCGGCGCCGGGCAGAGCGCGTTGACCCGGATCCCGTGCTTGGCGAATTCGAGCGCGGCGACCTCGGTCAGGTTGATCACGCCGGCCTTCGAGGCGCCGTAGGCGGCCCGTTCGGCGCAGCCCCTAACTCCGGTCGCGCTGGCAAGCGAGACGAGGGCGCCGCCGGTGCCCTGCTCGATCATCACTTTCGCCGCCGCGCGCAGGGTCGCGTAGACCCCGGTCAGGTTGATCGCGATGATCCGCGCGAAATCCTCCGCGTCGCCGTCGAGGATGGTCTTACGGTGCCCGATCCCGGCGCTGGCGACGCAGCCGGTGAGCCCGCCCATCGCTTCGGCGCCGTTCCGGATTTGCGTATCGAGCGCGGCCTCGTTGCGGACGTCGACGACGCCGGTCGTGATCCTCTCCCCGCCGAGCTTGTCCCGCGCGGCGGCGAGAGTGTCTCCGTTCATGTCGAGCAGGCAGACGCTGCCGCCTTCTGCGAGCAGTTTCTCGGCGACGGCGTATCCGATGCCCGAGGCTCCGCCGGTGATCACAACCTTGTCGGCCATTGTTTTTCCTCCCTCTGGTTGCGGTCATTCTTTCGCGCTTTCCGCCCCCGGTCGAGGAGAATGGCGCACGGGGAACGTTCCGAGACGTGCATTGCAAAAGTGCCGTCGATGAAAGACTGTTAGCCTCGAATCAGATCAGGGCACGTGAGGGAGAACGCCATGGAAACGAGAGCCGCCGTCGCATTCAAGGCCGGCAAGCCGCTGCAGATCGAGACCGTCACCCTGGACGGGCCGCGCGCGGGTGAGGTGCTGGTCGAAATCAAGGCGACCGGGATCTGCCATACTGACGAATTCACCCGGTCCGGCGACGATCCGGAAGGCATTTTCCCGGCGATCCTCGGCCATGAGGGCGCGGGCGTGGTGGTCGATGTGGGCCCGGGCGTGACCAGCCTGAAAAAGGGCGACCACGTGATCCCGCTCTACACGCCTGAATGCCGGGAGTGCGAGTACTGCCTCAACCCGAAGACCAATCTCTGCCAGAAGATCCGCACCACCCAGGGCGCGGGCCTGATGCCGGACGGCACCAGCCGGTTCTCGATCAACGGCGAGAAGATCTTCCACTACATGGGCTGCTCGACCTTCGCCAACCACACGGTGATGCCGGAGATCGCGCTGGCGAAGGTGCGCGAGGACGCGCCGTTCGACAAGATCTGCTACATCGGTTGCGGCGTGACCACGGGCATCGGCGCGGTGGTGAACACGGCCAAGGTGGAGCCCGGCTCCAACGTCGTCGTCTTCGGTCTCGGCGGCATCGGCCTCAACGTGATCCAGGGCGCCCGCATGGTCGGCGCCAACATGATCGTCGGCGTCGATCTCAACCCGGCGCGCAAGGAAATCGCCGAGAAGTTCGGCATGACTCACTTCGTCAACCCGAAGGAGGTCGAGGGCGATCTGGTACCCTACCTGGTGGACCTCACCAAGGGCGGCGCCGATTACAGCTTCGAGTGCATCGGCAACACCACGACGATGCGCCAGGCGCTGGAATGCGCCCACAAGGGCTGGGGCGAGAGCATCATCATCGGCGTCGCCGGCGCCGGGCAGGAGATCTCCACCCGCCCCTTCCAGCTCGTCACGGGCCGCTCCTGGCGCGGCACCGCCTTCGGCGGGGCGAGGGGCCGCACCGACGTGCCGAAGATCGTCGACTGGTACATGGACGGCAAGATCGACATCGACAGCCTGATCACCCACACCATGCCGCTCCAGGACATCAACAAGGGCTTCGACCTGATGCATGCGGGCAAGAGCATCCGCAGTGTGGTGGTTTACTAACCCCTGTTATCACCCCAAGTTCGTCATCCCGGCTCTTCGGCCGGGATGACGTCCGGAGCGGGGCGACGGCCCCGCCTGTCCGCGGCGCGGTGCTTTCAAGGCGAAAGACCGCTTCGGCCATGCATGGGCCAGCCTCCGGGCATGCCTTAAAAGCATGCGGGCCGAGGGCGTACCGCGCCCATCTATCGTTAGCTTTTCTGAAAGCCGCCGCTCGAACTAGCGAGCCGAAACGGCGTCGTTATCACGACCGGAGCGGTTTATCCGCCGATACCATCTTGAACAGCACTCACGACGGGGCCGCCGCATGGTGCCTCGCGAACATCGCGCTTGCGCTTGCGGACGCGATTTCGAAAATCAGCGATCCGGAGGTCGCTAGATCCCTTGAGGACCGCCTTGTGGCGATGCTTGAGGATTCGGGAAAATACGAATGCTCGGACTGCGAAATCCTGCAGCGTCTGAGGGAGAAGCATCTCCTGAACGACCGGCCCTGTTCCGGGTAACGGCGAAACGCCTCAGATTTCGGTGATCTTCGCCGCCGTCGCTTTGTCGCCGGTGTTCGGCGTGCCGGACTTCTCGATCAGCATCAGATGTGCCTCTTCCTTGGTTTTCGTCATCCCGACGCATGTCGGGATGACGGGGCGGTTGGCCGTCTGGAAGCGGACTAAAGATTCTGCGCGCCGTCGACCGCGACGGTCTGGCCGGTGACCCAGCTCGCGGCGGGCGAGAGCAGAAAGGCTGCGACGGTGCCGATCTCCTCCGGCTTGCCGAAGCGGCCGAAGGGGATACGGGCGAGGGTGCTGTTGTAGAGGTCCGGATTCTCCGTCTCGCGCCGCTCCCAGCTGCCGCCGGGAAACAGGATCGAGCCTGGGGCGATGCAGTTCACCCGGACCCGGTCGGCGGCGAATTTCTTGGCGTGACTCTGGGTCAGCTGGATCACTGCGGCCTTCACCGCGCCGTACGGCAGATTGGTGGTTGCGCCGATGCCGGAGACCGAGGAGATCGTCAGGATCGCGCCCTGGCTTTTCGTCAGGTACGGGTAGGCCGCCCAGGTGGCGCGGACGACGCCCATCAGGTCCACGTCGACGCTCTTCTTCCAGCCGTCCTCGTCGTCTGTCGCGCCGAAGCCGGAGGGATTGTTCACCAGCCCGTCGATCCCGCCGAGCGCGTCCGCCGCCGCTTCGATATAGGCCTTCAGCGCGTCGGCGTCGGCGACGTCGCAAATCGCGGTATGGACCGTGCCGCCGTATGTCGCAAGCTTCTCCGCCGCCGAGGCGACGCTGGTTTCGGTGCGGCTGCAGACCGAGATGGCCGCGCCTTCGGCGGCGCAGGCCTCGGCGATCGCGAGGCCGATGCCGCGGGTGCCGCCGGTGACGATGATGTTCTTGCCCTTGAGACCGAGATCCATGTGTGTGCTCCCCAACTGATGAATGAACGTCACCCCGGCGCAGGCCGGGGCCCAAGAGAACATGGGACTGTGAACTCGATCCCTGGGTACCGGCTTTCGCCGGTATGACGGTTAAGCGGTGGGCTGAAGCGTTCAGCCGCCGGAATTGAGGCCGAGCGCATGCCCGGCGAGATACAGCGAGCCGCAGATCAGGAAGCGCACGGGCGTGCCCTTCTTCTGGCTGTCGCGGAGTGCCTGCTTCACGGTTTTCACCGGAACGGCCGGCATCGCGGCGCGTTTGGCCCCGTCCATCAGCTCGTCCTCGGTCAGCGTGTTCGGCTCGCCCGGAATGGGCATGACATAGAGGCGTTTCGCCCGGCCCTTCAGGTGCTTCAGGAAGGCCGCCGGGTCGCGGGTGTTCAGCGAGCTGAAGAGCATATGCACGGGCAGCGCGCCCTTTTCCTTCGCCCAGCCGTCAAGGATCGCGGCGACCGCCGCCCCCGCGCTTTCGTTATGTCCGCCATCGACCCAGAGCATTGAGCCCGGCGCGAGATACTCTGTCAGCGCGCCTGTTTCAAGATGCTGCATGCGGGCCGGCCAGCTTGCCTCGGCGATGCCCTTGGCGCGAGCGCCTTCGGTCGTCGGGACCAGTTTTTCCGCGAGATCGGCCGCCATCAGCGCCTGCCCCGCATTGGCGATCTGGTGCGCGCCGAGCAGGCCCGGTTTCGGATAGCGCCGCGTGGTGCCGCCGGTGCTGAAAAGCATGCCGTCGCCGCCTTCCGCGATGGTCCATTCCCTTCCATGCCGGTAGAGCGGTGCGCCGACCTCCGCCGCCCGCGCCTCGATCACGGCGAGCGCCGCCGGATCCTGCGGTCCGATCACCGCCGGTACGCCCGGCTTCAGGATCCCGGCTTTCTCGAAGGCGATCTTCTCGATCGTGTCGCCGAGGAAGCTCATGTGGTCCATCGAGACCGGCGTGATCACAGAGACCGCGGGCTTCTCGACGACGTTGGTCGCGTCGAACCGGCCGCCGAGCCCGACCTCAAGCAAGAGCACGTCCGCCGCAGTGCGGGAGAAGGCGAGGAACGCCGCCGCGGTGGTGATCTCGAAGAGGGTGATCGGCACGCCCGCGTTGACGCGTTCGCATTCCTCGAGGATTTCCGTAAGGGCCGCGTCGTCGATCTCTCTGCCGGCGATGTAGAAGCGCTCGTTGTAGCGCACCAGATGCGGCGAGGTGTCGGCATGGACCGTGCGCCCCGCCGCCTCGTAGATCGCGCGCAGCATGGCGACCGTCGAGCCCTTGCCGTTGGTGCCGGCGACATGGATCACCGGCGGCAGCTTCCGCTCCGGATGGCCGAGCCCTTCCAGCAGCCGCTCGAGCCGGTCGAGCGTCAGGTCGATCAGTTTCGGGTGCAGGCGCTGCAACCTCTCCAGGATCGGCTGCGGCGAGGGCGTCGAGGCGGGAATGTCGGGATCCTCCGGCGGACGGGACCTAGGTCTCGTCGTCCTCGTCCGTGCTTTCTGCCGCTTGCGCGCTCGCTTTCGGCAGCTTGACCACCTCGGCCTCCGGCAGGGGCGAGCGGATCATGGCGAAGATCCGGATCAGGGTGTTCCGGAGATCCTTGCGGTGCACGACCATGTCGACCATGCCGTGCTCGAGCAGGTATTCCGAGCGCTGGAAGCCGTCGGGCAGCTGCTCGCGGATGGTCTCCTGGATCACCCGCTGGCCGGCGAAACCGATGATGGCGCCCGGCTCGGCGATATGAATGTCGCCCAGCATGGCGAAGGAGGCGGTGACGCCGCCCGTGGTCGGGTCGGTCAGCACGACAACGAAGGGCAGGCCCGCTTCCTTGACGATCTCGCGAGCGATGACCGTGCGCGGCATCTGCATCAGCGAGAGGATGCCTTCCTGCATGCGGGCGCCGCCCGAGGCCGGGAAGACCACCAGCGGTGCCTTCTGCGCCTTGGCGAGTTCGGCCGCGCGGACCAGCGCGTCGCCGACCGCAATGCCCATGGAGCCGCCCATGAAGTCGAAGCGGAAGAGGGCGAGCACGACCGGCGCGCCGCCCATCTTGCCATGCGCGACGATGATTGCATCCTCGGCGCCGGTCTTCGACTGCGCTTCCTTCAGCCGGTCGGTATAGCGCTTGCGGTCGCGGAACTTCAGCGGGTCGAGGACCGGCTTCGGCAGCTCGATCCGGTCGTGTTTCTCGCCGTCGAACAGCATCTCAAGGCGCTTTTCCGCGCTGAGACGCATGTGATGCTCGCAGTTCGGGCAGACCTGCTGGTTCTCTTCGAGATTGCGGTGGAAGATCATCTCCCCGCAGCCGCCGCACTTGATCCAGAGATTCTCCGGCACGTCGTGCGGCTGCACGAGCGCCTTGATCTTCGGCAGGACAGAGTTGGTGATCCAGTTCATCTCATCTCACTCCGCAATCCGCGGGTTCAAATCTCAGCCGCGTGCCTCGCGCACGCCCTTGGCCAGTTCCGATACCAGATCGGTCACGGCCTTGACGGTATCCGGTCCGGCCTTGTCGTTGCTGTCGAGCGAGCCGGCAAGCGCGTTCACCACCGCGGTGCCGACGATGCAGGCATCGGCGACGGAGCCGATCGCGGCCGCGTGTTCGCGCGTCTTGATCCCGAAACCGACGCCGATCGGCAGGTCGGTATGGGTCCGCAGCCGGCCGACCGCCGCGCGGACCATGTCGATCGGCACCTCGGCGGTCCCGGTGATCCCGGTGATGGAGACATAATAGATGAAGCCGCTGGTATTGGTCAGCACCTTCGGCAGCCGCGCATCGTCGGTGGTCGGCGTCGCCAGCCGGACGAAGGGCAGGCCGCGCTTCACCGCCGGGACGCAGAGCTCGTCATCCTCTTCCGGCGGCAGGTCGACGACGATGAGCCCGTCGGCGCCGGCCGAGATGGCGTCGGTCAGGAAGCGCTCCACCCCGTAGATATAGATCGGGTTGTAGTAGCCCATGAGGACGACCGGCGTCGTCTGGTCCTCCTCGCGGAACTTGCGCACCAGATCGATGGTCTTGGCGAGCGAGGCGCCGGCTTTCAGGGCGCGCAGGCTCGAAGCCTGGATCGACGGGCCGTCGGCCATCGGGTCGGAGAAAGGCATGCCGAACTCGATCATGTCGGCGCCGGCGCCGGGCAGGGCCTTCAGGATGGCAAGCGAGGTCTCCTGGTCCGGGTCGCCGGCGGTCACGAAGATGCCGAGGCCGGGCCGGTTCTCCGCCTTCAGGGCGGCGAAGCACTTGTCGAGGCGCGAAGCGGTGTAGTCCATCAGAGTTTGCCCATCTTTTCGAGCCGCGGAATCACCGCATCCAGATCCTTGTCGCCGCGGCCGCAGAGGTTCATGACCACGATCTTGTCCTTGTCCATGTCGCCGATCATCGTCGAGACATAGGCGAGCGCATGGCTCGGCTCCAGCGCTGGGATGATGCCCTCCAGCTTGGCGCAGAGCGCGAAGGCCTCGAGCGCTTCAGTGTCGGTGGCGCTGACATATTTCACCCGGCCGCTCTCGTGCAGCCAGGAATGCTCCGGACCGATGCCCGGATAGTCGAGGCCGGCCGAAATCGAGTGCGCCTCGGTGATCTGCCCGTCATCGTCCTGCAGGAGATAGGTGCGGTTGCCATGCAGCACGCCCGGGTTCCCGCCGGTCAGCGAGGCCGCGTGCTCGCCGCTCGGAATGCCGTGTCCGGCCGCCTCGACGCCGAAGATCTCGACGCTCGGGTCATCGAGGAAGGGGTGGAACAGGCCGATGGCGTTGGAGCCGCCGCCGATGCAGGCGACCAGCGCGTCGGGCAGCTTGCCCTCGGCCTCTTCGAGCTGCCAGCGGGTTTCCTCGCCGATGATGCACTGGAAGTCGCGCACCATGGCCGGATAGGGGTGCGGGCCGGCGGCGGTGCCGATGATGTAGAAATGCGTGTCCGCCTTGGAGACCCAGTAGCGCAGGGCCTCGTTCATGGCGTCCTTCAGGGTCGAGGAGCCGGAGGTCACTGGCACGACCTTGGCGCCGAGCAGGCGCATGCGGTCGACGTTCGGCTTCTGCCGCTTCACGTCCTCGGCGCCCATGAAGACCTCGCACTCCATGCCGAAGAGGGCGCAGGCGGTCGCGGTGGCGACGCCGTGCTGGCCGGCGCCGGTCTCGGCGATGATCTTGGTCTTGCCCATGCGCTTGGCGAGCAGGGCCTGGCCCATCACGTTGTTGATCTTGTGCGCGCCGGTATGGTTCAGCTCGTCACGCTTGAAGTAGAGCTTGGCGCCGCCGAAATGCTCCGTCAGCCGCGGCGCGAAATAGAGTGCGCTCGGGCGGCCGATATAGTGCTTGCGGTAATATTCCATCTCCGCCCAGAAGTCTGGGTCGCCCTTGGCCGTGAGATAGGCTTTCTCGACTTCGAGAATCAGCGGCATCAGGGTTTCGGCGACATAACGGCCGCCGAAAATTCCGAAATGACCGTTCTCGTCGGGTCCGGTTCGGAATGAATTCGGGGCTGGCGTGGCGCTGGCCATGGTCAGACTTCCTCATCTTTCGGGGAGGCTTGCGAAAGGCGGCATAATGCGCGGGGCGCCCGGCCAAAGCAAGGCTCCGGGCGGGCAAAAATTGTCACTCGGCGCGGAGTGCCGCGGCGACGAATTTCGCGATCTTTTCCGGGTTCTTAACGCCCGGCGCATCCTCCGCGCCGGAGGCGGTGTCGACCGCGTCCGTGCCGGTCACCCGGATCGCCTCGGCGACGTTCTCGGCGTCGAGGCCGCCCGCGAGCATCCAGGGCGTGTCGCCCCGGTAGGCCCGGAGAGCTTTCCAGTCGAACAGAAGGCCGTTTCCGCCGGGAAGCTTGTCCAGCTCCTTGGGCGGTTTGGCGTCGAAGAGGATCATGTCGGCGGCGCCGTCGTAGGCTTCCGCGGCGCGCGCGTCCTCCGGCTCGGCGACCCGCACCGCCTTCATGACGGCCACGCCGTAGCGTGCCTTGATCTCACGGACGCGGTCCGGTGTTTCCTTGCCGTGAAGCTGGAAGATGTCCGGATGGAGATTTTCCCAGATCGCGTCGAGCAGCGCATCGTCGGCATCGACCACGAGGGCGACGGTTTTCACGCCCTCGGGGAGATGGCGCGCCAGCTCCTTCGCCTGCTCCGGCGTCACGGAACGCGGAGAGGGCGCGAAGAAATTGAATCCGATATGAGTGGCGCCGGCCGCCGCCGCCGCTTCTACAGTGGCCGGCGTCTTCAGGCCGCAGATCTTGACGAGCATGTTTCTACCGCGGGTTCGGAGCCGGGATGGCTTTGCGCAGGTCCTCGACCTCGTGTTTGCGGTCCTCGAGATCATGTTCGAGGCGCCGCGCCTTGCCTTCCGCGACCCGCGCCCGGCGTCGAGTGCTGCCGCCGCTGAACCAGGCGGCGACGGTGCCGAGGATGAAGCCGAACAGCATGGTGCAGAGACCGAGGATATAGGCCGGGACCTCGACGGTGATCGGCAGCGGCCAGAAGCCGACCTCGACCGCGTGCCGGTTCGAGACGGCGAACAGGATGATCACGATTGCGACCGGCAATCCGATTAGCATGCCGAAGGTCTTAGCGATGAATGATCTGCGGGCCATGGCGTTTCCGTTTTGCTAGCGCTCCTAATCTAGTGCGCGGCGCGGAAAATCTAAATGCCCGATTTCATACTTCGTCACCCCGGTGAAGACCGGGGCCCAGCAGATCGAAGGGCTGCACGCGCTCCTCTAGGTACCGGCCTTCGCCGGTATGACGATCATGAAAACTGGAGAAGAGAGACCGAGCGCCCTTGGCGTCTAGCCTTCGTTGATCCGGTCGCGCAGCTGCTTGCCGGTCTTGAAGAAGGGAACGAACTTTTCCTGCACCGGGACGGAGTCGCCGGTGCGCGGATTGCGGCCCACGCGGGCATCGCGCTTCTTCACGGAAAAGGCGCCGAAACCACGCAGCTCCACCCGGTCTCCGCGTGCGAGGGCGTCGGAGATTTCGTCGAAGATTGCGGAAACGATCCGCTCCACATCTCGCTGGTAGAGGTGAGGGTTCGCCTCGGCAAGACGCATGATCAACTCTGATTTGGTCATGTTTGCCACGCTCCCCCCAATCAACCCGTCGGCCCGTCCAATCGGTAGCCGGTTGGGTCACGGCGACAATAAAACCGAATTTTGACGCCTCTCGTCAAGTTTAAGTCTCTCTATTGCATAATAAAAATGCACTTCACCAAATTGGAAGTGCGTCTTAGGCGGCCTGAAATGAGAACGGCGCCGCCCGAAGGGGCGGCGCCGCTGCTCGCGAGACGGTCGGGTAAGGCGTCAGCCTCAGCCCTGGTTCTCTTCTTCTTTCTGCTTCAGGGCCGCGCCGAGGATGTCGCCCAGGCTGGCGCCGCTGTCGGAGGAGCCGTAGTCGGCCATGGCCTTCTTCTCTTCCTCGATTTCGCGGGCCTTGATCGACAGGGTTAGCTTGCGCGTCTTGTTGTCGATCTGGGTGATCTTGGCATCGACCTTCTCGCCCACGGCGAAACGGTCCGGGCGCTGCTCGGAACGGTCGCGGGAGAGATCGGACTTGCGGATGAAGCCGTTCAGGCCGTCGCCGACGGAGACCTCGAGGCCGTTGTCGGTGAGCGTGGTGACCGTGCAGGTGACAACCGCACCCTTGCGCAGGTCGGACGCGCCGGACTCGAACGGATCCTCGGAGAGCTGCTTGATGCCGAGGGAGATGCGCTCCTTCTCGGTATCGACGTCAAGGACCTTCGCCTTGACCATGTCGCCCTTCTTGTACTCCTTGATGGCCTCTTCGCCCGACTGCTCCCAGGAGAGGTCGGAGAGGTGCACCATGCCGTCGATCTCGCCGGAAAGGCCGACGAACAGACCGAATTCGGTGATGTTCTTGACCTCGCCCTCGATCTCGGTGCCGACCGGGTAGCTGGTGACGAAATCGTCCCACGGATTGGCCATGCACTGCTTGAGGCCAAGGGAGATGCGCCGCTTGCTCGGATCGACGTCGAGGACCATGACCTCGACTTCCTGGCTGGTGGAGACGATCTTGCCCGGATGCACGTTCTTCTTGGTCCAGCTCATTTCGGAGACGTGGACCAGACCTTCGATGCCCGGCTCCAGCTCGACGAACGCACCGTAGTCGGTGATGTTCGTGACGCGGCCGGTGAACTTGGTGCCGACCGGGTACTTCAGCTCGACACCTTCCCACGGATCCGCCTCGAGCTGCTTCATGCCGAGGGAGATACGCTGGGTTTCCGGGTTGAAGCGGATGACCTGCACCTTGACGGTGGAGCCGATCTGCAGCGCTTCGCTCGGGTGGTTGATGCGGCGCCACGCGATGTCGGTGACGTGCAGCAGGCCGTCGACACCGCCGAGATCCACGAACGCGCCGTAGTCGGTGATGTTCTTGACCACACCCTGCAGGACCTGGCCTTCCTGGAGGTTCGCGACCAGCTCGGAACGGGCTTCGGCGCGGGACTCTTCAAGAACGGCACGGCGGGAAACGACGATGTTGCCCCGGCGGCGGTCCATTTTCAGGATCTGGAACGGCTGCGGCGTGCCCAGAAGCGGGCCGATGTCGCGGACCGGACGGATGTCGACCTGGCTGCCCGGCAGGAATGCCACGGCGCCGGAGAGATCGACGGTGAAGCCGCCCTTGACCCGGCCGAAGATGGTGCCGGTGACGCGCTCGCTCTTTTCGAAGGCGCCTTCGAGAACTGCCCAGGCTTCCTCGCGGCGGGCCTTCTCGCGGCTCAGCATGGCTTCGCCGTTACGGTCTTCCATGCGCTCGACATACACCTCGACGGTGTCGCCGGGCTTCAGGTCGGCCTTCTGGCCCGGGCCCGCGAATTCCTTCAGCGCCACCCGGCCTTCGGACTTGAGGCCGACATCGATCAGGGCGCTGTCGCCTTCGATGGAAACGACCGTGCCCTTGACCACGCTGCCTTCGATGCTCGTGACGTCGCCGAACGACTCGTCGAGCAGGGCAGCAAAATTCTCATTGAAATCCGGTTCTTGAACCGCAGCGGCTGAATTAGCCATGTAAGCTCCTCAAAGGGTCTTGCCGGAGAACCGCGGTTCACCGGCAGCAGTGTCTTGGTGGCTGTGCAAATTGAGTATCTGCACCCCGCTCCGCGGGGCCGTTCCACCCGGTCCGTGGGTTGGAACGCGGCTGAGCCTGTCAGCCACCGTTGGGTTGCCAAAGCCGGTCATCGGACCTGTGTGACCGGCATCTCTCAGTTCGTTTTCCAGGACGCGGCGATCAGTCCGTGCCTTTGATCACCTCGAGGGCGGCCGCGAAGGCCTCATCCGGGGTCATCGACGATGTGTCGATCAGAACCGCGTCGTCCGCCTGCACCATCGGAGCGTCGCTCCGGCCGGCGTCACGGGCATCGCGTTCCCGCATGTCCTGCAAAACGCGCGCATATATAGCGGCCTCGCCCCGCTCCTGCAACTCTTTGAATCGCCGCTCGGCCCGGGCTTCGACCGAGGCGGTGACGAAGAGCTTGCGGTCGGCGTCGGGGCAGATGACCGTGCCGATGTCCCGCCCGTCCAGGATCGCGCCTTTCGCGCCGCCCGGCGGATTGGTCGCGAAGTTGCGCTGGAAGTCCTTCAGCGCGGCCCGGACCTCCGGGACGGCTGCGACTTTCGAGGCGGCGGCGCCGGCCTCGCCGGTCCGCAGCTCGGGGCTGCCGAGAATGCTCCGGTCGAGATTGCGCGCCGCGTCCGCCGCGGCCGCCTTGTCCTCGGGATCGTCGCCCGCGCGCAGCACCATCACCCCGACGGCGCGGTAGAGAGATCCTGTATCGAGATAGGCGAAGCCGAGCTCGTCCGCGAGACGGCGCGCGAGGGTTCCCTTGCCCGCGGCAGCCGGTCCGTCGATGGCGATGATCATGGGTCAGGCCTTGTTCTGGATCTTCGCGCCTGCGCCGCGCATCAGATCGGCGAAGCCGGGGAAGCTGGTGTCGATGGTGCGCGCGTCGTCGATCGCGACCGGGCTCTCGGCGCCCATGCCGAGCACCAGGAAGGACATCGCGATGCGGTGGTCGAGATCGGCCTCGATCAGCGCGTTTCCAGCGACGCCGTTCGAGGAGCCGCTGACCGCGAGCGTATCCTCGCCTTCCTCGACCCGGACGCCGGCCTTGGCGAGGCCGCGCGCCATGGCGCCGAGGCGGTCGCTTTCCTTGACCCGGAGCTCGCCGACGCCGCGCATCACGGTTGCGCCCTCGGCGAACGCGGCGGCGACGGAAAGGATCGGATATTCGTCGATCATGCTCGGCGCCCGTTCGGCCGGAACCTCGATGCCCTTCAGCTCGCTGTGGCGCACCCTGATGTCGCCGACCGGCTCGCCTGCTTCCTCGCGCCGGTTGGTGATCTCGATATCGGCACCCATCTCGAGCAGCGTCTCGAAAACGCCGAAGCGCAGCGGATTGAGGCCGACCGCAGGCAGTGTGATGTCGGAGCCCGGGGTGATCAGGGCGGCGACAGCGGGAAAGGCGGCGGAGGAGGGATCGGCAGGGACGACGATGTCTCGACCATGGAATTCGGGCTGGCCGGTGAGGGTAATCACGCGGCCCTCCGGCAGGTCCTCGACGCGGACCTCGGCGCCGAAATGGCGGAACATGGTCTCGGTGTGATCGCGGGTCTTTTCCGGTTCGATCACCGTGGTCTCGCCCGGCGTGTTGAGGCCGGCGAGCAGGATCGCGGATTTCACCTGGGCGGAGGCGACGGGTAGCGTATAGCGGATCGGCAGCGGGTCGCGCGCGCCTTCGACGCAGAGCGGCAGCTTTCCGCCGGCGCGGCCGTGGAAGGCGGCGCCGATCCGGCTCAGCGGCGTGATCACCCGGGCCATGGGGCGGCGGCGGAGCGAGGCATCGCCGGTGAAGATGGCCGAGATCGGATGCCCGGCGACAAGCCCCATCAGCAACCGCGCCGCGGTACCGGAATTGCCGAGATCGAGCACGTCGTCGGGCTCGTCGAGCGTGCCGATGCCGCGTCCGTGGATTTCCCAGGTTCCGTCCTCGTGCCGCTTTACCGTGGCGCCCAGCGCCCGCATGGCGGCGGCGGTCGCGAGCACATCCTCGCCCTCCAGCAGACCGGAGACCGTCGTGCGTCCGACCGCGAGACCGCCGAGGATCAGGGAGCGATGGGAAATCGACTTGTCGCCGGGCACTTTCAGGGTCCCGGTCAGGGCGGAGCTCTTCGATGCGCTGAGGGATGTCATTGGGCTTCTCTGAGGGCGAATTCGCGTTGACCGCAGGCTCTCTATCACAGAGGCTTGCACACTGTCTGGAGGAAATCCGCGGCGCCCGCCGGAATCCGGCTTCCGCAATGCGCATTTTCGCTTTGACAGACGGAAATATGATCGCTATTCGGCGCCTCGTTGGATTGCGATCCGAAGTGGGCTGTTCTCGGAGGAATGACGTGGCAAAGCCGGAATGGGGCATCAAGCGTACCTGCCAATCTTGTGGCACGCGCTTCTACGACCTGATGAAGTCTCCAATCGTTTGTCCGAAGTGCGAGACCGAATTCGATCCGGAAGCGGTGTTGAAGAGCCGGCGCGCGCGGGCTGTGCCTCTGGCGGACGAAAAGAAGAAAAAGCCGAAAGAGGCCGAGGACGCGGACAACGAGATCGAGGACGAGGAAGACGAGATCGACGAGCTCGAGTCCGACGACGACGATGACGTGCTCGACGACGACGATGACGCCGATGCCGACGACGACAGTGATGACGATGACGAGCTGATCCCCGATCTCGACACGGACGACGACGACAGCGACGATGACGATGCGCTGCTCGAAGACACAGACGACCTGGATGACGACGACGATGTCGGCGTGATCGGAGACGATGACGACGAAGACGATCGCTAGGCTGTCATCCGTTTCGAACGGATGACAAAAAGCTCTTGATCCGGGGCGCCGGGGTCGCTACATAGGCGGCCCACCGCGCCGGAACCCAACCGGTCGGGAGCGTTAAGGGGCCATAGCTCAGCTGGGAGAGCGCTACAATGGCATTGTAGAGGTCAGGAGTTCGATCCTCCTTGGCTCCACCACCGAAGCCCGCAGGGAAACCTGCGGGCTTCGTCCATTTTCGGGCTCCCATTTGAGGCGTCGTTTCCCATCGTATCTGTCCTTCCGGGCCTGTCGCCGGCGCTCTGCAGCTTACGATTGGTGGCGGTTCAATCAATGCAACCGCTAAAATTTGATTTTAATCAAAATAGCTGATTACACTCATCCCGACCAAGGACGTGTCGGGACCGGCTGTCTGTCACCAGCACCGGAATAGGTGGGGATGGTCTGCGCATGCCTCTGTCTGAAAACCTGGAGCTGTTTCTGGAGTCGGTGCCGGACGCGATGCTGATCGTGGATGCCGAAGGGATGATCGTTCTCGCCAATGGCAGGATGGAGGAGCTTTTCGGATATTCGCGGGCCGAACTCGCGGGCCAGCCCGTCGAGATGCTCATGCCGGAAGCGCATCGCAAGCGGCATATTGCGTTTCGCGAAGGATATGTCCGCGAACCGCGGGCGCGCGACATGGCGGCGAATCTCGAGCTCAAGGGGGTACGCCGATCCGGCGAGCAGTTTCCGGTCGAGATAAGCCTCAGCCCCATACCCTCTTCGAACGGTATCCTCATATCGAGTGCGATCCGCGACGTGACGGATCGCCTTGAGCGCGAACGCAAGGCCAGGGTCCGGGAAGTCGAGCTGGAAAAGCTCGAGAACATGAACCGGTTTCTGTTCAGCCTGTCGCACGAATTGCGGACGCCGTTGAACGCGATCTGCGGGTTCACCGCCACGTTGCTGATGGAGTTGGCGGGACCGATCAACGAGAAGCAGCGGACCCAGCTTTCGACCGTCGAGGAAAGCGCGGCTCACCTCCTTGCGCTGATCAATCAACTCCTGTCGCTGCAGAATCCTGATTTCGCCGCCGATAGCGGGAATCTCGAGCGGACCGACGGATGCGAGATCGCGGTCTCTGTCTGCAAGATGGTCGAACCGGAAGCCGCAGCGAAAGGGCTCGCTCTCTCTTTCCGTTGCGAGGCCGAAGCTCCGGTCCTGCTGACCAACCGCCGTATCCTGACCCAGATCCTCATCAACCTGATCGGCAATGCCGTGAAATACACCGACAAAGGCGGTGTCACGGTTTCGGTCTCGCGGCAGGAGTCGAACCGGGGGCCGACGATCGAGTTCACGGTGAGGGATACCGGGATCGGCATTCCGCACGAGGCTCAGAAGCGCCTTTTCGAGATGTTCTATCGCTCGAACCGGGAGCGCGAGGGAACGGGGCTGGGACTTTTCATAAGCCAGCAGCTGGCCGGGCGTCTCGGCGGGCGGATCAGCTTTGTGTCGGAGCCCGGCAAGGGAAGCGTTTTCACTTTGTCCCTGCACCAGAAAGGAGCGGAATATGGCGGCGCGAATCCTGGTCATCGAAGATCTTCCGGCGAACCTGGAGTTGCTTCGAGCCGTACTTGAGGCATTCGGCCACAAAGTCGACGGAGCGCACGACGGGTTGGCAGGACTGAACGCGCTCCGTCAGACGCGGCCGGACATGGTTCTGTGCGATCTGCAGATGGACGGTCTCGACGGTTTCGGCGTTGCCGAAGCGATACGCGGGGACGAGTCCCTGAAGGACATCCCGCTCGTCGCCGTCACGGCACTGGTCGCAGACGGCGTCGCCGAGCAGGTGGAGAGATCCGGATTCGACGGCTATATCACGAAGCCCATCGAAGTGCGCCGTTTCGTTCCGCAGATCGAACAGTATCTGCCTGAGAGCCTCAGATTGCTGCCGCCCGAGGGCTCTTCGTTCTAGGCCGCGCGAAAGCGGTTGTATCGGCCGCCGGTGCGAAAACGGTCGAGATAGGTCGGCAGGATCGCCTCGCAGGCCGTCGGCGTGACGCCGAGATCCGTGAGGGTCAGCGCGCCTTCGGAGACCACATTGTCGCTCTTCAGCAGCGTCACCTGATCGCGGGTCAGCGGCGGCGTCGGCAGCCACTCCAGGAATGCCGCCTCGATGGAGGCGGCCCAGAACGGGATATCGACCAGCCGCCGCGCCCGTCCGGTCTGCGCGTTGACCATCTCCATCAGCTCCCGGAAGGTGTAGATCTTCGGACCGCCGAGTTCATAGGTCTTGCCAGCGGCCTCGTCCGTTGCGAGGGCCTTGAGCGCGGCGTCAGCGACATCGTCGACATAGACCGGCTGGAATTTGGTCGTGCCGCCGCCGATCAGCGGCAGGAACGGGAAGCTCTCCGCCATCGCGCCGAAACGGTTGAAGAAATCGTCGTCCGGGCCGAACACGACGCTCGGGCGGAGGATCGTTGCGGACGGGAAGGCGGCGCGCACGGCATCCTCGCCGGCGGCCTTGCTGCGGGCATAGCGCGAGGCCGAATTCGCATCTGCACCGATTGCCGAAACATGAAGGAACTTTCCGGCGCCCGCTTTCGCCGCCGCGCTCGCGATCAGGCCCGGCGCTGTGCCCTGCACCGCGTCGAAACGGTTGCGGCCGCTCTCGAAAAGGATGCCGCAGAGATTGATCACCATGTCGGCGCCCTCGACGGCGGGCGCGATCGCGCTCAGGCCCTCGGTCACGTCGACATGGACCGGCGTCACCTGGCCGACGACGCCCTGGACCTTGAGGAATTTCGCGGCTTCGACATCCCGGCAGGCTACCGCGATACGGGCACCCTTCTGCGCGAGTTCGCGCACGATGTTCCGACCGATGAAGCCGGAGCCTCCGAAAATGGTGATCTGCTTGCCTTGGAACATGGATATTGTCCTTCCCCAGCGCGCCTTTCCGGGCCCAGCAAGCCGGCGGCGCAGTCCTTTACCTCACGGGCGCTTATAATATAGCGGCGCAGCCGCGGCGATCAAAAATCCCCGGCGGCGATCCGGGAGCGCACATGAACTTCGTCCGGCCGCAAAAAGCCTTTGACAGACGCTTCGCGTGCTGGCATTTACGGCGGCCTCAGCGGCGGACTGGTGCTGCCCGCTGTGCCCAGGTGGCGGAATTGGTAGACGCGCTGGCTTCAGGTGCCAGTGGCCGCAAGGCCGTGGAAGTTCGAGTCTTCTCCTGGGCACCAACCTCCTTTAAAAGAGACCGGAAGTGTTTGTCTGCCCTTGCGAATTCGCGACGGGCCGGCGACGAGGTGCGGCCGTCCGGCTGCCGAAAGAGACGGGGCGGGAGGCTCAGATGACCATTACCTTGCACAAGGGCGATCTGCCCGACGGGCTCGATCTCGGACCGGTGGTCGCGATCGATAGCGAGACCATGGGGCTGCGCCCCGAGCGCGACCGGCTCTGCGTGGTGCAGCTCTCTTCCGGCGACGGAACCGCGCATCTCGTGCAGTTTGCCAAAGGGGTCTACAACGCGCCGAACCTCGTCCGGCTGCTGACCGATCCGAAAGTGCTGAAGCTGTTCCACTTCGCCCGCTTCGATGTGGCGATCATGCAGGCCTATCTCGGCGTGGTGACCTCCCCGATCTATTGCACGAAGATCGCCTCGAAGCTGGTGCGCACCTATACCGACAAGCATGGTCTGAAGGATCTCTGCCGCGAACTGCTCGGGGTCGAGCTTTCGAAGCAGCAGCAATCCTCGGACTGGGGTGCCGATACGCTGACCGAGGAGCAGATGCACTACGCGGCATCCGATGTGCTCTACCTGCATCGTCTGAAGGAAGAGCTGGACCGGCGGCTCGTGAGAGAGGGCCGCGACGGCTATGCCGCGGCGAGCTTCGCCTATCTGCCTGTCAGGGCATCGCTCGACCTGATCGGCTATGACGACCAGGATATTTTCTCCCATTAAGGCCGGAAATATCGGGATTTATTGACCCTTTGGCGGTCCTTCGCCATACTTCGGACAAGATGACAAGCAATTGTCGGGCCAGATTTGGTCCGCAGAACGAGGCCCGCTCCGAGGCGAAGCGGTCTGTTTCGTGATTCCGCACTGTTGGCGGACCTTAAGAGGAACGGATGTCCGAACAGACAGCGTCAAACATCGGAGGTGATTTCGGCGGGCGCCGGTTCATGCCGGACGCCCCTCGAAAGCGCGAGGCGGCGCATTTCCGCGCCAGCCGCATGGTCGTGCTGATGAAGCTGATCCTGCCGGCGCTGGCGCTTGCCATCGTGGCGCTGATCGTGAGCTGGCCGCAGCTGATTCCGGATCACACCAAATTCCGCCTCGGAGACAAGGCGAAGAACCTGCTTGCCGTCGCGACAGACGGGCTGAGCATGGACCAGCCGCGCTATGTCGGGGTGGACGACGCCCAGCGCCCCTATGAGATCACCGCGGAGCGCGCGAGCCAGGACAGTCACGAGTCGGACCGTCTCGATCTCGTCGCGCCGCAGGCCGACCTCGCGGTCAACGAGGAGGAGTGGCTCGCGCTTTCCGCAGCGGCCGGCATCTACGACCGGAAACAGAAGACGATCGACCTCAGCGGCGGCGTCACGGTGTTTCACGACCGTGGCTACACGGTGACCTCGGAAAGCGCCCGCGTCCTGCTGGACGAGGGCATGGCGACCAGCGACGATCCGGTAAGCGCCCACGGCCAGAGCGGCATCGCGACCGGTGAGGGATTCCGGATCTATGACCGGGGCGAGCGCATCGTTTTCGTTGGCAAGAGCAAGGTGGTGCTTTATCCGGCTCAGCTCGGTGGGCTCGAGACCCGGAGAGCGAAGTGATGCATGTAGACCGACCCGGCCGTCGGACAGTTTTCGGTTGGGCCATTTTGCTGGCGGCCTTTTTCTGGACGATGGCGATTGCGGAGGTGCGGGCCCAGAGCGTCCCGGGCCAGGCCGGCGACGAAGGTCCGGTGACCGTCGAGGCCGATGACGGAATCGAGTGGGTTCGCGACCAGCGCATGTATGTCGCCCGCGGAAACGCCAAGGCCTCGCGCGGCGGCGTGACGGTGCGGGCCGACACCCTGACGGCGCTCTACCGGGACGCAAACGGCGCGACCGACATCTACCGGCTGGAAGCGGTCGGCAAGGTCGTAATCTCTTCAGACAAGCAGACCGGCTATGGCGAGCGCGCGGTCTACGATCTGGACGAAGCGGTCGCGGTGCTGCTTGGCAAGCAGGCGCCGCCCCGGCTCGAGACGGGGACCGAGACGATCACGGCGCGGGACAGCCTGGAATACTGGGAGCAGCGCAAGATCGCGGTCGCCCGCGGAAACGCGGTCGCGAAGAAGGACGACCGGACGATCCGCGCCGATACCCTGATCGCCCGTTTCGAGGAGGATCGCGCGGGCAAGCTGGTCGCCACGCGGATGGACGCGGTCGGCAATGTCGTCATCACCACGGCCGAGGATGTCGCGCGCGGCGACGAAGGCATCTACAATGTCGATTCGGAGACCGCGATCCTTCAGGGCAATGTGCGGATCACGCGGGGTGAGAACCAGTTGAACGGCGAGCGCGCCGAGGTGAATCTCAAGACCGGCATCAGCAAGCTGCTGTCGGGACCGGATGGAGCGAAACAACGGGTCAGAGGATTGTTCAATCCGAAGTCGGACAACAAATGAACCGGCACGGAAACGGCAGACCGCGAAGCGGGGCAAAGGCAAGGGATGAACGATACTAGTCTTGGTGCGGCGGGCGCCTCTGCCAAAAGCGGGGACGGACCGCGTCTGGTCACCAGCAACCGCGGACTGGTCGCGCGCAATCTCGGCAAGCGCTACAAGTCGCGGCCGGTTCTGCGCGACGTCAGCATTTCTGTCCAGCGCGGCGAGGCGGTGGGATTGCTTGGCCCCAACGGCGCCGGCAAGACGACCTGCTTCTACGTCATCACCGGACTGATCTCGGCGGACTATGGCTCGATCCACCTGGACGGGGCGGACATCACCGAACTGCCGATGTACCGGCGGGCGCGCCTCGGCATCGGCTATCTGCCGCAGGAAGCGTCCATTTTCCGCGGTTTGACGGTCGAGCAGAATATCCGGGCGGTGCTGGAAGTGGTCGAGGATAACCCGGCACGGCGCGACGCGCTGCTGGAAGACCTGCTGGCGGAGTTCTCCATCAGCCATCTACGCCGAACGCCGTCCATCGCGCTTTCGGGCGGAGAGCGCCGGCGGGTCGAGATCGCCCGTGCGCTTGCCTCGCATCCGGCCTTCATCCTGCTCGACGAGCCACTGGCGGGGATCGATCCGATCGCGGTCGGGGAGATCCGCGATCTGATCTCGCATCTGAAAGACCGCGGCATCGGCGTGCTGATCACGGACCATAATGTCCGTGAGACGCTGGATATTGTCGACCGCGCCTTCATCCTGCATGACGGCATGGTTCTCATGGACGGTGCGCCGGACGAGATCGTCGCCAATACCGATGTGCGTCGGGTTTATCTCGGCGACCGCTTCAGGCTCTAGGGAGACCGGCCTTGGCGCTTTCGGCCAGACTGGACCTCAGACAGTCCCAGAACCTGGTAATGACGCCGCAGCTGCAGCAGGCCATCAAGCTGCTGCAGTTCAACAATCTTGAGCTGACGGAATTCGTCGAGGCCGAGCTTGAGCAGAATCCCCTGCTGGAGCGCGACGACGGCGACGGGCCCGCGACCCTGGAAGCGCTCGAAGCGGACAATCTCGCGGCCTATGACAAGGCTGTCGAGGGAGAAGGCGCGGCGCCGGAAGGCGCGGGCGACAGCGGCTGGGACGATGCGCCGGACGGCCCCGATATCGTCGACCGGACGACGTCCGAATCGCTTCCCGCGGGCGCCGAGGATCCGGGCGACTCCGACTACGACAACAACTGGGGCAGCGCGGGCGTCGAGGAAACCGATCCGTCCGTGACGCCCACGCTCGGGAGTTGGGAGGCAGCGGCCGGTTCCGGCTCCGGCCGCGGCGGCGACGATCTTCCGGGCATCGAGGAGAGCGTCGGCGGTCTGAAGACGTTGCGCGAGCATCTGCTGGAACAGATCGCGCTCGACATCAGCCGGCCCGACGAGCGGATCATCGCCGCGGATCTGCTCGACCAGCTCGACGATGCCGGCTACCTGACCGGCGATCTGGAAGAGGTTGCCGACCGGCTCGGGGCGGAACTCGAGGCGGTCGAGACGGTCCTCGGCAAGCTCCAGGCGCTCGACCCGCCGGGGATCTTCGCCCGCAGCCTCTCCGAATGTCTCGCCCTGCAGCTGAAGGACCGCAACCGGCTCGATCCGGCGATCCAGGCCCTGCTCGACAATCTGCCGCTGCTCGCCAAGCGCGACATGCCGGCGCTGCTGAAGGTCTGCGGCGTGGATGCCGAGGATCTCACCGAGATGGTGGAGGAAATCCGGTCGCTGAATCCGAAGCCGGGGCTCGCCTTCGAGCCGGACACCAGCGAGCCCGTGGTGCCGGACGTGCTGGTGCGCGCCGCGCCCGACGGCAGCTGGGTGGTCGAACTCAATCCGGATACCTTGCCCCGGGTGCTGGTGAACAACGCCTATCTCTCGCAGATCAGCCGAACCCCGAAGAACAAGGCCGACCGGGAATATCTCAGCGAATGCCACCAGTCGGCCAACTGGCTGGTCCGCTCGCTTCATCAGCGCGCAACGACGATCCTCAAGGTCTCGGGCGAGATCGTCCGCCAGCAGGACGCCTTCTTCCAGCACGGCATCCAGTATCTGCGCCCGCTGGTTCTGCGCGATATCGCCGAGGCGATCGAGATGCACGAAAGTACGGTCAGCCGCGTCACCTCGAACAAGTTCATGGCGACGCCGCGCGGTATTTACGAGCTTAAGTACTTCTTCACGAGTGCCATCGCATCCTCGGCGGGTGGTGACGCCCTCTCCGCCGAGGCGGTCCGGTTTAAGATCAAGAAGCTGATCGATGAGGAGCCGCCGAACAAGGTGCTGTCGGATGACCGCATCGTTGAAATCCTCCGGGGCGAGGGCGTCGATATTGCACGGCGGACCATCGCGAAATACCGCGAAGCGATGAGAATTCCGTCGTCCGTACAGAGGAGACGCGAAAAATCGATGGGAATTTGACCTTTATGCCGGGGACTTAGAAAACTCATAACCGCAGCGCTTGACTCTCCTATGAGGCGCGCATAAGTTCCGCGCCTTCGTCGCCGAGGCGACGTTGCGGGCAGACTTTCTCCGGATAGTTCAAAGCCGGGTCCCGACGCCGAAAGGCCAAAATGTCATCGACCGCGAAAGACGCATGCAGCTAGCAATCAACGGTAAGCAGGTCCAGATCAGCGACGCGCTCAAGGAACATGTTGAGCGACTGGTGACGGACATTTCCGAGAAGTACTTTGGCGATCCGCTCGAAGGGACCGTGACGGTTTCCAAGGAGGGGAACGATTTCCGGACCGATATCGCGGTTCATGTCGGGCGGGACATGTTTGTCCGCGGACAGGGAAGCGACGGCGATGCCTACAAGTCCGCCGACAAGGCGGGCGAGCATATCGACAAGCGCCTGCGCCGGTTCAAGCGCCGGGTCCGTGACCATCATCGCGGGAACGGTGGCGCAAATATTGCAGCTCAGCAGTATGTGCTCGCGGCCGATCATGCCGAGGCCCAACCTTCTCCGGAGGAGGAGTGGCAGGCCGTGGTTGTCGCGGAGATGACCACCACGATCGAGGATCTCTCGGTGGAGGAGGCCGTCATGCGTCTGGAATTGGGCGACCTTCCGGTGGTGATGTTCCGGAACCGGTCGCACGGTGAACTGAACGTGATCTACCGCCGCGGCGACGGGAACATCGGTTGGATCGATCCAAAGGGCCTGGCTCAAGGCTGAGCCGGCCGCAACGGGACCGGCATCGTCAAAGGGCTGCTCGCTTGACAGAGATGGCCCGCACGGTGCCTATTTGAAGCGAGAGCAGGGTAGACACGATGGAAATCGCGGAAATCCTAATTCCCGAGGGCGTCATTCCTCATCTGAAAGTTACGTCGAAGAAACAGGCGCTGCAGGAGCTGTCCCGCCGTGCCGCCGACGTGACTGGTCTCGGGCAAAGAGAGATCTTCGACGTGTTGCTGGAGCGGGAGCGTCTCGGTACGACCGGGATGGGCGAAGGCATTGCGATTCCGCATGGCAAGCTGCCTGAACTCGACCGGCTGTACGGTATCTTTGCGCGTGCCGACAGGGCCGTCGAATTCGATGCCATCGACGACAAGCCGGTCGACATCATTTTCCTGCTGCTTGCGCCCGAGTCCGCCGGAGCGGACCATCTGAAGGCGCTTGCTCGCGTCTCGCGTCTGCTGCGCGACAAGGGAACCTGCGACAAGATCCGCGGCGCTGACAGTGTCGACGCGATCTACGCACTGCTCACGGAAGCGACGGCCAGCAACGCGGCCTGAGTTTTCTCGATGACGCAGGCCGGTGGCCGGCCTGCGATCTCTAAGCTTGAAATGGCTGGGGCCGGATCAGTGAATCCGAGCCGCCTCCATCTCGTTTTCCTGGATCAGCGAAACGGCCGCGTCCCAGCTCGGCGCATCGGCGACGAGTTGCCCGTCCGCGGTGTGAATTTCGTAGTTCGCCTCTCCGCCGCTCGTCACCGGTTTCACGAACGCGATGTCAAACAGCCCCAGGGCTGCGAAATCCTTGGCGCTCATGCGGCGCACATCGATTGGTTCTGGCATATCCGTATCCATACGCATCTCCTTTCCGGCTGATGCGTCCGTCTGGTTGATAGAATCCGTCCGTCGGGCGGTATCAGTCGGCGTGCTCGATATCGAGCTTCTCGGAAGTGACCCTCGGGGTCTTCCGGCCGCCGTTGATCTCGATCGTCTGTACCTTCACTTCGGGCAACGGTCTGTGAAGCTCGATGTGAAGCAGGCCGTTATCTAGATCCGCGGCGACGACTTCAATTCCCTCCGCGAGGACAAAGGTCCGCTGGAACTGGCGCGCGGCAATACCGCGGTGCAGATAGATCCGGTCGTCATCGTCGCTCTGGCGGCCGCGGATCACCAGCTGGTTATCCTCGATCTGAACGCTGAGGTCCTCGGAGGCGAAGCCCGCCACGGCAAGCGTGATGCGCAGACCATCCTTGCCGGTCTGCTCGATGTTGTACGGCGGATAACCGTCGGAGGTGGTTTTCGAGATCCGGTCCAGCGCCCGTTCGAAGTGGTCGAATCCGAGCAGGAGCGGCGAATTGAAAACGGACATGCGTGACATGGGACCAACCCCTCATACATGAGCGAGACGATCTTCGAGCCCGCGTTTGCGGCACCCAATACGCGCATCCTCATTGATCGCGCGCTTATCTCATGTAGGTGATCGGGCGGCCGGGATCAAGTCACCGGCCGCGAGCTTCGCAAGTCGGTCCGCCCGGGGCTCTTGCCGTGGGATCAGTCGAACAGGGCGTCGATATCGTCCTGGCTGAGCCCGGCGCTGCCGAGCGCGGGGCCATTCAGCAGATCGTCCTCTTCGGAGGCGCCTTCATCGCTCTCGTCCTTCGGGATCGGCAGGTCCTTGAAGGCCTCGAGGCCGCCCCAGATATCGATCATCGCGAGGATGCGGCTCTCGATGAAGCGGAGCGTCTTGACCACCTGGTTGATCCGCTGACCGGTGAGATCCTGGAAGCTGCAGGCCTCGATAATGGAGATCAGCTGGTTGGACGCCTGATCGATGAGCTGCTGCACCTCGGGATCGTCGAGCGTAAAGCCGTGAATCTGCTTCAGGGTGCCCTCGATGGAATCGACGGAGGACATGATCTCGTTGGTCGCGGTCTCGGTCGTCTGCACGATCGTGTCGAGCTGCAGGGATGCAGTCTGCATCTGGTCTTCGGTCGACATCGGATGCTTGATCGCCGCAATCTGGCTCTTCGCACGGCCGATTGAGCGGACCATCTGGGCGATCTCGATCCTGAGATCGTGGTCGATGTCGTGTTCGCTGATGTCGGCGTCTTCCGCAACCTCGGCCACCGGCGCCGCTATGCCGGTCATTCCAACGGCCTTGCGAATCTCGGAGAGCTCCGTCCTCAGGCTCGAGATTTCCGCCAGCAGCGCTTCCTCGAAGGCGCTGGAGGAGAGGCCGGGAGCAATGGCTTTCGGGGGCGTCGCCCCGCCGGACCCGCTGCGCTGCTGCGCACGGCGCTCGACCGAGAAAATTCTTCCCTTTACATCACCCACGACGCGACCTCGGCAATAGTTACGCTCGCGGGCCGACATGGGACTGTACCCGAGTCTTGCGTTCCCGCTTCAAGGCACTATAGAGGCGCCGTCCTAATTTTCCGTTAATCAATTTTCTCTACAAAGAGTGGCGTGAAGAGGTACCCTCGGTTTCCAGGCCGGCGTTAGCTATTCATTCAGTCTCTTGAAGTAAGAAAGCTCGAGACGTTGGGGAGGCAGGTTTTCGAACCTGCGAATGTGGAGCGAGAATGACCGCTGCTGAACAAGAAAAAGACGAGTCTCTGGATCCGTCGACGCACTTCGCATTTGAACACAAGATCTTCAAGGTGAACGGCGCGCATTTCCGGCTGTCCGGGCAGGACCGGACCCCTGCGCTGCGCGTGCGTGTCGGCGATCTTGAAGCCTCGATCCCGCTTGATTCACTCTGCACCGAGTTCGGCATCGACGAGGAGTCCCAGGACGGCAAGCTGCTCGATACCGTTCGCAAGGGCTTGAACTACGTCAAGGATATCCGCCCGGGCGACACCATTCCGCGCGAACTGCTGGACGGCTCCGCCAGCTGGTCGATCGAGGAAAAGCACCGGGAGCGGGCGAAGAACCGGCTGATGGTCCAGATCGCGCAGTGGGTTGCGGGATCGGCGGTTTACACGCCGGACGAGTCCGAAATCCAGGCGGAGCTAAACAAGCCGGAGACCAAGGAGCGGATCCAGAAGGGTATCTCCGAGATCGCTCAGAAGCTCGGTCTCGGCGAGGAGCGCAAGCAGGAAGTCCTCGATCTCATCGACCGGGTTGGTCGTGAGCTTGCCTATATCGAGGCGCTTCGCGACCGCTTCACATATGCCAGCGCGATCCAGACCAAGCTCGTGCAGGTCATTGCGCTGCATCGCGGCGACCGTCAGTTCACGGCCGAAGTGCAGCGGGTACGGACCCTGATGGAGCCGCCGATTCGCGATTTCAGCTTCATCTTCGATCAGGTCGACGCGCAGACCGGCGAGATCCTCACGGTCCTGAAGAGCTACGACAAGCAGATCAACTTCATTCGCGAGATGCGTGACGAACTGCACAAGAAGATCATGATCTGGGACGAGGTCATCGAGACCTGGAACATCGATCTTTCAACCCGGTCCAAGGGGATTCGCGAGGCGGTGCAGTCAACCTACAGGTTCGTCGCCTACAATTTCCCGCAGGCCCAGGACTGGATGTGATCCCGGCTTCCCCCGAATATTTTTTTGCATTCCGGCGCCGGAACACGATCTACTTAAGCGATGGCGGGGTGCACAAAGCGTTCCCGCGCAGAGTTTGGGAAGCAGGCCTAGGACTTGTCCGGACGTAAAGACGACACTGACACTGTCCCCGGCATCCCGGCAGAAGTCGCCTGGGCATCGTCGGAAGCCAGACTGGATCTCGGCACTCCCGCTGCCGACGATATCCCTCTAAGGCAGATTTCGCTCGCCGAGCTCGAGGACGTAATCGAGCGGCACGGGATGTTCTTGCGCGGGCAGACCGGCGGCGCCCGAGCCAATCTTCAGGGCTATGACCTCAAGTTCAAGGATCTGAGCGGTCGCGAGCTCTCCGGTGCCGAGCTCTCGGGATCCTCGCTCCGCAATGCCAATCTTGAGAACTGTAACCTGAAGACGGCGAATCTTTTCGCCTGCGACATGCGTGAGGCCCGTCTGAAGGGCGCCAATCTTTCCCGCTCCGACCTCCGCGGAGCCTGCATGCGCGGCGCGGACCTCTGCGACGTGACGATGCAGGAGGCCGATCTGCGGGACGGCGTGCTGCTGAAGCCGGACGCGCGGGGCAATCTCGTCGCCGTCACCTACAATACGGTCGATGCCGATCTTGCGGTGGCCAACGCGACACGCGCGGATATGAGCGGCGCCCGGCTGTCCAATGCCTTCATCGTGCAGACCGATCTGACCGACGCGAAGCTCCGCAACACCCGTTTCGTGCGAGCCGATCTCAGCCACTCGAACCTGACCGGCGCCGATCTGGAAGGCGCGGACCTGACCGAGGCCACGCTGACCGGTGCGATCCTGCACGGCACGATCCTCTACAACGTGATCTTCAGCGGCACGGATCTGACCGGTGCCGATCTCGCCGGCGCCGTGTTCTCGAACATGAACCCGGACGACCCGCAATTCCGACTGGCGCGCATGCCACGCGCGCTGGACGCGCTCGGGCCGGAGATGCGGGAGATCATGATCCAGCACGATCTCTGGATCAAAAGTAACGGCAAGCAGGGTGTCCGGGCGCCGCTCGCGCGCAGGGACATCAGCAAGCAGAGCCTGAGCAGGTTGAACCTGGCCGCCGCCAATATGGAGTGCAGCGTTCTGACCAGTTGCGATCTGTCGGGCATCAACCTGCTGATGGCGGATCTGGCGCTGTCCGACATGCGCTCGGCGGATCTTTCGAACGCGGATCTGCGCGGCGTGACAATGCGGCGCGCCAATCTGATGGAAGCGCGGCTGACCGGGGTACAGGCGGGACCGGTGCAGATCGTCGGGGCCAAGACGCAGCGCTGGCCGGCTCATTTCGACCGGGCGAGATTCGATCGCGCGATCTTGCGTGGCGGCGATTTTCATCAGGCGGAGATGAGCGGTGCGGTCTTCGCCGGCGCCGATCTCCGGGACTGCAACCTCCGCGGCGCGGTTTTGCGCGACGCCGATTTCTCCGGCGCCGACTTGCGGGGAGCGGACCTGTCCGACGCCGATACGCGGGGCGCGACGAATATGGTCCTCGACGACTAGAGGCGAGGCCATGGCGGCGCGTCCGGAAATCACGCAGCAGGTGACCCGCGGCGTTTCGCGGCTCTTTACCGAACTCAACTGGAGCCATGTCACCGAGATGCCGCTGCGCTCGGGACGGCGAGTCGACGTCATGGCGCTCGATCCTTCGGGCGGGATCGTCGTGGTCGAGGTGAAGTCCGACATGGCGGACTATCTCGCGGACCGGAAATGGCACGAATATCTCGATTTCTGCGACCGCTTCTATTTTGCGGTCACGCCCGATTTCCCGCGCGAGCTTTTGCCGGGCGATCCGCTCTGCGGGCTGATTCTGGCCGACCAGTACGAAGCGGTGATCGCGCGGGAGGCGGAAGAAGCGCGGCTAAATGCGGCGCGCCGCAAGTCCCTGACCCTGACGCTCGCCCGCACGGCTGCACGCCGTCTGACCCTCCTGTTGGACGAGGCGGGCGGTTTAAATGGATTGCCGGATTAATCGCGATCAGGCAGCAATAGCATTTCTGTTTGGATACTTATGACGTATTTGCAATTGTGCATTGCACTATCTCTGCATGTTGCGCTGCGGGGCGTGCCCTATATGGATAGGCGAAAGTCGTTATTTGCCCTGGAAGGAGCACTGACATGAACCGCATCAGCATTCCGCAGACCATTCTCGCCTGTGCCGGCGTTCTGGGTCTGATCGCCTACGTCGCCTATTACGGTGCGATGAACAACCTCTAAGGCGAATGCCTCTCTGCGGGGGGGGCGCGTTCGGGCTTGGAGGAATGCCTCCAACCGTCCTAGACTGGCTCGATCATCTCACGCCAAGTCTTTGAGAAACCATGAGACGCGCCCCGCCGAATACCTTGCCCGGACTGGTCGAGCCCGGGCAAAAGCCTGTCCGCCCAAAAGATTCCGCCAGCCTGATCGTCCTGCGCCGCAATGGTGACGGGCTCGACGTGCTGATGGGGCGGCGCGGCAAGAAAGCCGTCTTCGGCGGCGTCTATGTCTTCCCCGGCGGAAAGGTCGATGCCGCAGACCGCAAGGTCGGTTTCGCGAGCGATCTCCAGCCGCACGATCTCAAACGCATTTCCAAGGACGAGAACCGTGCCCGCGGGTTCCCGATGGCCGCTGTGCGCGAGGCTTTCGAGGAAACCGGACTGCTGCTGGCCGGCCAGGGCGATCTCGGTCCAACCTCCCATCCCTCATGGTCCGAGATCGGCGGTAAGGGGCTTGCCCCGGAGCTCGGGAAGCTCGGCTATGTCGGGCATGCCATCACGCCGTCCAAGCGCAAGTTCCGCTTCAATGCCCGCTTCTTCTTTGCCTGGGAGGAGCACATGTCCGGCACGCTCGGCGGCAGCGGAGAACTCTCCGACCTGGATTTCTTCCCGCTGGACGAAGCCCTCAAACTTCCGCTCGTCGACGTGACCGAGTTCATGTTGCTCGAGGTCAAGCGCCGGGCGGAGGAAAACCTTGCGCCACGCGAGACCTACCCGTTCTTCAGCTACCGGACAGAATCGCCCTATATCCGCTACAGTTAGGCCAAACGCTCAGGGAAGCCTGTAGAGGCTTTCCTCGTCCGGCGCGCCATCGGTCATTACCCGCCCGGTCTCGACCAGATAGATCAGCGCCGCAAGCAGCGAGCGTGCGGCGGCGCCGTGCACGGCCGGCGGCACGTCGGCATAGATGACTGGCACCATGTCCGAAATCGTCTCGATCCCGTCCCGGAGGCAGGCGAGGATTTCCTCCTCGCGGTCCCGGCGATGCGCGATGAAAGCCTCGACGAACGGCCTCGGATCGCGGATCGGCCCGCCATGGGTCGGCCAGTAGGTTGCTTCGTCCCGCCCCAGCACTTTCCGCAGGCTGTCGAGATAATCGCCCATATGCCCGTCCGGCGGCGAGATCACGCTGGTCGACCAGCCCATGACCAGATCGCCCGGAAAGAGGATGGAACGCTCCGGCCAGGCGAAGGCGAGATGGTTCGAGGTATGGCCGGGCGTGTGCAGCGCCTCCAGGCGCCAGCCCTGTCCCTCGATCAATTGTCCGTCGCCGATCCGCACGTCCGGGGTGAAATCCGGATCGCCCCCGGCCTCGATCCCTCCGGGGCCGCTGCCATGCGGGCCGTAGCCGTAAGTCGGCGCTCCTGTCCGCGCCTTCAGTTCGGCCGCGGCCGGGGAGTGGTCGAGATGGGTGTGGGTCACCAGAATATGGCTGACCCTCTCGTTCCCCAGTCCCTCCAGCAGCGCCGGGATGTGCCCCGCGAGATCCGGCCCCGGGTCGATCACGGCGACCTCGCCCTCGCCGACGATGAAGGTCGCCGTGCCCCGGAAAGTGAAGGGGCCGGGATTGCGTGCCACGATACGCCGAAGCCCCGGACCGAGCCGTTCGACCACGCCATAGGGCGGATCGAAGCTCCGGTCGAAGGGGATGACGGTGGTCAAGGCTCAGCTCTCCGCGACCACCGGATTGACGAGCTTTCCGATCTTTTCGATATCGATGACGATCTCATCGCCCGGCTTCATCCAGAGCGGCGGCTGGCGCCGTCCGCCTACGCCGCCCGGCGTGCCGGTGACGATGACGTCGCCCGGAACCAGCTCGGTGAAGGTGCTGATGTAGTTGATCAGGCGCGGGATCGGGAAGATCAGGTCGTCGAACTTGGTATGCTGCACGACCTCGCCGTTGAGGCGGGCTTCCATCACCAGATCACCGAGATTGTCGATCTCGTCCGGCGTGACGAGGCAGGGGCCGAAGGCGCCGGTGCCGATGAAGTTCTTGCCCGGCGTGAACTGCTGGGTGTGGCGCTGCCACTCACGGACGCTGCCCTCGTTGTAGCAGGCATAGCCGGCGACATGCGCCATTGCGTCCGCCTCGGAAATATAGCGGCCGCCCTGGCCGATGACGACCGCGAGCTCGGCCTCGAAATCCAGCGTCTCGGAGACTTTCGGCCGGATCATCGGCTGATTGTGGCCGATCTGCGAGTTGGGCAGACGCAGGAAGATGGTCGGGTGCTCGACCACGGGCCAGCCGCCCTCGATCCGGTGCGCCTCGTAATTGAGCCCGATGCAGAGGATCTTGTCGGGATCGGGAATGAGCGGAAGGTAATCCGCATCGTCGAGCGAGACCGCGGCTGTGGTTCCCGCGAGCGCGCTGCTCACCTCCGCGAGCGCGTCGGCGGCGATCGCGGCCCGCAGCGTCGGGAAGCGCGCGGCGAGACCGGCCGTCACCGGGTGCAGTCCCTTGTCGGTTGCCAGGCCCCAGGTCGCCTTGCCGTTCAGGGTGAATGATGCGAACCGCATGCGGCCTCTCCTTCGGCATTACACATGATTGGTGGCGGAACTTTAAGAACCCGGATGCTCACGGTCGATGGCCGATCCGGCACGAGAGCCGTCCGTCAGGCGGCATAAACCAGATAGAGCAGAACCCCGCCGAGCAGGATGCGGTAGACGACGAACGGCATGAAGCCGGCGCGGCGCAGCCAGGCCATCATCAGCACGATCGCGATCAGGGCGGAGACGAAAGCAAGGCCTGCCGCTGTAAAGGCGTCACGCGTGAGCTGGACGTCGCCGCTCTGCCAGAGCTCGATACCCGAAAGCGTTCCCGCGCCGGCGATGGCCGGGATCGCGAGCAGCAGCGAGAAGCGCGCCGCATCCGCCCGTTCGAACCCGAGGAAGCGCGCCATGGTCATGGTGATGCCCGAGCGGCTGGTTCCCGGAATGAGCGCGAGCACCTGGGCGAGCCCGATCGCCAGCGCGCTGCCGTATCCCATGTGCTCGAGCCGGCGGACCGTCATGCCCGCCCGGTCGGCAAGCCCGAGCAGGATACCGAAGCCGAGCGTGGTCCAGCCGATGATCTCGACGCTGCGCAGCATGCCGCCCGCATGTTTGGCGATCGCGTAGCCGGCGATAACAACGGGGATCGAGCCGAGGATGACCTGCAGCATCAGCCGGGTTCCCTGGTCGATCCGGCCGCGGACGAGACGCCAGAGGCCGCCCAGCATCATCCAGATCTCGCGCCAGGCATAGAGCATGACCGCGAGCAGGGTTCCGACATGGACCGCCACGTCGAGCAGCAGGCCCTGATCGGTCCAGTTCATGACGTAGGGCACGAGGACCAGATGTCCGCTTGAGGAAATAGGCAGGAACTCGGTGATCCCCTGCACGAGAGCGAGGATGGCCAGATGGAGGATCGGCACGCGTGGACTCCGGTCAGATCGTGTCGGCGGGAATCTGTCTGGCGGCCGTGGCGGGAGCCCCCCGACCTCCCCGACATGGCCGCCGTGACTATAGCATTGGTGCCCTTGGGAAAGAATCAATGTTAAAGGTCCGATATGGGACTATTTATTCATTTCGTTTCGCGCACGCTGTTGTGCGGCGCAATGGGCGCGAGGTCCGGATAAAAAATTAGTCCTATCTATTGACCTTTTCGCTTCCTTTCCGTAGATAAGCGCTCCCCGATGAGGTAGAGTGCCGTCATAACGAGAAGTCGGGCGGCGACGAAACCCGAAGCGGAACAGGTCCAGAGAGGCCGAGGGAGAGAGTGGAATGACCACCGATCGCATGCTGAAATTCGTCCATACTGCGAAGCGGATGCCCGCCAAACGCAAGGCGGAGGAGCGGCGCCAGGATTTCGGCGAGATCTATAACGAGTTCGCCACCGAGCAGGCGCGGGAACAGGCCGGACGCTGCTCGCAGTGCGGCGTGCCCTATTGCCAGGTGCATTGCCCGCTCTCCAACAACATTCCCGACTGGCTCATGCTGACCGCGGAAGGGCGCCTGGAGGAGGCCTACGAGATCTCCAGCGCGACCAACAATTTCCCGGAGATCTGCGGCCGCATCTGCCCGCAGGACCGTCTCTGCGAGGGCAATTGCGTGATCGAGAAGGGTTTTGACTCGGTCACCATCGGCTCCGTCGAGAAATACATCACCGAGACCGCTTTCGAGCAGGGCTGGGTCAAGCCGGTCAAGCCGGCACAGGAACGCAAGGAAAGCGTCGGCATCATCGGCGGCGGCCCGGGTGGCCTTGCGGCGGCGGAGCAGCTCCGCAAGCGCGGCTACCAAGTCCATGTCTATGATCGATACGACCGTATCGGCGGCCTGATGATCTACGGCATTCCGAACTTCAAGCTGGAGAAGGACGTCGTGCAGCGCCGCTCGAAGGTGCTTGAGGACAGCGGCATCACTTTCCACACCGGCGTCGATGTCGGCAAGGACGTGACCGTCGCCGAACTGCGCGAGAAGCACGACGCGGTGCTGATCGCGACCGGCGTCTACAAGGCGCGCGAGATGAAGTGCCCCGGCATCGGTCTTGGCAATGTCAACGCGGCGCTCGACTATCTGACCGCGTCCAACCGTGTCGGGCTCGGCGACAAGGTCCCCGCCTTCGAGGACGGCAGCCTCGACGCCAAAGGCAAGGACGTCGTCGTGATCGGCGGCGGCGACACCGCGATGGACTGCGTGCGGACCGCGATCCGCCAGGGCGCGAAGTCGGTGAAATGCGTCTATCGCCGCGACAAGGCCAATATGCCGGGCTCGCAGCGCGAGGTGCAGAACGCCGAGGAAGAAGGCGTCGAGTTCATCTGGCTGGCCGCGCCCGAAGCCTTCACAGGCGACGGGGTGATCGACGGCGTGCGCTGCCACCGCATCCATCTCGGCGTGCCGGACGCGACCGGACGGCAGGCGCCGCAGGTGGTCGAGGACAGCAGCTTCACGATCCCGGCCGACATGGCGATCCTGGCGCTCGGGTTCGATCCGGAGGATCTGCCGGAGATGTTCGGCGAGAAGGAGCTCAAGGTCTCTCGCTGGGGCACGCTCTCGGTCGATTTCACCACCATGATGACCAGTCTCGACGGCGTCTTCGCCGCCGGCGATATCGTCCGCGGCGCCTCGCTCGTCGTCTGGGCGGTGCGCGACGGCCGCGACGTTGCCGACCAGATCCATGCCTTTATCGAGCGGAAGGCCACGGCCGCGCTCGATCTCGCCTCCTGAAGCCGGGGATGACCGACATGAAGCAGGACAAGAGCCTTCCGATGAATGACGGCGAGCGTTTCGTCGCCGAATACCGCGAGAACCTCTCCCGTCTGACCGAGGCGCATGCCTACAACCCGGCGGACGAGCACGAGAACTGCGGCGTCGGCTTCGTCGCCTCGATCGACGGCACGCCGCGGCGCGACGTCGTGGAAGCCGGCATCCAGGCGCTGCAGGCGATCTGGCACCGCGGCGCGGTCGATGCCGACGGCAAGACCGGCGACGGCGCCGGCATCCATCTGCAGATCCCGCAGGATTTCTTCCGCGAGCATGTCGAACGCGCCGGACAGCCGGTCAATGACGGCCTGATCGCGGTCGGCATGGTGTTCCTGCCGCGCACCGACCTCGCGGCGCAGGAGCGCTGCCGCTGCATCGTCGAAGAGGAGATCCTCTCGCGCGGGTACAAGATCTTCGGCTGGCGCCAGGTGCCGGTGAATGTCGAAGTGATCGGCGAGAAGGCGAACGCGACCCGTCCGGAAATCGAGCAGATCATGGTCTCCGGCGAGCCCGGCGCGGACGAGATCCTGTTCGAGCGCGATCTCTATCTCATCCGCCGCCGGATCGAGCGTGCGGTTCTGGCGGAGAACATTACCGACTTCTACATCTGCTCGCTGTCCTGCCGCTCCATCATCTACAAGGGCATGTTCCTCGCCGAGCAGGTGACGGCCTTCTTCCCGGACCTGCTGGACGAGCGTTTCATCTCGAATTTCGCGATCTATCACCAGCGCTATTCGACCAACACCTTCCCGGCCTGGCGCGCGGCGCAGCCGTTCCGCGTGCTGGCTCATAACGGCGAGATCAACACGCTGAAGGGCTGCTGGAACTGGATGCGCAGCCACGAGACGCGGATGGCCGCGGACCGCTTCGGCGACGAGATTGAGGATATCAAGCCGGTGATCCAGGACGGCAGCTCCGACAGCGCTGCGCTGGACGCGGTGTTCGAGCTGATGGTCCGCGCCGGCCGATCGCTTCCGATGGTCAAGACCATGATGATCCCGGAAGCGGTGGCGGACGGCGGCAGCCTCAGCCAGGAGCTCCGCGACCTCTATGCCTATTGCAACGCGGTCATGGAGCCGTGGGACGGTCCGGCGGCGATCGCCGCCTTCGGCGGACACTGGGTGCTCGGCGGTATGGACCGCAACGGTCTGCGCCCGATGCGCTACAGCGTGACCGACAACGGCCTGCTGATCGCCGGTTCCGAGACCGGCATGGTCCGCATCAAGGACAAGAACATCATCGAGAAGGGCCGGCTCGATCCGGGCGAGATGATCGCGGTCGACCTGGTCAACGGCAAGCTCTACCACGATACCGAGCTGAAGGAGCATCTGGCCAAGTCCCGGCCCTTCGGCAAGTGGATCAAGAAGAGCGTCAAGATCGACCGTCTGATCAAGAGCCACCACGAGGAGAAGGCCGGGCTGGAGCGCGACGAGCTGCGCCGCCGCCAGGTGGTCTCCGGCTGGTCGCTCGAGGACATGGAACTGATCCTGCAGCCCATGGCGGAAGGCGGCAAGGAAGCCATCGGCTCGATGGGCGACGACACGCCGCTCGCGGTGCTGTCCGAGAAATACCGCGGGCTGCATCATTTCTTCCGGCAGAACTTCAGCCAGGTCACCAACCCGCCGATCGACTCTCTGCGCGAGCGCCGGGTGATGACCCTGCGCACCCGCCTCGGCAACCTCGGTAACATCCTCGAAGAGACCGAGGAGCAGTGCGAGCATCTGCTGCTCGAATCCCCCGTGCTCTCGAACGCCGAATTCCAGGCGATGCGCGACTATATGGGCGACACGGCGCAAGAGATCGACTGCACCTTCGACGTCGACGGTGGTGAATCCGCTCTCGCGGAGGCGATCAGCCGGATCCAGCGCGAGGCCGAGGACGCGGTCCGCGGCGGCTGCACCCACGTCATCCTCTCCGACAAGGAGATTTCGGCGAAGCGCGCGGCGATCCCGATGATCCTCGCCACCGGCGCGGTGCACTCCTATCTCGTGCGCCAGCAGCTCCGGACCTTCACCTCGGTCAACGTGCGGACGGGCGAGTGCCTCGACGTACATTATTTCTGCGTCCTGATCGGCGTCGGCGCGACCACGGTCAACGCCTATCTGGCGCAGGAAGCCATCGCCGACCGCCATGCGCGCGGTCTGTTCGGCGACAAGACGCTGGATGAGTGCGTCGCCTCCTACCGCAAGGCGATCCAGGACGGCATCCTGAAGGTGATGTCCAAGATGGGCATCTCCGTGCTCTCATCCTATCGCGGAGGCTACAACTTCGAGGCTGTCGGCCTCTCCCGCTCCCTCGTCGCGCGCTTCTTCCCGGGCATGTCCTCGCGGATCTCCGGCCTCGGTCTCGCCGGTATCCAGAAGAAAGCCCTGGAGCAGCACCGCAAGGCCTTCGACGACACCGTCGTCACGCTTCCGGTCGGCGGTCTCTACCGCTTCCGCCGCCAGGGTGAGCGGCACGCGTTCGACGGCCCGATGATGCACACCCTGCAGCATGCGGTCGCGACCGACAGCTATCACCTCTACAAGAAGTACGCGGCGGAGATTTACGCCCAGAAGCCGATCAACCTCCGCGACCTGCTCGGCTTCAAGCCGACGGGCGAGGAAGTGGCGCTGGAGGACGTCTCCTCCATCACCGAGATCCGCAAGCGTCTGGTGGCGCCTGGCATCTCCCTCGGTGCCCTCAGCCCCGAAGCGCACGAGACCCTCTCCATTGCCATGAACCGTATCGGCGCCAAGTCCGACAGCGGCGAGGGCGGCGAGGATCCGGCGCGCTTCAAGCCGCGGGCGAACGGCGACAATCCGAGCTCGGCGATCAAGCAGGTCGCCTCCGGCCGCTTCGGCGTGACGGCGGAATACCTCAACAACTGCCGCGAACTCGAGATCAAGGTCGCCCAGGGGGCGAAGCCCGGCGAGGGTGGTCAGCTTCCGGGCATCAAGGTCAATGCCATGATCGCCAAGCTCCGGCACTCGACCGAGGGCGTGACGCTGATCTCGCCGCCGCCGCACCACGACATCTACTCGATCGAGGATCTGGCGCAGCTGATCTACGACCTGAAGCAGATCAACCCGGACGCCCGGGTCTGCGTGAAGCTCGTCGCCTCCTCCGGCATCGGCACGATCGCGGCCGGCGTTGCCAAGGCGAAGGCCGACACGATCCTGATCTCCGGCCATGGCGGCGGGACCGGCGCCAGCCCGCAGACCAGCATCAAATATGCCGGTATCCCGTGGGAAATGGGCCTCTCCGAGGTGCATCAGGTGCTGACCCTTAACCGGCTCCGGCACAAGGTGGCGCTCCGCGTCGACGGCGGCTTCCGCACCGGCCGGGACGTGGTCATCGCGGCCATTCTCGGGGCCGAGGAGTTCGGCATCGGCACCGCCTCGCTGGTGGCGATGGGCTGCATCATGGTGCGGCAGTGCCACAGCAACACCTGCCCGGTCGGGGTCTGCACCCAGGACCAGAGCCTGCGCGCCAAGTTCGACGGCACGCCGGAAAAGGTGGTGAACCTGTTCTCCTTCATTGCCGAGGAAGTGCGCGAGATCCTGGCGGAACTCGGCGTGCGGAGCCTTGAGGAAGTGATCGGCCGGACCGACCTGCTGCATCAGGTCAGCCGCGGCGACCCCTCGCTCGACGATCTCGACCTCAACCCGATCCTGGTGCGCGCCGATAGCGGCGGGCTGCCGGTGATGAATGCGGTCGAGGGCCGCAACGAGGTGCCGGAGACTCTGGACGCGCAGATGATCAAGGACGCGCAGCCGGCGCTCGAGGGCGGCGAGAAGATGCAGCTCACCTACAACATCGCCAACACGCTGCGCGCCATCGGCACCAAGCTGAGCTCCCGGATCACCCGGAAGTACGGCATGACCGGGTTGCAGCCGGGCCATATCACGGTCCGCCTGCGCGGCTCCGCCGGCCAGTCGCTCGGCGCCTTCGCGGTGCAGGGCCTGAAGCTGGAAGTGTTCGGCGATGCCAACGACTATGTCGGCAAGGGTCTCTCCGGCGGCACCATCGTCATCCGCCAGATGACGGCGGCGCAGTTCCCGTCCAACGAGAACACCATCGTCGGCAACACAGTGCTCTACGGCGCGACCGCGGGTCAGCTCTTCGCGGCCGGCCAGGCGGGCGAACGCTTCGCGGTCCGGAACTCCGGGGCCGAGGCGGTGGTCGAGGGCTGCGGCTCCAACGGCTGCGAGTACATGACGGGCGGCACCGCCGTCCTGCTCGGTCCGGTCGGCGAGAATTTCGGTGCCGGCATGACCGGGGGCATGGCCTTCGTCTATGACAGCGACGGCAGCTTCGAGCGGAACGTGAACCCGGAAACGGTGCTCTGGCAGCGGATCGAGACCGATTACTGGGAAGCGGCCCTGAAGCGTCTGGTGCAGGAGCACGTGGAGCAGACCCAGTCCCGCTTCGCCGAGCGCCTGCTGATCAACTGGAGCCAGGAGGTCGGCACCTTCTGGCAGGTCGTGCCGAAGGAAATGGTCGCGCGCCTGCAGCAGCCGCTCAGCTATTCGAGCCGGGAAAAACGCGCTTGAGTGACGGGGCTTTCACGCTCTACGGGGACCGGCGCTCGGGGAACTGCCTGAAGATCGTCTATGCGGCCGATCTTCTCGATCTCGACTATCGATTCGTCGATATCGACATCATGAAGGGCGAGAGCCGCACGCCGGAATTCCTGGCGGTCAATCCGGCGGGGCAGGTCCCGGCGGTGGATTTCGGCGGCGGGCGCACGCTCGCCCAGTCGAACGCCGTCCTGGTCTATCTGGCGGAAGGCAGCTCTCTCTTGCCGGCCGACGCGTTCCAGCGCGCCAAGGTGCTCGAATGGCTGTTCTGGGAGCAGTACAGCCACGAGCCCTATGTCGCGGTCTGCCGCTTCCAGATGGTCTATGAGGGCAAGTCCGCGGACCAGCGCGAAGGCTGGCGCGTGACGAAAGCGGAAGCGGCGCTCGATCACATGGAGCGCCAGCTCGCGGGCAGGACGTTCCTCGTCGGCACGCGGCTGACCATCGCGGATATTTCGCTCCTGGCCTATACGCGGCTCGCCGGAGAGGGTGGGTTCGATCTCTCCGCCCGTCCGAACCTCAGCGCCTGGGTTGCCCGTTGCGAGGAGACGCTGGGGATCGATCCCTAGCGTCATCCTGGACTTGATCCGGGACCTTTCAAACCAGCGTGCTCCTGCGTTCGACAAGGTCCCGGCTCTGTGGCCGGGATGACATTGTTTCTCTGAAAAACAAAACGCCCGGGCCAAGCGGCCCGGGCGTCTTTCATTCGAAGGTCAGATCAAGTCAGGCGTTACGCCGCTTTCTTGCCCTCGATCGCGGGAACGCTGGAGCGGACCTGGATCTTGCGCGGCTTCGCCTCTTCCGGAATCTCGCGGACGAGGGAGATATGGAGCAGGCCATTCTCCAGATCCGCGCCGGTTACCTTGATGAAGTCGGCGAGTTCGAAGCGGCGCTCGAAGGCGCGCTCGGCGATGCCGCGATGCAGGAACTGACGGCCTTCGCTCTCTTCGGTCTTCTCCACCTTGCCGGTGACGATCAGCGAGTTCTGGTTCACCGTGACATCGATGTCCTTCTCGGCGAAACCGGCAACGGCCATGGTGATGCGGTAATCGTCCTCGCTCACCTTCTCGATATTGTAGGGCGGGTAGGCGGGGGCATTGCTCGCCGTCGGGCTGCGCAGCGCCGCATCGGCAAGCTGGGCCATCCGGTCGAAACCGACGGAATTGCGGAACATCGGGGAAAAGTCGATCGTACGCATTGGGTCCATATCCTTTCAAAGCAACATGGTCGTCAAACTGTCACCCGCCTGGATCGGCCGGGTGGCGTGTCCAAAGGCCCCGTCCCGAATGTGGCAACGGCGCCTGACTGAAGATTTGGGAAACGGGAAAAACGGATTCAAGAGGGAAATGCGCAAAGAAAAACGGGCGCCCCGAAGGACGCCCGTTTCCGTCTCCACCGGGCCGGAGCCCGCGGAAAACCCGGTATTAGATGCCGAGGTTGGCGAAGCGCTTGTTGAAGCGCGCCACCTGGCCGCCGCTGTCGACGATCCGGTGCTGACCGGTCCAGGCCGGGTGGGTCTTCGGATCGATTTCGAGCCGCAGCACGTCACCCTCTTTGCCCCAGGTCGACTGGGTCTTGTATTCGGTGCCGTCGGTCATCACGACAGTGATTTCGTGATAATCGGGATGGATATCAGCCTTCATTTCTCGTACTCCTGCCCCCGAGCGTTCATGGGCGCGGGTATAAATCCTGATCAAGAGCGCGACGATATAAAGGAGACAGGGCCCGAACGCAAGGGCGAAGGGGCCTGTTTTTGCGGGAATCCGGTATGAGTGAAGAGAACAGTCGGCGCGACCTCGGCCCCCTGAAGGCCCTGATGCCCTTCGTGCGGTCCTACAAGCTGCAGATCGCGGGCGCGATGGTGGCGCTGGTGGTCGCGGCGGTGACGGTGCTCGCCATGGGCAATGGCCTGCGACATCTGGTCGATAACGGCTTTTCCGCCGGCGATCCGGACCTGCTCGACCAAGCGGTGATCGTCCTGCTCGGCGTCGTCATCCTGCTGGCGGGCGCGAGCTACGCGCGCTTCTATCTCGTCTCCTGGATCGGCGAGCGGGTGGTGGCGGATATCCGCAAGGCGGTCTTCAACCACGTGATCTCCCTCAGCCCCGGCTATTTCGAGACCATGCGCACGGGCGAGCTGCTCTCCCGCATCGCCACCGACACCACGCTGGTGCAGACCGTGGTCGGCTCCTCGGTCTCGATCGCGCTGCGCAACACGCTGCTCTTCCTCGGCGCCATGGTGATGCTGCTGGTCACAAGCGCCAAGCTGACCGGCTACGTCTTCCTCGTCGTGCCCATTGTCGTGGTGCCGATCATCGTCTTCGGCCGCAAGGTGCGGAAGCTGTCGCGCGAGACCCAGGACCGGGTCGCCGATCTCGGCTCCTATGCGGAGGAGACGCTCTACGGCATCCGCGCCGTGCAGGCCTTCGCGCACGAACCGGTGGACCGGAGCAATTTCGGCGCCCGGGTCGAGGACGCGCTCTTCACCTCGCTGCGCCGCATCCGTGCCCGCGCGGCGCTGACGGCGATCGTCATCACGCTGGTCTTCGGCTCGGTCGCGGTGATCCTCTGGATCGGCGGGCGGGACGTGCTCGCGGGCCGGATCAGCGGCGGCGAGCTCTCCGCCTTCGTCTTTTACGCCGCCGTCGTCGCCGGCTCGACCGGTGCGCTCTCCGAGGTGATCGGCGACCTGCAGCGGGCCGCCGGCGCGATGGAGCGGTTGATGGACCTGCTGAAGGCCGAAAGCGAGGTTTCCGCACCGTCGAAGCCCGTCGCACTGCCGAGCCCGGCCAAAGGCGTCGTGACCTTCGAGGATGTCGAGTTCCGCTATCCTGCGCGTCCCGAAATTCCGTCCCTCAGCGGTTTCAGCGCGAAAGTCTCTCCTGGGGAAAGGGTCGCCATCGTCGGCCCGTCCGGCGCCGGCAAGTCGACCATCTTCCAGCTCCTGCTGCGCTTCTACGATCCGCAGTCCGGCCGGGTGACGATCGACGGCGTCGATCTGCGCGAGGCCGATCCGGCCGCCTTCCGCGCGCTGATCGGCCTTGTCCCGCAGGAGCCGGTGATCTTCTCCGACAATGCGATGGAGAACATCCGCTACGGCCGTCCGGACGCGACGGACGACGAGGTCCGCAAGGCGGCCGAGGCGGCCAACGCGAAGACCTTCATCGAAGCCCTGCCGGACGGATACGCCACCCATCTCGGCGAGAAGGGCGTCCGCCTCTCCGGCGGCCAGCGCCAGCGCATCGCCATCGCCCGCGCCATCCTTCGCGATCCGGCCATCCTGCTGCTGGACGAGGCGACCAGCGCGCTCGACGCCGAGAGCGAGCGCGCGGTGCAGAAGGCGCTGGAAGCGATCATGCCCGGCCGCACGACCCTGGTCATAGCGCACCGCCTCGCGACGGTTCTCAAGGCGGACCGAATCCTGGTGCTGGAAGAAGGCCGTCTGGTGGCCGAGGGCAAACATGCCGAGCTGCTGGAGACGAGCCCGCTCTACAGGCATCTCGCGGACCTGCAGTTCGCCGACAGCGCGGCGGCGGGGCTGGCGATCTCGGCGGAGTAACCAGACTAATTAATGGTTGGAGTTGTAAGGGATTTACAGCAGACGCAGATTTTCTGCATTCAGGGAAAAAGTTCGGTTGCGAGAAGCGTTTAAATTGTAGAGATTCGCAAGAAGTCCCATTAATCGAGATCCGATTTGGTTAAGCTTCGAAATCGAAAAGGCTTACAGCGTTGGTTTGAGGAGCAACCAGTTGAATCGACGTTGACGGTACTTACTCGATCTGCACTTAGACTTATTCCGGCCCTCGCTGTTTATATCGGTGATGATCCGCCATCACGCTCAGCGAAGTTTATGTTGCCGATTTTTCGGGGACTTGCGCCGCCCTATTTGGGTGGTCTTCGACCTGATAAAGAGCGAAGCATTATTGACTATATAGAGGATGCATCGGAAGGCGTCCTTAATATAGGGGCCATCCATCGATCAAATGACGACGCAGGAATCGCTATAGAAGCAGCTGTTTATGCAGCAGGCGCTTATTCGGCTTCCGCGGTAGCTATGGATGATACTGCTGCCAGCGAAGGTGCAGCAGATGCGGTTTTCCTAGCTAGTTCCATAGATGACCATGAAATTCATGCAGATATCCTCGCTCTCGGAGCCGGGGTTAGGCATGAAGCTCTGCTTCGACGACCGCTTTGGGAACAGGAAGTACCTAAGCTATTCCTAGATTCTTGGAGGGACCTCAAAGAGACGCTCATTTCTTTGGACTCCAACTGGTCTGTTTGGACCGAGTGGTACGAGGACAGATTATTCGGTCTAACAAATAAGAGAAGCCGCCAATTTATAGCTGATCTCGAAGTGGACCGAATCTGCATTTCAGATCAAGACTGGGCAAATGGCCCTAAGCATGTGAATGCTTTAATTGCGGATATTGAAGCAAAATATCGCGTACAGGTGCCAGAACAGATGCCTGCAAGCCAAGCGTTTGAGCTTGGAGAAGACGGCATCCTTCACCGCAGTTTTGGTGTTTCGCCTGCTGCACGGACAGCCGCTCAGGAAAAGAGGCTCCGGGACGCGTGGAAGGCTCACGAGGACATCCTAAAGTCCGTCGAAATCCTAAATCCGGGAAGAAACTCAACCGCATTGGAGAGCGCGCTCAAAGCCTATCGAAGAGCGATGGGCGATACATATGAAGAGCTGAACGTCATCGCACTTGGAGTGCATGGAACTCGTATCTCCGCTGTAGCCGAACGGGCAGATTCAATTCTGATGGAAGACGCAGCTGCCGAGGTCGTTGCTTTGGCGGCGTCCCATGGAATGTTCATGCCTCAGTTCGACGCTTGGAACGAATGGCGTGCTGATGCGCGCGAACAGTTTCCTGAGGATGCTGTAAACTCTGCGGCGAGAGTAGCCTTGAATATTGCACATGCTGACGATTTGGCTGATGACGAGGTCAAGACAGATCTGACAGATGTTGCGGTGGCTGCCAGTGCTGGATCCATTTTAGATCTCCGCGCGGACCCAGCTGAGCGCCGTCCGCCCCCGGAGATCGAGAAGGACTTGATACTGGTTGTTAGCAATGCACTCTCGACACTCTTCAAGGAACCGGTGAAGTGCGCGCGAGATGGTTCACTTCAAGGTGTCGAGCTGGTTTTTAAAATCAGCGTCACTTTGCTCATGCTTGGAGGGCTGAAGGAACTGGCAACAGCACTTCCGGCCGAGTATGGATGGGTTCAATTTGCGCTCAAAATGCTGGATTCCGCCGCGAAGGCGGCAAGCGGCGGATAGAGATAGCAGGGCAAATCGCGATCACTTTTCGTCATCCCCACGCAAGTGGGGACCCAGGGAAGACGGGCCGAGTTCTACGATCTCTGGGTCCCCGCTTTCGCGGGAATGACGACCTGGGAGAGATTTACCGTTGCGTCAGCTTCATCTCGATGCGGCGGTTGCGGCGGTTGCCGATCTCGTCCTTGCGTTCGTCGATCGGCTGGAACTCGCCGTAGCCGGTGGCGGAGAGTCGGCTCGCCGGGATCCCTTCCGCGATCAGGGTCTGCACGACCGAGATCGCGCGGGCGGCGGAGAGGTCCCAGTTGTTCTTGAAGCGCTCGTTGAAGATCGGCACCGGATCGGTGTGACCCTCGACCTGGAGGATCCAGTCGATCTCGGTCGGGATCTTCGAGGCGATGTCCTTCAGCTGGTCGGCGAACTGGCGGAGCTGAATCTCGCCGCGCGGACCGATCTGGTCGGAGCCGCTGTCGAACAGCACCTCGGATTGGAAGACGAAGCGGTCGCCGACGATGCGGATACCCTCGCGCCCGCTCAGCACCTCGCGCAGGCGGCCGAAGAACTCGGAGCGGAACTTTGCCAGCTCCTGCACCTTGGTGGCGAGCGCGCGGTTCAGCTTGGCACCGAGATCGACGATCTCGACCTTCTGCTCCTTGTTCACCGCCTCCAGCGCGTCCATCGCCTCCTGCAGGGCGAGGAGCTGTTCGCGCAGCGCCCGCATCTGCCGGTTCAGCAAAGCGACCTCTTCCTGCGCCTTGGCGGAGAGTTCCTTCTCGGCGCCGAGCGCCGCGGCGGTCTCGCTGAAATTGGCGGTCAGTTCGGCAAGCCGGATATCCCGCGCCTCGATCTCCTGCTGCTGCAGGAGGGTGCGTTCCTCGCTGCTGGAGAGCTGGGCCGTCAGTTCCTTCGAGCGGTCGCGCAGGGCGCTCATTTCCGCCCGCAGTTCCTCGATCCGGGCCTGCCGCTCCTCCGCCGTCATCTTCGCGGCGTCGAGCTGGTCCCGGGTCTCGCCGAGATCGCTTTCGAGCGTCTGCTTGAGCGCTGCCAGCTCGGCGACCTCGCCTTCCAGCCGCTCGCGTGCTTCCTTCAGGGCGAGCAGATCGCGGCGCAGGCTTTCCAGTTCCGCCAGCTGCGTCTTGATCGTCTCGCGGTCCGCCGAGATTACCTTGAAGGCGTCCTCGAGCCCCGCGCTGACCTCGTCCCGTTCCGCCTTGACCACGGCCATCTCGCTCTCGACCGAGCGCAGCTTGGAGAGCAGGGCGTCGCGTTCGCTCAGCACCTCGGAGAGGCGCTGGTCGAGCCCGGCCTGGCTGTTTTCCAGTTCGGAGAGCCGCTGCTGCATGTTCGCCTTGTCGCGCACCGATTCCGCCAGCCTGTCCTCGAGCTGGTCGCGCTGCGATATCAGCTGGGTGACCTGCTGGGAGAGCGCGTCGCGGCGGGCGATGGAGGCCTGCAGCTCGGTCGAGAGCTGGGCGACGTTGAGGCGCAGCTCGGCATTGGTCTCGCGCTCGAGATTGAGCAGGTCCGAGAGCTGCGCGATCTCGGCCTGCAGGTTCTTCAGCGCCTCGTCGCGCCCGGAGAGCGCCTGGGTCAGATAGAACTGCGAGACGATGAAGACCATCAGCACGAAGATGATCACCATCAGAAGCGTGGCGAGCGCGTCGACGAAGCCGGGCCAGATATTGGTGTCGCGCCTCGCGGCGCGGCTGCGGGCGGACATGGCCGCGCTCCCCTAGCGTTCTTCCTCTGCGAGCGCCGCGATGGTCCGCGCGACCAGCCGGATCTCCTGACGGATCTCCTCCACGGTGCGGTTGCGGCCCTCGGAGGCTTCCTCAACGAGGCGCGCGACATAGGCCTCGATATTGCGCAGATGGGTGCGCATCAGTTCGTCCCGTCCGCCGGTCTGGCCTTCGGCGATCTTGGCCAGCACCGGCCGGATCTCCAGCTGGGCCTCGCCGAGCTTCACCATCAGATCCTGCTCGGCCCGCATCTGGTCGACCAGGGTGCCGAGCTTCTCGTTGAGGGCCATCAGGTTGGCGTTGGCCTGCCGGCGATCGTCCTCGCTCCGGAGGATGACGCGCTGCAGCTTGTCGAGACTGTCCGCCGTCTGCTCCCAGAGCGCGGTCTGGTAGGCGCTGGCCGAATGCTCCCCGTCCGCCAGCACGCCGCCGCCGGAGCTGAGCCGGGTCAGGCCGGAAAGCCATTCCTCCAGGTCGTTGTAGAAGCGGTTCTGTGCCTGGCCGAGCTGCAGCTCCATGAAGCCGAGGATGAGCGAGCCGGCCAAGCCGAAGAGCGAGGAACTGAAGGCCGTCGCCATGCCGCCGAGCGGGCTTTCGAGGCCGGACTTCAGATCGTCGAAGACGGTGCCGAGATCGCCGCTCCCGACGCTGAGGCTGTTGATCACGTCGCCGACCGCGCCGACCGTCTGCAGCAGGCCCCAGAAGGTGCCGAGCAGGCCGAGGAAGATCAGCAGGCCGATGATGTAGCGCGAGATGTCCCGGCTTTCGTCGAGGCGCGCATCGATCGAATCGAGCAGCGAGCGCAGAGACATGGCCGAGAGGCTGACCCGTTCGTCCCGCCGCTCGCCGAGCATGGTCGCGACCGGCGCCAGGAGGGTTGGCGCCTGCTGCATCGAGAGGCCGGGCTGGGAGGTCCGGTAGGATTCGATCCAGGAGACCTCCGGGCCGAGCGAGACAACCTGGCGGACAATGTAGAGGATGCCGATGGCGAGCGTCGCCAGGATCATCCCGTTCAGCGCCGCGTTGGCCATGAAGGCGTCGAACAGGGGGGCGAAGAGCAGCACTGCGACCGCCACGACGAGCAACAGGAATATCGCCATGCGGACGAGAAAACGCGTTGGTCTGGTCACCTGATCGATCCCCTGAACTCGGGCCGCGCGGAGCGGCCCTGGATAGTGTGCTCCGGTTTCGAGTCCGGATGTATGGACGGGAAATGCGGCGATATTCGGTCCGCTTCCCGCGCCCGTCGGCGCGTCGTCTCCGTCAGCGTTCGACCAGGGTCAGATCGACCCGGTCGCCCGGCGCTCCGGGAGCCCTGTCGCCGAGCGCCCGCACATCCATGCGGGTGCTGGCGATGCCCTCGCGGATCAGGAAGGACCGGACCTCGAGCGCGCGGGAGAGCGAAAGGCGCCGCGCCTTCGCTTCGGACCGGTCGCCGGAGGTCGCATAGGCCATGAGCTGGACCCGGAGCTCGCTGTTCGCCTTCATTCTCGCGGCGATGCTTCCGAGCGTGCTGGAAGCATCTCCCGGCAGCTCCTGGCTGTCTGTCTCGAAAATCACGCTGATGGCGGCGCTGTTCGCCGATGCGGCGGGAGCCGGTGTTTTCGGAGCGGCGGGGGCGGACGCGACCTGAGTTGCTGGTTCCGGCGTCTTGGCGGCGGGCGGAGCTTTCGGCGTCTCCGCGATCACCGCTGGCGGTGGCGGCGGTGCGACGGCCGCCGTGCGGGTGCTGGAGGCGGGCGGCGCCGGGACTTCGATGGCGGGACTCTTGGCCGCTGTTCCGCTGGAGGCCTGCGGTGCCGGGGGCGTCGGTGCGGGAATCGCGACCCTCGCCGGCGCGGCGACCGTCGGTGCCGGAGTAGATGCGACTTTCGGCGCACTCGGTGCCGGTGTGGCAACGCGCGGCGCCGCCGGGACGGCTGCCGTCCGTGTCGGGGCGGAGGGTTCCGGAGCGATGCGGCGGGCCGTCGGAAGCGCGGCCGCCGGCGGTCTCGGCGCCACGGGGGCGATGGCGGCCGCTGGCTGCGGCGCAGCGGTCAGGCGCCGCGTCATCTGCGCCGGACGGCTCGGCGGCGGCATCGGGGCGCCTTGGGTCACCGGCTGTCGGACTTCGCCCGGAAGCGGCAACGGCATGCCGTTCTGAACCTGGCTGCGCCGGATGTCGGCGCGCAACAGGCCGGCGACGTTCGGCGGGGTGCCGAGCGCCTCGAGCACATCGAGATTGATTTCGACCTGCTCGCCGGTGCCGCCGATATAGACGGTTTCCTCGCCGAGTGCGGCGCCTGCCGGCAAGGCGAGCAGGCCTGCGAGAAGAAGTAGGGCGGGGCGTCGGCCCGGATATCGTGTTGCGGCCATGCAGCGCGTCCTCAATGGGAGAATCGGTCGTCGGAAGACCTTATCCCATCACGGCTTTTGGCGACAACAGCCTAAGGGCGTGTGGCGGGCTCTACCCGCAGCGCGTCATGCGGCGCGAACGGACGTGAGGAACTTCTGTATCCGCTCGCCGAGCGTGGCGGAACGCTCGCCCACCTCACTGGATGCATTCAGAACCTCGCCCGCCATGCGGCTGGTGTTTTGCGACGCCTGACCGACAAAGCTGACATTGCTGCTGACGTCCTGCGCCGCCGCGGCAACGTCCTCGATATTGCGGGAGATGTCCTGCGTCGCGGCATTCTGTTCTTCGACCGCTGCCGCAATCGAGCTGGTGATGTTTTCCATCTCCTCCACCTTTGCGACGATCGACCGGATGGCGGCGACCGCTCCGGCGGTTCTGGACTGGATGGCACCGATCTGGGCCGCGATCTCTTCTGTTGCCTTGCCGGTCTGTCCGGCGAGATTCTTGACCTCCGAGGCGACGACGGCGAACCCTTTGCCCGCTTCGCCGGCCCGGGCCGACTCGATCGTCGCGTTGAGCGCAAGCAAGTTGGTCTGTTCGGCGATCTCGCGGATCAGGGTCACGATCTCGCCAATCCGGTCGGCGGTCTCGCTCAGCGCGTCGATTGCTGCGGAGGTTTCGCTGGCCTGTCCTGCGGCCTCGTTCGCGACGCGTGTGGCATTCGAGACCTGAGAGGATATCTCGGCGATCGAGGAGGAGAGCTCGGTGGTCGCGGTCGCCACGGTCTGGACGTTTGCAGTGGTTTCCTCCGTTGCGCTGGCGACGTTGGTGGCCCGGTCCCCGGATTCCTCCGCGTTGCGTGACATGTCCTCGGAGGTTTTCTGTAGCATCGAGGCTGACTTGCTGAGGCTGTCGAGGAGCGCCTGAACTTCGTTGTCGAACGAACTGGTCAGGCTGTCCACGTGAGCCGCACGGCGCAGTTCCTCTTCCTGCTTGGCCTGCGCTTCCGCCTGCAGCTGCTCGTTGCGGATCATGTTCTCCTTGAAGGTTTGAACCATGCGCGCCATGTCGGCGATTTCGTCTTTGCCGCCGGTATCGACCTCGATCGACTTGTCGCCATCGGCAAGCCGCAACATCTGTTGCGAGAGCGCGGAGATCGGCCTGCTGATCGAGCGGCCGACGATCTGGGCGATCACGACGCATGTCGCGCCGATGATGAAGATCAATACGCCCGTCAGAATGAGGGACTGCTGGTTGGCAATCGCGACCTCCGCAGTGACGGCCTCGTAGTCGGAGCGGATCGAGTCGCGCAATTCGTCCAGAACAGGCTCGGCTTTGGCATAGAGGTCCGAGAGGATATTGGTCTGCTCGCCGATCCCAAGGCGCAATGACGTGTATTTCCTGAACGTGGACTCATAGATATCCAGAGCGGCGAGAATGTCGCTCTTGATCGTCGCTCCGAGATCTCCCTTGCCGTTCAGGATTTCGGTGAACTCCTCGATGCGCTTTTCCAGCCGGCCGACATATTTCGGATCGAGGCGGAGGATGAAGTCCTTCTCGTGGCGGCGCATCATCAGCAGCTTCACCATGAGGTCGTCGGTCGCATGCTGTCCGATCAGTTCCTCCGCGCCTTGCACGGCTGTCCTTAGCTTGCCCTGGAGACCCGAATTCTCATCCAGGCCCATGGTGATCCAGTTTTCCGCGATCATGTCGAACTGGCGATCATAGGCCTGATAATCGCTGCGAACGGTCTCCAGGCGCTGTAAGTCGCTTCCCTCGACCTCGGTGGCCAGCCGCTCGGCGATCTGGAGGATTTGCTCGGAGACCGCCTTGTGCTTTCCGATGTAGTCGGCATCGAGGCGCAGCAGGAAGTCCTTCTCGCGCCTCCGGGCGTTCAGGAACAGGATCTCCATATCCTGCACGTCGTTGAAACGTGCCAGCGCAAGTCGCTGCCGCTCAGCATTCGCGGAGCGAACGGAATCCTGCCAGAGAATAACGCCGCCGATAGCGATGAAGCCGATCAGGGCGATGGCGCTGATCAGCAGGACGCGTGTGGAAATCCTAAGGTGATTCATGGCCTTCTCCGACAGCGAAACGGAACACTCCCTCCACGCCCGCAGGCGTGGCAGGACTGTTCCGGTCTGTGGCAAAGGCCCAACCTCAGTGTTTCAGGTTAATAAAACATGACCTGAATCAAAAAATTACACACAAAGATTGTAGCTGAATCAGCGGCTGGCGCTTCTGGCGAGGGTCACGGGCACTTAGGCCTTCGTGGCATCCCGGAGCGTTTTCAGGAGTTTGCCGTGGACGGCGTCGTTCGCGGCAACCACCTCGCCGGTCTCGATGCACTTGTCGCGGTTCTTGTAGTCGGTGCAGTAGCCGCCGGCTTCCTTGACCAGCAGCATGCCCGCCGCGATATCCCAGGCGCTGAGGCCGCGCTCCCAGTAGCCGTCGTAGCGGCCGGCGGCGACATAGGCGAGATCCAGCGCCGCGGCACCGAACCGGCGCACGGACGAGCAGCGGGTCATCACCGCCTCGAGATGTTTCAGGTAGGTGCCGTGATCGTTGCCGCGCAGGGTCGGGATGCCGGTCGCGAACACGCTGTCTTCCATGTTGCGGCGGGCCGAGACGCGCAGACGGCGGTCGTTGAGGTAGGCGCCCTTGCCCTTTTCCGCCCAGAACATCTCGTCCCGGGTCGGCTCGTAGACGATCCCGGAGACGATCTCGCCGTCTTCCTCGAGCCCGATCGAGATCGCGAAATGGGGAATGCCGTGCAGGAAGTTCGTGGTGCCATCGAGTGGATCGATGATCCAGCGCCGGCCCTGCGGATCCTTGCTCTCGACCGCATTGCCTTCCTCGAGCAGGAAGCCGTAGTCCGGCCGCGCGCGTTTCAGCTCGCTGGTGATGGTGTTCTCGGCCGCGGTGTCGGCGGTCGACACGAAGTCCGCCGGTCCCTTTTTGGAGACCTGGAGCTGCTCGACCTCGTTGAAGTCGTGCAGCAGCTGCCGGGCCGCCTTCATGGCGGCTTTCACCATAACGTTGATCGCGGGCGAGCGGGTCGCCATGGTCTCTCCAGTTCGATTTAGGGCTTGGCAGAAACCGGCCCGGGGGCCGGCGTCCTCAATCAGTCCTTGGCGCGCTCGACATAGGTGCTGTCTTCGGTCCGCACCACGACGCGGGTGCCGGCCTCGACATGCGGCGGCACGAGGATCTTCACGCCGTTCTCGAGCACGGCCGGCTTGTAGGAGGAAGAGGCGGTCTGCCCCTTCACCACCGCGTCGGCCTCGACGATTTCCAGCACCACGGTTTCCGGCAGCTGCACCGAGAGCGGCTCGCCCTCGTAGCTTTCGATCTGCACTTCCATGCCGTCCTGCAGGAAGACCGCGTTCTCGCCGATCAGGTCGGTAGAGATCTGGGTCTGCTCGTAGGTCTCGTTGTCCATGAAGGTCAGCAGATTTTCCTCGGCGAAGAGGAACTGCGCCGGGCGCTGCTCGAGGCGCACGCGCTCGACCTGCTCGTCGGCGCGGAAGCGCTCGTTCAGCTTGGTGCCGTTGCGGATGTCCTTCAGTTCCACCTGGTTGAAGGCGCCGCCCTTGCCGGGTTTCACGGCCTGGGTCTTCACGGCGACCCAGAGGCGGTCCTTGTGTTCGATGACGTTTCCGATGCGGATGGCGTTGCCGTTGATTTTCATGTCTTTGTCCGTCGAGCAATCATAGTGGCCGACGTCGCGCGGAAAGCGCGCGAACGTACGCAATATCGGGTGCGGCGCGCTTTTATCAGGTTGCGCCGGTGAAGTCTATCGGCCGCGCTCGCTCCGGAACGCATGCCTGATCTTCATGCTTTCGATGAACAATGGAAAAAACTCTGCATTTGATGCAATTATAATGCGAGTTTGACGCGAGAAACCATCACGCGTTAATCGTTGGTCAAGGATTTGGCTCGATGCTGCGAGACAGCTGAAGATCTGTCTCAAGTAGTTAGAGCGAATGATGGCATGGCAATGGTTGGCCTTTCGCAGGGAGCTCTCTCTCCGGTCTTTGTCAGATACTTCACACTGATTTTTCCCGGTTTGACCGGGATATTCCTCGTGATCTGGTTCGCCTCCCTCTATCTCGTCACCCGCGCCGATATCGCCGAGCAGCGCAATGCTGCAGTCGCCGCGATCAGTGCCGAGAGCAACCTGATGGGAGATTCGTTGCGGAACTTCGCGTCGGATCTGCGCGCGGTGGCAGGGCTGCAAAGCCTGAGAGAATACATTGACGGCGATGTTCGGGATTCCGGTGCCGTAATGGCCGACTTCTCCATCTTCGTGCGGGAAAAGCCGCTGATCGCCCAACTCCGTTTGATTGATCGTGACGGCTTGGAAACAGTGCGGGTGGACCGCAATCCCGATACCCAGGACGTCGAGATCGTAACGGACCTTCAGAACAAGGCCGAACGCTATTATTTCAGCAGCTCGATCGGTCTTCCCGCCGACGGTATCTATATCTCCGCAATCGATCTGAATGTGGAATTCGGTGCCGTCGAGACGCCCTGGCGCCCCATGATCCGGCTTGCAACCCCGGTTTTCGACCGCGGCGGCGCGACCGTTGGCATCGTGATTGTCAATGTCGCGCTGAGCCGGATGCTTGAGTCTTTCGACCGCCGCGGGCTGACGTCACATACGCCGCTTCAGATCCTGAACGCAGACGGATACTGGCTGGCCGGCGTCGAGCGTGATCGCCTGTGGGGCTTCATGTTCGGCCGGGAGACCACGCTTGCCGGCGAGGAGCCGGCACTCTGGTCCAGGATCGAAAGCGCCGACGGCGGAGAGTTCGTATTCGACGGCCGGACGGTGATCGTTCGGACCCTCTACCCCGAATCCGCGCTGTTTCAGGACGGCCGGGACGGTGCGGTCGTCAAGGATGACGAGTATTGGAAGATCGTCGCCTTCGTTCCGGGCGTGACGGCCGGGGCGATGTGGAGACATGCCAATCCGCTCGTCGCGGGCGCGGGCCTTATTGTCGTGGGACTATTCGCCTATGTCCTCTCGATGGCGCTGACACTTCGTCACGAAGCGGAGACGGACAAGCGGCGCGCGGCCGAGGACCTGGAGCGCTCCGAGAGGATGGCGAGCCTCGGCCGTCTGGTCGCGGGGGTGGCGCATGAACTGAACACGCCCGTTGGAAATGCGGTAACGGTTGCCAGCACTCTGGCGGAGCGGGTGGACGATTTCGAGAAAGACGTCGCCAGCGGAAGCCTCAGACGTTCCGTCATCACAAAGTTCATCGGTGAGTTGAAAGACGGGACCCGCATCATTCTCGACGGGCTGGAGCGCGCGCACGGCCTGATCGGACATTTCAAGCAGGTCGCGGTCGATCAGGCGAGCGAGCAGCGCAGGGAGTTCCAGCTCCAGGAGATCATCGCCGGCGTCGCCGCCTCGCTGAAATCCCAACTGAGGCACGACGGGATCACGCTCTATGCGGAGATCGAGACCGAGGCCGTTCTGGACAGCTACCCCGGTGCCTTGTCCCAGGTGCTCATTGTCCTAGTTGAGAATTGCAGGGCGCATGCCTTCCAAGGCCGGGCGCCCGGCACCGTGACGATGATCGCCCGCGACAAAGCGGAGAAGATGCTGGAGATCGAGGTGCGCGATGACGGGGTCGGGATGCCTCCGGACACGCTTGCGAGGATCTTCGAGCCGTTCTTTACCACCAGAATGGGGCAGGGCGGCAGCGGCCTCGGCCTCAGTATCGCGTTCAATATCGTGACCGGAACGCTTGGTGGCAGCATCCGCGCAAAAAGCGCTCTCGGTGACGGCACGTCGGTTCTCGTCGCTCTGCCTCTCAAGGCTCCTGAGCGCAACCGGGAAGCCATGGAAAGGACCTATGATGTCGGGTGATTTCGCCAGTCCGGATGATGACAGGTTCGACCTGATCGATGACGAGGGCGGAGGACCCTCCAATCCGAAAGGGCGTCCCTGGAAAGTCCTTGTCGTCGACGACGAGGATGACGTGCATCAGGCCACCCGCTTCGCGCTTCGCGACATGGAGATTTTCGGCCGTCCGGTAGAATTGCTGCATGCAAGGTCCCGACAGGACGCGCTCGCGATGATCGGCGAACTCGGCGATGTCGCGGTGGCTCTGGTTGACGTTGTCATGGAAGAACACGATTCCGGGCTCGAACTGGTCAGGGACCTGCGGGCCGCCGGGCTGGACAAGCTTCGGATCGTGCTCCGGACCGGCCATCCGGGATATGCGCCGGAGCGCACGGTGATCGACGAGTACGAGATCGACGATTACCGCACCAAGGGCGAACTCACCCGACGTCGTCTGGTGACGGTGCTGACGGCCTGCATCCGTACCTATGAGCATCTTCGGGTCATCGAGCGGGGCCGGGACGGGCTCGAGCTCATTATCGAAAGCTCGAACCAGCTGTTTCGCAGGACCAATCTGGAACTGTTCTCCCAGGGCGTGCTGACGCAGGTCGCCGGGCTGCTCGATATCGCGGCGCACGGGATCGTCATCAGTTATCCCCTTGACGAAGAGCCCGGTGATTTGTCGGAGACGGTGGGAAGGGTGATCAGTGCGACGGGTCATTTTGCCCATCTGATGGGTAAGCTGAGCACCGAGGTTGCCGATCCCGTTCTTCGGGAACGGATCGAGACCGCCGTTCCGGACGCCCGGCCGCTGGTCCGGGACGGCTATATGACGCTGCACTTCACGACCGACGACGGGCGCGGGCTGATCGTCCTGCTCGAAACGGACCTCGAGATTTCCCAGCCCGATCTGGACCTGTTGAAGCTCTTCTCGAACAAGATCTCGCTGAGTTTCGAGAATTTGGCGCTGGTCGAGAAGCTCGACAATCTCGCCTATGTCGACACGGTTCTGAACGTGCCGAATCTGAACGCTTTTGAACGGGCGCTTGAGAAACGTTTCGAGACATCGCCGCTCGGCAATCTCTGCGTGGCGCTGGCCGACATCGAGTCCTATCGGACGATGGCCGCGACCTATGGCTTCGCCGCCACCCAGAAATTTCTGAAGGAAATCTACGGCGACCTGAACACAGATGGAAGAGTCGTCGCCCGCCTGGACGACGGTGTTTTTGCGATTCTCGCGGAGACCGAGAAGCTCGACGCGGACTGGCTGGAAGCCGTCCTGACGAAGCCAAGGCGGATCGATGCGATCGAGTTTTCGACTGCGGCGACCTCTGCCATCCTCGATCTGGCCGATATCGAGCGGGATCCGGGAACCGTCTTGCGCGCGGCGAAATCGGCTCTCCTGCATGTACGGCAGGCCGAGGCCGGGAAGACCGTGCGCTACGACCTCAAGATGCGCGCCGACGCGGAACGCCGCGTGATGCTGCAGTCGGAAATGCGCCGTGCCATAGGGAATTTCGACGGATTCGAGGTCCATCTCCAGCCGATCGTCGATTTGCAGACAGGGGAACTGAAGAGCGCCGAAGCCCTGTTGCGCTGGACGCTGGACGGCGAAGCGGTCGCGCCTGGCGAATTCATCCCGATCGCCGAGAGCGCGGGGCTGACGGGCTCCCTCACCGATTTCGTTCTAGAGACGGTCGGTGCCTGGTCAATCCGTCGGAAGGCGGGCCCCGCCTTGCCGGTATCGGTCAATCTTTCGATGGAGGATCTGAACCGTTCGAGCTTCCTGGATCATCTCCTCGAGACCGTGCGGCGGACGGGCCTGACCCCCGAAACGGTCTCCTTCGAAGTGACCGAAGGCGTCGCAATGCATCACGACGCGTCGGCCCAGTCTCTTGTCGGGGCATTGAGGGAGAAAGGTTTCCGGATCGCGCTTGACGATTTCGGGACAGGCTATTCGTCCCTTGCCCAGTTCGATCGTCTGCCGATCGACACGATCAAGATCGACCGCGCTTTCGTGAAGGATCTGGATACGCCGAACGCCCGGCGCAGCATGGCTTCGATCGTTCTCGGCATGAGCGAGACCCTGGACGTGGGGTGCGTGGCCGAGGGTATCGAGACGGAAGAACAGAAACAGGCGCTGATCTTTCTCGGCTGCAAGACCGGCCAGGGCTTCCTCCTCGGCCGCCCGACACCTATCGCGGAATTCGACGCGAGGTTCGCCTGATCGCGAACCGTTTCAGGCAGAGCCTTCGAACAGCTCGTTAAACGCCTTCACCCCCGCCGCCGGCCCGCCCGGGTGTTTCCAGACCGCCGTGATCACGGCGAGGAAATCCGCCCCCGCCTCGATCAGAGGTTTCGCGTTCTCGAGATTGATCCCGCCGATGGCGACGCAGGGGACCGTCGAGAAGGAGGCCCAGGCCTCCAGGGTCTCGATCTCGGCGTGGTGCAGGATTTCCTTGGTCTCGGTCGGGTAGAAGGCCCCGAAAGCGACGTAGTCGGCGCCGGCCTCGGCCGCTTCCATCGCGAGATGGATCGAGTTGTGGCAGGTCACGCCGATCATCGCCTCGTCGCCCAGAACGCGGCGCGCCGCCACGTAGGGCGTGTCGTTCTGGCCGACATGGGCGCCGTCGCAGCCGGCGAGCAGGGCGAGATCCGGGCGATCGTTCATCAGCAGCGGCACGCCGCGCGCATGGCAGACCGGCAGCAGGGTCTCCGCCGCGCGCTTGATCTCGTCGTCCGAGACATCCTTCAGGCGAAGCTGCAGACAGGCGACCGGCCCGGCATCGAGCGCCGCCGCAAGATCTTCGGCGAAGGCGTCGAGGTCGATCTTCGGCGGGGTGATAAGGTAAAGCTCGCAGCTTGGATCGGGCATGTTTCGGCTCTTCAGACGAAAACGGCGCCCGCGTCAGGCGGGCGCCGCGAAACGCAGGATCAAGGCGTAGATTTACGCCTTGCCCTTGTAGATGTCGATGATGGTGTTGAGCATGGCCATCGCTTCCTCGCGCGGACGCTGGAAGGTGTTGCGGCCAATGATCGAGCCGTTGGCACCGCCGTCGCGCAGGCCGCGGATCTCGTTGTAGAGACCGTCGAGATCCTTCGCCTCGCCGCCTGAGAACACGACGATGCGGCGGCCGTTGAAGCAGGACTTCACGACATGCTCGATGCGCTCGGCCAGCGTGCCGATGGCGATCTTGTTGGCCTCGTAGGACTTTTTCGCAGCCTCCAGCTCGAGATGCTCGGTCGGCGGCTTCACCTTGATGATGTGGGCGCCGAGCAGGGCGGCCATGTGGGCGGCATAGGCGCAGATATCGACCGCGGTCTCGCCCTTCTTGGTGAGGTCGCCGCCGCGCGGATAGGACCAGACCACGACCGCGAGGCCGTAGGCCTTGGCTTCCTCGGTCATCTCGCGGATCTGCCCCATCATCTCGAAGGCGTTGTCCGAGCCCGGATAGATCGTGAAGCCGATGGCGGAGCAGCCGAGACGGACCGCTTCCTGCACCGAACCGGTCAGCGCCTGGCTCGGGCCTTCCTTGTCGCGGGCGAGGCTGTTCGAGCTGTTCACCTTCAGGATCGTCGGGATCTGGCCCGCGAAGGTGTCGGCACCGGCCTCAATCATGCCGAGCGGGGCGGCATAGGCCGAGAGACCCGCATCGATCGCCAGCTTGAAGTGGTAGTGCGGATCGTAGGCGTCCGGGTTCGGCGCGAAGCTGCGGGCCGGACCGTGCTCGAAGCCCTGGTCGACCGGCAGGATCACGAGCTTGCCGGTGCCGCCGAGCTTGCCCTGCATCAGGATGCGGGCGAGGTTCGCCTTGGTGCCCGGGCAGTCGCTCTCATAACCGTCGAGGATGCGCTTGACGCGCTGGGTGATTTTCATCGCCGTTGTCCTTCCCTTTGCTTGTTAGAGCGTCGCCGCGACCGCTGCGGTGGTATCCAGCATGCGGTTGGAGAAGCCCCATTCGTTGTCGTACCAGCTGACCACCCGCACCAGCTTGCCCTCGATCACCTGGGTCTGCTTCAGGTCGAAGGTGGAGCTGTTCGGATTGTGATTGAAGTCGATGGAGACCAGCGGCTCGTCATTGGTGCCGAGGACGCCCTTCAGCTTGCCGTTGGCGGCATCGATGATCGCCTTGTTGACCTCTTCGACGGTGGTGTCGCGCTTCGGCGTGAATTTCAGGTCGATCAGGCTGACATTTGCCGTCGGCACACGGATGGAGGAGCCGTCGAGCTTCCCGGCGAGTTCCGGCAGCACGAGCCCGACCGCCTTGGCCGCACCGGTGCTCGTCGGGATCATCGAGGTCGCCGCGGAACGGGCCCGGTAGAGATCCTTGTGCATGGTGTCCAGCGTCGGCTGGTCGCCCGTGTAGGCGTGGATCGTGGTCATGTAGCCACGCTCGATGCCGATGGCCTGGTTCAGCACGTAGGCGACCGGAGCAAGGCAGTTGGTGGTGCAGGAGGCGTTCGAGATCACCGTATGCTCGGCGGTGATCTGGTCGTGGTTCACGCCGTAGACGACGGTGAGGTCGACGCCGGTGCCCGGGGCCGAGATGATCACGCGCTTGGCGCCGGCGGAGATGTGCTTCGCCGCATCTTCCTTCTTCGTGAAGAGGCCGGTGCATTCCAGCACGATGTCGACCTTGAGATCCTTGTGCGGCAGGTTCGCCGGGTCGCGCTCGGCGGTCACTTTGATCGGGCCCTTGCCGTAATCGATGGTGTCACCGTCGACCTTCACGTCGAACGGGAAGCGGCCGTGATTGCTGTCCCATTTCAGCAGATGTGCGTTCGTCGCGACCGGTCCCAGATCGTTGATGGCAACGACCTTGATATCGTCGCGACCGCTCTCGGCGAGTGCCCTCAGAACCAGACGGCCGATCCGCCCGAACCCGTTGATGGCAACATTAACGCTCATCAGATTTCCTCCTGACTTTCACGCTCGTACAAAAACGCCGCCCCGTCGGGGGCGGCGATGGTGGGATCATCCCAGACGCTTCTTGACCTCGGCCACAATGGCATCGCTGGTGATGCCGAAATGCTTGTAGAGGTCGTCGTAAGGCGCGGACGCGCCGAATGAGTTCATGCCGACGAAAATGCCGTCGAGCCCGATCAGCCCGTCCCAGCTCTGCCGGATACCGGCCTCGACCGCGACCATGAGGCTGCTGGCGCCGAGCACCTGCTTGCGGTAGGCGGCGTCCTGCGCGGTGAAGCGCTCGATCGAGGGCATGGAGACGACGGCGGTGGCGATGCCGTCGGCGTCGAGCGCGGCCTTCGCGGCGAGCGCGATCTCGACCTCGGAACCGGTGGCGAGGATTGTCACCTTGCGGGCGCCCGAGGCGTCTGCCAGGACGTAGCCGCCCTTGGCGGAGAGGTTTTCCGACGTGTCGCCGTCCCGCACCGTCGGCAGGCCCTGGCGGGTCAGCGCGAGGATCGACGGCCGGTGCTCGTCCTGCAGCGCGGCGAGCCAGCATTCCGCCGTCTCGATCGCGTCCGCCGGGCGGAACACGTTGAGGTTCGGGATGGCGCGCAGCGCGGCGACATGCTCGACCGGCTGGTGCGTCGGACCGTCCTCGCCGAGGCCGATGGAATCGTGCGTCATGACATAGATGACGCGGAGCCCCATCAGCGCGGAGAGGCGGATCGACGGGCGGCAATAGTCGGTGAAGACGAGGAAGGTGCCGCCATAGGGGATCAGCCCGCCATGCAGCGCCATGCCGTTCATCGCGGCGGCCATCGCATGCTCGCGCACGCCGTAATAGATGTAGTGTCCGCTGTAGTCGCCGGCCTTCACCGCGTCCTGGCCGCCGACCTTCGTATTGTTCGAGCCGGTGAGATCGGCCGAGCCGCCGACCAGTTCCGGGATCGCAGGCTGCAGCGCTTCCAGCGCCTTCTGCGAGGCGACGCGGGTGGCAAGTTTCGGCTTTTCCGCGGCGTGTTTCGCAATCAGGTCCTTGATCGCCTCTTCGGCGCCTTCCGGCAGCTTGCCGGACATCGCCGCGTCGAACGCCTTGCGGGTCGCCGCATCGGCGCTGTCATAGCGCGCGGTCCAGGCGACATGCGCGCCGGCTCGCTCCGCGCCGATGGCGCGCCAGGCGTCCAGCACCTCGGCCGGGATTTCGAACGGACCTGCGCTCCAGCCGAGATTTTCGCGGGCGCCGGCGATCTCGTCCGCACCGAGCGGGGCGCCGTGGGAGGAGGACTTGCCTTCCTTGGTCGGCGCACCGAAACCGATCTTGGTGCGGCAGGCGATCAGGGACGGGCGGTCGTCTGCCCGCGCGGCCTCGATCGCAGCGGAAATCGCTTCCGCATCGTGGCCGTCGACCCGGCTGGTGTCCCAGCCGTAGGCCTCGAAGCGCATCAGCTGGTCGTCGGAGACCGAGAGGTCGGTCGAACCGTCGATCGAGATGCCGTTATCGTCGAACAGCACGATCAGCTTGCCGAGCTTCAGGTGGCCGGCCATCGAGGCGGCCTCGTGGCTGATGCCTTCCATCAGGCAGCCGTCGCCGGCGATCACGTAGGTGTAATGGTCGACCAGGTCGTCGCCGAAGCGGGCATTGGTCATGCGCTCGGCGAGCGCCATGCCGACGGCATTGGCGAAGCCCTGTCCGAGCGGGCCGGTGGTGGTCTCGACGCCCTGCGTATGGCCGAATTCCGGATGGCCCGGGGTCTTCGACCCGAGCTGTCGGAAATTCTTGATCTCGTCGAGCGTGACGTCGTCATAGCCGGTCAGATGCAGCAGCGAGTAGATCAGCATCGAGCCGTGGCCGGCGGAGAGGATGAAACGGTCGCGGTCCGCCCAGTCCGGTGCCTTGGGATCGTAGTTCAGGAATTCCGAGAACAGCACGGTGGCCACGTCGGCCATGCCCATCGGCATGCCGGGATGGCCGGACTTGGCCTTCTCCACCGCGTCCATCGAAAGCGCGCGGATCGCGTTCGCGAGCATGTCGTGCGAAACGGCGCTTCCCGAACCGTCGCTTGCAGCAGAAGATGTCGTGTTCATGGGCGTCAATTCTGTTCGGCGGCGCCCTTCCCCGGACCGGTCCGGACGGGAGGCCGCATCTGATGAACGGGGCGGGCGCACAAGGTGGTCTCTACCCCGGAAAGGCGGGGTGAAAATGCCGTCCTGCCCCCGTGCAGTCAACTCCGGAGTTGGTGGCGGATGATGCGGTCCGCCGAGGCCGCGCGTTGACGCCTTGATATTGCAGTTTGTATGCTTCCGCCGCCGGGCGCGGGACGCCCGAAAATCAAGCGTTTTTTAAGGACAGGACCGGATGTCCCGACTCGATTCCGCCGCCGCACGCCTCGAAGCCGCGATCGAACGGCTCGACGATGCCGCGCACAAGGCCCTCGAACTCAGCTCCCGTTCTGCCGAACTTCAGGCGGAGCTCGACGCGGCGAAGAAGGAATATGCCGAACTCTCCAAGGTCACCGATGAGGTCAGCGAGAAGCTGGACAAGACCATCGGCCGCCTGAAATTCGTGCTGGAAGGATAAGCCGGTGGCCCAGGTCGAGATTACCATCAACGGCAAGAACTACCGCATCGCCTGCGAGGATGGGCAGGAGAGCCGGATCGCCAGTCTCGCCGCCATGGTGGATTCCCATGTGAAGGACCTGGTCGAGCAGATCGGCCAGATCGGCGACACGCGCCTTCTCGTCATGGCCTCGCTGCTGATCGCGGACGAGCTTGTCGACCTGCGCGAGATCGAAGCCGAGATGGCGTCCGAGAACGGGGCGAGCCCGATCGGCGAGAGCGAGGAGAAGATCGCCGCCGCGCTGAATGCGATGGCCGGACGAATCGAGAGCATTGCAGACCAGCTTGAACGCGCCTAGATATGTCCTCGGACGGTAGCTGCGCGATGCGTCAGGCCTCACAATCCCTGGGGCTATAAACGATCCTTCGGGAGCTGTCTCTGCCGGGACCGTGGTTCCGGTATGCGGCGCCCACCTGCTTTGCAGGCCACAGAGGATTATCTCGGCCAACGGTCGTGGCGGCGCCGTCCAGTTTTATTCCAGACGAAAGACGGCCATTGCCGAATCCCGCGCCGAACGCCACGACATCGACTGACCGCATCGACGCCGAAAAGGCGGCCTTGCGAAAGACGATCGAGGAGCGCCGGCAGCAGGCGCATGCCGCGCTTTCGGACTGTGCGGGCGAAATCATCCGCGACAGCTTCCTCACAAGCTTCGAACTTGCCCCGGCTTCCATTGTCGCCGCCTACTGGCCGTTCCGCTCCGAGATCGACCCGCGCCCTCTGATGCTCGCGCTGCATGCGAAGGGACACCGGATCGTGCTGCCGGTGGTCGTGCGGAAGGCCGCACCGCTCGCCTTCCGGCTCTGGGGCCCGGGCGCGCATCTGGTCAAGCACGGCCTCGGTGGTCTGGTGCCCGATATCGGCGCGCCGGAACTCGAGCCGGACACCCTGCTCGTCCCGATGCTGGCTTTTGACGAGGCGGGCTACCGTCTCGGCTATGGCGGCGGGTTCTATGACCGGACTCTCGAGAAACTGCGGGTCTCCAGCTCCGTCCGCGCGATCGGCCTCGCCTATGAAGCACAGCGCGTCGCCGCGGTCCCGCGCGAGGCGACGGACCAGCAGCTCGACGCTTTGCTGACCGAAGCCCGCGTCACCCATTTCGGAAAGGCCTGAACCTTGCGCGTACTTTTTCTCGGAGATGTCGTGGGCCGCGCCGGGCGCGAGGCGGTGCAGGACCGTCTTCCGGAACTGCGCGAGCAGCTCGCGGTGGATTTCGTCATCGTCAACGGCGAGAATTCCGCCGGCGGCTTCGGCATCACGCCGGAAATTGCCGAGGCTTTGTTCGATGCCGGCGCCGATGTCGTCACCACGGGCAACCATGCCTTCGACAAGCGCGAGATCCTGACCTATTTCGACGCCGAGCCGCGCCTGCTGCGCCCGGCCAACTATCCGCCGGAGACGAACGGCAAGGGCAGCGGTCTCTACGCGACGCAGGACGGCCGCCACGTGCTGGTCGCCAATATCGCCCTGCGCCTGTTCATGGACAGCGCCGAATGCCCTTTCCTCGCCGCGGAGAAGATCGTCGAGGAATGTCCGCTCGGCTATGGCGCCGACTTCATCTTCATCGACATGCACGGCGAGGCGACGTCAGAGAAACTGGCGCTCGGACATTTCCTCGACGGCCGGGCGAGCGCGGTCGTCGGTACCCACACCCATATCCCGACCGCGGATCACATGGTGCTGCCCGGAGGCACCGCCTACATGACCGATGCCGGCATGTGCGGCTGCTACGACAGCGTGATCGGGATGAAGAAGGAGGCTCCGTTGGAGCGCTTCCTCTCGAAGACCGCGCGTGCGCGTCTCGAGCCTGCCGACGGACCGGCGACGGTCGCTGGCCTGCTGGTGGTCAGCGACGATGCAACCGGCCTTGCGACGGCAGCCGCGCCGGTACGGCTCGGCGGCCTGCTTTCCGAAACCGTGCCGCAGATCTGATCCGCCGCCGCCTCCGGCCTCTTGGTCAGCGCTTTTCCGCGGACATGAGTTCGGTGATCTCCTGGTTCGGAATGGCGTCCGCCGCGTAGGTGAAGGTTCCCCGCTGCAGCACTTCCTCGGCGGCTCTTTTCAGCGCGCCGAGCGCCGCCCGGGCGAAGGATCCGCCGACGCTGATCCGGCGGGCGCCGGCCTCCGAAAGCTCGGCGACGGTATAGGTCGCGCCCTGCAGCCCCATCAGGACGTTCACCGGTTTGTCGACTTCGCGGCAGACCGTTCGGATCGCTTCCAGGCCCGGCAGGCCGGGGGCGTAGAGCACGTCGGCGCCGGCCTCGGAATAGGCCTGAAGGCGTTTGATCGTCTCGCCGAGCCCGGGCCGGCCGCAGAAATAGTTCTCGGCCCGCGCGGTGAGAAGAAACGATCGTCCCGCCGCGGCTTCCGTTGCCGCGCGGATACGGTCGGCAGCCTCCTCGACTTCGAAGATCGGCCGGTCGTCGTCTCCGGTCGCATCTTCTATCGATCCGCCGACCAGACCCGCCTCGCAGGCGAGCCGGATGGTTTCGGCGCAGGCTTCGGGCGCGGCGCCGAAACCGTCCTCCAGATCCGCCGAAACCGGAAGGTCGGTCGCCTCGACGATCATCCGCGCGTTCTCCAGCAGTTCTTCACGGGTGAGACCGGCGAAGGAATCGCGCTTGCCGACGGCGAAGGCGTAACCGGCGCTGGTCGTCGCCAGCGCCTCGAAGCCGCAATGGGCGAGCAGGCGCGTGGTTCCTGCATCCCACGGGTTCGGCATGACAAATGCGCTGTCCCGTTCATGCAGGGCCTTGAAGCGTTCGAATTTCTGTTCGCGTGTTTGCATCTCTGCGGCCTCCCGAAACCAAGGCGGGCACTCTAGCACTCGGAACAAAGTGGGAACGTGTAAAATTAGCGCGCCCGGGGAACGACGCTCTTCCCGGCCGGGACGGACCCGTTGCGCTTGACCGCCCATATCGCCGGGCGCATCGTTTCCGCCCTTCCTACTCACCCCGCGCGGCCTCCGTGTTCCCGCCTTTTCCGCGCCGGTCAGAAAATGCGTCCAGGAGAGAGAGCGCCATGTCGAATGCCGAACTGATCTGGGATCTTGTCGACGAGCACCGCGAGGATTTCATCGGCCTGTCGGACCGGATCTGGGGCATGCCCGAGATCGCCTATACCGAATACCGCTCCGTCGAGGAGCACCGGAAGATGCTGGAGCAGTACGGCTTCCGCGTGACGGAGAACGTCGGTGGCATCCCCACGGCGGTGATGGGCGAGGCGGGCGAGGGCGGTCCGGTGATCGCCGTGCTCGGCGAGTACGATGCGCTGCCCGGCCTCAGCCAGGTCGCCAATATCGCCGAGCCTAAAGAGGTCGAGCCCGGCGGGCATGGCCACGGTTGCGGCCACAATCTGCTCGGTTCCGCCGCTTTGCTCGCCGCCGCCGGCCTGAAGGACTGGCTGGAGAAGACTGGCACCCCCGGCCGCGTGCGCTATTACGGCTGTCCGGCGGAAGAGGGTGGGGCGGCGAAGGGCTTCATGGTCCGCGCCGGCGCCTTCGACGATGTTGATGCGGCGGTCACCTGGCACCCGGCCGGTGTCACCCGTGTCGGGCTCGCCAACTCGCTCGCCAACACGCGGATCGACTTCTCCTTCCACGGCCGTTCCAGCCACGCTTCCAGCGCGCCGCATCTCGGCCGCAGCGCGCTCGACGCGGTGGAGCTGATGAATATCGGCGTCAACTACATGCGCGAGCACATGCCGTCCGACGCGCGCATCCACTACGCGATGCTCGACGGCGGCGGCGTCGCGCCGAACGTGGTGCAGGGTTTCGCCAAGGTGCGCCACGCCGTACGGGCGCGCGATCTTGCCGGCATGCGGGAACTGGTCGAGCGGGTGAAGAAGGTCGCCGAAGGCGCGGCTTTGATGACCGAGACCAAGATGACCTGGAAAATCGTCAGCGCGGTCTCGAACATGCTCGCCAACGCGCCGCTCGAGAAGGCGCTCTACGAGAACATGCAGCGCCTGGGGCCGGTGCCGTTCGACGCCGAGGACCGGAAATACGCGGCCGAGATCCAGGCGACCCTGACCGAACAGGACATCGCCAACGAATACCGCAAGGCCGGGGTCGAGGAGCGCGAGAACACGCCGCTCTGCGACTTCATCGTGCCGCTCGAGGTCAAGGGCGTCTCCATGCCGGGGTCGACCGACGTGTCGGACGTCAGCTGGGTGGTGCCGACGATCGAGGCGCGGGTCGCGACCCAGGCGATCGGCACGCCGGGTCATTCCTGGCAGATGACGGCGCAGGGCATGGCGCCGGCGGCGCACAAGGGAATGATTTATGCGGCCAAGGTCATGGCGGGCACCGCCGTCGACCTGCTGCGCGACGCGGAGCTGATGGCAGCGGCCAAGGCGGATCACGCCGCGAAGACCGCGAAGACGCCGTATCGTTGCCCGATCCCGGACGATGTCCAGCCGCCGATCCAGCCGCGCCCGGCGTAACGATCGCGCAGGTTTCGGCGCCCCGAAGGTTTTCCACGAATATTTTTTCGTCCGATAGACTTTAAACCGCGACGGATTACACTCTTTCAAACGTTTCCACTCTTAGCGGAAGTTTGTGCGGGGCCGTGCCGATGAGTATCTGGCGTCAATTGCTTGTGGTGGTCTTTGCCGCCGTCCTGCTGGTCGGCGGATGGACTTATCTCGGGCCGTATTTCGGTTTGACGAACGAGGCGGGCGAGGCGTCCTCCGGCAATAAGCGGGAGCAGGCCGCGGCCGTCGTGGTGGCGGATGTTGAATTCGTGAAGGAGCGCCTGCGGACCGAGGCGGTGGGCACGGCCCGCGCCTATCAGTCGGCGCGACTCCACACGGTGGCCAACGGACGCGTCACCGCGACCGCGCTCAAGACCGACGGCGAGGTTTCCAAGGGGCAGGTGCTGCTCGAGCTTGAGCGCAAGAGCGAAACCCTGGCGGTCGAGCTGGCGCGGGTCCGGCTCGAGGCGGCCCAGCGGGTCGCGGAACGCTTAAGCAAGCTGCGCGGCAGCGGCGCCTCGACACAGGCCGCACTCGACGATGCGATCACTGCGCTCGACGCGGCGAAGATCGATCTGGAGCAGGCCGAGATCGCGCTGCAGGACCGCTTCCTGCTCGCGCCTTTCTCGGGACGGATCGGCATGACCGATATCGAGATCGGCGACCGGGTCGATACCAACACGGAAATCGCCGTGCTCGACGACCGCTCGACGCTCCTGGTCCGCTTCGAAGTGCCGGAGGGGCTGCTCGGCAGGCTCAAGGTCGGCGATCCGGTCAGGCTCGCGCTATGGACCGGCGACACCGCGCCGATCGAAGGCGGCGTGATCTACGATATCGGCAGCCGGATCGACGAGGAGACCCGGACCTTCGTGGTCCGCGCCCGCATTCCCAACCCGGATGACAGTCTCCGGCCCGGCATGAGCTTCCGCGTGACGCTGGATGTCGAGGGGCAGACCCGTGCCAGCATTCCCGAAGTCGCGATCCAGTGGGGCGGCGACGGGTCCTTCGTCTGGGCCGTCTCCGACGGAACCGCCCGGCGCCTGCCGGTCTCGATCGTGCAGCGGCAGGGCGCGACAGTCCTCGTAGATGCGGGCTTCTCCGAAGGCGATAAAGTCGTGACCCAGGGGCTGCACCGTATGCGTCAGGGCACCAAGGTCGAGATCCTTCCCGATAACGGCCCGGACCGAGCTCCGGTCAAGGCGCACAAGGACGCGACCACATCATGATTCCCGGCGGCGGCGGTTCCGAGAACGATCTCCCGTCTCTCAGTGTCCGGCGTCCGTGGCTGGCGCTGGTGCTGAACCTGCTGATCGCGCTTGCCGGCGTCGCCGCCATTCTGGCGGTCGAGGTGCGCGAGCTGCCGAACGTGGACCGGCCGATCGTCTCGGTGCGGGGCATCCTCGACGGCGCCTCCCCGGAGACCATGGACAGCGAGGTGACCAGCCTCGTCGAGGGCGCGGTCGCCCGGGTCAACGGGGTGCAGCGCATCCGCTCCTCCAGCGAGGAGAACAATTTCCGCCTGCATGCCGAATTCAGCCCCTCCGCCGATCTCGACGTCGCGGCCTCTGACGTGCGCGAGGCGGTCAGCCGGGTACAGCGGGAACTGCCGGAGAATGTCGAGCAGCTGACGGTGATCAAGGCCGATGCGGATGCCAGCCCGATCATGCAGCTCGCGGTCTCCGGACATGGTCTGAGGGATGACGATCTGACCCGGATCGTCGAGAACGACGTGATTCCGGAACTGATCTCGATCGACGGCGTGGCCGACGTGAACCTCTACGGCGAACGCGCGCGGCTGCTGCGCGTGGTGCTCGATCCGATGCGTCTGAGCGCCTTCGCGCTCTCCATCGCCGATGTCATCGGGGCGCTGGAGAACGCGCCCTTCGACATTCCGGCCGGCAGCTTCGCATCGCTCGACCAGGAATTGCTGGTACGCGCCAACGCAACGGTGGAATCGGCGAAGGAGGTCGAGGATATCATCATCCGCGGTGCCGTCCGTGTCGGCGACGTGGCGCAGGTCTTCTTTGGACCGGAAGATCCGGAGAGCCTCGTCCGCGTCAATGGTGAGGAGACGATCGGTCTCGGCATCGTGCGGCAGGCGCAGTCCAACACGATCGAGATCTCGAAGGCCGTCCACAAGGCGGTCGCCGCCCTCAACAAGCGCTTCGATACGATCGAGGTGATGGTCACCTCCGACGATGCGCTGTTCATCGAAGGCTCGGTCTCTGAGGTCCTGTTCACCCTGCTGCTGGCGGTGCTCATCGTGATCGTCACGCTCTGGGTCTTTCTCGGGTCGCCGGCGGCGACCCTGGTGCCTTGCATCGCCATTCCGGTGGCGCTGATCGGTTCCGTCGCGGCGATCTGGGCCTTCGGCTTCTCGATCAACATCCTGACTCTGCTCGCCCTCGTCCTTGCGACCGGCCTGATCGTCGACGACAGCATCGTCGTGCTGGAGAACATCCAGCGACGGCGGGCCCAGGGGCTCGGCGGCCGTGCTGCGGCGGTGCTCGGCACCCGCCAGGTGTTCTTCGCCGTCGTCGCGACCACCGCGACCCTGATTTCCGTCTTCGTGCCGATTTCCTTTCTGCCCAGTACGGCGGGGCGGCTGTTCCGCGAATTCGGTTTCGTGCTCGCCATCGCGGTACTGATCTCGTCCTTCGTCGCCCTCACCCTCGTGCCCGCTCTTTCGGCCCGGCTTGCCGCGAGAGGGGAGGACAGGCTCGGGCTGCGCACCTTCATGGGACGGATCGGTGACATGTTGGCGCGGCTCTACGGGGCCACGCTCAGGGCGACCCTGTCCGTTCCGGTCATCGTCATCGCGGTGTCTCTCGGGATCGCCGCCGGTGCATGGTTCACCTTCAAGGCGCTCGACCAGGAACTGCTGCCCTCCGAAGACCGGGGCCGGATCTACATCATGGGCACCGGTCCGGACGGTGTCGGCCTCGAATACAGCAACAAGCAGGCCGACCTGATGGAGGCGGTGCTGCAGCCTTATGTCGAGAGCGGCGAAATCACCTCGGTCTACACTGTTGTCGGACGCTGGGACCTGAACCGGGTCTATATCTCTGCCCCGCTCGCGCCGTGGGAAGAGCGCACGCGCTCGCAGCAGGAAATCATGTCGGAGATCCGGCGCAAACTGAACCAGATCCCCGGCATGCGGATGCGGGTCTACAGCCCGAACAGCCTCAACCTGCGGTCCGCCGGCGGCGGTGTCGAGGTCGCACTGGTCGGCAACGACTATCTGCGCCTCTTCGAGGTTTCGAAACAGCTGGCGCGGGCGATCGAGGACCGCCTGCCGAACCTGTCCGATGTCCGGATCTCCTACCAGCCGACCCAGCCGCAGCTCTCCGTCAATATCGACCGGCGTCGGGCCTCGGACCTCGGGGTCAATCTCGACGATCTGGCCGATGTGCTGCAGGTCAATATCGACGGGCTCGAAGTCGCCGACCTGAACGTGCGCGACGAGACGATCCCGATCCGGCTGGAGGCGATCGGCGGGGCGATCAACGATCCGACCGACCTGATCAATCTCTATGTCCGCACCGACAGGGGAAAGCTGATCCCGATCTCCAGCCTCGTCACCCTGAAGGAAGAGGGCGTCGCGGCGGAACTCGACCGTCATGTCCAGCGCCGTGCGGTGGAGATCGACGCGGACCTGAAGCCGGGCATGGCACTTGGCGACGCCGTCCGCGATATAGAAGCGCTCGCCGACGAGATCCTGCCCGGCGACGTCAGCCTGATCCTGCTCGGCGAGGCGGAAGCGCTGGAGGAGACCAGCCACGAGGTCGCGATCACCTACGGCATCGCGATCATCGTTGTCTTCCTCGTCCTGATCGCCCAGTTCGAGAGCGTGACCAGCGCCGCCATCGTGGTGCTGACCGTTCCCTTCGGAATCGCTGCCGCGATCTATGCCCTGCTGCTGACAGGCACCTCGGTAAATATCTACAGCCAGATCGGTCTCGTGATGATGATCGGGCTGATGGCGAAGAACGGCATTCTCATGGTCGAGTTCGCCGACCAGCTGCGCGATCGCGGTTTCTCCGTCCGGCAGGCGGCGGAGCGCGCCGCACTGGTCCGCCTGCGTCCGATCGCCATGACCATGGTCTCGACCGTCCTCGGCGGCCTGCCGTTGATCCTCAGCTCCGGTCCCGGCGCCGAGGCGCGAAGCGCGATCGGCTGGGTTGTGTTTGGCGGTCTGGGCCTGGCGGCGGTCTTCACGCTCTATCTGACGCCGGTTCTCTATGTCGTGCTTGCCCGGCTCTCCTCCGCCCGGGCGGATGCGGCCGGCAAGCTGGAGAAGGAAATGTCCGAAGCGAAACACATCCCGGACATCGCCGAGGCCGAGGAGCAGCCCGCCGAATAGTTGGGGTCAGCCGCCGGAGAGCAGTCTCATGGCGCGCTGTTTCGCCGGCTCCCAGGCTTCCGGGTTCACGATGTCTTCCGGGCGCTCTCCGGAGAGTGCCTGGAGCATCTTGGTCGCCACCGCCATGGCGCTGCCGGACATGAAGCTCTGTGTCAGCCCGCCGACATGCGGAGAGAGCAGAAGATTGTCCAGCGCAAGCAGCGGATTGTCCGAACCGACCGGCTCGACCTCGTAGACATCCAGCGCAGCGGCGCGGATCCAGCCCTCGGTCAGTGCCTTCAGGAGGGCGTCCTGGGAGACGATCTTGCCACGCGCTGTGTTCACGAGGCAGGCATGCGGCTGCATCTGCCGGATCGTCGTCTCGTTGAACATGTGCCGGGTCTCGTCGTTGAGTTCGGCATGGACCGAGACATAGTCGGCACGCGACAGCACCTCTTCCAGCGTCGGGCAGAGCGTGGCGCCGACGCTGGCGGCATGCTCCTCCGACACATAGGGGTCGTAGGCCAGCACCGTCATGTTGAAGGCGGCAGCGCATTTCCTGGCCATCTCGGTGCCGATCTGTCCGAGCCCGACGATCCCGAGCACGCCGTCCTGCAGGTCCCGGATCGTGTTGTGCTTCTGCAGTCGCTCCTGCCAGCCTTTCCCCGCACGCATCATCGCATCGTGCTCCCGTCCGTGCCGCGAGAGGCCGAGCAGCATGAAGAGCGCGTGCTCCGAGACAGGGACCTTGCCGAAGCCCGGATTGTTGCAGACCACCACGCCGCGCCGGGTCGCCGCTTCGACATCGACTGCATCTGTGCCGCGTCCGGAGGTATGGATGATGACCAGGTCCTCGGCAGCGTCGATAACCTCGGCGTCGGTAAGGTTCGGATAGCGCGGGCTGATCGCCTGCGCGGTCCGCGCGGCTTCGAGCAGCTCCGCCCGTTCCGGCTTCGGCAGCACCGTCAGGTCCGCGCGCGACGCGAGATGCGCCTCTCCATCGGGGTGGTAGAGGTGGCCGATCAGAAGGACTTTGGGCAGCATGGTCTGGGAACTCCGGGACGCGCGGCAGGAAGGACTGCAGACATGATCGACAGAAACGCCCGTCCCGGCAAGGTGCGGGCGGTCAGAGAACGTGAACAATCAGCCAGTAGAGCAGACCTGAAATCATAGCTGATGCGGGGAAGGTTATGGTCCAGGCGACGACGATGCGCAGGGCGTCGCCGCGGCGGATCAGGCGCCTCGGCCGTTTCGGTTCCGCATTCTCCTTGATCTCCTGCTCCTTGCGGGCGCGGAACTCGCGGTAGAAACCGATGCCGAAGATCGCGCCGACAGCGATCTGGGTGGTGCTGACGGGCAGGCCGATCCAGGAGGCGGCGGTTACTGTCGCCGCCGTCGCCATGGCGACGGCGTAGGCGCGAACCGGGTTGATCTTGGTGATGCGTGTCGCGACCATCCGGACCATGCCGCCGCCGAAAAGCGTCAGACCGGCCGCGAGCCCGAGCGCGCCGAGCAGGAAGACCCAGAACGGAATGTCCGGTGCAAGGTCTAGGTCCGCGGTCGCCTGGACATGCAGGATCGCGGTGACCGGCCCGGCGATATTGGCGATGTCGTTGGCGCCGTGGGCGAAGGCGAGGAAGCCGCCGGCGGCGATGAGCGGCACGCGGAACAGCTTGCGTACGGTCTGGGCGCGGTTCGCGAGCCCCATCGACGCGCGGCGGATATAGGGGCCGGCCAGAACCAGAGTGCCGACAAAGGCCGCAAGGACCGTGGTCGCCAGAACGGGCGTGGTCGGGTGCCAGACATTCACCAGCCCCTTGTTTATGAGGAAGAACGAAAACAGCGCGGCCATCGCCGCGACGAGGATCGGGATCCAGGTCCGCGCGGCGCGGACCTTGTTCTGGACGTCCAGCAGTTCGCGCTGAAGGAAAGCCAGGATGGCGATCGCGGCGAGCGCGCTCGTCACCGGCGAGACGAACCAGCCGAGCGTGATGGCGGCAATCTCGCCCCAGGCGATGGCGCTGGCGCCGAGCGCGAAGAGTCCGACGCCGACGATGCCGCCGATGACCGCATGGGTGGTGGAAATCGGCGCCCGGATGAAATTCGCCGCATTGACCCAGAGCGCTGCGCCGGCGAGCGCCGCTGCCATGCCGTACACGAAGCCGACCGGATCGCGCACCTGTTCCGGGTCGACGATCCGGAAGGCGATGCGGCCGACGATATGGTCACCGGCGAAAAGGGCGCCGGCGATCTCGGCTCCGGCCGCGAGCAGCAACGCGGTGCCGAGGGGCAGGGCGCGCGCGCCAACCAGCGGCGCGACGGAATTGGCGACGTCGTTGGCGCCGATATTGGCCGCCATGTATCCGCCAAGCAGCGCGACGGCGGCGGCGAGGACAGCGTCTTCAGGCGTTCCGTTCAGATAGCCGAGTAGGGCCGCGACGCAGGCCAGCGCGAGCGAGACCAGGAAAAGCTGGACCGGCGGGAGAACGGGCGGGTGACGTGGGCCGCCGAGAAGCAGCGTCCGTCCGGGAGGCGCTTCGGGCGCTGTGCTGTCGCTTTGCATGCCTATGATCCGTGATGCGTATCGATCAACAAACGCAAAGCGGGCGTGATCGGATCAGAGTGTAGCGGAAGCGGACCCGCGCCGTGTAGACCTAATCGTCTATACAAGTTTCAGTGCTGGTCGAGCAGGGCCTCGACCTTCTCGCGCCGCGGCATCGGCTCGACGGCGCCATATCCCTGGGTTGCGAGCGCCGCCGCTGCGTTGGCGTAGAGCGCTGCGCGGAAAGGATCGCCGGTGCTTAGGTACTCCGCGAGGAAGCTGCCGTCGAAGGTATCGCCCGCGCCGGTCGCGTCTCTCGCCGCGACCGGGCGTCCCGGGATCCGCTGCCGCTCGTCTGCCGTGGCGACGAGACAGCCTTCGGCGCCGAGCGTCAGCGCGACGATCCCGGCACCGAGCTCGAGATAGAAATCCGCGATCGCATCGGGATCGTTCCGGCCGGTCAGGGCCTCCGCGTCATCGAGCCCCGGCAGGGCGATGTCAGCCTCGGCCATCGCCGCGTGGATCACCGCGCGGGCGCGGCCCAGCGGCCAGAGCTTCAGGCGCAGGTTGGGGTCGAAGGAGACTTTCGCGCCGGCGTCTTTCGCCAGTGCGATGGCGGCGAAGACGGTGTCGGCGGCGCTCGCGGAGATCGCCTGGCTTATTCCAGACATGTGCAGGATCTTCGCCCTGCGGATCATCTCGCGTGGCAGGAAATCCGGAGTCATGCGGCTGGCCGCGGAACCGGCGCGGAAATAGCTGAACTGGTGCCCTGCGGGGCCGTGGGTGACGAAATAGATCCCGGTATGCCCATCCTCGGTGAGTTCGACGCCGCGCATGTCGATGCCTTCGTCCTGCCAGAGTTGCCGGAAGCTCTCGCCGAAGGGATCGCGCCCGATGCGAGTGAGATAGCCGACCGAAGCACCCTGCCGGGCCGCCGCGATGGCTGCGTTCGAGGTGTCGCCGCCGTGGCCGGCGAGATAGCGTCCGTCCGGCTGCTGGTTGAATTCCAGCATCGGCTCGCCGAGGCAGAGCAGGTCCGGATAGGAGCTCATGAGGCGACCGCGGCGAAAGCGCGGGCGACGGCGTCGCGGATCGGGGCGGGATCGTTCGCCTTCAGGGCCGCGATCGAGACCAGCTCGCCGCCCATGCCGAGGCAGAGCGCACCTGCCTCGAGATAGGATTTCGCGGTTTCGGGAGAGACGCCGCCGGTAGGCATGAGGGGGATCTCCGGATAGACCGATTTCACCGCCTTCAGGAAGCCGGGCCCTCCGCATTCCCTGGCCGGAAAGATCTTCACCACCGTTGCCCCTTCTGCCCAGCGTGCCTCGACCTCGCTCGGCGTGGCAGCGCCGGGCAGATAGGGAATGCCGAACGCCTTGGCGGCTTCGGAGACCCCGGCGGCGGCGCCCGGCGAAACCAGGAAAGCGGCACCGGCATCGGCCGCCGCTTTCGCCTGTTCCGCCGTGCGCACCGTGCCGGCACCGATCAGGGCGTTCGGCGCGGTGCGGGCGAAGGTCTCGATCACGCGGTGCGCATCTGGCGTCGTGAAGGTCAGCTCCAGCGTCTGCATGCCCGCGTCCAGCAGCCATTCGCAGGCGCGGATCGCGAGATCTGCGGTCGGTGTCCGGATCACCGGCACCACCTTCAAGGCTGCGAGGCGCGTCCGGAGCGCTTCGCCACGATCAATCGTCATTGTTTAAGTTCCCCCACTCGAACCCTGCAGACTCTCCACCATTCCGCGCGCCGGGACAAGCATGGCGGCGCGCGCTAAGCTGCGGAAAAAAGGTATCAGGGGAGGATGCCATGCTGACCGCGGATCAGGTCGACCGTTACCACGAGGATGGCTATGTCATCCCGGATTTCCGGCTCTCGCCGGACAAGCTGGAGCGGATCAAGCAGCTTCACAGCGCCTTGCTGGAACGCCATCCGGAATTCAGGGACTACTGCAACGCTCTGCTGGATTACGAGCCGGCCTTCCGGGAGTTCGCCGAGGATCCGGAGATCCTCGACATGATCTCTCAGGTCATCGGTCCCGACATCGCGCTCTGGAACATGAGCTTCTTCGCCAAGCCGGCCCATGGCGGCAAGCGTACGCCCTGGCACCAGGACGGTGAATACTGGCCGATCCGCCCGCTCGCGACCTGCACGGTCTGGCTCGCGGTGGATGCGGCGACGCCGGAGAACGGCTGCCTTAAATTCATCCGCGGCTCGCACAAGGACCAGCGGCTGAAGGCGCACAACCGGACCGACGCGACGGACGTCACGCTGAACCAGGAACTCGATCCCTCGACCTATGACGAGGCCGAAGCGGTCGATCTGGTGCTGGAGCCCGGGCAGATCTCGCTGCACGATGTTTATCTGCTGCACGGCTCGGAGGCGAACCATTCCGACAAGCCGCGGCGCGGCATGACCATGCGCTTCATGCCGACGACGAGCCTGTTCGACCGAGATCTCGCGAAAGAGAAGGCGGAGGCGCAGAAGATCCGCGACCAGTCGAAACAGAAGGTGTTCCTGATGCGCGGTTCCGACCGGACCGGCCGGAACCTGTTCGAGAACGCCTGAGCCTCAGCCGCGCCGTTTCAGCAGCAGGCGGCGCACCATTTCCGGCGCCTCGCCGAGGTAGTTCTCCGGCTTCGTCAGCGCCTCGACCGTGCCGCGGTCGAGCGTATCGGAGATCGCCTTCTCCTCCATCAGTGCGTCGAGGAACATCGCCTCTCCGGCGAGCGCCTTGCGACAGCAATCGTAGACCACGTCGTGGGCGACCTGTCGGCCGATATGCGGGGCGAGGCCCATCATCACAGCTTCGGCGACAATCAGGCCCTTGGTGGTGTCGAGCACCTTGCGCATGGCGTCCGGGCGCACTTCGAGGCCTTCGAGTACTTCCGCCGCCGCGGCGAGTCCGCCGGAGGCGACGATGAAGGCGGTCGGCAGGGCGTGCCACTCGACATGCCACTGGCCCGTCGCGCGCTCATGATCCTGCACCATCGCATCGAGCATGGCGCTGTGCTGCTCGCGTACGATCTTGGAGGAGGCGAGCATCATCTCCGAGGAGATCGGGTTGCGTTTCTGCGGCATGGTCGAGGAGGCGCCGCGCCCGGCGACGAAGGGCTCCAGCACCTCGCCCGTTTCCGTCTGCATCATCAGCATGATGTCGTAGCCGATCTTGCCGATGATGCCGGTGACGAGCGCGAGGAAGCCGGTGACCTCGGCGAGGCCGTCGCGGATCGTGTGCCAGGTGATGTCCGGCACGCCGAGGCCGAGCTCCTCTGCCAGCGCCGCCTGGGTCGCCAGTCCGTTGCCGGAGAGCGAGGCGAGGGTCCCGGCGGCGCCGGAGAACTGCACCACCTCGACCCGGGGACGCAGCTCCTTCAGCCGTTGCAGGTGGCGGTCGATGGCGGAGAGCCAGGTCGCCGCCTTGAAGCCGAAGCTGACGGGCAGCGCATGCTGCAGGTGGGTGCGCCCGGCCATCGGGGTTTCCGCATGGGCCTCGGCGAGTTTCGCCAGCGCGGTCGCGATCCGCTCCAGGAACTCCTCGACGATGTCGAGCCCGGCACGGACCTGCAGCACGTCGGCAGTGTCCATGATGTCCTGCGTTGTCGCGCCCCAGTGGCAATACTGCCCGAGCCCGTCCGGCGCCCAGTTCGAGAGCTGTTCGACCAGCGGCAGGATCGGGTAGCCGACGATCTGGGTGCGGGAGGAGAGCCGTTCCATGTCGATCCTGTCGACATCCGCGGCTTCCGTGATCGCCTGCGCGGCCTTTTCCGGGATCAGGCCAAGTTTCGCCTGTGCCCGCGCCAGAGCGGTCTCGACGTCGAGATAGAGGCCGAGAATGGTGCTGTCGGCGAAGAGGCCGCGCATGTCGGCGGTGCCGAACATGTCTCCGTAGATGGCGGATTTCACGACGATCGAGGACATGGGAAACGCTCCGTGTGCTTGGACGGTGACGAGACTAGATCAGATACCGAAGGCGAAGACCACCGCGACGCCTGCCGCGAATGCCAGCAAGGCGCGGAGGCCGGTCTTGATGTTCACGAGCCCCCAGCTCATCAGCGCAAGGCCGGCCCCGAGCTTGACGAACGCGCCTAGGGCGAAGAGCGGCGTCTCGGTCAGGGCGATCAGCGCCGGGTTCGCGACGATGCCGAGCGGGACGATGTAGAGCCCGATGCCGAGCCGCATGGAATGGCCGGCGACCTTCAGCCAGGGCGCGTCCGCCATCCCGGCGGCGATGAAGACGGTGCCGCAGACCGGCGGTGTGATGGTCGAGAGCAGGGCGTACCAGAAGACGAAGAGATGCGCCGTCAGCGGCGGCAGGCCGAGTTCCTGCAGCGCCGGGCCTGCGACCGAGATGCAGATCACATAGGCCGCCGTCGTCGGCACTTCCATGCCGAGGATCAGGCAGGCGAGCGCGGTCAGCAGAAGCGCCGCCCAGAGCTGGCCGCCGGAGAAGGAGAGGATGGCCGAGGTCACCTTGACGCCGAGCCCGGTCATGTTCAGCACGCCGATGATGATCCCGGCGCAGAGGATGATCGAGGCGATCATGGCGATCTGCCGGGCGGCGTCGATGCTGGCGCTGGTGACGCGCTCCCACGTGACGCGGAGCCCGGCGAACCCGTCGGTGTTGAGCGGCAGCATGGCGGTGGCGGCGAAGATCGCGATGCCGGCGGCATATTGCGGCGTGTAGCCGGTGCCGAAGAGCACGATCAGCAGGGCGCCGAAGGGGATGGCGAAGAACGGCAGCGTGGTCAGCACGGCACGCCGGTCCGGGATCTCCGAGGCGTCCATCGGCCGCAGACCGTTGCGCGCGGCGAACCAGTCGATGCCGAACCAGACGGCGAGGAAGAACAGGATGGCGGGCAGGATCGCGGCGGCAACGATCACATCGTAGGTGGTCGAGAGCAGCTCGACCATGACGAAGGCACCGGCACCCATCAGCGGCGGCATGATCTGTCCGCCGGAGGAGGCGACGGCCTCGACCGCGGCGGCGAGCGAGCGCGGATAGCCGAGCCGCTTCATGGTCGGGATGGTGAATGCGCCGGTCGAGGCGACGTTGGCCGAGGCGGAGCCGCTGATCGAGCCGAAGAGGGCCGAAGCCAGGACCGAGACTTTCGCCGCGCCGCCCTTGAGGCGCCCGGCGAGCCGTGTCGCGACATTCATGAAGCCGGTGCCGCCGTGCCCCGCGCCGACCACGGCGCCGAGCACGATGAAGACGGCGACGACGTTGACGGAGACGCCGGTGAGCGGTCCCCAGAGCCCGCCTTCGGCGATGGTCAGCGTCCCGAGCAGGCTGTCGAACGGCAGGCCCGGATGGCCGAACTCTCCCGGCAGATGCTGGCCGAAGAGGCCATAGAGCAGAGCTATCACCGCCAGCGACGGGAGCGCCAGCTTGACCGCGCGGCGGGCCATTTCCAGAACCATCAGGAGGATCAGGATGCCGCCGAGGCGCTGCACCCAGCCCTCGGTATAGCCGTACTGGTCGCCGAGCGCGTCCGCGTGGAGCGCGATATAGAGGCAGATCGCGATGCCGGCTGCGGCGCAGAGCCAGCCGCTTGCCCGCTCGAACAGGCTGCCGCGCGCGCCGATCACGAAGACCCAGGGCAGCGCGAGCGCGAGGTGCAGCGGCCGCACGACGAGGTTCGGCAGCAAGCCTGTGAAGATCAGGGTGACGTGAAAGCCGACCGAGAGGAAGGCAAGCAGGGTGACGATGCCGGTCGCGATGCGCGGCGCGGCGCTCCGGTCGTCTGCAGGCATGGACATTTGCTGGGGACCCGGTCGGGTGGGGCGGTTGGCGGAAGGCGCCGGGGCGCCTTCCGCCATTGTGTTACTTGATCGCGTCGGGAACCGCGATGCCGGCTTCGGCGTAGTAGCGCGCGGCGCCCGGATGCAGCTTGCCGATCACGTTGGCCAGCATTTCCGGCTTCACGCCGTTCCACCATTTGGCGCTCTTGCTCATGTCCGCCTTGGCTTCCCAGAAGGCCTTGGTCAGGGCATAGGCATCGTCGTCGCTCATGTTGGTGGTGCTGTAGGCGACCACCGGCAGCGAGGTGGTGGTGACGTCGTAATCGACGCCCGGATAGGTCCCGGCCGGTATCACCAGCTTGGTGCGCTTGGTCATCTTGACCTGCTCGTCCGTCATGGAAAGCAGGCGCACCTCGGTACCCGCCGCGGCCTCGATCACGTTCGGCGCCGGGTAGGATCCGGCGGTGGCGAAACCGTCGACCTGGCGGTTCTTCAGGGCCGGGACGGCGGAGTTCAGTTCCGCGTCGACCAGCTGGATCTTGCCTGTCAGGCCGAACTGCTCGAAGTTCGCCGCCGCTTCCTTGGCGCCGAAGCTGCCCTTGCCGATGATGAAGCTCTTCCCGTCGAGGCCTTCGAAGCTCTCGACGCCGCTGTCGGCGCGGACGACGAAATGCATGGTCAGCGACGGGATCGGGAACAGCGCGCGGATGCCGGAATAATCGCCGTCACCCTCGAACATCTTCTGGTTGCCCATCGCCAGCTTGACCAGCGCCGGCGGGGTGGTGAAGACGTAGTTGCCCGGGCGGCGTGCCGCTTCCTTGACGTTCTGCACCGAGCCCTGGCTTTCCTCGACGGTCAGCACCATGTTGCCGCCGGTCGCCTTCTTGACCGCTTCGGCGACCTGCACCGCCATCTGGTAATAGGACGAGGTCGATTTCGCGGACTTGTAGGTCACGCGGGTTTCGGCCGTGGCCTCCGGCGCGAAGAAGGCCGGCGACACGATCGCGGCGGCGAGCAGGCCGGAGCAGAGCAGCTTTCCGAATTTGGTCATTTTTCCTCCCGGGAGATCAGCTTCGTTCGGTCGAGTGGTAAGCGTCTTGCGGGTTTCCGGCAATAGGCTTATCGGGATGGGTGCCGTGCCGCGGGTGACTGCGCCGGAAAGGCCGATCAGTCCGATACGACGACAGCGGAGACTACCCATGATGCAGGAGGACATGGTTATCCTCGACGGCGGGATGTCGCGCGAGCTGGAACGGCTCGGCGCGCCGTTCCGCCAGCCCGAATGGTCGGCGCTCGCGCTGTTCGAAACGCCCGATATCGTCGAGCGCGTTCATGCCGAATTCATCGAGGCCGGTGCCGAGGTGATCACGACCAACAATTATGCGGTCGTTCCCTTTCATATCGGGGAGGAACGGTTCGCCGCCGACGGACGCCGGCTGATCGAACTGTCGGGACGGTTGGCGCGGTCGGCCGCGGACCGTAGGAAGGGAATCCGCGTCGCGGGATCGATTCCGCCGGTCTTCGGGTCCTACCTGCCGCAGGATTTCGATGCGGCCCGTGCGCCCGCCCTGCTCGGGACGATCGTCGCCGGCCTCGCGCCGCATGCCGATCTCTGGCTGATCGAGACGACGAGCAGCATCGAGGAGATGAAAGCGGCGGCAAAGGCGTCCTCTGCGGCGCCGAAACCGCTCTGGGTGTCCTACACGCTGCACGACGACAATCCGGATCCGCAGGCGCCGAAGCTGCGCTCCGGCGAGCCTGTCCGCGCGGCGGTCGAGGCTGCCGTGGCGGAAGGTGCGGAGGCGGTGCTGTTCAACTGCAGCGCGCCCGAAGTGATGGAGGCGGCGTTGCGGGCGGCCGTTGCCGCGGTTCCGGACGGTGTCCGGGTCGGAGTCTATGCGAACGCCTTCACGAAGCCCGCCGACGAGGTGCCGGCCAATGACGGGGTCGACGAGATCCGCCACGACCTCGATCCCGCTGCCTATGCCGAATGGGCGCGGCGCTGGCGGGAGCTGGGCGCGGCCATCGTCGGCGGCTGCTGCGGGATCGGCTGCGCCCATATCGCGGCGCTCCGCCGGGCACTCAAGCCGTCCGGTCAGTCCTCGTAGACGAAACGGTGGGCGGGGTAGACATTGCCGAAGATGACCTGATCGACATCCTCCGCCTGCCGCATCCCGGCCTTTCGGTAGAACCCGATTGCCCGGTCGTTGCCGGCGAGGCAATAGAGCTCCATGCCCGGGCCGGCATGCTGGCGGCAGAAGGCGAGGAAGCTGCGGCCGATGCCGCCGCCATGCGCTGCCGGGTCGACATGCAGGGATTCGAGCTTGGTTCCCTCCATGATCGCCATCGCGACGATCTGGCCGCCGCGCTCGGCGACGAAGAAGGAAACGTCAGGATCGGCGAGCAGCTCCTGCCATTTCGGTCGGTCCGGAGCGGCGCTTGCGATCACGTCCGCGTCGGGAACGATGCCGCCATAGGCCAGCAGCCGGGCATCCCTGTAGATCTCTGCGATGCGCGGGATGTCAGCCGGTTCAGCCGTGCGGATACTGAGATCGCTCACGCTCCGGTCCACTCGGAGACCACGGTCGCGAGGTCGGGCCGCACCCGTTCCTGGGGTGCCGCGGCGGCGCTGCCGATATAGATGAAGCCGATGATGTCGGTTTCCGGCGCGTGGCCGAGAGCCTCCTTGACGCCCGCGTCGAAGGCCGGCCATTCGGTGAGCCACTGGGCAGCATAGCCGAGCGCGTGGGCGGCGTTCAGCAGGTTCATGCAGACCGCGCCGCCGGACATCTGTTGCTCGATCAGAGGCACCTTGTGGTCCGGATGCAGGTTTGCGGTGACAACGAGGAGAACCGGCGCGCGGCTCGGGCGGGCACGCTCGAAGGCGATCATGTTCTCGGTCGCGTCCTCGCCCCAGATCTCCGCGAAACGGCTGGCGAACACCTCGCCGAGCGCTGCCTGACCTTTTTCGTGCAGCACCTGGATGCGCCACGGGCCGATCTTCCCGTGATCCGGAACCCGGATCCCGGCGGTCAGGATTTTCTCCAGGTCCGCCGTATCGGGCCCCGGCCCGACCATGTCCTTGACGACAACGGAACGGCGGGTCAGCAGAAGGTCGATGGCTTCCACGGGATATTCCTCTGAGTGGGTGGATTTAATAGAGACCAGATTGGTTCTATTTTATTTCGGGCAAGCTGAAAAGGCTTCTGAGGAAGAGAAATACCGTTTCAGCGTTCGGAGTCGTCTGCCGGCGGCGGGGTCCATTCCCGGTCCGGCATGTTCCGGCCCGCGATCCTGTCCGAGCGCATGACCTGCATGAGCTCGTCGAGCCGCTCGCGCACCGCGTTCAGGTATTTCTTGCCCATCCCTCCGGTCCAGTAGTCCCGAAGCACGTCGACGGTCTGCATGTCGTGGCGGCGGAAGGCACGGACCTTCTGCTCCGCCCGGAAGGGGTGCAGGCCGAGTTCCCGCAAAGTGCGCTTGCCGAGGGAGAGGGCGCCCTCGAAGGCTTCACGCTCGATCGCATGCGCGCCCGCCTTTTCCAGCTCGTAGAGGTGATGGCGGTCGTAGGCGCGGGCGACGATGCGGCATTTCGGATAATGCTCTGCCACATGGCGGACCATGGCGGTCTGCTGGTTCTGGTCGTCCAGCGCGGCGACGAAGACCTGCGCTTCCGCAAGGCCGGCGGCCTCGAGCAGGTCGGGCCGGGTGGCGTCGCCGTAATAGCTGTGCACGCCGGTCTGCCGCATCCGGTCGACGAGGTTAGGGTCGTGGTCGAGGACGACGATCTTGTAGCCCTCCGCCATCATCAGGCGGGCGATGATCTGGCCGACACGGCCGACGCCGGCGATTACCACGGTGCCCGGTTCCGGGATCTCGTCTGCCGGACGCGAGACGGAGCTGACGGTCCTTGGAACGACATAGCGCTCGAACAGGATGAAGAGCAGCGGCGTCAGCAGCATGGTGAAGGAGACCGCAAGGATCAGGATCTCGACCAGGCTGCCCGCGAGCGCGCCGCTGGAACCGGCGAAGCCGAACAGCACGAAGGCGAATTCTCCGGACTGGGCGAGACCGAGCCCGAACATCCAGGTATCCTGCCACGGCAGGCGGAAGATCCCGGCGAGCGCGAGGAGCACCAGCGATTTAACGAGAATGATCCCGAGCGCGATGCCGATGATCAGGAAGAACTCGGAGAACAGCAGGCCGAAATCGATCCCGGCCCCGACCGAGATGAAGAAGAGACCGAGCAGCAGGCCCTTGAACGGGTCGATATCGCTCTCGATCGCGTGGCGGTATTCGCTGGTCGAGAGCACCACGCCGGCGAGGAACGCGCCGAGCGCGGCAGAGACCCCGACCAGATCCATGAGCAGGGCGGTCGAGACCACGATCAGCAGGGCGGCGGCGGTGAAGAGCTCGCGCATCCGGGCGGCCGCGATCAGGCGGAAGGCCGGCCTGACGAGGAACCGTCCCGCGAGGATGATCGCGGCGATGGTGGCGACGATGACGAGCGTCTGGAACCAGCCGGGGAAGCCGTCGAGGATGTTTCCATGCGCGCCGGCTGCCGCAGTCCCGTCGACCGGGACCGGCGCCCCGACGGCGAGCAGCGGCAGGATGGCCAGCATCGGGATGACGGCGATGTCCTGGAAGAGCAGGACGGAGAACGAGGATTGCCCGCCTCTCGAGCGCATCCAGCCTTTCTCGTTCAGCGTCTGCAGCACGATGGCGGTCGAGGAGAGGGCCAGCGTCATGCCGATGACGAGCGCGGCCTGCCAGGAGAACCCGATCGCCATCACCGCGGCGGTGAGTGCCGCAGTCGTCAGGACCACCTGGAGCCCGCCAAGCCCGAGAAGCTGCCAGCGCATCCGCCAGATCATCTGGGGTTCGAGTTCGAGGCCGATCAGGAACAGCATGATGACCACGCCGAACTCGGCGAAATGCTTCACCGACTCCGTTTCCGAGCCGCCGACATAGCCGAGCACCGGACCGATCGCGATGCCGGCGAAGAGATAGCCGAGCACCGAGCCGAGGCCGAGCCGGTGCGAGGCGGTGACGGCGACGACGGCGGCGAGGAGATAGATGAATGCGTCCTGGAAAAAACCCATTATTCGGCCGCCGCTTCCGAGGCGATCGCCTCGTCCAGAGCATCGTTCAGGAGCACCGCGGCTTCGGCCTTCTCCAGGTCGAGCGTGCCGTCTCTCAAGGCGCTCAAGAGGCGCCGGTAATCGGCGACGATGGCGTCGAGCCGTCCTTCTTCTGCCGCATCCTCGGCGGAAAAGACCCCGAAGGGAGCGAGATAGCGCATGCCGCAGAATTTTGCCGTCTGCTCGAAGGGGGAGAACAACGTGCGCAGCTCGTTCTCGTATTTGCCTTTCTTGCGGTAGGCCTCGCGCGCGGTGCCGCAGGTGGCGATCTGCAGCAGCGGCTTGTCGACCAGCGCGGTGCCCTCGGAGCCGTAGGCGAAATCGTACTCAAGCACGAGGTCCTGCCATTCCTTCATCAGGGCCGGGCAGGAATACCAGTAGACCGGGTGCTGCAGCACGACGCAGTCCGCCGCGATCAGACGCTGCTGCTCCCGGTCGATATCGATGTCGAAATCGGGGTACTCGCCGTAGAGATCGATGAGCTCGACGCCTTCCATGGCCCGTGCCGCCGCAACCAGAGCGGTGTTGGCGACGGAACGATCGGTTCTCGGATGCGCAAAGAGAACCAAAACGTGCGCCATGACCGAAAACTCCCCCGATAAGCCAACCCTTATAGAGAAATGCGGTGTGCGGCCGGGAAAGTCCAGACGAACCCGCGCCAGGGTTGGCTTCCGGCCGGTCAGGCGTTCAGCCGGGAAATCGCCAGAGCCACGGCCTTCGCCCGCGGCACCATGGTATCGAGGCGGCAATATTCCTTGATGCTGTGCGCGCCGCCGCCGACGGGCCCGGTGGAGCAGAGAGTCGGTGTGCCCACCTGGGCGGTGAAGCCGCTGTCCGCGCTGCCGCCGGAATATTCGCCGTCGATCTTCATGCCGAGCTCGGCCGCGCCGTCGACATAAAGCTGGAAGATATCCTGACTGTCGCCGGACATGGTCAGCGGCAGGAAACCGCGCTCCTGAACCACGCGTGTCTCGGTCCCTTTGAGATGCGTCGTGTCGAGGATCGCCTGGATGTCCTTCCAGACCTGTTCGCGCTGCTCCATGGTCTTGAAGCGCACGTCGACCTCTGCCGTGCAGTGCGGGGCGACGGTATTGACTGAACTGCCGCCGGAGATCAGGCCGACATTGACGGTGACGCCGGTCTCGAAATTGGTCAGCGCATGCAGCGCCTGGATCTTGCGCGCCATCTCGTCGATCGCGCTGACGCCCCGTTCCGGCTGACCGCCGGAATGTGCGGCGATCCCCTTGATCTCGAATTTGAAGAAGGACGCGCCCTTGCGGCCGGTCACGACATTACCGGTCTCGCGGCCGGGCTCGGCATTGAACACGGCACGGGCGCCGCGTGCCGTCGCCTCGATCACCGGGCGGCCCGAGGGTGAGCCGATTTCCTCGTCGCCGGTATAGAGCGCGACGAGCGGGAAGGGCGCGCCGCCGAACTTGTGGAAGGCCTCGATGATGAAGGTGTTCATCACCAGGCCGGACTTCATGTCCGCCACGCCCGGCCCGTAGGCGATGTCACCGTCCCGGGTAAAGGGGCGGTCGGCGACGGTGCCGTCCGGAAAGACGGTGTCGCGGTGCCCCATCAGCACGATGTGACGGTTGGCGCCGCCCGGCGCGGCCGAGATCTCCGCCCGGATGCAGTCGCCGAAATCGTCCGCGCCGACGCGTTCGGTCTTGATGCCGGCGGCATTCAGATGGGCCTCGATCTTCGCTCCGACCGCGTCCACACCGGCCTTGTTGTAGGAGCCGGACTCGGTGTTCACCAGCTCTTCCAGCAGGTCGGTCATCGCCTCGCGCTGGCCGTCGAGCCAGTTCAGGACCTCGTCAATCTTGGATGCCATTTCAGTTCCTCGGGATACGGAAAATACGGTCAGATGTTCACGGAGAAACCGCCATCGACCGGGATGGCCGTGCCGGTGACGAAATCGGAGGCCGGGCTCGCGAGGAAGGCGGCGATGCCGGAGAGGTCTTCCGGGTTTCCCCAGCGTCCTGCGGGCGTGCGGCTCTCGATACGCTCGTGCAGGCCCTCGACATCGATCCGGGCCTGGCGCGTCAGGTCGGTATTGATCCAGCCCGGCAGGATCGCGTTCGCCTGGATGTTGTCCGGCGCCCAGGCGATCGCCTGCGACTTGGTCAGCTGCACGATGCCGCCCTTGCTGGCGGCATAGGCGGCGCCATAGCTCGAGCCGAAGATCGAGAGCATGGAGCCGATATTGATGATCTTGCCGCCGTCGGCCGAGAGCAGCGGATAGGCGGCGTTGCTGCAGATGAAGGCGCTGGTGAGGTTGGTCGAGATCACCGTCTGCCAGTCGGCGAGGGAGAGTTTGTGCGGCACGTTGCGGATGTTGGTGCCCGCATTGTTCACCAGGATGTCGAGACGGCCAAATCGCTCCTTCGCGGCTTCCATGGCCGCTGCGCAGTCTTCCTCGCTGGTGACGTCGGCGGCCACAGAGGCGGTCTCGACCCCATGCTTCTTCAGTGTTTCTTCAGCGTTCCGGTTCTTTTCGGCATTGCGTCCGATAACCAGAATGCTGGCGCCGGACGCGGCCAGACCTTCCGCCATCGCCAGGCCAATACCTCCGTTACCGCCGGTCACCGCGGCGACCCGGCCGCTCAGATCAAACATGCCCATCCCTGCCCCCAAGCTCGTTCTCTGGCCATTCGGTTGATCGGGACACTCTGAGTGGGACGGCCGCAAAGTACAATATCCGCTGCGGAAGGAGAGCGGTGCAGGCCAGAAGATTGTTCGTCGCCGGGGACAATCTGTTGCCGGTGGACAAATTGATCACCGGCGCATGAACCTCACATCGGAGCGGTACCGACATCCGACCGGAAAATTACATGCCGCTCATGAATTCGACCAGCTCCTACGGCCTTGTCAGCCGCCTGCTCCACTGGGGTATGGCGGTGGCTATTGTCGCTATGTTCGCGCTTGGCTTCTGGATGGTCGGACTCGATTACTACAACCCCTATTACAAATCGGCGCCGGACCTGCATCGCAGTGTCGGGATCGTCCTGCTGATCCTGCTCGCGTTCCGCTTTGTGTGGCGTCTCGTCAATCCCGACCCGGATCGCAGCGCGCTTGCGCGGCTGGAGCGGCGCAGCGCCGAGATCGCGCATTGGGGCTTCTATCCGGTTCTCCTCGCCTTAATGGCAAGCGGCTACCTGATATCGACGGCCGACGGGAGGGCAATCGATGTTTTCGGCCTTTTTCAGGTGCCGGCACTGTTCAAGCAGCCTGGGCTTGAGCGGATCGCCGGGTCCGTTCATGAAATTCTCGCCTATCTGACAATGCTGTTGGCCGCGCTGCACGGACTTGCCGCCATAAAGCACCACATCGTCGATCGTGACCCCACGCTTCTGAAAATGCTGCGCTCCGTTCCGTCTTCCCAATCCTGATCCGCAAAAATCAAACCACGACTCAAGCCAAGGAGATTCCAGATGAGAAAGCTTGTGACCGCTTTCGCCGTTGCCGTTTTCGGTTTTCTCGCATCGCCGGCGATTGCAGATATCTACGTGATCGACACCAAGGGGGCGCACGCCTCGATCAACTTCAGGGCCAGCCATCTCGGGTTTTCCTGGCTGACCGGCCGGTTCGACACCTTCTCGGGAACCTTCGAATATAACGAAGCCAACCCGGCCGAGAGCAAGGTTTCGGTCGAGATTGACGTCGCCAGCCTCAATTCGAACCATGCCGAGCGCGACAACCATTTGCGGAGCGATGATTTCTTCAACGCATCGGCGCACCCGAAAGCAACCTTTGTCAGCAAGTCGATCAAACTGACCGGCCAGAAGACCGCGATCATCACCGGCGATCTCACGATCCGTGGTGTGACCAAGACGGTCGATATCGAAGCCAGCCATGTCGGCGGCGGAGAGGATCCGTGGGGCGGCTTCCGCCAGGGCTTTACCGGCACCGCGACCATCACTCCGTCCGACTTCGGAATGCCGAACCCGATCGCCCAGAACCCGGTGGATCTGGTCCTTGAGGTGGAGGGTATCCGTCAGTAGCCGGAAACCGGCAGATATGCGGGCGTGCTGAAGCCTGACATCAAAGGACCGGACAAAATCCCGCCCTCAGAACCGAGGGCGGGATATTTTATTTTCAAAACGTGTCCCTTCAATTCATTCGGCATTGTGACCCGCCTATCTTTTACGTCTTCTTAACGACCGGACCGTTAGCGTCCGGTTTCGGCGCCGTTCGGGGATTTGAGATCGGATGCAACGCGCGGCAGGCGTGAGGTTTTGGCGGAAATTGGGTTTGGGGCTTGCCGGCGCGGCTACGGCCCTTAGCTTGAGTCTGGTCTGTTTTCTCTGGTTCGCACCGGACCACGCATCTGTTTTCGTGGACCTGCCGTGGGGCGAGGCCTGGATCGCCGGCGCTTCGGTCGGGCTTGCTGCCCCGCTTGTCGTCTTTTTCGGATCCGCCAGGGACGGAACCGCGCCGCCACCGGACAGAACGGGCGTCCGCAAGAGTCTGCCGGACCAGATCGCCCAGCGCCACGCGGAGCGGATCGGGCAGATCGGATCTTGGTACTGGATTCTCGAAACCGACGAGATCGTCTGGTCGGAAGAAGCCTTCCGAATCCTCGGTCTCAGCCAATCCGACACCGTACCCAAATGGGCCGAATTCATAAGAATTGTTCATCCGGACGATCGCGCTGCGGTGGACAAATGGTTCCGGCGCGTATGGAAAACCGATGACGAACACGCAACAGACTGTCGCATCATGCTGGCCGACGGAACGGTCCGCTGGGTGGAGGCCCGCGAGGGACCTGTTTTCGAAGGCGGCAAAAAGACCGCGATCTTCGGCACCCTGAGGGATGTCACCGAGCGCGTCGAGCAGCTGGCCGAAATCCAGGCCCTGAGTTCGCATCAGGAAGAACTCGTCGCGATCCGGACAGCCGAACTCGAGGCTGAGATCGCCAAGCGCAAAGCGGTACAGGCCGAGCTTGAACTGAGCGAGGCGGTGCACCGGAACATCGTCGACGGCGCGGCCGAAGCGATCGTAACGGTCGATACAGACGGCACGATCATCTCCGCGAACAGGGCGGTACAGACGATATTCGGTTATGAGCCGGAAGCGCTCGTGGGAGAGCCTGTCGCCGTCCTGATGGAACGCGATGTCGCCGCGGAACATCAGCGTTTCATCAGCAATTATCTCCTGACCGGAAAGAGCCGGATTATGGGGAGCACGACCGAATTGTCCGCACAGCGGGCCGACGGAGAAGTCTTTCCGATCGAACTGTCCGTCAACGAGGTGACTGTTCCCGGCCAGAAATTCTTCTGCGCGATCGTGCGCGATATCAGCGAGCGGAAAGCGGCCGAACTGGCGCTCAGGCAAACGGCCGAGCGTCTGGAGGAAAGCGAGCGCAACCTCAAGCAGTTGCTGGATCTCAGCCCGGTCGGGATCACGATCGTCGAACCGGAAGACCACAACAGGCTGTACGCGAATGAGGCGATGGCCAGAATGTTCAAGATTCCGCCAGACACACCGCTCTCGGAATGGGGGGCTGCGGAAACCTTCGCTGATCCCGCTACGCTGGGCTTCGTCCGCAGTATAGGTTTCGCCAAGAATCCTGTCTCGGATCTGGAGCTGCTGCGCCGGCGACGAGACGGTACCACATGGTGGTGTCTTCACTATTCCAGGCCGATCATTTTTGGCGGCAGGGAAGCGGCTATCGTCTGGCACCTCGACATTTCCAACCGAAAGGCGATCGAGGCGGAACTCTCCCGGAAGGAGGCGCAGCTCCGCTCGACCATCGACAACGCGCCCGCGGGCATCGTTATGACCGACAAGGATCAGAAGATCGTTCTGGTCAACGAGGAACTCCGGGACATCCTCGATGTCCCTCGTGAAATGCTCGAACCCGGCGAGTTCTACGGTGACGTGCTGCGCTATATGGCCGATCGCGGCGATTTCGGCTCCGGGGATATCGAGCAGAAATACGAGCGCGCACTTCATACCCTGCGTAATCCGAACACTGGAATTCACGAATACAGTGCCGTGTCCGGAAGGGTCTTCGGCGTGCGCCGGCATGAAGTCGGCGACGGGAGCGTGGTGACGGTCGCGGTCGACGTTACGGAGCAGAAAGAAGGGGAGGAACGCCTGCGGCAGGCGCTGTGGGATCTGGAACTGGCGCAGGACGAACTTGTTCAATCCGAGAAAATGGCCTCCCTCGGGGGACTCGTCGCGGGTGTCGCGCACGAGATCAATACGCCCGTCGGGACCGCGGTGACGGCCGCCAGTCATGTCCGTGAGGAGACGGTGAAAATCCGGGAGGCATTCGCCCGCAATGAGGTGAAACGTTCGCAGTTCGATAATTATCTCGCGGCGGCGGACGAGGGCACGCGGATCATCGAAAGCAATCTCCACCGCGCGGCGCAGCTGATACGCAGCTTCAAGCAGGTCGCCGTGGACCAGTCGAGCGAACTGCGCCGGAGGTTCAATATCGATGCCTATATCCGGGAAACCGTCGACAGTCTGATGCCGCAGCTCAAGCATTACCCGAAAGTCGAGCTGCAGCTGGAAATGGATGCCGATGTTTCCATCAACAGCTATCCCGGTGCCTTCGCGCAGATTCTCTCCAACCTCGTCGTCAACGCGCTGGCACACGGGTTTGGCCAGGACAGGAGCGGAACCATTCTGATCCGCACCGTGACGCTGGACGAACAGGTGAAAATCACTTTCGAGGACGACGGTGCCGGAATGGACGCCGACATCCGGACCCGCATATTCGAACCGTTCTTCACGACCAAACGCGGTTCCGGCGGCAGCGGTCTCGGTATGCACATCGTGTACAATCTGGTAACGACCCAGCTTTCCGGAACAATTCGCTGTTTCAGCAATCGCGGGCAGGGAACGCGCTTCGACATAACGATCCCGATGACCCCGGAGACGGAAAATGATTGAGAATGATGAGCTGATGTTCGCGGAGGAGGACGAAGGCCAGATCGAGCCTTCGCGCGACGGCGCTCCGAGGCCGAAGTGGAAGATCGTGATCGTGGACGACGATCCGGGAATCCACGACGTCACCAAGCTGACCCTGGCGGACTTCGAATTCGCCGGTCGCGGCCTCAGTTTCATCAGTTGCTATTCGGGCGCCGAGGCGCGCGAGGTTCTGGCGGATCATCTCGATGCCGCCCTCATCATCCTGGATGTGGTGATGGAGAGCGAGCATGCCGGTCTGGAGGTCGCGCGCTATATCCGCGAGGAACTTGAGAACTGGCAGTCGCGCATCGTGCTCCGGACCGGGCAGCCGGGGCAGGCGCCGGAACGGCAGGTCATCGCCGACTACGATATCAACGATTACAAGGAAAAGACGGACCTTACGGCGACCAAGCTTTACACTTTGCTCTGCAGCTCGCTCCGGTCCTACCGGGATATCGTGACCATCGAGCAGAATCGTCGTGGCTTGGAACAGGTGATCAAGGCGTCTGCGAACATCTTCGAGCTCAAATCCATGAACAGGTTCGCCAAGGGCACGCTCGAGCAACTGACGGCGCTGCTGCATTTCGACCCGAGCGCTGTTTATCTGCAGGACGGTGCGGCGAGGAGCGGTCTGGCGGCCACCTATACGGGCGATAAGCTCAGAGTTCTTGCGGGAACGGGTATCTTCAATGACCTCCCTGATGACGACGCCCGCCAAGTCCTGCCGCCTCAGGTGATTTCGCGCCTCGACAAAGCGGTAGCCGCCGGAGCGAGCTCTTTCGAGGACGGCGAGTTCGTAGGGTATTTCAAGGACCGGCACGGGGCGACAAACCTGACCTATATGTCGGGTGTCGGCGTGATCGATCCCGTCGACCGTCACCTGCTGGACATGTTCATCCAGAATGTCGCGATTGCATTCGAGAACGCGCAGCTGCACGAGGACGTCGCCGATACCCAGCGCGAGATCGTCTACATGCTCGGCGAGGCGGTGGAGACCCGGTCCCAGGAAACCGGCAATCACGTGAAGCGCGTAGCCGAAATCAGCCGGATCCTCGCCGAGGCCTATGGACTTGATGCAGAGGAAGTGGAACTGGTGAAGCTGGCGTCGCCGCTGCACGATATCGGAAAAATCGGCATTCCCGATGCGATCCTCAACAAGCCGGGCAAGCTCGAGCCGGACGAGTGGGTGGTGATGAAGTCCCATGCCGAGCTCGGCCATAACATGCTGGCCGGATCGAACCGGAAGATCCTCAAGGTGGCCGCGACCATTGCGCTCGAGCATCACGAGAAGTGGGACGGCACGGGGTATCCGAACGGCAAGTCGGGCGAGGATATCCATATCTTCGGGCGCCTCACCGCGATCGCCGATGTTTTCGACGCGCTCGGAAGTGACCGGGTCTACAAGAAGGCCTGGCCGATGGACCGGATCGTCGAGCACATGCAGCGGGAAAGCGGCCGTCACTTTGATCCGCGCGGGGTCGAGCTGTTCATGGAGAAGCTGAGCGAGATCACATACGTTCGGGACCGATACAAGGACTAGCCGGTCCGGAGCGGTTTCTCGAAAATTTCTTTGTTCCGGAAACGCCGCCGGCGGCACACTCGGGCCGATCGATTTCCCGACTGACCTGTAACCGGAGTTCCGCCGATGACGACAACAGCAACCACGCCTCTGCCTACTCTGGGGGCGGCGATGCCTGCCCGCATGCTGGAGACCTATCGGGACTGGCTGATCGAGGGGCGGCGCGATCTCGAGCTCCAGGATTTCTTCAAAGCGGACGTGCTGAACGGCGACTGGAAACCGCTCGCGGCGGAGATCAGAAAACAGCTCGACGGGCACAAGGGGCGGCTCGGTATCCACGGTCCGTTCTGGGGCTTCAGTATTGCAACCGTCGACCCCGAGGTGCGCCAGATCGTCCGCAAGCGCATGATGCAGGCGCTCGATGTCTGCGAGGAAATCGGCGCGACGCAGATGGTGGTGCACAGCCCCTTCACGACCTGGGACTACAATAACTTCGACAACAGGCCGGGCTATCTGGAAGACGCTTTCGCCCAGGTGCATGCCGCGCTCGACGACGTGGTCGCGCGCGCCGAACAGGTCGGCGTGACTTTGGTGATCGAGAATATCGAGGATATCGATCCGCGCTGGCGCGTCCGCCTCGCCGAGTCCTTCGCCAGCGAGCGGGTACGGGTCTCGATCGACACCGGTCACGCGCACTATGCGCACGGGTCCACCGGTGCGCCGCCGGTGGACTATTACGTCGTCGCGGCCGGAAACATGCTGGAGCATGTGCATCTGCAGGATGCGGACGGCTATGCCGACCGCCACTGGGTGCCCGGCGAGGGAACGGTGCGCTGGCCGTCCGTATTTCGTGCGCTTTCGGCCTTGAGCTCTAACCCGCGGCTGATCATCGAGATCAGGGACCACAGCCGGATTCTCGACGCGGTGGAGTTTCTGACGAAGGCCGGGCTGGTCCGCTAGACGGCGCTTTTTCTTTCGATTTGTCCGGCAAGCTCCTATACCGATCCGATCCGGCGACGAACGGATTGGGGGGTAAGCGATGCGCGATCTATCAAGTCTTCTGCGGCACAATGTGGCGTGGGCGGAAGGCAAGTTGCGCGAGGATCCTGCCTATTTCAACAAGCTGTCGGGACTGCAGTCGCCGGAGTTCCTCTGGATCGGCTGCTCCGACAGCCGGGTGCCGGCGAATGTGATCACAGGGCTCGAGCCGGGCGAGGTCTTCGTGCACCGCAATGTCGCGAACCTCGTTCATCCGGGCGATCTCAACATGCTGTCGGTGCTCGAATTCGCCATCGAGGTCCTCGGCGTGAAACATGTGATCGTGTGCGGCCATTACGGCTGCGGCGGCGTGCATGCGGCGGTCGACGGCGAGGAGCACGGCATCGTCGATCACTGGCTGCAGCCGATCCGGGACGTCGCCGAACGCTACGGGCACGAGCTGGACGACTGCACCGACCCCGAGGCGCGACACAAGAAACTCTGCGAGCTGAATGTCCGCTCGCAGGTGCAGACGCTGGGACGCACCCCGATCGTGCAGACCACCTGGAAGGCCGGCAAGTCGCTCCAGCTGCACGGCTGGGCCTACGGTCTGGAGGACGGCCGGATCCGCGATCTCGACTGCACCATCAGCGGCCCCGAAGGCCTGATCTCGCGGCGGGTCGCGCTGCCCGGAACCGAAATCGGCTTCTAGCGCGGCTTGCGCCCGGGCACGGCGGGATCGCCTGCGGGCTGTTCCGTGGCGCCTAGTGCGTCTGCCAGCCGATGCGCTGCGCTGCCCGGCCGGAGCGGTTTCTGCTGCGAGGCATGCGGCGCCCAGCCGGTGAGATAGAGGATCTGGAAGCTCGCCGGAATGCGGCCGTCCGGACCCGCGTGGCGCTCGTGATAGATCTGCGCCGCGCGCAGGAACACCGATTTCGGCGTCATGCCCTTGCGCCGGGCGGCGATGGCGTTTCCTTCCCCCATGCCGCGGAGTTCGTGCATCAGCAGGAAGACGTTCTCGTAGGTGACGGTCAGAATATCGCTGTCGACGACGGGCAGGGCGAATCCCGCCCGCTGCATCAGGCCTGCCGCGTCCTGCAGTTCGGCGAACGGGGAGACGCGCGGTCCGGCACCGCCCAGAACTTCTGTTTCAGCCGCGGTCAGCGCCGCTCTCAGCTCGTGTAAAGTCTCGCCGCCGAGCATGGCGCCGAGAAAGAGCCCGTCCGGCTTCAGGCACTGCCGCGCCTGAACGAGCGCGCCCGGCAGGTCGTTCACCCAATGCAGTGACAACGTGCTGACGATCGCGTCGAAGCTCGCCGGTGCAAAGGGCAGCAGTTCCTCTTCCGCGGCAATGGCGGGTCCGATGGCCGCCGCCATCCCGGCGAAACGTTCTGACGGGTCGAGGCTGACGATCCACTCGACGCCGAGTTTCGGATCGAGTTCACGCGGATCCAATCCGCTGTGGCTGCCGAGATCGAGCAGGCGCGGAAAGCGCCGCTGGATGTCGCCCATCCGGTCGAGGACGCGCTCTGCAATCTCCCGTTTCAGGAAATCGTGTGCCGCGTAATCCGGAGCGGCGCGGTCCCGGTTACGCCGCACCTGCATTCGGTCGAAGACGAGCATCTGATCCATCATGGCGCTGGTATATGCCATCGCGCCGCTCCGGGAAAAGCGCCAATCCGTTCCATAGACCCGAAGCCAGGGGCTTGGAACCTGGCCTGACCGGAGGAGGCGCGGCGGCGGCGTGATCGGCGGTATCGGAACATTCGCCCTCGAGAGCGGACGACGGCTGTTCGATCTCGTCCTGCCGCCGCGCTGCAAGAAATGCGGCGCGCTGGTGGTCGCGGACGACGCGCTCTGCGGGTCCTGCTGGACTGCCCTGACCTTTCTTGGACCGCCCTGGTGCGCCTGCTGCGGCCGTCCGTTCGAATTCGATGTCGGCGCGGATGCGCTTTGCGGCGCCTGCATCGCCGACCCGCCGCGCTTCGGCCGTGCACGGGCGGCGCTCGCCTATGACGATGCCAGCCGCGAGATGATCCTGCGTTTCAAGCATGGGGGCGACGAGAGTCTTTCCCGTCTCTTCGCCCGCTGGATGGTGCAGGCGGGAGAGGAACTGTTCGCGTCCGGGCCTTTGATTCTGCCCGTTCCGTTGCATCCCTGGCGGCGGGTGCAGCGGCGCTTCAACCAGTCGGCTCTGATCGCCTCGGATCTGGCGCGCACGTCCGGACTTTCGTGGGACCCGCTCTCGCTGGAGCGCGCGCGCCGGACCCCGAGCCAGGGCGGTCTCGGAAAGGCCGCACGGCGCGACAATGTCCGGGGCGCTTTCAGAGTAAGGGGCGGCCGCCGGGACCGGCTGGCGGGACGGCATCTGCTTCTGGTCGACGATGTCTGGACCTCCGGTGCGACGGCGGATGCCTGCATCCGGGCCTGCCGCAAGGCGGGGGCGTTGCAGGTCGATCTGCTCACACTCGCGCGCGTGCTCTAGTCGGGGACTTGCATCCGCTCCGGCACCATGCTGGATTTGCGGCGGTCGCGCACCATCTATGGGCAATACAGCATCGAGGGAGAGTTGCCTCCATGGCCGAGGTCGAAATCTACACAACCATGTTCTGCCCGTTCTGCGTGCGCGCGAAGAAGCTGCTCGACAGCAAGAACGTCACCTATACCGAGATCGACGTCACCATGAGCAGCTCCAAGCGGGCGGCCATGGAAGAGCGCGCCGACGGACGCTACACCGTGCCGCAGATCTTCATAGACGGCGTCGGGATCGGCGGCTCGGATGATTTGGCGGCGCTGGAGGCGAGTGGTAAGCTCGACGAAATGCTGGCCGCACAAGCCTCCTGACAAGCTGACCGGGGATCCGATCGATGAGCAAATTCACCGTTGCCTGCGTGCAGACCAATTCGAAGCCGGACCCCGAGGTGAACATCGCCGAGGTCTCGCCGATGATCCGCGAGGCGAAGGCGCGCGGCGCCGATTTCATCACCACGCCGGAAATTGTCGGTATGTTCGAGCCGGACAAGCCGGCCGCCCGCGCAAAGGCGAAGGTGGAGGAGGAGCACGAGGTGCTCATCGCTTTCCGCGGCCTCGCGGCGGAGCTCGGCGTCTGGCTCCATGCCGGCTCGCTCTCGGTCAAGCTGACGGACGACGAGCGGCTGGCGAACCGCAGCTTCCTGATTGCGCCGGACGGCTCCATTGCCGCGCGCTACACCAAGATCCACATGTTCGACGTGCAGGTCGGCGACGGCCAGACCTACCGGGAATCGGCCTCCTACAAGCCCGGCGAAGAAGGCGTGCTTGCCGAGACTCCGTGGGGCACCTTCGGGCTGACGATCTGCTACGACATCCGTTTCCCCTACCTCTACCGCTCGCTCGCCAAGGCGGGCGCCAAGGTGCTGTTCGCACCGGCTGCCTTCACCAAGGTCACGGGTGAGGCGCACTGGCACGTGCTGCAGCGCGCCCGGGCGATCGAGAACGGCTGTTTCGTGATCTCGGCGGCGCAGTGCGGCACCCATGCGGGCGGCCGCCAGACCTACGGCCACTCGGTCATCGTTGCGCCCTGGGGCGAGGTGCTGGCGGATGCCGGTGAGGAGCCGGGCGTGATCACCGCCGAGATCGATCTCGCCCTCGTGGACGAGGCGCGCGGCAAGGTGCCGTCGCTGACCCATGACCGGGACTTCGCCGGACCGAACCTCTACAGCGCCGCCATGCGCGAGGCCGGGGAGTAATCCCCGGCAGCGTTTACCGGGCCGCCATCGAGGCCCGGAACCGGACGAAGGCAAAGGCGAAAAAGACGCAGCCGATCAGCAGCATGATCGCCAGTTCCGGCCAGACGGCACCGAGCGTTGCGTCTCGGTAGATCACCGCCTGCGAGAAGCGGATGAAGTGCGTCGACGGGGAGACCTGCATCACCGTCTGCAGGATCTCCGGCATGCTTTCGAGCGGCGTGTGCCCGCCGGAGAGCAGGTTGATCACGACGAAGACCGGGATGCAGAGCAGCGCAAACTGCGGCATCGAGTGCGTGAAGGTCGCCAGCATGATGCCGAGCGCGGTGACGCAGAAAAGAAAGATGCAGGCCCCGGCCGCGAAGAGTTCCATCGAGCCGTAGAGCGGCACCCCGAGCCCGCGCCGGACCACGAACTCGAGCGAGAGCAGGACCGCCAAAAGGATCACGAGGCCGTTCGCCCAGATCTTCGAGATCATGATCTCGGCGGCGCTCACCGGCATCACCAGCAGGTGCTCGATGGTGCCGTGCTCGCGTTCCCTGATCACCGCGGCGCCGGTCAGGATAATGGCCATGACGACGATGTTGTTGATCACCTCCATCACTGCGTTGAAGCGGACGGCCTCCAGATTGGGATTGTATTTCACCCGCACCTTGAGGAGCGCCGGCGGCTCCGTGTCCGGTTCCCCGCGGCTCATGAATTTGGCGATCTCTTCGGTCAGGATCTCGGAAATGTACCCCGCACCGTTGCCGGCGATGGACATCGCCGTCGCATCGACGCTGAGCTGGATGACCGGTCCCCGCCTGCGCTGGATGTCGGCCTCCAAATTCGCCGGGATGTCGACCACGAAGGTGTAGAGCCCCTTGTCGAGGGCCCGGTCGACCTCGTCGATGCCGATGATCGCCGGCGGCTTGAAGTAGGGCGGCAGAAAGGCGCCGCGCAGCCGGTGGGAGAGCGCGGAATCGTCCTCGTCGACGATGGCGACCGCCGCGTCGCGAAGCTCCGTCTCCACGCCGTCCGCCACCGTGTAGATGCTGACGCTGAAGGTGTAGACGATCAGTCCCATCAGGACCGGATCGCGGGCGAGGCTGTAGATCTCCTTGATTCCGAGACGGAGGATAATGAGCAGGGCGCGCATGGCAGCTACCGTGCCTGTTTCGGCAGGGCGGCCGAGGAGAGTGCCCAGTAGACGAGACAGAAGAGCGCCAGCGCGCCCAGGTTCGGAAGCAGATCGGCGGCGCTCAGGCCCTTGTTGAACACACCGGCGCTGATCTCCTGGAAATAGGCGCCGGGAAAGGACCGGCCGATCGTGCGCCCGGTCGCGTCGAGCGTGGCAACCGGATGCAGCATGCCCGAAAAGTTGATGGTCGGGATCAGAACGATGATGGCGGTCGCGAAGATCGCCGCAACCTGCGACGTGACGACGGTCGAGACCAGCAGTCCGAAGCCGGTCGCGGCCCACGCGTAGAGCACGGCCCCGACGAAGAGCATCGGCAGGCTGGCTTTCGGCGTCAGGCCGAACAGCAGGATCATCATCGCCAGCATGGTCAGGAAGCTGACCAGGGCGACGCCGACATAGGGCAGTTGCTTGCCGGCCAGGAACTCGAACCGCGTGGCCGGGGCCGCGTGCAGGTTCGTGATCGAGCCGAGCTCCTTCTCGCGCACCACGCCCAGCGCCGTCAGCATCGAGGGGATCATGATCATCAGCATCATCAGGATGCCGGGCGGGATCGCCTCGAGCGAGGTGAAGCCCTGGTTGTAGCGGAAGCGGGTCTCGATCCCGGCCAGCACGGGGCTGCTTTCCAGCGCGCCCTCCTCTCTTGCCAGTTCCGCGAGGAAAGCCCGGAAGGCACCCTCGACATAGCCGCGCGTCGTCTCCGCGCGGCTGGTCATGGCGCCGTCGAGCCAGGCGGACAGTTCCGGGCGGTGTCCAGCGGCGAGATCGCGGCCGAAGCCGGGCGGAATCACCAGCGCGAGGCCGATCTCTCCCTTCTGCATCCGCTGCTCCAGCGCGGACATGCTTGTAATCTCGGGTGCCGCGGAGAAATAGCGCGAGCCTTCGAACTGGCGCAGCAGCGCCCGGCTTTCCCGGCTGCGGTCCTGGTCGAAGGCGGCATAGCGCATGTCTTCGACGTCGAAGGTGATGCCGTATCCCATCGCGAGCATGAGGATGAGGGGGCCGAACAGGGCGAAGGCGAGACGGATCGGGTCGCGGACCAGCTCGAAGCTCTCCCGCCGTGCCACGGCCCAGAGTCGTGCCGCCGAGAACCAGGCCGGCGCGCCGATCGCGGCGGCCTTGCCGTCGAGAGCCGGGGTGCGCCCGGCCGGGGACTCGACGCCGTTCTCCGTCTTCTCCTCGAGGAGCCGGATGAAGGTCTCTTCCAAAGTTTCGCAGCCGGAGTCGGCGACGAGCCTTTCCGGTTCACCCATGGCCAGCACCTTGCCGGCATGCATCAGCGAGATCCGGTCGCAGCGCTCGGCCTCGTTCATGAAGTGGGTGGAAATGAAGATCGTGACGCCCTCGTCCCGCGAGAGCTCCGTCAGCAGGTTCCAGAACCCGTCGCGGGCGACCGGATCGACGCCGCTGGTCGGCTCGTCCAGGATCAGCATCTCCGGCCTGTGGAGCACCGCGACCGCAAGCTGCAGGCGCTGACGAATGCCGAGCGGCAGCGCATCCGGCCGCATGTCCATGACGCTGGCGAGTTCAAAGCGGTTCGCGAGCTCGCGGATACGGTCGCGCTTGGCGGCGCCCTCGATGCGGAACAGGCCGGCATGCAGGTCGAGGTTCTGCCCGACCGTCAATTCCGAGTAGAGCGAGAAGGACTGGGACATGTAGCCGACGCGGCGGCGCATCTCCATGCCGCCGCCGTTCATCCGTTCGCCGAAGATGCGGGCCTCGCCCTCGCTCGGGGTGAGGAGGCCGGTCAGCATCTTCATCGTCGTCGTCTTGCCGCAGCCGTTGGAGCCGAGAAAGCCGAAGATCTCCCCGCGCTCGATCCGGAAGTCGACGGCGTCGACCGCGGTAAAGTCGCCGAAGCGCATGACCAGGCCGTGGGCCTCGATCGCGGCGATATCCGCCTCCGAGGCTCCGCGATCCGGCTTCGGGCGCGGGGTAAACCGGGTCTTGTCCCGGCCTTCCGGAAGCAGGGCGAGGAAGGCGTCCTCGATGTCGTCGGTGCCGGTCTGGTGTTTCAGCTCCGCTGCCGTGCCGTCGGCCAGGATCACGCCGTCATAGAGTGCGATCAGGCGGTCGAAATGCTCGGCCTCGGACATGTAGGCGGTGGCGGTGATGACCGTCATCCAGGGGCGGCGGCCCCGGATGCGGTCGATAAGCTCCCAGAACTGGCGCCGCGAGAGCGGATCGACACCTGTCGTCGGCTCGTCGAGGATCAGCAGGTCCGGGTCGTGGACCAGGGCGCAGCAGAGCGCCAGTTTCTGCTTCATGCCGCCGGACAGTTTCTCCGCCGGGCGATCGCGGAAGGGCGCGAGACCGGTCGCACGGAGCAGCTCATCCGCCCGGCGTTGCCGTTCGCCCTCGTCCTGACCATAGAGGCGGGCGAAGAAGTCGAGATTCTCGGCGACGGAGAGTGTGGGATAGAGGTTTTTACCAAGGCCCTGCGGCATATAGGCGATGCGGCT
>NZ_JAEPQA010000083.1 GCF_017640745.1 Nisaea sp. | reverse complement strand
CACCGAACAGGCTGTTGGTGCTGCGGAGGCCGGTGCGGCCATTCTGCACCTGCACGCGCGTGACCCTGCGACCGGTCGCCCCTCGGCGGCGCCCGAGCACTTCATGGCGTTCCTGCCTCGCATCAAGCAGGCGACCGATGCGGTGCTGAACATCACCACCGGCGGCAGCGCCACGATGAGCCTGGAGGAGCGCCTGGCCGCGCCGAAACAGGCCGCGCCGGAAATGTGTTCCCTCAACATGGGATCGATGAATTTCGCACTCTATCCAGCGGCGGAGCGGATCGAGCATTGGGTCCATGACTGGGAGCGCCCGTTCCTGGAGGCGACCGACGATCTGGTCTTCAAGAACACGCCGCGGGACATCGCCGGCATCCTCACCCAGTTGGGCGAAGAGCGGGGCGCACGGTTCGAGTTTGAATGCTATGATGTCGGCCATCTCTACATGCTGAAGCATTTTCACGACCGGGGGCTTGTCCGCGCGCCGCTGTTCATCCAGTTCGTGCTG
>NZ_JAEPQA010000082.1 GCF_017640745.1 Nisaea sp. | reverse complement strand
GCCAGGTGCCCCAGGCCTTGGCCACGCCGTCGGCCTGGCGCGACAGGCCGGCGAAGGCGTCCAGCGTGTCGCGATGCGTCGAGGGATCCATCAGGCCGCGCTGGTCGAACTGGCCCTGGATCTCCACCAGCACGTCGCCCAGGCGGCGCATCAGCCCGACGCTGGTCGGCTGGTCGTTCACATAGGCGCGCGACCGGCCGTCGGCGGTGACAACCCGGCGCAGGATCAGCGCGCCCTCGGACGCGTCCAGATCGGCCTCGCGCAGGACGGCGTCGACGGCTGACGGGTCGGACAGCTCGAAGGCGGCGATGACGGTGGCCTGCTCCGCGCCGTGGCGCACGAGGCCGGAATCCGCACGCTCGCCCAGGGCGAGGCCCAGGGCGTCCAGCAGAATGGATTTACCGGCACCGGTCTCACCGGTCAGCACCGACAGGCCCGGCTCGTAGGCGAGGTCGAGGCGGTCGATCAGCACCACATCCCGGATCGAGAGCGACGCCAGCATGGGC
>NZ_JAEPQA010000081.1 GCF_017640745.1 Nisaea sp. | reverse complement strand
ACTGCGATCTTTTGATTATCGGCGCCGGGCCCACCGGATTGGCTGCCGCGATCACGGCAGGGCGCGCAGGTGCGCAGGTCATCATCTGTGACGAGCAGGCATCGCTCGGCGGCAGCCTGCTCTCAGACACCCACGAGGTCGGCGGGGTTCCCGCGCCGGTATTCGCGCATGACATCGCCTCTGAACTTTCGTCGATGCCCAACGTCCGCATCCTCACCCGGACCACGGTTTTCGGCTGGTACGACGACCGCATGTTCGGCGCCGTCGAGCGGGTTCAGAAGCACGTGCAAGAGCCTGATCCGAACAAGCCGGTCGAGCGCCTTTGGCGGATCGCGGCGAAAGAGGCGATCCTCGCGTCGGGCGCTGAGGAACGGCCGCTGGTGTTCGGCGGCAACGACCGGCCGGGCGTGATGACCACAGACGCATTGCGAACGTACGCCAACCGATACGGCGTCGCGGCAGGCAAGCGTGTCGCCATCTTCGCCAACAATTCAGCGGCCTATCGAAC
>NZ_JAEPQA010000080.1 GCF_017640745.1 Nisaea sp. | reverse complement strand
GGCGGCGCATGACATCGACAAGGTCGAGAAGGCCGTGAAGCCGGCCGCACCCGTCCTGCCCTTCGTCAAGCCGCTGACCGATCTGGAAGACATCATCGAGCATCGCCGCGAGCTGCTGACGAAGTACCAGAACAAGGCCTATGCCGATCGCTACGAGGAAATCGTGCGCAAGGTCGCCAAGGCCGATCAGGCGAAAGGCTCCGGATTCAGCGGCATTGCCGAGGCGGTGGCCCGCAACCTCGCCAAGCTCATGGCCTACAAGGACGAGTACGAGGTCGCGCGGCTCTATACCGATGGCAAGTTCCTGCGGGAAATCCGCCAGACCTTCGACGGTGACTACAAGCTGCGCTTCCACCTCGCGCCTCCGGGCATCACCCGCCCGGATCCGGAAACCGGCAAGATCGAGAAGATGGAATTCGGACCCTGGATGCTGCCGGCCTTCCGTGTGCTGGCGAAGATGAAGGGACTGCGCGGCACGCGCTTCGACATCTTCGGGCGCACCGAGGAGCGGCGCATGGAACGGCA
>NZ_JAEPQA010000007.1 GCF_017640745.1 Nisaea sp. | reverse complement strand
CATGCAGCTCTCGATCAACGGATCCCGCGCCTGCTCGCCCTGCGGCAGGCGATCGTAGAGACAGCCCTCGCGCAGACCGAACGACGAGAAGACGACCTGCCTTGCACGTCCAAGCTCGATCAGCCGCTTCAGCACCAGCGCCGTGATCGGCAGCTTGTCGACGCGCCGCTTGGAGATCGCGTTCAATGCGCGCATGTCCTTGCGGCCCATCTTGGTGATTTCCTCGAGGAACCTGGAGGCCTCGCCCGCGCCGATCGCGTAATTGTGGATCACCTCAAGCGGGTAATCGGTCAGCTCCATATGAGCCCGCGCCAGACTCCGCCAGGCGCCCCCGACGGCATAGAGATCCCGCCCTTCCAGGGCCCCCAGCCACTCGACGCCCTTCAGGATTTGGTCGATCCGGTCGGCCATCGCATCCTGCGTCTGGGCCGTCAGTTCTCCGAGACGGAGCGGCCCGAGAGGGGTCGTCTCGAAGCGGCGCGCCTGCCCGTTCTGCACATCGACCAGTTCGAGACTGCCGCCGCCGAGATCCCCGACCACGCCGTCCGCCTGCGGAAAGGCGCTGATGACGCCCAGCGCGGAGAGCCGCGCCTCCTCGTCACCGGAGAGCACCGTCACCCGGTGCCCAAACCGCTCCTCGATATCGGAAACAAACTCGTCGCCGTTGGTCGCGTCCCGGACGGCGGCGGTGGCGAGTACGCTGATGTCCTCCACGCCCATACCGCGGGCGATGGTGAAGTAGCGCTCAAGGTTTTCCATCGCCGAGCGGACGCCCGGTTCCGAAAGATGTCCCGTTTCCTGCAGACCGGCTCCCAGACCGCAGAGGGCCTTCTCGTTGAAGAGCGGGATCGGCATGCGCCCGTCGGCCTCGAAAACCACGAGCCGGACCGAGTTCGATCCAATGTCGAGAACGCCGACAAGGCCGGGATGATCGATATGGATCCCGGCTTTCCACTCAGGGGAGAATGTCTCTGACAAACGTTATTCCGCGCCGCTCAGCTTCTTGGGCATCTCGTTTGACCGCTTCAGGGCACTGCCGCGGCCGGACAGGCTCGGATTGGTCATGAAGTAATTGTGTGCCGAGAAGGCGCCCGCATCCGCCGCCACGCGGACATAGCGTCCATCCGGCTGCGCGATCCAGGAATTCGTCTCGTCCTTCAGGTTCGCGACCATGATCTGGTCGAGCACCTGCCGGTGCACCGTCCGGTTCTCGATCGGGACGAAATGCTCGACCCGCCGGTCCAGGTTGCGGGGCATCCAGTCGGCGGAGGAGATGTACACTTTCGCCTGATCCGAGGGAAGCTTCCGTCCGTTGCCGAAGCAGAAAATCCGGGAATGCTCGAGGAAGCGCCCGACGATGCTGCGGACCTGGATATTCTCCGACAGCCCCGGCAGTCCGGGTCTGAGGCAGCAGATGCCGCGGATCACCAGATCGATCTTCACCCCGGCACTGGAGGCCTTGTAGAGCATGTCGATCATGTCCGGATCGACCAGCGAGTTCATCTTGCCCCAGATCGCAGCCGGCTTGCCTTCCTGTGCGAAAGCGATCTCCGCTTCGATCAGGTCGTGCAGCTTCTGGCGCATGGTCAGCGGCGAGAGCGCCAGCTTGTCCATTTGCTGCGGCGTCGCGTAACCGGTCATGTAGTTGAACATGCGCGCGGCGTCGCGGCAGAGCACCGGATCGCAGGTGAAGAAGGAGAGGTCCGTGTAGATCTTCGCCGTGATCGGATGGTAGTTGCCGGTTCCGAAATGCACGTAGTTGCGGAGCCCGTTGCCTTCGCGGCGGACCACCAGCGAGATCTTCGCGTGGGTCTTGAGATCAACGAAACCGTAGACCACCTGGACGCCGGCCCGCTCCAGATCGCGCGCGAGACGGATATTCGCCTCCTCGTCGAACCGGGCCTTCAGCTCGACCATCGCGGTCACGGTCTTGCCGGATTCCGCAGCCTCGATCAGCGCACTGACGATCGGGCTCCCCTTCGAGGTGCGGTACAGCGTCTGCTTGATCGAGACCACCGCCGGATCGGCCGCCGCCTGACGCAGGAACTGCACGACGACGTCGAAACTCTCATAGGGATGATGGACGACGATGTCCTTGGCACGGATCGCCGCCAGGCAATCCCCGCCGAAATCGCGGATCCGTTCCGGGAAACGCGGGTTGAACGGCTTCCAGAGCAGGTCCGGCCGTTCGCCGACGATGAGCTGGGAGAGATCCGCCAGCCCGACCATCTCGTCCAGCGTGAAGAGATCCTCCGGCGCGACTTTCATTTCCTCGATGACGAAATCGCGCAGGAAATCGGGCATGTCCCGGTTCATCGAGAGCCTGATGACGTTGCCTCTCCGGCGCCGCTTCAGGGCGGATTCGAAGGACAGCACAAGATCTTCGGCCTCTTCGTCGATCTCCATCTCGCTGTCGCGCAACACGCGGAAGATACCGTGGCCGGAGACCTCGAAATTCGGGAACAGCTGATCGGTGTATTTGATGATCACCTGTTCGATTGCGATGAAGCGGATATCGTCGCCCGGAAGCCGCACGAACCTGTTGACCTGGGCTGGCAGCGGCAGCAGCGCTTCCATGTCGATCCCGTTCGACGGGTTGGTCAGCTGCAGCGCGAGACAGACGCCGCCGTTTGGCAGGAACGGAAACGGATGCGCAGGGTCGATGGCGAGCGGCGTCAGAAGCGGGAAGATATGGTCGATAAAATGTGTATCGAGCCATTTGGTGTCCGCCGCCGTCAGATCGTCGGCGCCAATCAGGTGAAAGCCCGCCTGCCGCAGTTCGCCGAGCAGCTTGGTGAGATACTTCTGCTGCACGGCGATGAGTTCGGCGGCCTTTTCCGCGATTGCTATGAGCTGGTTGCCCGGCGACAGACCGTCGGCGCTCGTGGTCGCTACACCGGCATTCACCATGCCCTTCAGACCGGCGACACGGACCGTATAGAACTCGTCCAGGTTCGACGCGGAGATCGAGACGAAACGCAGGCGTTCAAGCAGCGGGTGGGCCGGATTGTCGGCCTCCTCGAGCACACGATGATTGAAGCCCAGCCACGAGAGTTCCCGATTGAAGAAACGCTCGGGCGACGCGGCATCGACAGGCACAATGTTTTCCGGCTGACTCTCGCTCACGAAATCGCCTCCTGGTCTTCACAGCCTCGCGGGACCTGACAGCGCAAGCAGCGCTTCAATGCTGTCTTAACACAGGTCGGCCCGGGATATGGAATATCCCGGGCCGGAAACTAGTCACGTCATGTTGCAGTTCGATGACGGTTTTCCCCTTCTCCCGGGGAAAGCCGCCCCGCTCCTAGAGCGTGCTGCGGAAGGCGCCGCCGTCCATCAGCAGGTTCTGACCGTTGATGTAGCCGGCATGGGCGCTGCAGAGGAAGGCGCAGGTCTGGCCGAACTCTTCCGGCGTACCGAACCGGCCCGCGGTGTGCTGGGCCGCCTGCTCTGCATAGAAGGACTCGAAATCCTTGCCGGCCTTCTCTGCCTGCAGCTTCATGTTGCCCCGCAGCCGGTCGGTGTCGAACGGGCCCGGCAGCAGGCCGTTGATCGTGACCCCGTCCTTCGCGACCTCACGGGCGATGCCGGCACAGAAGCCGGTCAGGCCGGCGCGGGCGCCGTTGGAGAGGCCGAGGATCGCGATCGGCGACTTCACGGCACCGGAAGTGATGTTCACGATGCGGCCGAACTTGCGCTCGATCATGCCGTCGACCGTCGCCTTGATCAGCTCGATCGCCGTGAGCATGTTGGCATCGACCGCCTTGATCCAGTCGTCGCGGGTCCAGTCGCGGAAATTGCCCGGCGGGGGACCGCCCGCATTGTTCACCAGGATGTCGAGCTGCGCGTTGAACGGCGCCAGCGCCTTCTCGCGGCCTTCCGGTGTGGTGATGTCGCAGGCCACCGCATGCACGGTGACACCGGTCGCAGAACGGATCTCGTCCGCCGCGGCCTCGATCGCTTCCGGCGTGCGCGAACAGATGGTGAGGTCCACCCCGTTCTCAGCCAGCGCCATCGCCGACGCCTTGCCGAGACCTTTGCTCGACGCGCAGACGAGCGCTTTCTTCCCTTTGATTCCCAGATCCATGGATAGTGCTCCGTTTTGAGTGTTTTTCTTGTTCCCGTCGGGCGCTAGCGCGCTCCCCGAGCCTCCAGAACCCGGCGCGCGAGCGGCAGCGTGATCCGGCGTCCTTCGGCAAGCGACATGGCATCGATGGCTTCCACCATCGCCTGCGCCTCGAGGAATGATCGTTCCATGCGCCCGACCAAAAAGGCCAGAACCTCTTCAGCAACGAACAATTGCCTGTCACGAAAGAGTTTGTCCATCACGCCGGTGATCAGCGCATCGTCCGGATCGCTGATCGCGACTGCCGGCAGGGCGGCGAAACGCGACTTCACGTCCGGCGGCGTCAGTGCCATCCGGGACACCGGCGTGCGGGACAGCACGAGCAGGGCGCCGCGGCGCTCCACGATCATGTTGTAGAGGTGGAACGCCGGCACGCCGGGCAAGCTCTCATCCACATTGTCGAGCACGGCATAGCGGTTGTCGCCCAGCAGCGCAGGCAGCACGGCGACATCGAGATCGGATGGCCGCAGCATCACGGCTTCCGCCTTGCGCGCCCAGACCTCTGCAAGGTGCGATTTTCCGCAGGCCGCCGGACCGTGGACATTCAACCCCCAGGTGGCGTCGGGCCAGGCCGGCCAGGAATCGATCCAGGCCGTCGCCGCCTCGTTACAGCTCGAGACGAGATACTCCCCCCGGTCATAGGCCGGGCGATGCTCGAGCGTCAGCGGCAGCTGTCCGCCCTCGCCGCCCACGAGGCGCGATATTTGATTCCGTTCCGTCATTCTGTCCCGCTGGTCCGGTCAGTGGCCGTCGTTGCCGGTGTCGTCATCCGCCGGCGGTATGCCATGTAGATGGAGTGGACTGGTGAGATATCTAGAGAGCGCGAACCGGGTCAGCACCCCGATGACCGCCGCGACAGGCACCGCGATCAGCACGCCGAGGAAGCCGAAGAGCGCCCCGCCGGCAAGCAGAGCGAACATCACCCAGACGGGATGAAGGCCGACCGCGTCGCCGACAAGATTCGGGGTAAGGAAATTTCCTTCGATCGCCTGTCCGATTACGAAAACCCCCGCGACGATGGCGACCGGCGTCAGGCTGTCGAACTGCAGCGCCGCGAGACCGATGCTCAGAAGCCCGCCGAAAATCGATCCGACGAACGGAACGAAGGAGATCAGTCCGGCGAAGAGGCCGATGATCACACCGAAATCGAGCCCCGCGACCGTCAGGCCGACCGCATAGAAGCCGCCGAGGATCAGGCAGACCGAGCCTTGCCCCCGCACAAAGGAGGCCAGCGTCCGGTCGATGATGCTTGCCTGCTCCCGGATCGTTTGCGCCTGCGCCCGCGGAAGCCAGCCGTCGACCGCCGCCACGATGTGATCCCAGTCCCGGAGCAGATAGAAGGCGACGATCGGGGTGATGACCAGAAGCGACAGCAGGTTGGCGACAGCTGCGCCGCCGCTGAGCAACTGCCCCGCGAAACTCAGCATCCATTTCCCCGCCTGAGCCGCGATCGCCGGCAGATCGAGGCTGTCCGCCCCGCCATTGCCGAGCCAGGCCCGCGCCATGTTGAGCAGAGGTTCCGCGGTAACGGAGAGCCGTTCGAGATAGTTCGGAAGGGTCTTCGCGAGTTGCACCGCCTGGGCCTGGATCAGCGGGATCAACAGAAGCAGAAGCCCTGTACCGGCGAAAAAGAAGCCGAGCAGGACGACGGCGGTGCCGACTGTCCGCGACATCTTCAGCCGTTCGCACCGGTCCACCAGAGGATCCAGAAAATAGGCGATCGCCATGCCCGCCGCGAACGGCACCAGCACACTCTTCAGAAAGTAGATCGCCAGCAGAAAGGCGGCGAGCAGGCCTGCCCAGAAGGTGAGCCGTTCACGCTGGGTCATGGCGCGTTCCGATGCGGCAGGAAGGAATACCGGGCGAGAGACAGGGCATCACTGCACCAGAGGCGGGAGAATGAGCGGTTGCGCCGGAGCGGGCGCCGGCTCGGGGGACGGCGGCAGAACCGGCTGCAGCTGTTGCGCCGGGCGGTATTTCTCCGGCAACTCCGTTCCTTCCTTATAGAGGATCCAGTTGTCGCTTATTTCCTCGAGTGCAAAGCCTCTCTGCTTGAGGGCCAGTGCCAGCTGGTCCGCGTCGCCATTGATCCAGACGTCGATCAGGGCTTCCGTGCGGGATATCCGGAGCATTTCGCGGCGCGAGATCGAGGAGACACCGTCCAGCCCCTTGCGGACCTCCAGCCAGTAGTCGAAAGACGACACCGGAACCAGCACCGTCACCCGTGTCTCCAGACCCGGACTAATGAGGTTCTCGGTTTTCCAGGCTTCCTGAATTTCCGACGCGGCAGCCTTCGCGGCAGCCGACAGAAGATCCGACCCGGCAGCACCCGCATCCGGCGCAACGGTGCGGATCAGCGACTGACCGTCCGCAACTCCGCCGACATAGATCAGGTTCAGCTCAACCGCCTGGGCGCCTGCATCCGTGGTCACGGTCCTCGCATTGGCGATAACCGCCTGCGCCGCACCATAGCGAGCCCCAATGGTCTGGATTGCTTCCCGGTCGACAAGCACGGCCTGCACCGCCGAAATGTCCCTGATGTCGGCGAGATCGCCGTAGGGGACGGTGATCGGAACCAGGCCGTCCCCGCTTCCCCGGTCGAGCCAGGCGGCAAGCCAGGGGCTTTCCTCTTCCCAAAGCAGCGGCTTGCGGCCGTCGTTATAGACCGGAAGGATCAGTACCGGACGTGAGGCAACCTCCGCATAGGCGATGCCCCGCGCCGCGAAAAACTGCCGCACGGCGACCGGGTTGAAGCGGAAATTGAGCGATCCGAGATAGCGCACGTCTGACGTGCGTTCCCGCGCGACCTCATAGCCCACCGTAAGCCCGAGAAGCTCCTCGTCCGACAGGACCGGAAGCTGAGCGGCATTGCTCTTCGGAACGAGGCGGTCCACCAGCCGCCGCCAGGCATCCCGGCGGCCCTGGATGATCGCCTGTGCCTGGGCATCGGCAGCCGTCGCGGCCTGGACATCGACGGCGACACCGCGCACTTCGAAGACCCTGTCGTCATCCGACTGCGCCCGCGCCCCGGCCACTGCTCCACTCACCAGGAGCGCTGCCAACGCCAGCATCCCGATACATCGCCGCGTGGCCTCGCCCGCTCCCGCCGGAAGCCGGCGCCAGTGCATATTCGTGATCAGCTCAAACATCCCTGAACTCTCTGGCCTGCAGCCAAATCCGCTTGCGGTCCAAGCGCCCCCGTCATAAACCCTCACCCGGGCAGAAAAATGGCACCCGGCACTGCCCGAGTCTTATACCGGATGGCTGAGGAGGAGACCATAACAGGCCTCGACAGATCCAACCGCCCCCTGACCTACAAGGATGCGGGCGTCGACATCGATGCGGCGGACCGGCTCATCGACTTCATCAAGCCGCTGACGAAATCCACGCGACGGCCCGGCGCGGACGGATCGATCGGCGGATTCGGCGGTGTGTTCGATCCGAAGGCCGCCGGCTTCAAGGATCCGGTCTTCGTCGCCGCCACCGACGGCGTCGGAACGAAGCTTCGTCTCGCGATCGACACCGGAATCCATTCCGGCGTCGGCATCGACCTCGTCGCCATGTGCGTGAACGATCTCGTCGTGCAGGGCGCTGAACCGCTGTTCTTCCTCGACTATTACGCCACCGGCAAGCTGGACGTCGAGGCGGCGCGCGCCGTGGTCGCCGGCATCGCCGAGGGCTGCCGCGAGTCAGGGTGCGCGCTGATCGGCGGCGAGACCGCCGAGATGCCCGGCATGTACGAGGACGGCGATTTCGATCTCGCCGGATTCGCCGTCGGCGCCGCCGAACGCGAAAACCTGATCCTGGAGCCGCGTGCGGAAGCCGGCGACATCATGCTCGGACTCGCCTCCTCCGGCGTGCATTCGAACGGCTTCTCTCTTGTACGCCGCATCGTCGAGCGCTCCGGCCTTGTATGGTCCGACCCGGCGCCGTTCGATAAAGCACGCTCGCTCGGCGAAGCGCTGCTCGAGCCGACCCGGATCTATGTGAAATCCTGCCTCGCGGCCCTGAAGGCCGGCGGCGTCACGGGTTTCGCCCATATCACCGGCGGCGGCCTGCTGGAAAACCCGCCGCGCTCCTATTCCGAGGCCATCGCCGCCGAGATCGACGTGACGGCCTGGGACCTGCCCCCGGTCTTCCGCTGGCTGGCCAAAACCGGCGGCGTCCCCGCCGCGGAACTCGCCCGGACCTTCAATTGCGGGATCGGCATGACTATCACCGTCTCGCCGGACAAGGTGGACGCCGTGACCGAGGCCCTGACCTCAAATGGCGAGACCGTCTACCGGATCGGCCGCCTGGTCGAGCGGGCGGAAGGCACGCCGCCCGTCGCCATCGCCGGTCTCGGAACCTGGCCCGCGTGAGCAAGGCGCGGCTCAGGGTCGGCGTTCTCGTATCGGGCAGCGGCAGCAACCTGCAGGCGCTGATCGATTCCTGCGCCGCCCCGGACCATCCGGCGGAGATCGTCACGGTGATCTCGAACCGGCCGGGCGTGAAGGCAATCGACCGGGCCGAAGCGGCCGGCATCGAAGCGGTGACCGTCGATCACAAGGCCTATCCGGACCGCGAGAGCTTCGATGCCGAAATGCAGCGCGCGCTGGATGCCGCCGGAGTCGAGTTCGTCTGCCTCGCCGGATTCATGCGGCTGCTGACGACCGGCTTCGTCGAGCACTGGGCCGGCCGGATGATCAACATCCATCCCTCCCTGCTGCCGTCCTTCAAGGGACTGAACGTACAGCAGCGGGCGATCGATGCGGGCGCGCGCTTTTCCGGCTGCACCGTGCATTTCGTGACCCCGGAAATGGATGTCGGCCCAATCATCCAGCAGGCGGTCGTGCCGATCCATCAGGACGACAGCGCAGAGAGCCTTTCGGCGCGCATTCTGGAACAGGAACACCGGATCTATCCGGCCAGTCTGCGCTGGATCGCGGAAGGCCGGATCCGGATCGAGGGCGAGCGGGTGCTGCTCGACGGCGCCGCGCATCCGGCCTCATCGATGCTCAACCCGGCGCCGGAGACTGCAAGATAGGGCCTTGGCGCTCACGGCGCGGTGATTTATACAAATTTCTGAACAAGCGAACCGGGCCACGTGCCCGGCCGGGTATCCCAACGGAGGTAACATGGCTGGAAGCAACGCGCAGTCCGATGGCGACTACATCGAACACAAGCAGAATTACGAAGGTTTCATCACCCTGCTGAAATGGTCGACCGTCAGCGTCGTCATTCTGCTGATCCTGATGGCGATCTTCCTCGTCTGAGGAAACTTCCTGCCGAATCAAAAAGGGCCGGTCGAACTGACCGGCCCTTTTCGTTTGCCTGATACCAGGATCAGCCGACGATTTCGTTGCCGCTGAAGAACTGGGCGATCTCGATCGCGGCGGTTTCCGCGGCGTCGGAGCCGTGCACGCTGTTCTCGCCGATGGACTTCGCATAGGCCTTACGGATGGTGCCTTCGGCGGCTTCCGCCGGGTTGGTCGCGCCCATCACTTCACGGTACTTGGCGATCGCATTCTCGCCTTCGAGCACCTGCACGACGACCGGACCGGAGGTCATGAACTCGACGAGCTCGCCGAAGAACGGACGCTCCTTGTGCACCGCATAGAAGGTCTCGGCCTGATCCTGGGTCATCCGGATTCGCTTCTGCGCGACGATGCGCAGGCCGGCTTCTTCGATCATTTTGTTCACGCCGCCGGTCAGGTTCCGCTCGGTGGCGTCCGGCTTGATGATGGAGAAAGTGCGCTGAATGGCCATCGTGTCTCTCTTCTGGTTCCGCCGGGAGGCCGGAGCCGCCCGCGAGATGCGATTGAATAAGCTAAACGGGCGCAAAGGCGCCCGGCGCGCGCCTTATAGCGGGCCCGGCGAAACGGGGCAAGCCGGGCGATGGCCCGCCTCCCCCCGGAAATGCCGATTATTTGCGGCGTTTCGCGACCGCGCGCTCGATACGTTCCAGCGCTTCGGTGAGGATGGACCGCGGGCAGGCGATGTTGATGCGCTCGAAGCCGTCGCCTTCGGAACCGAAGACATAACCCTCGTCGAAGAGGACTTTCACTTCCTCGTGCATCATTGCTTCCAGCTCGAGCTTGTCGAGCCCGAGGCCACGGCAGTCGAGCCAGACAAGATAGGTCCCTTCCGGATGGATCACCTTGATCTCGGGGATGCGCTCGGCGACGAAGCTCTCAAGGAAGTTCGCGTTCCCGCTCAGATAGTCGAGCACCTGGGAAAGCCATTCCTCGCCCTCGTTGTAGGCGGCCTTGGTCGCCTCCAGGCCGAAGGTGTTCATGCCGCCGATACCCGACGCCCCGATCTCCTTTACCAGCGCTTTGCGGTGCGCCTCGTTGGAGACGATCATGTTGGAAGTGTGCAGGCCGGCGAGGTTGAAGGTCTTGGACGGCGCGGTGCAGATCACCGAATTGTCCATGAACGCGCGGCCGAGCTTGCCGTAAGGCACGAAAGTCGAGCCGTTGAGCATCAGGTCGCCGTGGATCTCGTCGGCGATGACCACCACGCCGTGCCTGTTGCAGATCTCGCCGAGGCGCCGCAGCTCCTCTTCGGTCCAGACCCGCCCGACCGGGTTATGCGGGCTGCAGAGGATGAGGAGTTTGGTCTTCGGATCTGCCGCCTTCGCCTCCAGATCGGCGAAATCCATGCGGTAGACGCCGTTCTCCATCACCAGCGAGTTGGAGACGACCTCGCGGCCGTTGTTCTCGATCGCATAGGTGAAGGGATAATAGACCGGACGCTGGATCAGCACCTTTTCGCCGGGCGCGCTGAGCGCGCGAACAAGCAGGTTCAGTGCCGGCACCACGCCCGGCGTGTTGACGATCCAGTCAGGATCGACCTTCCAGCCGTGCCGGCGTTCCATCCAGCCGGTCACCGCCTCGTTGTAGTCCGGGGTGCGGACGACATAGCCGAAGATCGGATGGTCGATGCGCTTGCGCATGGCGTCGAGGATCGGCTGGGCGACCGGGAAGTCCATGTCGGCAACCCACATCGGCAGGGTGCGGTCGTCGCCGAGGGACGGGTCGGTGCCCTCCCAGAGCTCGCGCTTGTCGCCGCGCCAGTAGATCTGCCATTTGACCGAATGAGTACCGGTCCGCCGGATTTCCTGATCGAAATCGTATTTCACCTGTTGCTCCAGGGTTTCTGGTTGTCGTTTCTGCCGGCGGTCAGCCGGCCTTTTCCCATCCGCCGGCATCCGTCTGCCGCCAGTAGGCAAGCGTGTGACCGGAATCCTTGTAACTCTTCCAGCGCGTGCGCGCCGCCGCGACCGCCTCGTCGTTGCGGCCGTCGAAAAGTTCGAACACGCGCTCGAAATTCCCGACATGGCCCGACGTTGCCCCATCGGTCAGGAAGAGGAACCGGGCGCCGTTCGGATTTTCGTCCTCGACGGTCAGCCAGACCGGCTGGTCCGCGGCATGGCCGTCCTTCTCGCTGCCATGCGGCAGCCAGCTGTCCGGATCGTAGGACCAGAGATGGGCATTCAGATCGGCGACCCGTTCCTCGCTCGAGGCCATCACGACGACGCGCGCCTCTGCCTGAAGCGACTTTTCGAGCAGCTTCGGCAGAGCCCATTCAAGGGGACGCGCGGTCAGATGGTAGAAATTGATGTCCGTCATCGGAGCAAGGATCGAAGCCGTCAGGCCTCGTAATTCGCCCGGACCATTTCGTCCAGCAGACGGACGCCCCAGCCGGTGCCGCCTTTCGGGACGGTCGGGGAATCCTTCTGGGACCAGGCCATGCCCGCGATATCCATATGGACCCAAGGCAGATCGTTGACGAAGCGCTCGAGGAAACAGGCGGCGGTGATGCTGCCGCCCCAGCGCGCGCCGGCGTTCTTCACGTCGGCGATGTCGCTGTCCATCATCTTGTTGTATTCCTCGCCGAGCGGCATCCGCCAGATCTTCTCGCCAGAGGCTTTCGACGCGGCCTCGAGCTTCGCGACCAGTTCGTCATTGTTCGAGAAATAGCCGCAATTGACCTGCCCGAGCGCAACCATCATGGCGCCGGTCAGGGTGGCGAGATCGAGCATGAACTGCGGCTTGAAGCGATCCTGCGTGTACCAGAGCGCGTCGGCCAGCACGAGGCGGCCTTCCGCGTCGGTGTTGATGATCTCGATGGTCTGGCCGGACATGGAGGTCACCACGTCACCCGGACGCTGCGCGTTGCCGTCCGGCATGTTCTCGACCAGTCCGACGACGCCGATGACGTTCGCTTTCGCCTTGCGGCCGGCGAGCGCCTTCATCAGGCCTACGACGGTGGCCGAGCCGCCCATGTCCCACTTCATGTCTTCCATGCCGCCGGCCGGCTTCAGCGAGATACCGCCGGTATCGAAGCAGACACCCTTGCCGACGAACGCGATCGGCTGCTGCTTCTTCGGCCCGCCTTCCCAGCGCATGACAACGAGACGGCTCTCGCGCTCGGAGCCCTGACCGACGCCGAGCAGCGCGCCCATGCCGAGCTTGGCCATCTGCTTCTCGTCCAGCACCTCGACCTTCACGCCGAGCTCTTTCAGTTCCTCGCAGCGCTTGGCATAGGAAACCGGATAGAGGACGTTCGGCGGCTCGCTGACGAGATCGCGGGCGAGGAACACACCCTCGGCGATCGCTTCCAGAGCTTCGGCGGCTTTTTTCGCCTCAGCGGCCTGATTGGTCAGCACCGTCAGCTTCTGCAGGACCGGCTTGTCTTCCTTCTTCAGCTTGGTCTTGTACTTGTCGAACCGGTAGGTCCGCAGCAGGCCGCCGAAGGCGAGACGGGCGGCACGGTCCGCGGCCTTCTCATCCGCCTTGCCGTCCGCGGTGTGCGGTTCGAACAGCACCGAGACTTCCTTGTCTCCGGCGGCGAGGATCGCCGCGACGATGGCGCCGCCCGCATTCTCGCACCAGAGCTCGTCGATGCCGCTGCCGTCGCCGAGACCGTAGAGCAGGACGGTGCCGTTCTCCCCGAAAACCGAGAGCGTCTGCTTCGCCTTGCCGGTGAATTTGTTGGCCTTCATCGCGCGGGACAGAAGCCCGCCAAGCTGCTCATCGAGCTCCGCGCCGAGCGGCAGGAGCTTGCCGCCTTCCATGACTCCGGCGACGACAGCGCCCTTTTTCGGCAGTGCCAGTTTCTGAAACCCGATCTTCATTCCGATTCTCTCCCGGCCAGGTCAGCCTCCCGAACAGTGCCCTCCGGTCTCCGACCGGGGCAGAAGGCCGCCGCAATCACAATGTCGCCGCGAAACCCTGCATGCTCGGGAACAAGCCTGTGCTGCTTCACATCCTGAATAAGTTGGTGATTGGAAACACTTGAAACATCGCTATCATGCGCCTTTAAACGCGGGTTGCGCAAGGACCCGCCGGAGCGGCTCCGGCCAAACGGAACAATCCAGTCGAACGGGACCATGAGGATCGACCGCTACGTCATTCGCCAGATTTTGGCCGCGATGATCATCGTGGTGGTGTCGCTGACCTGCGTCATCTGGCTGAGCCAATCCCTGCGCTTCATCGACATGATCGTGAACCGCGGACTGCCGCTCGCGACCTTCATCTATTTCACCGTTCTGCTGATGCCGACCTGGCTGTCGCTCGTGCTGCCGATCGCATGTTTCGCGGCGACCATGTTCGTCTACAGCCGGATGTCGAGCGACCGCGAACTCGTGGTCCTGACCGCATCCGGCCTCGGACCTATGGGGCTCGCCCGCCCGGCCCTGATCGTGGCGCTCGGCGTGACCCTGCTCGGCTACCTGCTCAGTCTCTATCTCGTCCCCGTCTCCTACCGCGGCTTCAAGGAGCTGCAGTTCCAGATCCGGCACAATTACACCAACGTGCTGTTGCGCGAGGGCGTGTTCAATTCGATGGGGGACGACGTGACCGTCTTCGTCCGGGCACGGCAGCCGAGCGGAGAGCTGTCGGGGATCATCGTCCAGGACGACCGGGAGAATGACGAGTCGGTCACTCTGCTGGCGGAGAGCGGCGCCCTGATCCTCGACGACACCAGCCCGAAGGTCCTCATGGTCAACGGCAACCGGCAGGCTCGAAACACCGAAACCGGCCGCATCAGCATCCTCTATTTCGATCGCTACACAGTCGATCTCGGAGGCTTGCAGGAAGCCGTGCAGCGGACCACGCGCGACCAGAACGAACTTTTTATCGACGAACTCCTGAATCCGACCGAACAGATCACGCAACCGAGGAATTTCGGCAAGTACATGGCCGAGGGCCATAGCCGGCTGGTAACCCCGCTGCTTGGCCTCGCCCTCCCGCTGATCGGCCTCGTCGTGGTGCTGCGCGGAGAATTCAGCCGCCGTGGACGGAGCAGCCGGCTGGTGGCCGCCGTGCTTCTGGTCGGTCTCGTCCAGGCCGCGGTCCTCGGTTCGAAGTACCTTGCGGCGAAAGAGCTCGGTCTGATGCCGATAATGTATGCCTCGGCCATTGGCCCGATCCTGCTTTGCCTCCTCCTGCTCGCACGGCAGAAGATGCGGCGTCCGAAACCCGGAACTCTTCCGGCCGAGGGGACCCCGGCATGAAGCTTTCCGGAACCCTCTCGCTCTATTTCGGAAAGCAGTTCCTGCTCTGGGTGCTCGGCACTTTCCTCGCGATCATGGCCATCGTGTTCCTGCTCGATTCCATCGAACTGCTGCGCCGGGGTGCCGACAGGGAAGACGCGACGCTCAGCCTGATGCTGCAGATGGCGGCATTGAAGGCACCACAGATGGGCCAGACCATCCTGCCTTTCGCGACCCTCTTCGGCGCCATGCTCGCTTTCACCCGCATGACCCGGACGAACGAACTCGTGGTGGCCCGCGCCGCCGGGGTCTCTGTCTGGCAGTTCCTGCTGCCGGCCATCACCATCGCCTTCCTCATCGGCATCTTCAAGATCGCGGTCTTCAATCCGGTGGCCTCGGTGATGACGGCAAAGTACGAGGCGCTGGAAAACCGCGTATTGCGCGACAAGGGCAATTTCCTCGCCCTGACCGACGGCGGTCTCTGGCTCCGGGAGCAGACGAGCACCGGTCACTTCGTGCTGCATGCCACCGGTGTAGCAGCCGACGGCGCGAGCCTCTCCGGTCTCACCATCCTCTTCTTCCTCGGCGAGGACCGCTTCGAAGCCCGCGTCGACGCCGAGGAAGCCATGTTGCGGTCAGGCTTCTGGGAAATGCAGAACGCCGTACTCACGACAAAGAACGCAATTCCCGAAGTCCGCGAGATCTATCGTTTGCCGACCGCCCTTACCCTCGACAACATTCAGGACAGCTTCTCGCCGCCCGAGACCATGTCGTTCTGGGAGCTGCCGAAATTCATCGCGATCCTCGAGAGCGCGGGTTTCTCCGCGGTTCGGCACCGGCTTTACTGGCACGCTCTGCTGGCCTCGCCGCTGCTGCTCTGTGCGATGGTTCTGATAGCCGCCACCTTCTCCCTCCGGCTCACACGGCGCGGTGGAACCCTGGTCTGGGTCAGCGCCGGACTGTTCTCTGGCTTCTTCCTCTATTTCGCGTCCGACCTCGTCTTCGCGCTTGGCCTTTCGGCCCGTATTCCCGAGGTACTCGCCGCCTGGACACCGGCGACCGTCACGGCACTGCTCGGATGTGCCAGCCTGCTGCATCTTGAGGATGGCTAACAGATGAAATCAGGTCGCAATTCATGGAGGCGGGCAGAAGGCCGGCAAGCGGGGACCGCCTGGAAAGTCCTGATAGCCCTGGCCGCGGGAATTGCCTGCCTGCTGACCTCCGCCGAGCCTTCCGACGCCCAGGAACGCGGGATCAGCGACGAGCCGGTCCTGATGGTCGCGGACCAACTGGTGCATGACGAGACCCTGGGCACGATCACCGCACGCGGCTCCGTCGAACTCTCCCAGGGCGAACGCACGCTGCTTGCCGACAGCGTGACATACAACCAGCGCGAAGATACCGTGATCGCCGCCGGAAACATTTCCCTGCTGGAGCCCACCGGCGAAGTGATCTTCAGTGACTATGTCGAGCTCCATAACGAGTTGAAGACCGGTTTCATCGACAATCTCCGCCTGCGCATGACCGACGGCTCCCGCCTCGCGGCAAATCGCGGCCTGCGGACCGAGGACAACCGGAAGATCCTGTCCCGCGCCGTCTTTACACCTTGCGACAGCTGCAAGGAAGATCCGAACCGCCCGCCGCTCTGGCAGCTGAAGGCCCGCAAGATCGTCCATGACGAGAAGGCCAGGGACATCATCTACAACGATGCGACGCTGGAGATGTTCGGGGTTCCGGTTCTCTATACGCCGTACCTTTCCCATCCGGATCCGACCGTCGACCGGCGCAGCGGTTTCCTCGCGCCGACGATCGGATACTCCGACGAACTCGGCGCCATTTACGGCCAGCCTTATTACCAGGTCATCGACGAGTCCCGCGATCTCGAGGTCATGCCGATCGTTTATTCCTCCGACGGCGGTATCCTCAAGGGTCGCTACCGGCAGCACTTCACGCAGGGCAAAATAGACTTTCAGGGAACCGCCGGCGTGCTCGACCAGCGCGAGAACGACCGCGAAACCGGCGACAAGGATTTCGAAGGCAGTGTCGACCTCGAAGCCCGGTTCGATTTCGACCGCACCTGGCGCGGCGGATTGGATTTCGAGCAGGCAAGCGCACGGACCTATTTGCGCCGGTACCGTCTCGACAGCCGGGAAGTCCTGACGACCCGGGCCTTCACAGAAGGCTTCCGCAGCCGCAACTACGCTTCGGTCGAAGCCCTGAAGTTCCAAGGCCTGAACCCCGGTGACTCCCGGGACAAGTCCCCGACGGTCGCGCCGTTGATGGAGTACAGTTTCGTCGGAGAGCCGGACCGCGCCGGGGGCCGCTTCCAGATCGACTCGTCGGTCATGTCGCTGACCCGCCAGACGGGGGCCGACAGCAAGAAAATCGCGGTCCGAAGCGGTTGGTCTCTACCTTACACCGCTCCCGCCGGCGACATTTATACACTCAACGCAACGCTCGATACCGACTACTTCCACAGCGATGGCCTGGAGAGCGGCAACAACGGAGACACCGGCCGGGTCTTTCCCCAGCTAGGTCTGAACTGGCGCTATCCGTTCGCGCGCGCGGGTGAGAACTACCACCAGATGGTCGAGCCGATCGTGAACGTGGTACTCGCCCCGGACTGGGGCAACCCGGACGAGATTTCCAACGAGGACAGCCAGTCCTTCCTGTTCGACGATACCAACCTTTTCCGGATGAACCGCTTCACCGGCAGTGACCGGGTGACCAGCGGCAGCCGTGTCGACTACGGTTTCAAGACCGGGGTTTACGGGAACGGCGGCGGGTCCTCCAGCCTGCTGTTCGGACAGAGTTTCCGGTTCTACGGGGACGGTCCCTTCGAGAAAGGATCCGGTCTGGAGGACGATCTATCGGATTATGTCGGACGTGTGAGCGTCAGCCCGAACGACAACCTCGATTTCCTCTTCCGCTTCCGGCTCGACAAGGACGATTTCACCCCCCGGCGGAGCGAAATCGGGATGCGCTATTTCCACCCGCGCTTTTCGCTTATCGCCGATTATGTACTGCTCGACGATCAGACGAATTCGGATAACATCGCCGGTGCAGCATCATTCCTCGAACGGGAGCAGCTCGATCTCTCGGGAAGCGTCAATCTGAGCGAGTTCTGGAGCGTCAACGGGCGGGTCGTTCAGGATTTCTCCGACGATGCGAACCGCACGCTGATCGCGTCGACCGGGCTGGTCTATTCCGATGAATGCTTCACTTTCGGTCTCGTCTATGAAAGAAGCGAGCTCGAAGATGACGACATTGAACCGGAGCAACGCGTCATGCTGCAGATCGCCTTCAAGCATCTCGGCGGATTTGCGAGCAACTAGCGGGCTACGCTTTCAAGGCATATATGTAGGCTTATGGCGAGATCTCGATTGAGTTCCATCAAATTGCACTTCCCGGTCCTGCTGCGGGTGGGCTTGGCGCTGTGCATCCTGACGATCTGGACAGCCGGAACGCCCCACCGCGCGGATGCTCAGAACGCTCTTCGCATCGCGGCCATCGTGAATGACGACGTCATCACGGTGCGCGATCTGGATGCCCGCGTGCGCATGGTGGTCCTGTCCTCGAATCTGCCGCGCAATCAGCAGACCTATCAGCGCGTCTGGCCGCAGGTCCTAAGGGGGCTCATCGACGAGCAGTTGAAACTCCAGGAAGCCGAACGGCTCTCGATAGAGGTTACCGATGACGACCTCAATCGGGCGAAGCGGAGCATGGAGCAGCGCAACAAGATGCAGCCGGGAAGCTTCGACCGCCAGCTTGAAAAGGAAGGCATCCCGCTGGAAACCGTGATCCGTCAGATCCGCGCCGATATCGCCTGGGCGAAACTCGTCCGCCGCCGCTTCCAGAGCACGGTCGAGGTGACGATCGACGAGATCGACGATGCGCTGGACCGGCTGGAGCGGAACAAGGGCGCGCCGCAGTACCGTCTGAGGGAAATCGTCATCGACTCGGACGATCCGGCTGCGGATGAGGAGGAAATCGCGAAGCGGCTGGTGCAGCAATTGCGTTCCGGCGCCCAGTTCGATGCTATCGCCCGCGAATTTTCCCAGGGAGCGACGGCGGCGACCGGCGGAGATATCGGCTGGACCACGAAGGAACAGCTCACCCCGGAAGTCGCCGAACTGGTCGACCGGATGCAGCCGGGCGACATCAGCGATCCGATCAAGACAATCTTCGGCTACCAGATCATCCAGTTGAGCGATCGGCAGATCCTCAGCGGTCCCGACCCGCTGAAATCCGAAGTCACCCTGAAGCAGGTCTTTCTCCCGGTGCCGCCCGATGCCGGAGCGGATGCCGAAAGCAGCCAGAAAAGCATCGCCACGGCGGTATCGGAAACGGCGCAGAGCTGCGATGACATGGACGTTCTCGCATCAGAGCTGAACTCGCCGGCAGGAACCGACCTGGGCACCCTCAAGATCGGCGAGCTATCGCAGCAGCTGCAAGAAGCTGTGGCCGGCCTGAACGAGGGCGAACTGACAAAACCCATCCGCCTGCCCTCCGGGTTCAGCACCATCATGGTCTGCAAGAAGGTCGAACCCGAGAGCGACCTTCCGGGACGCGAGGAGATTGCCGAGCGGCTGCGCGCGATCAAGTTCGAGACCTTCGCTCAGCGCTATCTGCGGGATATCCGCCGGGATGCCTTCATAGACACGCGCATCTGAGGCATTGGAGAGATGTCCGACAGCGCCGCCGCGCCCCTTGTCCTGACGCCGGGAGAACCAGCCGGAGCGGGAGCCGAGATCGCTCTCAAGGCCTGGGCCACCGCGCATAACCGGCTACCGCCGTTCTTCCTGTTGGAAGAACCTGACCGTCTGACCGGCCTCGCCAGCCGGCTCGGCATCGATACCCCGATCATCGAGATCAGCGCCCCCGAAGCGGCCCGCGATGCGTTCGAAAACGGCCTCCCGGTCCTGCCGATTTCCTATGCCGTCCCGCCCGAAGCCGGCCGGCTGGATCCGGCAAACAGCCCTGCGGTAATCGACGCGATCGAACGCGCGGTCCGAATGACGGCAGAAGGGAGCGCCTCTGCGGTCGTCACTCTGCCGATCCAGAAAAGCGTGCTCTACGAAGCAGGGTTCCGTTATCCGGGACACACCGAGTTCCTCGCCGCCCTCGCGGGCCCTGACGTCACGCCCGTGATGATGCTGGCCGCCCCGGAGCTTCGGGTCGTGCCCGTCACCATTCACATTCCGCTGAAGCGGGTGCCGGACGTGCTGACGACGGAGATGATCGTCGCAAAGGCGCGGATCACGGCGGAGGCGCTGAAGCGGGACTTCGGCTGCGCGCGGCCGCGGCTCGCCCTCGCCGGCCTCAACCCGCATGCAGGAGAGGACGGCACAATCGGGACCGAAGACCGGGATATCGTCGCCCCTGCCGTTGCCGCGCTCCGCGCCGAGGGGGTCGATGCGGTCGGACCGCTTTCCGCCGACACCATGTTCCACGCGGAAGCGCGCAAGAGCTACGACGCGGCGATCTGCATGTATCACGACCAGGCGCTGATCCCGATCAAGACGGTCAATTTCTGGGGCGGTGTGAACGTGACCCTCGGCCTGCCTTTCATTCGGACTTCGCCGGATCACGGAACCGCGCTCGAGCTCGCCGGAACCGGCAGGGCCCATGCGGACAGCCTGATTGCCGCCCTCGTCATGGCCGGCGAGATGGCGAAGGCGCGGGCCCGCGCATGACCGATCCGGTGATCCAGGCGATCGAGGCTCTGCCGCCGCTGCGCGATGTGATCGGCCGCTACCAGCTCTCGGCCAAGAAATCCCTCGGCCAGAACTTCCTGTTCGATCTGAACCTGACCCGGCGCATCGCCCGGTCGGCAGGCAACCTCGCCAACGGAACCTGCATCGAGGTCGGACCGGGTCCCGGCGGCCTGACCCGCGCGCTGCTGCTGGAAGGCGCCCGAAAGGTGATCGCCATCGAACGCGACCGCCGGGCGATCGAAGCCATTCAGGACCTCGTTGATGCCGCCGATGGCCGGCTGGAGATCATCGAGGCGGACGCCCTCGACATCGATCTCGCCAGTCTCGGGGATGCTCCCCGGCGGGTGGTCGCGAACCTGCCTTACAATGTCGGCACACCGATGCTGCTTTCCTGGTTGAAGCAAGCCGAGGCGTTCGAGAGCTTCACGCTGATGTTCCAGAAGGAAGTGGCCGAGCGGATCGCCGCCTCACCCGGAACGGAGCATTACGGCCGGCTCAGTATTGCGGCCCGCTGGCGGGTGGAAATCTTCCCGCTTTTCGACATCCCTCCGCGCGCCTTTACGCCGCCGCCGAAGGTCACGTCTCAGGTGATCCAGCTCCGTCCGCGGTCAGAGCCGCTTGCCGAAGCCGATCCGGACGTGCTGGAAAAAATCACCGCGGCCGCCTTCTCCCAGCGCCGCAAGATGCTGCGCGCCTCGCTGAAGAGCTTCGGCGGGGTCGAGTTCCTCGAAGCCGCAGGGATCGATCCGACGGCGCGGCCGGAAACCCTGAGCGTCGAGCAGTTCTGCGCCCTCGCCCGGGCCGTGGCCCGTAAGTAGCGCCTCAAACGAAACGGGGCGGCTGACGCCACCCCGCTCTCTCAAAATAAGCCCTGGACCATCAGGACGGGATCAGCCGGTTCCACCAGCCGCCGCGGCGCGGTTTGTCCCCCGTCGGCTTGTCGTCGACATTGACCACTGTCTCGCCAGCACTTTCGGCGGGGCTGACCGGAGCCGGTTCCTCGACCTTGTCCGCAGCACTGCCGGACGATACCGGCTGCGGCGCGCTTTCGGCCGCCGCTGCGGCTTCCGGTGCAGCCTCCTCGGCCGGAGCCGCGGGCTCGGTCGTGGCGGTTTCCGGTTCGGCCTTGGGTTCGGCTTTCTTCGCACGGCTGCGGCGGCGCGGCTTCGGCGCAGGCGCCTCTTCCTTTGCTTCCGCACTGTCGGCTACCGCCTCTTCAGTGGCAGGAGCTTCCGCCTCGGCGTCGGCTGCCTTCTTGCGCCGGGTGCGCGGCTTGCGCTTCGGCTTGGCCTCTTCGGCAGCCGCCTCTTCGGGCTGAGCTTCCGCCGGCGTTTCGGCGGTCACAGGTTCCTCGGCAGGCGTGGAGCTTTCACCCCCCACATCCTCATCCGACGCGGCAGCCTGGTCGGCCGGCTGCTCGGCGTCGTCCGCATTTTCCTGCGCCGCTGCACCTTCCTCGCCATTTCCGCGCCGCGAGCGGCGCCGTCCACCGCGCTTGCCGCGCCGGCGACGCTTCCGGGCACCGTCTTCGTCCTCGCCGCCTGCGGGTGCGTTCTCGCCGCCCGCAGCCTCAGCCGCGGCCTCATCGCCGGTCTCGGCGTCCTCGGAGACACTGTCGCCCTGATCCTGCTGCTCCGCGGCGCGCTTGTCGCCGCCACGGCGGCGGCGGCGGCGGGAACGCTTGGAACGGCGTTCGTCGTCCCGCTCCTCGGAAACCTCGTCCTCGTCCTCATCGTAAGTCGGCGCAGCCGTAATCGGCGCCGCGAGGTCGAGCTTTTCGCTGGCCGGTTTCGGGATCATCCGCTCGATCCGCATGTCCGGCGGGATCAGAGTGTCGTCGGCCTCGAGGAAGACCCGGAAACCGTAGCGCAGCTCGATCGCCGCCAGTGCGTCGCGCTTCTTGTTCAGGATGTAGAAACCGACCTCGGACGGCACGAAGACAGCGATCTCGTTCGATTTCTGCTTGATGCCCTCTTCCTCGATCGCGCGCAGGACATGCAGCGCCGTCGAGTCGGTGGAGCGGACGCGGCCGCTGCCGCTGCACTGCGAGCAGACCTGGGTCGAGGCCTCAAACACGCTCGGACGCAGCCGCTGGCGCGACAGTTCCATCAGGCCGAAATGGCTGATCCGGCCGAGCTGGATGCGCGCCCGGTCGTTCTTCATCGCCTCTTTCATGCGACGTTCGACGGCATGCTGGTTGCGCGACTCGTCCATATCGATGAAGTCGATGACGACCAGACCGGCCATATCGCGCAGCCGGAGCTGGCGGGCGACCTCGTCGGCGGCCTCGAGATTGGTCTTGAGCGCCGTCTCCTCGATATTGCGCTCGCGCGTCGCGCGGCCGGAGTTGACGTCGATGGCGACCAGCGCCTCGGTCTGGTTCATCACCAGATAACCGCCGGACTTCAGCTGCACGACCGGATTGTGAATCGCGTCGAGCTGCCCCTCGATCTGGTAGCGGTGGAACAGCGGAACCGTCTGTTCCTTGTAGGGCTGCACCCGCTTGGCATGGCTCGGCACCAGCGTGCGCATGAAATCCTTGGCGATCCGGTAGCCGTCCTCGCCCTCGACCAGCACTTCGCCGATATCGCTCGTATAGAGATCACGGATCGAGCGCTTGATCAGGTTCGCTTCCTCGTGGATCAGGCACGGGGCCGACGAGGTCAGCGTCTTCTCGCGGATCTGGCTCCAGAGCCGGAGCAGATATTCGTAGTCGCGCTTGATCTCGGTCTTGGTGCGCTGGCTCCCCGCCGTGCGCACGATGACCGCCATGCCTTCCGGCACGTCCAGCCCCTCGACCACCTGCTTCAGACGCTTGCGGTCGGCGACATTGGTGATCTTGCGGGACACCCCGCCGCCCCGCGCCGTGTTCGGCATCAGCACGCAATAGCGGCCGGCGAGAGAGAGATAGGTCGTGAGGGCCGCGCCCTTGTTGCCGCGCTCCTCCTTTACGACCTGCACCAGCATGATCTGGCGCCGGGTGATGACTTCCTGGATCTTGTAGCGCCGGGAAAGGTTCTTCCGCGGGCGTTCGTCCTCGGCGTCGTCGGTATCGTCGCCGCCGACGCTTTCCGGCGGAGGTGCCGGCGGGGCGTCTTCGTCATCGTCGTCGCCGGCGGCGTCGACCGGAACGTCGGGAACCTCGGCAACGGACTCGTCGGAAGGCTCCTCGGCAGGCGCACCGCCTTCCCGCTCCTCGGCGAGCAGGGCTTCGCGGTCCTCGACCGGGATCCGATAATAGTCGGGATGGATTTCGCTGAAGGCCAGGAAACCGTGACGGTTTCCGCCATATTCAACGAAGGCCGCCTGCAGCGAAGGCTCTACCCGGGTGACCCGGGCGAGATAGATATTTCCCTTAAGCTGCTTGCGTGATTCGGTCTCGAAGTCGAAGTCTTCGACACGATTGCCACTGAGAAGGACCACCCGGGTCTCTTCCTCTTGGGTGGCATCGATCAACATGCGTTTGGACATTAAAAGGTGACTCCTGGGCCACGCGGGTCGCGCGCCGCATCGCGAGATTCACTCTCCCGATCGATACCGGCGCCGCGTTCGCGGGCATGTTCTGTGAGGGCGAAACGTGCTGGGGAGCAAGTGAGGCTCCGGCATCGCGTTTCCGTTCGGTGGTCGAGATCCTGACCGTCCGGCCCAGTCCGTCATCCTCGCGCCCGCCGTCACCCGGCAATGCCGCAGCGCGGCACCGAGCAGGAACGGACAGATTTGAGCGAGTGTGGATCACGGTCGGAACAGGTCCCGTTGTGTAGAATAAGGCGCAATCCCGCGCCAAATGGGGAGCCTCATATCCGCGTTTCCGAAGTATCTGAGGCGGAAATCCGCGCTGACCGCAACGGTCCAGCACTCGCGTAACATAGTCACTTTGTATTTTCGGAACAATCATTTCCTGCAGGCACGGCCAAATTCATGTGACGCTCAAAAACCATGCTGCAATTGTCTGATTCGCCGGGATATTATTGCAATCTCGTTCGTCCGCCGCTAAAAATAGTGGGAATTGCGGCATCGACGCTCAGCGGCAGCGACGCGTCAACCGGGTGTAGCTCGTGATACAACGCCTGTTCATCCTCCTGACGCTCCTGCTCGGCGCCATTGCGGCGCCGCAGCATGCAATGGCCGTCGACGGCGCGGTGCGGGACATCCGAATCGGCCAGCATCCGGACAAGATCCGCTTCGTGATGGATCTCTCGCAGGATCTGGATTTTACCGTCTTCAGCCTTGCCGACCCCTATCGCGTGGTGATCGATCTACCGGAAGTGAAGTTCGAGCCGGGCGCCGGGCCGGACAAGACACGTCCGGCCGAAATAAAGGGATTTCGTTTCGGCCTGTTCCGTCCGGGAACGTCGCGTCTGGTAATCGATACCGCAAAACCGTTCTCCGTTGCCTCCGCCTTCAAGCTGCCCGCCAAAGAGGGGTACGGTCCGCGGATCGTGATCGATCTGAAGCCGACAACGCGGGCCGCCTTCCTCGAGGAGTCGCAGAAGTCGGTCGCCGCCTTCCAGGCGAAGAGACAGCCGCGGCTCACGGCGCCGGAGTCTGCCGCACCGCCATTGCTGACACGGCCGCCACGCCTTGTGAACGAGAAGATCATCGTCGCCATCGATGCCGGACATGGCGGCGTCGACCCCGGCGCCATCGGCGTTTCCGGGATCTATGAAAAGGAAATCGTGCTGAATGCCGCCCGCGTGCTGAAGAGCGAGCTGGAGCGGACCGGGCGCTACGAGGTTGTTCTGACCCGCGACCGGGACGTCTTCCTGCAACTGCGCGAGCGTATCGCCATCGCCCGCCGGGAAGGCGCCGACCTGTTCCTCTCGCTCCATGCCGATTCAATTCCGAACCGCAACCTGCGGGGCGCCTCCGTCTACACCCTGTCCGAAACCGCCTCGGACAAGGAAGCGGATCTGCTGGCGCAGAACGAAAACAAGTCGGACATCATCGCCGGCATGGATTTCGGCACCGAAACTCCGGAGGTCACCAGCATCCTGATCGATCTCGCCCAGCGCGAGACGATGAACCATTCGGCCCGCTTCGCCGGCATGCTGGTGCGGGAGATGCGCGGCGAGGTCAAATTGCTGAAGACAGCCCACCGGTTTGCCGGATTCGCCGTGCTGAAAGCCCCCGACATCCCGTCGGTCCTGATCGAACTCGGGTTTCTCTCGAACAATCACGACGAGAAGCTGCTGCGCTCGAACGCGCATCTGACACGCGTCGCTGCCGCTTTACGGCGGGCCATCGACGACTATTTCGATCTTGTTCAGTCGGCCGCCCGCGCCAATTGAACAATAACGCGTGTTCGGACGTTATGATGGGCATCGTCTGCATGACATCGCGCACAATCATGACACATTGATCGTGATATTGTACGCCCGTTCCGCCGCCCGATCGCGGCTCAACCGGAGACTCTGACCTCCCTATGCGCTGGCTTCTGATCCTGTTCTCGACCGTTCTGCTCGGCGGCCTTGTCGCCGTCGGCGGCGTGCTCTGGGGCCTGCACCATTTCGGGCGTGGGCTTCCGGACTACAAGCAGCTGGCGGATTACGAGCCTCCGGTAATGACCCGCGTGCATGCCGGCGACGGCCGCCTGCTCAGCGAATATGCCCGTCAACGCCGGGTCTTTGTGCCGATCGAGGCAATGCCGCGACGCGTGATCAAGGCGTTCCTCTCGGCCGAGGACAAGAATTTCTACAGCCATCCGGGGATCGACTTCTTCGGCCTCGCCAAGGCGATGATCGACAACGTGCGTAACCTTGCGCAGAACCGCCGGCCGCGTGGTGCCTCCACGATCACCCAGCAGGTGGCGAAGAACTTCCTGCTGACCAACGAGGTCTCGATAGAGCGGAAGGCGAAGGAAGCAATCCTCGCGCTCCGCATCGAACGCGCGATCAGCAAGGACCGGATCCTCGAGCTCTATCTGAACGAGATCTATCTCGGCCTGCGCTCCTACGGCGTGGCGGCGGCAGCGCTGAATTATTTCGACAAGAGCCTGGACGAACTGACGATCGCGGAGAGCGCCTATCTCGCGGCCCTGCCGAAAGCGCCGAACAACTATCATCCGGTGCGCCAGCACGATGCCGCCCTCGCCCGCCGCAACTGGGTCATCGGGCAGATGGAGGAGAACGGCTTTATCAGTGCCGAGGACGCCGAACAGGCCAAGGCCGAACCGCTGACGATCCATGAGCGCTCCGTCACCGAGGTTGCGGAGGCGGATTACTTCGCTGAGGAAGTCCGGCGTTGGCTCGTCGACCGTTTCGGCGAGGACGGGCTTTACGAGGGCGGTCTTTCGGTACGGACGACACTCGACCCGAAACTACAGCGCATCGCCGACGAGGCCCTCCGATGGGGTCTGATGCATTACGACCAGCGTCACGGCTGGCGCGGCGCGCTCGGCAGGATCGAGATCGTCGCCGGCTGGGGCGATGCGCTGGACGCCTTCGCGGTTCCCCCGACCGCGCCGACGGAATGGCAAAAGGCCCTTGCGCTGATCGTCGAGGACAAACGCGTGCAGATCGGCTTTCCGGACGGCTCGTTCGGGGAGATCCCGCTCGCCGAGCTGACCTGGGCACGCCCGTGGCGGGAAGAACAGCGCCTCGGCCCGAGCGTGAAGAAGGCATCCGACGTGCTGCAGCCGGGCGACGTGATCTTCGTCGAACCCGTCGCAAAGGACGACGAGGGGAAACCGTATCCGGACGGCACCTTCGCGCTGCGGCAGATCCCGAATGTCGACGGCGGCATTGTCGCAATGGACCCGCATACCGGCCGCGTTCTGGCCCTCTCCGGCGGCTGGAGCTTCAAGGAGAGCCAGTTCAACCGGGCGACCCAGGCGAACCGGCAGCCGGGCTCATCCTTCAAGCCCTTCGTATATCTGGCCGCGCTGGAGAACGGCTTCACCCCGGCAACCCGCATCCTCGACGCGCCTTTCGTGATCGATCAGGGCCCCGGCCTCGGCAAGTGGAAGCCGGCCAACTATACGAAGGAGTTCTACGGCCCGAGCCCGATGCGCCTCGGCATCGAGAAATCGCGCAACCTGATGACCGTGCGCCTGGCCCAGACCATCGGCATGGATCTGGTGACCGACTATGCCCGCCGTTTCGGGATCGACGACAACATGCCGAAGCATCTCTCCATGGCGCTCGGCGCGGGCGAGACCACCCTGCTGAAGATGACCACCGCCTATTCCATGCTGGTCAATGGCGGCAAGCGCGTGGTGCCGAGCCTGATCGACCGGGTGCAGGACCGCAACGGGCGGACCATCTATCACCACGACACCCGCGAATGCGCCGGCTGCGTCGCCGCGCGCTGGCGGGGCGAGCCCGCGCCCACGATTCCGGACACCCGCGAGCAGGTCGCAGATCCGGCGTCGGCCTACCAGATGGTCAGCATGCTGGAAGGCGTGGTACAGCGCGGCACCGGCCGGCGGATCTCCGAAATCGGCAAGCCGCTCGCCGGCAAGACCGGCACCACCAACGACAATATCGACACCTGGTTCGTCGGCTTCACACCCGATCTCGCAGTCGGCGCCTTCGTCGGCTTCGACCAGCCGAAGACCCTCGGCCCGCGCGATACCGGCTCCAACGTCGCCGCGCCGATCTTCAAGAAGTTCATGGAGGAAGCGCTGGTCGACAAACCATCGATTCCATTCCGGATTCCGCCGGGCGTCCGCAATGTGCGGATCAATGTGGCGACCGGCGCGCTGGCCCAGCCGGGCGACCGGGACGTCATGGTCGAGGCCTTCAAGGCCGGCACCGAGCCGACCGGCGAGAGCGAGATCGTGTTCGGCGGCGACGCGGCCGGCTGGGACGCCCGGGGTCCCGGCAACACCGCGCCGGTTGCGGGACGCGGCTCCGGGCTTTATTAAGAGCGCCCACGGATTTTCCAACCCATCGAGGGAGTGCGTCGGCAATGCGTGCCGAGATCACCCAGACCGCCGAAGAGATCAAGCAGTCGATCGAGCTGCTGAGGAGGCATCTTTGACTGGGATGCCGCGCAAGTCCGCCTTTCCGAGCTGAACGCCCTCGTCGAGGACCAGAGCCTCTGGGACGATGCCGAGCGCGCGCAGAAACTGATGCGCGAGCGCACCCAGCTCGAAAAGAGCCTGAACGACGTCAAGCAGCTCGAACAGGACCTCGCCGACGCGCTGGAACTGATCGAGCTCGGCGAGATGGAAGAGGACCAGGGCGTCGTCGACGAGGCCGAGAAGTCTCTCTTCGCGCTGAAGGAGATCTGCGAGAAGCGCCAGATCGAGAGCCTGCTCTCCGGCGAGGCCGACGGGTTCGACTGCTATCTCGAAGTCCATGCCGGCGCCGGCGGTACGGAGGCGCAGGACTGGGCCTCGATGCTGCTGCGCATGTACACCCGCTGGTGCGACGCGCATGGCTACAAGGTCGACTGGCTGGAAGAGAGCGAGGGCGAAGAGGCCGGGCTCAAGTCGGCCACCATCAAGATCAACGGTCACAACGCCTATGGCTGGCTGAAGACCGAGAGTGGCGTGCACCGCCTGGTCCGGATCTCGCCCTATGACAGCGCCGCGCGCCGCCATACCAGCTTCTCCAGCGTCTGGGTCTATCCGGTGATCGACGACAGCATCGACATCGTGATCGAGGAAAAGGACCTGCGCGTCGATACCTACCGCGCCTCCGGCGCCGGCGGGCAGCACGTCAACCGGACGGACAGCGCGGTGCGTATCACCCACATCCCGACCGGGATCGTCGTGCAGTGCCAGAACGACCGCTCGCAGCACCGCAACCGGGCGACCGCCATGGACATGCTTCGCGCCCGTCTCTACGTAGCGGAACTGCAGCGCCGCGAGGAAGAGGCGAACGCGGTCGAGGCCACCAAGTCCGATATCGGCTGGGGCCACCAGATCCGTTCCTACGTCCTGCAGCCCTACCAGATGGTGAAGGATCTCCGCACCAGCGTGGAAACCTCGGCGACGGGGGCCGTGCTCGACGGCGATATCGACCTGTTCCTCGAAGCCTCGCTGGCGCAGAAGCTCGGGGACGGGGACAAGGCCAAGGCCGCGGGGTAAGCCACGCCAATATCCGTCACCCCGACGCAGGCCGGGATGACGGCGAAAGAGACGGGAGGAGCTACCCCTATCAGCGCTTTCTTCGAGGAACTCGATTACCGTCCGACCCCGATCGGTCCCGTCAGCCTCCGGCGGCGGCGCGAGCTCCGGCTCGATGTCGATGTCTTCGAGATCATGCTCGGCGACGAACATCTGATGTCGAGCCTGTTCACCGCGTCCGAAATCGCTCTCGCCGACCTGGGGATCGCGGCGCTCGGCGGAGACGGGCTCGAGGTCCTGGTCGGCGGCCTCGGCCTCGGCTACACGGCCGAGGCCGTTCTCGCACACGACGAGGTCGGCGCTCTGGTCGTGGTGGACATGCTGGAGCCGGTGATCGACTGGCACCGCACCGGCCTTGTCCCCATGGGATCCAAGCTCGCGGACGATCCGCGCTGCAGACTGGTGCAGGGAGATTTCTTCGCCGGTGCGGACAGTGAAAACGGCTTCGATCCGGATATGGCCGGGCGCCGGTTCGATGCGATCCTGGTGGATATCGACCATTCGCCAGAAGTGCTGCTGAACGAACGGAGTTCCGGTTTCTATCGCGCCGAAGGCCTCCAAGCTCTCTCCGCCCATCTGAAACCCGGCGGCATATTCGGCCTCTGGTCAGACGACGACCCTGATGGTGCCTTCACCGAGCGTCTCAAAAGCGTCTTCACGGAAGCCTGGGCGGAACCGGTGACCTTTCACAATCCGCTACAGGACCGGCCATTTACACAGACGGTCTATCTCGCGCGGAAAAGCTCCTGACAAAGCCTCTGTCGGGCGAACGGTCTTGTTAAACCAGCCCCTCCGCCCCCTTCGTCTTCCCGACGAAGGTCGGATGACGGCCAAGAGAGGATAATTCGCACCATAGCGTGTGCCGCGACACAGGGAAGCAGTCAGTTCTCGCCCTTGGCTTTGCCGAACGGCGTGACCTTTCCATCAGGGTCCGACGTTTCATCGGCTGTCTCGCTCTCGGGCTCCACCGTCCGCTGCAGCCGCAGATAGGACCGGTAGCTGAAGGGCAGCGAGACCAGATACGAGAACAGCAGGGCCGCGAAGAACTGCCAGGGCGCGCTGACCAGCCACGCGACGCAGATCCCGAAGACGATCAACAGCGGCAGCACCAGCTTCTGCGGCACGCGGGCGCCCTTGAAGCTGTAGGTCGGGACCTGCGAGACCATCAGCAGACCTACCACGACCTGCCAGACGGCAAGGAAATGCGGCTGGTGCAGGAACGCGAAATCCGCCTCGAAGCTGAGGATCAACGGCAGCAGGCCGAGGCCGGCCGCGGCAGGCGCCGGAACGCCGGTGAAGAAGCGGTAGGTAAAGGGCGGCAGAGTCGGATCATCCGCCTTGGTGTTGAAGCGGGCGAGCCTGAGCGCCATGCAGGTCGAGAAAAACAGCGCGGCCATCCAGCCGAAGCTTTTCAGGTCATGGGTCGACCAGAGGAACAGGATCAGCGCCGGCGAGACGCCGAAGCTGATGAAGTCGCCGAGCGAGTCGAGCTCGGCGCCGAACTTGCTCTGGCCTTTCAGCAGGCGCGCCATGCTGCCGTCGAGCGTATCCAGAATAGCGGCGACGGCGATCGCGCCGACCGCCAGCGACCATTGCTCATTGAGCGCGAAGCGGACGCCCGAGAGGCCGGCGCAGAGCGCCATGACCGTGATCATGTTCGGGATCAGCTTGCTGATCGAAATCACCGGAAGCCGGCGCCGTTTGCCCCTGATCATCGTCTCTTGTCCGTTTCCCGTTGCCGTGTCCGGCGTGCCCCTAGCGGACCTCGCCCCTGCGTGCCGCCTCCGTCGCCTTGAGGTCGGCGATCACCGTTTCACCGGCCACCGCGCGCTGACCTACCGTCACCAGCGGATTGACGCCTTCCGGCAGATAGACGTCCACCCGGCTGCCGAAGCGGATCAGGCCGAAGCATTCGCCGGCGCGTACCGGCTGGCCTTCCTGAAGGTAACAGATGATGCGGCGGGCGACCAAACCGGCGATCTGCACGAAGGCGACCTTGCGCCCGTCCTTCATCTCGACCGAGACCAGCTGGCGCTCGTTCTCCTCGCTCGCCTTGTCGAAGGCGGCGTTGACGAACTTGCCGGGGACATAGGCCAGCTTGGCGACCTGCCCGTCGACCGGGATCCGGTTCACGTGGCAGTCGAAGACGTTCATGAAGATGGAGACCCGGCACATCGGCTTGTCGCCCATCTCAAGCTGCTTCGGCGGCGGCGCGTCGACGATCATCTGCACCACGCCGTCGGCGGGCGTGATCACCAGCCCCTCGCGCACCGGCGTCACCCGGTCCGGATTGCGGAAGAAATAGACGCACCAGAGCGTCAGCACCACGCCGACAAAGCCGAGCGGCTCCCAGACCGCGTAAAGCAGCAGCGTGAGGACCGCGAAGGCGGCGATGAAGGGATATCCCTCGCGCGCAACGGGGACCAGAACGCCTTTCAGAACGCCGTCGTCCTGCTGATTCAACATTGCTTGTCCGTCCGATTGAGTTGAAGGCGGCTTAGTTCAGGGCCGGCAGACCGAATACCTGGCCAGGATATATCAGGTCCGGATCGCGGATCTGGTCGCTGTTCGCCTGATAGATCTCCGTGTAGCGGAAGCCGGAGCCGTAGACTCGGCTCGCGATCCGCCAGAGATTGTTGCCGGGCTGTATAATGACAACGGAATCCTCGGGCAACCCCGTGAAGGGCACGGCCCGGACGAAAGGCAGTTCGATCCGCGCCAGGACCTGTCCGTCCGTGGACACCTTGTCGACCCGGACCTGGTGGGTGCCGGCCACGATGTTCTCTTCCGGCTTTACCGACCAGGAACCGTCGGGGCCGGATCGGGTCCGTGCCGCGAGCTTGTTGTCGACATAGATCTGGACCTCGGTGTCAGGCTCGGTCTTGCCACTGAAGACCACCGCGCCCTTCTCGTCGTAATCGATCACGTCCAGCGACACGCCGGCATTCGCCGAAGCTGTCTTCTCCGGAAATGACTGCGCGTTCGATGCGGGTTCCGCTTCGGCCTTCGCGACCTCGGCCGCCGGGGCCGGAGCCTGCAGGATCTTCGTCGGCTTGCTCGGTGCCTGTTCGCGCGGCACGACCATCGCGAGCGGCTTCTGGGTCTCTGTATTGTCCCGGCCGGCGATGTCCTTGCCCTTCTCGGGGATCACGACGACGACCGCATTGCCGGACTTCTTGGCTTCCTTGTCGCCTTCGGCGGGCGTCTCAAGCGTCAGGACGCTGCTCCCCGACGGCAGCTTCTCTTCCGGCAGGAAGACCCAGTCGCCCTTGTCGTCGGCCTTGACCTCGCCGATCTGCTTGTCGCCGTCCATGATCCGGACGGTCGCGTTCGGCAGAGCCTTGCCGGCGATGACCGTGTTGCCCTCCGGATCGACGCGGACGACGTCGAAGCTCGGCTGGGAGAGATCGGGCTTGTCGTCACCGCTCTCGGCGGCCGCCACCGGTGGTTCGGCTGGCGCGGGAGCCGGAGTTTCGGCGCTCGGCGCGGGAGCTGCCGGTGCGGGCGCCTCTTTCGGCGCCGCCGCGGTCTCGACCGGAACCGGCCGGACGTCTTCTTCCGATGTCAGGTAGAACAGCCCGCCAGCCATAGCCAGCACCAGGACTCCGGCGGCGCCAATGAGGTATGGCTTAGTCAGCATGTTCTCGGGGCTCCAATACGCGCTCGGTCGACAATAAACCCTTACAAACCCGTGCGCAATGCAGCGGGAACCGCCCTTTTTAGCCGCTTGACCGGACCCCGGCGTGGTGGGATAGACGAGCGCATGAGCGAGAAAAAATCCATCTGCGTATTCTGCGGCTCCTCCGGCAAGGTCGACCAGGCCTACCGGGATGCCGCGACCAAGTTCGGCAGCCTGATCGGCGAGCGCGGCTACAACCTCGTCTATGGCGGCGGGCGCGTCGGCCTCATGGGCCTGACCGCCGACGCCGCTCTGGCGGCCGGCGCCTCTGTCACCGGTGTGATCCCGAAGTTCCTCGAGGATTACGAGGTCGGGCACCAGGGGCTGAACGAGCTGATCATCACCGACAACATGCATGACCGGAAAAGGATCATGTACGAGAAGGCCGATGCCTTCGTGATCCTTCCGGGCGGGCTCGGAACCATGGACGAGACCTTCGAGGTCGTGACCTGGACCCAGCTTGGCCTGTCGAAGAAGCCGGTGGTCCTTGCCAACGTGAACGGCTTCTGGGACCCGCTGATCGGACTCGTCGACCATCTCGTCGCGACCAGCTTTGCAAGGCCGGAAAACCGCAACATCATTCAGGTCGCGAACACGCTCGAGGACGTGTTCCCTTTCCTGACGGCAGCGCCGGTCACCCACGGCAAGGTCGAATCCAAATGGGTCTGACGGGCTGATTTTACCCGTCTGCCCGCGGCGTCAGGAGATCTGTGCCGCGCGCACATCTTGCATTGCCGCGCCCACCTGATATTTTGCCGCCCGCTGCTCACAAGATTCCATCCACAAAGGAGCCAGGAAGATGGCCAAGATCAAGGTCAAGAATCCTATCGTCGAGCTCGACGGCGATGAGATGACGCGGATCATCTGGAAGATGATCAAGGAAAAGCTCATCCTCCCGTACCTCGATGTCGATCTCAAGTATTACGACCTCGGCATGGAAAAGCGCGACGAGACGGATGACCAGATCACCATCGACTCCGCGAATGCGATCAAGAAATACGGCGTCGGCGTCAAGTGCGCGACCATCACGCCGGACGAGGCCCGGGTCGAGGAATTCGGTCTTAAGAAGATGTGGCGCTCGCCGAACGGCACGATCCGCAACATCCTCGGCGGCACCGTGTTCCGTCAGCCGATCATCTGCAACAACGTCCCGCGCCTGGTGCCGGGCTGGACCCAGCCGATCGTCATCGGCCGTCACGCCTTCGGCGACCAGTACCGCGCCACCGACATGGTGGTGAAGGGTCCGGGCAAGCTGACCATGACCTTCCAGCCGGCCGACGGCAGCCCGGCGATCACCCACGAGGTGTTCGACTTCCCGGGCGGCGGCGTCGCCATGTCGATGTACAACCTCGACGATTCCATCCGCGGTTTCGCCCGGGCCTGCATGAACTACGGCCTCGATCTCGGCTGGCCGGTCTATCTCTCGACCAAGAACACCATCCTCAAGGCCTATGACGGCCGCTTCAAGGACTTGTTCCAGGAAGTCTTCGAGGAAGAGTTCGAGGCGAAGTTCAAAGCCAAGGGCATCATCTACGAGCACCGCCTGATCGACGACATGGTCGCGGCCGCGATGAAGTGGTCCGGCGGTTTCGTCTGGGCCTGCAAGAACTACGACGGCGATGTGCAGTCCGACACCGTGGCCCAGGGCTTCGGTTCGCTCGGCCTGATGACCTCCGTGCTGATGACGCCGGACGGGAAGACGGTCGAAGCGGAAGCCGCCCACGGCACCGTGACCCGTCACTACCGCCAGCACCAGCAGGGCAAGGAAACCTCGACCAACCCGATCGCCTCGATCTTCGCCTGGACCCGCGGCCTCGCCTACCGGGCCAAGTTCGACGAGACGCCGGAAGTGCTGAAGTTCGCCGAGACCCTGGAAAAGGTCTGCGTCGACACTGTCGAGGCCGGCGACATGACGAAGGACCTGGCGCTGCTGATCAGCCCGGACCAGCCCTGGCTCACCACCCAGCAGTTCCTGTCCAAGCTGGACGAGAACCTGCAGAAGGCGATGAGCTGAGAGCACACCCACATGTGATCTTCGAACGGGCCGCCTTCGTGCGGCCCGTTTTCGTTGGGGGCCCGATGACCGAATATGCAGTAAAATGGTCATTCAGAATGGGCCACGTTTGGCGGCAATCGAACCGGATTTGGGGCGAAGTCACAAATGTCGATCGAAACCGTAATCTGCACTGCCTCAAACAAGAGCTTCTCATCTCTCTTGGTTCAGCTTCTGCAATCGATCCGCACAAAGCCCCGTGGCGGCGAAGTTGCGATCGGTGTCCTCGATCTGGGCTTGCCCGCCGACAAGCGCGCGGAAATCGACAAATTCGCAGATCACATAGTTGAACCGGTTTGGGATTTTTCATTTCCACTGATCGTGGATGGTGTGCCGCGTACTGCGGACGAAAAGTTCCTTGCAAATAACCGAGGATACATGGCGATGACCGCGCGCCCGTTCCTCAACGACCACTTCCCTGGATACAAGACATACATCTGGATCGATGCGGATTGTTGGCTTCAGGATTGGACGACAATGGAATGGTTGATAGACGGAGCTGCAGACGGGTCTCTTTGCATAGTCCCTGAAATGGATCGATCCTATGTTCACACCTACGATCACGGCGCGATGAACCGTTGGTTCAACAAGAATATTCAGGCTTTCTTCGGCAAGGAGACGGCGCGTCAGATGTGGAATTTTCCGCTGCTCAATTCCGGCGTTTTTGCGCTGCTCGGCAATTCACCGCTTTGGACAAAATGGCGAGCCGCCCTTTCCGAGGGGCTGCATAAAGCCACCGATTTCTATGCCGAACAATTCGGCCTTAACAAGGTCGTCTACGGAGAAAACTTTCCCCGCAAAATCCTGCCGGCTACCTGCAATTGGCTGGTCAACCGGGGACAGCCGCTCTACGACGCGGAAAACGGATTGTTTGTCGAACCGAATCCTCCCTATCGGCCGCTTGGCATCGTTCACCTTTCGGGCGATTCAAAATCCAAGGTACATAGCCTGCGAGCTCTGCGTTCAAACCGAATTCTACAAACGCATCTGCGATACGACCCGAAGCGCTACGACCTGAAGGTCAAAGGCTAGTTTGATGGATTTCTACCACATCTACTGCGATCTGAAGCCCGAAGTGAAGGATATCGAATTTGCGGATTCCGTCCAAAGCTACTTCGCCTATCTGAAGGACCAGGGCCTGATCGAAGACTCCCGCATCACCCGGCGCAAACTCGGGCTCGGACCCGCGGACGGAACCGAGTTCCACATGTGGCTCGAGACCCGCGACCTCGCCCAGCTCGACGCCGCCTTCGCCCATGTCTCGAGCCGGAGCGAGCCGGTCGAGAGTTTCCATCACGCGGTGAACTCGAAAGTCCAGAACGTCCGCTTCACGCTCTACCGCGACTTTCCCGACGCGCAGCGCGAGCGCGGCCAGGAGAAGTTCTAGCGGTAGACATAGATCGGGCTGGTCCAGGCCCTGGTCCCGTCCTCCTGCTCGACCCGGATGAAGATCGGGTTATCGCCCTCGGGCTTCAGGTCGATCTTCCGGGTGAACGAGAAGGAGGTATGAGGGTTGTTATCCGGCAGCCGGGTGAGCTTCAGGAAGCGCGGCAGCTCACCCGAGGCGTCGAAGATTCTATCCTCATAACCGATCCCCGAGACCAGCACTTCCGTCTTCACAAGTGGCGTGTCGATCCTGAGACTGCCGGCCTTCCGCTCCCTCAACCGGATGTCCGCTCCCCCGAAATTACCGGTGGTCAGCGCCTTCCAAGCGAGCGCGGTCTCGCTCACGCGATCGAATGTCTTGTCCCGGTTAAAGAAGTTCACCGGCGTTACGCTTTCCACGGCGTTGCCTGATATTTCCGCCGTGCCGTCCCAGATCACCTCGCGGAAACGGCCTCGATATTCCGCGCCCTCCCAGTGCAGTCGGATGCGTGATCCGAGATCCGTCTCCGCATAAGGCCGTACGGTCTCGACCAGTTCGAGACCGTTGAAGATATCGACCCGGATGATCGGAGAGTTGCTGTCGACAGCGACGGAGAGCTCCATCCCGCCTTTCGGCAGATGGACGATATCGCCCATGGAGGCCTCGTGGGTGAGGCTCGGGGCGCTGTCCATGATCTTGGGATCGTCATGGTAGAGCGCGCCCTCCCCCTCGAACCAGCCCTTGAGACGGATCACCATCCGCCCTCCGTCGCCACCGGTCGTGCCGTAATGCCGGCGCTTGCGCATGCAATCGAGCAGCGCCTCCCGGCTGAGCTCCGCGGTGCTGAAGCAGGTCAATCCTCCGATTGCGCCGAATTTGCCGGCACCGGGATAGCTCGCCCCTGGACGGCCCTTGTGGCCGTCCGAATTACAGACCACGCCGACCCGATAGCCGAGCCTGAAGGCATCGTCCAGCAGCCATTCGAACGTGCCCCAGGAGGAATGCACCTCAACCGACTTTTCGAACCGTCCGTCATGGGCGACGGCGATATCGGCATAGCGCCCGCCACAATGGGCGTAGCAGACCACGTCATGCTCGCCATGCTCATGGAAGGCCTCGAACAGCCTGGCCGCCGTCGTACAGTCGTGGTGCGCCGTGCTGCGGTCCTCGATCAGCGCGTGGGAGGACCGGCGAATGGTGCGTCCTTCGTTCGGAAAGAAGACATTGCGGTCACCACCGAGCGCTGTATTGCCGGACCATTCGTAGCCCGGCATGGCGACAAACCGTCCCGGCTCGTCGAACTCTGCGGTGATCCGGTTCAGCTCGGCCCAGAATTCGTCGGTGATCTGGAAATCGTTGCCCTGGTGCCCGCAGGCGTCGACCCAGGCCTTGTCGCGCGCGAAGGCGAAATAGTCCCGCGCGCTGCCGGTGCCGATGGTCTCCTCCGACTGCCCGTGCAGATCGGCCCAGTAATGCACGAGATCGGTCTGCTCGACGATCAGCGGATTGGTCCGGGCGACGACCCGGCCCTCCCGGTTCCTGACCGCAACGGAAACCCGACCGGGCGCCGTCACGCGGAGACCGGAAACGGTGGTGGTGAAGCTGCCTTCCACCATCTCGACCGTCTCCGGCAGTCCCTCGATGTCGCCTTCCGCCTCGAGACGGAAGGTGCCGGAGCATCGGTCCGACGGATTGCCCCACCTGTCATTGCCCTTGAGCTTCAACTCGAAGCGTTCTCCGGGACGGCGCAGGGTCGGCAGCGCGGCGGAATAGCTTTCCGGCGCACCGGGCACGATCGCGATTTCCGGCTGCACCGGAAGGGTCTGGAAGTTGAAGGTCGCGATCGGGTCGACCAGCACGCGGAACTCGAAACTTTTCTCGCAGAAGGTCTGCAGCCGCATCCCCGGCCCACCATGGTCGGTCACGCCGAAACGGATGGTGATGGTGTCGCCTTCCTTCAGGTAGCCCTTCACGACCTTGATCCAGAGCGTGCGGTCCCAGGGCCGGACATTCGCTTTTTGGTCCCAACGGACTTGCAGCACCGCGCCGTTCGAGGCCTCGACCGTGCAGTAGTTCGCGCCCATCGGATCGTCGAACTGCGGATTGCCCTGATCCGAGGCGAAGCGGAAGCAGACGCGCAGACTGCCGGAATCGTCGATCCCGAAAGTTCCCGCCGTGTAGACCAGCGTAAAGGAGGCGTAGGAGCCCGCCTCGAAACTTCCGGTCGGCGAAAGTTCGGCCCGGCCGAGATCGCTTTCGGCGATCGGCGCCAGGATCACCCCGCTGTTCATATCCTCCCAGGGACGGTTGCCATGCCCTGCCGTCGCTGCCTGTTCGTTCATCGCAAGCCTCTTTGATGATGGGCCACCTCGACACCGGTCCCGGTCGACCGGAGCTCTACAGCGTAGCAGAACCAAGGCAAGCGGCAGCACCCGTTTAGCGGACGGTTCTGATGCCGCTCCGCGACCTATCCGTCCCGCCTTTCCACCAGCCGGTCAACGCAATGCTGGCAGGTCCGGCGGTCGCGTCCTACAAGGACGGTCCCGTCCCCGTTCCGGCATGTCCGTGGAGCGCCCCTGACCGTGGAACACGAACTCGCCTACTACGCAATCGTCGCCCTCGGCGCTTTCGCCGGTGCGCTGGCGACCGGTCTCGCGGGATTTGCCTTCGGCATCACCTCGCTCGGGATCTGGGCCCATGTGCTGAGTCCGGCCGAGGCGGCGCCGATGGTGATCATCTGCTCGCTGCTCATCGTGCTCGGCACCATCGGCGCGATCTGGCGGGCGATCGATTTCCGCTCGGTCTGGGTCTTCCTGGTCGGCGGCCTGATCGGCGTGCCGGGTGGCGTCGCGCTCCTGCCTTATGCCGATCCCGGGCCGTTCCGGATCTTCGTCGGCGCGACGCTCATTCTTTATTGCGCCGCCTTCATCATTTCCGGGCGCATGCCGGCGATCACCGGCAGATACCGGGTGATCGACGCTCTGGTCGGCTTCGGCGGTGGGGTGATGGGCGGCTTTTCCGGTCTCTCCGGCGTATTGCCGACGATCTGGTGCAGCCTGATGAAATGGCCGAAGGACCGCCAGCGCGGCACCTTCCAGCTTTTCAACGGTGCAATGCACAGCGCCAGCCTGACGCTCTACATCGCGCAGGACCGTCTGCCGGAGAATATCCTGACCCTGCTCGGCGCCTCGGCGCCGGCGATGATCGTCGGCACCGGCATCGGCTTCGCGCTCTACCGCCGGATCAACGACGCCCAGTTCAAGAAGATCCTGCTCTGGATGCTGGGCGCGTCCGGGATCGGTCTGCTCATCCCGGCGCTCTAGGACGGGACGGCATCCGGCGCGTACTGGGCGAGAAACTCCGCGCTTGGCGGGATCGGAGTGATGACGTCGATCAGCACCCCGTTCGGATCCTGCGTGATGAAATGGCGCTGCCCGAACGGCTCGTCACGGAGCGGCAGGAGAACCGGCAACCCCGAAGCCTCCGCCCGGGCATATTCCGCATCCACGTCCTCAACTTCGAAATTCAGGATCAGTCCGGCCGTGCGCCCTCTTCCGCTTTCCGGAACGGTTTCGTGATCGCCTTTCAAAATGGCAAGGTTCACGCCTTCGTCCTCCGCGGACTGAAGATGGACATACCAGTCACTCTCAAACGCGGCTCGGAAGCGAAAACGATCCCTGTAGAATCGCGCGGTTTCCGCGACGTCGCCGGTCAGGATCACCGGATAGAACTGCGTGCATTTCATGGCTTTGTCTCCGATCGGTTTTTACATACACTGTGCATGTAAATTCAATAAACATACAGGCTGTATGTATGCAAGATAAATCCGGACGACGCTCCAACCGCGAACGCACGGAGGAAACCCGCGCGGCTCTGCTCGCGGCGGGACGGGGGCTTTTCGTCGAGCAGGGCTATGCCGGGACAGGCACGCCCGAGATCGTGAAAGCGGCGAACGTCACCAGGGGCGCGCTCTATCATCACTTTCGGGACAAGGAGGACCTGTTCCGCGCCGTCGTCGAGCAGGAGGCGAAGACGGTCTCCGCGGAGATCGAACGGTCCGCAAACCGGGCAAAGTCGCCGCTGGCCGCCCTGAAGGAAGGCTCCAAGGCCTATTTCGACGCCATGGCCGCGCCCGGCCGGGCGCGCCTTTTGTTGCTCGACGGCCCCGCCGTGCTTGGACCGGAGGAAATGTCGTGCATCGATAGGGAAACCGGCGGCGGATCTTTGCTGGACGGGCTAGCGGCACTTTTTGGAGAAGCCGCCGACGGAAAAATGGAAGCCCTGGCGGACATGCTTTCCGCCGCCTTCGATCGGGGCGCCCTCGCGATTGCCCATGGCCGATCCCTCAGCGACTACGAGACCGCCATGAACCGGCTGCTCGATGCCCTGGCCGGGACCAGCCCTAGGGCTTGATCAGCCAGAAACGGTACATCTCGGAAAAAGCCCAGGGCATGCCACGTTCAAAGGCGTCGACCTTGTCCCAGTCCCGTACCTCCACATCTTCAGGAAACTGCGTCCGGTAACTCGCCCTCCGGTCCGCCTGCAGCTCGAAGCCGAGCAGCTCGAGACCGGCCCCCTCCACCAGCGCGTGCAGGCCCGGAACGTCGTACTGATGCTCCTGCACGTGAAAGATCAGGTCGCGGCAGGCGGGACGCGAATAGAAATCCGGCGAGACGAAAAGACCGCCGAGATCCGGCCGGCTCTCCCGAAGCGCGAAGAGGCGCTGGCGGGCGTCGCGAATGCCCTCTGGCGTCGGCTCCAGCCCCCATTCCGCAATCATCTCGCGCGCGGCATTGACGGCGACCCGGCCTCGCCGGCTGTAAAAACCGAGATGCATCACCCCACCCGGACGGAGCAGAGACGCCAGAACCCCGAGCCCCTCCTCGGGATGCTCCATATGGTGCAACACGCCCACCGACTCGATGAAATCGAAATCCGTTCCCAGTTCCGCGAGTTTAAGGATGTCGGCCTGTCCGAAACGGATGTTCCGGAGCCCGAATTCCTCCGCCTTGCAGCGCGCGTAACCGAGGCTCGCCCGGCTGAGATCGACCGCGGTGATAGCGGCATCCGGGTAGCCGGCGGCAAGGGCGCAGGCCTCCTGACCGGTCCCGCAACCTGCGATCAGCACGTCCGGAGTCTCCAGAGCCGCCACAAAGGCCTCCGCCCGGCTCGGGGCCAGCGCCCGCAGGCGCGCGCGCAAGGTCACCGAGCCTTGTGCCGGCGGGCGGGTCCAGCGCGGATAGGGATCTTCCTCATACTGCCGTCCGACCGCTTCTGAGACGCCGGGCGAAAGATCCGTCAGGCGATCCATGCTCTCGGCTGCCGCCCGGACCCGGCGCGGGAAGTCGATATGTCTGTCCCGGAACGCTGCGCAGCCCTCTGGCAGCGCGGGACGCCCGGTCCAGAGCTCGGCGACCGGTTCGTAGCAGGCGAGCAGCATCAGCAGCTCGGGAGCATCGCCCGAGACGGCCGCCACGCGAAGACCTGCACGCACCTGCTTTTCAGCAGGGCTCTCCGCGAGACTGTATTCGTGCAGCAGGCAATGCGCGGCGAGAGCCTGAACCATGTCCTCCGCACCGTCCGGAAACCCGCCATCGGCCCATGCTTCGAGCAGACGCCGGCGAAACGCCGTCAGAAAAGCTTCGAGGCGTTGGTCCGGCAGGATCTCAAGGCCCATCAGTCGCGGCAGGCCGGTTTCCCGGATCAGATCACAGATTTCCTTGAGCGCTCCGTCCGCGCCCGCCGCAAGCAGCATCTCTGCCCGCAGGCAGGTCGGCTCACGCAGGATCAGGGTCGAAAGGGCGCGGACCAGCCCCCTCGGCCGGATCGTCAATGTCTCGACGAGGCCCAGCAGGTCACGGCGGAGCGGACTGTCCTGCCGGTCGGGAACGCCGCCCCGGACGGCGTCCGAGAGTGCGGCGCGCGGGAGCTGTTCCCCCGGAGCGAGGCGCATCGCGCGCCGCTGCCAGCGTATGGCACCCGCACTCTCCCCGGCATCCGCGAGATCGATCCCGGTCTGGCAGGCGAGCTGCCAGTTTTCCGGCACCAGCAACAGGGCCCGTCGGAGCGCCCGGCCCGCCCCCGCCCGATCGCCCGCGTCCCGGCAGAAATGGGTGCGCGTCAGCCAGGCCGCCGCATTCATCGGCGCGTGCCTGAGGCAACGGTCGAGCATCCGGAGGGCGCCATCCCGATCTCCGGCGAGCCAGTGATATTCGGCGGCACCGCGAGCGAGTTCATCCTGTTCCGGCAGAAGGGCTGCGGCACGGCCGTAGGCGCGTGCCGCACAGTGATTGCGTGCCAGTGCGGCAAGAACACCGGCATGACGCACGAGAATGTCGGGAACCGACGGCAGGAAGCAGCAAAGACGTTTGAGATCCGACTCCGACCCGCCCAGCTCTCCAGCCGCACGACGCTGTTCCGCACGCTGCCAAAGGCGGGCGATTTCAAGGCGTTCTCGTTCCGGCAACGTGTCCAGCATGATGCGGCTGAAGATGCACCGGCCCGCCCGGAGCGGCAAGCTTGGTCAGTGGAAATCCCGGCTGACGACGCGCAGGTCCGGCTTCATGTTGCGGGGATGGGTATGCAGCGGGCGCGACGGCTTGATCTGTTCCGGATTGGGTTTCGGAGCAGGCGGCAGTTTCGGGCGCGGCGGCTTCTGACGGTAATCCTCCTGTCCGCGCGCGACCTCGTCGGCATTGGCGATCGCACCCTTGAAACCGGCCTCGTCGACCGTCCCGTCGGTCAGCCAGCCGAGGCGCCAGGTCAGGTCCTCCAGTTTCTCGACCACGACATGCACCACCCGTCCCTCGCGCTGCACCAGGCCGGTGACGCCGAGGAACTTGGCGCCGAGCACGATACGCCGGAAGGCCTCGAACTTGTCCGGCCAGACGATCAGGTTGGCGACCCCGCTCTCGTCCTCCAGCGTGATGAAGATCACGCCCTTGGCGGTGCCCGGCCGCTGGCGCACCAGCACGAGGCCGCCGAGCCGAATCCGGCGCCCGTCGCGAGTGCGCTCCAGATCCTCGCAGCGGATGCAGCCGTCGCCGTCGAGGCTCGGCCGCAGCAGGGCGACCGGATGGGCCTTCAGGGAGAGATGGAGCGCGGCGTAATCCTCCACCACCTGCTCGCCAAGCGGCGCCTCCGGCAGCAGCACCGCCGCCTCCCTCGGGGTGAAAAGCTTCTGCTCCCGCGCCTCGGCGGCGAGGAAGAGCGGCAGCCCCTCGCGGTCCCGTTCGGCCCGTACAGGGCCGGTCACGGCCCGGGCAAGGCCGCGCACAGCCCAGAACACCTCGCGCCGGGCGAGCCCCATGGAGGCGAAGGCGTCGCCGCGCGCCAGCACCTCCAGTACCGCGGGTGTGATCCCGGCACGGCGCCAGAGTTCGCCCGGATCGCCGTAGCCCCGCCCCCGGCAGGCGACGATCAGCTCCGCCTCCTCCTGCCGCATCCCCTTGATCTGCCGGAGCCCGAGGCGGAGCGCCTGCCCCCCCCTGCCGTCAGGTTCGAGATCGCAGTCCCAGCCGCTGCGGTTCACGTCCGGCGGCAGCACGGTGACGCCGTGCTCGCGCGCGTCGCGGACGATCTGCGCCGGGGCATAGAAGCCCATCGGCTGGGAATTCAGCAGGGCCGCAGCGAAGACGGCGGGATAGCGCCGCTTGAACCAGCTCGAGACATAGACGAGGAGCGCGAAGCTGGCGGCATGGCTTTCCGGAAAGCCGTAATTGCCGAACCCCTCGATCTGCCGGAAGCAGCGCTCGGCGAACTCGCGCTCGTAATTCCGCGCGACCATGCCCTCGATCATCTTGCCCTGGAACTGGCCGATCTGGCCGGTCTTCTTGAAGGTCGCCATGGCGCGCCGCAGCCTGTCCGCTTCCGACGGGGTGAAGCCGGCGGCGACGATGGCGATCTTCATCGCCTGCTCCTGGAAGAGCGGCACACCGAGGGTCTTGCCGAGCACGCCGCGCAGTTCCTCGGATGGGAATTCGACCGGCTCGATACCGTCGCGGCGGCGGAGATAGGGATGCACCATGTCGCCCTGGATCGGTCCCGGGCGCACGATCGCCACCTCGATCACGAGGTCGTAGAAGCAGCGGGGGCGGAGCCGCGGCAGCATCGCCATCTGCGCCCGGCTCTCGACCTGGAAGACGCCGAGACTGTCCCCCCGGCAGAGCATGTCGTAGACGCCCGGATCCTCCGGCGGAACGGTCGCGAGGTCGTGGGCGATGCCGTAATGCCGCTGCAGCAGATCGAAGGCCTTCTTCACGCAGGTGAGCATGCCGAGCGCCAGCACATCGACCTTCAGCATGCCGAGCGCATCGAGATCGTCCTTGTCCCATTCGATCACGGTGCGGTCCTGCATTGCTGCATTCTCGATCGGCACCAGTTCGTCGAGCCGGCCACGGGTGATGACGAAACCGCCGACATGCTGGGAGAGATGACGCGGGAAGCCCATGAGCTGACGGGTGAGGTTCATGGTCATGGCGAGGCGCCGGTCGGCAGGGTCGAGCCCCACCTCGCGGATCCGCTCGTCCGCCACCGCGTCGCCGTGCCGGCCCCAGACCTGGGAGGAGAGCAGGCCGACGACGTCTTCGGAGAGCCCCATCGCCTTGCCCACGTCGCGCAACGCGCTGCGCGAGCGGTAGCTGATCACAGTCGCCGCCAGCCCGGCCCGCTCGCGGCCGTATTTCCGGTAGATGTACTGGATCACCTCCTCGCGCCGCTCGTGCTCGAAATCGACGTCGATATCGGGTGGCTCGCCGCGCTCCTCGCTGACGAAACGCTCAAACAGCAGATCGGCGCGCGAAGGGTCGACCGCGGTGATGCCGAGGCAGTAGCAGACCGCGGAATTGGCCGCCGAGCCGCGCCCCTGGCAGAGAATGTCCTGGCTGCGGGCGAAGCGGACCATGTCGTAGACGGTGAGGAAGTAGGGCGCGTAGTTCAGCCGCGCGATCAGGCCGAGTTCGTGACGGAGTTGGGCCTCGACCTTCGGCGGCACGCCGTCCGGATATCGCTCCCCCGCGCCCTCGAAAGTGCGCAGCTCCAGCTCCTCCTGCACGGGGCGGCCGTCCGGCGAGATCTCGTCCGGATACTCGTAAGCCAGCTCGTCGAGCGAGAAGCTGCAGCGCCCGGCGATCTCCACGGTTCGGGCGATCGCCTCCGGCCGGTCCCGGAAGAGCCGCGCCATCTCTCCCGGCGGTTTCAGGTAACGCTCCGCATTTGCATCGAGCCGCCAGCCCGCCTCGTCCACCGAGCAATGCTCCCGGATGCAGGTCAGCACGTCCTGCAGCGGGCGGCGCTCCGGCAGGTGGTAATGCACGTCGTTGGTCGCGACCAATGGCAGTTCCGCCGCGGCGGCGAGTGCGGCGAGGCGCCGGAGTCGTCCGGCATCGTCCCCGTGATAAAGCAGCGTGGCGGCGAGCGAGACGCGGCCGGGGAAGCTCTCCGCCCAGAAGCGGAGATCTTCCGGACGGATAGCGGCCAGATCCTTCGGCGGGATCAGAACCAGATCGTGTCCTTCGGCATAGTCCACCACATCGGCGCGGCGGAGCAGGCAGGCGCCCTTTTCCGCCCGGCGTTTGCCGAGGCTGAGCATCCGGGAGAGCCGGGCATAGGCGGCACGGTCGTGCGGGAAGGCGAGCAGTTCCTCGCCCTCCTCCAGCACCAGCCGGGCGCCGATCAGCAGCCTTATGCCGTGGTTTCTGGCCGCGATATGGGCGCGGACCACACCGGCGAGACTGTTGCGGTCGGCGATGGCGATAGCGGCATGGCCGAGCCGGGCCGCCATCTCCACCAGTTCTTCCGGGTGCGAGGCACCCCGGAGAAAACTGAAATTGCTCGTGACCTGGAGTTCGGCATAGCCCTGCATGGCGCCATCGCGGATCTCTGGCCGGTCGGGATCAGGAGAAGATCCCGTGCAGGAACCAGCCCGGCGCCTCGCCCCGTTCGGCGAGCCCGTCCCGGTAGAGCCAGAACCGGCGGCCGTCCCCGTCCTCGACGCGGAAATAGTCCCGGGTCGACATCGAGGCATCGTCGCTGCCGTCGCGCCACCATTCCGGCGCCAACCGTTCCGGTCCCGCGGCATGGGCGACGCGATAGTCCGCACCGCGCCAGCGGAAGCGGGCCGGCGGATGATCCGGCAGCAGCGCCGTCGCCTCGACCGGCTCCGGACGCCGCATCAGGCGCACCGGACGGGCCGCCCGCTCCGGTGCCGGAGGACGCACATTGGTCCAGGTCAGCGCCTTGCGGCCCGGCCGGCCCACGCTGCGCTTCTCGGCCCGTTCGGGCAGATGGCTCTCGACCGGTTGCAGGCGGTGCACCGCATCGGCGCCCAGCCGGTTCGCGAGCCGGTCGCCGAGATCGATGACCGCGTCCCGGTCCCGCATCTCTGTGCTGCCGAGAGCCGCCTGCACGCCTTCCGCGCGGTCGCCCTCGAGCATCTCCGCCAGCACCATGTCGATGCCGAAACCCGGATCGAGCTTGTCGAAATGCTGCGCCAGCAGCCGGAACAGCGTGTCTGCGTCGCGGCAGGCCCGACTGGTCCCGGCGCTGACCTGCAGCACCTCCCCGTCGACCCGGAAGAAGCGCAGGCGCACCCGCCGGGCGCCGGCCTGTTCGCGCTCCAGACGGCGGCAAAGCGCACCGAGCGTGCGCCGTGCGGCGCCCTCCAGATCCTCGCGGAGCGCGATCGGTTCGGCGAAGGCGATGCGTTCCTGGAACGGCTCCTCCGGCAGCTTCATGTCGAGCGCCGTTGCCCGGTCCCCGAGGGCGCGGTCGAGCGCCTCGATCAGCCCCATGCCGAACCGGCTGGCGAGCGGGGCCCGCGGCTGGTCGAGCAGTTGCGCGATACGGCGCAGCCCGACCCGGTCCAGCGCCTCCACGGTCGCCGGAGAAAGTCCGAGCGCCGCCACCGGCAGTGCCTCGAGGGCCAGCCGGAGCTTTCCTTCCGGCACCAGAGTAAGCAAGGGGGCGGAGAAGCGGGCGACGGCCCGGGCGGCGAGAGGGGCGTCCGCCACCGCGAGCCGTGCACTGAAGCCGAGCCGGTTCAGGGCTGCGAGGCAATCGCGCCCGAGCGCCTGCTCCTCCGTTGCGAGATCCGCCGCGCCCTGGCGGCGAAAGAGATGGGCACATCCGGTGATATCGAGCGTAAGGCCGGCGCTGCCGCCGTCGCCCGCGAAGGGCGCGGCCGTGCTGTCGACGGCGACCATCGGCGTGTAGCGCTGGCACCAGGCGGCCAGGCGTTCCAGCCGCTTGCGGTCCGCCGCGGGATCCGCCTCCGTCACGCCAAGATCCGGAACCATGGCGCGGGCATCGGCCAGCGGACGGCCGACCGCGATCCCCTGGAGCGCCGCCGCCTGATTGACCGCCGCGACGGTCTCCGTGCCGACGAGGCGCCGGGTCAGAACCGCGGGCCGGACATCGCCTGCCATTACAGCCGCAGTATTCCCGTCCGCCTCCCGGCGGCGCCAGTCGAAGGAAAAATCCGGAATGTAGAGATAGAGGAATCGCCGTGCCATTATCCGTCTCCCGCTATGAGCCAGAACATGATGTTCTTGTTTTGTTCTTATTGTCAACACAGCATTGAAACGCGTGCTCAAACCTCTGGAAAGACGGGATTTTCAGGCGCCGCTCAGGCCGAACTGCCAGACCAGCCAGAGCGCGGCGAGGAGACTGCCCCCGACGACGCCCCAGAGCGCCAGCTTGCGCAGCAGGATCCGGCGTCTGGCATCGCGCTGCTGGCGCTCGATCCGCTCGCGCCGCTCGGCCTCGATGGCGCTGAGAAAGCGCAGCAGGGTATCGATGGACTCGCCCTCAAGCGAATGGAACTGGGCGGCAAAACGCCCCCCCTCGTCCGGCCGTCGCACGATATCCGCGCCGAAGGAAAACTCGATCGTCTCGCGCACGCCGCGCCAGTAGATCGTCCCCTCAATCGGCGAGCTCACATGCCCGCCCTCGTCGGGCAGACGGGCGAAAAAGCCGCCGATGGAAATATCGATGAGCGGAATCTTGCGGCCCTGCACGGCGGCATAGGCACCGCTGACGGACCAGCGTCCGTGCCTCCGCCTCTCCTGCCCGATCGCTGCCTCGGCGACAGCACTCATTCCCCAGCCTCCGTTTGCCTCGGCGACAGTCTACACCATCGCCGCCGAGAAAACTGCTGGCGATGATCTTTGCCACATCCCGGAAAGGAAACAGCCGCACAGCATTTTTCAGCACAGAATCAATAGTTACGGCAGATGAAGCCAAATGTACATATGGGGTTACGCGGCAGCGCTTCGTCCCGCCGCGGGCCTCGTTTCCGGCACCTCTTCCGGCACCGGAACGAACTCTTCGGCGTCGCGGAATCGGCCGCCACATGCGTCCCAGAGCAGCTGCCAGGCACCGGACCTGCCACCGCGCAGACGCTCGAGCGAAACCGACCAGGAGGGTTCGAGACTCCCGCCCGAGGGGGCGGCAGAGATGCGCCAGCGGCTCTCCGCCGCCCCGGTCGTGACCGTGCCCGCAAGTGGACGGAGCAGGAAGCCGGTGACACCGCTCGCCTCGGCAGCGAGCTGCAGGCGCCGCTCCGCCACCCTCCCGGCCTCTCCCGGACGCGCCGGACCGAGTTCCGCGACGACGGCGGCGAGCCCGCCGCAGCGCAGCCCCTCCTCCATCGCCCAGAGCCGGTCCGCCTCGTCCCGCGCGCGGACGAACAGTACGCGCTCCGGGTCGAGGCCGAGGACCTTCAGGCCCCAGCCGTAGGGCGTGCCGCCGAACATGTTGGCATCCCGCGCGCACCAGAGGATCTCCCCGCCCCGGCAGGCCGCCGGAGAGGCCAGCAGACGTGTCAGCAAAGCGGCCGCGAAGCCGAAGACGCTGCCGTCGCGCAGCTCGCTGCGGGTCTCGCCGACAAGCTCGTGCACCCGGCCCGCGGGCAGACCGCCGTCCAGATGACCGTCCAGCGCGGCATGGCCGAGCGGAAAGCGCGTCCCCCGCCCCTCCTCGGCGCCGCCGCGCTCAATGGCCCGGACCCGCGCACGCAGAGATGCCAAATCGGCCCGTTGCCCTGTTTCGTCCCTGTGCTTAGGATCGCCCATCCAATCACCTGAATGTTCTTGATTTGTTCTAGGATATCCCTGCTCATGAGTCAATCGGCCGACGTGACCGCCCCGTCCCTCGAAACCATGCTGGGCTTCAACGCCGATATCGGTTTCCGCCTGACCGAATGGGCCGACGGCTACGCGAAACTCGAACTCGACCTGACGGAAAAGCACCTCAACCGCAGCGGCATCCTGCATGGCGGCGTGGTCGCGACGATGATCGACGCGGTCGGCGGCTATTGCGGCGTCTGGGTTCCGGAAGGCTCGGAAAAGAAACGTGCCCTGACCCTCTCTCTCACGACGAGTTTCATGGGCACGACCAAGCAGGGCCGGATCTACGCGACGGCCAAGCGCCGCGGCGGCGGCCGCTCGGTCTTCTTCGCCAGCTGCGAGGTCTACAGTCCCGAGGGAACTCTCATCGCGATGGGCGAAGGGACCTACAAGGCACTCGCCAGCAAGGTGACATCCGCCGGCTGAACCCGCGGGAGTGCACTACTTCGCGAAGGCGACATCCCGGCCCGGCGCGGCGGCGAGCAGCGTGCGGGTATATTCGTGCTGCGGGTTGGCATAGACCTTTGCGGTCTCGCCCTCCTCCACCACGACACCGTTCTGCATCACCATGATGCGGTCGCAGATCTGCGCCGCGACCCGGAGATCGTGGGTGATGAAAAGCATCGCAAGGTCGTAGCGTTCACGCACGTCGTCCAGCAGGTCGAGCACCTGGGCCTGCACCGAGACGTCGAGCGCCGAGACCGCCTCGTCCGCGATCAGCACCTTGGGCTGCATGGCGAGCGCGCGGGCGATGCAGATGCGCTGGCGCTGGCCGCCCGAGAACTGGTGCGGGAAGCGGTCGAGCGCCTCGGCGCTGAGGCCGACGATCTCCATCAGCTCCTTCGCCCGCGCCTCAGCCTCCGCCGCGGAGACGCCGAAATTCATCGGCCCCTCTACGATGGACTGACCGACCGTGCGGCGCGGATTGAGCGAGCGGTACGGGTCCTGGAAAACGATCTGGATGTCGCGCCGGTGCGGCCGCATCGCGCTTTCCGAGATCGTCGCGATATCGGCGCCCTCCACCTCGATATGGCCGGACGTCGGGTCCTGCAGGCGGACGATGCAGCGCGCCAGCGTCGACTTGCCGGAGCCTGACTCGCCGACGACGCCAAGGGTCTCACGCCGGTGCACCACCAGGTTCACGTCCTTGTTCGCATGCACCTCGCGCGATTTCCGGAACAGGCCAACGCCGCCGTAGGTCTTGTTCACCTTCTGCGCGATCAGGGCCGGCGCCGTCTTGTCGATCTCGGCCCGATGGCTCGGCTCCATCGAGGGGACCGAAGCGATCAGCATCTTCGTATAGGGGTGCTGCGGGCGCAGCAGGATCTCGTCACGCGTGCCCTGCTCGACCACCTTGCCTTTCTGCATCACCACGATGCGGTCGGCGATCTCCGCCACCACGCCGAAATCGTGGGTGATGAAGAGCACGCCGGTGCCGTGGCGCTGCTGAATATCCTTGATCAGCTCAAGGATCTGCGCCTGCGTCGTCACGTCGAGCGCGGTCGTCGGCTCGTCGGCGATCAGCAGACCCGGCTCCAGGGCGAGCGCCATGGCGATCATGATGCGCTGGCGCTGCCCGCCCGAAAGCTGATGCGGGTAGCTGTCGTACATCTTCACGTGATCGGGCAGGGAGACGTCTTCCATCACCTCGAGCACGCGGGCCTTCTGCTCCGCCGGAGAAAGCTCGGTATGGATCTCCAGCATCTCACGGATCTGCTCGCCGACCTTGATCACCGGGTTCAGCGCCGTCATCGGTTCCTGGAAGATCATCGCCATCTTCTCGCCGCGGAGACGGCGCATCTCCGCGACGGACTTCTTCAGCAGGTCCTCGCCCTGGAGAATGATCTCGCCCTTGACGGCCTTCACCTCCTTCGGATTGAGGCCCATCGTGGTGAAGGCGGTGACGGACTTGCCGGAACCGGACTCGCCGACCACGCAGACGATCTCCTTCGCCCCGACGGTGAAGCTGATGTCCTCCACCGCGAAGGGACGGTCGGCGCCTTTAGGCAGGGCCACCGAGAGATTGCGGATTTCCAGAACGGGAGTGGAGCCGGTCATGCGCGCATCTTCCTCGCAATACGGGGATCGAGCGTGTCACGCAGCCCGTCGCCGACGATATTGACGGCAAGCACGGTCAGCGCCAGCGCGACACCGGGATAGAAAATGATCCAGGGGGTGAGCTGGAAGTAGGTCCGGCCCTCCGACATGATGTTCCCCCAGCTCGGGATTTCCGGCGGGATGCCGGCCCCGAGGAAGCCCAGGATCGATTCCGTCAGCATCGCCGCACCGCAGATATAGGTCGCCTGCACGATCATCGGCGCGATGGTGTTGGGCAGGATATGACGGATCAGGATGAAGGGCAGCCGCGTCCCGGCAGCGATGGCGGCCTCGACATAGGGCTCCTCGCGGACCGTCAGCACGACGGAGCGCACCAGACGCACGACGCGGGGTACTTCCGGGATGGTAATGGCGACGATGACCGTGGTCAGCGTCGCACCCGAGATCGCGATCATCGCGATGGCGAGCAGGATCGCCGGGATCGCCATGAGCCCGTCCATCACCCGCATGACCGGGGCATCAAGCCAGCGGATATATCCCGCGATCATGCCCGTCACCATACCGATGGCTGTGGCGATCAGGGCGACCGAGATGCCGACGACAAGCGAGATCCGCCCGCCGTGAACCACGCGCGAGAAGACGTCGCGGCCGAGGAAATCGGTCCCGAACCAGAAGGCCGAGGACGGCGCCTTGAGCCTGCTCATCACGTTCTGCTCGGTCGGGGCGACGGTGAAGAACGGACCGATGATCGCGATTGCGACCATCGCCAGCAGCAGCAAGCCGCCCCAGAAGACGGCCTTGTTGCGCAGCACCAGCCTGAGGGTCGAGGGCTGCGTCTTTTCGGAGAGGTCCGCCTCGGCGGAGAGCTCGGGTGTCTCTGCGGCAGCCATCAGTACCGGATCCTCGGGTCGAAGAGCGTGTAGGACAGGTCAATCAGCAGGTTGATCAGGATGTAGATGAAGCTGAAGAACAGGATCAGCCCCTGGATCACCGGATAGTCGCGCGCCAGCACGGCATCCAGCACGAGGCGCCCGAGCCCGGGTATGTTGAAGACCGACTCGGTCACCACGACGCCGCCGATCAGGAGTGCGATGCCGACGCCGATCACGGTGACGATCGGCACCGCCGCGTTCCGGAGTGCGTGATGAATCAGGATCTTCCATTCCGACTGCCCCTTGGCGCGGGCGGTGCGGACGTAATCCTCTTCAAGCACCTCCATGACGGAAGCGCGGGTCATGCGCGCGATCAGGGCGATGAAGATCACGGAGAGCGCCATCACCGGCAGCACCATGTGCCTGAGGAAGGTCAGCAGGCCGTGGTCAAAGGGCGATTTGTAGCCCTGTACCGGTAATATCTTCAGCCACATCGCCAGCACATAGATCAGGCAATAGGCAAGCACGAAGACGGGAACCGAGAAGCCCCCGACGGAAAACAGCATGACCACGCGGTCGACGATCGAGCCCGATTTCCAGGCTGCAATGGTGCCGAGCGGCACCGCCACGGCGACTGCGAAGACGATGGTGCAGAGCGACAGCAGCAACGTCGGCTCGATACGCTGGCCGATCAGTTCGACCACGGATTTCTTCGAGAAGATGGCGGTCCCGAGATCGCCCGAGGCCAGCTGCATCAGCCAGTGCCAGAGCTGTACCGGGATCGGATCGTTGAGGCCGAGCTGGGTGCGGATCCGCTCCACATCCTCGGCCGTCGCGTAGTCACCGGCGATCACCGCCGCCGGATCGCCCGGCGCGAGGCGCAGCAGCATGAAGACGAGGACCGCGACGATTGCCATCACCGGGACGGTCGAGAGCACGCGCTTCAGCACATAGGTCAGCATGGAGATGCTCACTCCTCAAAGCCGTCGCGCGAGATCCGCCCGGAAAGGCGGCCTCGCGGAGGCATTGCAGAGGGGCCGCCCGGGATCAGGCCCGGGCGGCTCCTTCAGATGGGGTATCAGTCGACCGACAGGTTCCAGAAGAACTGGACCGGCGACTTGATCAGGCCCTTCACATTGTTCCGGTAGGCGACCGGAACGAAGAACTGACCAAGCTGACCGGACGCACCGATCTTCCAGAGGCGCTCCTGCACCTTGTGGCCGGCGGCGATCTTCTCTTCCTGGCTCGAGGCGTTGGCGAAGGCGGCGCGCGCCTTTTCCAGTTCCTCGTCCGTCGGCCAGCCGAACCAGCCCTTGGCCGGGTCGCCGGAGAAGGCGATGGCCATCGGGTCGATCACGTCGGCACCGATCCACCAGGTGTGGAAGATGTTCCAGCCGCCCTCGGAAACCGGATCGCGCTTGGCCCGGCGGGAGGTCAGCGTGGACCAGTCCATCGCCTGCATGTCGACATTGAAGCCGGCCTTGCGCAGCTTCTCGCCGGTGATCAGCGTGAAGGCGGAGAGCACCGGGATGTCGGTCGGATGCATGATCACGACCGGCGTGCCGTCATAGCCCGCGGCCTTGAGTGCGGCGGCGGCCTTCTCCGTGTCACCGGTCTTGATGTTCTCGGCGGCGACTTCGGACGCCAGCGGCGTGCCGCACGGATAGACCGAGTAGCAGGTCTTCCAGAACTGCGGATCGCCGATCGCACCCGCCAGGTAGTCTTCCTGCTTCATGGCCATGATCGCAGCCTGCCGGATCTCGACCTTGTCGAACGGCGGCAGCAGGTGGTTGAAGCGCGCGAAGCCGATATTGCCGAGCGGGTCATTGACCTCGACGGTCACGCCTTCCGCCGCGGAAAGCAGCGGCATCAGGTCGGTCGAGGGCTGTTCGAAGTAATCGATCTCGCCGGCGATCAGCGCGTTCATTGCCGTGGTCTGGTCCGGGAAGTAGGTCCAGATGACCTTGTCCACCTTGGCGATCTTGCCGCCGGAGGCCGCGGACGGCGCTTCCTTGCGCGGGACGTAGTCCGCGAACTTGGTGTAGACGACCGTCGAGCCGGGCACCCACTGGTCGGCCTCGAACTTGAACGGGCCGGAGCCGATATGCTCGGAGATCTGCTCGAACGGGTCGGTCGCAGCGATGCGTGCCGGCATGATGAACGGCACGTTGGAGGAAATCTTGCCGATCGACTCCAGAACCAGGCCGTAGGCGGTCTTCAGCTTGAACTGGAAGGTCTTGTCGTCGACCGCGACCATCTCGTCCATCTGCTCCATGAGCTTCTGGCCCATGCCGTCTCGCGCGCCCCAGCGCTTCAGGGAGGCGATCACGTCCGTCGAGGTCACCGGTGCGCCGTCATGGAACTTCAGCCCGTCGCGGAGCTTGAAGGTCCAGACCTTGCCGTCCGAGGAGGTCTCCCAGGTGTCGACCATCTGCGGCTGCGGCTTGAAGTTCTCATCCATCGCGAAGAGCGTGTCATAGATGAGATAGGCATGGTTGCGGGTGATATAGGCCGTCGTCCAGATCGGATCGAGGTTCTTGAGGTCCGCGTGCGGGATGACCCGCAGTACCTTTTCAGCGCTTGCCAGCGTCGGCGCGCCTGCCAATGGCAGGGCCATGGCGACGAGAGCCAGAAGGCTGCGTCGTGTCCAACCAATCATGTTTTTATCCCCTGTTCTGATTTTTACTCGGAGAGCGCGGGGTTGGCCCCGTCTTTACCGGTTAGTGACAATATTTTTTGCATCGCACCATCACCGAGTCAATGAAACCCGGGGTGTCCAAGCACACGTAAAGCGGAAATAGTCTGATCGCGCACAAGCAGCACGAGACACGGATCAGGCCTCCACAGCCCGCATTTCTCCGACGCCCTGGCGGATGATCTGGAACGAGGACCAGCAGAACAGACCGGCCATGATTCCGGCGACGATCAGATCGGGCCAGCCGTTTCCGGTCTGCCAGACACCGGCCGCGGCCAGCACCACGGCGATGTTGCCGATCGCGTCGTTGCGCGAACAGAGCCAGACCGAGCGGACATTCGCATCCCCGTCGCGGAACCGGAACAGCAGGCCGACGCTCGCCATGTTCGCGACGAAGGCGAGCACGCCCACCGTGCTCATGATCGCGGCTTCCGGCACCCCGACCACCAGCACCTGATAGGCCGTCGAGCCGAACACCCAGAGCCCCATGCAGGCAAGCGAAACACCCTTGAAGAGAGCCGCGCTGGCGCGCACTTTCGCCGCCTTGCCGATGACATAGAAGCTGAGCGCGTAGGTCGCGGTGTCCGCGAGGAAGTCGAGCGCGTCCGCCTTCAGCGCCATAGAGCCCGCGCCGAACCCTGCCGCCATCTCGATGACGAACATGGCACCGTTGATCAGGATCACCGCCCAGAGCGCGCGCCGGTAGGCGGGCGACATGCCCTCGAAAACCACATTGTCATGATCGTGACCGCAACAGCCGGACATCGGTCCGCTCCTCGACTTTTCCTTCGATGGGTCCAATATGGGAGCTACAGCGACTGTAGGTTCAAGAGGGAAATCCGCCATGACCCACACCGCCCCGCATTACCCGATCGGCGATCTGGCGAAGCGCACCGGCACCAAGGTGCAGACGATCCGCTATTACGAGAGCATCGGCCTGCTGCCTGAACCGGCCCGGACCTCGGGGAACCAGCGGATCTACGGGCAGGACCAGCTCGACCGGCTGGCCTTCATCAAGCATGCACGCGATTTCGGCTTTCCGCTGGACGCGATCCGCGAACTGCTGGAAATGACCGACCGGCCCGCCGCCTCCTGCGCCGAGGCGGATGCCATCTGCCGCCGGCACCTGACGGAAGTCCGGCGGCGCATCGGCCGGCTGCAGGCGCTGGAGGGAGAACTGAAGCGGATGGTCGAGACCTGCTCGCACGGCACCGTCGCCGATTGCAGGGTGATCAGCGTGCTGTCAGATCATGAGAAATGCTGCGCCGAGGAGCACGAGCCCGTGGAGACCATGCCCTACAAGGCCACGGCCTAACGCTCGTCGTCGGGATCGATCTCGCGCTCGTCGTAGCCATGCTTCGAACTGTAGAAGGCGAGCCACATCAGACCACCGCCGAGCAGCAGCGTGAACACCGAGCCTAAAGCGAGCGCGATGAAGCCATGAATGCTCATCACCGCCTCGCCATCGACCGAGAACCAGAGCTCCCACACACCCCAGAGCGAGAAGCCGAGCAGCGCGAAGAGCGAGACCGCGAGAAGGATGATGTTGCGCATCGTCCGAGACCCTTACGGATTTGACCGATATCAGTTCCGGGCGCACTCTCGCCCGAAACAGCGAAAACGGGAACAGGTCATGACGTGGTCTATCGTCGCACGGGAACCGGAGACAGGCCGGTTCGGCATCGCCATCTCCACCTGCGCCTTCGCCGTCGGCGCGATCTGCCCCTGGGCGCGGGCCGGAACCGGCGCACTCTCGACACAGGCCCATACCAATCCGATGCATGGCGCGCTCGGCATCGAGCTGATGGCAAAAGGCCTGCCGGTCGGGGACGCGCTCCGGATGACCCTTGGCCATGACGAAGGCCGGGATATCCGGCAGGTGCACGGGGTCGACGCGCGTGGCGACACTTTCACCCACACCGGAGCCGCCTGCGTCGACTGGTGCGGACACGCCTCGGGCGAGAACGTCACCGTCGCCGGCAACATGCTGGCCGGCCCGGCGGTCGTCGCCGAGACACTCGCGCGCTACGAGGCCTCCGCCGGCCAGGAATTCGGCGACCGCCTGCTGACCGCGCTCGAAGCCGGCGAGGCCGCCGGCGGCGACAAGCGCGGCAAGCAGTCCGCGGCACTCATCATCCAGGGCAGCGAGCCCTACCGGGAGGCCGACATCCGCGTCGACGACCATGCGGAGCCGATCGCCGAACTGCGCCGGCTGTTCACGATCTACGCCGACACGCGGCGCGCCTATATGCAGACCATGGGCAGGACACAGGATTTCGCCGGGATCGTGGATCATGCTGAGCGCGAAAGATTCGTACTGGCGCACCGCGGTCGCTGAGATTCCCCTCAGTTCTTTGGATAGCCCGAATATCCCCGTACCCGATGCGTCACCGAATGGTCCCGGTCGATCTCGCCGAGCGGGCAGATATCCCAGTTCCAGCTTTCCCCGCCCTCCGGCAAGGGAACCTCGTGGAGCGCAGAGACCGTTCCGCTCACGGCGCCAGAACGGTCGCGGATGATGCGGGCCTCATCGGTGATCAGCGCCACCGGGCAGGCGAAGGACCCGAGATAGTCGAGATGGGCGCGCACCAGACCCCGGCCCAGGTCCTCGCCCGCCGCCTCGCTCTGGGAAAACCTGCGTTCAAGATACTCGTTCGGCACGATCGAGAGCTGGGAGAGCACGTTCGCGGAGACGACAAGGGAGATCGACGGGTCGTCGAGATAGGCCGTCGGCACCGACAGATCCCTCCTGCCGTCCGCAAGCGCATCCAGGGAATTGGTCACGTCCAGCGTCGCGAGTTCCAGCCGCGGATTGCTCCTGGCCGCACGTCTTGCCGGCCCCATGAAAAGCAGGTCCGCCAGAACGATCCTGTCGAAACGCCCGAGTAGAGCGGAAAGCGGGATGTCGTAGAGCAGCCCGGCGCCGAAGATGAGAACCGTGTCCCTCGTTTCGCACCGCTCGGCCGCAGCGAGAATCAGCTTCCGGCTCCGATCGAGATGCGGCGCCCACGCGTCCCGGTTTCGCCGGTAGCGGCTCTCGATCCCGACGCATTCGGTGAGGAACCCCATGCGCCGATAAGGCTGCGGACACGGGGTCGTCAGATAGGTGAAAGCTTCGCGCAGCATTCGCCAATGCTAATGCGGAGGGCGCGGCACTCCAAGCCGGATCAGGCCCTCAGCACCTCGCCCTTTTCCTCGTCCCAACGCCAGGCCGAGCGGCCCGGGCGGATCTCGACCCCGCCGACCCAGCGCACACCGCGCTGGATCGAGACGTAATCCTCCTCGCCGGCGAGCACGCGCCGGCCCGCATCGCGTAGGGAGAAGACCCGCTTCGGCCAGGGCTGACCCGCGCTCTCCGGGTCCATCAGGATCACCGGATCGGTGCTCTTCGCGAGTTCGGTCAGCACGTGCCAGAACATCAGGTCGCCGAGGAACGGCAACGGCTCCCGCCGCGCCATCAGGATCTGGAAGATCTGGCCGGCCGGCATGTCACCGAGGTCATCCAGGATCGACAGGGTGATCCGCTGGGTCATGCCGAGCCCGGTTTTGGGGGCCGGAAGCTCCGCCAGGTGGCGCCGGAGCGCCGGCGCCATCAGTTGCAATGCCGGGGTCCCGGCGGCGGCGATCTCCGCCAGCGCCGACGGACTCGCATCGGTCACCGCGTCCCAGACCCGCGCGCCGAGCGCGAGTTGCTCCTCCGTCACCGGACGCTGTTCGTATTCCCAGAGCCAGAGCAGCACTTCCGGGTGAAGCTGGCCGAGGCCGACGAAGTCCTGCACGCCCGGCACCTGACCGACGCAGATCATCTTCAGATCCGGCCGCGTCTCCGTCCGGTGGAAGGACGAAAGAAGACGCGCCAGAATCAGCTGATCGTAATGGTCATGCTCGAACCAGAGCACCGCCGGCGCGCCCTCCGCCAGCTTCTCTACGGCGGCGTATTCGGCCTTTAGGCGGGCCTCCGCTTCTTCCTGCGCGCGGCCGTAGGCTCCCGCGATGAAGTCCGCCCGGCGCGAAATGAACTCGGCCTGCGGCACCCGCGGAACAGGCCCCTGGCAGTAGGGATCGGAGAATTCGAGGAAGCGTCCCTTGAAGCCTCCGACCTCAAGGCTGTGCCGGATATCCTCGCCGCAGCGGATATGCGTCGTCTCGGGCGTATCGGGCAGATCCGGCTTGCCCGCCTCGATACGAAGCTGGTCGAAGCGGAGGCGCTCGATATGCGCCTTCATGCGCGGCCAGCTGAGGAACCCGTTTTCCCGCGCGATCACGAGTTGCGCCTCGGCGAGCTTGAAGTCGTCGATGTTTGCGTTCGGGTGATGGGTATTGACCCGGCCGCAGGCCTGCGGGTCGCCGTCGCGCACGAGTTCCAGCAGCTCTTTCGCGCACTTGCGCTGCTGTTCGAGATTGAGCCGTCCGCCGAAAAACTCGCGCGGACCGGCGGAGGCCGGTGCGTTGGAAGCTGTCATACGATTCCCTCGTCATCTACCGCCTGTGTCCGCCTGACAGGCGAGGAAATCGATCAGATGACGATCACTCGGATTTGGGCGCAGCCCTTTCCGCGGACAGGACGCCGTGAGGCGATGCCCACATTGTAACTACAGGTTCTGTTAATGCAAGTACTTGAAAGATAGGGATCAATCTTCCGGATAAAGCGCGGACCTGTAGGCGAAGAGCCCCGGCAGGCCGCCGGTATGGATGTAGAGGACATTGTCCATCCCCGCGAAGGTTCCGGCGCGGGTAAGACCGATCAGGCCGGCGAGGCTCTTGGCCGTATAGGTCGGGTCGACGATCAGGGCCTCAAGGCGCCCGGCGAGATCGATCGCCTCGCGGGTGCTGTCGACCAGCTTGCCGTACCCAGGACCGAGCCAGTCGTCGCGGCAGATCACCTCGTCGTCCTCGACGATCCTGCCGCAGGAGAGCATCTCCTCGGCGAGCCGGAGGATGGAGCGCACCCGCTCGGACTGGCTGGCAGCGTCACGCCGGACGCAGATTCCATGCACCGGCCCCTCATAACCCGCGAGCCGGAGGCCGAGCAGCGTCCCGACATGGGTGGCCGCACTGCCTGTCGGCACGACCACCGCGTCGAAGGCAATCTCGTCCGCGGCGGCCTGTTCCAATAGCTCGACCGCCCCTTGCATGTAGCCAAGTGCTCCGGTCGGCTTGGTGTCAGGGGAAAGAGTGAAGAGATACGGCTTCCGGCCCTCCCCTTTCAGCCGCTCGGCGATGCGCGCCAGGTTGGTGTCGGCCGCCTTCTCGTCCTCGCCGAGGGGGAAATGATGCATGCGGGCGCCGAAGATCCGGTCGAGCAGGACGTTGCCCGACTTGTGGTACTCCTCGCCCATGCCCTCCACGCGGTTCTCGAGCTGAACGTGGCACTCCATGCCGAGTTTCGCCGCGAAGGCGGCGGCGGTGCGCATGTAATTGGACTGCACCGCGCCTGTGATCACCGCCGTATCGGCGCCTGCGGCTTTCGCAGCGCCAAAGGAGTATTCGAGCTGGCGCACCTTGTTGCCGCCCGTGGCGACGCCGGTGCAATCGTCCCGCTTCACCCAGAGCGCGGGGATCTTGCGGCCGAGTTCTTCAGAGAGATGGGCGCCGAGCCGCTCCATCTCTTCCAGCGGGGTCGGAAAATGCCCGAGGCGGACCCGCGGAAATCCGTTCAGACGGTGCCGCAGCGCCTCGGGCGTCCGCATCACTCCATGGCCTCGAGTTCGGTGATGAAGCCGTCGATGACATCGAGCCCTTTGGACCAGAACGCCGGATCGCTGGCATCGAGCCCGAAGGGCGCGAGCAGTTCCTTGTGCCGGAGCGTCCCGCCGGCGGACAGCATCTCCAGGTACTTCTCCGCGAAGCCTTCCTCCGCGTCCTGATAGACCGCGTAGAGCGAGTTCACCAGGCAATCGCCGAACGCGTAGGCGTAGACGTAGAACGGCGAGTGGATGAAGTGCGGGATGTAGGACCAGAAGCTCCGGTAATCCTCGTCGAACTTGATCGCCGGGCCGAGGCTCGCCTTCTGGGTCTCGATCCAGATGTCTCCGAGATCGTTCGGCATCAGCTCACCGTCCTGGCGCGCCGCATGCACCTTGGTCTCGAACTGGTGGAAGGCGATCTGCCGGACCACCGTGTTGAGCATGTCCTCGACCTTGCTCGCCAGCATCGTGCGGCGCTGTTTCGGGTCGGTCTTGCTCTTCAGCACCGCGCGGAAGGTCAGCATTTCGCCGAAGACCGAGGCGGTCTCGGCAAGAGTCAGTGGCGTACCGGAGAGCAGCTGTCCCTGCTTGCCGGCAAGCACCTGATGCACCCCGTGCCCGAGTTCGTGCGCCAGCGTCATCACGTCCCGCGTCTTGCCCTGGTAGTTCAGCAGCAGATAGGGATGCGCGCTCGGTACCGTCGGGTGGGCGAAGGCGCCCGACGCCTTGCCGGGACGCACCGGCGCGTCGATCCAGGCATTGTCGAAGAAGCGCTTGCCGACCTCGGCCAACTCCGGCGAAAAGGCGCCGTAGGCATCCAGGACCGTCTTCGTCGCCTGGTCCCAGGTGATCGTGGTGTCGTCATCGTCCGGCAGCGGCGCGTTGCGGTCCCAGTAGTTCAGGGCCTCGACGCCGAACCATTTCGCCTTCAGCGCGTAATAGCGGTGCGACAGCCGGTGATAGCTGCCGGTGACCGCGTCCGAGAGCGCCTGCACCACCTCGCCCTCGACCTGATTGGCGAGGTTGCGCGACGAGATGGGCGACTCGTAGCCGCGCCACTTGTCCTCGATCGCCTTGTCCTTGGCGAGCGTATTGGTGATGAGCGCAAAGAGCCCGATATTCTGCTTCAGCACGCCGGCAAAGCTCTTCGCCGCCTTCTCGCGCACCGTGCCGTCCTTGTGGCTCAGCTTGTCGAGCACCTCGGCCGAGGTCAGCTGCTTGCCGTCGAACGGGAAACGCAGGCGCGCGAAGGTCTCGTCGAACAGCCGGACCCAGGCGGATTTCCCGGTCACGGACTTCTCGTGCAGCTTCTCCTCGATCTCGTCGGAAAGCTGATGCTCGCGGAAGGCGCGGACATCGCGCAGCCACGGCTTGTAGAAGGCAAGCTCCGCTGCCTTCAGCCGTTCCTCGATATCCGCTTCCTCGATACGGTTGATCTCAAGCGTGAAGAACAGCAGGTCGGTGCCGGCAGCGTTGACCTTTTCCTGCATGGACTGGAAGAAGCGGCCGTTCTCGGCGCTGCCCATATCACCCGCATAAACGAGATAGGCGTAGGACATGATGCGCCCCATGACCTCGTCCATGCGCTCGTAAGCCTGCACCGCCTTGCCCAGCTCGCCGCCGTCCAGTCCCGCGATCTTTCCTGCATAGCGCGCCTTGAAAGCCTTCGCGTCCGCGGCCAGTTTCTCGAGATCTTGCTTCAGAGCGTCGGAGTCGGGGCCGGGATAGAGATCGGAGAGATCCCATTCAGGGAGAGCGCCAAGTTCGGATTGTGCGGCTTCGGCCATATCGGTATCCATTCAAGTAACTGAAGAGCGAACAGCTCATCCATGTCGGTCGCCGGCATGTCGTTTCCAGCCCCGTGCGACAATTCGGGGCGGAGGGAGGAGACCTGATTTAATGGACTACAAGGCAGTTCGTAATCTCGCAACTTTGTTCTTCGACCAGTCCTCCCGTCTGGCGGACCGCCCCTTTCTCTGGGCGAAACGCGACGGGGTTTATCAGTCTCTCACCTATGGCGAGACCCGCGCTGAGGTCGCGCGCTGCGCCAAGGGTCTGCGCGCGATCGGTATCGGCAAGGGCGACCGGGTCCTGCTGCTCTCCGAGAACCGGCCCGAATGGGTGATCGCCGACCTCGCGATCATGGCCGTCGGCGCCATCGCGGTCCCCGCCTACACCACCGCGACGAGCGACGACATACTGTTCGTGCTGGACCATAGCGGTTCGAAGGCCGCCATCGTTTCGACCGACCGGCTTGCAAAGAAACTGATGCCTGCCGCCCGCAGCTCCGATGCCTGCGAGACCGTTGTCACGATCGAGAATACCGGCGGCGCGACCCAGGCCGGCGTCAATGTCGTCGGATGGGAGGAGCTCTGCAAACGCGGGGAGAGCGTCGAGGGAAATCCCGCGGATTGGGCTGCGGAGCTGAAGCGCGACGAGGTCTGCAGCCTGATCTACACTTCCGGCACCGGGGGACGTCCGAAAGGCGTCATGCTGACCCACGGCTCCCTGCTGACGAACTGCGACGGCGCGCACGACCTGCTCTCGGAACTCGGCCTGGAGCACGAGGTCTTCCTCTCGCTGCTTCCGCTGTCGCACTCCTACGAACATGCCTGCGGCCTGCATTTCCCGATCTCGATCGGCGCAGAGATCTATTATGCGGAGGGGCCGGACAAGGTCGCGCAGAACCTGGCCGAGGCGAAGCCGACAATCATGACCGCGGTCCCCCGGCTCTACGAGGTCCTGCATGACCGGATCCGGCGCGGAGTCGATGCCAAGGGCGGGCTCAGCGCCAAACTGTTCCATCGCGCGGTCGAGCTCGGCACCAAGGCTTACCGCGATCCAGCCAGTCTTTCGCTCCGGGAAAAAGCGGAGAACTTGTTGCTGGACGCGCTCGTGCGCAAGAAGGTCTCGACTCGCTTCGGCGGGCGCCTCAAGGCCTTCGTTTCCGGCGGCGGCGCCCTCAATCCGGATATCGGCACCTTCTTCCTCGCCCTCGGTGTCCGCATCCTGCAGGGCTACGGCCAGACCGAAGCCTCCCCGGTCGTAAGCTGCAACCGTTGCAAGCTGGTGAAGATCCACACCGTCGGCCCGCCACTGAAGGATGTCGAGGTCAAGATCGCTGCCGATGGCGAGATCCTGGTGCGCGGCGAGCTGCTGATGAAGGGCTACTGGCTCGATCCTGAGACCACCGCCAAGACGATTGTCGACGGCTGGCTGCATACCGGCGATATCGGGAAGATCGACGAGGACGGCTACATCGTCATCACCGACCGGAAGAAAGACATCATCGTCAATTCCGGCGGCGACAATATCTCGCCGGCGCGGGTCGAGGGCCAGATCACGGTCGAACCGGAAATCGCCCAGGCGATGACATATGGGGACAAGCGCCCCTATCTCGTCGCCGTTCTGGTCCCCGACCAGACCTTTGTCGAGGAATGGGCCAAGACCAACGGCGCGGCACCCGACCTGGCGGAGCTTTCCGGCAACGAGGACTTCATCAAGGCGATCGCCGCCGCGATGGACCGGGCGAACGGCCGGCTGTCGCAGATCGAGAAGGTCCGCCGCTTCATGCTCGCCGACGGCCCGTTCACGACCGAGAACGCGATGATGACGCCGACCCTGAAGATCCGGCGCCACAAGATCCGCGAGGCCTATTGGCAGCGGCTCGATGCGCTCTTCGGGCGGAGCTGATCTCGCACCTGAACAACACCGCTCGACTTTCTCGGCGAAACACCCGGAACCAAGGCTTTGCCTGTGACTGACCTCTGGACGTTGCTGAGTTCGACCGCTCTACTATGACCGGATCGCGGATCGAATAGATTGGAACGCGCTTTCCGGAGCGGACGGCAGATTGATGAACAGTTCTTCAGAAGCGGCGACGGACGCCCTGAGAAATCCTGATCGTCTGTTCAGAGAGGCGCTCTCTCTTCACGAATCCGGCAAGCTTGAGGCGGCGCGGCCGCTATATGAATGCCTGCTCGACAATATTGGCCCCAATCCAGATATTCTCCACCTGTACGGGACGCTGCTGTTTCAGTCGGGAGTTGCTTCTCTCGGGGCACGCTGCATCTCCAAGGCCATTCTCCAGCGTCCGGACGCGGGCAGTTACTACGACCATCTCGGCAGCGCGGCTCGGGCAATGGGCAGAGCTCCCAGGTCGATGTGGGCCTACGAACGCGCCTGCATTGTAAACCCTCAGTCCGGCACGGCATTCCTGAATGCGGCGATCGTTCACCTGGAAAGCGATCAGGCCGACATCGCCGTCAAACGGGCGAGGCGGGCCACCGAACTCTTGCCTCAGGATCCGGCGACCTGGCTACGGTTGGGAAGCGCTCTCCGCAAAGCGGGCAGACTTCAGGAAGCGCTTCCTGTCCTTGAAATCGCCCGGGCCCGCGCACCGGATCTGATCGAGACCTATTTTCATCTGAAGGAAGTGCAGAGCGCTCTCGGCGCAACCCGCGCGGCCGATACCGCCTCCAAGCGCGGGATCATGCTGGCGCCGCAACAGCACGAGTTTTACGCAAACTTCCGCGATGGCGACATCTCCGACGTCACCCGCTGGCGCGGAGAAACACCGAGGCGTCTGGCCGTCGTGCTCCAGCCTGCCGCCCCTCGCGGATGGGACCAACTCGCCTCCTCGCGATACGGCAATCTCGATTATCCGGGAGCATTGAGCGCCGCCAAGCACGCGATCCTTTTGGCGCCGGAACTGGCACCACCCTACAATTCGCTGGGAACAGCAGCTTTCCATCTCGGCGATTTCACGGGCGCCATTCGCGCGGCGAGGTACGGCCTGGCTGCCGATCCGAACTTCGGAGACATCGGGTACAATCTGTCACTTTCGGCTTTCAGTGCCGGAAAAATTGAGCTGGGCTGGCGCTTTTGGGGCCACCGCCTGAAAATGCGGAAGATCCCGGGACGGATTGCAATGCCACCGCGCTGGACACCTGAAAGGGGTGAGGCGCGGCACCTCCTTGTAGCATCGGAGCAGGGCATCGGGGACGATATCGCGTTCCTCAGCTGCCTGCCTGATTTGCTTGGTCGAGCCGAGAAACTGACCGTCGAGACCGATACACGGCTCCACCCGCTGCTGAAACGCACCTATCCCGAGATCGACCTGATCGAAAAGCAACTCCGGGCATCTCAGGATGGATCGCCCGCCTACGATTATTCGGTTGTTTGCAGCGAGAGAGATTTCTCTCACGCTGTCTTCAGCGGCGATCTTCCCGCCTTCTTCCGCAGGGATGCAAGCGCGGCTCCCGCGCCCACCGGAGCATTGCAGCCGGACCCCGAACTCGTCCGTGATTGGAAGAACCGCCTCGGGACACTCGGGCCGGGCCCGTATTTCGGGCTTTGCTGGCGCAGCGGGACGCTCCTGACCGGCCACAGACGAACCGGTTACCTGACCGCGGCCGAATTGGTCGGGGCGATCCCGAACCGCACATTTACCCTGATCAACCTGCAATATGGCGACGCCACAGAGGAGCTTCTCGAAATCCGCGAGACGATGGATGTGACGGTCCATGATTTCGCCGATCTCGATCAGGTCAGGGAACTCGACCGCGTTGCCGCCCTGATGTCCTGCCTGGATCTCGTTGTGGCCCCGGCGACGGCTGCACTCGCACTCGCCTGTTCCGTAGGCGTCCCGGTTATCGGTCTTGAGAAATCCTATTTCCGGTTTGGCGACGGCTGGGATCCGCTGTTCGGAAACCTGTTGCCGGTAAGAAAGCCCTCGGAACCCACCCTCACGAACGGCCGCGCAGCGAGAATGGGCGCCGCCGTTCGACATTTTATCGAAACCGGATCGCTCCCGATCAGGAAACCCTGATCCGGTTTACATGGCCCATCTTGCGGCCGGGACGCGCTTCGGACTTGCCGTAGAGATGCAGTTTGGCATCCGGCTCCGCGACGATCGTCTTCCACTGCTCGACCTCATCGCCGATCAGGTTCTGCATCACCGTCGGAAAGCGCACATCGACCGGGCCGAGCGGCAACCCAGTCACGGCGCGGACGAATTGCTCGAACTGGCTGGTGGCGCAGCCGTCCTGGGTCCAGTGACCGGAATTGTGCGGCCGGGGCGCAACCTCGTTGACAAGGACCTTGCCGTCGGAGGTCACGAACATCTCCACCGCGAGCAGACCGACGAGATCGAGACGCTTCGCAAGCGCTTCCGCGACCGAACGCGCTGCGCTTTCAGTCGCCGGGGCGATCGCCGCGGGGACTGTGCTGGTGCTCAGGATATGGTCGACATGATGGTTCTCGGCGACCGGAAACGCGCGCGAGGTTCCATCGACACCGCGCGCGACGATGACGGAAATCTCCTTCTCGAAGTCCACGAACCCTTCCAGGACCGCGTCGTCCGTGTTCAGCGATCCCCAGGCTTCCGCGAGGTCCGTCTCCGCCACGATCTTAACCTGCCCCTTGCCGTCATACCCGAAACGGCAGGTTTTCAGGACCGCCGGACGGCCGATCTCCTCGACCGCCGTGCGCAACTGCTCAAGGCTGGTGACATGCCTGTAAGGCGCCGTTCCCGCCCCCGCATCGCGCGCGAAGTCCTTCTCCGCGACCCGATGCTGTGAGACCGCCAGCACGCTCGGACGCGGCCGCACGGGAGCCAGCTTCGAAAGCCGCTCCACCGTGTCGACAGGAATATTCTCGAACTCGTAGGTGATGACATCGACGCTGGCGGCGAACGCAGAGAGCGCAGCTTCGTCGTCGTAGGACGCGACCGTCGTGCGTTCGGCGACCTGCGATGCCGGGCTGTCTTCTTCCGGGGTGAAGATATGGCAGCGGTAGCCGAGGGGAGCAGCGGCAAGCGCCGTCATCCGGCCGAGCTGCCCTCCGCCGATGATTCCGATGACGGCTCCGGGCGCCAGAACCTCAGGCATCAGGAATCCACCGGAACGTCGCCGACCGAGTCGGTCTGGGCTTCCCGCCAGGCCGCGAGACGGGCGTGCAGGGCGTCGTCTTCGTTGGCCACGATCGCCGCCGCCAGAAGGCCGGCATTCTTGGCTCCCGCCTTGCCGATCGCGAGCGTGCCGACTGGAATACCGCCCGGCATCTGCACGATGGAGAGCAGGCTGTCCATGCCCTTCAGCGCCTTGCTTTCGACCGGCACGCCAAGCACCGGAAGCGTCGTCTGCGCCGCGACCATGCCCGGCAGATGCGCCGCGCCACCCGCGCCGGCGATGACGACCTTGAGACCCCGTTGCTTCGCCGTTGCCGCGTAGTCCGTCATGCGCGCCGGCGTGCGATGTGCGGAGACGATGCGGGTTTCGTGCGGAACCTTCAGGGCTTCGAGAATGAGGGCGGCTTCCTTCATGGTTTCCCAGTCCGACTGGCTTCCCATGATAATGCCGACCAATGGTGTCGCGGCCTCGGCCATATGCGCCATCCTGCTTCCAACGGCCCCGCGTCTGCGGCGGAGCGGGTCAAAGAAGCGCGGCATTATAGGAGCGAAGCTTTCAGTTACAAGCGCGGACTGACGGCTTTTGTCGGGGCGCGCTTTGTGGTTGAGTCGTAAGGGAGTAAGCAGAAGGGAACGGTTCGTGACTGAGTCCATCAGCAGACGGGATGCCGCCGCGTTTCTTCATCAGGCGGGCTCCACCCCGGTCGCTCATGCTTTCGCCTCTTGCCGGGGCGCCTGGGCGGTGGACGAGACCGGTCACCGCTTCCTCGATCTCCACGGCAACACTTGCCACAATATCGGCTACGCGCACCCCCGCATGGTTGCGGCGCTGAAACAGCAGCTCGACACGCTGACCTTCACCCCGCGGCTCTTCACCTCGGAGCCGGCGGTCGAACTCGCGGAGATGCTGGCCGCGCGATGGCCTTACGGAAATGCGCGCGTTCTGCTCGGCGTATCCGGCACAGACGCTATCGAGATGGCGCTCAAGCTCGCCTATGTCGCAACGGGACGCACGAAGACGATCGCTTTCGACGGCAGCTGGCACGGCGCGGCACTCGGGGCGCTTTCGGTCGGTGGCACCGCTGCGGAGCGGGAGGAATTTCCCGCTCTCGAAGGCTGCCATCACGTCCATGCCTTCTGGCCACGGAACATCGGGGAAACCGCCGAGGCGGCGGCGCAGACCGCGTTCGAGGCGCTGGAATATTATCTCGCGGCACGCGACATCGCGGCCATCCTCTCGGAGCCGATCCGCGCGACACCCCATCTGCCGCCCGACTGGTTCTGGCCGGAGGTCCGGGAACTCTGCGACCGCACCGGAACATTGCTCATCTTCGACGAGATCCCGACGGGTCTCGGCAAGACCGGCCGCTTTTTCGCCAGCGAGCATTTCGAAGCCGTGCCGGACATCACCGTGCTTGGCAAATCGCTTGGCGGCGGCATCCTGCCCCTATCGGCCGTGATCGCCAATGCGGAGCTCGACGTCGCGCAGCATCTCGGGATCGGTCACTACACCCACCAGAAAAATCCGATGCTGGCCCGCGCGGGGATCGAGACGCTCAGGATCATCGATGACGAGAAACTTGTCGAAAGATCCGCAAGCATGGGCCGTTGGGCGCTCGGAGAACTGAAGTCGCTCTCGAATAAACTCCCCGTCTATGCGGGCGCACGGGGCATTGGCTGCGCCATGGCGGTGGAGTGCGCGGATCACGACAACCTGTCAGCACTGAAAAACGGCTGCTACAGGCTGGGGCTCAATACAGGTACCGCGGACGGCCGCTATCTCACCCTCTCCCCGCCGCTGAACATCTCGCAAGAGGACTTCCGGTTCGCCATCGGCATCCTTGCAGAAGCCGGGTCCGGTTTCATTTGACCGTGGCCTTCTTCCGCCGCCGAGGATCGTAGAAGAGCCGCGATTCCATCGTTTCCTCGCGCCCGACCAGCGCGATCCTCTGATTGGCGAGCTTGGTATTGCCGGTCAGATGCAGGACCCCGATCGGGCGATGGGGGATATCGGGCTCAACGAACTCACCGGACTCGGGATCGAAGGCTGGAAGCGCCATGTTGGCAATCCAGTTGAAAGTCGCTGGCAAGAAGCACCGTGGATGGTCGGAACTGTAAACAGCGTAATTGAGCGCCATCTGTTCAACATGAAAACTGACGTCACGCGAAAGCGCCTCTGCCAGCGCCTCCCGCCAAATACTCCAGATTCCGTGCGCAGCGGGCATGGCGAACACACCGCTATTCAGAACAGGGCTGTACCCGAAGCGCCGCGCAACATCTTCGCCGAAATAGGTCTTCTGCTTCTCGAAGATCCAGCGCACGTAAGGTTTGATCTCGAAACAATGTTTGTAGGCACGGTCCAGTTCCGGCGCGATGCAGAGCCGGCCGCCGGAAGCGCCATTCTGGAGCCACTCAATCGCCCACCAGTTCTGAACCCAGGCGTCCGCGTCGATCCAGATATAAATCTCGTATCCGGGGAAGTGGTCGCGCAGGAACGGGCGTGAGACCATCGCCTTGAAACCGGCCCCGATCGTCGATCGATCACCGCTCTGTGGCGCGAAGTCGATGTCCCAGCCTGGTAAGGCGATTTCCGGCGCAAACTTTGCCAGGGTCTCTCGGTTCTCCTTGGACAATCCGAGATCGAGATAGCCGATGTCGATATCGGCGCTCTGCTGATCCCTGATCGAGCGCAGAAGGCTGAGCGATACCTGAAAGAAGCGGTCGTCGCTTGCCGTACAGATGATGGTTCTGGCGGACACCGGACGCCGGGGCCCGCTCAGGCGATGATGTCTGGCAGGAGCTCGCTCTCGAGCCGGATGATCTGATCCTTCAGCAGGAGCTTGCGCTTCTTGAGACGCTGGATCTGGAGCTGGTTGAACGGGCCGTCTTCCGCCAGGCGGGCGATCACGTCGTCAAGATCGCGGTGCTCCACCTTGAGCTCTTCGAGCCTGCGTGACAGTTCTTCGCGGTCTGCTTCCAACGCGGTGTTCCGTAGCCGTCCATATGCTGAATAGATTTGTCATATCGCAAAGCGATCCCGTTTGGTAGGGCGCTTTTGCATGCTAGGCATGACCAATGTGCGCACTCGACAATCCGTTCTGGACCTACTCCCTCACGACCTACGCCAGGGACGGCGCGGCTGCCGCATGCCTCGATCTGCAGGACCAATACGACGTCGACGTCAATCTCCTGCTGTTGTGCTGCTGGCTCGGGACCGAAGGCGTCGCACTCGATTCCGAGACGGTCCGGCGGGCGATCCAGCTTGCCGATGAGTGGGCCGGACCCGTCATCGCGCCTCTGAGAGCGGTCCGGCGCCACCTGAAGCCGCTCGCTGTGGACTCGGAAATTGCCGCGTTCCGTGAGCAGGTCGCTGCCCTCGAACTGTCCGCGGAACAGATCCAGCAGGCGCGGCTTCACGCGGCGTTTGAAGGGCTGTCCGGGAGCGGAGACGACCCTGTCCGAGCGGCAGTCGGCAATCTGCGGCTCTACCTTTCGCTTGCGGCGCCGGGCGCCGGAGATGGAATTCAAGACAGTCTTTTGAAACTCGTTCGCGCCGCCTTTCCCGGCGCGGCGGAAGCGGATATCGTTTCCGCTCTCGCCGTTCCGGCATCCGACCAGACCAGATAGGGAACCAGATCATGCGCGACGGCGCCCATGTCACGCTCCGCTTCGAAAAACCCGACGGCGGAATGCTCGCCGTCAGCGTCTCAAACCTGGTTGTCGGCGGCTGGAGCGGCCGGGATGCCGAAGCCCTGCAACACCATATCGACGAGCTGAAGGCGATCGGCGTCGCACCGCCGAGCCAGACGCCCCTCTTCTACCGGAACGCGGTCAATATTCTCATGCAGGACGATGCGATCCAGGTGGTCGGAACCGAGACCTCGGGAGAGGTCGAGGCGGTCCTGATCGCCAGCGACGAAGGGCTATGGGTGACCGTCGGCTCCGACCATACCGACCGCGCCGCCGAGGCCTATTCCGTCGCCGCCTCGAAACAGATGTGCCCAAAGGTGCTGGCCCGAGAGGCCTGGCCGCTGGAGGAACTGCTGGACCATTGGGACCAGATCCGGCTGCGCTCCCGCGTCGTGATCGGCGGCGAGGAAGTGCTCTACCAGGACGGGACCCTCGGCGCGATCCACCGGCCGGAGACCATGATGGAAAAATACGCGAAGGGCGACCTCGCCCCCGGGACCGTCATGCTGCTCGGGACTTTCGCCGCGATCGGCGGCATCCGCCCGGCGGACCGTTTTTCGATGGAGATCGAGGACCCGGTGCGCGGGGCGAAGATCTCCCATGCCTACGACATCCATACCCTTCCACTTGTGAGTTGAGACCATGTTCGCCCCCCTCAAAGACCTCGCCGCCGACCTCGCCGCCGGCAAGACGACCTCCGAGAAACTGACCGAAGAAGCGCTGGCGCGGATCGAAGACCCGAAAGGCGAAGGCTCCCGCACCTTCACGAGCGTTTTCTCCGACGCGGCGCGGGCCGAGGCCAAGGCGAGCGACGCGCTCCGGGCCACCGGCATTGTTCCCTCGCCGCTCGCCGGCATCCCGATTTCCGTGAAGGACCTGTTCGATATCCGCGGCAAGGTTACGATGGCAGGTTCCGTCGCCCGCAAGGACGAACCCGCCGCCACCGCGGACGCGCCGGCTATCGCCCGTCTCAGGGCCGCAGGCGCGGTCATCGTCGGGCTTACCAACATGACCGAGTTCGCCTTCTCCGGCCTCGGGCTGAACCCGCATTACGGCACCCCGAAGAACCCCTATGACCGTGCGACGGGCCGGATTCCGGGCGGCTCCTCCTCCGGCGCCGCGATCTCCGTCACTGACGGCATGGCGGCGGCCGGCATCGGCACCGACACCGGCGGCTCGGTCCGCATCCCCTCGGCTCTGAACGGGCTCACCGGCTTCAAGCCGACGGCGCGCCGGGTCCCGACCGAAGGCGCCTTCCCACTGTCCTGGAGTCTCGATTCCATCGGCCCGCTCGCCCGCTCGGTCGCCTGCTGCGCCCTGCTCGACGCCATCATGGCGGGCGAGACGCCGAAGCCGGTCAAGCCGTTCCCGGTCAAGGGCATGCGCCTTGTCGTGCCGGGCACGCTCGTGCTCGACGATATGGACGAGCATGTCGCGAAGACATTCGAGGCCGCGCTCGACCGGCTCTCCAAGGCAGGTGCGATCCTGGAAGAGAAGAGTTTCGAGTGGCTGCTGGAGATCCCGGCCTCGAACCGGGCCGGCGGTTTCGCCCCGACGGAGGCCTATGCGATCCACCGCGATTTGTTGTCGCGCAAGGAAGCGGATTACGACCCCCGGGTCGGAACACGAATCCAGGGCGGCGCGAAGATGCTGGCGGCGGACTATGTGATCCTGCAGCGCCGCCGGGCGGAGATCCAGGCCATCGCGAACGCCGCGACGCGGGACTACGACGCGGTGCTGATGCCGAGCGTACCGGCCGTCGCGCCGAGCATCGCCAGCCTTGAGGCGGACGAGCACCTCTATCACACCACCAACATGCTGATGCTGCGCAACCCGTCGCTCGGCAATTTCCTCGACCGCTCGGCCGTTTCCCTGCCCTGCCATGAGGCGGGCACGGGTCCGGTCGGGCTTATGGTCGTCGGCGAGACGATGGGCGACGCGAAAACGCTGGCGGTCGCCGCCGGGATCGAAGCGGCTCTGGCGGGCTGAGGCCTACCGCGCGCCGGCGAAAGGACGCCGTTTCGGGGCGCAGGTCTTCAGCGCCTCGAACGGGTTCTTTACCTTTTCGGCCGCTTCCTTCAGACGCCCGGTCAGCTTCGGTATGGCCATGACGTTGCGGATCCGCCGGTCGAGGAAGTCCCAGGTCTCGACATGGTCCTCGGAACTGTCGTTCAGCCAGAACAGCAGGGTCGAACTGTAGACCGCCGCGAGCAGCCCGCGCTTGGTATAGAAATTGTAATCGGTCGAGGTATCGCCCGCCGCCTTCCAGATCGCATCCACGGTCCGGTAGAGGCTGCGGGTGCCGAGACCGCCCTGCCCCGGAACCGCCATATAGGCCAGCGTGCGGCGCACCGCGTCCTTATGCGGCTCGGCCTGCTCGAGACGGATACGGACTGCGGCGGCGATCCGGTCGCGGATCTTCATCTGCGACGGATTGCGGCGCTGGAATTCCCGCACCATCTCGCGGTCGGCGCGGTCGAGAAAATGCCCGATGCAATCGCCGACGCCCGCCGGGAACAGCCGGTCGAGCTCCGAGGCCGAAATGCTGGCATCCTCGGCGCCGTGCTTCAGCGCCTTGCGGCTCCAGCCGTCGAACATGACGTGCGGGAGGATGCTGTCCAGCACCCGGTCGCGCTCCGCCTCGCGTTTGTCGAGACCGGTATCGTCGCTCATCTGCCGTCTCCTTCTTCTTCACGCGCCGGGATGTCCGCCGCCGCGCGCAGCAGCTCCTCGCCATAGCCGAATCGCCGTATGTCCGTCATGCGCTCCGGATAGAGAATGCCGTCCAGATGGTCGACCTCGTGCTGGATCACACGTGCGTGGAAACCTTCCGCCTGGCGCAGTACCTTCTCGCCGTTCAGATCATAGCCCCGGTAAAGGATCTTGCGATAGCGCGGCACTTCGCCCTTGAGGCCCGGAATGGAAAGGCACCCCTCCCAGCCGAGCTCCAACTCGCCAGAGAGCGGCTCGATCACCGGGTTGACCAGAACCTGCAGGTCGAGCGGCCCGTCATTCGTCTCCGCAGTCGCCCGTTCGGCCGGGACCTTGAAGACAATGATCCGTTTCGAGATACCGATTTGCGGTGCCGCGAGGCCGACACCGCCGGCGGCGGCCATCGAGTCGGCCATGTCCTCCGCGAGCGCGGAAATCTCTTCCGCGGCAGGATCCGCAATCTCCTCCGCCCGCCGGCGCAGGACCGGATCTCCCATCCGAACGATCTTTTGTGCTGTCATGTCTTCGATATAGAGCGCTAACATCGCAGGGTAAACCGCGCTTCGGGCTTTCGACCTTCACCCGGGCGGCATCAGGGGCTGTGCAAAGCAGCTCTGCAGATAACCGCGCGATTTATGCAAACCCGGGCTTTGCAAGTCGCGAACGGTTGTGATACATACCCGCCTCCTGCCCATGGGGAGCGCAATCCCTGGGGGCACTTTGTGTTCTGAATTCGCACAGTTGTTTTGGAGGTCGGGTTTCGTGCATGTAACGGTCCGCGATAACAATATCGATCAGGCCCTGCGCGCGCTGAAGAAGAAGATGCAGCGCGAAGGTGTCTTTCGGGAAATGAAGCTGCGTCGCAACTTCGAAAAGCCGTCCGAAAAGCGGGCGCGCGAGAAAGCCGAAGCGGTGCGCCGCTATCGCAAGCTCATGCGCAAGCGCATGGAGCGCGAAGGCTTCTAGAGCCCTCGGGGCTTTTGCCGCTTCGGCGGTATCTACCCAGTCCAAAACACGGAACCGCCCTCGCATACCGAGCGGCGGTTTTTGTGTTTTCCCATAGTGCCCCCGTCACTTCTCTTCTTTCGGCATCAGCCGGGCGAGCGACATCGCCAGCTCCGCGATCGGCTGCGTCTGCACGATGACATGGCCGGGGCCGGTCACGTGGGTGACGAAGATCCCTTCGCCGCCGAACACCAGATTGCGGATTCCCTTCTGGAAGGCGATGTCGTAGTCGCAAGTACCCGAGAAGCCGACGAGGCATCCGGTATCCACCGTGATCCTCTGTCCCTCGCCGAGTTCCCGCTCGACCAGGGTGCCGCCGGCATTGAGAAAGGCGAACCCGTCGCCCTCGAGCTTCTGCAGGATCAGCCCCTCGCCTCCGAAGAACCCCGCGCCGAGCTTGCGGGTCAGCGCGATCGAGACATCGACGCCGCGGGCGCTGCAGAGATAGGCGTCGCGCTGGCAGTAGAAGAGCCCGCCGTTCTTGCTGAGATCGATGGGGCGGATCTGTCCCGGCATCGAGCCCGCGAAACAGACGTCCTGGCGCTCGTCCGCCTCGTTGATGAAATAGGTGAGGAAAAGGCTCTCGCCGGAGAATTTCCGAAACAGGCCGCCCAGCAAACCGCCGGTGAGCTCGGTCGTCATCCGGATTCCCTGATCCATCATCACCATCGCTCCGGCCTCGGCCTGCACCGCCTCGCCCGGATCCAGCGTGACGGTCAAGAGCGGGGCGTGATCCCCCTCGATCCTGTAGTCGATGACGTCCGCGGCCATGGGAACTCCTGTCGCTCGAAAATGGTTCGGTCCACGACACTTGGTGTCGCCCACCGGGCAATCAACGCGATTGCATTTCGCTATTGAGCTCCATATTGCTGCGCCGACGCGCCATTGCCAATTGCAGGCTTGCCCCATGACCGATCTGCTCTCCGAACTCCTCGCCGAAAAACCCTGGCTGCTGACCGACGGCGCGACCGGCACGAACCTCTTTGCGCGCGGCCTGCAACACGGCGACGCACCGGAGCTCTGGAACCTTGAGGAGCCGGAGAAGATCCGTGCGCACTACCGGGACTTCATCGAGGCCGGCAGCGACATCGTGCTGACCAACACTTTCGGCGGGACGGCGAACCGGCTGAAGCTGCACAAGGCGGAAGACCGGGTCTACGAGATCAACAAGGCCGCCGCCGAACTGCTGGCAGCCGAGATCGCGGAAAGTGGCCGCAAGATCGTCAATGCCGGCAGCGTCGGGCCGACCGGAGATCTCTACCATCCGCTCGGCCCGCTCACCGTCGAGGACGGCAAGAACAGCTTTGCAGCGCAGATGCGCGGCCTGAAGGACGGCGGCGCGGACGTCGCCTGGGTCGAGACCATCTCCTCCGAGGAAGAGCTGACCGCCGCGCTCGACGCTGCGGACGAAGTCGGGTTGCCTGCGGTCTGCACGCTTTCCTTCGACACCAACGGCCGCACCATGATGGGGATGACACCGCAGCGCCTCGTGGAGATGGTCCACGCCCGCCCGGTCCGCCCGCTTGCCTTCGGCGGCAATTGCGGCACCGGCGCCTCGGACCTGCTCGTCGGCCTGCTCAGCATCGCCGGCAAGCTGGACGAAGGTGACGTGCTGGTCGCCAAGGCCAATTGCGGCATCCCGGTCTACGAGGACGGCGAAATCCGCTACACCGGCACACCGGAACTGATGCAGGCCTGCGCCCGGCTCGCCGTCAATCTCGGGGCCCGGATCATCGGCGGCTGTTGCGGAACCACGCCGGCACATATCCGCGCGATGCGCGAAGCGCTCGACGCTCACACGAAGGGCGACGCTCCCGACATGCCGGCGATCATTGCCGCCTGCGGCACGCTCACCGGCTCGACGGCGGAGCTTCTCGGCGGCGGGGAGGGCAAAGAATCCACTCGTCAGCGCCGGGGCCGGAGACGGAATTGATCCGACGACAGCCGATCCGGGAACGGTTCGGTTTATTTGACTTTCCAGCCTTTTCAATGCGTTGACCCTGCAAATCCCGATCCCTACCTTCATCCTCGGAAGGGGTGATCCTTCCCGCGGGATTTGACAGGGCAGCTTGCATCCGCGTCACCAACTGCTAAAGCGCCACGGGGACGTTCCCGTGGGCCCGAACCGAGTGGCGGGCATGACGCGCGAGACGCGATCTTGCATGACCTTGACGATGGCGAGGCGGACGAAAGTCCGTCAACGGGCAGCCCTGCCCGATCGTCGGGGACCGCCCGCGAGCGACGCGGAATGGATAAAGGATCATGGCGCAAGCGATCGAACGGGTAACGACCGGCGGAAGATACTCATACGTCCGCCACGACAGTGACGAAGACGAGACGGCAGCACTTCACCGCAGGCTTGTCGAGGAATATTCAGGTCTGGACGAGGCCGCATTGCTGCACGCCCTGACCCAGGATGTTTTTCCCGGACGGAGCGCGGTGATCGCCTCCTTCGGAACGGAGTCCGCGGTTCTGCTGGACCTTGTTGCCGAGGTCGACAGAAGGATTCCGGTGATCTTCATCGACACCGGGAAGCATTTTGCCGAGACGCTGGCCTACCGCGACGAACTGGTTGCGCGGCTGGGCCTGAAAGACGTGCGCAACGCGACGCCTTCCACAGCCCTGATCAAGCGCCAGGACCGGGACGGCACGCTCTGGCAGAGCGATCCGGATGCCTGCTGCAATCTGCGCAAGGTGTTGCCGCTGCGCCAGGCGATCACACCGTTCGGGCTGATCGTCACGGGGCGGAAGCGGGCGCACGGCGATGCGCGCCTCAACATCGAGCCGATCGAGCAGTTCGGCGACCGCATCCGTCTCAACCCGCTTGCTCTTTGGGACGAGGCCCGGATCGATGCCGAATTCACGGTCCGGGATCTGCCACGGCATCCACTGCAGACGGCCGGATACCGCTCGATCGGTTGCGCACCCTGCACCGACCCGTCGGCGGCGGACGGCCCGAAACGGGCCGGTCGCTGGGCCCGGCTCGAGAAGACCGAATGCGGCATTCATTTCGACGAGAACGGCGCCGTGCGGCATTCGCCCGGCCCCGGCAGTCAGGCCGCCGCCTGAATCCTTCCAGCAATGCGTCATCGCGACAAATGCGAGACCAATCGCCGCGCAGGGCATGGAAAGATTGAACCGAAAGGCCGCCGGGGATAGAAAACGGCGGTCGCTAGCCCAACCTTAGGGCCGTTGACCTCAACCGCCGCCCGGACCGGGCGGTGCCGGCCGAGGCGCCGGACCTCTCAACAGGAGAGCAGGTACAGTGAATATGATGGACAGTCACGCCACGATCGCGGAGAGCGCGGAAGCGCGCGGCACCGGAGGATTTCCGGTCCCGGACGGAGTCTTCGCCGAGACCGTCACCGAGGTGCAACACTATACGGACCGGCTTTTCCGGTTCCGCATGACGCGCCCCCAGAGCTTTCGCTTCCGCTCCGGCGAATTCGTCATGATCGGCCTGCCGAACGCCGAGAAACCGGTCTATCGCGCCTATTCCATCGCCAGCCCCGCGTGGGACGAGGAGCTCGAGTTCTATTCGATCAAGGTCCAGAACGGCCCGCTGACCGAACATCTGCAGAAGATCCAGCCGGGCGACACCGTGCTGATGCGCAAGAAGCCGACGGGCACGTTGGTCAACGACGCTCTGCTTCCGGGCAAGCGCCTCTACATGTTCTCCACCGGCACCGGGATCGCGCCCTTCGCCTCGGTGATCCGCGACCCGGAGACCTACGAGAAGTTCGACGAACTCATCCTGACCCATACCTGCCGCGAGGTCGCCGAACTCACCTATGGCAAGGAACTGGTCGCATCGCTGAAGGAGGACGAGGTTTTCGGCGAACTCGCGGGACCGCAGCTCACCCTCTACTCGACCACGACGCGCGAACAGAGCGGGCAGATGGGCCGCATCACCGATCTCATGGAGAGCGGCAAGCTCTATGAGGACCTGGGCGTTCCGCCGCTCAATCCGGAAACCGACCGGGCGATGATCTGCGGCTCCATGGCGATGCTGAAAGACGTGAAGGAGCTCTGCGAGAAAGCCGGGCTGATCGAAGGGGCGAACAACAATCCGGCCCAGTTCGTTGTCGAACGGGCATTCGTCGGCTGATCTCTGGCCTTTCAGCGGTCCACTTCCAAACAAGGTTCCAGGATTCATTCCCGGTTAAAGGTTTTGTGGCAAACTCCTTAAAAACTTCGGGTGCTTCGGGTGCAATGCCACGAATATCGGCAAGCTCCCGAAGGAAGCTGGTGGAAAAGGCATCAACTTCGGAAGCCGGAATGTGGAGGCAGGCTGCATGAAATACCTTCTGGGAACGCTACCGGAACGGGCAATCTCCGGCCCTCGTGCCATGCGGCTCCTCGGGCTGTCCGGACAGATGTGCCAATCCACCACCGGCAGCGCTTCCGAGGACAGCGACGAGCTGGTCTTCGCCGACGAAGACGAGTCGGACAATCACGCTGCTCCGGACAACCAGATTCCGTGGCGCATCCTTATCGTCGATGACGATGCCGATGTGCATCAATCGACCCTGTTCTCGCTTGGTGGCGAGACCGTTCTGGGCCGGCCGCTGCATTTCCATCACGCCTATTCACGGGCGGAAGGTATCGAAGTACTGAGCAAATGCCCCGGCATCGCCCTGGTGCTGCTGGACGTCGTAATGGAAACGCCCGAAGCCGGGTTCGAGCTTGCGCGGCACATTCGCGAGGAAATCGCGAACAGCGACATCCGGATCATAATCCGGACCGGGCAGCCAGCCATGTTGTCCGAAAGCGATGCGACAAACGTCAAGGATATCAACCGTTTCATCCTGAAGTCGCAGCTTACTCACAGCATGCTTCTGGATGTCGTGACCTCCGAAATCCAACAGTTCCAGGACCTGACCTCCTAACCGCGTTCCACATCCGGAACTCTCCAGCATCACAGCCGGTCCGCCAGACACGTGGCGCTGACGGAAACCCTTCGCTTCCGTCCGTGAGGTAACCTTACTGAAATCTTCGCACTTGCGAAGCGCGCCGGGAACTTGCTCTAATCTGCGGCATGGGAGACGGCAAAAACGATTATGATGAGATGTTTGGCGGCGACGGAACAGTCCGGGACGCCTATCGCGAATATCACAACTGGATCGATGCCGAAGATCCGGCCCAGCTTCTGAAAAAATCCGCCGAGGCAGAGACCTTCTTCCGGCGCACCGGAATTACTTTCAACGTCTACGGCGACTCGCAGAACACGGAGCGGCTGATCCCATTCGACGTGGTCCCCCGCATTCTCTCTTCGCGGGAATGGTCGCGGCTCGCTCGCGGCATCGAACAACGCGTCCGGGCGATCAATGCCTTCCTGCACGACATCTATCACCGCCAGGAGATTATCCGGGCGGGACGTGTACCGGAACGGCTGATCTCCGAGAACAGTGCGTTCGAGCCGAAGATGATCGGCGTCTCGCCGCCGGGCGGCGTCTATACCCATATTGTCGGCATCGACCTCGTGCGAACCGGCGATAACGAGTTTTTCGTGCTCGAGGACAATGCCCGCACGCCGTCCGGCGTTTCCTACATGCTGGAGAACCGGGAGACGATGCTGCAGATGTTCCCGGAGCTGTTCTCCAAAATTCCGGTACAAAGCGTCAGCGATTATCCAAAGGCCTTGCGCCGTGCCCTCGCCCGCTCCGCCCCAAGCGTGTGCAGCGGACGGCCGGTCATCGCGGTCCTGACGCCCGGAATCCACAACTCCGCCTATTTCGAGCATTCCTTCCTTGCCGACCAGATGGGAGCGGAACTCGTCGAGGGTCACGATCTTCGAGTCATCGACGGACGTGTTGCGATGCGGACGACGAAAGGCTACGAGCCGATCGACGTGATCTATCGCCGAGTCGACGACGAGTTCCTCGACCCGCTCAACTTCAATCCGGACTCGATCCTTGGCGTGCCCGGGATCATGGACGTCTATCGCGCCGGCGGCATCACACTGGCCAATGCACCCGGCACCGGGATCGCGGACGACAAGGCGATCTATTCCTACATGCCGGAAATCGTCCACTTCTACACCGGAGAGACGCCGATCCTTAAGAACGTGGAGACCTGGCGCTGCAGCGAACCAGACTCTCTGGCCTACGTCCTCGACAATCTCGAGCATCTCGTCGTGAAGGAAGTTCATGGCTCGGGTGGCTACGGAATGCTGATCGGACCGACCGCGAGCAAACGGGAAATCGCGCGGTTCCGGAAGCTGCTCAAGGCCAAACCGGGCAACTACATCGCCCAGCCGACGCTCGCGCTCTCGACCGTTCCGATCCTGACGAAAGCCGGCCTCGCGCCGCGCCATGTGGATCTGCGCCCCTTCGTTCTGGTTTCGCCGGACAGCATCGACATCACGCCCGGCGGTCTGACCAGGGTCGCGCTCAAGAAAGGCTCCCTGGTGGTCAATTCCAGCCAGGGCGGCGGAACCAAAGACACCTGGGTGCTGGACGACTGATGCTGGGGAAATCTGCAGGCGGCCTCTACTGGATGTTTCGCTACCTGGAGCGGAGCGAGAATCTCGCCCGTCTGCTCGAGGCCGGTTTCCGGATCGCCCTGACCCGCTCCACTGCGGCGACCAGCGAGTGGCAGTCAGTGATTGCGACGGCCGGCGTAACGAGCGGGTTCGAGAGCAGACACGGTGAATACAACGCGGCCAATGTGGTCGATTACATGCTGCGCGATCGCGAGAACACCTCCAGTGTCCGCTACGTCACCGAACAGGCCCGGACAAACGCCCGCCTTGTGCGAACCGCCCTCACGCGCGAGGTCTGGGAGGCGACCAACGAATGCTGGATGGTGCTGAACCAGGCCCTGCAGCGTCCGATCCGCGAACGCGACCTGCCCGAGGTTCTGGCACTCATCAAGCAGCAAAGCACGCTGGTCCGCGGCACGCTCTATGGCACCATGCTGCGCAACGACATCTACAATTTTGCCCGGCTCGGAACATTCATCGAGCGGGCGGACAACACAGCCCGCATTCTCGATGTGAAGTATTACGTCCTGCTGCCGTCGCTCTCGCACATCGGCTCGTCGCTCGATAATGTGCAGTGGGAGACCATCCTGCGCTCACTTTCGGCCAACCGCTCCTACCGGTGGCTGAACGGCGAGGACATCAACCCGAGCGGTATTGCCGATTTCCTGATTCTGGACCGCAGCATGCCGCGCTCGCTGGCGCATTGCGTGCAGGAAATTCTCTCAAACCTGAACAATCTCAGCGCGCAGTACGGTGAGCGCAAGCCGTGCCACGATTGCGTGGACAAGATCTTCGAGACTCTCGACCAGAGAACCATTGATTCGATCCTTGCGTCGGGACTGCACGAATTCTTAAAGAATTTCATCTACGGTATGGGCGAACTGAGCAGTCAGATCGAACAGGACTACAGGTTCTATAGCTAACCATGCGCCTCCGGATTTCCCACACGACGAGCTATCACTACAACGCGCCCGTCCCGTTCGCACTTCAGCAGCTTCGCAAGACGCCGCGATCCTTCGCGTCCCAGTCCATTCTGGATTGGCGGATCACTCTCCAAGGTGCGCGCGAAGAACTGAGTTTCACCGATCAGCACGGCAACCACGTCATCCTCACCAGCATCGAACCGGACGGCCAGGACATCTCTATCCTCGTCGAGGGCGAGGTCGAGACCCACGACACCCACGGCGTTCTGGGCGAGGAAGGGTTCCATGCGCCTTTCTGGTATTATCTGCGGAATACGCCGTCGACGGCCCCAGGTGCCGAACTCAGGAAACTCCTGAAATCTCTGGACGTAAAATATGACGGCGACATCGCCCGCCTGCATGCTCTGAGCGAACTGATCGGCGACCGGGTCGCTTACGAGCCCGGCAAGACCGAGGTCACGACAACCGCGGAAGACGCCCTCAAGGCCGGCCATGGCGTCTGTCAGGATCATACCCATATCATGATCGCCGCCGCGCGCGCGCTCGGTTATTCGTCACGCTATATCAGCGGATATCTCATGATGAACGACCGTGTGCAGCAGGACGCCGCGCACGCTTGGGCGGAAATACACGTCCCAGATATCGGCTGGATCGGGTTCGACGTGTCGAACGGCATTTCGCCCGACGAACGCTATGTACGTGTCGCCTGTGGTTTGGACTATAAGGAAGCTGCGCCTGTGTCGGGGTTGCGGTTCGGCAGCAGTGCCGAATCCCTCTCTGTGAACCTCCAGGTCGAGCAGCAGTAACCGCCCATTCGGAGCCTTCTGTAACCATGACCTACTGTGTCGGCCTCAGGCTGAATAAGGGTCTTGTCTTCATGTCCGATACCCGCACGAACTCGGGTGTCGACAACATCTCCCAATTCAAGAAGCTGTTCACGTGGTGCGTGCCCGGCGAGCGCGTCATCACACTTCTGACGTCGGGCAACCTGGCAACCACACAGACCGTGGTCAGCATGATCGACGAGCGGGCCAAGGCGCCGGAAGACCGCAGCCCCTCGGTTTTTGAGGCTCCGTCCATGTTCGAGGCCGCCCGCCATGTCGGTCAGATGCTGCGCGACGTGATTCGCAACTCCTCGCCGAACGGGATGCGCGGGGATTCGACATTCGACGCGACGATCCTGCTTGGCGGCCAGATCCGTGGCGGCGAGCCGCGTCTCTATCTCATCTATCCGGAAGGCAACTTCCTCGAAGCCTCCGAGGATACCCCGTTCTTCCAGATCGGCGAGACCAAGTACGGCCGACCGATCATCATCCGCGCCTATGACCCGGAAATGAGCTTCGAAGATGCCATCAAGCTGTTGCTGGTCTCCTTCGACTCGACCATCAAGGCCAACCTCTCGGTCGGCCTGCCGCTGGACCTGATGACGTACGAGAAAGACAGTTTCGAGATCGGTCACACGCGGCGGATCAAAGCCGACGACCCCTATTACATGACCGTCTCGGAAGGCTGGGGCGACGCCCTCAAGAAAGCATTCAACGAACTGCCGGATTTCAAGTTCTGAGACCGCGTCAGAGATGCGTCAGAACGTTGACCAGCCGGCCCTCGGGATCGCGTAGATAAAACCTGCGCACGCCCCAAGGCTCGTCCGCAGGACCGTATTCGACCTCGTAGCCGGCCTGCCGCACCTTCTCCAGCATGGCGTCGAGGTCGTCGACCTCAATGGAAATGTCGGGAACCGGTGCTCCTGAGCCACCCTCCCGCATCAAGCTGAACTGCACCCGCATGCTCTCGTCCGATCCGAGGGTCGCGATCCAGCCGAGATCCATCTTGAGCTCGAGACCGAACAGGTCGCGATAGAAGCGCGCGGTCGTCTCGACGTCCGGGGCGGCGAGATTGGCGACGATGCGTTTGACGGTCATGCCCCCCCTCTCCCTCATTCCATGGACGAGACCGTATCGCCCGGCCGGATGACGCCGCCCTCGACGATCTCACAATTGAGTCCCGAGCGGTTGAGCAGGAGCTTGAACAGCTTCTTGCCGAGCAGATCGTCGAGATACTGGCAGGGGGTGTTCAGCCGCCCGCCATAGAGCACGACCTCTCCTACCCTGAACCTTTTCCCGACGAGGTGGTTCAGCGGCACGCCGGTGACGGTGAGATTGCGCCGGCTTTCGACCGGAGTGAGCTCCATGTTGTGGTCGCGGGCGAGCGCTTCCAGCGTCTCGCTCTCGATCAGGGTCACCTGACGGTCCGGCGCGGGCTTGTCCGAATAGGTTCCCGTTCCGAGAAAATAGCGGTCTCCCTCGATCCCCTTGCCGGCGACGAGGTTCGCTTCCTTGAGCTCGGCCATATCCTGCGAACCCTTGGCGCAGATATGGATGTGATCGAGACGGCCCGTCCAGTACATGCGTACGCTCCCCTATGTTTCGGAAACGGTAGCATGCGTTTTCGCTCTTCCCCACCAAACAAACATCGTCATCCCGGCCGAATAGTCGGGGCCTTGTCGAACATAGAGCTCCAATCTCCCAAAGGTCCCGGATCAAGTCCGGGATGACGACAATAGTAAAAAAAAGCCGCCGTCCATTCGGGCGGCGGCTCTCTTTGTTGCGATAGAAACCGCTCAGGCGGCCTTGAACCCTTTCTCGAACGGTAGGGTCCGCACCCGCTGACCGCTGGCGCGGAACACCGCGTTCGCGATGGCGGGGCCGATCGGCGGGACGCCGGGCTCGCCGATGCCGGTCGGGCGCTCCGTGCTCGGCACGATATGCACTTCGACCTTCGGCATGCGGTCGATGCGGAGAGGCAGGTAGCCGTCGTAATTGCCCTGATCGACCTCGCCGCCGGTCAGGGTCAGCTCTTCGCTCAGCACGGAGCCGAGACCGAAGCCGATACCGCCCTCGACCTGCGCCCGGATGACGTCCGGATTGATCGGCGTGCCGACATCCACGGCAGCGACCACCCGATGCACGATCACCTGACCGTCCTCGACAGAGACCTCGGCGATCTCCGCGACATAGGAGCTGAAGCTCTCATGCACGGCGACGCCCCAGTGATGCCCCTCCGGCAGGGGCTTGCCCCACTCCGCCTTCTCCGCCGCGAGCTTCAGAACGCCCGCGTGGCGCGGATGGTCCTTCAGCAGGTCTAGGCGGAACTGCACCTGGTCGGCGCCAATTTCCGCGATCACCTCGTCGAGGAAGACCTCGGTCGCATAGGCGGTGTGGGTCGAGCCGACCGAGCGCCACCAGAGCACCGGCACCCCGACCTCCGTCGTCGTCAGCCCGACACCGAGATTGGGGATGGCGTAGGGCAGCGTCGAGGAGCCCTCGACCGACGTCGCGTCGACCCCGTCCTTGATCAGGCCCGAGAAGATCGTGTTGGCGACAATGGACTGGCCGACGATGTGGTTGTCCCACGCGACCAGCTTGCCGTCGGCGCCGAGGCCGGCCCGCATCCTGTGCACATAGGCCGGACGGTAGCGGCCGCCCCGCATGTCGTTCTCGCGGGTCCACTGGAGCTTCACCGGCGCCTTCCAGCCGATCGCCTTGCCGATCGCCGCGACCTCGGTGATGACCTCGGCATCCGGTGTCGCCCGGCGGCCGAAACCGCCGCCGGTCTTCATCACGTGCATGCGGATCTTCTCCGGCGGCACATCCGAGAACTGGGAGGCCATCTGCTGGTAATAGTCCGGCATCTGGTGACCGCCCCGGATCTCCAGAACGCCGTCCGCATTCATGGCGGCAACCGCGTTCAGCGGCTCCATCGCGGCATGGGCGAGATAGGGAAACTCGTAGGTCGCCTCGATCACCCGAGCGGCGGAGGCAAGTGCCGCCTCCGGATCGCCGTCCTTGCGGGCGACCGCCATCGGCGCCTTCGCGGCGAGATTGCGGTATTCGGCCATGATCTCCGCTGAACCGCGCTTCTCGGCCTTGCTCTCGTCCCAGGTGACCGTCACCAGATCGCGGGCCTTGAGCGCGGTCCACATGTCCTTCGCCAGCACGGCGACCCCGCGATGGATCGTGACGACGTCGCTGACGCCCTTCAGAGCCTTCGCTTCGGCCGCATCGACCGAGGCGACCGTCGCACCGAATTTCGGCGGATGGATCATCACGGCGGTCAGCATGCCGGGCAGCTTCACATCGATGGTGAAGTCCTCCTCACCCTTCGTCTTGCCCACCCGGTCGTAGCGCTTCAGCTCCGGATTGCCGATCTCCGTCCAGTCCGAACGGTCCTTGAGCTTAATGTCCTCCGGGATGGTCACGCCGGCCGCGGCCTTGGCGAAGGCGCCGAAGCCGGAGGTCTTGCCGGATCCGGCATGCGCGATGACACCCTTTTCGACTGCTATCTCGGAGGCGGAAACGCCCCATTCCTTCGCTGCCGCCTCGGCCAGCATCATGCGCCCGGCCGCGCCCGCCTTGCGGTAGCGGTCCCAGGAGGAGGCCATGGAGGTGGAGCCGCCCGAACCCTGGAACTGCCCGCCCCACATGAGATTGCCGTACTGCGCGACGTTGCCGGACGCTCCCTCGACCGTCACCTGGGACCAGTCGGCGCCGAGTTCCTCGACCACCAGCGTGGCAATCCCGTGATAGGAGCCCTGGCCCATGTCGAACTGCGATGAATAGATCGTCACCGTGTTGTCTTCGGCGATCGAGATATAGGCCGCGAGTTCCGCACCGGGCTTTACCGGATCGGCGGCCGCGAGTCCCGCGAGCGGGCGGAAGCCGATGGCGACGCCTGCCGAGGTGGCGGCGGCGCCGAGCAGGAAGCCGCGGCGCGAGACCGCTTCGGCCTTCGCACGGTCCGCCATTTCATTGAGTTTCTGTACCAGCATCGATCAGGCCTCCAGACGGTCGGCCGCTTCGTGGATCGCGGCACGGATGCGTTGGTAGGTGGCGCAACGGCAGAGATTGCCGCTCATCGCCGCGTCGATATCCTCGTCCGTCGGCTTCGGCGTCTCCGCCAGCAGCGCGGAGGCCGACATGATCTGGCCGGACTGGCAGTAGCCACATTGCGGCACGTCGAGATCGGCCCAGACCGCCTGGACGGTCTCCGCGACCTTGCCGTCGATGCCCTCGATGGTGGTCACCGACGCGCCCTCGATGTCCCCGAGGAAGGTCTGGCAGGAGCGCACCGGCACGCCGTCGACATGGACGGTGCAGGCGCCGCACTGCGCAAGGCCGCAGCCGAACTTGGTACCAGTCAGCCCGACATGGTCGCGGATCGCCCAAAGCAGGGGCATGTCCGCTTCGGCATCGAGCCGGTGCTCGGTGCCGTTCAGATTGAGTGTGATCATCTTTCGCTCTCCCACACGCGCGAAAGCCCGTGACGCACCCCCGCGCCGCTTCCGTCGCCATTGGGCAGAAAGATGGGTGCATATGCGAAAATGACACCCGCCCTTGAACCGCAAGGATTATTCAATATTTCTCAGCAATGAGCCGAGACCTTCTCCCCCACCTCCCCGTCGTCCTCGCCGTCGCGAGGCGTGGCGGGTTCGCCGCCGCCGCCAAGGAGCTCGGCATGAGCGCCTCGGCCGTCAGCCATTCCGTGCGCCTTGTCGAGGACCGGCTCGGCCTGCCGCTCTTCTCCCGCACCACCCGCAGCGTGTCGCTGACGGATTGGGGGCAGCTGCTGGTGGATACCGCCGGACCCTCGATCGCCGGGTTGGACGATGCGCTGGAACGGCTCCGCTCGGCTCAGGGGAGCGTTTCGGGATTGCTGAGGCTCACCGTCGCGCAGCCCTTCACGGCCATGGCGGTGACGCCTGTCGTGAAGGAGATGCTCCGGCGCTATCCCGAACTGAAGATCGAGCTCGACAGCGAAAAGCGCTTCGTCGATATCGTCGCCGAAGGCTTCGATGCAGGGGTGCGGCTCGGCGGCAGCATCGATCAGGACATGAAGACCTTCCGGCTGACCCCGCCCTTCCGGACGATCATGGCCGCCGCACCGTCCTATCTCGAACGTCACGGCACCCCGACTTCCCTTGAGGATCTGGCGAACCACAATTGCATGTCCTACCGCATGCCGTCCGGAGGGATCTACGACTGGGAGCTTGAATCCGGCACCGGCGAGGTGCGCGTGCCGAGCTCCGGCAACCTGATCGTCAACGATTGGACAACGGCGATCGATCTCGCGCTCGACGGGCTCAGCATCATCTACATGTTCGAACCTTGGATCGCCGACCGGCTGGCCGACGGCAGCCTTGTCGAGGTCATGCCGGAAGCCTCCGTCGAGGAGACCGGGCTGTTCCTCTATTACCCGGAGCGCACCGCCAACAATCCGAAGCTGCGCGCCTTCATCGACACCGCGAGATCGGTTCTGCGGCGGCGGCAGGTCGCGGAAATCGGCTAGAGCGCAACCTCGAACCCGTCACCGTCGGCCCGCTCGAGACCTAGATATTTCAGCCAGCGCTGCAGTTCGGCCTCGATCTTGGCCTTGCGCTGCGGCGTCAACGAGAGGCGCGGCTCCAGCCAGAGCTTGCGGATGCGCAGCACGCCCGCCGGGCGGTCCGCCTTCATGTCGATCCGACCGGTGAGCCGGTCGCCCTCCAGCATCGGGAAGACGTAATAGCCGTATTGCCGCTTCTCCTCCGGCACGAAGACCTCGATCCGGTAATCGTATCCAAAGAGGCGCTGCAGCCTTTTGCGGTCGCGGAGTGCCGGGTCGAACGGGCTGAGAAAGCGCACGCGGCCCGGTGGGGGTGACACCTCGCTGGCGAGATCAAGTGTGTCGGGACGGGCAAGATGGCGCCGCACCGTTCCATCCGCATTGCCGATATCGACCGGGATCGCAATCTCCGGACCCTGACGTTCCGCCCACTCCTTTGCCTCGGCCGGCGTGATCGCGTCCCAATAGGCGGCGAGCTCTCCCGGCGTCGCGAAACCGAGCCGTTCCAACGCCGAGCGGCAGGCCCAGTCGATGAATTCCTCGTCATGCACCTCCGGCGCGTAGTGCTCCGGCGGCACCACCTTCTCGACCAGATCGTAGACCTTCTGAAAACCTTCTCGGGCCGAGACGGCGAGCTGGCCGGTGCGCCAGAGATGTTCGAGCGCCGATTTCGACGGCTTCCAGCCCCACCAGGCCTTGTTCTCGTCCGAGCCGTCGTGATGGCTCTCGTCCGCCGTCAGGTCGCGCGAACGGACCGGGCCGTTCTCCTCGATGTGCGCTCGGATGCGGGCGCAGGTCTCCTCGTAATCCTCGCCAAGCCGCTCACGCCACCAGTCGCGGCTCATCAGCCGCTCCCGCGTACGATGGAACTTCGGTTTCCAGTAGCGGAAGAACTCGACCGGGATCACCGAGGCGTCGTGGGTCCAGTTCTCGAACAGGGTGCGCTCGCGCTCAATGTGATGGTGCAGCCAGTCCGGCTTGTAGGCATTGGCGCGGGAAAAGAGGATGTGGTGATGGGCCCGCTCCACCGTGCGGATGCTGTCGACCTGCACGAAACCGATCCGGTGGATCAGCTCGGGCACGTCCTTGCGCCGGAACGGCCGGCCCGGCGCATCGCCGAGGGCGTGAAGGTGGAGGAACAGGCGGCGCGCATCGCGGTTGGGAAGTTGATCGACCATGGACTATGCTTAACGGAGACGGGAAGAAACTGAAACATAACGTGAACAGAAAGAAAAGCCCATGGCGCTTAAAACCCTCGATCACGTGAATATCAGGACCAAGAATCTCGACGCGATGGTCGCCTGGTACGGCCGCGTCCTCGACATGCATCCGGGCGAGCGCCCGCCCTTCCCCTTTCCCGGCGCCTGGCTCTACGCCAACGGCGCGGCGATGGTGCATCTGGTTGGGGTGACGAAGGATCCGGCGCCCTACCGGCCGGACGCGCAGCTTGAGCATTTCGCCATCCAGGCCGAAGGCCTTGCCGATTTCCTCGCACATCTGAGGAAGGAGAAGGTCGCCTACCGCTGCGGCGTGCTGCCGGAAATGCGGATCCAGCAGGTGAACATCAACGACCATGACGGCAACCACATCCACATAGACTTCGCACCGGGCGAGGAAGCCGATCTGACGGACTACGACGGAAGCTGAGTTTCTATTTTGGGACGTGCTGCCAGTGACCTGATTAAGACAGGACAGGAAAGGTCACTCATGACGCGATGATACAAGCTCCGGCGACCGATGCCAGAAACTGCTTACGCGTGGCGAAATCGCAGTGTCAGTGGATCGGGTCGGGCTCGTCCGCCTTGGCACGGAAATGCTCAAGCAGGAACATCCGTACGGCGGCAGTCCGGCTCATGTCCGGAAAGGCCTTTTCGGCGTCGGTCACGATCGTGTCGATACACAACTCGCGGTCGTGCGCACACTCTTCCAGGGCATCCCAGAAGTCCTCTTCGAGGATGATGGACGTACGGTGCCCCGCATACACGTTCTTGCGTGATTTCGACGAGCCCATGCTGCCTCTGTTAAAATCCAACGCCATGGTTAATTCCCGCGGATACTAAAACGATTTTTGGCCGATCACCAACGTGGAACGCTCTGTTTTTCTATCAAAACAGAAAAACATTAATTCTTGCTTAACGAATTTCCACCGAATTTCGCGGAATTGCGCCGAAGCCACCTGCACCAAAAAGTATTCACTTAATCCCGGAGAACAGCGGCCTCGGCAGCGGGCTTCCCGAGGATGAGGTCGGAGGCCTTTTCCCCGATCATCATGGTGGACGCGTTGAGGTTGGCCGACGGCATGGTCGGCATGATCGAGGCATCAGCGACCCGAAGCCCCTCGATACCCCGCACGCGCAACGCATCGTCCACGACTGCGGTGGGATCGCTTTCCGGCCCCATCCGGCAGCTTCCCATGAGGTGGAAGGTCGTCGTGCCCCGCTCCCTGGCTGCCGCCAGGAGCTCGTCGTCCGTCTGAACACCCGGGCCCGGATAGATCTCGCCGGCGAAGAACGGCATCAGCGGTTCGGTCTGCAACAGACGGCGCGCGAGCTTCATGCCGGAAAGCAGCACCTGGCGATCGGTCTCGTCGGCGAGATAGTTCGGCTGAATCGCCGGTGCCTCGAACGGATCCGCCGTCCGGGCGCGGACATAGCCGATACTTTCCGGGCGTTGCTGCCAGGAGGCGATGGTCATGCCCGGCTCGTCGTCGAGCTGAGACTGGACGCCTTCCTTGTAGCTCGCGGGCGTGAAGGTGAACTGAAGGTCGCTGTTCCGGGCCGCCTCGTTCGAGTGCCAGAAGCAATAGACCAGCGTCGGGCTGAGGCCGAGGATGCTCTTCTGCCCGGTGAAATATTTGAAGATCTCGCCCCAGAGCCGCGGGCCGCGTGCAAGCTCGTTGATGCTGCTCGAGTTCTTCACCCGCGCCGTGAAGCGCGGCGCGTAATGGTCCCGGAGATTTTCGCCCACCCCCGGCAGGGCATGGCGGACCTCGATCCCGAGATTGCGCAAAAACTCCGGATTGCCGATGCCGGAAAGCTGCAGGAGCTGCGGAGAGTTCACTGCACCGCCCGAAAGGATCACCTCGCGGCGCGCATGCACCTCCGTCGGAATGCCGTGCCGGCCGCCGTGGGAATAGCGCACGCCGGTCGCTTTCTTGCCGTCGAGCAGGATCTGCGTCGCATGTGCATGGGTGCGCACGGTCAGGTTCTTGCGCTTCATCGCCGGACGCAGATAGCCCCGCGCCGTGCTCATACGCCGGCCGCCATGGATGGTGCGCTGGGCGTAGGAGACGCCTTCCTGAACCTGGCCGTTATAATCCTTGTTGTGCGGGATCCCGAGGCTGACCGCGCCGAGGATGAAGGCGTCGCAGAGCGGGTGCTGCCAGTCGATATTGGTGACCGCCATGTTGCCCTCGCGGCCGCGGAAGGTATCGTCCCCCTCCCCGATGCGGCGCTCGGTACGCTTGAAATAGGGCAGCACGTCGGCATAGCCCCAGCCGCGATTGCCGCGCTGCGCCCAGCCGTCGAAATCGAGCCGCTGGCCGCGGTTGTAAATATGGCCGTTGATCGAGCTGGAGCCGCCGAGGGTCTTGCCTCGCGGCGCGGCAATGGATCGACCGCCGGTCCAATAGCTCGGCTCGCTCTGGTAGAGCCAGTTCACCGACGGATTGACAAGTGTCTTCATGAAGCCCGCCGGAATATGGATCATCGGATGATAATCCGGCGGCCCCGCCTCCAGCAGGCAGACCGTGACGGAGGGATCCGCGCTCAAACGGTTCGCGAGCACGCAGCCGGCCGAGCCGGCGCCGACGATGACATAATCGAAGCTGTCCATTGGGAGGCGTTTCCAGAGGTTGGTTTATTGGGACCTATCTTTGCGCAAGCGGATCGGATTGCGCAAATTGGTTTCCACCGCGAAGCGAACCGACTAAGAAAGCCGATGTCTTTTGGCGGCACCGGGTCCGCCACCTAAAAAGCAAAATCGGGAGGAACAGGGATGAAGCATCTCTTCTCGCGCCGCGCCGTGATGGCGGGTCTCGCGGCCATCGGCCTGGCGGCAACCACCTTCGGACCGGCGCTCGCCGCGGACAAGATCACCGTTGGCGCGCTGCGCTTTACCTCCCATGCGGGCGGTTTCGTCGCCTTCGAGAAGGGTTACTTCACCGAGCAGGGCCTTGAGGTCGAATTCAAGTTTTTCCAGGCGGCGCAGCCGATGGCGGTCGCCATCGCCTCGGGCGACGTCGATTTCGGCGTGACCTCGATCACCGCCGGCCTCGTCAACCTCGCCGACAAGGGTGCGGTGAAGGTGATCGGCGGCGTGCTGCAGGAGGAAAAGGGCATCGACGGCTCCGCGATCCTCGCCAGTACCGCCGCCTACGAAGCCGGCCTGACGAGCCCGGCGAAACTCGCCGGCCGCAGCCTCGGCATCACCCAGACCGGCTCCTCTTTCCACTACATGGCCTCCCAGGTCGCGGCCAAGGAAGGCTTTGCCGTCTCCGAAATCTCGATGAAACCGCTGCAGAAGGTCGGCGCCGTGATCGGCGCGCTGAAATCCGGCCAGATCGACAGCATGATCATCGTTCCGCATATCGCCAAACCGCTGGTTGCCGGCGGCGCTGCGAAGGTGATCGGCTGGATCAGCGACTATGACGATTACCAGGTGACCACCGCGTTCACCTCCGCCAAGAACGCCGCCGAGCGTCCGGATCTGGTGAAGCGTTTCGTCGCCGCCTATGCAAAAGGCTCCGCCGACTTCAACGCTGTGATGGTGGACAAGACCAACGGCGACGCGGCGATCGACGAGATGACTGCGCTCATCCACAAATACGTCTACAACACCCAGCCGATCGAGAAGGCCGCGCCGTCGATCAAGAACGGTGCCATGCGCCTGCAGCCGAACCTGAAGCTGAACCTCACCAACGTGAAGAAGCAACTCGCCTGGTTCCAGTCCGAAGGCCTTGTCGGCAAGGACATCAAGATCGACACGCTGGTCGACGCGCAGTTCGTCGAAACCTACTGAGCGAAGGGGCCCGGCCTCGCCGGGCCCTCCCGCCGCTTCACGGATCATCCATGCATCTTTCCCTCGACGGCATCAGTCACCATTACGGCGGGATGTCGGTCCTGAGCGGGATCGATCTCGAGATCCCGGCGGGCGAGATCGTCTGCATCGTCGGTCCGTCGGGCTGCGGGAAATCGACCCTACTCCGGCTGATCGGCGGCCTCGAGAAACCTGATGAAGGCGCCGTGCTGCAGCATGGCGCACCTCCGGCAGGCAGCCTCAATCCGCTGACCTATATCTTCCAGGATTTCGCGCTCCTGCCCTGGCGCAGCGTCGCCGGGAACGTCTCCCTTGTGCTGGAAGACCATCCGCTGGGCAAAACGGAGCGCGAGGCTATCATCGACGACGTGCTGGCGCGGACGAAACTTTCCGATTTCAAGGTGGCCCTGCCGCGCCAGCTTTCCGGCGGTATGAAGCAGCGCGTCGCCATCGCCCGCGCGCTTGCAGTCCGCCCGGCCGTCCTGCTGATGGACGAACCGCTCTCCGCACTGGACAGCCAGACCCGCGAGTTGCTGATGGACGATCTCGTCGGCCTCTGGTCGAAGACGCCGTTCACGGCCGTCTATGTCACCCACAATCTGGAAGAGGCGGTCCGCCTCGGCCACCGGATCGTCGTGCTCTCGCGGCGCCCCGGGACGATCCGCGACGTGGTCGCGATCGACATGCCGCTCGCCGAGCGCCCCGGCCGGCTCACCGAACTGACCGAAGCGCGCGAGAGGCTGTGGTCTCTGATCCGCGACGAAGCTGCCGCCGCCGACATGGAGCTGGTCGATGCCTGAGGCGAACGCCCCGAGACCTGTCCCGTTTCGCGGCGGCGGGTTCCGCCCGAAGTCGAGCCTGTGGGTCGGCGCGGCGGTCTTCGCCCTGCTGATCACCCTGTGGGAAATCGGCAGCCGAACCGGGATCATTCATCCACTCGTGCTGCCCGCGCCGAGCGAGGCGGCCGAGGCGTTCATCGATCTCTACAACAGCGGCCTGCTCTGGAAACATCTTGGCGCCTCGCTCTCCCGGCTCGCGATCGGCTGGACCGCCGGGACCCTTCTCGGGATCGCCGTCGGGTTCTCCATCGGTCTGTTCTCGCTTGCCCGCGCCGGGCTTGTGCCCCTGGTCGCCGCGATCTTCCCGATCCCGAAGATCGCGCTCTTGCCGCTCTTCATCATCTGGTTCGGCATCGGAGAGGGCTCGAAGGTTGCAACAATCCTATTCGGCACCTTCTTTCCGACCGTGGTCGCGACCTATGGCGGGGTGGACAACGTGGACCGCGGGCTGATCCGGATGGGCCAATCTTTCGGCCTCTCCTGGTTCTCGATCGTGCGCAAGATCATCCTGCCAGGCGCCTTGCCGGCGATCCTGCCCGGTTTCCGGATCTCCGCCGCGATCGCCATCGTTTTGCTGGTCGCAGCCGAGATGATCGGCGCAGAATTCGGCGTCGGCGCCTACATCCTGCTCGCCGGCAGCCTGATGGCGATGGACCAGCTCATCGCCGGAGTCGCAATCCTCTCCGCCATCGGTCTCACGGTTTCCTGGATCATCGGCCGGACCGAACGCCTGCTGCTGCGCTGGCGGACCTGAGGCCACCAGCAAAAAACACGTCACTGCCGCTCATTGATATGCCGTGACCGCTTCGTCGGCCCGGCTTGAGAAATATATCGGTGACGATATAATGATTGAAAGACGCCAGTATCTTGAATGGGCGGAAACTCGCTCACAATCTGGCGCGGATTCCCCGCCGAGGCCCAGCGTGAAGGCGGTTTCCAACTCGACCTCATGCAAAAGGGTGTGGAGCCGACAAACTGGAGACCAATGCGCGGGATCGGTACGGGCGTGATCGAACTCAGGATCTGGGATGACGCGAAACGGACCTATCGCATCATCTGTACAGCGCGCTTCGCCAATCGCATCGTTGTTCTCCACGTGTTCGAGAAGAAATCGCAAAAGACGCCGCAACGAGAAATCGAGATTGCCCGGCAACGCTACAAGGACCTTGAGAGAGCATTCAGATGATACGCCCCCGCAGTGCTTTTTACGATTTCGAACCGCCCGAAATCGCCGCGATACTCACGCTGCGCTCGGATATCATGTCGCAGATCATTGAAATCGTCCGCGCCAAGGGCTGGACACAGGCGGAAGCCGCGGAAAAATGCGGCACGACGCAGCCGCGGATATCCGCCCTGATGAACGGCAAGTTCAACGATTTCTCGCTCGACGCCCTGGTGAAGATCGCGGGGCATCTTGACCTCGACATCGACATCTCGCTCCGCGAGCGCGACGCCGCCTGACAGATCGTAACGCGCTACTCTGTAGCGTCGTTCAGCCGCCAGTCGTAGCTGTCATCTGCGATCCGCGCGATGTCTTGCAGAGCAACGGCAAGTTCGCCCGTCGCATAGCGCTTCAGATGCGCTATCACGCCGGCGTCGGAGCCGCCGAAATCCTCCTCGAACCAGTCGTAGATGCTTGAGACGACCAGCCTGCCGTTCTCGACCCGGGCGCCCCGCGCGTGGTTGATGAAGGCGCGCGCGCCGTCTTCAAGAAACCGTTCCGTATTCGCAGCCGTCATCGCACGCTTTTGCAGGTCCGGGCACCCGAGCGAGGCGCAGTTCACGGCGTAGTGGATTCGCGGATCCCGCCAGATCGGGCGCAGGATCCGATGCTCGATATCATCGAGCGAGACCTTCTCGCCCTCGACCGTCGCCAGTTTGCGCCCCCAGGGACCGTCGGCGAAGAGCCCCGGCGAGATGTCAATGTCTCGGATCGAGGCGACCGGATAATGGTCGAGCACCACGCGGACGGACAGGGCATTGTAGAGATTGACCCAGAAAGGCAATTGTTCGCGCCGGGGCAGCGTCCTGAGCGGAACCGCTTCGAGCGCCGAGATATAATCGTCCAGAGCCGCACGGTCCTCCCGGGTGACCGCTCCGTAGGCGAAACGCGTCGCCCCGTCTTGCCCGGTCCGCACGTATCTTTCGAGAAACGACGTCCAGGCACTGTGCGTCAGCGACAACTTGCTTCTCGGTTCATGCGCCTCCCAGCGCTCCCAAAGGTCAGCTTTCGGCGCCGCAAACACGGCACCGGACGGCACCGAGAAGAGAACAAGCAAGGCCAGGACGAGGCGGCTTAATTTCATGCGGTCGGGTTCCCTGCCCTGTTCTGTTCGAGCGGTGCTGTATTCGCCGATGAATGTGCGTATGGTATTTCCCTGCGGCAACATTCCTCGCCCTCACCCGCCTTCACGTTGCCGCCAGCGGACCGCCGTCTCCGGGCGGTGCCGGCAACGAAGAAACGACAACGAAGACGAAACGCATCATGGATCAGATCATCGCCAGCGGCACGCCTTACGACCTCGGACAGGCGCTCGGACGCAAGGGCGCGAAAGCCATCGCCGACGCCTCTTTCGCGACGCCCCAGTTCCGTGCTCTCGAGCAATGGCTCGGCTCGGACCGGCTGAAGGGCCTCGAGGCAACCGCCAGACGGCATTTTCCGGAGCATGTACGCGAGATCGAGGGTATCGCCGACGGAGCGGACCAACCGTTCGAGAAGGTCTTTCTCTGGAACTGCCGGGGCGACCTGCGCGATCTCGTGCGCAGCGACGAGGACGCCTGCACCAGCCTGATGCTCCCGGCCGAGATCGGTCGCCCGGCGATCCTGGCCCATAACGAGGACGGCGATGCCGCGCTGGCGGGTCAGGGTTTCCTTGCCCATTTCGAACCGGATGAGGGCCCCGTGTTCGCAGCCTATTGCTATCCCGGGATGCTGCCCGGCCATGCCTTCGGATGGAACGCGGCGGGGATCGTGCAGACCATCAACAACATCCGCCCGCACGACCTGACAATCGGCGTACCGCGACATGTCATCACCCGTGCGGTGCTCTCCGCGAGCACCATGGACGCGGTCCTGGATCTGCTGAAGCGCACCGACCGGGCTTCCGGATTCCATCACAATCTCGCCGACGGCTCCGGCCGGATGGTCTCCGTCGAGGCGCCTGCAAGCGGATATGCCGCGATAGAGGTCGCCGCGCCGCACGCTCATGCGAACCATCTGATCCGCCCGGATCTCGCCGGGATCGCGCAGACGATCTCGGACTCCTCGAGGGAACGGCAGAAGCGCGCCGAAGAGATGCTCGCGGCGGGAGAACGCGACCCGCTGACGATCCTCTTCGACCGCACAAAGGCCGACAATCCGATCCTCTGCCGCGCGGAGAGCGAGGCGAGCGACAGCTACACCCTCGCGACCTTCTCCTGCAGCTTCGAGGCCGGCGGCATGCAATGGGGCATCTATCACGGCCCCGAACGGGAGCCCGTGCTGCGCGGCGGCCTCGACAGGGCGGCGTAAGGTTACTCCCCGGATGCGTCTCGATCCTCCCATCGCCATGCTGGCCGTCGCCGAGACCATTGTCTGGGCCGGTCTCTACTACATCTTCCCCGCCTTGCTGGTGCATTGGGAGGCCGATCTCGGCTGGTCCAAGACCGAACTGACCGGCGCCTTCACCGCCTCGATCACGGTCTCCGCGCTCTGCTCGCCTTATGTCGGAAAGCTGATCGACAAGGGTTACGGTGCCAAGGTCCTGACGGGCGCCACGCTGATCGGCGGGATCCTGATCGCCTCGCTCTCGCTGGTCGACAGCCTGCCGGTCTTCTACGCCGTCTGGTGCGGCCTCGGCGCCGCCATGTCAGCCTGTCTCTACGAACCCTGCTTCATGCTGGTGACCCGGACGCGCGGCATCTCGGCGAAGCGCGGCATCACGCTGATCACGCTGGTTGCAGGCTTTGCCGGAACCGTCTCCTTCCCGAGCGCCCATGCCCTGGTCGCGTTGGCGGACTGGCGCTTCGCGGTCCAGGTCGCCGGGGCCGCCGTCTGCCTCGTCGGCCTGCCGCTCATGTTCGCAGGTGCCAAGGCCCTGGAAGCCGGCCGCCTGCACCACGTGCCCGAGACTCCGAAACCCGCTGCGGACGGCTCGGCCGCGGCAAAACCGGCGCATTTCCTCTCCAACCCGTCCTTCTGGCTGCTCGCCGTCGGCTTCGCCCTGATGGCGATTTCCCACGGCGTGGTCATCAACCACCTGCTTCCCCTGCTGAAGGAGCGCGGGGTCGAAGCCGGACTGGCGGTCGCCGCCGCCTCCATGATCGGGCCGATGCAGGTGCTCGGCCGCGTGGTGATGATGTCGGTCGAGCGCTTCGTCTCGAACTTCGCGGCGATGATCTATTGCTTCCTCGCGGTCTCCGTCGCCTGCGCCCTGCTGGCCGCCGGATCCTCGCTCTGGCTGCTCGCCGGCTTCGTCTTCCTGCAGGGCAGCGGCTACGGGCTGACCAGCATCATGCGGCCCGTGGTGACCCGCGAGATCATGGGGCAGGAGAATTTCGGCGCCATCTCGGGTGCCATGGCACTGCCCTATCTCGCCTGCTTCGCCGGCGCGCCCTTCCTCGGCTCCCTGCTCTGGGAAATCGGCGGTTACGATTTCGCGCTGGAGACCGTCGTCGGGACCAGCATTCTGGGTCTGCTCTGCTATCTCCGGGCCGCGACCCGCGCCCGGCGGATGACCTGACGCCCGCACGGCCACGCAAAGGCTTGACCTGCGTCACCGGACGGATAGAACCGTCCGGACGCTTCGTCGAACCGTAGGGGATGGCACCATGCAGACCGGGTCCGTGACGTCCTTGATCGAAGATCGGCCGGCCTGGCTCGTCCCGGCAGCGGTTTCCGTGTTCTCCGCCGCCATGCTCGGCGGCGCCTTCGCCTTCCAGTATCTCGGCGGCCTCGCACCCTGCGTGCTGTGCCTCTACCAGCGATGGCCCCACGCGGCGGCGATCCTTCTAGGACTGCTCGCACTAGTGCTGGCCAGCCGCAATGCGACCGCATCGCGCTGGCTCACCGTCCTCGGAGGACTGGCACTGCTGACCAGCGCAGGGATCGGCCTCTTCCATGTCGGGGTGGAACAGCTCTGGTGGGAAGGCACGGCCGAATGCGGCGCAACCGGAACGCCGGACAGTCTCGAAGCGCTGAAACAACAGCTCATGGCGCAGCCGATCGTCCGCTGCACCGATATCGCCTGGGAAATGTTCGGCATCTCCATGGCCGGCTACAATTTCCTGCTCTCCGCCGCAGCGGGGCTCCTCGCCGTCGCGCTCAGCATCGGGGGACGCCGATGAACGGCGCGCATCAGACAGAACGCCGCTCCTGGGTCGAGATCCTGCTGGTATTCCTCCGCCTCGGCTGCACCAGTTTCGGCGGCCCGGTCGCACATATCGGCTATTTCCGCGAGGAGTTCGTCAACCGGCGCAAATGGCTCGACGACCGGGCCTATGCGGACATGGTGGCGCTCTGCCAGTTCCTTCCAGGCCCGGCGAGCAGCCAGGTCGGCTTCTCCATCGGCCTGACTCAGGGCGGGCCGCTCGGCGCGCTCGCGGCCTGGGCCGGTTTCACCCTTCCCTCCGCAATCCTTCTGGTAGCATTCGCCTATGGCGTCGATATCGCGGGCGGGGCCGAAGGGGCCGGATGGCTGCACGGACTGAAACTCGTCGCTGTCGCCGTCGTCGCCCAGGCGGCGCTGCAGATGGGCCGCTCGCTCTGCCCCGACGCACCCCGTGCGACACTCGCCGTCGTTGCCGCCGGGTTCATGCTGGTGGCCGCGCCCGCCTACGGGCAGCTTCTTGTGATCCTCGCGGGCGGCGCCTTCGGCCTGATCATGCTGAAGCCGGAGGGAACCGGAGAAACTCAGGCCGCCTACCAGACGCGCGTCAGTCCCCGGACCGCGCTCGTCATGCTCGTTCTCTTCCTCGGGCTGCTCGCGGCCCTGCCGCTTCTGGCCGCCGGCGGGGACAATCTCCACCTCCGCATTGCAGACACCTTCTACCGCGTCGGCGCGTTGGTTTTCGGCGGCGGCCATGTCGTCCTGCCCCTGCTCGAAGCGGAGATCGTGCCGCCTGGACTGGTCGACCGGGACACTTTCCTCGCCGGCTATGGCATGGCGCAGGCGATCCCGGGTCCGCTTTTCACCTTCTCGGCCTATCTCGGCGCCGCCGCAGCGCCCGACGGCAGCGAGATCGCAGTTGCGGCAACGGCGCTGATCGCAATGTTCGGCTCGACTTTCCTGCTGGTTCCGGCGGCCCTGCCCTTCTGGGCGAAACTGCGCGCAAACAGCCGGGCGCAGGCCGCGCTCGGCGGAGTGAATGCGGCGGTCGTCGGCCTGATTCTCGCGGCCCTCTACGATCCGGTCTTCATCAGCGCGGTGGTGAAACCGATCGACTTCGCGCTGGTCGCGCTCGCCTATCTCGCCCTTGCGATCTGGAAATTGCCGCCCTGGCTGGTCGTGCTGCTCGGAGCGGCCGTCGGATGGGGAACGCAGGCTGCGGGTCTGTAGCGATCAGAAAGCCGGCTGGCCGTCGAACTCGTCCTGCTCCAGCTCGCTGTCCCAGTAGAGATAGTCCCGCCAGCTCTCATGCAGGTAATTCGGCGGGAAGGCCCGGCCGTTTTCCTGCAGCAGGTAGGTCGAGGGCTGGGCCGGCTTCACGATCGGCATGAAGCCTTTCGGGGTCGGCATCCGGTCGCCCTTGCGAAGGTTGCAGGCGCCGCAGGCGGTGACGACGTTCTCTTCTATATAGCTTAGTCAAATATATTATTTAAACGCAGCAATTATCAAACTCCCGTAAATCCAGCAAATTATCGTTCTCTAGCAGACTCAAGAAGGCATAATAAAAATGTGATAGACCAATATTCGATGTAGTTATATCGTCTATCGTGTAACTGGATGCGGCCGATCTGGAGAGTGACCGTAGAACTGGGTCTGAGCAGGCTCGCCCGTCCGCGCGCTCCCCAACAAGCGCCGTAGCGGGCGGGCGATCCTGCGGGACAGATGACCGAAGTTTGTTTGTGGGTATTTAGAGCGAGACCGGTATGGGAAAATATCATTCCATAGTTTGGGTTCCCGTAAAGGTACCCCCCGGACACACGATCCCGCTCATAGTTTTAGACGGCGGCCAGATTCTTTACGAAGGTTGGTATTTTTTTGGCACTGAGGGTGTTCGAGATAGAAGCTCCAGTTGGTTCGAAAAAGCGGCTCAGTTCATCGGCCGCTTCTACGATTTCTTCCGCGCGACACAGATCGACCGCCCCTTTGCGCAAAGCGATGCAAACAAGCTCATTGCAAATTGTATTAGCGCTTTGGAGCACGGAACGGTCCAGCCTGACGGAACGGATTCGACAGGACTTTTTTGGACTCCCTGGCCTTCGTCAAAAGTTTCTCATGCCAAGAGTGTCCTGAAGCGGTTTTGTGAATCCCTGGCGGACACTTGGGGCGAAGATAATCCGATATCGATGAGCGATTTCGCACGAGTGACGCTGAGTTCGTTCGGCGAGGAACAGAAGAAGTATCACTCGAAGCTTTTTCATCTGGCGGCCCGTGGAACAAGCTATCGGAAACTTAAGACCATTCAGTCGGCCAAGGCTGTGGCCGCTGTTCGCGCTGGCACAGCGAAAGCGTTCCCCAAAGATTTACTGGGTCCATTGTTATTCGAAGGATGTCGACGAACGCGGAGGCTGACGGACTTCAGCCATCCACTGGCCAACGAGTATAACCTGCCTCTGATGATGGCGATTCTCCTCCTAGCTGGCGGGGGATTGCGGAAGAGCGAGATCTTCCACCTATACGCCGACGACGTCAGAGCAGACGGTATCCGCCTTTACGATCCAGTTCGCGGCAGAATTTCTTGGCGGGACAGGCGTACCGGCGGGCTGAGAGAAGGTCAGCGGGTTGAGTATTTAGCCGATCAGTTTGGTGAGGTTCCACGGAACCGCCTTCGGCGAGGCCATGCGCAACATGCTGGCTGGAAATCCATGCTGATGGACTATGGCGAGCCTCACTATTACGCGGTCGTTCAGTGGATCAATGGAAACCTTAAAGCCCTGTTTCACCACTTATTTGGCATCTATCGGGACCACGTCTTGCCCACAGGACTGGATCACCCATACCTGTTTATCTCAATGAGCCATGGGGAATTTGGGCGCCCCTGGACTGTTGGCGCCTTCAATGATGCCTTCGCGGAAGCATTGCGCCGGATAGGCGAAGAACCAGATGCCGAACGCGGCCGCAATCCACACGGGCTGCGCCATCGATACGGACAAACGCTGGTCGATATGGGTTTGCCGCCGTTAATTATTCAGCATGCGATGCACCACCGAAGCATCGAATCCCAGCTTATCTACACCAAACCTAGCGTAAACCGTGTTCGCGAGATGCTGGAAGCAGCGAGTCAATTTAACTCCGATGAAACCTTCGCGATTCCCGAGAACGAAGGCTTCATGGATTACAACTGGAAATCCGACCCTCTGAAGCTTTTTGCTCCCTGGATGCTTGGATCCGCGATGTGAGCAAATCCAAGCCCCGAAAACCCGCCGTTAACGAAAAATCCGCAGCCAATTCAGGACGCACAGTCTCGGGTACGAATGCCCGGGAACTCCCTTTATATACAACACAGGAGCACGAGATATTTGGACAAGTCAGGGTGAATTTGAGCCTGACAAAAATCAGCCTTCTTCCGCAAAAAATGTCAAAATGGCATGCTTTTGCCAAATCGATAACGCCTTACCTAGAGGCGCCGAAACATAGCAATCCTATGCATTATCGCGATTATGAGCGCGATTACTTTACACAGATCCAAAATAAAATATTGTCCTCTACTTCCGTCAACGAAGTTTCACAATGTATTGATGAAATGCTCCAATTTTCGACGTGGACAGTAGAAAATGGATCACCATCAGGCGAAAGCCAGAGTATGAGGCAATCTTCTGGAACCCGATTCCGACAAGGGGTGAATTTTTTTCTACAGCAGGCTCGATGTGCAGGTCTAATTCTCTTTCCGGCTGGATCACTGAAACAAAACTTAGTGCCTTGGATGGGTCGAACGAAACAGATGCCCATTCTTGGACTGCATCATACATTAGGAACAGCGATCGGGTGCCTCACGGACGGCCGCGTACATTCGAGAAATCACCGATTATTGTTAACTTTGTTCTCGAAGTTCATCGGCTTCACCGATTTTACCTCGGCAAGCGATCTAAGCGAGGCCTTTTTCGCGTCATTCTGGAATTGGATGAATGGCGAATTTAGAAACTGCTTTGAATCGGTAAAATCTACTGGCTCTTCTCGGTTCAGCCGAATTAATGGGTTATTGAATAAAGTTTTTGAGGCTATCTTTGCCTATCAATCTGGGATCGAGCCAAACTTCGACGCACCACGCTATGAGTCCCGCATTCATCTGAGGCTCATGAGTAATGATCTCAGCCTTCTGCACCACTCCTACAAATGGTTTACAGATGGGCCGGATGGAAGACCGGATCTAAAAGCTTGGACGGAAGCCCTTTCATGGTGGGTTAATCATCAACCGTATAAACAACCCCAGTCGCTCGTCAGCAGCACAAAACCTTTCCTCAAATACATAGGCTCACTTTCGCTACCGCCACTGTCTCCGAGCGACTTCACTCGATCTCATGTCATTCGACGACACGATTCACCAGAACGGACATATTTAGAGTTTCTCCATGAAGAAGGCTACGCCGGGCGGCAAATCGGCTACAGCGCTCTGAATGACGTTCGAAGATTTTTCGAACAGTGGCATGACGAACACTGTGCAGCGGACTCCGGATGGCAGTGTCCGATTAAAGATTTTGACATTAACCCGGCATGGAGCTCATCCAGCGGGAAGACGAACAAAGATGTTCTTCCAGTACGCATCATCAAAATGATGAAGGAGATAATTACCGAAAATGACTACGCGTGGCCACGCACGCTTAGGGAAGATTATTTCGATGTATACGACGAGGAGACAAAGCGATTTAAGAAAATTTGGAGTCCAGCACGCGCAATCGGGTTCTTAACTTTGCTAGTTCTTCCAATCCGCACAATTCAGATGCGTTTGCTCGATACAGGCGAAGCGGACGAGGAAGTTTTTGACCGTGAACAAGGAGTTTGGCTCAAGAACACTCATCCCCTACTACAAACCGGGCGCCAAGAGGGGTTCTGGAAACGATTATACGATGCGGGAAGTGGTAGAGAATTTGTCGGAGTTCACATCACTTCCAACAAGACCGCAGTAGTCTCGTCGGCAGAGTTCGAGATTGGCTATGATATTCCGTGGGATTGCAAAGAATTAATTCCGCACATTGACGCGCTAATCGAGTGGCAGCGGATCAATAACCCGATCACGCGTCTAGTCACTCGGGCGGACTTCGCAGATAAGACCCTCCACCCCAATGACGCCATTCATCAACAATCTGGCTATGCGCTCTTGTTTCGCGACCCCGTCTTGAAGGGAACGCACAGAGACGAACCAGTCACCCATACTCGACTGCGAGCCTTTCTTCTGAAATGCCTTGAAGAGGTTGAGCGTCGCCTTCGTGCGCAAGGCGAGGACGTCGTACTGGTCTACCGTGACAAGCACGGAAGCCTAGGATCGAATTATACCCTGCACGGCTTGAGAGCCGCGGGCATAACTCACTTTGTTAAAGCTGGCGTTCCAATTCAGGTGATTGCCGAGTTTTTATCCGGCCATGCCACGATCTTGATGACACTGTATTATACGAAGTTCGGACCGGCCTACATCACCGATGCCTTGGACAGGGCGATGTCTGCGATGGATGACGGCTCAGAAGACGACTACCTCAATTTCTTGAAAGACGCGGGTGCTGATCGACTATCCAGTCTTGTCGTTTCCAACAGTGATGCAGGAACAAATTGGATGGCCGATACGACACCCGGCGTATGGGCGGTCGGCATCGATGGGATCTGCCCAACTGGTCGCGCGATGTGTGAAAAAGGCGGCGAAGCAATGTCAGCCCACAACGATCCTTATTACGCGCCTGTATCAGGGGGGCCGCGGAACTGCGCCCTTTGCCGCTTTTTCATTACAGGTCCCGCGTTCCTGAACGGCCAGGTAATTGCTTTCAACAACCATCTATTTGCGATTGGCGAGAAAGCGAAGGACCTCAACCGCATCAAAGCCAAGGTCGCCGAGCTCGAGGCTTCTGGCAAATCAAGCCGCCGGATTGAACGGGATCGCAATCAGGTCGATGCCTTGGAGAAGGAGCTCGATCTGATGTTTCAGGCGCTTCAAGCTAGGTTCAGCCTCATTGAAAAATCTCGAGAGATGCTACGCAATCAAGAAGCCTCAGCGTTCGATCAAAACGGAGACAACGCTACCCAGGAAAAACATCAATTTGTTACCCGTATGAGCAGTGATGACGATGTCCAGATGGTCATCGAAGAGACTTCAGAATTCGATCTGATCGAGTTTGTATCGCAGGCATGCGAGATTTTTCCCGAAAAAGCTGAGCCATCGGCCCCGTTACGAAAAGGGAAAATACTTGATCAATTTTTGAAGCGTAATGGATACGAAGCCCTCTTCTATCAATTGCCGGATGAAGAGGCTCTCGCGTCAGGCAACAAGCTGACCCGCTTTCTCCAGGAGAAGGTTGGCAGAGACCGTTTACGCTCTCTAATGGATGGTCATGAAACGCTGATTTCCCTCGGGATTTCGGATGAGTTCGAAAGCCATTCAGGCTCACTGATCGCGAGACAACCGCTTAGGATCGATGCCCAGCAGGCGCTTGAATAAGTCGCAGCTATATCGATTTGTTAGAAAATCTGTGAGGACATACGCCGTACGCCAAATGTGCCGATAGATCACCGCATTTTGCCGAACTTCACCCGCCTTGAGATTGCTCACGTCTCGGCTGGAAGGCGCTAGAGCGGTATCTCCATTTCCCCTTATGCGCACCCGAAAACCAGAAACATCTACCCTTGCTTGAGTATCTCGTTCGCTCTGGTTCTCGACACAAGCTATGAAATCGCTATGGTCATGTACGAATACTGACTAGGGACCCTCGGGATAGCTGCTTACTGGCAGATCACATGAGCAACTGCTTCGGGTTTAAGCACTTTAGTTGCTAGGTTTCCGGAGTGTAGATCCGTCCTGTATACGGGTGCCGATCGAGGAGGCTTCAGGAACCATGTCCCAGGCATCAGAACTATCAGATGCTCAGGCTGCCGCGCTGACATTCCGCGACCAGCTTTTGGTACAGACCACCTCCCGCGGGAAAACGTCCATCGACCGAGTCTGGACAGTTTGCCAGGACCTTATCGATGCAGGAAAACGCATAACGGTAGCTGAGGTTGGCCGGGCCACAGAGCAGCGATGGGGAAGCCCGAAAGCTCAGGGAATACGTGACCAACCTGATCGCTTGAAGCGGTTGGTGGACCTCTGCGCGACGGCACAGAGGGATCTCGATACAGGCTCCGTCAGTCGCAAGTCATATGCCTCGAGCAAGATAGAGGCGTTGATCTCGGAGGTAGCTGACCAGACCGTCAGGGCAAAGATCCGGTCAATCGCGGAGGAGCGCGATCAACTTAAGCAGGACCTCAAGAATCTTCGTCAGGCCTTCCAAAGGCTGACGCCGATTGGCGACCTCACTCCAGAACAGTGTTACGACGAAACGCCATCGTTGCCTTCGACCGCCCCTGCGGCGGATGACAATCATCCTAGAACTACTGCAGACATATTCTCAGAAGCCGAGAAGCAGGCTGTCCAAAAATTTCTTAGCGATAAATTTCTTTATGATGAGGGCTTTAAGATCGATCCGGTTCTCGGCCTCGTAACCTCACAAGGGCGTATCCTGTTGCCTATCGCTTTCGTCGAGGCCCTGCGCAAGATTGCGGGATATGAAAATCGCTCGGCCGTTTGACCCAGTATAGTGAGCGCCCCGATCCTCTAGAACAATGATGCTCGCTTTTTGACAAGCTAGTGAGCCCCGCCTTTAGCTATCGCCCTCGGCGGCATCACCTGGAAATTACAGGCAACCTGAGCGCTTCGATGTGCCGCGGGGAGAAGCCAGATGGCATCGCCCCTAAAGTGGCGGGTTAGCGCCTATGGCGGACCATACGGCTTCGATAGGACGTCCTAATTGCGGAGATGTCTTTAGAAGCGGGGCGACAAAGGCACACTCCGAGTTCTCACCTATCGATTTTCGAACATCAGATGCATTGGTGCGCGAGATGCCGTTAGACGCTCTCGGGTTCCCCCGGTTACGTAGAGATTGAAGTTTGTCAGAAACTACATTATGTTTTCTGACAAACAGGAGTACGAGCTATGACTTCAATGAGTGAAAGCATTCTGAAAGAGGCTAATGCGCTGCCTGAAGGCGCCGTCATCACTCCCAAGGCGATGTTGCACCTCGGGAGTCGGGCAGCCGTGGACCAGGCTCTCTCCCGGCTCGCCCGGAGCGGGCATCTATTGCGCATCTCTCGCGGCTCATATGTCGTTCCGGTGAAGAGTCGTTTCGGTGTTCGCCCTCCGTCAGCCTCGAAAGTGGTCGAATCTCTGTCGGGCACGGCCGGTGAAGCGATTGTTTCGCATGGGGCGGCGGCTGCGAATGCGCTTGGACTGACGACTCAGGTTCCCATTCGATCGATCTTCCTTACGGCTAGTCGAGGCAAGCACCTTAAACTGGGGTCTCAGATCCTTGAAATTCGGCATGCGCCATTCTGGCAAATGACGATGCCGAGACGCCCTGCGGGAGAGGCGATCCGCGCCATTTCGTGGTTAGGCGAGAAGCATGCTCGGGAGGCTCTGAGTAAGTTGAAGAACACTTTGCCAGAGACGGAATGGCAGGCTTTGTCTGCATCTCGATCCATTTTGCCGTCGTGGATGGCTAAGGCCGTCAGCGAGGCAGTGGCGCATGGGTGAGACGTACTTTGAGCTTTCACTGGAGGATCAAGGTGAAGCACTAGAGATCGCAGCGGCACGATCCGGGCGACCTGCATACCTTCTGGAGAAGGATGTGTGGGTCGTCTGGGCACTCTCGGTCCTGTTCGAGGCAGAGGTAGGACAGCACCTATCGTTCAAAGGGGGCACGTCACTCTCCAAGGTCTACGGGATAATCGATCGCTTCTCCGAAGACATTGACCTGACTTATGACATCCGGGCGATGCTTCCGGATATGGCTGGTGATGGCGACGGGATTCCGCCAAGCCGCAGCCAAGGCCAGAAATGGACGGAAGCAGTCCGCCAGCAGCTTCCCGGCTGGATCGACCAAACCATCAAACCGCTATTGCTCGCGGCGATGGAACGCGATGGAGTAAAAGCCACGCTCCGCCAGGAGGCCAACGAGCGCCTCTATATCGACTTCCCGGGACACCGGGAGGGATATGGATACGTCAGACCTGCCGTCATGCTTGAATTCGGTGCACGCTCAACCGGTGAGCCGACGGAGCCACACCAGGTCGTCTGTGACGCTGCACCGCATCTCTCCGAAATCTCATTTCCAACTGCCGCACCACGCGTCATGAAGCTCGAGCGGACTTTCTGGGAAAAAGCGACCGCAGCCCATGTCTACTGCGCACAGGCGCAGCTGAAGGGTGAACGCTTCGCGCGGCACTGGCACGACCTCGCCGCTATGACTCTTTCGCCAGATTATGAGACCGCTATTGAGGATCGGGGGATTGCTGGCTCGGTTGCGCGCCATAAGGCCATTTTCTTTCGCGAAAAGGATTCTGAGGGATCCGTCGTCGACTATACGGCCGCGGTCACTGGTTCTCTGCGCATTGTGCCTGAGGGAGATGCAAGGCGAGTACTAGAAGAGGATTACAGGAAAATGGTTGAAGCGGGGCTCCTCCATGGAAGCGCCCCATCGTTCGACGAACTCATGGCGACATGTTCTGTCATCCAAGAACGGGCGAATGAATCGTTTCCTGATTAATCCTGCCGCGCTGTCATGCCATCGAAAATAACTGCGTCAACGAGCGAACCAACAAACTTTTCCGCCACCAGCTCAGTCGCAAGCGTCCTTCTTTGTGCACTCAGGAAATGCCCACTATTGCCCACCGACCGACATTACGATTTTCACTCAACGGCTTCGGCAAACAACAGCAGGCGCCAACCGACTTGGCGCTAAATCAAACTAGTTCCATGAGTTACAACCCCACTCATTAAAGGCAGCACCTCTGTCAGTCATGTAGGTCATCGCAAGCCCTGCTGATCTCACGACGTTTTGCGATCTGGACTAGCGCCTGTACCGACGCCACCCGCAGCACAAAGCCACCACCTTTTCTGTCAGAATACAGCGTTCACATAACGACTTTCTACCGTTCGGAGCAGGTGCATTTCGGGATCAACCGATGATAGGTTTACTCAAAGCGGTCATTGGGGAGGCCCTAAATTGGCATACGACGTGTTGTTTCAAGCCTATTCAGAATCGGCGTTAGAAGACCGATATCACTTTGACGGAAATACAGTCGCTTTCGAACTCCGTCATGGAGAGCAGTGGCCTGGCGACAAAGACCGACCTGAGCTCAAGGACACAGGGCATGAGTTCGATCGCATAGAACTTTCAATAAAGCCGGAATCGGATCCATCGAGATGGCTGACGCAGAACTGCAGCTTCATGTACGAAGTACGTGCGCCTTGGGAGGAAAAATTTGGCGGTGGTGGCTACATAATTTTAGGCCAACTCCACTGTAAAGCACCTATGTTTTCACTTAGGTGGACCCCAGGAAGTGAAACTATAAAACCTAAGCTATGGATCGATTTTATTTCGACTAAAGGCAGCACTACTACACATTGCAGAGAAATAGGTAACATATTAACTGCCTTGTCGAATGGTGACCCTTTGACGGTTTATCTTGAGACATCTCCAAAATTCAACAGTACCGGCTCGGAGGTGATAGCGCTCAACGTCACCGCTACAGTATATCCATCGAATAGAAGCGATCTTGCCGTGAAGGAGAGCGTAGACTGCTACCCTAAACAACTTACTGGAAGCGATAACCCTACTATCCGATTCAAAATTGGAGCATACCGACGAAGAAAAGATGCTTCGCATTGGGAAAACCTAAAAATTTACTACGACAATCTATCAATCGACGGCGCTCCGTTTCCTCCAAATTTACTAATTTCCCCTCAATACAATTGCCGATAATTGGAAATTCAGCGGGGATAATCGCAAACAGTTGGTCGACTGTCTCAGCAGGCATAAGCTGACCGAGATGAGCCTTCTGTTCACCCCAAAATCAGAGAAATCCACTATTTTCTTGCGATAAACAAATTCAATATCGCCCTAAGAAAATAATTAGTATTTTAGTAAAATCATCAAAATCGATCTGGACTCGCTCGTACCGATTCCCTATAGCCTTCGGAACGAGTGCTCTGGGAAATTTTTCCTACGTTGGAGCCTGTGACCTTCTAAGTCCCGAAGGGCTTAATCGAGCACACTCCATCGGAACAAAGGAACTGCTGACCGCTGCGGCACTATGGAAACTGCCTCGCGGAATTTCAGGCACGAATCTCACTGCGAGAGCATTAAAATCTTCGTCGAGTACGATGGCTTCAAATGGATGATTTCGCGATAGATATGACTTTGGATGCTAATGGCATCCTCTTAGTACGAATGTCAGGCACTTTCGCATTTGAAAGCTGGCGAGTTCAGAGGTCCGAGTTATTGCGGACAACCCTCGCCGAGGTTGATTTCAAAAATCGCGCTAGCATCGTGGATATTAGGGATTCAGATCCCCCACAAGAAGATTGGTTAAACGCCTTTGATCAAATCAGAGAAGAGCTCTTAGCTGTTCATGAAGGCACGGGACCAGTCGCCTTCGTTGTTGGTATGGACCAGGGCAAGGCCGCTGCCAGTTCCTTTTTTAAGGCCATTAATCATAGCAAAGGGATGGGCGACCATCCTGTCCATGCATTTTCGGATATGGAAAGCGCGCTAGATTGGGTACTCATAGATTTACAATGGGTATATCCTAAAAACCTCACCGCATGAGATCTTCAGGATCTATCGAACAAGCTTCCAAAGTAAGGCTCATGCAATCCAAGTGCGATTGAATCTCGGCAGTTCGTAACTGTCGGTACTCATGAATCGCGGGGCCGAGTAAGTTTTCAAGGAATCGCCAAGAGCATTCAGGCTTTCAGGGTTCGTGTCAGGCCATGCGCCAGTTCTAAGTTTCTGCAACATAGCCTCGACAGCAGTCGCGCTTTCCGCCGTTGAAAAATTGCAGTGCCCCGTCGAATGAACGAAGGCAGTCCGGACCAAGTCAGAGCACCCGTTCTTCATAACCGTGTCCATGTATCCCTGAACGAGCGTATACGGGATCTGGTAATCGCCCACCATGTGGAGACGTATTACCGGAATTTTCGGCCTACCAAAGATCGTACGGCCGGGCTGGCTCCAGAACTCGAGAGCATAGGAGGACACCTCAATCCGCGGCGCATCGTTGATCCTCCGCAGGTCGTCATCCAGTTCAATTGTCGTCTTACCATAAAGCTCTTCTGTCGCTCGCTTCAGCGCGGCATTGCCGTTCTCGAAGAACTCTACGTAGTCGACATCGTCGTTCCAGGACAGCTGCTGGCCCTGAGCAGCGTTCTCAAACATGATGCGGGCTTCGCCGCCGGGACTCTGCGCCAGGCGAAGTGCCGACTCAAACATGGCGGCTTGAAGTGCGTCGGTATCGGTCTGTTCCGGCAAACTCGTACCGTCAGCCATCCAAGCAGGCCATTGCCCTAGCGTGAATGCCAAGGCAATTCGGGCGCGCCCCTCCGGACACGCTTGTGCCGCCCGGAACGCTCGGCGCCAAGCTTCAGGCAACTTGCCCTCCATACCATGACCGGTCGGATGCGAACTCCCATCGTTCGGCAACGATACGATCGACAAGTCCGATTTCGGTCCATATCCGGCTCCCTCGTAATATTCGGCCAGCAGGACCTTCAGGGCGAACCAGCCATCGAGGAAACAGTTCATCAACCAGACTGGTGTGTGGGCCGCCAACGCAATCGAGCCATGAACCCGTTCGCAGAAGCTTTCGGAAACCGTGAGCGCCATGTGCCCGCCGCCAGAACACCCATACTGCAGCACGGTCCCTGGCGATCCCCAGCGCGCTTCGAACCGATCAAGAACGCGATCTAGATTGGCAATTTCCCGGAGAGGATCGTATTGCCATTGCCGAAGTCTGTGCCGAGCGGTGCCCGCGACCGCATAGCCTCTGCTCAGCATGTCGAGATAGCGGTCCTTCCTCTCGGGGTTGACTGCGCCCATCGCAAAATCGAGGTCCCTAATCAGCACGCCCGACCATTCGGTAGGGACCCGGATCAGGTATTCAGTCCCATCAGGAAGCAGCCCCTTCTCTTCTCTGTAGTCCGGCAGAGAGGTGTTCATCTTTCCGCTGTTCGTGTTCATGGGCATGAGGACCGCTCCAAAATATCTCTCCGACCAGCCGAACGGCTGACTGCTACGAGAAGAATATAAAACTCAGGATTGGGGAGAGCGGCGGCAACCAAGGAGTTGAATGCCTGTCAATTTGCCGCCCTCCTCATGGTGAGGAGTTGTAAAATTATTAGAGACCTAATCGTGTAATCAAGTCCGGTGTTCTCATCACGTGAACACCACTGTTCCGTTCCCCGCACCGGCTACGCTTACGCGACCAGTGCGGGGGTAATCTTGAACGAACCAGTCACTCTCCTGGCGCGGAGTGGCGGGGACTTTTTCGCGCAGCCTGAAAGTAGATCGCACCAAGGACGGAGAGTGTTGCTGCAATTCCAGCCAGTGAGATGATCGTCTGCGGAGCGACAGATACAGCTGCCCCTACGACCAAGAGTCCCCGAATAGGCCAAGTTGCGACACCCGATGTCCTCAAATTTATCCATTCGAAGGACACTGCAATCGCGATTGCTCCGACTACGCCGCCAACAGCAACGAGGCCGATGTCGAAAAATGTCCCCTGCCCAAGGATCGCTGGATTCCAGAGGAAGACGAACGGCATCAAAAAACCGACCGCGGCCAGACGAACCGCATCAAAGGCAATGATGAAGGGATCCTCGTCCGCAATTGCAGCTGCGGCCAATGCCGCCACTGCGATTGGGGGCGTCAGGGCCGACAGGATTGCGTAATAGAGCAAGAACATGTGGCTCTCGAGCACCGGGAAGCCGATCTTGGTTAGTGCCGGACCGACGAGAACCGCAGCCAGAATGTAAGCTGATGGCGTCGGCATACCGAGACCTAGAATGATCGTGACGACTGCTGCGAGAAGCAACGTAAACCCTGGCGCACCGCCTGAGATCTCGATGATCACACTGGCTGCTTTCATACCGAGACCTGTCATCGAGAGCCCCCCGATGACTAGTCCGGCGGCAGCGCAAGCACCTGCTACCGGAAGGATACGTAGCGTCGTCTCGCCCAGAGCATCGATAACCTGCCACACAGTCATCCTGGTTTTCTTCGAGAACAACGTTCCGACCACGACGGCCAATGCCCCGGCGCCCGCGGTGAACACCGGGGAATAACCCGCCATCAACACGCTGATAATGATCACGATCGGCACCAAGAACGGCCAACCGAGGACGAACGTTTCGCTCATGTTAGGGATGCCGTCGGGATAGGGCTTAAGATCTCTATGAACTGCCCTGAAATGCACCTGGCAGAACACCCCGATGTAATAGAGGAAGGCAGGGATCAGAGCGGCATAGACGATCTCGCGATATGGCGTACCCGTATACTCGGCGAGAATGAAGGCTGCTGAGCCCATGATCGGCGGCATTGCGCTGCCACCGGTCGAAGCTGCCACCTCGACCGCCCCCGCAAACCGCTTTGAGTACCCGAGACGCCTCATAATTGGGATGGTGATCGACCCTGTCGCCACGACATCAGAGGTCGGGCTACCCGACATCGTTCCGTAGAGCCCCGAGGAGATTACCGCGACCTTCGCCGGACCGCCGCGGCTGTTACCGGTCGCCGCGGCCGCAAGGTTGAAAAAGAACTCTCCGCCCCCTGCTTTCGAGAGCAGCGTGCCAAATAGGACAAAGAGAAACACGTAGCTAGCGACAACCTGCACGGGGACACCGAACACTCCGTCCGTCGTGAAGACCAGAATATCGAGAAGGTACGAGAAGTCGGAAATCCCGTGTCCGAAGGGCGGCGGAAGCAGATAGCCAAACCAGTTGTAAATCAAGAAAAGCGTGACAATACCGGTCAGCCCTGCCCCGGTCGTGCGCCTCGTCGCTTCTAACGTCAGCAGCAGCAAAGCCGTTCCGAAGAAAAACTGCGGGCCAGTGAAAGGATCGAGGAGAGTGATCCGATCCGAAATCACCTCGGAATTTATGAAGAAGAATACACCGGCAACCAGACTGAGCGCGGAGAGTGCCCAATCCAGGAGCGTAGGCTGCTCGGGTGCACGGGGCGAATGCCCAACGGCTACGAAGAGTATCGTCAGAATACCTGAGACAAAGAGGATCCCGAGGACGAGCGGATCCGAAATTACAAAAAGATTTGCGTAGATCACCCAACAAGCGAAGGCGGCGGCCACCACTGTCAGGGCTTTAGCCGACGCACCGTCAAAGGTGCGTCGGCGTCCAGTTGCAACAAGCGAGAATGTCACTTAATCAGCCCTGCCGCTTTGTAGACTTTCTCAGCGCCGGGATGGAACGGCAACACACGCTGGCTAACCATGAGTTCCGGTGAAAGCTGCTTCATAGCTTTGTGGACGTTGCGGATCTCATCGATGTGGTCGAGGAAGCTGCGGGCCACCTTTTCCGCCACGGCGTCATCCATGTTCTCAGTTGTCACGACCATGGCGCCGAGGGCGATGGTGTTTACGTCACCCGTTTGCTTCGAGTAGCTGCCGCCAGGGATCTTGTAAGCCGAGGTCCCAAACGCCTCGTTCGTCGCAGCGATAACGTTGTCAGGGATCGTCAATAGGATGACGTCAGTATTCTGATCGATTGCTCGGAACGAGGAATGGCCGATAAAGATGCCGTTCGTCGCCATGTCGATGCGCCCGTCCTGCATCAGGTCGCCTTGCTCATTCGCGCCTGCTCGGACAAAGGATCCACCGTTTCCTTTCAGAGTATCCTCATCGAGACCAGCGGCCTGGAGCATGAAGAGCGCGACATTGCCAGTGATATTGCCCGAGCGGTTGATGCCGATCGTCAACGGGGCTTTCGATGAAGCGAGATCGTCGAGGCTGTCGATTTTGTATTCTTCGGCGATGCTTTTCTTGAGGAAGAAGTGCATCGGAGCCCAATTGTACATGTAGCCGATGGCTCGCATGTTATTGACCGGCGCGCGGAAGGGCTCTTGTCCATCCTGCGCAAGCTTGACCTCAGCGTCATGAACCATTCCGAGATCAGTGCGATTGGCGGCCAACAGTCCAATGTTGGCAAAGCCGCCCCCGGTTGCTTGATAGGTGATCACAGCGTTCGGATCTTCCGCTTTCGCGGCCCGATCCATACCGGCTCCGAGGAGCGACCAAAGACCGCCCGGATTACCGCCGGACAGGGTCAGGTCAAGGGTTTGTGCATTTGCCGCACCGGCTGACACTGTCAGTCCGAGTGCGAGTACCAGTGCCTTCAATCTCATCTTTTCCTCCCAGTTGAGATTTTTTGGTAGGTTGCTTCGCTTCCCACCTCTTCATCCGGATGACGTCGCCGGACCCGACCCGCAATTTGATGGTCTTCTTGTTGATAAGCGGGGCGATCATGGGTTCCTCGCGGCCCCACAAAGCACATGATTTGTGGGTGCTCATCGAGAATACGGCTGGCGTTTAGCGTCGCCATCGCCAGCCGAATTCCCCAAATCGTCTTGGATTTTGCCTGTCTCGAGTTCCGCAACCGCATATAGGCGAAAAGCACCGAACCATGTGCTCGGAGGCCTGCATCATGCGTGACGACCAACTCTTAGGTGAGCGTCCCTCCCTTATTGCGGCGCTTTTGAAGTTTCTTAATTATAGCTGCCCAGCCAACTTCTTAGATATCTTATTATAAAATTAGATATCTATCAATTTTCGCTGATTCGTCAAGGAGATTTGCGGGTTTCCGGGTCATTCAGCCGCCTCGATAGACTCTTCCGTCGTCCCGAGATTTCGCCAATCGATCTCTTTGGAATAGACACCTTCCTTAGAAGAGATCGTGGCGTGCGGGACACGCGGCTCTTCGGTGCCAATTGCAGCACCACCTTCGGCAACTCGGCGAGCCGCGTCGCTCATAAGACGGCGGAACTCAACAATCGCAAGGTCGGACGCGCCAAGCAGATCGGTCGACCGGTCCACTCTCGCCCCCATGGAGACCCACATCACGATGTCCTGGTTCGGGATCCCGAGAACGCCCGTGAAGTTCCCGAGTTTCATCTTCTGACGATCCTGCAGGAAATTGTTCTCCAGCGTCCGCTTCGAGCACCACTTCTCATCGAGATCAATCCCCGGTTCGGTGTGGTTGAACTTCCGCCACTCCGCAGTCGACGGACACGCTTTTCCACCCCAAGCGATGAAGTGGAAATGCGATGTTTCGTCGTCGATCGGCACGATCACTGTTGCAACGTTGTAGTTGTTGTTCGGCGGAATCAGTGACGTGTATGGCGCGATATACTCAGTGATTCTCAGATAGTTATGCGTCCCTGCGTTCTTGATTGGTTTGCGGATCGCAGCGTAGTGAAAACCATAGGGAGTGGTTTGCGTTTGCATCTTCGGCGACTTGTCCGTCGATGGACGATACCAAGCTTTATCGTCGGCCGACGCGCCTTCGACTCTGGCAGGTTTCATGTCCGAAGAGTGAAGCGATGAAGAGTGCGCGCTGTCGATCTGGCCTTCCGTGACCTGAGCCCAGTTTGCAGGGATACGGATCTTTAGGATCGAGACGCGGGTATTTTCCTCAGGAGCGAATGCTGGCGCTTCGAATTCAGGCGCATCTCGTTCCGTATCAAGCCATGCCCAAACAAAGCCACCCCACTCTTTAACCGGATAGGAGCGGTGTTTGACCTTGCCATGCAATGGCGACTCTTCCGGTTCGGACGACATCGCGACGCAATTGCCATCAACGTCGAACTTCCAGCCATGATAGAGGCACCGCAGGCCACATTCCTCATTCCGCCCAAAAACTAGCGATGCTTTTCGGTGCGGACAGAGCTCGTCGAGCAGACCAATACGCCCCTCTGTGTCGCGGAAGCAAACGTAGGAACGGCCAATCGCCTCGACACGAAGCGGGGTTCCGTCAGGCTCGGCGACCTCTTCGATCAAACAGACAGGCGTCCAATGCTGGCGCATGAGCTCGCCCATGGGCGCATCGCCTTCGACCTTCGTGAGCAGATCATTTTCTTCGACTGTCAGCATATCTGTCCTCCCGTTTCGTTGGTCAGCGCACGGCAAACCGGGTCTTGCTGAACGCTTGACGAACTTATTAGATATCTAATATCAACTCAACACGAGTTGGACAAGAGGGTGGAAAATGGAAGTTCCTGAACAGCGCATGTCGATGAAGGTCATTGCGCGGAAGGACCTCACGCCGGAAATCTGCGAGTTCACGCTTGCTCCGCAGAACGATGGTGAACTTCCGGCGTTCACGCCCGGCGCGCATATAACGATAGAGACGCCCAGCGGTGCTATGCGCCGCTATTCACTGCTGAATGACGGCGGTGCACCCGCGGAATATGTGATCGCGATCAAACGGGAAACGAATTCGCGAGGCGGGTCATCATCTATGCACGATGACGCAACCGTTGGAACCGAGCTTCAGGTCGAGCCGCCGGAGAATGAGTTCGAACTGGTCGGTGCCTCTAAGTACCTGCTTATCGCAGGGGGCATTGGAGTAACCCCTATTCTCTCGATGGCTCGAAAGCTCACGGCAGAGGGTAAGCCATTCAAGCTGGTCTACTGCACGCGATCGGCTGCGGAGACCGCTTATCTCGAAGAGTGCAAGGCATTCCCCGGCGCGATCGTCCACCATGACGAGGGTAGCCTGGATCGCTTCTACGATTTCTGGGATCACTTCGAGGAACCGGGTACCGAGCATGTCTATTGCTGCGGACCGGCCCCCCTGATGGAAGAGATCAAGGCGGTTTCCGGCCACTGGCCTGAAGGACGCGTGCACTTCGAGGATTTCAATGCCGTCGCAGTCGTTCGGGAAGACGACGTACCTTTCAAGGTTACTGTTTCGGGAAGCGGCCACACGATCGAAGTGCCAGCTGATCGATCAATCCTAGAAGCGCTTCGCGATGCAGGGGAGCCAACAGTGAGCTCCTGCGAGAGCGGGACTTGCGGCACTTGTAAATGCCGCCTCGTCGAGGGCGAAGCTGATCACCGTGACCTCGTCCTAATGGATGAAGAGAAGAACGACTACATCATGATCTGCGTCTCCCGGGCGAAAACAGGGGATCTGGTCATTGACCTCTGACCCGATCCAACTTGGCATTGCCGGACTCGGTCGAGGGTTCATGCTGACCCTCCCCAGCCTTCGCGTGGACTCTCATACCAAGATTGTTGCCTGCGCCGCGCCGCGCGAGGAAAGCCGATCAGCATTCCTGAGCGAGTTTGGCGGCAACGCTCATGAATCTGTCGGTGCACTAGCCAGAGATCCGAGCGTAGAGGCAGTCTATGTGGCGACTCCGCACCAGATGCACCGAGAACATGCGGAGATACTGGCTGCGGGTGGCAAACACCTGCTTATCGAAAAGCCCCTTGCGATCACACTCGAGGATGCTGAGGCTATTGTCAGTGCTGTGCGTCGCAACGGCGTGCAACTTATCACTGGTCCCAGTCACAGCTTCGACCAGCCAGTGCTCTTAGCCCGGGACATGATCGCCTCCCGAGATTTCGGCGATGTGCGGATGATCACCGCAATCAATTACACAGATTTTCTCTACAGGCCTCGGCGACCGGAGGAACTCGATACATCACAAGGTGGTGGGGTTGTCTTCAGTCAAGCAGTGCATCAGGTCGACGTTGTGCGGACCCTCATGGGTAAGCGCGCGGAGAGTGTCTTCGCCACGACGGGATCCTGGGACAAAAGACGTCCGACGGAGGGCGCGTATTCTGCGACGGTGACCTTCGAGGGCGGTAGCTTTGCGACGCTGGCTTACTCGGGTTACGCACATTACGACAGCGACATTCTTCAGGATGGAGTTGGCGAACTCGGCTCAGAAAAGGACATGGCCGCTTACGGCAAAGCAAGGAAAGCCCTGTCTCAGGTATCCTCTTCCGAGGAAGAAGCACGATTGAAATCCGGCCGCACTTATGGCGCCGTGGATGCTCCTAAGCCTGCTCCTTATGCCGAGCATTTCGGACCAGTTATCATCAGCTGCGACAGAGCGGACCTCCGTCTCACCGCCAAAGGTGTTGAGGTTTGGGGTGACTTCGAGAAGGCGTTTTTCCCCGCCCCCGCGGATCCGGCTCCACGATCACCGGTCCTAGAAGCTCTCTATCGCGCGATCCGGCTCAACCAGCCACCGATACAGTCCGACGGCTGGGGCCTCGCAAGCCTCGAGGTCTGCCATGCGATTCTCGAGAGCGCCGCGACCGGGCAAGTAGCCAACTTGACCAAGCAATAAATCGACGAATGAACGGAGGAAACACGTGGCCAACCTGACACTTTCGATCGCCATGGGCGATTACGACCGGACCCGCCCCATTCACGATGGGCGCGTGAAGATTGATGGCGTCACGCCGATCACGCAGTTGCTCTCGCCTGAGGAGATGTTCTTCAGGGCCTTCCGGCATGAGGCGTTCGATATCTCCGAACTCTCGTTCTCATCGTACTGCGTGAAGCTCGCTCAAGGTGACAGTCCTTACATCGCGGTCCCGGTGTATCTGTCCCGGGCCTTCCGCCATTCCTCCGTCTATATCCGGACCGACAAAGGCATCAACAAGCCAGCGGATCTCAAGGGCAAGCGGATTGGCATTGCCGAGTGGCAGCTGACGGCGAACGTCTGGGCTCGCGGCATCCTGGAAGATTACGGCGTCAAGCCGTCTGACATAAAATGGGTGCGTGGGGGCATGCACACGCCAGGGCGTCCGGAGAAGATCAAAGTTGACCTGCCTGCCGATATCGACATGGCTGCGGCACCGGATGGGACCACTCTGGACGGGTTGCTTCGAGCGGGCGAAATCGACGGCTTTATGGGACCGCGGACACTGGCCTGCTTCGATGAAGGCCACCCTCACGTTGACCGCTTGTTTGCCGACGGAATCAAATCTGCCTCAGAACATTACGAGCGTACGAAGATCTTCCCGATCATGCACGTTCTCGGGGTTCGAACCGAACTGGCCAATGCCCACCCCTGGCTCCCCGGGGCGCTTCTAAAAGCATTCTCACAATCGAAGTTAATGGCCCAATCGGCGCTTTCAGACACTTCGGCGACCAAGGTCACCATGCCCTTTGTTGAGGACACATTGGTCTCGGCGCGCCGTCTATTGGGACCTGATATCTGGACCTACGGGGTACCGGGCAACGAGCACGTCCTCGATACGTTCCTCGACATGCACTATCGGCAGGGCCTCTCAGCGCGCCGTCTTCAGGTTGAAGAATTGTTCCACCCCGGCACTTACGAAGCTTTTTCGCTGTGAGGAAAGGATGACGAGTCCGAAACCCCGTTCATTCGAAATCGTAAGGCCTGCTCCAGGCGATGTAATTGCGATCGAAACCGCCGTGGGCACACGTCATGCTCAGGTCACTCACGCACGCAGCCCCTATCCGGACGTTGTCCGAGCGATCCGCCCCCGTAGCGATGCTCAATCTCCGGAAGAGATTGCCAAAGGCGAGACAGCCTTCGTGGCGATGGTCGAACTCGGGCGCGCAATGCGAGATCAATCGGTCACCGTCACGGTGATTGGCCATGCAACTGTTCCGGCCGCGGACCGGAACTTCCCAACATTCCGTTTGCCGATCCGCAATAAGGCCGGAGAGACTATCTATTGGTGGACTTGGGATGGAGACAGTCTGAGCGTCGCTTCCGACGGGACGGATTCCTTGATGCCTATCCGCGAGATATTGCCTTCGAACGCCCTGCAAGAACGTCTTGCCGAGTTATCGACATGAATCAGAGTGCGGCACTGCGAGTGGGTGGAACCTTGACACCTGCAGCCTCAGCCTCGGCTTCATCTTGTTCTAGGTTTGCTATGATCCTGACAAGCATCTCATGCAGATGAGCGTGTTGGGCGGGCGATATCCCTTGCAGAGCGACATCGTTTGCTTCGACCGCCAGAGGCTCGAGGACAGATTGAAGAGCGCGCCCTTTCTCGGTGAGATAGATGTGAAGCTTCCGTTTGTTGCCACCTTGCGTTCTTTGCTCAACGACATCCAACTTCTTCAGCTTGGTCAGAGCGGTGTGTGTCGTCGGCTCGGTCAGGTTGGCAATCTTGCTGAGTTCCTTCTGAGTCAGCCCCTCTTCCTTCCAGAGGATCCGCAGGAACACCCACTGACCGAACGAAACTCCGTGGTCTGCCAAGCGACGTGCGAGTGACCGGTTGAAACCACGGGCTGACAATCGGACCAAATGCGCGATCCGCTCGTCGGCATAGTCTTCTGACAGATCCTGAATGCGGTTTTCGATGATTTCTTCTCGGCGAACAACTCGGTTCATTCTCGTCTCTGATCCTCGCAATCGGTCACCTCAATTGTCGACGTCTATCACGCGCCACCCGATATCGACGTACGCTTCTTACCAGCGAATGCGACTAATCGGGTTCAAAAAAGCTGACTCTTTGACGATAACTTAGATATCGAACTAATGAAAAATCAAAGCGTGGGAGGCCACATTGAGCGCCAAGCCTGATTCCGTCGAAGTTCCGATACCCGATCGTTCAGAAGGGACTTGGGGCAGTGACTTGATGGCGGAGATGCTTCGCGATCTCGGTTTCCGTCACGTCGCCTTGAATCCGGGATCGAGCTTTCGTGGTCTGCACGACAGTCTCGTCAACCGTTTGGGTAACGCCAACCCTTCGATGCTTCTTTGCTTGCACGAAGAACATGCTGTGTCCATTGCACATGGTTGGGCCAAAGTGACAGGCGAGCCTATGGCCGTAATCCTGCATGCCAATGTAGGCCTCATGCATGGTTCAATGGCAATCTACAACGCGTGGTGCGATCGGGTTCCGATGGTGATCTTCGGTGCGACCGGACCAGTCGATGCCCGCAAACGCCGCCCCTGGATCGACTGGATTCACACGTCTCGGGATCAGGCATCGATGGTACGCCCGTACACTAAATGGGATGACCAACCTGCCAGCCTTGAAGCGTCTCTTGCCGCGATGGTCAGGGCCAACGTGATAGCTCGCACGGCGCCTCAGGCGCCGACCTATGTCTGTTTTGACGTTACGGTCCAGGAAGAGAAGGTCGTCAACAATCCTTGGCGCCCGGAGCCAACATTGCATCAAGCGCCTGAGGATCCGTCACCCTCGGAGACGCAGTTAGAGACCCTCGAGAAGCTTCTCAATGAAGCCAAGCGTCCAGTTTTCATGATGGGACGGGTGTCTCGCTCCGAAGAGGATTGGGCCGCACGCATTGCACTGGCTGAGCGGTACAACGCACAGGTGGTGACAGACATAAAGACCGGCGCAGCATTTCCGACTGACCACCCTCTTCATGCCGGACCGCCATCGTTTTTCATTGCTGAGCGTCCGGCTCGAGCGCTGGCTGACGCAGACCTGATTGTCGCTTTCGATTGGGTCGATACAGCTGGCGACCTTCGCCAGGTCGGCGCGGAAGGATCGCTCGTAAACGTCTCACTCGACCATCAATTGGCGAATGGATGGAGCCTGGATCACATGGCTCAACCGGCTGCAAAGCTCCACATTGCCGCCTTGCCCGACACGGTAATAAACATGATGGTCCGCCGTCTTGATCTCAGCGTAACTCGCCTCATTCCAGCGGTGCCGAGAGCATCTGGACAGCCATGTAAGGTCCAGAATGCCATAACAATGGATGAGCTCTCTTCGGCCCTGGCAACAGGTCTTTCTGGAGAGATTATAAGTCTGGTCCGCCTTCCTCTCGGATGGGATGGGGGAAGCTGGCACTTTCAGCATCCTTTGGATTATCTCGGGTACGATGGGGGAGCAGGTATTGGATCCGGTCCAGGCATGCTGGTTGGCGCCGCTCTCGCGCTCACGGAAACTGACCGAATCCCCGTGGCCGTCCTCGGCGACGGAGACGTCATGATGGGCGTGAGTGCCCTCTGGACGGCAGCGCGCTATGGCATCCCCTTTATCCTGGTCGTCTGCAACAATCGGTCATACTTCAATGATGAGGTTCATCAGGAGAAGGTCGCGGTCACGCGTGGTCGGCCGGTTGAAAACAAGGCAATCGGTCAGGCCATAACCGGTCCGGATATCGACTTCTCAGCGATCGCCCGCGCACAAGGTCTTGAAGCGATCGGCCAGGTCACGACGCCGGGCGAGCTCATCGAAGCGCTGAGAACAGCGATCACCATATTCCGAGAGGGAAAACCTGTCGTTATCGATGCACGGGTGGAGCCGGAATACGCGAAAGCCATGTCCGAAGGCATGACAAAAAGCGACCACTAACCAACATCGAACCGCCCTCCGAGCCGATAGAAGCGGTTCCTAGTTCGCGCCCACCCTCGTTTGGGAGAGAAAAACACAAGCTCGGAAGTTCTTCCTGTGTCGCTCGGTCCAGACGGATGGCCGCTGATATGGCCGGACAAACAGGCCACCTCTCGAGTTGTCCGCAAATAGTCGTCGATAATTGGTGCGGAATTCAGGTCTTGGTCCGTAGGCCCGGTGCCATCAAGGATCGTCTGCAGATCAGCGGCCAAGCGTTCGAGGCTTGTGATCTCGGCTCTCAACGCAGCGACAACCGCCGGATTGCGCGGGAGAGTCACTGTTGTTGCTCCCCGTTCGATCCTTCGTCAAAGACGAAACAGCCAAAGTGGGGGCGCGCAGCTGAAAGATGGCGAGCGCGTTCGGAAAACGAACCTACAAACAAATTGTAAGCCTCTACGCTGATCTCCGCCCGAAACCATAATGCTTTGGCAGCAAGCAATAGAAGGCCACATGCTGCGATTTCCAATCGAGCAAGCCCTATGACCTCCGGGCTGCGCGGAGCTCCGATCTCGAACAGTGCCTGCTCAATCGGTACCGAGAACCCTTCAGGGAACAGATATCGAGATAGATCCAGGTGGTAGGCCGAGGCAAGTTCTTCGGTGCCTGGCGAAGAGGCCTTCAGTAACCAGTCTGCTCGTCTGTCACCCGCGAAAGCTCTTGAGCGCAGGTATGGAATGTCCGCGGAACCGTTCCACGTCACAAGTAGTGGTGATTGCGGGACCTCAATCATGCGAGTTGCGGCGTAAAGTAGTTCGGTTTCGTTCCTGCAAGAAATGGTTCTCCCAACTTCAGCGTGAGAGCCACTCGTGCACAGCGCGTGAACATCGCGGAATTCGAGCTCCGTTTCTCCAGGGCCGAGCCTCATATTCGCTATTCCCAGAGCAATAGCGTTGAGGCTGCCGGTCGCGCAGCCCGAATGGTTTGGGATTTCCGGGTCGCGGGCGAAGGCAATCGAAACCATCGTCCGGTGAAGCTCATTCGCCTGCCTGGCCCCAGCACTATGAGAATTGTTGCTTTGGCTTGTTTCTAAATGCTGCATCAAACACACCCGCCGATCTCAAATACACGCTGGCCACGGCTTTCGCTCTCAATGGCGGGGCTGAAGCCGCTCGCGCACATTCAAAACCCCCTCGACAAAGCGCCGAAGATTACGGATCGATCCGCCTTCCCACGCACGTGCGATCACCTCAAGCTCCTCTCCTGACAAAGGCCTAGCCCATCTGGAGTCCAAACCTCGCTCAGCCGTGAGATCTTTTAGGACCTGGGAAGCCAACAGCGGCAAGTGGCTCCGATCCGGTGCCGGATATCGGATAATTCGGCATCGGTCGCGCAGCGGTGACGGCAGTTCTTCGATGCTGTTGGCCGTACCGATCCAAATCACGTGCGATAGGTCGACAGGCCCCTCGATATATGGATCGTGCCAGTTGCTTGCTGATTGGAACTCGAAGAAACCCAAGAGAGCGTCGAAGACATTGCCGTTGTGGCGAGAAGTACCGGCTTTCTCGATTTCATCCAGAATAATCCCGGGTGACGCACAATCGTGTTGGAGGATCTGGGCGACGGGTAATGACGGCTCGCCGGTCGTCCACCTGCGAGAGGTTCCGGCTAGCGAAGCGTCCGCAACGCCGCCACAGGAATAGAGATGTGGCTCGATACCTAGCAACGTCAGGACTCGGCGTGCAAAGCGGGTTTTCCCGATGCCGGGATCACCGTCCAAGATCGTCGGCCGAAGAGCGACATGCGGGCGCAGAGCCACTTCTTCAAGCAAAGTTGTGATTACCGTCTCGGCGTAAGGGTATTCGGCGACAAGTTCCGTTCGAACATCAGCCAGGTTCGGGCATGGTACAAGCGGCAGCGGCTTCCCGACTAATTTGTTGAAGGACTGCGCCACTCGACGGCCCTCAGAGGTCTCGCGGTTCCCAATTGATGTAAATACGACAGCCGTCAGGCTGTTATCGGGCGCTTGTTTCGGTGCGGTTGGCTTGGAAATTGGCGACTTGGTTTTTGTGCCTTCCGCATCCTGATCATTCCGTAATCCTGGTGAGTCTTGGTTGTCCTTCGAGCGAGAAGCTCGGATTATCCAATGCAGAAGACCTTCACCAAGCGTGGCAGTCGCTTCTCTTCTCTTGCCGATCGTACGGGCCGGGATATCGGAGGTTCGGAGCCATCCCAGTGCAATCTGAACTAGGGCAACAGCTTCCTTGTCCTCAATGTCCGCGACACTACGCTCTGCAAGATCGACCGCCGCCGCCGCAATTCTGAGCCCGCTATCTACGCAACCGTGACAGGCCGCATATAGATCGCATCGGAGAGCAAAGTCGTTGAGGTCGGCGCGCCCAATTTCCCGGATCTCCCGAAGCTTGGCAGCGGCTGAACGAAAGTGCGACTGCGACGGAACCATGGTGAGGGGAAGCAATTCATTCCTTAGCTCGCCTAGTTGTGGATCCTTGGCGACCTCCTTCTCCACACGGACCAACAGGCGCTCTGCAAATTCTTCCACATCACTCCCGATGTCCTCGCCAAAGAAAGGCATTCCAATCAGTAGCTCGTCGAATGTCGGCAGGTGCCGCTTTTCCTTTGCTGCCCGAGATCGACGAAGGAATGTGCGCGCTCTTCGCTCTTTCTCTGTCGTCGATGTGCTCATGAACGCCCAATCACAGATATTGGCGATACGTACAGCCATGGGGACTCGCGACATGATTCGTTCGTTTTGCCCTCAAGGAATACGCAGGACCCTAGCGGGCTGACATGGTTTAGTCCAGAAAAAAGATTATAAAATCATCTTTATTGATTTGAAAATCATCTTTTATGAGAATTTCTTTCCAACTTAGTGGACCACTGCCTCACGGTACGTGAGCATGCACCATGCTTCCGGGTCATAAAATACTCAGAGGGGCTAGGTCTGTTTTGGGGTGGTCTCAACCCGAATTGGCTAAGCGCGCGAAAGTGAGCCTGCCCACGGTCACCCGTGTGGAGGGTGGCAAGGATTCGCGTCGAGGAACGATTGAAGCGATCGTCAGGAGCTTGCAGGAGGGTGGAATACAATTCCTTCCCCCTACTGATTCCGAGGGTGAAGGTATTAGGCTAAGGCCGGATAAAGATCCTTCGTCATCCCCAGACAAGATTTCCTGACCCAACGAATTTTGAAACACGATTGCGTGCATGCGGCACCAAAGTCAGACAAGGTGCAAATCATAGCTGTTCGCACTCTGGCACTGAGCGCCAGCCGGTTCCTGGCAACCGATACTCGACCCTTATGGTCTGGCCTCGACAAACGGCGCTTGCCCGGACCTTACACCCGAAGATGCTTCATATTTAACGACCGCTAGGCGCCCGAGCGGTCGGGGGAAACTAGGTTTCCCCATAAGTAGATATCGCATAACTTGCTTTTCTGGGGCAAGCGAGGCTCCCGTCAGATAGTGCCTCAGTTAGAAATTCGCAAACTGCGTCACTACCGCAATTTCCGGAATGTCGGCCGGTTGCGTCGTCTACGTAAATCTTCTAGCCCTGCTGACTTATGTCAGTCGGAGGCCTTTAAATACAGGAAGAGACCTGAGCCCCAAGTTTCCTCCAGAAGTGTTTATGTTCCGTCACCTAACAGGAGACGGATCAGATGAAGCGTAGTCGGCTCAGTGAAAAACAGACCATTGCCATTCTGCCGAAACAGGAGGCTGGTCAGCGGACAGCAATTGTGTCCCGCTGCCACGAGATCAATGATCTAACACGCTATTAAGGAAAGGCTGAGCATGGCTGCCGAATGGGTTCGGAGCCATCTCATAACCTTAACTATGTCGATGAAAACAAGTACATCGTGAGCGTAAATTTTATTTTTCGCTCTTCTTGTCGAGCAGTATCCGAATGGCTCTGTCGAACCAATCTAGATCATCGCAAGCGTTGTTAGGAGTGTGTCCGTGCAGGTTTGGGTGAGGGCTGTTCATCCAGGAATTGGCCGGAATATAGCCGAGAATCTTGGTCGAAATGTCTTGCAAACGGCCGTGGCGAAACGAAGCTGATTTCAGGTTTTCTGAAGTGGCAGATACTTCACCTGCGACTTTACTCATGGCGTCTTCACTAATGCACGCTCGCTGAAGAATGTTCATTTTGGAGGCATCACGCTTTTCGAGCTCGGTCTCTAAAAAAGCAGGGGGCAATTTTTTCAGAAGAAAGCTGTAGAAGCGAGCTCTTCTCTCTTCCAAGGCCGCTAACTCCTGTTCTTCCATGCGTTCGAGCTTCCACTTCTCCACCGGTAGACCGAGAAATTGATCAGCAATCGGACCGCCTGGTTCTGACATCGCAATTACCTTATCCAGATCGGCTTCGAATTCCGATAGAGTGGGCGAACGATTCTCTATTAATTCATTGAGCTCTATATGCTTTTCATAGAGAGAATATTTTCTCTTATAAGGAATTCTTCCGGCAGACCATTTCCTTATGTCGAATTCAATCTCGGACTTCTCTAAGGCTGGAGCCAGTCGGCTTTTTATAGTCGTCCATACGCGTTTTTTAACTGCTGCAGAGGCGGCAGCCGCTTCCCTATCAAGCCGCCTCTTTCGTTCTGCATCCGCGCGGGCTTTCTCTGCTCGCTTTTGCTTCCTGGCTGCGAATTTACGCTCGTTTGGCCGCATGAGCCAGGAGACTTCTTTGTACCATTCAGAGATCGACATCCTCTCCGTGACGAAAGGTGTTGGCGTCTTGGCTCCCCATGTTTGTCTCGAGATATCTACGCCGAAATAGCTGAATGGAAGGCTCAAGGCCGTTCTTTTATCGTAAGGGACTCTCGCCGCAAGCGCGGCATTCAACTTAATGGGAGCGCCAGGCTCTCCGCAGGAAGGACAGGCATACCTCTCGGTTCCACCTGATAGGTATGGAACGTGAGTTTTATATGGAAGGAAACTTGGATCACGTTTTGAAAGGAAGTCTCGAGCGGCATCGAACAGTGCGCTATAGCCGAATTTGAGGAACTGTACGACGGGGCCTTTTTCATCGCCCCAAGCCTCGTTCGGATACCCAACGATGGCTTTGATCACAGAATAAACGGTCTCGCATTCCGCGCAGGTGACATCAAAAATGATTGGCTGAGCGGGGATGCGTTGGCCATTCCGAGACTCATGCCTGACCAAGTTACCTCGCAAATAGAGGGCAACCATATCCTCAACAAATTTCTCAGCGTCACGCGCAGGTAACTCAAGAAACGGACGTGACCGAATATATTCAGTCAGACTGCTGACCTTGATTTTATCGCTAAAGAACCAAACGGTTTCTACCCCGTCCTTTTCTCGAACTTGAGTCCGATTCTGTATGTCGGCCGCAGTGTGATGAGATAGCTGTATCTCGATGGCTATACGTTTGCCGTCTTTGCCGACGATGAGTGCGTCCGCTCTCCACTCTTCCTCGCCTTCTTCTGGATAGGCGTCATAGCCCATCTCGCGGGCTTTTCTAAGTGCTGCTTCTTTGAGATAGACGTGCTCTTCGCTTTCGGAAGTTCGGTCGGAATGAGAGTGCTTTTCTGATAGGGAATTGTGGCGAAAGAACACAGTCCCGTTGCGCAACTCGACCAGGTGAACCCGACAGTTACATAGTGACCAAATTTCCCCTCGATCGCAGGCATTGCGAATTTCAACCAGATCTTCCGGGCTTTTTTTATAGCGAAAGAGATTGATCTCCTGGGGAGGTTCCCCGGGCACTCGTTTGTCAGCGAGGAATGGCATCCGCAGACTCTTCGCGCTCTTGCAATTTCGTTGAACCTATTCGCTTCGGGTCAAGGTGAGCCAGCGCCAATAACGGTCACACCCTCTATCGTGGTTCATGGTGTCCGATAGCTTTTGTGCACCGTTTACCCATTGTCCTCTGTCGTAATCGATCTTAACGAGTAATTCCTTGGATCGACGTATTCTGCTTCCATTTGGTATGCGGCTAGACCCTTCCTGTAAGGACCATGGATAGGAACACCTCGCCGCTACACAGATGCGGGCCTAGCCGAATAGCTGATTGCAACCTAGCCAGTTCGAAGAGGGAGCGATGCTGGAAACAGCAATGCAGTGGTGGTGGGTCGTACTTCCAATATGGGCGATAGTCGGAATTGGTTTCGCAGGCTTGTTCTTATGGACAGAATTCAGAACAGGCAATTCAAACGACCTATTGGTGAACGTTTTCGTTTCGATGGTTATTGCCGTCGGCGCCCCTTTCATTGTTCTGTTTTGCATTGCAGTCGTCGCGTCAATGCTGATCCGCGGTGAGATACCGTTGACGACACGTCGACTTTGGAGAAAAGCGCCCGAATTCCGGGAAGACGTGATGATTGAAATGATCGCGCTGCGCCGTCGTTCAGACCCAAATCTGAAAGGCATGCCGCACCCTGAAAACTGGATTGTCGCGGACCTCTGGAGAACGGCAGAAGCGGCAATTCTAGAGATCGTTGAGCTAGCGTCGCTCCTTGAGTTCGATGGGTTTACTGAGCCTGAGATAATCGAACGAATAGAGGCTTGGCGCAGCGCAACCGTTGAGAGGCCTGAACCGCCACCTCATAATCTCGATTCCTACGTAAGATATCGTATTGAAATCGAGGCACCGGTATATCCGCTTAATGACAAGAAGCTTTTTGCTAGAACATTGGAGATCGCTAAGGCCTACGCTGAGGCTTCAACGAAATCCACGGCCTCAGAAGCTTCCGTGCCACGAGAATGGCTGGAAGAACGGATTTCCCTTATTGATCTCGATCGCAAACTATCCGAGATGCAGCACCTTCCAGAGGGGCCTGTAGGTCTAATTTTTTCGCCCAAGAGAGACGAAATGGCGAGGATTAAGCTCCGGATGCGTAAAGAGGACGAGCTTTGGATCTACGAGAGTCCACCAGAAACCTGGATTCAGTTGGGTGGGCGCCGCGGCATCGCGCTAGTTCGAGAGGGCAAGCCTATAGAAACCTTGGTTCTGACAATGAACTGAGGCCTCGTTATCGACTGCGGAACCGACCGCGGACTCATAGAATGAGCAAGCCATTCCTCACGCGCAGCTAAACGCAATGCGCCCACTACAGGCTGACGGCCTCGCCGAGTTCGAGATACCTACAGAACGCGTTGGCAAGCTGCATTTGTCTGGGCGTTCGACATTCTGTCTCAAACACCTTTGGCGATGCCACGAGGATGACAAGGCACTTGGCTCTTGAAACAGCTACGTTGAAGCGGTTTGCGCTGTATAGAAACTCCATTCCACGTGGCGCGTCTGCATGGGAAGAAGTTGCCATCGAATAAATTGCTATCGGCGCTTCCTGACCCTGGAACTTATCGACAGTGCCGACTCTGGCCTGCGGAAGACGCCGCTGGATCTCGAAGACCTGAGCATTGTAGGGAGCGATAACCAAAATATCATCGAAGGTCACCGGCTTGACCGATCCGTCACGATCAGTCCATGTCGCGCCAGTGCCGATGATATGCTCAACGAGGGATTGAACCACCTCCGCCTCTTCAGTCGACACACTGGCATTTCCATTGTGTTCAACCGGAAGAAATCTCAGCCCCGCCCCTCTGACGTATCCGGTAGCCTCAACGCATTGTTGTTCGCACCCCTCTTTCGAAGTGAGCTTTCCTTCGTAAAAGAGTTCAGAGTTGAAATCACATATATCTGGATGAAGCCGGTAGGTTGTTTCCAGAAACAAACCTTGGTCTGGACCGATCGTTTGGCGACCAGCGAGTAGGTGGTCCAGTGCGGATACGCCAGTGCCGTCTGGGTGTGTTCCTTGAGTTGGTTGGTCAAGCTGTTGGGGGTCTCCCAACATCACAACTGTTGGTGCCGCTTGGGACACAGCCAGGGCGTTGGCGAGCGACATTTGTCCCGCTTCATCAATTACAAGAACGTCAACGGTCTCGAAGGCATCTTCTCGTGCCCAGAAAAAATGGGTCGCCCCCGCAACCTGTGCATCGCCAGATGATAGCGCCCTTAAGACGTCATCATTGGATCGTGCGAAAGAGAGATGGTCCGTTGCCCCTTCGGTGTTTCCTTGCTCCGGCTTCTGAATGCAGGAGATCTCCAAACCCATCTCCAAAGCAGCTTCGATCACTTTATCAATCAGATTCCGAATTACCTTATGGCTGTTCGCAGTAATCCCGACGCGCTTCCCAAGCTTAACCAACTGACAGACCATCCGGGCGCCGGTAAACGACTTGCCAGTTCCTGGCGGCCCTTGAACGGGCAGCACGCCACCATTCATCAATGTAGTCAGTCGAATGGCCGCCTCGAGAGTCGACTCACCATCTTCCTGGAACGCAGCGCCACGCAGATTCATTGGCGTTCGCAGAAGCATGTCGCGAGCACTCTTGTACAGCCCATGACCTAGGATACCGTGCTCTGCCACGTACTCGCCAAGGCGCAACAGCGAAGCGGCTTGCTCCTTCGGGTCGATGAATAGGTGCGAAAAAACTCCTTCAGGGTGGACGTCAGCAGTAGCTCTCGATTTCTTGATATCAACCGTCAAATCATCCGGCGAAATCGCAGTGGCTTTCCCAAGTTTGGCCCCTCCAACATCATGCAGATTCTCGTCTCCTCGAATGTCGGTGTCCTGTGGCGGAAAGCGATATCGATGCGTTGGAATACCGGTCTTGGTTTCATCGACTTGGCTGACAAATTCCAGTCGTCCAAGACCTGCCTTCTCATCCAGAAGCTCATCAGCAGTCAGGTCCTGCAGCCGATACTTTTCCCACCAGACCGCTTTATTCTCTCGACGATGCCAGTCCAAGATATAGGCCAAGATCCATAGAGCCTGCTGTTCTTCGGAGCGCTCTTCCGAATCGACCGGGACACTAGCCGTCAATCGGCCGATCAATTCCTGGATATGTTGCTGTCTCTCCGAGAGTTCTTCGTTGGGAGAGTCCTGACCCGGCTCAGGACGAGGTATATCTGCCCCAGCAGCTAATTTTTCGGTTCGACGCTGTTCAAGCCAGTCACGCAGCCGCCAAGCGGCAATACAATCGTCTTTATTGTACGCGGCTACCGTGTCCTTCGTGTCTTCCTCGATGGAAGGAACATCATTGAGCTCTAGGGCGGCCGACAGCTTGGAAAGAGCGCTATTCGCTTCCTGGAGAGTGGTCTCTCGCTCATACCCGCAGAAAGCCTCTAGCTGCTTGAGCGAGTAGCTCTCGACACTGGCCCTGATGGCGTTTCGGGTGATGGATAACAAGTCAACGAAGACCACGCCACGGAGCAATGCATCGACCTCATCCTCGCGTGTGGCGTAGCGCCCCATCAGCCGCTTTAGAGCACCGGTTTCGTAACCACCAAAATGGTAAATGTGCATGTCGGGAAACCGCGCGCGCCTCGCCGTCACGAAATCCACAAAACGCTCAAATATGCTTTTCTCGCTTTCGCGATCGAAAGCCCAGTCAGCAATGTACGCAGGTGTCCCGTCGCTTTCAGAAAAGGCGTAACCAAATAAGTATTCGAGCCCATGTTCTCCGACAAATTGATCGCTTTCGATATCGAAGAAGACATCTCCATCTGAGGGGGCAGGCAATGCCGCCAGGCCGAAGCCCGGCTGAATAGTTAAATATTCGAATCTGAGTTCGCCGCTATCTCGACCAGCAACCTGTATCGCAGCCTGCGCCTGGACTCTCTCGAAGGATGTTACGGCCCCTCGTTGCGGTTTGAACGGCAGAGGAAGAGACATCTCAGCCAACTTCCGTGTGGTGTCAAAACCGTTCGCCTGAAATTCGTTGATCTGGTTTTTCGAGATACCCGCTACCAAGCAGAGGTGATCATCGTTTCGTCGACGCTGGTCACAGCGCCGCTGCCACCGACAAAAATCGCAATGGCTCTTTGGGTCCGGGTAACTATGTTCCGCATCAGCGCTGTCTACGGATACTTCCGCTGCTGCTTTGACGCGCCTGTAGTAGGCTGCGTAGTCATTATATCTGAATTCCTGCGGCTCAAAATCGGACCAGGGAGACACGACGTAGATCTTCTCTGGCGGTCGTCCCTGCATCTGGGTGAGAAGATCACCGTACAGGCATAGCTGCAACACGGTGCCGCCCTTGGTTTCTCGAGCAAGCTTCGTGTCTATGACTTCGTAAGAGAATTCCCCGAGATCGCTAGGAGAAGGCACTTTCCTCAGGATGTCCGCACGACCACTCCAACGGCCATCCCTCAAGGCCGCTTGAACAATAATCTCTTCACCCCGATTCATCGCAGCGAGAGTTGCCTCAACATCAGAATCGGTAATACCGACGCCTTCGATTGATGTGATCGTTAATCCTTGTTGTTTTAGGTGATCGATGTAGGCGGATTCATGCAACTGTCCGCGTTCGCGTAACAACGCGAGCAGAGGATCATAATGATCTGGTTTTTTCAGCGTCCCAGTTGCAACTTGCACGTCCAACGATGTGAGATGATCGCAGTTGGTGTGGCCAACAAGGTCGGATGCGCTAAGGTGAAGTGCCTTGCATTCAAACTTCATGGTTGCTCCTGAGGTTTTGGCATTTACGCCTTATCAACCAATTGAAATTATTAATAAAAATCTCTTTTCCGCCCCTGACAACTATTAGCTTCCAATAGAGCGTAGGAGAGTTTGGATAGGTTTTCCTGCAGCAGCCTCTAGAAACTCTCGCGACTGAAGCGAAAGCGAGCATGAATTGCTATTTTGAACTGTTTTTGACCCTCAAGTTTCGCCTAACATTCTATCTATGGGAAAGCAGAGAAAACTCTCAAAATCCAAGCTTGTCGCATATCGGCAGTGCCCGAAAAAAGTTTGGCTGGAAGTTCACCATCCGGAATTGGGGACCATCTCCCCTGCAACTGAAGCGATATTTCGCACCGGTCACGAGGTGGGAATCGTAGCTCAACGCATCTACGACCCAAAAGGTGAAGGCACCGAAGTAGATTTCAAATCAGATGGTGTACCTGCCGCTCTGAATCGAACTCGAGAACTGCTTCGCGGGAATGGCCCGATTTTTGAGGCCGGATTTGCAGCCGATCGGGCTCTTGCTTTTGCCGACGTAATGCTTCGAACGGATGACGGCGGCGATAAGGCCGGGTGGCGTATGGTGGAAGTGAAGTCTTCAACTTCAGTCAAGCCATACCAAGAGGACGATGCGGCGATCCAGGCACATATAGCTCAAGCTTCGGGTGTCGATCTGCGCGGCGTTGCGGTTGCCCATATTGACACCACATGGATCTATCCCGGAGGCGGTGACTATGATGGGTTGCTGGTGGAGAAAGATCTGACTGCGAGCGCTTTTCCCCGGTCAGAAGAAGTCCGCAGTTGGATTGATGAAGCTCAGAAGATCGTTGCCGAGACCGAGGCTCCGGAAATTCCGATTGGCCCTCAGTGCAACACACCCTTCGATTGCAGTTTCTTCGGACACTGTTCAGCGAGCCTCCCGGTCGCAGAATTTCCAGTCAATTGGTTGCCAGGCCGGAAATCTAAGGCTCTCGACACACACATCGCCGAAACGGGCACGAACGATTTGCGGTTCCTGCCGGACACGCTTCTGAACGACCAGCAACGCCGGGTCCGCGATGTAACTCTATCTGGCACGCCCTACTTTGATGCGGCTGGAGCAGCGGGTGCTTTGGCGTCGTTTCCGTTGCCAGGATATTTTTTGGACTTTGAAACCATTCAGTTTGGGGTCCCGCGTTGGGCTGGTACGCATCCGTACCAAATGCTGCCATTTCAGTTCAGCCTGCATTGTCTTGCGGCCGATGGCACCGTGACACATCACGGCTTTTTAGACCTCAGTGGCGACGACCCGTCTGAGAGGTTTGCCAATAGCCTGATCGAGGCTTGCAGGGAGGCGAATCCGATCTTCGTCTATAACGCCGGTTTCGAGGGTGCGCGGTTGAAAGAGCTTGCCCAACGATTCTCGAATCTCGCACCAGAGCTCCTGGCGATAAAAGATCGGCTGGTGGACTTGCTTCCGATTACCCGCAAGTTCTTCTATCACCCGGCTCAGAAGGGCAGTTGGAGTATCAAGTACGTCCTGCCGGTCGTTGCACCGGACCTCGATTACAATGCGCTCCCAGGCGTTCATGATGGCACTCAAGCCATGGACGCATATCTTGAAGCTGTGGATCCTTCTACGTCTGAAGCTCGTAAAACAGAGATACGAGACGCGCTTGAGCAATATTGCGCCCTGGATACCTATGCAATGATCGCACTCTGGCGATTTTTGACCGGCGCCACCGGAACTGAGGGGCGTCCATGAAGCTTACTGATGCGCTTGCTCAATTTAATCGCAAAGAACGCTATTGGCTCATCCGCAACGCGCTGGGCTCGAAAGCCGAAACACTCGACATCGATTTTCGGAGCCGACTTGGTTCATTGATTAATGTGGCTATTCCCGATAACGCCTGGTGGGCAATGGACTACCATCTGGATTGGTTGGTAGGGGCGTTGCACCTCATCGACGAGCGTGTCGACGAAACGCAGGTTCAGCGTAATGACCATCAATTGGTTAAAGGCAATCAAGAGGACTTGGACCTGGTCATAGCGTTTGGAGAGACTTTGATCCTTATCGAGGCCAAAGGTGCCGAAAGCTGGAACAACGCGCAGATCAACTCGAAGATCAATCGCCTAAATGACCTTAGGGAGTATCAGGAGCAGAATGGCAGCTTCGTGCCCAATATGTTCTTTGTTCTTACATCTCCTTCTGAGTCCACTCGCCTTGAGAGAAATCTTGAGAAAGATTGGCCGAGTTGGATGAAGAACAATAAGGCTGACGAACCTAAGCCATATTGGATGAGTATGGATATGACTCTAGGTGGAGCACCAGTCTTTGACGGCAAAGTCGAGTTCAAGAAAGTGGTTCGGTGCATAGACGACGACGGAACCGTTGGCCGGGAAGGTGGTTTCTGGAAAATATCTCCATCAAATGTATCGCTCGGCCGCGGGCGAATTAAGAGCGCATAGTCAGTAGCAATGAGGCTAGGCATCGCGTAGCCGCTTCCCGGGGATAGGATCGAGCGCTTAATGCATAGCCAAGTTCGATATGCGGGATGTTGCGGTCCGTGCGTTGGCCGATCTCTCGGGAATCTGGAAGGTAGTTTCACATGCAGAGCCTGATGTTGGCTGAGTCCCCCCTCCTACCAGAATCGCCTGATATGGGAGACCTCATCCGGCGATCGGAGGATCTAATTTATCCAACCAATGTTTCTGATGATCATTTATTTGATTCGTTGGCTCGCGTCGTTCGACGCATGGAGGATGACCCAGAAGGAGATGCGGTTGCAGCGATTGCTATCCTCGTGCGCGAAACTGTAAAGGCACCCAGCTGTTCCATGAATTGTAGTAACTGGGGAGTTCCGAGCTCAAGGGTGCTCGCCTCCATCAGAAGTTGTAGCACGCCGAGTGATGCCAGAAGATTTTTGGAAGGCATTACCCGGACCGCTCCTGCCAATCAAAATTGGGCGATAATGAGCGGTATTCTTCAGCTAATTAATCCAACGATATTCCCAATCTGGACCCCAGAGATTGCTGCAAAGTTCGGTGTGCGTGGATATTCCGCAATCGAATTGAACGCGCGGTACGCCAGCTTTTGTGAATTCGTTTGGGATTCTTTGGCTGCCTATGGCTCGCTAGCTCAAGACGCTGTCCGACGCCATGTTGACTGCCAAAGAACGGCTGTTCATGCGATGTCCTTGCTTCTTTCCTGGACCTACCGACGATAGGCCGCTGTTGAGCGTCTGCCCCGCCAAGACGGGCAGTTGTAGCGACCCCCAGTGAAATCGAGATCACTGACGAGGCTTGGAAAGAGGCATTATCGTTCCGAGTAGACCACGCCATACAGGTAGAGCAATTTTTCTTACTGCAGCTTAGGGCTTTTGGGGAAAACTTGATGATCTTGGCTTCGAGGAGCTCCGTTCACCTAAGAATTCGACCCTTCAGAGCGGTGGCCAATTGATGTCAGACGATCCGCTGAAAAGCATTTTCCCCGACTACGCGGCCGAGCGCACGGCGACTTCTGTTTTTCTCGCCGTCATCGGCTGGCCTGAGCGTCTCAAAAAATTCGAATTTTGGATGTCCGAAAATTGGTCCGACGCTAACTCGTCGAAAACAGAATTCGAGCATGAAGCGTTTGGTCCTAGAGCGGATCTTGTCTTCGAAATTTACGATGTGATTCTGCGCATAGAGTTTCCAAACGTCTCTCGGTCGAAAGCGTTCATAGAGACGATCGGTGTTGGGATTACCAATGCCTGATACCAAGAGGTTGTCGAGTACGGCAGGCATCACTATCACGTGCAGGGCCGCAGTGCTCTAACTGTCTCGGCAATGATGCGCACTCGGACTTCCTTAAGCTCCCAGTAGCTGCTCAGCCACGAATGGTATGCAGCTGGCCTCAATTTGGCTGGCCACAAGGTCAGCAACTAATAGGTCAGCAGACAAATAAGGGTGAAATTTTTCTGTCGCGGGCAAAGCAATCTCGGCGGCGATTTCCTCTCCTGAAGGTGCGTCCGACTCCGCCATCTGCTCGACAATATCTCGCACTCGCCCTATGTCGGCACGTACGTCGAGAAGCCCATCATGTTTCTCGACTATGAGGCCTTCCGACCTGAGCGCGAGAGCCATTGTCGAATTCTTCACAGTCCCGGCCCATGTAGCGAGAAGGCAATGACCGTCGCCTATTTCGACGATATTCGACGCCTCAAGCCCCAGTCGGACAAAGGACGCTCGCGCCTCCTGAAGCAGGCCAGCGGCCTTCTCATCGAGATATTTCCTCGGGTCGTTTCCGGCGAGGATGGTCCTCATTCGCCGAACCACTGTGTCGTCGATATTGCCGCCATCACCGCCAAACTTGGGGGGCCTTCCAGTCGCGTCTCTTGAGACTTCGATGACCTTTTCTGCGTCGTGGATCGCGAGAATCCTCCAACGGCGGCCGGAAAAGATAATCGTCAAATCTGGCGCCAAGACAGTCAGAACAGGCAGCGTTCCGAGCGTCTTCCCATTCGAGACAATCCGGTATTCCTCGGGTGTCTGGAACACGGCA
>NZ_JAEPQA010000079.1 GCF_017640745.1 Nisaea sp. | reverse complement strand
CTCGGCCGTACCGGCATGACTGTGAGCGCCGTCTCTCTCGGCACCATGACCTTCGGCACGCAGAACACCCAGGAAGACGGGTTCGCACAGATGGACCGGGCGCTGGATGCCGGGATCAACTTCTTCGACACCGCCGAGATGTACGCGGTGCCGCCGACCGAGCAGAGTTACGGCAAGACCGAGGAGATCATCGGCAACTGGTTCATCAGGAGCGGCAAGCGCGACAAGGTGATCCTGGCGACCAAGGTGGTCGGCCCGGCGACCGATCGGAAATACATCCGGGGCGGCGCCAACCGGCTGACCCGAGAGAGCATCAACCAGGCCCTCGACGCGAGCCTGAAGCGGCTCCGGACCGATTACGTCGACTACTACCAGGTGCACTGGCCCGACCGCCCGACCAATACCTTCGGCCGGCTCGGCTATCAGCACCAGCCGGACGCCGAGAGCGTGCCGATCGAGGAGACGCTGGGCGCCCTCGCCGATCTGGTGAAATCCGGCAAGGTGAGGGCGATCGGCCTTTCCAAC
>NZ_JAEPQA010000078.1 GCF_017640745.1 Nisaea sp. | reverse complement strand
GGGCGATGCGGTGGGCCTGGAGGGACTGGAAGCCCTTCAGGTTGAGGAGCGCGTGGAGATAGGTGCGGCAGGCCGGATCGCGCGCCTGGACGGCGCGGAGATCGGCCTCGACCGTCTTCATCGCCTGCTCATCGCTGCCCAGCACCTCGTGGAAGAGATCGTTCAGATCCTCGAACGGAATGCGCGCCACGGCAAGCCGGGCGGCGAGAATGCGCACCACGATGTCGGCATTGCACTCGGTGGAGAGGACCTGGTCCTGCAGGGTCTCGCGCATCAGCGGCTCGCGGCTTGCGAGATCCTCCGCCTCTTCGCGGATCATCTCCCAGAGCGGCCGGGTAGGGGCTTCCGCCTCCGGCGCCAGAAGGGCGGCGGCGTTCTCAACCTGCGCCATCGGACCTCTCTCCCAAAAGTCGCGGCCGCTCCCAGCGGCCTTTTGCGAAGCGTTACCGGTTGCGCTCCCTCATTGCAAGTGGGGGGCACGAAGAGTTGAGCCAAGGGAATTCCGGGAAAGAGGCTGTGCCGGTGGGGAAC
>NZ_JAEPQA010000077.1 GCF_017640745.1 Nisaea sp. | reverse complement strand
AAACCAACCAGTTGGTCATTCGGCAGATGCTGAACAAAATGGGATTTGCCTGCGAGATCGCCGACAATGGCCGAGTCGCGCTTTCCATGCTGGAACAGGAGGGCTACGGCCTGCTTCTGAGCGACGTCAACATGCCGGAGATGGACGGCTATGCCCTGACCGGCGAGATCCGCCGGCGGGAGGCGGGCGGTGAAGGGGAGAGGGGCCAGGACCGGGCTCTGCCGATCATCGCGCTCACCGCCGATGCGCTTCCCGGCACCGAGGAAGCCTGCCTCGAGGCGGGGATGGACGGCTTCCTCACGAAACCGATCGACAGCCGGAAGCTCGGCCAGGTTCTGGCCCGGTTCCTGCCGCAGGCCCTGCCTCTCCGCCGGGCGGCTGACCAGCCCGTGGACGTGGCGGCGGAGCCCGCAATGGAGATCGACTGGGACCGGGACATCTTCGATCCGATGGTTTTAGGCGGCCCTGCGGGAGGCCTGGACCGGGAAGCGCGGGAGCTTCTCGCCAGTGCGGCGGAGAGCTGGCAGGGCAAGCTGGATGACATCGGCCGG
>NZ_JAEPQA010000076.1 GCF_017640745.1 Nisaea sp. | reverse complement strand
GGAATAGGCTTTTCAGGCCAATTCCACCACCCATTTGCATCCATTGGGCTGAATTCCGGCTGAATTGGCTCTGCGGGTATCCTTAATCCGGACTACGCTGCGTGTGGAAAAGGCCACACCGCTTCTTGTCGGCGAGTCGCGCTCAAAGCTACTGCGAGGAAACGCGGATTTTCCGGAAATAGACCATGGCGACACCGCTGATCTCACCATCAATTCTCTCAGCTGACTTTGCGCGGCTGGGTGAAGAAGTGCGCGCGGTTGACGAAGCGGGCGCGGATTGGATCCACATCGATGTGATGGACGGGCATTTTGTGCCTAACCTCACTATCGGACCTGACGTGGTCAAAGCGCTGAGGCCGCATTCCGAGAAGACCTTCGACGTGCATCTGATGATCTCTCCGGTGGATCCGTATCTGGAAGCCTTTGCAGATGCTGGTGCAGATATCATCACTGTCCACCCGGAGGCCGGGCCGCATGTGCACCGCACGCTGCAGGCCATCCGCGCGCTGGGCAAGAAAGCTGGCGCAGTTCTAAACCCCGGCACGCCGGTGGAAGTGCTAGACAACCTGATGGACC
>NZ_JAEPQA010000075.1 GCF_017640745.1 Nisaea sp. | reverse complement strand
CCGGTCGAGGACTGATACCAAGCCTCAGATGCGGCCGTCATAGCTCTGCCGCGGGATCCGGCAGGCGATCAGGCTGAACCGATCCCGGCCCGGCGCCAACGCCTCTCCTAAGGCCGATTCCAGTTCGGCGCGGCTTTCCGCCCAATGCCCATCACCGCCATAGGCCCTGGCGACCGCCGGGAAATCCGTCTCGTCGAAATCGACTCCGATATTGGGCCGCTGGTCCCGGCGCTGCTTCAACTCGATCAAGGCCAGCGAGGCGTCGACGAAAACGATGATGGTGAGCGGCAGCTTCAAATCGCGCAAAGTCGACAGCTCGCCAAGCGCCATCTCCAGGCCGGCATCACCCGAAAAGGCGACCACCGGGCGACCCGGCGCCGCCAATTGCGCGCCGATGCCGAGCGGCAGGGCGCAGCCCATGGTGCAGAGGCCGGTCGACTGCAGCAGCCCACGGGGCTGGTGACAGCGCCAGACCTGGCTGAGAAGGATCCGGTGAGCCCCGCTGTCACAGGTGGCGATCCCGTCGGCGGGGAGGTGCCTGCGCACGGTGTCGACAATCGCCGCCGGCCCCCATTCCTCATCCACCCGGAAGGC
>NZ_JAEPQA010000074.1 GCF_017640745.1 Nisaea sp. | reverse complement strand
CCGGTACCGCCATCGATGACGTCGTTACCGCCGCCACCGAAGATCACGTCGTCGCCGTCACCGCCGCTGATGGTTTCCTGGATATCCGCGCCCGTGACCGAGTCATTGCCCGCGCCGCCGTCGATGCTGTCGGAGCCTCCGGTATTGACGATGGTGTCGTCACCGGCGCCGCCGGAAACCGTGTCTGCATCGTCGCCACTGTCGATCTGGTCATTTCCGTCGCCGCCGGAAATCAGGTCGTTGCCCGCGCCGCCGGAGACCGTGTTCTGGCCCGATCCGGTCTCGATGCTGTCATCGCCCGCGCCACCGTCGAGAGCGTCATTGCCATCGCCGCCGGAAAGAGTATCCGCACCGTCGCCACCATCGAGGCTGTCGTCACCGGCCGCTCCGTCAAGAATGTCCGATCCGGCATTGCCGCCGAGAGTGTCGGCACCCGTACCGCCATCGATCGTGTCGTCGCCAGCGCCGCCATCAAGGATGTCGTCATCCGCGTCGCCGTCGAGGCTGTCATTCCCGGCTCCGCCACTCAGGGTGTCGTTATCCGCGCCGCCATCGATCGTGTCGTCGCCATCGCCGCCATCAAGCTGATCGCTTCCGGCTCCACC
>NZ_JAEPQA010000073.1 GCF_017640745.1 Nisaea sp. | reverse complement strand
CAGCGCCGGCACGTCGTCCTGGCGGTCGCGCAGCGGCGGCAGGTGGATGGGGAAGACGTTCAGCCGGTAGAACAGGTCCTCGCGGAACTGGCCCTCGGCGATGCGTGCCTCGAGGTCCTGGTGCGTCGCCGCGAGCACCCGGATATCCACCTTGCGGCTCTCCAGGGAGCCGAGCGGGCGGACCTCGCCTTCCTGGAGGACCCGGAGGATCTTCGCCTGCAGGCCGATCGGCATGTCGCCGATCTCGTCGAGGAAAATGGTGCCGCCATGGGCCGCTTCGAGAAGGCCCTTCTTGTCCTGGTTGGCGCCGGTGAAGGCGCCGCGCTTGAAGCCGAACAGCTCGCTCTCCAGGAGCTGCTCCGGCATCGCGGCGCAGTTCTGGGCGACGAACGGGCCCCGCGCCCGGTGGCTGTTCCGGTGGATGGCGTTGGCCACCACCTCCTTGCCGGTGCCGGTCTCGCCGGTGATCAGCACCGTGACGTCGGAATCGAGCACCTTCTCCAGCATGGCGAAGACCTTCTGCATGGCCCCGCAATTGCCGATGATGCTGGTGAACCGGGAGGATTTGGCGATCTCGGTCTTGAGCCGCCGGTTCTCCTCGGCGAGCTCCTTATTGGTGCTCTCCAGCACCCCGATCAGC
>NZ_JAEPQA010000072.1 GCF_017640745.1 Nisaea sp. | reverse complement strand
ACTTGAAGACACGCAGCCCGAAGCCGGGCAGTTCGTCATCCCAGATGACGTAATCCATTTCTCGGACTTCGGCGGCGTCCACGACGCGCTTGGTGAGTTTTGGCATGAGAAGTCGCACCTTTCCGGCCGGTCCCGCGTAAGCACTGCGTAAGCAGTAGGGCGGAAATCGCGACCTGTATTCGGATAGAGACTTCGGCGGAGCGCTTCAGAAAAACAACGTCTTTCAACGCATTATCGCATAAAGACGTGCTCTATCGCATGTTTCGGATAGGTGCTATTAATTCCTCCGAAGGCAGAGGTCAGAGGTTCGAATCCTCTCGGGTGCGCCATAGCCAATCGCCTGAGATTGGCGGAACAAGCGACAGGTGATTGCGAAGCGATCGCCGAGATCGACAACTGTAAAAGTCGGACCTTTCCCAGCGCGTGCACCATCGCTTGCGATCGCGGCGCCTTGTTCCCGCACGATGGCTTTGACATGATTGCGGCCGAACCGGAGACTGCACCATGAACATTGGCGAAGCGGCAGAGCGCACGCAGCTGCCGCCAAAAACCATCCGTTATTACGAGGAAATCGGCCTTGTTCGTCCAGGTCGCGCCGACAATGGCTATCGCGACTACGCCGAAAAGGACGTGCATCGCCT
>NZ_JAEPQA010000071.1 GCF_017640745.1 Nisaea sp. | reverse complement strand
GCACGATATTGTCGCTACCCTTGGTGTAGCCGTAGACCAGATGCGAGCTGACCGAGGCGAACGAAATGGTGGTCACCGCGTTGAAGCCGAAGCGGTCCGCGCCGGCATCGCCGTACAGGAAGTCGCTCGCGGTGCCACCGGCGTAGAGCGTGTCGTTGCCGTCACCACCGTAAACGATGTTGGCGGTGTTCGAGGAGCCCGTACCGGCATTGTCACCGTAGAGGATGTCGTCGGCCGAACCACCGTAGACCAGGTCGGTGCCTGCACCGCCGGTGATCAGGTCGTTCTGGGCATCGCCGTACAGCGTATCCGCACCAGCCGAACCGGTGATGGAGTCAGCACCGTCGCCGCCATAGGCGATGTCGTTGCCGGCATTGCCGACCACGACATCCGCACCGCTGCCGCCGGTGATCACGTCAGCACCGAGGTCACCGGTGATGGAGTCGTTACCGGCACCACCATCAAGCGTCATGGACGCCTGGTTGCCCAGCGTATTGGCGTCAAGGCTGTCGTCGCCGTCATTGCCGAACAGCAGGTCCGAACCGGATCCGGCGAACAGCGTGTCGTTGCCGGCACCGCCGTACAGCGTATCCGCGCCGTCCGACAGGGCATAGAGAATGTCCGCACCGGCATTGCCGAACAGCAGGTCGTTGCCCGAC
>NZ_JAEPQA010000070.1:395-669 GCF_017640745.1 Nisaea sp. | reverse complement strand
GCCGGAACAAGGACGAGGTGCCGATCCTCGAGTTCCGCCGCGAGTGCCGGGAATTCGCCGAACACTGGGTCGGCGTCCAGTCCGAGGAATTTCAGCGGCTCGGCGTGATCGGCAACTGGGAAGACCCGTACACGACCATGAACCACCGCGCCGAGGCGCAGATCGCCCGCGAGATCGCCAAGTTCGCCATGAACGGCGGTCTCTACCGCGGCGCGCGTCCGGTGCTCTGGTCCGTGGTCGAGAAGACCGCGCTGGCCGACGCGGAAGTCGAGTA
>NZ_JAEPQA010000070.1:0-385 GCF_017640745.1 Nisaea sp. | reverse complement strand
CGAGTATCACGACCACACCTCGCACACGATCTGGGTGCGCTTCCCGGTCGTGAAGACCGAAGACCCGGCGCTGGAAGGCGCGGCGATCCTGATCTGGACGACCACGCCCTGGACCATCCCCGGCAACCGCGCCATCGCGGTCGGGGCGGAACTCGACTATGTCCGCATCAGGGTGACGGACGTCGGCGAGAAAAGCGGGGCGGCCGTCGGCGACGAACTGATCCTGTCGCGCGACCTGCTGGAGGCCGCCTGCGCCGACATGGGTATCGAGGACCATGAGGAGGTTGCCACCCTCAAGGGTTCCGCGATCGCAGGTTCGGTGTGCGCCCACCCGCTCCACGACCAGGGCTTCGATCACGACGTCCCGGTCTACGAGGCCGGCTTC
>NZ_JAEPQA010000006.1 GCF_017640745.1 Nisaea sp. | reverse complement strand
TCGGATCGTAACGTATCGCGACGAGACGGAGGACGAAGGTTTCATTGTTACGCGCCGTCACGGGCAGCCATGCGGTTGCCGCTTCCATGCCGTTCACATTAATGGTTTCGAGATCCCGCACCTGATGACCCTGCGCCCAGCGTGAGCGCAGATAGTCGGCGGGATGCAGGCCATCGCTCTGCTGCGCCTTGTCGAAGACGAAGCGCGTCCCGGTCTGATCGGCGGCGAGCACCTGGGTCGGCTTGTTGAAGAGGCGGAAGCCCGGCGGTACCTCGAAGCGGAAATTCAGATCCTTGTGCAGGAACTCCCGGCCTCTGATCAGACCTTCCTTCGGATCGTCTCCGAACATCATGCCGTCGACGCGGTCGAGAAAGGCATCCTTATTGACGATCGGGGAAGCGATATGCTGCACACTCGCCGCCGCGAGCGCCTGCCTTACCCGGTCTACCGTTCTCGGATGGGTCGCGAGCAGGTCGACGCCGTCGGGGTCACGGTTCGAACCGGCCATTTCCGCCTGCAGGCGACTCGCTTGTCCCATCTTTGAGAGGAAGCTCGCCATTGCGCCCGTGTCGTAGCCGGCACGGCTGAGATAGCGGACGCCGAGCATGTCGGCCTGGAATTCCTGGTCGCGGGAATAGCCCTTGAGGTAGAGGTTGGCGCCCTGGCTCGCAATATCGGCGACAGCGCGGCTGTCCGCCAGGATGCCCAGCAGAGTGGCGCCGATATTCGTCGCCACGGCACGGCTGTAGCGTTCCGCGCTGTGCCGCGCTGTGACGTGCCCGATCTCGTGCGCAATCACCCCGGCAAGCTCGGCCTCGTTCTCGGCGAGCGCGATCAGGCCTCGGGTGACATAGACATAGCCGCCGGGCAGGGCGAAAGCGTTTACATCGGGCGTATTGAGAACGGTGAAGCGGAAGTCGAGATTCGGCATCTCCGAAGTGGCCGCGAGCTTCTTGCCGATCCGGGTCACATAGGCGGCGAGGTCCGCATCCTCCTGATAGGCCCCGCCGAACTCCTCCTTGATCTTCGGGTCCTGTTCGCGCCCGACCCGCAACTCGTCTTCCGGCGACATGAAGGCGGTGAAGCTCTGCTCGCCGGTGGCTGGATTGGTGCTGCAGCCCGAGAGCAGGGGGGCACTGATGAGCGCGGCCAAGAGCAGAGCCGCGACGGATCCGGTGCCAGACAATCTTGCACGAATGGCCTCGATCACCGCCGCCACCATCTTTCTCCCGAATGTGCACGCCAATTCATCGGTCTTAGAGCGCGATGTTGGTCATTCTGGCAAGAGTTCAAGCTGTTCGGGGTGGGTAACTTCGATCAGGGGGCCATTTTCCGGTTTGACCCAGCCGCGGCCGCGCACGGTCCTGCCGGTGAAAGTGAGTGGATCGATGCCGGCCTTGGAAAACAGTCCCAGAGCCCGCTTTCCGATCTTGAAGGTGAAGTCGGTGCGCCAGTTCGGGCCAAAATTGAGATAGACGACGTTGCGCACCCTGGCCGCATCGACGACGCGGCCCTCGACGATCTGGAAGCTGTCGATATCGTTCCAGGTCTCTGATGGGTTCCGGATCCTGTAATAGGAGAGATTCCAGATGCCGCGCTTTTGGCTGCGGGCCCGGCGCTCGAGGGCCAGCATCTCGGGGATGAGAGCGCGATTGTCGTGGAAGCTGTAGACCCGGGCCAATCCTTCTTCCAGCAGCGTGCCCTGTATCCAGGTGCCGTCCGGCAGGGTCAGATGCGCCAGATAGCGCCGGTAGCGATCCTCGCGCTGTCCGCCGAAATGCAGGGCGAGGCGCTGTCCATGCGCAAGCCGCAGAAGGGCGTCCCGTGACTCATCCGCGAGCGGCCAGGTCTCGAAGCCGGGGCGTCCGAGCGGAAGTTTGGGAGCCTGAATGCCGACGAGGCGGACCTGTTTTCCGGTCGCGAGCACGAGCGTGTCGCCATCGACAATCTCGACTGTCTCCTGGTCTTCGAGGCTGGCCGGCGGGCCGTTTTCCGGCAGGGGCACCGTCTCTGCGGTGCCATCTCCGGCCGCGAGCAGCAGAAACAGGATTCCCGCGAACAGACGGGTCGGGCGGCGGATTGGTCTCATGCCGTATCGAATCACGGTGCCCTGGATCATCTCAAGCAATGTTTCCCGCCCCGTTCCGCCCGGGGGTGACGGCGGATGCTGCAGAGGATATGGATGTCGCAGTGATCGGATGGAAGCAGGCGCAGGAGATATCGTGTCCGAGAGAGTTCTGTTCCCGCGGACCGCTGCCCGGTGCAGCGGTCATCTCGAGGTCGACCGGCCACACCGGATCTATTGGGAGATGATCGGCAACCCGGACGGTATTCCGGTGGTCTTCCTGCATGGCGGCCCCGGCTCCGGAATTGCGGAGGCGCACCGGCGCTTCTTCGACCCCGACCGGTTCAACGTTCTGCTGTTCGATCAGCGCGGGACCGGACGGTCCACGCCCGTGGCGGAACTGAGCGGCAATACAACGCAGGATCTGGTGGCCGATATCGAGCGTCTGAGGGAGCATCTCGGGATAGAGACCTGGATCGTTTTCGGCGGGTCCTGGGGCAGCACGCTTGCGCTGGCCTATGGAGAAGCGCATCCGGAACGATGCCTCGGCTTTGTGCTACGCGGAATCTTTCTCGGAACGGACCCGGAGATCGACTGGTTCCTTCATGGCATGGGAACTTTCTTCCCCGAGGCGAAGCGCCGGTTCGACCAGTTCTTGCCGGAAACGGAGCGTGGCGATCTGCTGGGCAGCTATCACGCGCGGCTGGTCGCGGCGGATCCTGCCATCCATCAGCCGGCGGCCGAAGTCTGGGCCGGCTACGAAGCCGCCTGCTCCGCGCTCTTGCCATTGCCGGCGCTCGCCGCGGGCGAGCCCGGGCGGGCATTGTCGCTGGCGCGTCTCGAAGCGCATTATTTCCGCAACAGGATTTTTCTCGAACCGGGACAGTTGCTCCGCGACCTCGGGCGAATCGCGCATCTGCCGGCGATCATCGTTCAGGGGCGTTACGACGTGATCTGTCCGATCGCAACGGCGGAAATGCTGGCGCAGGCCTGGCCGGGATCCGAATTCGATATTGTCCCGGATGCGGGACATTCCGCTATGGAGCCAGGCATCGCCCGGAGCCTCGTTGCCGCGATGGAACGGATCCGGACGACGATCCGGACTTGATGCGGCGGCGGCGGCGGCTATCATGCGCGCGGATTTGCCGAGGGGGGCAACGTGCGGAAGTTTTTGAAAGTCGCAGTCGCGGCAATGTCGGTCATCGTTGCGTCTGGATCGTCCCTGCGGGCGGAGGAACCGGCCTTCCTGTCGCTCGGAGCAGGTGTGTACGACCTGCTCGACAACGAGACGACGGCAGAGGTGCGCGTCGAATACCGGTTTTCCGAAGATCACAAGCTCTGGCTGTTCACACCGTTTGTCGGGCTGATGGCGACGGCGGAGGGAGCGACCTACGGTTATGGCGGGATCGGGGTCGATATCTTCTTCGGCAAGCGCTGGGTCCTGACGCCCAACTTCGCGGTCGGCCTCTACGGTAACGGAGACGGCAAGGACCTCGGTCATCCTGTCGAATTCCGCTCCGGCCTGGAGCTGGCCTACCGGTTCGAGGATTACTCGCGTCTCGGCCTGACCTTTCATCACATCTCGAACGCGAGCCTGGATGATCAGAATCCCGGGACCGAGTCGCTTATGCTGATGTACTCGATCCCGTTCGACAAAGTCTTCAGCAACTAGCCAGCCGCCGCGCGCTTAGGCTTCCAGACCCAGTTCCTTGCACCAGGCGCGGAACCGGGGCAAGCCGTCCTCGTCCGTGGCATAGAGCACCGGGTCGCGATATTCGAGGTCGGAGGCATAGTCGACAGCTCCAACCGGCTTGTTTGTCGCCGGGTCGAGCTCGTTCCGGATCAGGATGTCGGCGCGGAAACTGACTTCCCATCCATCCTTGCCTTCCTTGACAAACGATCCCCTGCGGATCTCGTGCACAACGGTCTGAAGCCGGTCGATCTTGGTTTCCGCCTTGACCAGTTCCTCGAAGGCCGGGTCGTAGAACAGAGCCTGATAGCCCATCAGCGCCATGGAGAACCGGTAACCGTCCGATTGCCGTGCATGAACGAGATGACCGACGGCGTCGATGAAGTGGGGATCGGCAAGTCTCGGAAGGTCCGAAGGAGTCCAACTAAATCCCATTATGTCCGTTCCGCATGCTGTTGACTGCTACTTGCATAGGGACAGGCATAACCTGTTCCGCGCTCAAAGAAAACGGAGCAAGAACCGTGCCGTGACTGTTCTGGTATCTTTTGCCGCGATCTGCTGATATAATTAAATAGCATTTGTGACAAAAGCGTCGCTATACAGGAGGCATAATGCGTCCGTTCATCAGATCTCTCGGCCTTATGGCCGTTCTTTTCGGCCTGTCCGGCTGCACGGCGAGTGTTGTCGCCGGCTCCGCCTGGGTGGCCACCGAAGCCTACGCGGACAAGACGCCATTCGACTATATGGCCGAGTTTTTCGAGCGCGATTGCGCCCATATGACAATCTACGATCAGCCGCCGCGATGCCGCCGGTAAGGTCGGCGCTTTTCATCTGATCCGGTGTGCCGCTATCCTCTCTGAAAATTCAGGGAGGAATGAATATGACGGCGACCGGCAAGACGGTTTTCATCAGTGGCTCGGGACGGAATATCGGACGCGCGATTGCGGTCAGGCTCGCGCGGAACGGGTTCGATGTCGTCCTGAACGGCAGTCACGACCGGACCGCCTGCGAAAGCGTCGCGAAAGAGGTCGAGGCGGCCGGACGGCAGGCCCTGATCGCAATGGGCGACGTTGGAAAGAGCGCGGATGTCCGCAAGATGGCGGAGGCCGCGCTGGAACGTTTCGGCCGTATCGACGCGGTCGTGAACAACGCTGCGATCCGCCCGCAGAAGCCTCTGCTCGAGATGACGGACGATGAGTGGGACCGGGTCATTTCCGTCGATCTCAACGCCGCTTTCTATCTCTCCCGAGCCTTCCTCCCGGGGATGGTCGAGGCCGGCTGGGGCCGGATCGTCAACATGGCCGGCATGAACGCCATTCACGGCTATGCGGGCCGCGCTCCGGTCTCCGCCGCCAAGCATGGCGTCTGGGGACTGACAAAGGCCCTTGCGAAGGAGTTCGGTCCAAAGGGCGTTACCGCGAATGTCATTTCGCCCGGCCCGATCCGGCCCGACGAATCCGATCACGAACATGCCGAACATATCCGCTCTCAGCTCGGACGCATTCCTGTCGGCCGCCTCGGAGAGGCCGACGACATCGCGGCAATGGTCGCGCTGCTCTGCAGTGACGAGGGCGGTTTCGTCTGCGGTCAGATGATCGCGGTGAACGGCGGCGCTGAAACCTGAAAAGGTTGCTTTGACGGGCTGATTTTGCGTCGAATGATCGTGGTATTAAGCATGTCCGCAGTTTTTGTTAAAAAACTCTAAACGAATCCGCGTCTGATTTAGCCGTAAACCGTGTATAGTTAAGACGTAGGCGGGTGTAATTCGGCCAAAAAAGAGTCAATGGCCGTGCCTCGCTTTTCGGGAGTGCGTCATCCTGACTCAGGTTGGCTCGGCACCCGCAACGAAACGCTGTTGGCAGAATGCCGCTGATATGTGGACGGCGAGGCTGTGTCGATCGGCAACGCCGTTAATTTTGAGACGGGGTTTTCGATAATGAATCAGTCAACTTCGGCATTGGTCCCGCATTGCAGGCGCGTCTTTTCCCGGTACCTGGAAAACTTCGGTTACACGGTTGAAAGCGGTACGGATATGAACGCCTGGTGCGAGGTAATTCGCCGCCAGTCCAATCTCGTGAATCCTCAGTTCGAGCCGGAAAATCTCGATCAGTCGAACAGCCGCTATGTGCACATAAGGAACGAGGCGGGCGATCTGGCTTGCACGATCGCCTTCCGGTTCTTCGATACGGACGATTTTCTCGATCATTTCGAGGCCGGCCGTTTGTTCTACGATTATCCGGAGGCTCACGGCTGGGTGCGGCACCATTCTGGGCTGCGGGACAAGGTGCATCTGGATGGGAAGATCTGCTCGCGGGGCGGGCTGCACAGCTACGACCGGGGTAACAGCATCAGCTGGTACATCACCACGCTCGCCTATACCTACGCAATCGAAGCCGGTGCAAATGCGACCGTTGGTAACACCTTCCCGAAGATCACCGCTGCGCAGCTGGCGCCGCGCCTTTATGGCTACCGTCATTCGCAGATGATGCACCCGCACAGTTTCCCCTTCACCTCCGGGGAAGTGTCTCTGGCGCTGGTCTGGATCACCGACGAGGAAATGCGCGAGGAAGTCCGGATGCGGACACAGTTCCTCGAAACCTCACCGGCCATGGACATGCGGTCGACCGTCGACAGCTTCAACGGCGCGCTGATGGCGGCCGAATGAGGCGAACGCGGAAATGTGCGAGACCGTCGGTCCGTCGCAGTGCGGATCGATGGGCTCGGACGTTTCGAAAATGATTGTCTAGACCGGCACGCGTCCGAATTGAGTGCGGTTTCCGCCGATCATGAGGCGCTCCGGACTGGTCTTCCGGGTCAGGCCGCCGTCGCAGAAATCGAAGCGCTCGCGAATGCTTTTCAGGCGTGTTTCGAGCTCAAGGCGTCGTTCCTGATCTTCCACGGTCATGTAGATGCCGGCATCTTCCATGATGACCGTCAGACGCATGATCATGTTGCGCGCCAGCTCGCAATCGACCGCATCATTCTCGGCCCGCCGATCGAGCAACGCTTCCGTCGCCTTGATCAGTCGTTCGACCGTTCCGAAGAAATTCCAGTTCGGCGGACTATCCCGATCCATAGTTGCGCCACCCCGTGCCAAGCTTTTTGAGTACAATAGCGTGTAGCACGGGCTGTCGCAACTATATATGTCTCACTTAATTCGTGCGTTTATCCAACGCCTGTAACATCCTGAAATCGCAACCTTGGTCCGCTTGGAGTACTTGCTCCGCATAGAGCTTGTCGTAGCCCCGAAGCGTCGCCGTATCGCGCTCGGTCAGGATCAACGAGGCCCGCCTCCGCTCCAGTTCCTCCTCGGCGACGAGCAGATCGATCCGCTTCTCCTTGACCGAAAGCCGGATCCGGTCGCCGGTTTTCACGAGCGCCAGCGGACCGCCGATCGCGGCCTCGGGTGTGACGTGCAGGACGATCGTGCCGAAGGCCGTGCCGGACATCCGCGCGTCGGAGATCCGCACCATGTCCTTCACACCTTTTGAGGAGAGCTTCTTCGGGATCGGCAGATATCCCGCTTCCGGCATGCCCGAGGGGCTGCGCGGTCCCGCATTCTGCAGCACGAGGATATCGTCGGCCTCGACATCGAGGTCCGGGTCGTCGATGCGCGCCGAGAGATCCTCGAGCGAGCTAAAGACGACCGCGCGTCCTTCCTTCTCCAGCAGGGAGGGATCCGCTGCCGAGCGCTTCAGGATCGCGCCGCCGGGTGCGAGGCTGCCGAAGAGGGCGACAAGTCCGCCCTTGGGTTCGATCGGATCGTCCGCCGGAGACACCACGTCGCGGTTCACCGGACCGATCTCGCCGGCAAGCCGTTCGCCGAGCGTCTCGCCGGTGACCGTCATGCAATCGAGATTGAGCAGGGGCTTCAGTTCGCGGAGCACGGCGCCCAGTCCGCCCGCGGCGAACAGGTCCTCCATGTAATGGCTTCCGACCGGCTTCAGGTTCACCAGCACCGGTGTCGTTTCCGAAAGCTCGTTGAACCAGTCGAGCGGAATATCGATCCCGGCGCGTCCGGCGATCGCGGTGAGATGGATGACGGCGTTGGTTGATCCGCCGAGCGCGAGCAGCACGCGGAGTGCATTCTCGACCGAGTCCCGCGTCACGATCTGGCTCGGCCGGATCGGGTTGGAGATCATCCGCACTGCGGCGGCGCCTGTCGCTTCTGCCGCGCGCAGGCGGTCGGCATGTACCGCCGGGATCGCGGCCGTGCCGGGCAGGGCCATGCCGAGCGCCTCGGCGATGCAGGCCATGGTGGAGGCGGTGCCCATCACGGCGCAGCTGCCCGCCGTGGTGGCAAGCCGGCGCTCGATCTCCCGGATCTCCGTGCCATCGACCTTGCCTGCCCGGTATTGCGCCCAGAAGCGGCGGCAGTCGGTGCAGGCGCCGAGCCGTTCCTCGTCGCCGGCCGCTGTCGTGTAGCGGGAGGTCATCATCGGGCCGCCGATCAACTGGATCGCGGGAAGATCGGCGGAGACCGCTCCCATCAGCTGCGCCGGGACGGTCTTGTCGCAGCCCCCCATGAGGACGACCGCGTCCATCGGCTGGGCGCGGATCATCTCCTCGGTATCCATGCTCATCAGGTTGCGGAACTTGAGGCTCGTCGGGTTGAGATAGACCTCGCCGAGGGAAATCGTCGGGAAATCGATCGGGAGGGCCCCCGCCGCCAGCACGCCGCGCTTCACCGCTTCGAGCAGTTCCGGGAAATGACGGTGGCAGTTGTTGAAGCCGGAGCCGGTATAGGCGATGCCGACGATCGGCTTTTCCAGGCTTTCCGGGAGATAACCCATGGAGGCCGCGAAGGAGCGGCGCAGATAGAGAGAGAAGTCGAAATCGCCGTAATTCGTCAGGCCGCGGGCGAAGCCGTGCGCCTTGGTGTTTCTGTCATTGTCCGCCATGTATCTCGCTCCCCGTTTGTTCGGGGGCCGAGTTTGGACGGCGCCGGAGTTTCCGTCCAGACGCCATGCATGGATGCAGCCGTAATCTTCACAGAGTGAAAAAAGCTGCTTTCTTAAGATGATCACAGGCGGTCGGACAGGCGGGGCGAGCGGTCACATCTCTTCCCAGAGCTTTTCCTCGAGCTCAAGTTCCTGCTCTTCCTCGCGCGCGAAATCGCGCCTGGAAAGCACGGCGACGAGCTTGCCGTCCCGCAGCACCGGAAGATGGCGGAACCCGCCGGCCTGCATCATGCGGAGCGCCTCGATCGCGGGGAGATCGGGCCCGATCGTCTGCGGATCCGTGCTCATGACCTCGCCGAGGCAGGTCACCCGCGCGTTCATGCCGGCCGCAACCACGCGCTCTATGAGGTCCGTGCCGGTAAAGATCCCGACCAGTTTTTGCTCCTCGACCACGAGAACGGAACGGACCCGGCGTTCCGTCATCCGCAATGCGGCCTCTTCGACGGTTGCACTCGTCGGAAGCGTCAGAAGATCCTGATTCGTCACAACATCCGGGACCACGCAACGCAACATGGCGTCTCCTCCCATGGTCGATATTTTTTTTATGTTTCGTTTTTACGACAAAACTCAAGCCAAGCCCAACCCGTCTGCCTGCGAAAAAACCGCGCAATCTCTGCTTGCGCTGCCCGAAGTGCGACAAAGCGTCCGAAATTCATGGATATGCGAAGATTTGATTGTTATATTCAATAAATTGAATATGTATAATCTATGTCGTTCGCGTCCTGTCCCTCGTCACGAGGACGGCGTGTTCGCATTGTTGCAGCAGACAAAGGATGTCATGCCATGCGCGCTCCTCTTACGTGGAAAGCCGGCGGACTCTTGCTTGGGGCCGTGTTCTTCGCTGCGGTCCTCCTGGTCAAGCCGATCGGCGTTTCGACCCAATTCGTGATCTTCGACGGCATTCTCTGGGACGCGGTCTCTCCTTCGGTGGTGACCGAGTCGACGGAGGCCAAGAGCGGTTACACCAGCACCAATGCGTATCTCGCCAAGAGCGGCGGGAAATACGCCAAGAATGTCGAGAACCCGCTCAATTACAGCTTCGTCTTCGTGCTCGCCCTGATTGGCGGTGCGGCGCTTTCCGCACGCCTCCGCGGTGGCGTGGAGAAAGCGGAAAAGACGATGCCGGCGGTCTGGCGGGCGAATTTCGGCGATGAGCCGTGGAAGCGTTATGTGGCCGCCTTCCTCGCCGGCTTCGTCGTGCTCTATGGCGCGAGAATGGCCGGCGGCTGCACCTCGGGGCACATGATGAGCGGGATGATGCAGACCGCCGTGTCCGGCTTCATCTTCGCGGCCGGCGCCTTCGCGGCCGGAATTCCGACCGCCCTCGTTCTGTTCCGAAAGGAGAGCTGAGATGAGTTCCATCCTTCTCGCCATCGTTATCGGCGGCGCCTTCGGTTTCACTCTCGACCGCGTCGGGGCAACCAATCCGAACTTCATCATCCGCATGCTGAACCTGACCAATCTGCATCTGATGAGGACCATACTGCTGGCGATCGGCACCGCCGCGCTGCTGACCTTTGGCGGCCTGCTGACGGGGCTGGTCGATCCGGGTCATCTCGACGTCAAGGATGCCTATATGGGCGTCTTCGTCGGCGGCATTCTGCTCGGCCTCGGCTTCGCCGTCGCCGGCTATTGCCCGGGCACCGGGCTCGCAGCGGCGGCTTCCGGGCGCTATGACGCGATGGTCTTCGTGCTCGGCGGCCTCGCCGGCGCCTTCGGCTACATGCTGACCTACGAGAACGTGAAGGCGACCGGCCTGCTCGATCACATCCTCGGCGGCAAGGCGACGCTCGGGACCATCGCCGGCACCGAGTATCCGGCCCTGCTCGGGATGTCCGGTGAGCTCATCGGCGTCGTGACCGGGATCGCGTTCATCGCCATCGCCTGGTTCCTGCCGGACCGTCTTCTTGGAGGCAAGGACAGCAGGGTCGCGGCGGAATAGTCTCTCGCCACCTCCCCGGCACGGTCCGCCGTGCCGGGGTTTTTTCCGGAACCACGTCAAGGCGGAGCAACCGCCGCAAGTTACCCCTCTGGGGAGGAAGCAATCAGATGTTCAAGAGAATTTCGGCCGCACTGCTGGCGGCATTTGCGTTTTGTCTCGCAGCGTTGGGCGCTGTCGAGGCGAGCCAGGACATTCCGGACCAGTATCCGGGCTCGGTGCTTTATTCCAAGCCCGTCGAGTTCATCCCGAACGTTTTCTCCGCCATTGGCGCGACCGCGCCGCCGACCTACGAGAATAGCGGCCACAACAATAACCTTTCCTTCATCATCACCGGAGAGGGCGTCGTGGTGGTCAATGGCGGCGCCTCCTGGAAACTGGCCGAGGCGCTGCACGAAGAGATTAAGAAGGTGACGGACGAGCCGGTCCGCCTGGTCGTGAACGAAAACGGTCAGGGCCACGCCATGCTGGGCAACAGTTACTGGCATGCCCAGGGCGTGAAGATCGTCGCCAGCGAAGAGGCTGCCGCGGAATTCGAGGCAAGCGGCCATGCCAGTCTTGCGGCGGCACAGCGGGTGCAGAAGGAGAAGGCGGAGAACACGACCGTCGTGATGCCGGACGAGACCTTCGCGGAGAAATACGTCGTCGAGTTCGGGACCTTCCCGATCGAGGTTCTCAATCTCGGCCCGGCCCACGCGCCGGGCGACGTCTCCGTCTGGCTGCCGCAGCAGAGCCTTGTGATCGCCGGGGATATGGCGTTCCACGAGCGGATGCTGCCGATCTTCGAGGAGACGGACACCGCGGCCTGGCTGGAAAGCTGGGACGAGGGCTTCGAAAAGCTCGGCGCGACCTACGTCATTCCCGGTCACGGGCATCCAACGAACATGGATCAGGTGCGGCGCTACACGAAGGACTATCTCGTCTATCTCCGGGCCCGGATCCGCGAGCACCTCGATAAGGGAGGGTCCCTGGCGGACGCCTATTACGTCGACCAGTCCCCCTATCGGCACCTGGATACCTACGAGGAGCTCGCGACCAAGAACGCGGGCCGCGTGTTCGAGCGGATGGAGTTCGAATAGCTCCTTTTCCAACCGCGCGCTTCGACAGGACGGGCATCCTCGCCTATAGGTGAGGGACATTTCCGGTCCGGAGCGAACCCATGTCCAAACACATCATTGTCGGCGGCGGCGTCTATGGCGCGGCCGTCGCCTGGCACCTCGCCTCCCGCGGCGAGGCGGTCGAGCTGATCGAGGCCGGAACCATCGCCTCGGGTGCCTCCGGCGGCCCGGGGCGACGTGGCGTGCGCGCCAACGGGCGTGACTACCGCGAAATCCCGCTGATGGTTCGGGCGCGGGAACTCTGGCCGGGCCTGCATGAAAGCCTTGGCACCGCGCCGCTCTACGAGACCATGGGACAGATCCAGCTTTTCGAGCGGGAGATCGACCTCGCGCCGGCGGAGGCGCGAGCGGCGCTGCAGAACCGCCTCGGGATCGAGAGCCGGGTGCTCTCGCAGAGCGAGGTGCGCGAGCTCGAGCCGGATGTGGCGCCCTTCATCCGCGGCGGTCTCTACTGCCCCGGCGACGGCGTCGCCTTCCACAAGACGACAACGCTTGCCTATGCGGACAAGGCCCGTCAGGCCGGCGCAATCCTGCGCGAGGGCGTCGAGGCGGCGCGGCTGGTCGCGACGAACGGAAGAGTCACCGCCCTTGCCACGACCCAGGGCGAGGAGATCCCGGTCGAGGGCAAGCTCATGCTTTTCTGCAATGCCGGGGTGAAGGACCTCGTCGCTCCCTGGATCGACTTGCCGCTCTGGAGCCGCACCTTCCTCGTCGCCGTCTCCGCGCCGCTCGTCGACAATCCGGTGCGCCATCTGGTCGGGCATGCCAGCCGGACCCTGTCTCTCAAGCGCGAGCCGGACGGACGGCTGATGATCTCCGGCGGTCGTCCCGGCACATGGGACGCTGCAACCCGCAGAGGGACGCCGATCCAGAGGGAAGTCGATCTCAACGTCGCCGACGCGGTCGCGGTCTATCCTTCGCTGGAGGGTCTGAAGATCGAGACAGCCGACACGGACCATCTCGAGGCCGAATGCATCGACCATATCCCCATCATCGACAATTTGCCGGGCAACGAGCATGTGCTCTATGCCGCCGGCTGGACCGGCCATGGCTGGGCGATTGCGCCCGCGGTGGCAGAACTGATGCGGGACTGGGTTCTGGAGGGCCGGAAGCCCGAATTACTTGAGCCCTTCGCGTACGGTCGGTTTGGCTGAGGCATGGCGGCCGAAGTGGCAGGCAGGGTTAAGGACCGCGTCGTCATCCTGCACGGCATCGCGCAGATGGCGTGGAACATGGCGGGGGTGACATTCTTCCTTCGGCGCGCGGGGTTCGAACCGGTCCCGCTTTCCTATCCGTCGACCACGAAAGGCCTGGATGCGCTTGCCGACTGGCTGCGAAAAGAGCTTAGGGCGAAAGGGCTCTGGGACGGCACCGGCAAGGTCCATTTCGTCACCCATTCCATGGGCGGCCTCGTCGTCGCGCGCTATCTCGAAAAGTATCGTGCGGAGATCCCGGAAGACCGGCTTGGGCGGGTGGTGATGCTGGCGCCGCCGCATGGCGGCAGCGAGGTCGCGGACCTTCTGCACCGGCTGGGCCTCTATCGCTGGTTCTACGGGCCCGCCGGACAGGAGTTGACGACGGAGGCGCGGACCGATCCGCAGGCGCCCTATTACGAACTCGGGATCATCGCCGGGACGAGCGGCTGGATTTTTCCGGCCGCCGGCAGTTTGTTCGGTGGAGCGCATGACGGCAGGGTTGCGGTCGAGCGCACCAAACTGCCGGGAATGCGGGCGCATACGACAATCGCAGTGTCGCACACCATGATCCCGTGGCGCCCCGCCGTCTTGCGGCTGATCGCGGCATTCCTGAAAACCGGCACGTTCGAGCTGGGCGACTGAGTGCGTGTCTCGCCGCTCAGGTATTCTTTGGCGGTGCCGATCTAAGGTTATTTCTCCAGGTCCCGGCCGGTATTGGCGCAAGTCAATTAGGGTCACAGAAGCCGGATTTTCTTTGTTACTTAGGATTGATATTTTTTGGATATAATCAATTCTATAGTTTGAGTCGCCTGCTGCTTTCCGGCGAGTCTGTTGCCGGAGGCGGTTCGCATTTCGACTCCTTGCGGCAAGCTAAGGGGCGTAGGTGAAATATCTCGATACGATTGAGCGCCGGATCCTCGCGGACCCGAATACGGATGTTCCCGATTTTTTCCGGCCGCTTCTCCAGCGCTGGCGGCAACATAAGACCGAAGCGGAGGATGCATTCCCACATTATGGCCGCTTCGATGTCCTGGATATCCCGCCAAGGCTGTTCAGCCACCTGATTCTCTGCAAGCTGATCGGCAAGCCCCGGCGCTTTTTTTACGAAGTCGTCGGCGAGGCCATCGAAAGCCACAACGGCTTCCCCGCGGCCAAACGGTTCCTGGCCGACGTTCCGCTCAAGAACAAGAAAGTGATGGCGCGGGAGTTCGGGTTGACCGTCTTCAAGCGCAGCGCAATTTTCTCACGGGGGCCCTATATCGGCCGGTACGATTACGTGAAAGAGATCGAGCGCCTGATTTGCCCCTACAGGATCGAGGGCGAGACCTTTGCATTCGTGACGCTCGCGCGGTTCACGCTCGATGAGGCCGCGATGAGGGACGCGACGTTGCGCGTGGACCGCCTGATGGGGGTCGGCTTGCATAAGCCGGCATGAAGCCGGTTTGGTTCCTTTACTTCTTGGTAAGCACGCCGTGACACTCTGTTCCTGACGTGTCTGGCCGCATGCGGCGGACGCGGCTCGAAGTGGGGTGCTGGTGCGGGGCGTGGGTGGTGAGTTTTCCCGGTGTGTTGAAGCTGCTTCTGCCTGCGCTGTTTCCGTCATGGCGCTTTTTCGACGTGATCGGTCCGTCTCCGCGTGTCGAGATCTGCCTGCTGGAGCATCCGGGCGATGACCGGACCGGGTGGCGGGCACTTCGGTCCCGACCTCTGCGTCTCGGTGTTTTCGACCGGCTGCGCGCGTTTTTCTGGAACGCGCGCTGGAACGAAACGCTGCATCTTGCAAATTGCGCCGAACGCTTCGTTCAGGGACAGACGGAGCATTGCACCCGGGAGATCCGCCGCCGTGTACGGTCCGATCTGCGGGCCGCTGGAGATGGCGCGGTGCCGGCTCCCTTTTTCTGCTTCAGACTGGTTTTCGTCAGCCGCCACGAAGGCATGATCCGGCGCGATGTCGCCTTCGTCTCTCCGCCTTTCGAAACCTTCGACCCGCTTGATTCATGAGCCTCGAGACCGCGATCCGGTTGACGGAGATCCTCCTGTCGATCGCGCTGATCCAGCAGAGCCTCGAACATCTTTCCGGTCTTCGGGACGAGATTCCGCACTATCTCTGCCGTCTCGGCCTGAGCGTGCTTCTATTGGCCGGCGTCCAGACCCAGTGGGTGTCGCTGCTGCTCTTCGTCAATGCGCTGTTGCTTCTGAGGCGGTTCCAGGGCCCCTATAACGGCGGCAGCGACCTTCTGAGCATCCTGCTGATCACCGCGCTTGCCGCCGTGCATTTCGTACCGGAGGGGCGGTGGCAGGAATACGTCCTCGGCTATCTCGGCCTGCAGGTCGTCTTCTCCTACTTCAAGTCCGGATGGTCAAAGGTGATCCACCGGGACTGGCGTACCGGGCAGGCGCTGGTGGATGTGTTCGAGTTCTCCGTCTACCCGGCGAGCGAGGCGACGAGGCGCTGGGCGTCGCGTCCGCGCCTGCTCTGCGCGGCGGGCTGGGCGGTGATCCTGCTCGAACTGCTCTTTCCTCTGGCTCTGCTGTCGCCCGCAGCGCTCACCATCTTCCTCGTGCTCGCCATGTCGTTCCACGTCGCGAACTTCGTCCTGTTCGGCTTCAACCGCTTCGTCTGGGTCTGGGCCGCGTCCTATCCGTCGCTGATCTGGCTTGAAGCACGTCTCGACCTGCTCGGCTGAGCGGATTGCTTCACCGCCGGGACGGTCTTGCCATGCAGGGAGAGCGCTGCGGGGATCATCTGTCCGCGAGAGCCGGCGAGGTCGGGTCTCATCGCTGGTCCCAGAATTGCTCACGACATCGAGGGGGAATACGGCGCCGTCCCCGCTGCATCTGATGGCGTTGCCGTGGCGAGCCGGTCCAAGCGCACCTATCCGCGTCAGCGCGCTGCCGCGATTGACGGCGCCATGCATACGCTAGGATGGAAAGACGCGGCGTTGTTCTGGAAAGATTGGAAATTCCGACAATGACAAAGGAACAGCCCATCACCGCGGAAAATGATCAAAATTGTCTGAAATACGGTTCGATTTTATTTCCTCCCGATTGAAATATTTCCGTGGTATTTCAATGGTTTTGTGGCGCTTCGAATAGGGTTCGCCTTAAATCTGTCCATAGAGATCAATCTACAATCCTGTCGGGCTTGCGAGCGGTGTATGTTTGGAAATTCCAATTTTTCCAAAAATGTTTCGGTCATCACGGAAAGGCTCCGGCGTTTTCCATGAATCGGCCGTTCTCCGACAAGCTTCGCGTGATCATGCGCATTGCCGGATGCGAAACCCAGAAAGCGCTTTATGCCCGTCTCAAGGCGCTCAATCCGGAAACCGCATATGACCCGATACGCGCCTACAAGTGGATCCAGGGCCGGTCGAGCCCGCGCAATCGGGCGGTTTACGACGACCTCGCGCAGCTGCTTGAAATGGAGGCGACGGGGGAGTGGCTGCGGAACAGCGGTTACGAGGAATTCTACAGCGCTGTTTCAGCGCGCTACGACGACCTGCTGCCGCCCCTCTCCGAGGAAACCGGCCCGGATGAAACAGAGACTCCATCCGCGGAGACACAGGAGCCAGGCGGTCCGCTTCCGGCCTATCTCGCCGGAAGCTATTTCTCGGTTTCCCGCGCCTGGTCACCGCATCGTCCCGGAACGCTGATCGTCGGAGTGACAACCCTCTCGCGGGATTCCGACGGCCGGTTTCAGTGCGGCTATCTTGAATGTCTGCCCTGGGGCGAGTTGCGCATGACGGGCGTGGTCCAGCGCGTCGGGCGCAACATGACCGCTCCGATCATCGACAGCGATGCGGAGATGGCGATCAATTTCACCTATTCGATTCCGCCAGCGCCCGCCGCCATTCTGGCCGGAGTGATGAGCGGCGTGACCCTGAGCGATGCGGAGATGCGTCCGATCGCCGGCCGGGTCCTCAGCCTGCGTCTTCCTGGCGGAGAGACCGATCCTGTGCGGTTCAGCGGATACCTCGAACTGAATGCGGACGAACTCGCCGAGAAGCTGTGTTCTTGCGGCCTGAGCGACGCGCAGGCCTCAGGTCTGGCCTCGGATATCCTGGATTTTCTGGTCGATCCCGGCGATCGCGGCGTGATCGAATCTCCGGCTTCCATGATCAATGCGATGATCGCCAAGGTTCTGGGGAACTAACGGTTCCAAGGGGCTTTTCCCTGCCTCGGACGGAAAGGCCCGGTCCGGGGATCAGGCCGTCACGCACCTATTGCCTCAGGTCGACATTGATCGAGTAGAGCCGCCACACGCCGCGTTCCGCCTGGAAGCGCAACAGGTAGGTCATGCGGAAGCGGCTGAGCTCGATCTCGCCGGAGAGCCGGAGAACACCGTCATGCACGGTCTCGCCGTCCTCGTCGGGGAGGATTTCCCGCACCGCGACTTCCTCGATATTGACGGCTTCCTGCCTGAAATCGGCAAAGGCGCGGGCGATGTCCTGTTCGCTGTTCTGTTTCTGGAAGTCGAGGGACGCCATCTCGCGGAACACCGAGTAATTGCCGCTCAGATTGGCGTCGTTGAAGCGCAGCAGCGTGCTGACGATGAGAATGTCCCGCTCTTCCTCGCTCGGCATGGCGGCGCCGGCCGGACCCGTGGAGAAGGCGACAAGAAAGGCGACCAGAAGCGCCGCGAGAAACCCGTTTTTTCTGCTTTTCATTTTTAGCGCAAGCCCCACACCCCAAAGCCGTCCGGAAGCGAGCATGCCGGTTTTCGGCGGAGGCGAGAACTGAATTTCCGCGCCGGTGGAAAGTCCGGGATTCTTTCGCTTGCGCACGCGATCGAGGCGCTGCGGCGGGCCTTGAACAGGTTTCTGTTGATGGGCCCGCATCTTCTTGGGAGCCTGTGCATCGCATCCGCCGGAGAGGTCTCCCCCATGGCATCCGAACCCACTCCCTGGACCCTGCACGTTTCCGACGAGGCCATCGCAGACCTGCGGTCGCGGCTCGAACGAACGCGTTTTCCCGACCAGGCGCCGGACGGGCCTTGGGCCTATGGAACCGATCTCTCCTACATGCAGTCGCTCGCGGAATACTGGCGCACGGGGTTCGACTGGCGGGCCGAGGAACGGCTCCTCAACGGTTTTCCGCAGTTCAAGGTCGAACTGGACGGGATCGGGCTGCATTACCTGCATGTCCCGGGCATCGGCCCGGATCCGAAGCCGCTTCTGCTGATGCATGGCTGGCCCGGATCGGTCTTCGAGTTCATGGAACTGATCCCCCGGCTGACCGACCCGGCCCGCTTCGGCGGCGACGCGGCGGACGCCTTCACGGTGGTCGCGCCGTCGCTTCCGGGCTTCGGACTGTCTTTCCGGGCTGGGCAGGAACGCTTTGGCATCAACCGGATCGCGGACTGCTTCGCCGCGCTCATGGTCGATGTGCTCGGCTACCGGAAGTTCGCCGCGCAGGGCGGCGACTGGGGCGCCTATGCCTGTTCCGCCCTCGGCATCCGCCACCCGGAGAAGCTCTCCGGGATCCATCTCAACCTTCTCGGCAACCAGCCGGACCCGGTGCCGCCGGAAAACGCGACGCCGGAAGAGCGCCGCTATGCCGAGGAAATGGCGGTCTGGCTGAAGGAGGAGACCGGCTATACCCAGATCCAGGCGACCCGGCCGCAGACGCTGGCCTACGGCCTGACGGACTCGCCGGTCGGGCTCGCCGCCTGGATCGTCGAGAAGTTCCATGTCTGGACCGATCACGAGGGCGATCTGGAGACGGCGGTCGGCCGCGACCGGATGCTCGCGAATATCAGCCTCTACTGGTTCACCGGCGCGATCGGCTCGTCCTTCTGGCCGTACTACGACCGGCTGCACGGGGAATGGCCGATCCCGGACGGCAGGACGGTCGACGTGCCGACGGCCTACGCCGCCTTCCCGAAGGAAATCCGCCGCCCGCCGCGATCCGTCGCGGAAAGGGTCTATACCGACATCCGGCAATGGAGCGTGATGGAGAAGGGCGGTCACTTCGCCGCCCTGGAGCAGCCCGAGGCGCTGGCGGTGGATATCCGGGAGTTCTTCCGTCCGCTGCGCGACGAGTTCTGACGCGGTCCGGGCCCGGGAAATATCCCGGTACCCCCGAGGGCGACAGATACGGAAATGAAGGGGTGAGGCAGTGAGGTTAAATGGTCGGGGAGAGAGGATTCGAACCTCCGGCCCCTGCCTCCCGAAGTAAGCCAATCGATACTAAAAGATATTTTCTCAACATATCCAAAGACTTAAGCGTAGGGAAAAAGATAGCTCAGATGAGTCTATTTCGTCCTGCTCTGGGTGAACGCCTAGGGATTCCGCCAAGTTCCTACCGTAGCAGGTTAGCTGAGAGGGTGTATGACCCCTGTATTATCAAGGCAGGGGTCATGCTCAACCCCTGACCTACCGAGGCAGTGTCGTTCGCAATCGGGTGCCTCAACTTCTGTCGAGTGCTCCAGCGAGACACTGGGTGATCTCGTTGGCGTGGTTAAACTTCTACCTATCGACTCTCAATGATTGAATCAGTCACAATGCCAGCACTCGCCAAAGGGGAGCCCAGTGGGCGATCCCTGATGGAGGGAACGGCTCAGGTAGGCCGTGTGTCGCTCCGTACCGGGAGCGGCTAAAGGGTGCATAGCCGATCCGGCCCTGTTCCTTAGCCTCGGCGATGGGCGCAAGCCAATGGCCCGCCTTACCAAAGAGATGGAAGGAAAAGGTGAAGCAATCGGGGACTGTGTCCGATGCCAGCTCCAAGTTGTACATAGGGGCAGGCAACCGCCATGCACGGGGCGGTATACAAATGCAGAGCGAAACGCTCACAGGCCTGTGGGCTCGTTATGCGAGAGCGTGATGAGATTCACAGCACAGCTGACTGTCCACTTGGACGTGGCCAACTGCCTTAAATGGCTAGTTGCTGCCTACGCCCTACTTGGATGAACGGCGGCGGGGCGCTTCGGCGTCCCGTTTCGTTTTGACACGAGATTGCGACTTCATTCCACGTCGGATCGTATTCAATTCGGAGCGTCCCAATGCCCACATACGTCATCACGCCTGAGCTCTCAACCGAACAATATGAACAGATAGGCAAGGTCATGGCCGCTTGGGCTTACCTCGAATCATCTATTGATCGATCGATCTGGCGCATCCTTGACGCCGACAACAAGACCGGAAGGATCATCACTACCAGGATAAACATGCGCTCGAAGTTGATCATGCTGCGGCTGTTGTTTGACCGGCATATCAACGACGAGAAGGCGGGAAGCGCGATTAGTACACTGGAGAAGTATGTGGAGGAGGTGCAGACCTGGCGCAATCACTACGCACATGGTTTGTGGGGGAAACATCCAGAGACCGGCAACTTCAATGTCATCTGGTACACTGGCGGTAAGAAAGATCAGAATCGTATCTACGGACAAAGCGCAGAGGCCGAAGCTAAAGATATCGGCGACGTAGCTTCGTGCATCTTCAGCTTAATCGGGATTGCTGATGCCCTTGAACGCCGGCTCAGTGTCCTGCGTGGTGTGTCGTCTGAAGTATGTGAGCAGCCTCACGAAGACATCGATCCGCAAGATCAGGTGCTAGAATCTATAAGCACTGCGGAGTTGTATCTGCCATCCAAAGAATGAGTGTGCTTACAAAAATAAACCGTCGGCACACTTTTTCAGCGATGAGGAATAGAATGGGCTTCCTGTAGTATTGTTTTGCTATCTTTTTACAGTGATTTGTTTGGGTTGAGAGGAAATAATCCTCAAATAGGCGATCCAATTATTTTTGGATCTGACATAAACTCACCATAATCACCATAAAATTATGGCAAAAAAAGACCGCCTCGAAGGCGGTCTTCTTTTTGTAACTCGTTGATTTCCTTAGGAAATTTTGGTCGGGGAGAGAGGATTCGAACCTCCGGCCCCTGCCTCCCGAAGACAGTGCTCTACCAGGCTGAGCTACTCCCCGACCGACGAGAGGGCGCTATATAGCGTGGCCTCCCGACCGCATCAAGCGGTGATTTTCATTCCGTTACAAGTTTTTGCGGATCGCCGCTCAATAGGCCCGTTCGACGCAGAAATCGACCACGTCGATCAGCGCCTGCTTGGCGTCCCCGTCCTCGAAAAGCCCGAGCGCGTCGCGCGCGATGGCGGCGTAGTGGCGGGCGCGGTCGAGGCTGTCGGCGAGCGTGTTGTGCTTCGCCATCAGCGCCTGCGCATGGGCGAGGTCGCCGTCCTGCTGGTCGAGATCCTGCAGGGTGCGGCGCCAGAAGGCGCGCTCCTCGTCGTCGCCGCGGCGGAAGGCGAGGATCACCGGCAGGGTGATCTTGCCCTCCTGGAAATCGTCGCCGACGGTCTTGCCGAGCTTCTCCTGCTGCGCCGAATAGTCCAGCACGTCGTCCACGAGCTGGAAGGCGATGCCGAGATTCATGCCGTAGCTCTCGAGCGCCTGCTGCTCCGCCTTCGGGCGTTCGGCGACCACCGCGCCGACTTCGGCGGCGGCAGCAAAGAGCTTCGCGGTCTTGCCGCGGATCACCTCGAGATAGGCGCTCTCGTCGGTCTCGGTGTCGTTGGTGGTGATGAGCTGCTGCACCTCGCCCTCGGCGATCACGGCACTGGCCTCGGAGAGGATACGCATGACCTCGATCGACCCGTCGGCGGTCATCAGCTGGAAGGAGCGGCTGAACAGGAAGTCGCCGACCAGAACGCTCGCCTGGTTGCCCCAGACCGCGTTGGCGCTTTCCCGGCCGCGCCGGAGCTCGCTCTCGTCGACCACGTCGTCATGCAGCAGGGTGGCGGTATGGATGAACTCGACGCAGGCCGCGAGCTTCACATGCCGCTCGCCCTTGTAGCCGCAGAGCGCGGCCGCGCCGAGGGTCAGCATCGGGCGAAGGCGCTTGCCGCCGGCGGCGATCAGGTGACCCGCGAGCTGCGGGATCAGCGCCACCGGGCTCTGCATGTTCTCGATGATGGTCTTGTTGACCCGGTCGAGATCGGCCTTCACCAAATTCGAGAGGCCCTCGATGGAAGCCTTGCGCTTTCCGCCGTCTCCGAAATCCACAACCACGCCCAAGGCAAACTCCGTGTCGCTTGACGCCCTTCAATCGCGCAGCGAGCATAGGTCCGCAAATCGGGCGGTCAAGTCTCGCGCCCGCGCTTCGGTGCCGCACAGCGAAATATGCCACCGCGACGGTCCGCAAGAGATACAGGTTTCCGGGAACTCGCCATGAAGGAACTGCTGCGTACGACCGACCTTGTCCGGCTTTCCTTCCTTGGCGCGCTGCTGCGCGATGCCGGGGTCGAGCCGCTGGTGCTCGACAGTCATATGAGCGTGCTCGAAGGCAGCGCCAACGCGATCCCGCGCCGGCTTGCGGTCCGCGACGAGGATTATGATCTGGCGAAACGCGTTCTGGAGGAGGCGGGTGAGCCTCTCGACGAAGACTGAGCCTCCGGTGGCGGTCACCGAGGACAGCCTGCTCGGCGGCAGGGTGCGCTTTCTGCAGCCGGCAGCCGGGTATCGCGCCGCAATCGATCCGGTTCTGCTGGCGGCGATGGCGCCGGCGGAGGCGGGCATGCGCGTGCTGGATCTCGGCTGCGGCGCGGGGGCGATCCCGCTCTGCCTGCTGGCGCGTGTGCCGGAACTCTCGGTCGCCGGCATCGAGGCGGAGCCGGAAATGTGCGAGCTCGCCCGCCGGAACGCCGTGCTGAACGGCGCCGCCGACCGTTTCGAGGTCCGGCAGGGACGGATCGAGGCGCGCCCGCCGCTGTTCGAGGAAGGCGCATTCGATCTCGTGCTCGCCAACCCGCCCTACCAGGCGCCGGAGACGGCCGACCCGTCGGCGAACCGGTTGAAGGCGGCGGCGCATGTCGAGGCGAATAGTGTGGCGGCGGACTGGATCGAGGCCGCGTTCCGTGCACTCCGGCACAAGGGGCGGTTCGCGATGATCCAGCGGGCGGACCGGCTGGCGGACCTGCTGGCGCCGCTCGACCGGCGCTTCGGCGGGATCGAGGTCCATCCGCTCTATCCGAAGCCGGGACGGCGGGCGAAGCGGGTGGTGCTGATCGCGCGCAAGGGCGTGCGCTCCCCGCTTGCCCTTTCAAGCGGGATCGTCCTGCACAATATGGATGGGAGTTATTCCCCGGCCGTCGCTGCCGCCCTGGAGACCGGGTGCGCGCTGGCGCCGGCCCCGTCCGAATAGAGGAGCAGCAGATGCCCCGTCGCCGCTGGTCGTGGCTCAACCCGTTCCATCCGCGCGATCCCGAGGTCGCGGTGATCCGTTTGAAAGGCCCCATCGGCGATCTCGGCTCGTTCCGCCAGGGGCTTAATATCGAGCGCTTCGACGGTATCCTCGAAGCCGCCTTCGCCTCTCGCCGGACCAGTGCGGTGGCTCTGCTGATCAATTCTCCCGGCGGCTCGCCGGTGCAGTCGGACCTGATCAAGAGCCGGATCGAGGCGCTGGCCCGCGAATATGAGAAGCCGGTCATCGCCTTCACCGAGGATCTCTGCGCTTCCGGCGGATACTGGATCGCCCAGGCGGCAGACGAGATCGTCGCGCACCCGTCCTCCGTGGTCGGCTCCATCGGCGTGATCACGGCGGGCTTCGGTCTGCAGGACGCGATCGCGAAGCTCGGGATCGAGCGCCGGGTTCACACCAAGGGCACGGCGAAGGGCATGCTTGACCCGTTCCAGGCTGAAAAACCTGAGGATGTGGAGCGGCTGGAGGCCCTGCAGCAGGATCTCTACGAGGGCTTCAAGAAGGTCGTCCGCCGGCGCCGCGGCGGCAAGCTCAAGGGCGAGGACGAGGAGCTGTTCAGCGGCGCGGTCTGGACCGGCCAGAAGGCGCTCGCACTCGGCATCGTCGACCGGCTCGGCGACCTTCGCACGGTGATGCGGGAGCGCTATGGCGAGGACGTGCGCTTCCGGAGCTACGGTCCGCGCGTCTCGTTCTGGCAAAGGCTCCGGCGCGGAAGCCGTTCGTCAGGTTCGGCGGGAGAGATGCCGTCCCTCGCGCACGGTCTGATCGCGGCGATCGAGGAGCGGCTGCTCTGGAACAGGTTCGGGCTCTGAGCCTCACCCGTTCGGGCGCAGCAGGACCTTGCCGCCCCGGCCCTCTCGCTTGGCATGGGCCATCGCCTTCTGGATGTCTTCCAGCCCGTACCGCGCCTCGACCGCGACCTTGAGTGTGCCGTCGAGGAAATACCCGGAGAGTTCCCCGTAGAGCTCCCGGATCTTTTTCTTCGACATGCCGCGCATCAGCTTTGCCAGCCAGAAGCCGGTGAGGGTGATGTCGCGGAAGACGACCTGGTGCGGGTCGAGCGTGCACGGCTTTCCGCTCAGCAGTCCGTAATTCACGATGGTGCCGCCGGGCGCGAGACATTCGGCCATATCCTGAACCGCGGTGCCGGCGACAGCATCGAGCCCGAGCTTGATCTCGGCGCCGTTCGTCGCCGAGGCGACCCGTTTCGCGAGGTCCGGGCCTTCCAGCACGACGACATTGGCGCCCATGTCATGCATGGGCCGGATCAGTTCCTTGCGGCGGACGACGCTGACGGTGTGCAGGTCGAGCTTGCGGGCAAGCTTGATCACGTCGGTCCCGACGCCGGAATTGGCCGCATTCTGCATCACCCAGTCGTCGGGCTTCAGCTTCACGAATTTCTGCAGCATGAGCAGGGCGGTTGCCGCGTTGACCTTCATCATCGCCGCCTGTTCGGGATCGATTTTTGCCGGCAGCTTCACCAGTTGATCCGCCGGAAGGGTCAGGTGCTGGCTCCAGTTCGCGCGGTAGAGGCTCATCACGAGATCGCCGACCGCGAGGTCCTTCACCCCATCGCCGATTGCGGTCACACGACCGGCGCCCTCGATCCCCAGGGGAGAGGGCGTCTCGGGGATGCTGGCGTAATTGCCCTCGATGCCGAGAATGTCCGCCGGATTGATAGAACAAGCGATCAGCTCGATCGTCGCCTCGCCCTTGCCGGGCGCCGGGGCGTCCGGGACTTCCTTGCAGACGACGACCTGCTCGGCAGGTCCCACACGTGTCAGTTCTGCGGCTTTCATGCTGGCTCTCCCTCGCTCCGGACGCACCCCATCGCCGGTTTTCCGGCTCGCTCTTTCAGAAATGAACCAACGGGCCGGTAATTCAACAGTTTCTTTCAGCAATGCTGTGTTCGGCGCCCGGCGCCTGATAGTCTCGCTTCATGGACAGAACCCCCGAAAGCAGGATGGTCAGGACGGCGCCCGAGCGGCTGGAAACAGACCGTCTCACCCTGCGCCGCTTCGTCGAGGCGGACCGCACGGAAATGATCCGCTTCTACGGCGATCCCGAGGTCATGGCGATCCGGAAATACGGCCCGAGGAACCCGGAGGCGGCGAGCGCGGCCTTCGACGTTCTGATGCGGCACTGGGAGACGCACGGATTCGGTCTCTACGCCGTTCTGGAGCGGGAGACCGGCGCCTTCTGCGGCGAATGCGGGTTGCGTCATGTGGACGAAGGCAAGGATGTCGAGATCTCTTACGGGCTGTTTCCGTCTTTTCGCGGCAAGGGCTATGCGACGGAAGCGGCAACGGCGGCGCGGGATGTGGCCATGAAAGTGCTCGAGCTGCCCGAACTGGTGGCCTTCTCGCGCGGCGACAACGCGGTCTCGCACAAGGTGCTGGAGAAGCTCGGCATGGAGCTGGTCGAGCGGCGCGAGGTGCCGGCGCACGGTCACGGTGTCGTCAGGTATCTGCTCAAGCCTTCTTGAGGCTCTTGAACTCCCGGTGCGATCAGCTAAAACGGTCAAATGTTCAGTCTGCAGAAAATCCTCGTTCTCTTCGCCGTTCTCGCGGCCATCTGGTACGGCTTCAAGCTGGTGACCCGGCTCGATCAGGCGCGCAAGCAGAAGCTGAAGGAAACGGCCGGGAACGGCTCTGCCTCGCAAGGCTCTGCGAAGGAAGACGGCGTCGTCGATCTCGTCCAGAATCCGGACGGGACCTACGGCACGAAGAACAAGGACCGCAGCGCCTGAAGGGACGCGCTCAGCGCGCCCGTTTCTGCAGGTTGCTCCGGATCTTTTCCAGTTTCAGCGTGAGAAAGGTCGAGAGCTGCGGGTTCTGCTCCGCATTCTGCGACACCGCGTTCAGGCATTGCAGCAGGTCTGCGTTCATCTGGCGCATGAAGGCATCCGCGATCTCGCTCTCGATCCAGGTGATGGCGGCGAGCCGCTCGCCGGCGGTAACCCGGTTCACCCGGTGGATGGAGTTGGTGGCGTAGAGCACCGCGCCGCCGGCCGGCATCTTGAAACTCGGCGCGAAGGTCATGTCGCTGTCGATGACCAGCTCACCGCCCTCATAGCTCTCGGGGTCGGACAGGAAGATCGTCATCGAGAGGTCGGCGCGCACTTCCTCCGCCGTTCCCCGGCTCATGACGTTGCTGTCCATATGGTCGCCGTGCGAGCCGCCTTTCCCGGTCTTGGAGACACGGAACTTGCCGATTTTCGACGGCGCGGCGAGGAAGGTGAAGAGCAGGGACTCCCGGCGCTGATAGTCGCGCAGCACTGTCGTGATCGCATCCGAGATCTGCATCCGTAAATCGCTGTCGGCGGCGAGCTCCTGATTGCTTTTCGCGCCTTTCCGGCGCTCGACGGCATGCCGCGCATCGACCCAGGCATCGGGTTCGGACTGTATCCTGTTGTTGATTTCGGCGACGAGTTCCTGCGGCAGGAGATTGGGGATCGGATAAACGTAGGGCATGGCGGGACCGGACGCTCTTTCTGAAGGCGAGACACCCTAGCCGACACGCAAGGTCCGGGCCAGTCGCATCTCTACGGGCCGGGGACTTCGTGGTGGGAGCCGGCGCGCGGTTACATTATGGTGACTTCCTGATGCGTGTTTCCGGCCCTCAGGGCGGCCGGACAGTGAGTGGATTGGTCATGACCCGCAAGCGTCTAGCGAAGGACGGCCACAGCTCCCCGGCGGGGGAGCCGCGTGGCGAAACGGCGTATCTGAAGCTCAAGGAGGCCATCCGGTCGGGAGAGCTGAAACCCGGTCAGCGGGTGCGCGAGAACGAGATGGCGGAGAAGCTGGACGTCAGCCGCACGCCGGTGCGGGAGGCATTCCGGCGCCTCGAGGCGGACGGGCTGCTGAGCTTCGCGCCTTACCGCGGCATGGTGATCTCGGAACTCGACCATCAGGCGATCATGGAACTCTATTTCATGCGTGAGGTGCTGGAAGGCACGGCCGCGGGGCTCGCCGCGCGCCGCGCGTCGGAGGCGGAAGTCGCGATCCTGCAGGAACTGGTCTCGCTCGATCCGGGGAGCAAGGGCAAGCCGTCCTCGGTGGCCGGGCACAATCGCCGCTACCACAGCGCGCTCTATCACGCCGCTCACAACAGGTACCTGCTGAAGACCCTCAATGTGCTGCAGGACGCGATGGCGCTTCTCGGGCCGACGACCATGGAGGTCGAAGGCCGTTCGGAGGAGGCAAAGAAGGAGCACTCTGCCATCGTCGAGGCCATCGCCGCCAAGGACGCCGAACTGGCGGAGCGGCTGATGCGGCAGCATATCCGCGGCGCCCAGAAAGCCCGTCTCCATCTGCTCGCCAGCAGTGAGGTGGAATAGGATCCTCCGATCGGCCTGCCGGATTAGTGACTTCCGGTTGCGCGAAAGGCTGTTTTTATTTCCCGAATGTGAAATAGTGGCGGGTAAGAAATCCTTATTCTTTCCAACAGGCAAAGATGATCCGCGCCCTGTTCCGAGAGCTTCAGTCCCGTTTCCTCGCCATATCGCCCAACGTCCAGGGCATGATCTGGATCGCCCTCTCCGGGCTGGTCTTTTCCTGCTTCATGGCGATCGTGCGCTATGTCGGCGCGACGCTTGATCCGGTGCAGACCGGCTTCCTGCGCTACGCCTTCGCGCTATTCTTCATGGCGCCGTTCTTTCTGAAGCTGAGACCGTCGGACGTTCGCAATGCCAGGCTGCCGCTGCATGCCCTGCGCGGCTTCCTGCATGGCGGCGGCGTGCTGCTCTGGTTCTATGCCATGTCGCGCATGCCGCTCGCCGAAGTGACGGCCATGGGCTTCACGGCGCCGGTCTACACGACGCTTCTCGCCGCCCTCTTTCTCGGCGAGGCGATCCGGATCCGCCGCATCATCGCCATCGTCACCGGTCTGCTCGGGGCGCTGATCATCATCCGCCCCGGCTACGCGGTGGTCGATCCGGGCGCAATCGCGATGCTGATCGCGGCGCCGGTCTTTGCCTGCGCCGACATTGTCGCGAAGAAACTGACACTGACCGAGAGCGGGCCGGCCGTGGTGGCCTATCTCTCGGTCTTCGTCACGCTCTTCACGCTCGGCCCGGCGATCTATGTCTGGCGCTCGCCGACCTTTGAGGAACTGCTGCTGGTGGCCGCGACGGCGGGTCTCGCGACCCTCGGGCACCTGCTGATGACCCAGGGCTTCAAGGTCGCCGAGATGTCGGCGATCCAGCCGATCAAGTTCGTCCAGTTGGTCTGGTCCGCCATCATCGGCTTCGCGATCTTTGGCGAGGTGCCGGAGATTTTCACCTGGATCGGCGCGGCGATCATCGTCGGCAGCGTGTCCTACATTGCGCACCGCGAAGCCGTCGCGCGGCGCAGGCGACGGCAGGAGATCACGCCTTCCTAAGGGACTGCGCGGCTTTGTCCGCGCAGTCCCTCCGTTGATACAGGTTCGCGGTCAGGCCTTGTCGGCGTTCTTGAGCTTATCGAGGACGGTCTGGCCCTTGTCGGCGATTTCCCCGATCAGATCCGGCAGGTCGCCAAGGCCATCGACATCGGTGATATCTCCACCGATTTCGTCTGCCGCCTCTTTCAGGGTCGCGAAAAGATCGGCGAGGCGTTTCGAGGCCGAGGCAAGTGTCGGGAAAAACAATTCCGCCTTGCCGCTCTCGAGAACTTCAATCGCAGCTTTCAATCCGGCCCCGGCAATCACCATGCGATCGGCCTGTTCGGCCATCATAGCCAGGGAAGAGGCGGTGATCCCGGTGCCGATCTCAAGCAGGGCGTCGTTCGCTCTCTGGGCAATATCCGGGTGGGTATTGCCGTTCACGATGAAATTCTGCAGCGCCTCGCGATGGGTATCGAATTTCGCGATGTCGTTCGCCTTAATGGCCGCATAGATATTCGCCAGGATCAGTTCAAGTTTTGCACCGTCTGCGCGGGCGTGTTCGATGTCCGTAAGATGCATGTCGATCTCCGTGTTTCAGATTATTCGGTGCTTTTGGAAGCCGTCGCCTTGAGCGAGTCGGTCAGCGACTTGAGCGTGGCGAAATTGAGCTTCTTGCATTCGAATATGCCGTCTTCAAATGCGGCGCATTTCCGGAGATATTCGGTTATCTTCGCGTGCTCCTCCCGCCATTTCGACACCGCGATGTAGATGCGCTCGGCCGACTCCGCTCGTGCTGCTTCCCACTTCAAGGCAGCCACGATCCGGTCGGTATGCTTCTCGTAGCGGGGGGCCATCATGCCAAGGATCTGATATGTGGCGGAGAGGGTCTGCAAATCCTCTTCGCGTATGCATTCCTCGTCGTCTTGAGGCGCACCTTCGCAGATCCATTTCGACGGGTCGGACTTCGAGATTTTCTTCCTGAGGTCACCGAGATAGCGCTGGAAGCGAGTATCCGGTCTGCCGTCGACATTCAGGGAGTGGTAGAAGCCGAGCAACTGAATGCCGGTTTCCGAATTCCGGAGTGCCATTTCCGAAGAAGCGAGGCCTTTTGCCATCCAGGTTTGCGAACCGGTGCGGGAATAGAGTCCCTTTACGTCCGCTTCCATGATCTCGATCCACAAGGTGTCGGAAATGTCCATGGCCTCGAGGAGCGTGCGGTTTGCCTGATGTTTGGTGATGAGATCCGCTGCCGTTGCGCCGATCTTCTCAAAGATGCCGCCTGCAGCCGCCACACCCGGAACCACGGCACCGACGGTACTGGCCGTATCCCGAACGGTGCCCAGAATTTCGACAAAAGCCTCGTCTCCGGTCTCGCCGGCCTCCGCGACTTCTTTCAGCTTTTCACTGTAAGCAACCGCAATTGTCAGCGATGCCTCGATTTTTGCGGCTTCCAGCTTGTAGAGCTCGGACGCTCTTCTTGCTTTGCAAAAAGAGCTCAAGGCCGTCGCGTCTTCATCCTTTATCTTTACAAGCTCGTCCGGACATTCGGAGCTGCCGTAAACCGCTTTGGTCAGTTCCGTGACCGAAATGTGTTTCGTCTTGATCTCAGTCTGCTCGGAGACGATCGCTGCCTTGAGGTTTGCTGTTTGCTCGGCGAAGGGACCCAGATCCGGTGTCGCGCAGGCGGAAACGGACAGAGCAATTAGCAGAGCGAAGAGTCCTGCCCTGCTTTGTGTAATTATCGTTCCTCTCATTTAATCAATTCCCTGATTGGATATTATGGATGATCGGTATTTCGCCGTGGAAGTACCGTCTTGCCTGATTGCTGTATGCGTGTGAATTGGAGAGAGGCTGCCGATATTTACAAATTGATGGTTGGATATTCAGTTTTCCGGGGTCAAAAAGACCTCAAATCCAAGCACACTTCCCATTCCAACAATCAGATTCAATTAATTAACAACTCAAAATAGAATGAATTACTGTAAATTAAATGAAATGCGAGAACAATGATATTTGACTCCGGAGCCGCTATCCGCCTGCCCATGGGGCGAATTGCAGCGGCCTGCATGTCGGAAAAATAACCGAAGTCGTGCGTAATTATGGGGGAAGGCTCGTCTCAGCGCCGGATACGGGTAGACCCGGGCGTGACCTGCCCGAGCTCTCTAAACGTCGAATTCGACGAAGACCGGGTAATGATCGGACGCGGTGACGTCGGTCGCGACGCGGCTGCTCTTCACCTTCGGCGCGAGGTCTTCGGTGACCAGCACGTGGTCGATCTTGTAAGCGCCGTCCCTGTTGTAGATCGTCGAGACGCCTTCCTCTCCGTGCCCCGAGGCAACCCAGGTGTCGACCAACTGGTCATAGTGCCGGGTCCGGCCGTGTTTGTGGTGCGGCTCGCCGCAGAGATGGGCGTATTCCTCGGAGGTCGGCCGGCAATTGAAATCGCCGGCCAGGATCGCGCTCCGCGGAGCCGGTGTGAAGGGGAGGCCTTCGGTCCAGTCGAAAGCGGATTCCGGAGGCTGGGGGTGCGGGGCATCGATCGGGGCCGCTTCGTATGGCGCGCGGAAGATGTACTCGCGCAGCGCCTCAACCTGCGGCATGCGATGGGACGGCGCCTGATGGCCGAGATGGGTGCTGTAGACCCGGAGCGGGCCGCCCGGCACCTCGACGATAGCCTCGACGGCGCAGCGCTGCAGATCGAACACGCCAGGTGAGGGCTTCTTGCGCAAATGCAGGGTGCGGGAGGCCGAGATCGGCCAGCGGCTCGCCACCATATTCCCGAAGGTGCGGCGGCGGTTCACGACCTTGCCGTCCTCGTCGCGGGTGCTGCCGTCGACATCGAAGGTGGAGCCGAAGACATAGAAATAGTTCAGCCGCCCGGCAAGGGCCGCCGCCTGATCCTCGTAACTGTCGCGCGGCCAGCCCTGGACGACCTCCTGGAAACAGACGATGTCGGCCTCCGCGACAGCGTCGGCGATGCGCAAGATATCGAACTGCCCGTCCTGACCGAGGCCGAACTGGATGTTGTAGGTGGCGAAGGTGAGTGTCATGGCGGTCCCGGAAGCTGGGCGAAGGTGGGACGCACAGACTAGCCGCCGATCATGACACTCAAATGACGCCGGAGCGGTCGCCCAGGGAGCCTAGGCGTAGAGATGGCACTCGACCTTGCCGTCGGCATCCTGGATCACCGGCGGTTTGGTCTGGGAACACGGCCCGAAGGCCTTCACGCAGCGCGGATGGAAGGTGCAGCCGCTCGGCGGGTTGATCGGGTTCGGGAAGGCGATGCCGAGACCGCTGTCCGGGACGCCGAGTCCGGGCTCCGGCGTCAGCACGGAGTCGAGCAGTGCTTCGGTATAGGGATGCCGCGCCTTCTCGAACAGGGCGGCGGTGTCCGTTTCCTCGACGATCCGTCCGAGATACATCACCGCTACCTTGGTCGCGATATGTTCGACCACGGCGAGGTTGTGACTGATCAGCACATAGGTGAGACCGAGCTCCTCGCGGAGATCCATCAGCAGGTTCAGGATCTGCGACTGGACCGAGACGTCGAGCGCCGAGGTCGGCTCGTCGCAGATCACGATCTCCGGCTTCATGATCAGTGCACGGGCGATGGCGACGCGCTGGCGCTGGCCGCCTGAAAGCTGGTTCGGATAGCTGTCATAGACCCGGCGCGGCAGGCCGACGATGTCGAGCATGTCCTCGACGGATTTGCGCCAGGTCGAGGGCTCCCCGACCTTGTGGACGCGCAGCGGCAGGGAAATGATCGAGCCGATGGTCTTGCGCGGGTTGAGGGAAGAATACGGGTCCTGGAAGATCGGCTGGATGCGGCGCGCGACCGCGGTCCGGCTGCCGCCCTGATAGGCGGGCTCGCCGTCGATGAAGATCTCGCCCGAGGTCGGCGGCTCGAGACCGAGCAGCATTTTCGCCAGCGTGGACTTGCCGCAGCCGGACTCGCCGACGAGGCCGAGCACGTCGCCCTTGTTGATGCTGATCGAAATGCCGTTCACCGCGTGCAGCGGCTGCTTCGGGCTGAAGATGCCCCGGCGGATCATGAAGGTCTTGGTGACGTCCCGCATTTCGAGGACGGGAGGAACGGTCGCTCCGGTCATGCGGATACAAGCTCCTTGGCATTGGCTTCACAGGTCGCGACGTCGAGGGTGCAGCGGTAGCCGCGCCCCGGCGCGAGGGAATGGTATGGGTCGGCGGTGTCGCAGGCGTCATGCGCGAAGGCGCAGCGGTTGCGGAAGCTGCAACCCCTGATGTCGCCGATCAGGGTCGGGACGATCCCCGGAATGGACCCTAGGCGCGACCCGCGGGCGGTCTTGCCCGGGACCGGGATGCAGTTGATGAGGCCCTGGGTATAGGGGTGCAGCGGCTTTCTGAAGATCTCCTCGACGGTACCGGCTTCGACGATCTTCCCGGCATACATGACCGCGACCTTGTCCGCGACCCGGGCGACCACGCCGAGATCGTGGGTGATCAGGATCAGGGCCGAATTGAACTCGTTCCGGAGCTCCGCCAGCAGGTGCAGGATCTGGGCCTGGATCGTGACGTCGAGCGCGGTTGTCGGCTCGTCCGCGATGATCAGTTCAGGGTCGCACATCAGCGCCATCGCGATCATAACGCGCTGGCGGAGCCCGCCCGAAAGCTGGTGCGGATACTGCGAGAGCCGGCTGGCGGCGGCGGTGATACCGACCCGCTCCAGCAGATAGATCGCCCGCTCGCGGGCTTCCTTGTCGCTCGCTTTCTTGTGCCGAATATAGGGCTCCATCAGCTGGTTGCCGATGGTATAGGCCGGATTGAGCGAGGTCATCGGCTCCTGGAAGATCATTGCCATCCGGTTGCCCCGGATCGACGCCAGTTCCTTTTCTTTCATGCCGAGCAGATCGGTGCCGGCGAATTCCATCGTCTCGGCGGCGATCTTCGCCCGCTTCGGCAGCAGGCCCATGATCGAGAGCGAGGTGAGCGACTTGCCGCAACCGGACTCGCCGACGATGCAAAGGGTCTCGCCCTTCTCAACAGAGAAGTCGATGCCGCGCACGGCATGCAGGTCGCCGGCCGCGACCGGAATATCGACCGTAAGGCCTTTGACTTCGAGAACGGCTGACACTTTAAGCTCCTGTTCCAGAATTCATCGGGGCCGGCATCAGTTCCGGGCCTCCGGCGCGGTGACGTCGCGGATCCCGTCGCCGACCAGATTGATCGCGAGCACGAGCAGGAAGAGGGCGACGCCGGGAATCATGATCATCCAGGACTCGAAGAGGATGTAGTCCTTGCCCTCCGAGACCATGAGGCCCCAGGACGGGGTCGGGGGCTGAACGCCCATGCCGAGGAAGGAAAGAGCCGCTTCCAGCAGGATGGCGTGGGCCATTTCCAGGGTCGCGACCACAATCAGGTTGTTGACGATATTCGGCATGATCTCGGTCAGCAGGATGCGCGGTGTGGAACAGCCGACAGCCTTGGCGGCGGCGACATAGTCCATCTGCCGGATCTGCAGGGTGGCCGAACGCATGACGACGGCGTAGCGGTCCCAGAGAAGCAGGCCGAGCACGCTGATCACGACGGTCAGCGAACCGCCGATGAGGGCCACGACCGCAAGAGCGACGAGCACCACCGGCATGGAGAGGCGGACCGTGATGAGGAAAGTCACGACCATGTCGACCCGACCGCCGAAATAGCCTGCGGCCACGCCCATCGCCGTGCCGATCACGCCGGATATGAAGGCGGCGGCGAAGCCGATCAGCAGCGAGATCTGGGCGCCGTACATGAGGCGGGAGAGATAGTCCCGGCCGAGCTGATCCGTCCCGAGGACGTGGTCCCAGTTGCCGGTAACCCAGACCGGCGGCTTCACCCGGGACAGCAGGCTCTGCATGTACGGATCGTGCGGCGCGATCAAGGGCGCGGTGAGCGCCATCAGGAACATCACGAGGAGGATGCCCCCGCCGATCATCAGGCCACGATGCCCGAAGATACGCCGACGGAGCTGCTGGCCCGGGGTCGGGCCGACAATGTCCTCGGCGGCGGGAAGGCCGCGATTTGCAATGGTCGTCGTCATGGCGTCAGCCCACCCGGATCCGCGGATCCAGCCAGGCATTCAGCAGATCCGAAAGAAAAGTCAGAACGATGTAGAACAGCGAGAAGATGAGCACCACGGCCTGCACCACCGGCAGGTCGTTGCGTCCAATCGACTCCCAGGCGAGATAGCCGGCGCCGTGCAGGGCGAAGATGCTCTCGATCACGATCGAGCCGCCGAGCATGAAACCGAACTGGACCGCCGCCAGCGAGACGACGGGGATCACCGCGTTGCGCAGGGCGTGCTTGAACAGCACGACATGTTGCGGCAGGCCCTTGGCCCGCGCGGTACGGATATAATCGGAGCCGAGCACTTCCAGCATTCCGGTCCGCGTCAGCCGCATGATGGCCGGCGTGGCGTAATAGCCGAGCACGATGGTCGGCAGGATGAAATGCTCCCAGGACTCAGACCCTGTGGTCGGCAGGATCGGATACCAGACCGCGAAGATGACGATCAGCATCAGCGCGAACCAGAAACTCGGCATGGCCTGTCCGACGACGGAAATGCCAAGCGCCAGCCGGTCGAGAAAGCTGTTCGGCCGCATCGCCGCCAGCACGCCGAGCGGAATCGACAGGGAGATCGCAAAGGTGATGGCGCAGACCCCGAGGGTCATGGAAATCGGAAGCCGCTCGAACAGGATGTCGGCGACCGGGAGCTTGAAATAGAAGCTCTGACCGAAATCGCCCTGCATGGCGTTGAGGAACCATTCCGCATACTGGATCAGTATCGGGCGGTCGAAACCGTACAGCTCTCGAATGTATTCGATATCGGCTTCCGTCGCCGCTTCGCCGGCGATCGCGGTCGCCGGATCGCCCGCGACATAGGTCAGCGAGAAGGTGATCAACGAAACCGTGAGAGCGACCAGAAACGCTATGAACAGGCGTTTCAGCGTGTAGACCAGCATTATCGTGCGTCCCGCGCGCCCGCCGCGTTTTGCCGGCGGCGCGTTTGTTCTTTGAGGGGTGGCAGCCGGCCCCCGCTTTTGCAGGGGCCGGTGCGATTAGATCTTATTTCCAGCTCGCGTTAAAGAACCGGGGAATTTCATCCGCGGTCGGGGTGAAATTAAGGTCGTTCGAGAACGCGTAGTTGGTGTTGTAGGACCAGAGCGGCAGCCAGTAGGCCTTTTCCGCGATGATGGTCAGGGCTTCCTTGTAGGCGGCTTCGCGTGCCTTAAGGTCGACCGTCGTGTCGCCCTTGTTCAGCAATTCCTGAACCTTCGGATCCTGCGCGAGGTCGTCATTGGTACCACCGAAAAAGTGGCTGGTGATCGCGGAGACGTCGTTCACCGAGTTGGAGCCCCAGGTCATGAAGGCGAACGGCACTTCCTTGGCCCGGATCTTGTCACGCAGCGCGGCGTATTTCAGATAGCTGAAATTCACCTTGATGCCGACCTGGTTCAGGAAGCCGATCATCGCTTCAGCGTAATCGCGGTTGCGATAGGCGAAGAAGTCGATCGCGAAGCCGTCCGGATAGCCGGCTTCGGCCAGCAGGGCCTTCGCTTTCTTCGGATCGTATTCGTACTTCGGAACGTCCGTCGTGCAGCCGACCTGAGACGGGAAGCAGGCGGAGTCGACGACGGAGGACTTTCCACGCACCAGAGCCTCGACGATGGCCTTGCGGTCGATCGCATGGGAGATCGCCTTGCGGACCCGTTCGTCCTTCAGCGGCGTATCGGCTACGATGCCGGTGGCATCCATCGTCAGGTAGCCGATGCGGAAGGTCTGCTCGTTGACGACCTGCACCTTGCCGGAGGACTGCAGGCGATCGGCCTGGTCGGCAGGCACTCGCCACATCCAGTCGGCGCGGCCGGCGAGCAGTTCGGCGATCTGGGTGTTGCGCTCCGGAATGGTGCGCTGAATGATCTTGCCGATCGTCGGCGTCCCCTTGGGGCCGCCCTTCATGTAGCCGTCGAACTTTTCCCAGACGACCTTCTTGCCCGGCTCGACTTCGAGGACCTTGTAGGGGCCGGAACCGACCGGCTTCAGGCCCATGCCGTCCGGACCGACTTCCGAATAATAGTCCTTCGGGTAGATCGGCAGGGTGCCGGAGACGAATTCGAGCGCAGCCGGGAAGGGTTCCTTCAGGTGCACCAGCACCTTGTACTTGTCGACCTTCTCGGCGGTCTTGATCCAGTTGACGTTGCTCGGGGTCTTCATCCCGTTCGCCGGGTCGGAGACCCAGTTGTAGGTGTAGACCACGTCGTCGGCGTCGAGTTCCTCGCCATTGTGGAAGGTCAGGCCTTCGCGAAGCTCGAACTCGAGCGTGACGTCGTCGACCCACTTGTAGGACTTCGCGATCAGCGGGACGTAATCCATCGTCTTCGGGTCGCGATACAGCAGGCCATCCCAGGTCAACCGGGAGAAAATGATGCCTTCGCGAGCGGTGTTGAAATAGAAATCAACGTTCTCCAGCTCGCGTTCCCAGACGATATTGAGGGTGTCGTCCGCCTTGCCGGCGAGGGCCGCCGGGATTGCGGAGACGACCGCCAGCGAAGCTAACGCTGACGCAGCAAGTAATCTTTTCATGTCCACTCCTGCTCATTGAACGGTTTTTTGCGCAGCAGAGGCATCTGCCGATGCCGTTCCGCCAAGTCGGACGGGACGTCCGGACCGATTGGAGCGCGAAGCATTGCAGGCTGACATCCTGTTGGCAAGGAATTGAAGCCGTCGCATCCAGGAAATATTGCACTGCAATAAAAAGATATTTTTTATGTGTATTTGTCCAATATATTGTTATTTATCAATTGGATATCACGTTGTGTGCCGCTTCAAAGTGACTCGGGCGGCACCAGTCCGTATTTCGCCGCCCAGGGTTTCAGCGCGTCCATGATTCCGGGATAAAGATCGACCCCCGAAGCCGTCGCGTTCTTGCGTTTGGCGAGCGCGTTTTGGCCGGGCAAGCGTACGGGCGCGCCGCCTGCGACCGGTTTGTTTTCATGGCAGCGTTTGACGATGTGATCGATCTGCCGGTTGAAGGCGTCGCGGCCGGAAAAGGCCGTCGGATCGCTGATCTGGATGTGGACGCCGGCGCCCCAGCCCTCGGCGGGGTCCGCCCGGCCATGACCTGCAAGACCTTGCGTCAGCGCTTCGATCATAAGGGCGAGGCCGTAGCCCTTGTGCCCGTATTCCTTTCCGCCGATCGGCAGGATGGTGCCGGGGGGATCGCTGAACAGCACCGCCGGATCGTCGCTCGCGGTGCCGTCCGCATCCTGAACCCATTTCCCGGGAAGTTTCTTGCCCTCGCCGTGCAGCCGTCCCGTGAGACCGTTGGTCGTGATCGAGGCGCTGGTATCGATCAGGATCGGGTCGCCCCCTGTCGGGATGCCGACGGCGATCGGGTCGGGGGTGAAGACCGGTTCCGTGCCGCCATAGGGCGCGACGCTGGCAACCGCGGGGTCGGAGGAGGTGATCTGCACCATGCAGCCCTGCCGGGTGGCGTGTTCGAGGAAGACCGCGAGGCAGGCGATGTGATGGCTCCGCCGGATCGCGATGCTGGCGGTGCCGTAGAGTTTCGCCCGCTCGACACCGAGATCGACGGCCCGCGCGGTCAGCCAGACACCGGGCAGGCGGCGGCCGTCCCAGGTGACGACGGCGCCGCGGTCGCTCAGTACCTCGGGTCCGCCCTGCTTCTCCATCGTTCCGTCTTCGAGGGCTTTCAGGTAGGGCGCGCAGAGCTGCAGGCCGTGGGTCGTGTGCCCCATGAGATCGGCCTCGACCAGCAGCGGACCGATCGTCTCCGCCTTGTCCCGGTCCAGCCCGGCGGCCTCGAAAAGGCTGGTGGCGAAGTCCGCCAGGGCCTTGGCGTCGTAGCGCTGTTCCATCGTTTCCCCCTCTGTTCCCGTTTGTTGAGAGGGAGCCTGCCGACTTGGATCGAAAATGGGAAGACCTCGCGTCGGGGTTGCGCAAGAATGGCCGCAAATTTCATTCGGGGGGATGGGACATGGCTGCGAGCGACTATGAGATCCGGGACGAACGTTTCCGGCGAAGCGTCAAGATCATCGAGACGGTCGAACGGATCTGGACCGGCGGGAAATGGACCGAGGGGCCGGTCTATGTCCCCGCCTACAAATCCCTGATCTGGAGCGACATTCCGAACGACCGGCGGCTGCGCTGGGATGAATGTTCAGGCGCGGTTGGCGTGTTCCGGGCCGGTGAGGGCGCCAATGTGAACGGCAGTATCCTCGACCGCGAGGGAAGGCAGATCTGCTGCGAGCATGGCAGCCGCAGCGTCACCCGGACGAACCATGACGGCACCATCGAAACTCTCGCCGACCGCTTCGAGGGCAAGCGGTTCAACAGTCCGAACGATGTGGTGGTGAAGTCGGACGGCTCGATCTGGTTCACCGACCCGGCCTACGGTATCGAGTCCGACTATGAGGGGTTCGAAGGCGAGGAGGAGATCGGCGGCCAGCATGTCTACCGGATCGACGGCAGCACGGGTGCGATCACACAGGTCACCGACGATTTCACCTGTCCGAACGGTCTCGCTTTCTCGCTGGACGAGTCGAAGCTCTACATCGTGGACAGCGGTGCGTCGCGCTATCCGGACGGGCCGAAACATATCCGCGTGTTCGATGTCACGGCAGACAACAAACTGACGGGCGGTGACGTGTTCGCGGAGTGTGAGAACGGCTTCTTCGATGGCTTCCGCTTCGACAACAAGGGCCGGATCTGGACCAGCGCCGCTGATGGCGTGCACTGCATTCATCCCGACGGCACCCTGATCGGGAAGATCTTCATCCCGGAGCGGGTTTCGAACCTTTGTTTCGGCGGCCCGAAACGGAACCGGCTGTTCATCACCGCGACGTCGAGCGTCTATTCGGTGATGCTGGCGACCAGCGGTCCGCGGGACAGATAAGAAGGCCTAGTCGGCTGCGTCCTGACTCTTGAGCGAAAGCCTCTTCAACCGTGCTTCCTCGAGCACGCCGGCGAGCACTTCGGTATGGAAGCGGTCGCAGCCGATGCAGAGATTCCGGTAGGGGCGGCCGTCGACCGTCACTGTTTCGGATTTCTTGAGGAACGTTTCGACATCCCAACCGTGAGCGATCCCCATGCGCTCCGGATGGCCCATCGAGATCGCCTCGAAGGCCGGATGGCCGACCAGGCTGTCGATGATGTCCTCCAGCCGTTCCTCGGTCAGGGTGCCGAGCGGGGCCTTGGTCTTCAGGCAGCAGGGGAAGACGTCGCCGTTGGGATCGATGGAAACCTCGGAGCCGGAGTAGCGCCGGTTCAGGAAATTGAGGCCGCCGGACCAGGCGTTGCAGAAATTGTCCGAGATGGTGGCGCGGGAGAGACCGTTCGACCAGGCCCGGCCGCGCGGCCAGATCTTGCCGATCCAGGCATCCTCGGTCGCGCCGAAGAAGGAGAAGTTGGGGCCGTCATCGTCCCAGGCACGGACTTTCGGATCGTGCAGGAAGGGGCGCATGCCGGCAGCCTCGAACCAGCGGGTCAGCTGCTCCTGCAGCGGGACGCGTTTCTCGCCCTCCATGCCGACATGGAAATCGTCCATGCCCGCGACGGAGATCATGTATATCCCGCGTTCCAGCAGCTCCTCGATGATCTTTTCGGTCAGCAGGTCACCGGTGGTCTGTACCACCAGTTTCACTCCGCCCTGCGCCCGGTACTTGTCGCGGATCTGTTCCAGCGCTGGATAGAGGATCCTCTCGCGCACCGGGTCCAAGAGGACCTCGCCGCCGGAGACGATCACCCGGCTGGTCCGTTCGACATAACGGCCCGGGGCGGAATCGTCCGGCTGCTCAAGGTCGAGATAGGTCAGGCGTTCCGGTAGATTGGCGATGATCTTCGGGAAATTCTCTTCCGCCGCGCTGACGACCGCCTTGAGCTCGTCGCGCACATAGGGCCGGAAGCGCTCCTCGTAGCAATGTTTGCAGCGCCGGTGACAGGCCCAGGAGAGGACGTAGTAGATACTTTCCATCAGCATTTTCCCGTGTTCGCCTGATGTCGCATATGCCCGATCTGCCGCCCGCTGTGAAGTCACGCCTCCGTCAGCGGATCCGGAGATCGCGTGAGGTTTCAACCCTGCGGGCTCGCGTGCCGGTTCCAGCATGCTAGGCTTCGTGCGCGGCAGGAATGCGAAGAGACGGGCGGCGAATGAGTGTGTGGACTTTGATCGGGGACCTCGGCGGCACCAACCTGCGTCTGGCGCTGACGGATGGTGCCGGGTTCAGGAGCGAGCGGGTTTTCAAGACGGCGGACCATGCGGGTTTCGAAGCCGCGCTCGATCTCTATCTCGAAGGGATATCAGGGGTCGAGCGGCCCCGCAGCGCGATCGTCGCGGTCGCCGGGCCGGTCTCGGGCGACCGGATCCGGCTTACCAACTGTCCTTGGCAGTTCTCCCGCGATGCCGTGCGCGAACGCTACGGCTGGTCCCGTTTCGGATTGATGAACGATTTCGCGGCGGTGGCGGCGGCGCTGCCGCATTTCGCCAACGGGCATCTCGATACCGTGCAGACCGGTGTCGAGGTGGCGCGCATGCCGAAGCTGGTGCTGGGGCCCGGAACCGGGCTCGGGGTCGGCATCACGGTGCCCGCAGGCGAATCCTGGCGCATTCTCGAAGGAGAGGGCGGGCATGTCACCCTCGCCGCCTTAAGCGAAGAGGAGGCGGACCTGATTGCCCGCCTGGCGCGGCGTCTCGGTCATGTCTCCGCCGAGGACGTGCTGTCCGGGCCGGGCCTCGTGAACCTTTTCTCCGCCATTGCCGAACGCGACGGACTGGAAATCGAGCCCGCGCGCGGCGAGGAAGTGGTCGAGCGTCTCGACAGGGAAGGGTGCCCGGCGGCCCGGGAGGCGGTGGAGCGGTTCTCGGGCTTTCTGGGGACCGTGGCGGGCAACGCCGCCCTGACCGCCGGTGCCCGCGGCGGCGTCTATCTCGCCGGCGGCGTACTGCAAAATCTCGGCGACCGGTTCCGCACGGACCTCTTCCGTGCCGCCTTCAACGCGAAGGGCCGGATGAGCGCCTACCTGGAAAACGTCGCCGTCTACCGCATCACCCATCCGGAACCCGGCCTTTTCGGCCTTCAGGCGCTCGCCCGGAGCTAGCCTGGCATCCCCGTCAGTGGACGTTGGTCAGCACGTCGCTGAAGCGTTCCAGCGCCCAGTCGACCTGCTCGCGGGTGATGACCAGCGGCGGGGCGATGCGGATCGAATGCTCGTGGGTATCCTTTGCGAGGATGCCGCGCTCCTTCAGGGCGTCGCAGTATTTCCGGGCGCCGCCCGCCTCCGGCTCGAGCTCGACCGCGAGCATCAGGCCGCGCCCGCGCACTTCCTTCACGGCGTTGGAACGGATGCCCTCGAGCTCCTTCTTGAAATAGGCGCCCTGTTCGGCGGAGTTCTCGATCATGCCCTCGTTCACCAGCACGTCGAGCGCGGCCCGCGCGATGGCGCAGGCGAGCGGGTTGCCGCCGAAGGTCGAGCCGTGCTGGCCCGGCTGCAGCACGCCGAGCACGTTGGAGTTCGAAAGCACGGCGGAGACCGGGTAGAAGCCGCCGGAGAGCGCCTTGCCGACCAGCGTGACGTCCGCCTCGATGCCTTCATGCTCTTCGGCCAGCAGCTTGCCGGTGCGACCGAGACCGGTCTGGATCTCGTCGAGGATGAGAGTGATGTTGTTGGCGGTGCAGAGTTCCCGCATCCGCGTGAAATAGCCGGCGGGCGGGATGATCACGCCGGCCTCGCCCTGGATCGGCTCGATCAGCGCCGCGACGGTGTTCGCCGTGATGGCCTTCTCAAAGGCCTCGATATCGCCGAACTTCACCACCCGGAAGCCGGGCGCGAAGGGGCCGAAATTGCCGCGCGCGACGGGGTCGGTTGAGAAGCCGACGACGCCGATGGTGCGGCCGTGGAAGTTGTTGCTGAAGACGATGACCTCGGCCTGGTTCTCGGCCACGCCCTTCTGCTCGTAACCCCATTTGCGCACCGCCTTGATCGCGGACTCGACCGCCTCGGCGCCCGAGTTCATCGGCAGCACCTTGTGGCTGCCGGTGAGTTTCGCGATGTCCTCGTAAAAGCCGGCGAGCTGGTCGTTGTGGAAGGCTCGGGAGGTGAGGGTCAGCTTCTTCGCCTGGGTCACCATCGCCTCGAAGATCTTCGGGTGGCAGTGGCCCTGGTTGACGGCGGAATAGGCCGAGAGGCAGTCGAGATACTGCTTGCCGTCCACGTCCCAGACATGCACGCCCTCGCCGCGCGTCAGCACAACATCGAGCGGCTTGTAGTTATGCGCACCGAGGAGTTGTTCCGTGGCGATGAGGTCTGCGGCGGCGTGGCCCATGATGGTCTCCGTGGGTTAGTTGTCTCAGAAAGGTCTGGTCGGCCGGTCCATGACCTTGCGGCCGAAGAGGCTCGCGGTCAGGTCGACCATGAGACGGGCGGTCTTGCCGCGCTCGTCGAGAAAAGGGTTCAGCTCCACGAGGTCGAGCGAGCAGACGCGGCCGCAATCGTTGAGCTTCTCCATGATCAGGTGGGCTTCGCGGAAGGTGGCGCCGCCCGGAACGGTGGTGCCGACCGCCGGCGCGATCTCAGGGTCGAGGAAGTCGACATCGAGGCTGACATGGATGACCCCGTCCGCCGCCTCGACACGGCCGAGGAAGTCGTTCAGCAGGACGCTGACGCCGCTCTCGTCGATCGCGCGCATGTCGAGTACTTCGATCGGACTGTCGAGCAGGGCGTGATGTTCCGCCGGATCGACCGAGCGGATGCCCATCATGGTGATGTTTTCCGGTTTCACCGACACCTCCAGCGGCGGGAAGTAGCCGTCAAACCCTTCGCGGCCGGTGAAATAGGCGGCCGGCACGCCGTGCAGGTTGCCGCTCTCGGTGCTGTCGAGGCTGTGAAAGTCGGTATGGGCGTCGAGCCAGAGGAGGAACAGCTCGCGTCCCTCCTCGCGCACCGCCTTGGCGATGCCGGGAAGCGTGCCCGCCGCGAGCGCGTGGTCGCCGCCGAGGAAGATCGGCGTGCGGCCGCCCTGCTTGGCCTCGTAGGCGGCTTCGGTCAGCGACTGCACCCAGCCGGCGGTTTCCGTCAGGTTCTTGATCGCCCTGTTCGGATGCGTCAGCTCCGGCAGCGGTGCGGCGGCGCAATTCCCGAGATCCTCGACCGTATGGCCGAGACTCTGCAGTGCCCGGCCGAGCCCGGCGGTGCGGAAGGCGTCCGGCCCCATGAGGCAGCCTGGCTGACCGGCCCCGATCTGCACGGGGGCGCCGACGAGAACACAAGAACGGGGATCGATCATTGACTGCTCCACTCTGTCGATCAGAACGCGCCCGCCGACAAACCTGTCGAACTATGCGGGCAAGGCGATGGCGCAAAAAAGATAGCAATTCGCGCAAAATGGTAGATTATATGATCAAAACGAGAAGCAAAAGTGACGTTTTGATCAATGGACGCGATCGACGAGAAACTCATCGCCGCACTCCGGCGGGACGGCCGCGCCGGGATCTCGGAGCTCGCCGCTGTACTCGAGGTCTCCCGCGCGACGGTGCGCAGCCGCCTCGAGCGGCTGGAGCGTGACGGGCATATCCTTGGCTATACCGTCGTGCTGCGGGGCGATGCGCAGGAACTGCCGGTGCGCGGGATCATGCTGATCGAGATCGAGGGGCGCGGGACGGAAAACGTTGTGCGCCAGCTGACGGGCATTGGAGCTGTCGGCGCGATCCATTCGACCAACGGACGGTGGGATCTGATCGCAGAGATCGGCGCCGAGACGCTGACGGATTTCGATGACGTGCTGCGCCGGATCAGGTTGATCGAGGGCATCGCCAATTCGGAAACCAACCTGTTGCTGGCAACCCGGCGCAGTGCGCGGGCGGCGCGGGCGGGGTAGGGAGGCGGATTTAATTTCCCCGCGGAACGGACTAACCTCGGCCTGTCAGGGAGGCGGCAAGACCTCCCGGCCGGACAGTGGAGGGAACGCCGCATATGAAGATCACCGCAATCCGCAGCCATGTGCTGCAATACGATCTCGAAGAAGAACTCGGCTATTCCCAGCAATATTACCTGAAGCGGACGGCCCACCTGGTCGAGATCTCGACCGACGAGGGGCTCACCGGCTGGGGCGAGTGTTTCGGCGGCGGCGACATCGCTTTCGCCAACAAGGCGATCGTCGAGCGGGTGATCCAGCCGATGGTGCTCGGCATGGACCCTCTGGCCCGCGAGGTGATCTGGCACAAGGTCTACAATCTGCTGCGCGACCACGGCCAGAAGGGTATGCCGCTGCAGGCGCTCTCCGGCGTCGATATCGCGCTCTGGGACCTTGCCGGAAAGGTCCACGGCGTGCCGCTCTACCGCCTGCTCGGCGGCGCCTTCCGGGAGCGCATCCCGGTCTATGGCTACGGCATGATGCTGCAGCGGGTGCCGGACCTGAAGGAGCGCTTCGCCGCCGACAGCCAAGCGATCCGGGATGCCGGCTACAAGGCAATGAAAATGAAGATCGGCATCGATCCGAAGACGGATATCGAGCTGGTCGAGACGGTCCGCAACGCGATTGGCGACGATACCGGGCTGATGGTCGACGCCAACCATGCCTACACGGCGCGCGAGGCTATCCCGCTCGGGCGCGAGCTGGAGCGGCTAGGCGTGGCCTGGTTCGAGGAGCCGGTGGCGCCAGAAGACAAGCAGGGTTACCGCGATCTCTGCACCGCGCTCGACATGCCGATCGCCGGCGGGGAGGGCGAGTTCACGCGCTGGGGCTTCCGCGACCTGATCCGCGAGCGCTGCGTCGACGTGCTGCAGCCGGAGGTCTGCGGGCTCGGCGGAATCACCGAATATCTGAAGGTCCGGGCGCTCGCCGAGGCGCATTTCCTGCCCATCGTGAACCATGTCTGGGGCTCTGCGGTGGCGGTCGCGACCAACATGCATCTGCTGGCCGCGCTCCCGGACCTTCCGGGCGGCGCGCATCCGGTGCAGCCGATGCTGGAATACGACACCACGCCGAACCGCTTCCGCGAGGAACTGCTGACCGAACCGCTCCGCGTCGGCGAGCAGGTCAAGGAAAGCGGCGGTACGGTCGCGCTTCCGGGCGGACCGGGGCTCGGCGTCGAGCCGGATCCGGATTTCCTGAAGCGCTTCTCGGTCAGCTGACCCGTCCGTCAGCCGCCGAATTGCGTCATCGGGCGATAGCGGATCAGGTTTGTGTCGATCCTCTCGGCGACACTCGCTTTCATCGCCTCGACGTTCCCCGCAATCCCGAGGTTCCAGCTGTTCGCGCGGATCCGGCTGTATTTCTGCGTATCGAGGTCTCTCAGATATTGCCCGGAAGCGAGCACCACGTCGCCGACATATAGAACCTCGCCCGCTTCGACGTGAAACACCGGAACGCCCTCGCGCAGCTTGTCCTCCTTGACCGACCGGACGATCGTGGTGCGGTTGATCGAGCGGACGATCTGGCGATCCAGGAACCAGTCGCCCGGCGTCACTTCGACGATGGCGTAATTCGTGGCTCCGAAGCGTTCTTCCGGATCGGGTAGGCTGAGAAGTGTGTTCGGCTTGCTGAGCGGAACCGGAATCAGCTCGGGCGAGGGATCTTCAAGGATGAGTTTGTCCAGATCCTCGCCGGTCGCCGGGTCGTAACGCCTGAAAGATGCGGACGCTTCGGAGAGGACGGCGGGGACGCGCAGCGGAAGGGACACAACCTCGATCTTGTCGCCTCGGCCGGCCGGTCCGAAATTGGGAACCAGGAACGCACCGCCGACGATCACGATGGCCTTGCCGGGAGCGGGGCCGCCTTTGAAGGTGCTTTGGGTTGAGATCGCGCAGGCGCTCAAGAGAGCGCAGAGCAGCAGCGCGGTGAAGCGCTTGAGAGCAGGCATGGGACCCCCGGTCGAGATTTCGCGAAGGCTAGTCCGGTACCTGGAGGCCTGCAACTATTGCGGTCTGTCGCTCAGTCGAAATCCCGCCCGCCAACGGCTCTGCGCGGCCGCCCTTTGCCCTCCGGCAGAGGAATGAATTCTTCCTCGTCTCCCGGTACGGTTTCGAATCGGCCGCGGCGCCATTCCTCCTTGGCCTGCTCGATCCGCTCCAGCCGGGAGGAGACGAAGTTCCACCAGATATAGCGCGGCCCTTCCATCGGCTCGCCGCCGAACAACATGAAACGGCTGTCGGATGCGGCGCGCACCGCGGCGGGGATGCCGGGGTGGAGAATCAGCAATGTGCCCGGCCCGTGCCGGTCGCCGTCGACCTCGATCTCGCCGGTGAGCACATAGAGCGCGCGCTCCTCGTGGCTCGCTTCCACCTGGTAGGCGCCGCCGCCGCCGAGTTTGATGTCGGCATAGAGGGTTTCCGACGCGGTCCGGAGCGGCGAGCTGACACCGTGAAGCGAACCGGCGATCAGGTGCATGGAGAGCTTGCCGTCGGTGATGGAGGGAATCTCGCTCTCGGCGTAGTGCAGGAAATCCGGCGGCGTTTCCTCCTCCGCTTCCGGAAGCGCGACCCAGGTCTGCAAGCCGAACAGGCGCTGGCCGGTTTTCCGCAGGTCTTCGGAGGTGCGTTCGGAATGAACGATACCGGTCCCGGCCTTCATCCAGTTCACCGCGCCGGGACGGATCGCCTGTTCGGTCCCGAGGCTGTCCCGGTGCAGGATCTCGCCTTCCAGAAGATAGGTTACGGTGGCGAGATTGATATGCGGGTGCGGGCGCACGTCGATGCCCTCGTCGGTCAGGAACTCCGCCGGGCCCATCTGGTCGAAGAAGATGAACGGGCCAACCATCTGCCGCTTCACGCTCGGCAGTGCGCGGCGAACTTCCATCTCGCCGAGATCGACCGCGCGCGGCACGATGACGGTCTCGATGGCGTCGCAGGCGGCCTCGTCGCCAAGGACCGGGTCGGGGCAGGGGCTCCAGCTCATTCTCGTCTCCGCTTGCGTCTTCCAAGTGTTCGCAGAGTCAGGTGAGCCTCCCGGATGAGAAAACCAGTGCCGTCAGGTGAAAGGATTGTTTCCGCTGGCGGCCGCCGAGGAAAAGTCAGTCCCGTTTTTCGAAATGATCCGGATGCGCCTCGATGATTGCGGGGATCGAGGCCATGGTTCCGGACAGGTGCTCGCGGACCTGCAGTTCGACCTCGTCGATATCGCCGGCGGTGATCGCCGCAAGGATACGCTCATGCAGGTCGAGGACCTGTGCCATCTTGCCCGGATCCGGCAGGTTGAGGGTCCTGAGCCGGTCGATATGGCCGGAGCGTCCGGAGATCAAATGCCAGAGCGAGGCGACGCCCGCCGCCTGGAAGAGCGAGAGATGGAACAGCCGGTCGAGCGCGGTGAATTCCGGAATGTCGTGATCCTCGCCCGCCATCTTCTGCATCTTGAGGACCCGGATGGTCGGCAGCAGCAGATCCGGGTTGCCTGCCTTGGCGAGGGTCTTCGCGACTTCGATCTCGACGCTGATGCGAAGGAACTGGGTCTCGCGCGCCTGCTCCGTGTCAATCCGGGTCACCAGCGTCTTGGACTGGGGATAGGAGACGACCAGCCCTTCCTGCTCCAGCTTCAGGATCGCCTCGCGAACCGGGGACTGGCTGACCTGATGCTCTCTGGCGATCTCGGCACGCGAGAGGACCGTGTCCGGCAGCAGCTCGAGCGAGATGATGCGGGCCCGGAGCCGCGCATAGACCCGCGCGGCGGCCGTGCCTTGCTGGCTCGGGGCCGTCAGGTCGTCTGACGCCTTGATCAGGGCTTCGGACAGGGAACCGAAGTTCATGCAATTACCTCGTTCAAGCGCACTCCAGAGACCTACATAAGCCGTCCCGGCATGAAAAGCGAAAGCGCCGGGAAAGCGACCAGCATCAGCAGGAAAACGAAGAGAGCCAGGAAATAGGGCGCCGACGCTTTCGTGAAGGCGCCGGTCTTCACGTCGAGAATACCGCAAACCGTGAACATGATGACGCCGACCGGCGGGGTCAGGCCGCCGATATTGATCAGCGTGACCATGAGGATGCCCATATGGACCGGGTCGAACCCTGCCTGCACCAGCACCGGCAGCACGATCGGCGTGACCAGCAGGATGTTCGCCGCGCCCTCGAGAAACATGCCGCTGACCAGCAGCAGCAGGAGCACGAGGGCGAGGATGAAGAACGGTTCCGAGGTGACCGTGGTGACCATCGCCGCGATCTGTTGCGGCCCCTGCTCGAGCGTGACCGCGTATCCGAGCACCGCGGCCATCATGATGAGCAGCATGACCATGCCGAGATCTGTCACCGTGCTCCGGATCGCCTCGTAGAGTTTCGCCAGCGTGAGTTCCCGGTAGATCACGGTCCCGACGAAAAGAGCGTAGAACACCAGAAAGGCGCCGGCCTCCGTGGCGGTGAAGAAGCCAAAGCGGAAGCCGACGATCAGAATCACCGGGAAGGCGAGGGCCCAGACGCTTTCCTTGAAACTCGCCCAGAGCCGTGCCGTCGTCGGCAGTTCCTTCATGTCCGCGGCATAGCCGTTCCGCCGGGCAACGATCCAGGCGGTCAGCATCAGCGTTGCGGTCAGCAGGATGCCGGGCACTACGCCTGCGAGGAACAGGCGCCCGATCGAGACCTCGTTGATGAAGCCGAAGAGGATCAGCCCTATGCTGGGCGGGATTGTCGCCGTAATGATGGAGCCGAAGGCAAGCACCGCGGCGGTCGCGGCTCTTGAATAGCCGCCCTTGGAAATCATGCTCGGGCCGAGCAGACGCGCTTCCATCGAGGCGTCGGCGACGGCGGAGCCGGAAATCCCGCCCATCATCAGGCTGAGGACGATCGAGACCTGGCCGAGACCGCCGGCAAGCCAGCCGGTCAGGAGGCGCGCGAAGGTGATCAGCCGCTCTGTGATGCCGGTCGAGTTCATCAGGTTGCCGGCGAAGATGAAGAACGGCACGGCGAGGAGCGGAAAGCTCTGCGTCGCGGTCACCATCTTCTGGATCGCGACCGTCGGCGGCATCGTGCCGGTCAGGACGAAGACCGGAAAAGCGGCGAGCGCCAGCGCGAAGGCGACCGGCAGTCCGCTCAGCAGGAAGAGAAGGAAGAGCGCCGCAATGAGGGTCAGCATCGGAGGTCAGGCCTTGCTTCGGACACGTTGGAGAAGCTGTGTGGCGAGCGTGCGCATCATCAGCGCGAAACCCACCACCATGCTGGCGTGAAAGTAGGAGCCGGGGATCTGCAGCGCGCCGTCGAGCCGCGGATGCATCAGGATGGTGTTCTTCCAGGCGAAGCGGATCAGGTAGCCGAACAGTCCGATCATCACCAGGAGATTGAGGACCTCGATCACTCTCCGGGCACCCGGCGGCACATTGTCGAGCAGCAAACCGATGCCGAAATGTCGGTCGTGCTGCAGGGCGAGATCGATCGAGAGGATGCAGAGCCAGAGGAACAGCAGCTGCGCCACCTCGATCGACCAGATGATCGGCGATCCCGTCGCCCGGGCGACGGAGGCGATGCCGACCAGAAGCACCACGGCGACCAGCAGCAGCGCGGCGCAGGCATATTCAATTCGTCTCAACATGGGGCCGCCTTTTGTTTCAGCCTGCGCCGCGCGAACCTATGACTTAGCGTCCGAGAACCTTGTTCACGATCGCGACTTCCTTGTTGAGGTTGAGTAGCTCGTAGACGCCCGCGACCGCTGTCTTGTAGGGCGCGAGATCGGTTTCCGAGATCGTGACGCCGCTCGCGGCGACGTCGGCCAGCGCCTTCTCGCCGAGATCGATGGTGAGCTGCGAGGCGTAGCGGCCGTTCTCCACGGCGAGATCGCGAACGATCTTCTGGTTTTCCGGCGAGATCTGGTCCCAGGCCTCGGCGGACACCACGAGCGCGGTCACGAGCTGGATGTGGCCGGTCTTGGTGACATGCTTGATGACTTCATAGAGCTTGGCGCCCTTGATCGCCGTCGGCTGCGCCTCGGCGGCATCGATCACGCCCATCTGCAGAGCGGAATAGACCTCGCCCCAGGCGATCGGGGTCGGCTCGGCACCCATGGCGCGGATGGTCTCGATCCAGATCGGCGCCCCGATGGTGCGCATGCGCACGCCCTTGAGGTCCGCCGGTCCCGAGATCGGCTTCTGGGTCAGCGCGTGGCGCGGGCCCTGGTACCAGTTGGAGGCCAGCATCACGAGGCCGGACTTCTCCTTCAGCGTGTCGCCCCAGGCGAGATATTCCTCCGACAGCGCGAACTTGTCCGCCTGGTCGTAAGTGTCGAAGAGGAACGGCGCCGACATGATGGCGAGAGACGGCACGAAGCTGGAGAGCCGCGCCACGTCGGTCACGGTGCCGACATTGGCGCCCGCCCGGGCCTGATCGATCATCTCGGTGGTGTCGCCGAGCTGCGAGCTGTGGAAGACCTGCACCTGGACTTCGCCCTTGGTTGCGGCCTCCACCTCGGATTTGAACTTTTCGAGCCCCCGGCCCATCGGATCGTCCGGCGCGAGAACGGTACCGATGCGAAGGGTCGTGGCCGCGAATGCGGGCATGGCGGTACCGACGCAGATGGCGGCGGCCGCGCAGAGTCCGAGCAGTTTCCTTGAAAAGGTCATTTGATCCTCCCTGTGGATTATTAAGATGTTAAATCATCTAATATATTAGTTTGTGTGGCATGCTATTTTCGCCTCCGGGGCACTGTCAACTGGTTTTCGAGTAGCCTCGAGGCTCCGCGCTGCTCCACCAGCGAAGCGTCCGCAGCTACGGGGTGCGAGAAGTGGGCGAAGATGCTAAAGAAGGCGCCGCGTCGGGCGGGGTGCCGCCCGATCGAGAGACTTGACGCCGCCTCCGTGGAAGAGATGCAGAACGACCAGATGCACCGTATATCCGTCGCGCCGATGATGGACTGGACCGACCGGCATGACCGCTATTTCCTGCGGCTGATCAGCCGGCGGGCGGTGCTCTATACCGAGATGGTGACGACCGGCGCGCTGCTGCACGGCGATACCGCTCGCTTCCTGCGTTACGACGATACCGAGCATCCGGTGGTCCTGCAGCTTGGCGGCAGCGAGCCGGAGGCGATGGCCGAATGCGCCCGCATGGCCGAGGCCTCAGGCTATGACGAGGTCAACATCAATGTCGGCTGTCCGAGCGACCGGGTGCAGTCCGGCAGTTTCGGCGCTTGCCTGATGCGCGAGCCGGATCTCGTCGCGCGCTGCGTCGCGGCGATGAGCGCGGCGGTCTCCATCCCGGTCACGGTCAAGTCGCGCATCGGGGTCGACGATCAGGTGCCGGAGGAGGTCCTGCCGGACTTCATCCGCCGGGTCAGCGATGCCGGATGCCGGCATATCATCATCCATGCCCGCAAGGCGTGGCTGCAGGGCCTCAGCCCGAAGGAGAACCGGGACGTCCCGCCGCTCGACTATCCGCTGGTCCATGCGATGAAACAGGCGCGGCCAGACCTCACGGTTTCGATCAATGGCGGCATCCTGAGCCTTGACGAGGCGGAGCGCCAGTTTGCCCATGTCGATGGCGTGATGATCGGGCGCGCGGCCTATCAGACGCCCTGGATCCTCGCCGATGTCGACCGCCGCTTTTATGGCGAGACCGGTGCGCCTACGGATCCGTGGGAGGTCGCAGAGGCGATGGTGGACTATGCCGGCGCCCGGATGGCGGAAGGCGTGCCGCTGAAAAGCATCACCCGGCACATGCTCGGCCTTTTCCAGGGCCGCGCCGGTGCCCGCGCCTGGCGGCGGCATCTCTCGGAGAACGCCCATCTCGACGGCGCCCGCCCGGAGGTGATCCGGGAGGCGGCCGCGCTGGTTCCACGGCAGGAAGCCGCCTAGCCTGAGCCGGCCATTCGGTGTTTGATGCACGTTCGGGCTGACGACACGTGCAGGCAATTCAATGAATGTTTTCGAAGACCGCGCCTTCTTTCACGAAGGCATGCGCGACTGGCAGGACCGCTTCGACGGCCGGCGTACGGCGGAAGCGATCGAGAAGAACCGAAAGCACTATGCGTTCTGGGAGGACGAGATCGCGTTCATTGAGGCGGCGCCGTTCTTCTTCATCGCCTCGACCTTCGAGGACTATGTCGACTGCAACATCAAATCGGGTGATCCGGGTTTCGTCAAAATTGTCGGGCCCAACATCCTCGAATATCCCGAATATGACGGGAACTCGATGTACCGCACGGTCGGGAACATTGCGAAGAACCCGAATGTCGGGCTGCTCTTCGTGGCTTTTGACGGAAAGAGCCGGCGTATCCGCGTCAACGGCAAGGCGGAGGTCCTGACCGACAGGGAAGCACTCGACCGGCATTACGGGGCCAAGATGGTCCTCCGCATCGAATGCGAGATCTATCCGAACTGTCCGCGCTACACGCCGAATCTGGCCGATCGCGAGCCGTCGCCGCACGTGCCGAGGGAAGGCGAAGGCACGCCGCCGCCGCCGGAATGGAAAACCCGTGACTACATCAGGCAGATCCTGCCCGAAGGCGATCCGCATGCGTCGCTGGTCAATAAGGACCCGGATGCGGAGTGACGGCTAGCTGCGGGCTGGCGCCTTTCGCTTCAGGATGAACAGACCGGGCAGGGCGAGGAGCGAACACAGCCCCATCGCATTGTATGCCGCAGGCCCGAAACTCTCGTAGAGCGTCCCGGCGAGCGGCATCATCGCGCCCATCAGGACTCCGCCGGTGAGAGCGTAATAGAGGCTCTGGCCGGTGGCGCCCACATTATCCGGGATGTTCCGTGCGAGATAGGCCATCGCGCCAAGATGGGCCGCCCCGAAAGTCAAAGCGTGCAGGCATTGCAGCGGGACCAGCAGAACCGGGTCGTTGGTGAGCGGGGTCAGCGGCCAGCGCAGGATCCCGCCGACGGCCGCGATCGCAAGATAGCCGAGCGGCCCGACGCGGTGGACGAAACGGCCGGCGACTGCGAAGAGCAGGACCTCCGCCACCACGCCGACTCCCCAGAGCATTCCGATCGTGCTCTCGTCGAGTCCGGCCGCGCGCCAGGAGATCGAGCCGAAGGCGTAATAGACCGCGTGGCTGATCTGAAGCAGTCCGGCCGTCGCGACAAAGAGCAGGAAATCCGGCCGGGCGAGCAGACCGAGCGGGTTTGCGCGCGCTACGCTGGCCGTGCGCGGTGCTTCCGGCATGGCGATGCAGGAGAGCAGCATGAGCGCGACCGAGCCGCTTGCGATCCAGATCACCCAGTCAGGGTCGCGTCCTGTCAGGAAGGCTCCCGTCGCCGTGGTGCCGAGAATGAAGCTGATGGAGCCCCAGAGCCGGATGCGTCCGTAATCGAGGCCGGTGTCGCGGATCGTGCGCAGGGTGATGTTCTCCATCACCGGCAGGATCGGATTATGCGTTGCGTAGAAGAGTCCCGCGAGAAGCGCGATCGGCCAGAATCCGGCGGCGCCGTTCATGGCGAGGCAGGCCGCGAGGGCTACGAGAGCGAGCACGATGCAGAGCCTGCGTCCGGCGCCGCGCCGGTCGGCGATATGCGCGACAAGTGGATGCGCGACCATCTTGACCCAGAAGACCGCCGCCATAATCGAGGCGATCTCGATTGCGCTGAGCCCGCGATGGTCGAGCCAGACCGGCCAGAACGGCATCAGCACGCCGAAGATCAGGAAGAAGGCGCCATAGAAACCGGAGAGGCGAAGGAACAGAATCCGGCGGTCCGGTGCGGCGGCACTCTCGGCAGACATGCTGCGTCTTTCGGAGCCGGCCTCAGACGGATTGGCGATGTCCGGGCCGGGAAGCGGAGATCGCGCGGCTCAGGACTATCACCGGCAGGATACCCGCGGCAACGATGGCGAGGGCCGCGAGCGCGCATTGTTCCAGCAGTTCGTCCGAGGCGTACTGGTAGACATAGGTCGCGAGTGTCTGGAAATTGAAGGGGCGCAGGACCAGGGTCGCCGGCAGCTCCTTCATGGTGTCGACGAAGACGAGCACGATGGCGGTCAGCAAACTGCCCCGGATCAGCGGCAGATGCACCTTGCGCAGGGTCGCGAAGGGCCCGTGACCGAGCGCGCGGGCGGCGAGATCCATGTTCGGCGTCACCTTGCCGAGGCCGGCCTCGACCGCTCCGAATGAGATCGCCATGAAACGGACCATGTAGGCGAAGACCAGAGCGGTGGTGGTGCCGCTCAGCAGGAGGCCGGTCGGAAAGCCGAACTGCTCGCGCGAGAAGGCATCTATCGCGTTGTCGAGCGCACCGGCCGGAATGAGGATGCCGATCGCCAGCACCGCGCCCGGAATGGCGTATCCGACGCTCGCGAGGCGGGAGGCGAAGCGCACGCCGCGGCCGGGATTGAGGCGGACGGCATAGCCGAGCAGAACCGCGGCGGCGACCGTGGCGACGGCGCTGATCAGCGAGAGCTTCAGGCTGTTCTCCGCATAATGCAGAAAGTCCGCTGTCCAGGACTGCTCGAAATACTCGTAGGCGTAATAGCCGAGGACCGAGGCCGGCACGACGAAGCCGAGCAGGATCGGCAGGGCACAGGCCAGAATAGCGCCGGCGCGCTTCGCGCCGGTGAGCCGGTAGCCGGGCAGGGCGCGCACATGGGTCGAGGTGTGATGGAAGCGCTGCCGGGCGCGGGAACTGCGCTCGATCCAGATCAGGCCGATGACGAAGACCAGCATGACCAGCGCGATCTGCGCCGCGCCGCCGGGATTGCCCATGAAGAACCAGGTGTCGAAGACGCCGCGGGTCAGGGTGCGGACGGCGAAATAGTCGACCGTCCCGAAATCGTTCAGCGTCTCCATGAGCGCGAGGGTCAGGCCGACGACGATGGCCGGACGGGCGAGCGGCAGCGCGACGGTGAAGAAGGCCCGCCATGCGGTGGAGCCGAGGGTGCGGCTGACCTCCAGCACGCAGACCGACTGCTCGAGGAAGGCCGCGCGCGCCATCGCGTAGACATAGGGATAAAGCACCAGCGAGATCATCGCGATCGCGCCGCCCATGGTGCGGATGTCGGGGAACCAGTAGTCGCGTTTGGTCTCCCAGCCGAACACGGCCCGGAGCCCGGTCTGCACCGGCCCGGCGAATTCCAGAAGGTCGGTATAGGTATAGGCGATGACATAGGCCGGTACCGCGAGCGGCAATAGCAGCGCCCACTCGAAGAAGCGGCGGCCCGGAAAGCGGCAGCTCACGACCAGCCAGGCGGTGCCGGTGCCGACCAGAACGACGCTGACGCCGACGCCGGTCATCAGGATCAGGGTGCTGGAGAGGTAAGTGCCGAGGACGGTGGAGAAGAGATGCGGCCAGATATTTTCCGCCGGATTGAAGGCGATCCAGACGAGGGCCGCGATCGGCGCGACCACGAGCGCGGCAAGGGCGAAGGCGGCAAGCAGCCACGGTCCGCCGCCGCTATGCCGGACCGGCCGGGCCTCGTCGATGACGCTATGCGCGGAAAATGCCTCGTCCATCGGGACTCCTCATGCCTCCGGCCCGAACGCCCAAAGGCCCGCGCTATGGCGCGGGCCCGGGCTCTCGGATCCGAAAGGGAAGGCGTTTAGTCGTTATAGCCGACCCGGTCCACCATCATGATGGCTTCCTTGCGGAGCTCGGCGACCTCCGCGAGGCTCAGCGTGTCCGACTTGAACTCGCCCCAGGACTTCACTTCAGGGAGCCATTCCACTGTCGGGTTTACCGGGTATTCGAAATTCTGCTCGGCATAGAGGGTCTGCCCCGCGCCGCTCAGGAACTCCATCAGTTTCAGGGCGTTCGCCTTGTTCGGCGCCGACTTGGTCATGGAGACGCCGGAGATGTTCACATGCGTGCCGCGGTTCTCCTGGTTCGGGAACACGAGATAGACGGAGTCGGCCCAGGGCTTCTGCTTCTCGTCATGCAGCATCTTGCCGTAGTAGTAGTGATTGCCGACCGCGATATCGCATTCGCCTTCCTTGATCGCCTTGACCTGCGCCCGGTCGTTGCCCTGCGGCTTGCGAGCGAGGTTGTCCTTCACCTTGGACAGCCAGGCTTCCGCCTCGTCCTTGCCGTGATGGGCGATCATCGAAGCGATGAGGGCGACGTTGTAGACGTGCTTGCCGCTACGGGTGCAGAGGCGGCCCTTCCACTTCGGGTCGGCGAGATCCTCGTAGCTGGTGATCTCGCCCGGCTTCACCCGGTCCTTCGAGGCATAGATGATGCGGGCGCGCGTGGTCATGCCGTACCAGAGCCCGTCCGGATGGCGGAAGTTCGCCGGGATGTTCTCTTCCAGCGTCGGGCTGGTGACGGGCTGGGTGACGCCCGCATCGACGGCGTCGTTCAGCTTGCCGATATCGACGGTGAAGATCAGGTCCGCCGGGCTGTTGTCGCCCTCGGCCTGGACACGTTCGATGAGCCCCTTGTCGGAGAAGACGACGTTGACCTTGATCCCGGTTTCCTTGGTGAAGGCGTCGAACAACGGCTTCACCAGGAATTCCTGACGGTAGGAGTAGACGTTGACTTCCTCGGCGGCGTTCGCGGCGGGCGCTAGCATGGACGCGCCGATCAGGCCGAACAGGATTTTCTTCAGGTGGGCCACGTAGTTTCCCCTAGTTCTATTAATGAGAATTAGTCTCAATTTCTTTAGAGATGCGTGAAGCGGTGGCTGTGGTCAAGTCCGAAATCAACGGAGTGCGGAAGATCACAGGCACGTTATTCGGTTGGAATGATTCCAGATTGCTCGGTGCTGCCGCGCTTGCCCCCGCCCGGGATGAGCCGGCGGTCGACGGCACTGCTCTTGATCAGGGCAAAGACTTCCCGGCCTGGTGCGAGGCCGAGACGGACGACGCTCTCCCGCGTGATGCGGGAACGCAGACCGGTTCCCTCCAGGTCCATCAGGACTTCGGCGAAGGCCCCTTCCTCGATGAAGATCTCCGAGATGCGGGCTCGCAACGCATTGCGGATGCTGATCCCCGCGGGTTCCTCCGTTGCGATCGAGACATCGCGCGCGCGGATGCGGACCCTGACGATGGTGCCGGTTTCGGCATCGATATTCGGCATGCGCAGGACCTGGGTGCCGATCGCGAGGTCGGTCATGGCGAATTCCGCGTCCTGGCCGACGACGGGCCCTTCGAGGATCACGCCCGCCTCGAACCGTCCCATCATCGGGCCGAGATCCATCCGCTGCATGACGTCCGGCACGGCGCCCTGGGCGGCGACAGTCCCGCCCCGGATGAGCAGCATGTGGTCGGCGAGGCGGCTGAGTTCGTCGATCGAATGGGTGACGTAGAGCACCGGGATGTCCATCTCTTCCCGAAGCCGTTCGATATAGGGCAGGATTTCCATCTTGCGCCGGAGATCGAGGGCGGAGAGCGGTTCGTCCATGAGCAGGAGCCGCGGCCGCGAGACAAGCGCACGGCCGATGGCGACGCGTTGTGTCTCGCCGCCGGACAGATCTTCAATCCGGCGGTGGAGCAAGGGGGCGAGATCGAGCATGTCGACGATCTGCTCCCGTGTCGGATCTTTCCGGTCCGGACGCGCCCTGCGGGCTGCGTAATCCAGGTTTCCAGCGGCCGTCAGGTGCGGAAACAGACGGCTGTCCTGGAAGACGAAGCCGATGCCGCGCCTGTGCGGGGGAAGGAAGATCCCGCGCCGGTCGTCCTGCCAGACCTCGCCCGCATGCTCGACATAAGTATCGGTGCCCCGCTCCAGTCCCGCCGCCAGCCTCAGTAGTGTCGTCTTGCCATGTCCGGAGGGCCCGAAGAGGCCGACGATGCCGGCGAGCGGTGTCGAGACGTCCACGTCGGCGGCGAATTCCGGAAAGCGGATGGTGCTGCGGAGAATCAGCATGGCGCTTTACCCGGCTCTGACCGGCGAGCGCCGGTTCAACAGCGTGACCGCCAAGAGAACCAGGAAAGAGAAGACCAGCAGCCCGACCGAAAGCCTGTGAGCCTCGTCGTACTGCAGGGTCTCGACATGCTCGAAGATCGCGATGGAGATGACCCGGGTCCGCTCGGGAATGTTGCCGCCGACCATCAGTACGACACCGAATTCCCCGATGGTGTGGGCGAAGGTGAGGACGATTGCGGTCAGATAGCCGCGCAGCGCGATCGGCGAGGCGACAGTGAGGAAGGCATCGAACGGCGAGGCACCGAGCGTGGCCGCCGCTTCCATATGCTTGTTGCCGACGGCCTGGAAGGCGGTTTGCAGCGGCTGCACGGCGAAAGGCAGAGAATAGACGATGGAGGCGATCAGCAGGCCCGCGAAGGAGAAGGCGAGACTGTCGCCGGTAAGCGCGACCCAGGCGCTCCCGAGGCCGCCGGCGCGACCGAGCAGGATCAGCAGATAGAAGCCGAGCACGGTCGGCGGCAGGACAAGCGGCAGGGCGACCGCCGGCTCGACGATCCAGCGCAGCCGAGAGCGGGTGTGCGCCAGCCACCAGGCGAGCGGTGTCGAGAGCAACAGCAGGATGACGGACGTCGCGCCTGCAAGCTTCAGGGTCAGCAGGATCGCGGAAAGGTCGCCGTCGCTCATGGGCAGCCCTCGGCCGGTGCGTATCCGGCGGTCCGGACCGCGGTGCAACCTTCGGGATCGGTAAGGAACGCAAGGAATGCCGTCGCAGCGGGATTGTCCTTGCCGCGGAGCAGCAGGACTGCGTCCTGCCGGATCGGCGTGTGCAGTTCCGCCGGAACGACCCAGTGGCTTCCTTGCAGCCCAGCGGGCGCGTCCTGGAGTTGGGATAGTGCGACGAAGCCCGCCGATACGCCTCCGGAGGCGGTGATCTGGAACGCCTGTGCGATGTTCTGTCCCATCACGATCCGGTCGCGAAAGCCGTCCCATAGCCCCATCGCTTCGAGGCTCTCGCGGGCGGCCAGCCCGTACGGCGCAAGTCTCGGGTTCGCTAGCGCTATCCGTCCGTCCATATCAGAGGCGAGAAAGGCCGCACCGTCCGCGGGTATCCTTTTCGGATCCGGACTCCAGAGCGCGAGCTGTCCGGTCGCATAGGTGAAGGGCTTTGCCGCCGCCTGATGTTCCGCGAAGAGCAGCGCCGGGCGGTGCTGGTCTGCGGCAAGCAACACGTCGAACGGGGCGCCCTGACGGATCTGTGCATAGAGCTGCCCGGTCGACCCGGTTGCGATGACCAGTTTGTGACCGCTCCGGCGCTCGAAAATTTCGGCCAGTTTCTGCGCCGTCGAGGTGAAATTGGCTGCGACGGCCACAGTGCCTTGTCCGGCGTGGGCATCGCAGGCGAAGGCCCCGAGGGCTGCGGCCAGTCCGAGAATGCGGCAGATCAGATGCCGGGCGACCCTGCCGGAAAGACGGAAATGCATGAATGGTCTCGTAACCGGTAACTGGTGCTCAACGGGATGTCGATATATTCATTCGGATACATCGCAGCGTCAAGCGCCCGGCCCAGGCCTTTGCTAATCCCGATTCCCGGCGAGAAGTCCGCGCAAACGCTCGATCTCGGGTGCCAGCACCTCGACTGCACGCGCCTCCATCTGCCGATAGCAGGCCGCGACCTCTTGTCCGAGCTTCGTCAGCCGCGCTCCTCCGCCGCTGCTGCCGCCCTTCGCGGTCTCGACCAGCGGGGCGGAGAAATGCGCGTTCATCTTCTGCACCAGAAGCCAGGCGCGCCGGTAGCTCATGTTCATCTGCCGCCCGGCCTTGCTGATCGAGCCGGTCTCGCCGATGGCCTCGAGAAGGTCGGCCTGGCCGGGGCCGATGGCGACATTCTCGTCCAAGACGACGCGCAAGCGTGGACCGAGGGTTTTGTTTCCTGCTTTCATGGGGGCGACTTTGCCACGGAGTCCTCCGTGGCACATCGGCAAAATCGAAAGACCGCAAGGGTCAAAGGGGAAGCGTAATGACGGGCGCAACGGAAGATCTCATTTACGAGGTGAAGGACGGGATCGGCTGGATCACCTTCAACCGGCCGCAGGCGCGCAACGCCTTCACCTTCGCGATGTACGCGGCGGTGGCGGAGATCTGCCGCAACGCGCGGGCAGGCGGCGATGTGGCCGCGATCGTGATGTCCGGCGCAGGCGACAAGGCCTTTGCCGCCGGGACCGACATCGGCCAGTTCAAGGATTTCTCCGGCGCCGACGACGCGCTCGCCTACGAGGCGAACGGCAACAAGATGATGAACGATATCGAGCGCTGCGAGGTGCCGACCATCGCTGCGATCCACGGTGCCTGCACCGGCGGGGGGGCCGCGATCGCGGCCGCCTGTGACATCCGCATCGCGGCAGAGGATCTGAAATTCGGGTTTCCGATCGCGCGCACCCTCGGCAATTGCCTTTCGAATGAGAATCTCCGCCGCCTCTCCTGGCTGGTCGGGCCGGCGCGCGTCTCGGAGATGCTGCTGACCGCCCGCCTGATCGAAGCCGCGGAGGCCAAGGCGATCGGGCTGGTTTCGGAGGTTCTGACGGACAAGGCGGCAGTGATCGAGCGCGCGGCGGCGCTCGCCGGAACGATGAAGGGACATGCGCCGATCACCATGCGGGTTACCAAGGAGGCGCTGCGGCGGATCAAATCCAGCGGCGGCGTCCCGGACGACCACGATCTGATCGTTGCGGCCTATACCAGCGCCGATTTCCGCGAGGGCATGTCCGCCTTCCTGGAGAAGCGCAAGCCGAACTGGCAGGGCCGCTGATCGAAGCTGTCAGGCCGCGAGCTCGCGCGTCATGAAAGTACTGTACGGATCGAGCTTGTAACTGCCGAAGGGCGGGCACTCCGCGAAGCCATAGCGCTGATAGAGTGCCCGCGCCGGAGCGAAGGCCTCCATGGACCCGGTTTCGAGACTGATCCGGGCATAGCCCCGCGCTTTCGCCTCTTTGAGTATGTGTTCCAGTATGGCCCTGGCGACGCCCTTGCCGCGGTGCCGGGCGGCGGTATGCATGGACTTCAGCTCGGCATGTTCCGGCGAAAGCTCGCGCAGAGCGCCGCACCCGAGCAGTTCGTCGCCCTCCCAGGCGCTCCAGAAGGTGATGTCCGGCGCGCGCAGTCCGTCGAGGTCGAGAGCGTGAACGCTCTCCGGCGGGGAGTGGGCGTTCCCGTGGTCGAGATGCGCACTCAGCAGCGCGGCGATTTCGCGGCCGGTCAGATCGTCAACGCGGATATGCATTCCACAGTCCTCTCGCAGCCTTTCCGGAAAGCCTATCAATCCTGCGGGCAATTGCTCAAGGTCCCGAACCGGCGGCCACGTCCCCATAGTCCGGATGAGTGACAAGTCTGGTATTCCGGCTTATATTTCAATAAATTGTCGGTTCGTAATCCAGAACCAGTCGCGCGATCGGTGGGCTACCTCGACATGGCGATATCTCTGCAGACGGCAGTCCTCAGCGCGATGGTCGGGACCTTGCTGCTCGCGGCGGCGCTTACCTATCTTCGGACCTTGCCCAACGCGCCACGCGGTTTGGGTTACTGGGCCGGCGGATTCTGGGTCCATGTCTCCGGATATGCCTGTACCGCGTTCATCCAGCCTCCGCTCCAATCACTGCTCGGCGAAATTCTTCAGGCTGCCTCGGCTATCCTGATTCTGGCGGGGACCGCTGTCTTCATGGGGCGGAGTGTTCGCCCGCCACTGCTCGTCGTCGGCATATCCCTCGTGGCCTTCTGGGCGCTCTTCGGGGCGGTCGCCGAGCTTGGTTTCGTGCTCCGGACGCTGCCGGTTTTCATGCTGTCGGGCGGCGCTCTACTGCTGACCGCATGGCTGCTGTGGCGGAGATCTTCTGTCGGGCGCCTCGGAACGGGATACCGCGTCGTGAGCGTCGTCTTCGTGCTCTGGGGACTGCATCGGCTCGACTATCCGTTCCTGCGTCCGGTCGAGTCCTTCGCGCCTTACGGCTTCATCCTCGCCGAAGTGCTTGCCATAGCGGCAGCGGTCGGTCTCATGCTTGTGGCGCAGCACAGTCTCATGGAAAAAGCCGAGGCGGAAGGCGCGGCGCGCAACCTCGCCGACAAGGCGCTGCGCAAGCAGTTGGACATCCAGCAGAGCATCATCGATGCGGTCTCGATCCCGATTTTCCTGAAGGATTCCGACGACAGGATCATCAGCGCGAACCGCGCGTTCGCGGAGCTGTTCGGCAGATCGTCCGCCGAGATTCTTGGCGTCTCCGTCACGGAGATATGGAACGATCCGGCCGCCGACAAGATCTTCCGCATCGCAGATGGTTCTCTTGGCCGCGGGGAGTCCGAAGTCATGGAAACCCAGCTGACGCTGCCCGGCAAGGAAAGCCGAGACTACGTGGTCTCGAAAGTGCCGCTCCTGATCGACGGGGGCGAGCGCCCGGCGATCGTCGGCGTCCTGCAGGACATGACCGACCGCAAGCGGGCGGAACGGCAGTTGTACGAGAGCGAGAAACGCTTCCGGGATTTTGCCGAGTCGTCGTCCGACTGGCTTTGGGAAACGGATGTCGACGGGCGCTTCACCTACTTCGCCCATGGAAGCGCGAACTATAGCGGTCATGTTCCGGAGACAAATCTCGGTAAGACCCGCTTCGAGGCGACCATCGAGGATCTGACGTCGGAAAAGTGGCGCGCGCATATCGCCGATATCGAGGCGCGGCGCCCGTTCAGCGGTTTCCGCTATCTCCTGCGCGGAGACGACGGTCACGATGTCGCGGTGGTGATCAACGGCATACCGATCTTCGACGACGATGGCGCGTTTCTCGGCTACCGGGGCACCGGCAGCGACGTGACCCAGCAGCGCGAGGCCGAGATATCGCGGGACCGGGCGCGCCTCGAAGCCGAGCGCGCGAACCGCGCCAAGTCCGAGTTCCTCGCCACGATGAGCCACGAGTTCCGGACCCCGCTGAACGCCATCCTCGGTTTCAGCGAGATGCTGGCGAAAGAGGTCCTTGGGCCCCTCGGAAAAGACGGTTACCGGGACTATGCGGAGGCGATCCACGACAGCGGGGCGCACATGCTTGCCCTGGTGAACGATATTCTCGACATTTCGGCCATCGAGGCCGGCAAACGGACCTTCGCCAAGGAGGAGATCGCCGTTCTCGACATGCTCAAGGAATGTACGGTCGAGGTCTCCACGATCGCGGCGGACAAATCGATCAATCTCGAGGTCGGCGTTCCGAGCGAGCGGCTGACCGTTCTGGCCGACACGCGGTCGGTCCGGCAGATCGTTCTCAATCTGCTGTCGAACGCCGTGAAATTCACGCCGGAAGGGGGCTGGATCCGGGCGACTGCAAAACCGGATCGCGGCGACATGGTCGCGATTTCGGTCGAGGACAACGGTGAGGGCATCGCCCCGGAACGGCTTCCGACCATTACCGACCCGTTTTCGCAGTCAGGCCATCACCCGCACCACAGCCGGGAGGGGACCGGACTTGGTCTCAGCATCGTGAAATCCCTCGTGGAGGCACATTCGGGCGAGTTCAAAATCGAGAGTACCCTTGGGGTGGGCACGAAGGTGACCGTTTGGCTGCAGGCCTCACTCGGCCCCAACCTGGCCATTGCGGAGCATAAATATGCTGGCCCGAAGGCATTGCCCGAGGAGAATCCGGGCGAGGCATAGAAACGGCCTTCTCGCTGTCTGAATGGCGGTGCCGGTTGTTCTTCGCCGATACAGCCTATACATCCACAAAACTGAACTCTTTCGAGAACGGATAACCAGATGTTTCGATCCTTCTTTCTGACCCGCGAATGGGCGATCTGGGCGTGGGTCGGCATGGCGATCATCTTCGGCGGCACCTGGTATCAGGTTCAGCTCGACGTACAGATCAACGAGTGGTTCGGCGGTTTCTACGACATGGTGCAGAAGGCGCTGGCCGCGCCAAACAGCATCACGATCGGGGAGTTCTACAAATTTCTCCTCACCTTCGGACAGATCGCGGGCATTTATATCTTCGTCGCCGTGATGCTTGGTTTCTTCACCAAGCACTGGGTGTTCCGGTGGCGCCAGGCGATGAACAATTTCTACATGGGGCACTGGCGGCATCTGCGGCACATCGAGGGCGCGAGCCAGCGCGTTCAGGAAGACACCAAACGGTTCGCGAACATCATGGAGTCGCTTGGCAGCAATCTGCTGGATTCCCTGATGACGCTCGTCGCGTTCCTGCCGATCCTTTGGGAACTGTCGAAAAAAGTGAAGGAAGTGCCTTTCTTCGGAGAGGTCGATCACGCGCTGGTCTATGTCGCGATCCTGTTCGCCCTCTTCGGCACCGCGGTTCTGGCGGCGGTCGGGGTGAAGCTCCCGGGCCTCGAGTTCAACAACCAGAAGGTCGAGGCGGCCTATCGCAAGGAACTGGTCTATGGCGAGGACCATGAGGAACGCGCCGATCCGCCGACCGTGCGCGAACTCTTCCAGAACGTGCGGCGAAACTATTTCCGCCTGTTCTTCCACTACATGTATTTCGACGTCGCGAAGTGGAGCTACCTGCAGTTCGGCGTGCTGGTGCCTTATATCGCGCTGGCGCCGACCATCGTCGCCGCCGGGATCACGCTCGGCGTCATGCAGCAGATCGTCCGCGCCTTCGGCCGCGTCGAATCCTCCTTCCAGTTTCTGGTCCGCAGCTGGAGCACGATTGTCGAGTTGATCTCGGTCTACAAGCGTTTGCGGGCCTTCGAGGCGCAGATCGGAAGCGCGCGCCAGGTTCCGCAGCCGGAGGCGGCGGACTGATGCGGGTGCGGCGTCAGAGCCCGCGCCGCCGGAGCAGCGAAAGCAGTAGCAGCACGAACAGATAACCACCGCCGATCAGCGCGGCGACAACGCCTGCCGGAAGCTGGTTCGGATAGGCGACGAACCGGCCGGTGACCTCGGCGGCCACCAGAAGGATCGCGCCGAGTGCGGTGGCGGCAACGAGTTGCTGTCCCACCCTTCGCGCCCCGAGCATGGTTGCCGCGTGCGGCGCCAGGAGGCCGATGAAGGAGATCGGGCCGACCCATGCGACGACGCTGCCGGCTCCCGCGGCGACGAGCGTTAGCAGAATGCGCCGGGCGGGGATCACGCCGACACCCCTTGCCGCCGCCATGCCTTCTCCCAGGGACAGCAAGGTCAGCCAGCGCCGTAGCGCGAATGTGAGGCCGAATATGGCGACGGCGGTCGCGCACAGAGTCGCGGCGCCGGGGGGCGAGGCCAGGGAGGTCGCGCCGGTCTTCCAGGCAAGCAGGTCGTAGGCTTCCTCGCCGGCGCGTGCCATTGCGAACTGGATCATCGCGTCGAGCAAAGCCGCGAGGGCGATGCCGGTCAGGATCAGGATCGCCGGCGGAGTTTCGCTCCGCTGCCAGAGGAAGGACAAAAGGATCAGCACCGCAAACGCGCCGAGCGCCGCGCTCGGGATCGCGATTTGAGCGGCCGGAAGTCCGAGAAACACGACTCCGCCGACCGCAACGAATGTCGCGCCCGCGGTGACGCCGAGCACGTCGGGACTGGCGAGCGGATTGCGCAGCAGGCGCTGCAGGATGACGCCGATGGTGGCAAGCAGGGCGCCCGCGCCGGCGGCTGCGACCACGCTTGGCCAGCGCAGGGCGAGGATCATGCCGCGGATCCGCTCCGACTGGTCTCCGATCCAGACGGGGCCGTCGGGCGAGGCGCCGAAGCCGATAGCGAGGGCGAGGGCCGCGAGTGCGGCTGCGCAGAGCGTGGGAATGAGCAGGCGAGGGCAGTGCTCCAGCCCCCATGCCATGTGGAAACCGCCCGCTGATTCCGGTCTGAGCTGCCTGAAGGCGACCAGGATCAGCACCGGCGCCCCGATCAGTGCCGCGCTGGATCCGCTCGGGATCAGGGTGCGCGACCAGTCGTTCAGGGCGACCGGGATGGCGTCGGTCAGGGCAAGGCTCGCTGCGCCGACGAGGGCGCCGAGCAACAGCGAGGGCACGACCGCCCGGACCCCGAGCAGGCGGACCACGTTTGGCGCTATCAGGCCGATGAAGCCGATGGCGCCGACCACCGCGATCGAGGCGGCGGTCAGCCAGACGGCGAGGCCGAGCAGAGCGATCACCAGCGGCAGCACCGCAAGGCCGCGGGCTTTGGCGGCGTCCTGGCCCAGCCGCATGATGGAGAGTGGCCGGGCAAGGGCGAGCAGAAGGATCGCTCCGGCAGCGATCTGCGGCGCCAGCCACCGCGCGTCGGCCCAGCCCGTCTGCGTCAGATCCCCGGCGGACCAGACGAAGACAGCCTGTACGGAATCGCCGTTGAGCAGCGCAAGGATCAGGGCCGCCCCGCCGAGAAACAGGTTGGTCGCCATCCCGACGACGATGACGACGATCCCGTCCATCCGCGCGAGACCGGATACGGTGAGTACCAGTGCCGTCACCCCGAGACCGCCCAAGAGGCAAATCCAGACACCATGCCGGGCCGCGAAATCAGGCCAGAACACGGTTGCGACCATCAGGGCGAGCCAGGCGCCGGCAATGGTGCCGAGGGTCGAGGGAGAACCGAGCGGGTTACGGGTGATCTCCTGCATGGTGCTGCCGGCGAGGCCAAGCGCGGCGCCGACGAGGAGCGCCATCGCGATGCGGGGCAGCTCGGAACTCCAGAACAGGATGCCGGGCAGGCCGCTGCCGTCCAGCAGCGTGGCGGCGGTCAGGCCGGCAGGATAACCGGCGGCGAGATGCAGAGAGGATCCCCCGACCAGCAAGCCCAGGACGATGAGATACGGCCGCATCAGTTTTGGCCGGCCAGCAGGGCTTTCGTGATCTGTTGGGCGATGCGGCCGATCGAGAGCGCCCCGCCATAGGTCCAGAGCGTCGGCAGGGTGCGGAATCGTCCCGCCTTCACGAAAGGCATCTCCCGCCAGAGCGCGGTGTCAAACAGCTGATCGCCTTTCGGGAAGGGCTCCATATGCATGACGTAGCCGTCCTCGATTTCGGCCAGCGCGGTGACCGGCTTGAAGGCGATGCCCCAGCGCGAGTTCTCGATCGGATAGCCGGTCTCGAGACCGAGCGCGTCCATCGCCGCTTCCGGCAATCCGTTGGTGCCTGAAATCACGACGCGTTTGTCGTCGATGAAGCGCACGATGGTGAGTTTCGGCGCGCCATCCGGAAAGGCGGCGGAGACCTCGCGCTTCAGCCGTGCGAGCTCCGCGTCCATTTCCGCCAGTTTCCTCTCCGCCAGGTCGCGGAGGTCAAAGAGTGAGCCGAGTTCGAGGAAATTGGCGCGGACGGACGCTTCGTTGTCGTGATCCTTGCTGAAAAGTTCGAAATGCAGCGTCGGTGCAACGGCTTCCGCATGGTCGGCATAGTTTCCCTGCTGGCCTCCCAGCAGCAGCAGGTCCGGCTGCAGGCCGAGGATGCGTTCGAGATTCGGAGTCTCGCGTGTGCCGACATTAACGGAAGCCTTCGGGATCGGCGGGTAAGCGACCCATTGGGCGTAACCCTCCGGATCGGCCACCCCGACCGGCGTGAGGCCCAGTTCGATAAGCTGTTCGGTCAGCGTCCAGTTGAGCGAAACGACCCGCTGAGGAACGGAAGAGAAGCTGCGCGGGCCGCGCGAGTCCGTGATCGTCTTGACGTCACCGGCAAGGAGGGTTGCCGGGAAAGCCGTGGCGCCGGCGGAGGCCAGCAGGCTCCCGAGGAAAGCGCGTCGTGCGAGGGGGCACATGCAAGGGTCCTGTCAGTCGCTGAGCGCAACGAGACGGTCGTCGCGCGGATGCCGCGTGATGGAAAAGGGATGGCCGAACAGTTCACGAAGGCGGGCGCCGTCCAGCAGTTCTTCCGGCGCTCCGTGAAAGGCGAGCCGTCCCTGTTTCAGGGTGATGATCTCGTCCGCATAGCGCGCAGCGAGATTGATGTCGTGCAGGATGGCGACCACGCCGATCCCTGTTTCGCGGTTCTGCCGCGCAAGATGGCTCACGACCTCCACCTGATGGGCGGTGTCGAGCGCGGAGACCGGCTCGTCGAGCAGGATGCAGCTCGCGTCCTGCGCCAGTGCCATGGCGATCCATCCACGCTGGCGCTCGCCACCGGAAAGGTGGTCGACCAGCGTGTCGGCGAATTTCTCGACATTCATCGCCTTCAGGCAATCCTGAACGATGCGGTCGTCCTCCTGGCGCCAGCGGGCGAAGGGGCCGCGCCAGGGGTAGCGCCCGAGGGTGCAGAGGGCGCGGGTATCGAGCCCCGGTGCTTCCGGAAGATTTTGCGGCAGATACGCGACCGTGCGGGCGAACTCCGACTGCCCGTATTGTTCGATCGGCTTGTCCTTGAGGAGAACTTGACCGCTCCCGGCGCGATGCTGACGTGCGAGGACCTTCATCAGGGTCGATTTGCCCGATCCATTCTGCCCGAGAATGACGGTAAACCGGCCCGGCGCGATGCGAAGCCGTTCGAGATCGAGGACTGTCCGTTTCCCGTAGGTGACCCTGAGGTCGCTGATCCTGAACATTAAGTCGTCGCCCCGCGCCGGTTTCGTCGGCCGTTTCCGGTCAGAACTTCACGCTGTAGGCCAGCGCGACCGTCCGGCCCGGTCCCTTGACGTAGTAGTAGTCGTCATAGGCGTAGGACTGCACCGAGTAGGACTGCTGCAGCACCGGCACGTAGCTCTCGTTGAAAATGTTCTCGATGCCGAAGCTGAGGGTTCCGGGACCGACCTGGAAGCGGCCGAGCAGGTCGACAAGGAAGTAGTTGTCGATGGTCTGCAGGCCGGAGAACTGGTCGCTGTCCGGATTGCGGGTGCCGGAATAGAGCGTCTGCAGGCGGAGCGAGCCGAAGTCCCAGGGACGCGCCTCGATATAGGTCGTGATCTTGGCCGGCGCGATCCGGTCGGAGCCGAGATCGGTATCGTAGTCGCCGTCGCCATTGGCATCGTAGCGGCCTTCGAGCCAGGTGAAGGTGCCGCCGATATCGACCTTCTCGTGCAGCGCGTAGGACGCCGCCACCTCGACGCCGTAGACCTTCTCCGGCGCGAGCTGGATGTTCAGGTTCCGGTCGTAGGTCACGCCGTTGTTGGACTCGTTGTAGAATATGGTCGGCTGCACCATCAGCCCGGCATGCTCGAAGCGGAAGCCGAGCTCGTAGCTCTCGGTCTTCTGTCCCTCGGAGGAGAGCTGGGAGACGTCGGTGAAGTTCGAGTCGTAGAGGTAGCGGCCGAGATCGCCGAGCTGGAAGCCTTCGGAATAGCCGCCGAACACGCCGAGCCCGTCGAGGATCTGGTAGGAGGCGCTGATGTTGAAGAGCGGCTCGCGGTAGTCGACCGTGCCGCCGTTGACCGTATTGCCGAGCTCGTTCACGTGGGTCGGGATGTCGACATCGATGATTTCATAGCGGACGCCGCCGGTGACCTTGAGGTCGGAGGTCAGGTCGGCCTGAAGCTGCGCGAAGGGCGCATAGCCGTTCATCGTGTAATCCGGCACCGTCGAGGGTGCGTCGATGTCGTTCACGACCGTCTTGTCATGGATGTAGTCGACGCCCCAGATCACGTTCAGGGGCAGCGGAGAGGCCTCGACCGGCGTGTCGATGGTCAGCCGGGAGCCGAACTTCGAGGATTCCGTCTCGTACTGGTTATAGACGGTGTTCAGAAACTCGGTCCGGGTGAAGGTCGTCGTGTTGTTGTTGAAGTAGCCCTGCAGGCTGACCGCGCTCCCCAGCACGTCGATATTGCTGTAGGTCGCGTTCAGGGTCAGGTTCTCGATCCCGGGCTTCCTGGTGTTGAGGTTGCCGCGGGACGGCGTCGCGCTTGTGTTGTTGGAGATGCTGCCGCCGCCGACCAGGCCGGCCCAGTCGCTGTCCTGGGTGTAGTCGTAATAGTTGGCACTGACGTCGAGCCGGTGGTCCTCCCGCTCGAAGCCGAGCTTGCCGAGGAAGTTGTAGGAGGTGATGTCGTCGGTGCCGCCCTGGGTGCCGTAGCTGTCCGGCGGACGGCGCTCGCCGTCGGCGGTGAAGCTGCCGCCGGCCTTGTCGAAGTTGCCGTTCACCAGATAGTCGATGTGACCTGTCCGGCCGGAGGTGCCGAGATTGGTCGTGTAACTTGCGGACTCGCCGACATCTTCCGGCTGGAAACGGAAGCCGGCGGAGGCGGTGTAGTTGACCTCGCCCTGTTCCGGTTTCTTCGTGATGATGTTGACCAGACCGCCCGGTGCGCCGAAGCCGTATGCGGCCGTCGCGCCGCGCACCACCTCGATCCGTTCGATCGCGCTGGAACTGATGCTGTTCAGCGCCCGGTAATTGTTGTTCAGCGTGTTGGTCTGCGGCACGCCGTCGATCAGGGTGAGGAAGTTCCGTCCGCGCAGGGTCTGGCCGTATTCCGTCAGGTTCTCCGTCGACTGTCCGAAGCCGGGAACGGTCTTGGCGAGGATCTGGCCGACCGGCGTGTTGACGGATGTCTGCTCCTCGATCTCCTCGCGGGTGATCACGGTGACGGAGACCGTCGTTTCCTCGACCGGGGTTTCGGTCCTGGTCGCCGAGGTCACGGTGATCTTGTCGAGCGTGGCCGACGTACCGGCGGTCGTTGCGTCCTGGGCCATGGCCGTCGCGGCTGTCAGGGCAGTCGAGGCGGTCAGCGCGAGCAGAAGCAGCTTGTTCATGGAGTGACTCACTTTACGCTTTGGAATTCAATGGGATTCGGCGGTTTCGTCGCGCCGCCAGTAGACGGCGCTGTACCTGCGCTCCGGCGCGAGGCCGAGCACGGTTTTGAAATGGTCGCGGATTTCTTTCGCCTGTTCGGCCTCGCCGGCGAACCAGCCAGTCTGGTCTGCGCCGCGCGCCGCCGTCGCCGCCTTCAGCGCGGCGGGCAGCTCGTCGAGTGGCACCCAGTCGAACGTAAAATTTTCGGGCAGGGAGACCGCGACCGGTTCCTGATGCTCCCGCAATCCGATGACTGCATGCCCGCCCTCTGTGCCGGACCGGGCCTCGAGGATGCGCATGATCGCCGGCACGGCGGTATCGTCTCCGCCGATCGCCAGCCAGCCGTCAGCCGGGAAATAACCACCGCCGGGGCCGATCATGCCGATCCGGTCACCGGGCTGTGCGGTCTCCGCCCAGTCCGAGAAGAGGCCGCCGGCATGGCGCACGATGTCGATCTCGACCGTACCCCGTTCCGGACAGATCCCGCGGATCGTGTAAACGCGAACGGTCAGCTCGTCCTCTCCGGTCGGAAAGCGCACGGCGCCGGAGGGCTCAATGGTCGGCCAGACGATTTCAGTGCTCGACGGGTCACGCGGCAGCATCAACCGGACATGCAGCCCGCGTTCGGTGAAGGGTGCGAGATCCTCTCCGCTAAGGGTCATGCGCAGCAGCCAGTCGCAGATCTCCCTTGTGCGGACGACCTTCATTTCCCGCAGATTCTTGGGCCGCCCCGGCGCCGGTGCCGTTCCGCTCCAGGCGATGCCTTTCGCGAGGCCCGGATCGTGGGCGATCAGATATTCCGAGACGGAGCCCTGCAGCACCGTCAGGCCGTCCTCGTCCGGGGAGTCGATGCGGACACTGAGCCTGTCCGCGTCCGCGGCGAGCCGGATCTTTCCGTAAGAAGTCTCGAAGACAGCCCGGCCCGAGTGGCGTGCAACAGGATGGAGATCGTGCGTCGCAAGGTGACGCACATGTTCTTCCAGCCAATGCCCGGCATTTCCGAGCGAAACGGATAATTCTGACTGCATGGCCCCGCGCCTGATGCGGCAACGGGTGCCGCTATTGAAAATGAGAGTTGTTTGCAGAATCAGTCGCAAAATTGCCGCAATGTCAAGTCGCTTGGCGCGGAAGGTGACCCGGTCCACTGCCTGCTCCAGCGGTTTAAGGGTCTTGCTGAAATATCCGGGCGTATAGAATTCGTTTACTAATTTCTGTTAGGATCGCTCTCTCTTCGCACTGGAGGCTTTCGTGAAAATTCGCACCAAGATTCTGGCCGGACTCGGCTTCATCGCCGTCGCCCTGACCGTCAGTTCTGGCTATTCGCTGTTGACCGCCGAAAAGGAGAATGAACAGCTCCAAAGAATGGAAAGGCAGGTCACGTACCTCGCTGAAACCATTCAGGAAATGACCGAGCTGACAGGCGAGATCAGGTACGATGTCGTCCAGATCCAGCAGTGGTTCACCGATGTTTCCGCGACCCGGGCGCTGGACGGACTCGACGATGGCGACGAGAAGGCGCTGGAATACGCAGGCTTTCTGCGCGAGCACCTGGCCAAGCTCCAGGCCTTGGCGCAGGAAGCCGGGATGATGGCCGTCGTCGAAAAGACAAAGGCGATCTCAGCGACCAGCCAGGCCTATGTCGAAGTCGGCGCGAAACTGGCCGAAGCGTATATCTCGGGCGGGCCTGCCGAGGGCAACAAGGTGATGCCGGATTTCGACGGGCGCGCCGAGGCGATCAACGACGCCGTGGAAGCACTTGTCGACGAGGTTCGCCGCGAGCGGGACAAGTCGGTTGAACTGGTGGAGCGCGTCATCGCCCAGGCGCGAGCGGAAAAGGATATCAGCCTGACGGTCAATATCGGGGTGGCCGCCGTATCTCTGGCCATTGTGCTTGCGATACTTTGGTTCGCCGTGACCTCGGTGCTCAGGCCGATGAGCCGCCTAACAGGTGCTGTGCTTCGTGTCGCCGACGGCGATTTCGACGGGCCGATCGAGGATGCGGGCCGCAGCGACGAGATAGGTTCGATCGCGAAGGCCCTGCTCCGCTTCCAGGAAAGCGGCCGCGAGGCTGTCGAACTCCGGGCTCAACAGAAGAGGCTGGAGGAGGAAGCTGAAGCCGCCAAGGCCAAGGCCCTGTCGGACATGGCCGACACGCTGGAAGACCAGATCCGCGTTTCGCTGGTCGAGGTCAGCAAGCAAACCGAGGAAATGAACCAGGCGGCGGGCGCGGTTGCCGAATCGGCGTCTGAAGTGGGCGGCAACTCGCAGAGCGTTGCCGCCGCGGCCGAACAGGCTCTTGCCAGTGTCCAGACCGTTGCCGCCGGCACCGAAGAATTGTCGGCATCGATCCGGGACATCGTGCGGCAGATGGAAGAGACCGGCAGCATCACCGACAAGGCGGTTCGCAACGCTTCAGGCGCGGAACAGGCCATCGCCTCGCTTGCCGAGGCCGTCGAGCGGGTCGAATCCGTGTCCAAGATGATCAGCGAAATTGCCGAGCAGACCAATCTGCTCGCCCTCAATGCGACCATCGAGGCTGCGCGCGCCGGCGACGCGGGCAAGGGCTTTGCCGTCGTCGCTTCCGAGGTCAAATCGCTCGCGAACCAGACCGCGCAATCAACAGAAGAGATCTCGGCGCAGATTGCGGCAATCCAGCAGGCGACCGGCAATGCGGTCGAGCAGGTGCGGTCCATCGCCGGGATGATCGATCAGATCAACGAGATGGCCGGTACTGTGACCGAAGCGATGCAGCAGCAGGACCAGACGACGGGCGAAATCGCCCATTCGGTCGGCGAAACGGCGTCCGCTGCGCGCGAGGTAGCCACGCGGATCGCCGAAGTCGCGCAGCGGGCAACCGAGAACGAGACCGTGTCGGTTTCCATCGGCTCGATCGCCAGTGCGCTACATGCCGGAGTCGATCAACTCGGCCAAACCATCGTGCGCATCGTCCGCAGTTCGACCAAGGAAGTCGATCGCCGTTCCCGGGATCGCCGCGAGGTCGGCTCAAAGATCCAGGTGAGCGTCAACGGTCAGTCGCAGAAAGCCACGCTTCTGGACATTTCCGAGGCCGGAGCCGGCTTCTCGACCGAACTGCAGGCGAGGGTCGGTGACCGCGTCGAGTTCAGTCATGGCGGAAAGCCGCTGTCAGGCAAGGTCCAGCGGGTCGACGAAAAGGGCGTCGGGATCAAAATCGTCTGAGAAGCCGCTCTGGTCTCGAGCGTTTCTCATTATGCGGATGCGGCGCTCACGCTGGCGCTCAAGGCCCGCTTTTGCGCCGCGATCCTGAACTGCGCGTTTGCGGCGCCGTATCCCCCGTAGCCGTTCCTCCGTTCGACGATCTCGAAGAAGAAGCCGTCGCCGTAATTGGGGCTGTAGAGCTGGAAGAATTCCCCGCGCTCGTCCCTGTCGTAGAGAATGTTCGCCTCTTTCAGCCGGTCGAGCAGGTCCGGTTCGAGCCCGAAGCGGGCCTCAAGGTCATCATAGTAGTTCGGTGATATCGAGAGCGGCACGAAGCCGGTTTCTCGCAGGTTCTCCGCGGTCCTGAAGATGTCCTCCGTCCGGAAGGCGATATGCTGGACGGCAGAGCCGAAACTCTCTGAAATGAAATGGCCGGCCAGCGTCCGGCTGTTCTCGGCGCCGTTGAGGGTGATGCGGAGCGAGCCGTCCGCATTCTCGATGGCCTGGCTTCGGACGAGACCGGCCGGGTCGACCACATCGACCATCGGCGTCTTCCGGGTCTCGAAGATCGATGTGTAGAAGAGCAGCCAGGTCAGCATCTCCTCGTAGTTCATCGTCTGCGCGATATGGTCGACTGCGGTCAGCCCGACGTCGCCGGGTGCCGCTTCATCCTGTTCCGGCTTGAACTCGATCTCCCAGACACGGGCGAGATCACTCTTGCCGTCAAGGAAGTGCATGAGGCCGCCGCCGACCCCGCGGATTGCCGGGATTTTCAGCTCGCCCGGCCCGACAGGCTGCTCGAACGGCGTGGCGCCGAGCGCTTTCGCGCGCTCCACGGTCGCGCCCGCATCCTCGACCTTGAGACCGATATCGCAGACCGTCGTGCCATGTACGAGATAGGAGGAGTGGGCGAACCCCTCGCGCTCGGTATTGATGACGATATTGATCCCACCCTGGCGCCAGAGCATCACGTCTTTCGCGATATGCCGCCCCGCGCGCCGGAAACCAAGGCACCGGAGCATCGCGCCGAGATCTTCCGCTTCGCTCTCGTCGGCGGCGAACTCGATGAATTCGATGCCCGATGCCTTCACCCGCGCCGGCATCTCCGGAACCTGGATCGCGATGCCGGGCTCGATGCGTTTCACCTGGTCCATCAGGTAGAGCAGGGAGCGGTGGCCGTCGACGGCGATGGTGCGGGGCGAGCCGCCGCGGAATTGGTCGTTGAAGATCTCCAGCGAGACCACGCCGTCATAGCCGGTCGCGCAGACCGCACGCATGAAGCCGGTCACGTCGAGGTCGCCCTCGCCGGGCATGTTTCGGTAGTGCCGGCTCCAGTGAAACAGGTCCATGTCGACCTTCGGCGCATCGGCAAGCTGCACGAAGAAGATCCGGTCGCCCGGGATCGAGCGGATGGATTCGGGACTGAGGCCTTTCCCGAGCGTATGGAAGGAATCGAGGATCAGACCGACATTCCGGTGGTCGGCCCGGCGCACGATTTCCCAGGCATCGCGGTGATCGCTGACATGACGGCCCCAGGCAAGCGCCTCGTAGCCGATGCGGATGCCGCGCTTGGCGGCGCGCTCGCCGAGCTCGGCGAAATCCGCCGCCGCGCGGTCGATCCCGCCGAGCGACAGCGGGGAGATGTTCGAGCAGATCAGCACCAGGTCGGCGCCGAGTTCCCCCATGAGGTCGAACTTGCGCTCGGCCCGGTCGAAAGTGCGGGCGCGCTGCGGCTCCGGCATGCCTTCGAAATCGCGGAACGGCTGGAAGAGGGTGATCTCGAGGCCTCTGTCCCGGACCATCTGTCCCGCCTCGCGCGGCGAGCCGTCGAAGGCGAGGAAGTCGTTCTCGAAGATCTCGATCCCGTCGAAGCCGGCGGCGGCGATGGCGGCCAGTTTTTCCTCGAAATCTCCCGAGATCGAGACCGTGGCGATGGATGTCTTCATCTTCGTTACGGTTCCTCCCGCATCGTTACCGGTTTCTGGGCCTCTTGCCGGTCAGGCGCATTTCTCTTTGAGCCAGGCGCACATGCGCCGAAGCGCGGTCTCGGATTCCGGGCAATATTCCAAGGCCCTCAGATAGCCGTGGATCAGGCCCGCGCCGTCATCGACGGTGACGTCTCCGCCGGCTGTTTTCACCGCGTCGGCATAGGCGCGGCCGCTGTCCCGCAAAGGGTCGTATTGCGCGACCGCGACGAAAGCGGGCGGAAGGCCCGCATGGCTCGAGGCCGCGAGCGGCGCAATGAATGGGTCGGTGTTGAGCTTCTCGACATCGGCGCAATAAAGCGCGTTGTTCTCCGCCATGCCCGCGACGCGCAGCAGCGGACCGTTCGCGTTCTCGCTATAGGACGGGCGTGACCGGTCGAAGTCGCAGACCGGATAGACGAGCATCTGCGCACGAAGGGGCAGACCGATCTCGCGGCCCTTGAGAGCGGTGACCGCGGCGAGGTTTCCGCCGGCGCTGTCGCCGCCGACCGCAAGGCGCGCCGGGTCGATGCCGAGGCTTGCCGCATTGTCGCGCGCCCATTCCACCACGGCGACGCATTGTTGGAAAGCCAAGGGGTAGGGATGTTCGGGGGCAAGGGAATAGTCGACGCTGATCACGGTCTGCCGGTTCCAGGCGGCGATCCGGCTGGTGATATCCCAGTGGGTTTCGGGACTGCCTTGCATGAAGCCGCCGCCATGCATGTAGATCAGCGCGGCCTGGCTGCCGCCGCCGGAATGGCGGAAGATCCGCACCCGGACCGGTCCGCCCTCGCTGTCGATCCAGTGCTCGTCGTCGGTCTCGATGCCGGGCGGTGTTTCAAGGCGCATCTCGCGTGCGATCGCCTCGAACTTGAGCCGCCGGTCGGCGGGTGTCGCACCGGGGGCGAGAGTTGCCCACTTGCCGTCCCAGACATCGAGAAACTTGAGAATGCCGGGGTTGATCTTCCGGCCGTCGTCCAGAGCGTTCAGCACGGTGCGTCCCTTGTCCGTATCGGTCCGCATGACGAAGCGCAGGATCATGTCGCCGACATGCCGGCGCAGCATCTGCTGACCTTTTTCCTGAAAGAGATCGTCCCCGAAGATCCGCGAGAAGGTCGCGCGGTTGGAGACGTTGAAATAGCAGAGCGCGGAGATGTGCCAATGCAGTTCGAGCGCGGTGAGGCCGCGCCGGAAGAGTCCAAGCTCGCAGCCGCGTGCGTAGATGTTCTCCAGCAACCGGATGGCGGAGCTGTTCTGGCCGACGATGCCGTCGGACTGCTGCATATGTTCGCCGTGATGGATGTTTTCGATGGTCACGAGGCGAACGAAATTCACCGCGTTGCGGTGGTGGTCGAAGGTGAATTCGGCGAGCTGGCGGAGCGCCTCGACGGGTGGGACCTGGGTCAGATCGAGCGCGTCCTCCGACCGTCGCATCTCCTGATAGGCCTCTTCCAGGGCGGCGCGATAGAGCCCTTCCTTGTCGCCGAAGTAATAGTAGATCATGCGTTTCGAGGTCTTGGTCAGCGCGGCGATTTCCTGGATCCGCGCGCCGGACAACCCCTTTTCGGCAAAGACTTCGCGGGCAACCTCGAGAATATTCGCCCGCACCGCGTCGGGGTCCTGCTTCCAGCCCCCGCGGTATAGTTCCTCGATCTCGCCCGACGGCGTAACGACCTCTCCCACTCTTCTTCCCTTCTTCTTCTTTGTTCTCCGGGGCTTCCAGCATAGCGGAGTGCCGTTGCGGATGCGCGCCCTCCGCAAGGTCGTGACGGAGGGCGCGCATCACTATTGACATAATTAACCGTCACGAACAATATTTTGCAGAATTGAACCGAAATATTAACGGTTGAGGACAAAAGGGATGGGCGCCGCGGGACCGGAAGCCGCCGGCATAGAGGCAATGCCGGAGCCGCAGGATGTGCTGGTCGGACTGATCGGGCACGGTATCGCCGCGTCCCGGACGCCTGGGATGCATATGGCAGAAGGTGCGACGCTCGGGATGTCCTACGAATACCGGCTGATCGACCTGCCGCCGGATCTCGGTGAGGAGGCACTGTCGCAGCTTCTTGGCAACCTTGAGCATTCCGGCTTTTGTGGCATCAATGTAACCGTACCGTACAAAAGGGCCATTCTGTCGCACCTCGACTCGCTGTCGGTAGAAGCGCAGGCCGTCGGCGCCGTAAACACGGTGCTGTTCACGCCGCACGGGCGCGTCGGCCACAACACGGATTACTGGGGATTCGCCGAAAGCCTGCGGCGCGGCCTGCCCGGAGCGGCACGCGATTGCGTGCTTCTGCTCGGCGCCGGCGGTGCCGGGCATGCCGTCGCGCATGCCCTGCTCGATGCCGGTGTCGGCCGGTTGCTGATCCGGGACGTCAACGGGCACCTGGCGGAAGCTCTGGCGGACGAGCTGAACGCGCGGGCCGGGGCCAAGCGCGCGGAGGTTGCCCGCAATCCGGCCTCTGCCGCCGCTGCTGCGGACGGCATCGTGAATACCAGTCCGGTCGGCATGCTGAAAATGCCGGGGATGCCGATCGAGGGGCGCCTCATCGAGTCGCGTCACTGGGTGGCGGACATCGTCTATTTCCCGTTGGAGACCGAACTGCTGGCGACCGCCCGGGACAAGGGATGCGCCGTGCTGCCCGGTTCCGGAATGGCGCTCTTTCAGGCGGTGAAGGCGTTCGAGCTCTTCACCGGCATCGCGCCGGACGCGGAGAGGATGAAAAAGACGTTCGACTCCTTCGGCTGACCGCCGGAATGGGGTTCCACAGATTTCGCAAAAGGGAGGAAACAATGCGAAACATGACATTCAAGACAGCTCTCCGGGGTGCAGCCGCCGCCGTTGCCCTCATGGTCTCCGGCGGCGTCGCCGCCGCGGACGTGGTGGAGATCATCTATTCCGACACCGTGCAGGAGACCGATCGCCGCAGCGGCATCCTGAAAGAGCATTTCGGCCAGTGCCTCGGTGACGGGTTTGAATTCAAGCCGTATTTCGGCGCCACCCTGTTCAAGCAGGGCACGGAGTTGACCGCCATGCAGCGCGGCAACCTCGATATGGCGAACCTCGCCAGCTATGATTTCGAGAATCAGGTGCCGTCGGCATCGATCCTCGGCATCGGCTATCTCTTCCGCGGCTACGACCACATGCGCAAGGTGTTTGACGGCGACACCATGAACGGGCTGTTCGGCGAGATGGAGGAAAAGACCGGGGTCAAGGTCCTGGCCAATCCCTATATCGGCACCCGTCACGTCAATATCCGCGGCGACAAGAAGATCATGACGCCCGCCGACATGCAGGGCATCAAGCTCCGCATGCCGGGCGGCGAAGGCTGGCAGTTCCTCGGCAAGGCGCTCGGCGCCAACCCGACGCCTGTCGCCTTCACCGAGGTCTATACCGCGCTGCAGACCGGCACGGTCGACGGCCAGGACAACCCGCTGCCGACCAACAAGCAGATGAAGTTCTACGAGGTGACCAACCAGATCATCCTCACCAGCCACCGGGTCGCGACCAACATCTTCGCCATGTCCGGCAAGAAGTGGAACAGCCTGAACGAGGCGCAGCAGGCGAAGGTCAAGGAATGTGCGATGAAGTTCCAGGCGGCGATGGACGCGAGCACGCTCGGGCTCGAGAAGGAAATGTCCGACTTCTTCGTGCAGCAGGGCCTGAAGATCTACACCCCTGACATCGAGGCGTTCCGCAACCACGCGCTCGAGATGTACAAGAACTCCGACTATTCGAAGAACTGGCCCGCCGGTCTCCTCGAAAGCATCAACGCAAACTAATAAAAACGCGGTCCCGGCGCTCGTCTGCCGGGACCGTTCTCTCGCCGGGAGGGGCCGTCTTGCTGGGTTGGCTGTCGCGTCGCGCGGAAAATTTCCTCGCGCTGGTGCTTGCGGCATTGTTCGCGAGTTTCCTGATACAGATCGTGTTCCGCTATGTGCTGAACCTGCCGCTCGGCTGGACCGTCGAGCTGGTCTCGATCTGCTGGCTCTGGGGCATTCTCTTCGGCTACGCCTTCGTGGTCCGGGACAGCGATATCATCCGTCTCGACATCATCTACGACATGTTCCCGCGCGGCGGGCGGCGTGCGCTCGACGTGATCACAGGACTGATCTGTGCCGGGCTCTTCGCCTGGACCCTGCCGAAGGCCTGGGAATACATCTCCTTTATGAAGATCGAGAAGACAGCCTACATCCGGCTGCGCTTCGACTATGTCTTCGCGATCTACGTGCCCTTCGCGCTGGCCGTGATCGTCCGCTCGCTCAAGAGCGTCTGGTTCGGTCTTTCCGGCACCGGGCCAGCCTTCAGCCCGACCCACGGGGCGGAGAGTCACGATTATGATTGATCCGTTTGCGGCGGCGCTCCTGCTGATCCTGTTCCTGGCGTTCGGCGGGCTCTCGATGGGCCTCGCGATGATCTGCGGCGCCTTCGTCTATCTGCTGCTGGCTGGTTTCGATCCATCGATCGCGTCCGAGACCCTGCTGCAGGGTCTGTTCAACGGCTACACGCTGCTTGCCATCCCGCTGTTCATCCTGGCGGCCGACATTATGAATGTCGGCTCTCTCGCGGACCGGCTTCTGCGATTCAGCCAGGCGCTGGTCGGCCGCTTCAAGGGCGGGCTCGGCCACGTCAACGTGGTCTCCTCGCTGATCTTCTCCGGCATGTCCGGCTCAGCGGTCGCCGACGCCGTCGGCATGGGCAAGATCATCATCACCATGATGACCAAGGACGGCAAATACACCGGGTCCTATGCGGGCGCGATCACCGCCGCCTCGGCGACCATCGGCCCGATCATTCCGCCCTCGATCCCGATGGTGCTTTACGCGCTCGTCTCCGACCAGTCGGTCGGCTACCTCTTTGCCGCCGGCATGCTGCCGGGGCTGCTCATGGGCGTGGTGCTGATCATTATGAACGCGATCATTGCCCATCGCCGTGATTTCGCGACCGATACGGCGGTTCCGCTCCGGGAGCTTCCGGCAACCACATTCCGCGCCGTGCCGGCGCTGCTGCTGCCGGTGATCCTGCTCGGCGGGATCTACGGCGGCGTCATGACGCCGACGGAAGCGGCCGCCGTCGCGGCGTTCTACGCGCTGTCGATCTCCGTCCTGTTCTATCGCTCGGTGTCCTTCGGAGATTTCTACCGGGCGCTGCTGGGCTCGGCCCGGTCGACCGCGACGGTCGGCATCCTGATCGCCGGCGCCCTGACCTTCGATTACGTCGTCACGCGGGAGAACGTGCCGCAGATGATGGCTGATTTCCTGTCCCAGTATGAATTGTCGCGGACGGGCTTCCTGCTCGCGATCAACATCATGTTCCTGGTGCTCGGCTGCATTCTGGAATCCGGGGCCATCCTCCTGATCATCGTGCCGATCTTCCTTCCGACGGCCGAGGCGCTCGGGATCGACCTGGTGCATTTCGGCGTGATCGCGGTGGTCAATGCGATGATGGGGCTGATCACGCCGCCTTACGGCCTGCTGCTCTTCATTGTCGCTGCGATCACAAAGCAGCCGATGATCCGGATCGTAAGGGACCTGTTGCCGTTTCTCGCGGCACTTCTGGTCGCGCTCGGCATCATAACCTTCGTGCCGGACTTCGTCCTGTTCCTGCCGCGCCTGCTCGGCTATTCCGGCTAAACGGTAGTGTCTCCGGCGGTCGGGCGGGAATCCGTCCGTACGTCAGAAACAGACGGCCCTGGTCTCGAAGGCCGTACCTGATCCAGGTGACGCGAAGCTGCTCCATATCCTCCGGGAGTGTCCTCTGGCCGCGCGCGACTGGCAAAAATTTCAATCGTTTACGCGTTTCTTAACCGTTTGATTACGTTAACCGCGCCAGCATGTATGCCGCATGCTTTTGGCATCGGAAAATTGTGAGAAATCAGACACGGCAAACGCATGCTGAAACTGAAGATGTCGTATTGCCTCGACTCAGAAGATCCGGGAAGGCTTACTCCCGTTGGGTTTTAGGCGCGAAACAGCAGGACGGAAGGATCGATGAAGCAGTCTTCTCCGCATCGGATCGAGAGACCTGCCGTCCACGATGTTGCGGTCGATCTGATGTTTCAGCGGATTGAACCGCTCTTCAGTTCGAATCTTCCGGCGCTTGCCAACGTCGCGATCGCTGCCCTGATTTCTTTCGCCGCCAAGGATCATGTTCCACCCATTTATCTCCTCGGATGGGTGCTCCTCATGGGCGTGCTTTCGCTGTACCGCGTGTTCCTGGTCGACAGATTTCGCAGCTCGGAGCCGGACCCTTCCAAGGCGCCCCTCTGGGAGCGCCGGATGTTCCACTGCGCGGCGGCCCAGGGTATCGCCTGGTCCCTGACCGGCCTCGCGGTCGCGCGTTTTCCGATGCCGATCGAGATTCTCGGGATTGTGTCCGTCGGAGTCTGCGGGATGCTGGCCGGGGCGACCTTCACCCTTACCGGCAGCCAGAGAATCTTCAGGGCCTATGTCCTGCCGGCGGGCATCGGGTTGATTGCGGGAGTTAGCTTCCTCGATACGTCTGGAGGGCATGTGATCGCCCTCATGGGGCTTGTCTATCTCACCGTGGTCCTGGTCTGGGGCCGCGAGATCGGACGCTCTGCCGAAGAACGGCTCGCGCTGGCGGCGGAGAAGGAGCATCTGCTCGCCAATCTGGAATTCGCGCAGCGCGAGACCGAGCTGGAGAAGGAGTTCAAGCAGGAAACCTTCAACAAGCTGGGGCATGAACTGAGGACGCCGCTCAACAGCATCATCGGGTTCGCCGAAGTTATCGCAAGCGAAGCGGTCGGTCCGGTCGGGACCTCAAAATACAAGGAATATGCCGCGCTCGTCGCGGAGAGCGGCAAACATCTCTCAAATCTGATCGACGAGATGCTCACCCTCGTGAAAGGCGACTCCCTGCAGGCAGGAGCCGACAGCGAGCCGGTGGATGTGAGCGAGATCATGGTGTTTTGCCGGGACATGCTCGCGCCGTTTGCCAAGACGCGGGGAATCGAGCTGCGCCTCGTGCGCGGCCAGGAAGACCTGCCGCCGATCCAGATCGATCCGCTGAAACTGCGTCAGGTCCTGATCAATCTGCTCAACAATGCCATTCACTACACGTTGCAGGGTGGAAGGATCGAGCTGACGGCGAAGCGGGTCACGGGGAACGCCGTCGAGATCAGTGTCTCCGATACCGGGATCGGTATGTCCGAGTCTGATATTCCGAAAGCCCTCGAGCCGTTCAACCAGCTTGAAAACGGCAAGACCCACAATCCGCACGGCAAGGGTATCGGGCTGGCACTCTCGAAGAAGTTCGTTGAGCTCTACGGCGGGCGGATGGATATCGAGAGCGAACTTGGAGTCGGGACGAAGATCACGGTGCACCTGCCTGCGCGATAGGGGGGGCAGGTCGTGGAGAATGCTGATACGCCGTCGGGATCTTAGTTTCGGCGCCTCCGGATCCTGCCCCGCAGCAACGTTTACGGGAGCGTCAGCCGGCTCTATATCCCCTGACCGGGACCTTTCCCCGGTTCCTGGCCGGGCCACAGCCTGGTTGCGGCGGCGAGGTCGGGCCAGCCGATGGGGGCACCTGATTCCCGGGCGGCCTCGCGCTCCGGCAGGGACGTGTTCCAGAAACCGGCGATGTAACGCTTTCCCGTGATTCCGTTGGACTCGGGACTGGCGAGCCATGCTGCCGGCGGCCCCATGACCGACGGCTGGAGCATCTTTTCCCGCGGAATGCCGGCATCGGGATGGATGAAGGGGGTGTCGGTCGGCCCGCCCGGAACCAGGACATTCACCGTCACGCCGGTGTCCTTCAGTTCCTCCGCCCAAACGGCCGAGCTCGCCTCCAATGCCGCCTTGAGCGGTCCATAGGGCAGAACACGCAGCATGGTGATGAAGCTTGTCGTGTTGTTGATGACCCGTCCCCAGCCTCGATCGACCATGCCGGGGACGGTGGCGCGGATCATATGGACCGCCCCCATGAAGTTGATGCGATAGAAGCGGTCCATCAGATCCGGGGTCACTTCCGAGATTGACGGCAGGTTGGTCTCGGCATCGCCGCGAAAGCTGCTGACGCTGATGCCGGCATTGTTGAAGAGGATGTCGACGCTGCCCAATCTGGCGATCGTATCGCCGACGGCGCGTTTGCAGTCCGCTTCCCTGGAGACATCGTGCGCAAGCGCGATGGCGGAGCCGTCCCCATGCGCCTTGTTGATGTCCAGTGCCACCTTTTCGGCAGCTGCGAGATCGATGTCCGTCACCGCGATCCTGATGCCGCGCGCGGCAACGGCGCTTGCCATGGCTGCTCCTATCCCGCCGCCGCCGCCGGTTACCATCGCAACCCTGGACTGACTCATTGATCTTCCTCCACTGCACTCGTTACACAGGGGGGCAACTGTATCGAATTTCCTGTCGGACATGCGCGCAGAAATCAGCCGGAAAGCCTCCGGTCTGACAGGATGGCGAAGATTATGGGGCCTGGTTGGGGCCTGAAGCCGTAGCTGGACAGAAAAAATGCCGGGAACCGTTGGGTTCCCGGCAAGTTGAACAGGGAGGCTTCACGTCTGGGAGACGGGGCTGCTGTCTAACGGCGCGACGGTTCATTTCGGGACGTCCGGTGACGACAGCATCTCGCACCGCGGCGGGGATGCTGCCAGCGAGTACTTCCATATGGGGCTCGGTAACGACACAGATTATACCGATTCCGGCGACGATAAGGTCTATGGCGGCGCGGGTGACCACAGTCTGATCTCGAACGGATCCGGCCTGCACCGTTTCTATGGCTGCGAGGGCAACGACGTTCTTGCGGTCGGGGCGAGTTGGAGTACGGACTACTTCGACGGAGGCGCCGGGGACGATACGCTGCTTGGCCATGAGAATGCGGACACGCTTATCGGGAATGACCTTCCTCTATGCGGGGACGGGTGCCGACACGATGCTTGGCGGCAGTGGCACAGACATCCTCTATGTGGAGCCGGCCTATGGTTCGGCAGTCTCAAAGGCGGCAGGCGCTTCATCCCTGACTCTGGATTTTGGCTCCGGCAATATGGTGGACGTCGTGAAGAATGTTGAAACCATCGTCTTCACAAACCAGACTTCTACCTACTCAGAGCTCGAAACCGCGATCAACACGGTTGATCCGCTCATCCTCGATCTCGATGGGGGCGGTATTGAACTGATCTCTCTTTCCGAGAGCGCGGCCTATTTCGACATGAACTTCCACAGTGTGGCGGAGCGGACCGGATGGATTTCCGGGGACGACGCGTTGCTAGCCATCGATCGCGACGAGGACGGGATTATCAACGATCTCTCGGAGCTGTTCTTCGAGTATTCCGCGCCGGGCGAGGCCTCGACCGGCTTCACGGCTCTCGCCACGCGGGACGAAAACAGCGACGTCGAGATCAATCGGGACGACGCGGAATTCGCCCAGCGGCTCCTTCGGCAGGATCTCAACGAGAACGGCCAGAGCGAGGATGGGGAACTCCGTTCGATAGAGGACGCGGGCATCACCAATATCTCTCTCGCAACCGAGGCGCTCCGGGATGAGGTCGACGGTAATACGATCGAGACTGTCGAAACCTTTACGACTTCCACCGGGGAGACCGGGATTGCCGCCGATGTCCGCTTCGCATTCGAAGCAGGCAGCGAGGAAGCCGAGCACCTTGCGCCGGAACAGGAAGACGGTCAGGTCGGTGCCGGGGCGATCACTGAAGAGGGAGAAGATAAGTCGGCCGATGCCGATCCTGGCATCGAAGAGGATGGTTCGGAGACTGCCGGACTCGATGGCGTTTTCGACGAAGCCGAATCTCCCGGAGTCTAGATAGAAACCGAAGAAGGGGTGGCCAGCGATAACGCGGTTCAGATTTCAGAGGAAGATGCAGAGTTCGCTGAAATCGCCGGGCAGATCGCAGACGCGATGTCCGCCTTCGAAATTACTGCGTCGGATAGCGAAGACATCATTGAAGTTACCCCTGATGTTCCTTCGATTTTGGAGGACATGGATGAAACCGACCTCGGCGTGGCGGCCTGAGCGCGGATGATAAAGCTCGGTGGAGCGCCTTGTTCGCACCTAAACAGTGCGAGGATCAGAGCAAACCAGCATCTGATCCTCCTGGTTGCGGTTGGATAATATTAGATGAAATCTGCCCGAATATTACCCTGACGTTCGGTCTTGCGCCGTGATCTCGTTCGATCCCTTCGCAGCGCACGCCTTCCGGCTCCCGACCGATTGACAGGAGATGTCCTGGCTACACTCTCGGATGCCGGTGTGTTTCGCTTGCGGGATGTCGTTGTTGAAAACGTGGCATTTCGGACATATCTCGCACTTCTCTAGGGGTAAGGCTCTGCCAGTCGGTCTCTAATTCTTTTTGCACGAATTTGGATGATTGTCGTTGATCCGCGATTTGAGAATACACTAACACTGTTGGTGCGACTGACGCGCAGCCGCCGGATCAGGCTTGAAAAGCGGGAAGCGCACTTGTGTGTGACCATCAAGCGGCTTTATGCATTTGCGATGATTGGTTCAGGGAAGATTTTTCCTCCAACAAGAAGGAATTCTGGAAGGCTTGTTGAATGATCAACGATGCGACAAAGCGCAATTTGCGCCGTAAGAGTTCCTATATAGATAGGGTCCAATACCATGAGGGGATTCCGCTCTTTAGCTGGATCGATCTCAATCTAACCGAACTCTGCAACCGGAAATGTGTTTTTTGTCCTCGGGTAGACGACGCGTTTTACCCCAATCAGAACCTGCATATGGCTTTACCGCTGGTCGAAAAATTGGCGCAAGAGCTCCAGGAGCTTAACTACAAGGGGGCAATTGTCCTTTGTGGTTTTGGCGAACCGATGCTGCATCCGGAACTCGTCGAGATTGTTTCGATTCTCGGTCGCCATCATCGTGTGGAGCTGGTGACGAATGGGGACAAGCTCAATGCGTCAAACGCACTCAGGCTCTATGATGCAGGATTGGATTACTTCGTTGTCAGCATGTATGACGGACCGCATCAGGAGGCGTATTTCAAGGCGCTATTCAGCGAAGCGAGCCTCGCGCCGGAGACATACATCCTTCGGGACCGATGGCATTCCGAAGAAGATGATTTCGGTTTGAAACTCACCAATCGCGCCGGAACCATCAATATCGGACATCAAGATCCAGTAGTCCGCTCACAGCCGTGCTACTACCCCTCCTATTCCATGACGTTTGACTGGAATGGCGACGCTCTCTTATGCGTTCAGGACTGGCACAAGCGGGTGAAGGCGGGAAATCTGTTTGCACAACATATTTTTGATATATGGAAGTCGCCGACGATGGCCAAATATCGCCAGCGCTTGATAAAGGGAAAACGGACTGTGGCGCCGTGTTCGAACTGCAACGCTGATGGAACGCTGCATGGGTTCAACCACTGCGATGCGTGGAAGTCTTTGCGGCAAACTACCGCCGTGGATGCGAACAGCTAGTCCCTCATGAAACTTACGTTCGACCAGATTCACTCGGCAACGAAACAGCATCGACTTCGTGAAATGATGCTGCGCACGGTGCAGGATGTCGCCCAGCTGCCGAATTCCAATGCCAAGAGAACTAGGTGCCCGATCTGCGACGCACCCGATATCGCCCATTTCGTCCAGGCCTTCGGCTTTGACATGGATCGCTGTGGCGATTGCGGCCTGATCTTCTGCAATCCCTATCCGACGGCCACCCAGTTGGATCTGTATTACAACAGCGAGATGAAGGATTTCGAAAACGAATTTTTTCGGGAGACCTTTGAGGCGAGAGCAATGCTCTTCAGCAAGCGAGTTGAGCTTATACGCGCGCTGAAACCATCGGGCCGACTTCTGGATATCGGAAGCGCGATCGGCATTTTCGTGGAAAGTCTTCGACGTGCGCAGGCCCCATACGAGATCACGGCCTGCGATTTGAATGCAGCAGCATGCGAACAGTTGGCGCAGACCTACGGCGATATCGAGATCCTTAATTGCGACGCAAAAGACCTTGATCAGCATAACGCATACGACGTCGTGACGATGTGGGATACGCTCGAGCACATTGTTGATCTGGACGAACTGCTGGCTACGGTGAGGAGATTGCTTCGCCCGGACGGTATTTTCGCCTTCTCGACTCCCAACACGGATAGTTTCGAATGGCTGGTCGCCGGCAACAGGCATGTGCAAATCCTGCCACCTGGTCATGTTAATTTATTGAATACAAAAAATATCGTTCGCCTTCTTGAGAAGAACGGCTTTGGCGTCCGAGATCAAATGACGCTTAATCCGAGCCTCGATATTTCCTACGTTTTGAAGCTGCTCGACAGCGACCCGGTAGTCGCAGGGCGCACCGACGCGTTCTTGCAAAACGCAATCAAGGACCCGGAGTTTCAGGACATGCTGTCCGATTATCTTGTGCAAAAGAGGATGGCCGGCAACGTGGTCACCTGTGCTTTTCCGTTCCCGGAGACATGATCAGCTCTGATTCGAGTTTTGTGATCACCTCGGAAATACATTCATCATGCTGTCGTTCGTCCGGGAAGACGAAAGACATTGCCGGGTACCAGAGACTTCTCTCCTGACCGAGTGTGAGGTGTCCGAACCGCTTGGTGAGCTGAATGACCGTCGCTCCGACGGCTCCGGCCAGATTTGACGTCACATTGTCTATCGAGACCGTCGCGTCAAAAGCGGAGAGCAGAGCGGCCAGGTTCTCGAAGTCGTTGAAAAGGTCCAGATCGGGCGGTTCCGGGATCGATATTCCCGTTGCCGCCCGCAGGGCGTCGAGCTCTTCGCGGCAGTCGCCGTACTGAACGCTGACAAATGCGAAGTCACGACGCTGCAGCAGCTCTTTCCAAGCGAGCAGGTCGTGATTGAAACGCTTGTTCGCGATGCTTCCTGAGCGCCACGAAATGCCGATCACCGGTTGCTGTCCGAAGGTTTCCGAAAGCCATTGCTTCCAGTGGGAAACACGCTCGGGGTCAGGAATGAGGTATGGAGCTTGCGGAGAGAAATCCTCGAGAGAGCGGCGAAAATAACGGCAGGGCGATGCGAAGGTGGCCTGAAAGCGAATGTCGGATTGCTGGAGCCGACGTGATGGCGGTGTCTCCCGCCGAACAACCGTCATTTCCGGAAAGGAACGGCGAAAGAGAGATACAAGACGTTCGTCTACTTCTATAAAAAGCTTGGCCCCGGCAGCGATCACATCGTTGAACACCTGTGCATAGACGATCTCGTCGCCGGGACCCGCATTCCGCCATACTAGAATGGACTCTCCTGAGGGAGGTTCACCAGCCCAGAGCGGCTGAGAGAAAGGTTTCTTGCCGTCGCGCAATTCGCGTCTCTTGCTTGCCTCGTAAAGCCACCATCCGCGCGGGAGTTGGCCATTTGCGAGATGCGCAAACGCTATCCCGGCAAAGTAGGGCGCCAGCGCGGACAATGTATCGAGGCAAGAGTCGGTCTCGGAAAGAGGGTGCCTCGCGAAAGAGAACAGTCGCAGCAGATTTTCGAGATCCCGGGCGAGTTCCGGTTTCGGAACAGAACCGGCAGCGACCTCGTAGCCGCCTACGATTGCCGCGATCGCGGGATCCCTCCGCCTTTCGATGTTATCGATCTTCTGAACCACGTTCGCTGCGGCGAGCAGTGGCTCCGCCAAATCTCCGGCCGCGCGCCAGAAGGTGCGAATCCAGGGAAAATCGTCCGCCACGAACCATATCGGAAACCGCTTCGCTACGGCAAGTAACCGCCGGGCTGACGGGAACGGATCTGCGATCTCGAATGTGTCCTGAATTTCGATGCCGGCAGCTCTCGCACTGACAGCAAGATTGTCGAGATTGCCCGACGATCCAAGCAAGGCGACCTCACGTACCTGCTTAGCGTCCGGAGGCAGCAGGAAGACGCCATTTCCTTGCTTCACGACAAGCAAACTATCCGGGCCAAATCTAGCTCTGTCGCTTGTAGTCATGAAAGTCCGGTGCCTCTGTTTCGAAGATTCCCGAGCAGGAAGAGTCTGATCCGTTAATCGCGGCGCATTACCTGCGCAAAATATAGTTTGCCATGCCCCGCAAGCGGCCTTCGGTTACGGTGGCTTTTTCGACTTGCGTCGGATCGTAGGCGAAGCCCCGTCGCTCGAGGATATTCAGAATGTCCCGGTGTTCAGCGAGTGCAGGGTTTATTTCGATGAGTATCTCCTTCAATCCCGATCCGTTCTCGAGCAGCCGGGTCGCACCGCTGATCACTTTGTGCTCCAGTCCGTCCACGTCGATCTTCAGATAACGCGGAACAGGTAGGCCGAGATCAAAGATCGCCATGTCGAGAGAGAGTGCAAGACTCCCTTGACGGAACCGTTTGGGACTTTCCTGGAGGAATGCGTCCTTGCTCTCCCCAAAGAAATTCCCGGCTCCAGGAGCGAGCCTCGCCGAGAAGAGCGACGAAATACTGATACCGTCTGAAACGGAGAGGCAATATGCAGACATATTGTCCTTCAATCCGTTCAGATCGATGTTTTTGTTCAGCGTCAGATAATCAATACAGAACGGCTCAAACGCATGGACTTCCACATTCTTCAGCGCAGCTGCCAGAATGGAATAAAGGCCGATATTGGCTCCAATATCGAAGAAAACCGATCCCGGCTCGAACTCTGACACCCAAGCGACCGTTTCGGGTTCGGTCATGCGTCCACCGCCACTCGTCGCGAGCCCCCTCAACTCGGCGACGCGTTGGAAAGCTATCGGATCAGGCGTATGGAACTTGATCTCCTTTCCTCCCGCCGCGACTATAACCTGTTCGGGATGAGACGGCATTGTTTGCCCTTTCGCGCACAAGACGAACCTGGAAGTCGCACGTTGCTAATTTGGAAATCAACACGTTGGAACGCATGAGCCTAAATATAGACGACGTCGAACGCTGGCAATGTGCCATTGTTCAGAAAATTGAAGAATGCACTGTCGAGAAGGAGCAGGGGTACAGTTTCGAGATTGAGAACTTCCTTCCCCAGGACCTGTACGACCGCATGGTCGGGATATGGCCCCCTGTTTCCGAACTTCAGACCCTCAGCGAGGCCGGTTTGGCCGTTAAGCGTACCGCGCGTGAAAACGCAGTAACGGAAGCGCGGAAAGTAGCAAAAATAACCGATTTGATCGCGCGCGGGCCGGCAGAGGAAGCGCTGATCTGGAAAGTGTTGGCCTCGTTGTTCAGTGGGGCGGAGGTCGTCGGTGCATTTTATCGGAAGATGCAGCCATTTATTGCCGAGGAGAGGCCGGAGATCTACCCTGTGAAGGCGATGCACTCCGAAGTTCTGGTTCAAACAGACCTAGATGGTTTCCTGCTCGGCCCTCATCTGGATGCGCCCAAGAAAGTACTTTCGATGTTGCTGTATTGCCCCGTGAATGCGGAGAATGCTGCGCTCGGTACTTCTGTATTTCGACCGAGGGCCAGTTTTTTAGAAAAGAACCCCGGTTACCGAAACAACTTCATTGGAAAGTATCACGATTTATCAGATTTCGATGTTGTAAGGACCGCGAAATACATACCGAATAATCTGTTTGGATTTATCGTAGGCAATCGGATGTTTCACGGCATCGCGCAGATCAAAAATAAAAATGTATTGAGGCGAAATGTAATGTGGAATATTTATCACGATTAGATAAATTCAAGCTAACGCATTAGCGCCTTGTGTCCTAGACGTATTTTTGTAGCATGGAGCATGACAATTTAAGCATTTGGATAGAAATATCTTGCGTATTTCGTGCCGAAAATATTGTCCTTCAGCTCGTCCGGTACGGAAAGCCTTTTCATAAATTCGTCACGAAATGCTCGAGAGACGCGTTCGTTTGAAGTGTTGAGGGTTTTTAAATTCTCAGCTGGGAAGCCGAACATTTCGGAAAGGGCCTCACCGGCGCAGGTCTGCATCTTCTCGAAGCGCAGCGTGAGCAGGTTTCCCCAAGGGTGTCGGGATATTGCATAAGGGGCGTTTCCGCTGAAGCCGAGGCCATCGAGATCGATTTGGAGCAGGGCATTCAGTTCGCAGGAAAACCAGCTATCAATGCCGCCGGATATGATGAACGCGTATTTGCTCGCATCGGACCGAAGAGCTTCTGTCGCGGCTGATTCACGATCTTTATTATATGCTGTATCCAAATAATTAACGAACCAGTGGCAGAAAAAGTCAACGCTCTTGTGAAAATTTACGATGTCTTGCCAGTATGGAAACAAAATAGGTAAATGAAAAAAGAAATTCGATAATTCATGCTCCAGGGGATCGCGTGCGACAGTCACGATGTCGACCTGTCGTCCCGTCTGTATCGCTTCCTCAAGTTTCTGTCGGACCAACTCCCCGGTCTGCAGAGACACCCGAAGACCATGCGCATGTCTCAAATTTCCGTTCCCGCTCTGAGCGAAGGCCGAGAGCCCCTGCCTGGCGCGGCGACAACCTTCTTCCGAAATGACATGATGGTGGCCGACATAACGACTCGGGAGCCTTCTCTGGAGCTGCTCCTGCAAGGCAGTCGAGCCGACCCGGCCAGCTTGATATACGAGTACGATTTTCTTTCGCTGATCCGCCAGAACCCGCAGATTTCGCGAAATGTTCGCCGGTGCTGCTTCAGGAGCCTCATAATACGGAATCGGGCGCATTCGCCGTGCCTGCAGGCTCAGGCTCTGCAGAGCGGCTCTCATGTTGTCATCCGACACCAGCATGCTGCAGCGTTTCAGGCTCTCACGCGAATCCAGCACAAGTTTGCGCTGGAGCTGAAGCCCGCCAAGTGCGTACCAGCCAGGAGCAGATCCTGGTGATGTTACAAGTTCGATCGCTAAAAGGGTGAGCGCCTCTTCGTGACTGCCTCTTTCGGCCGCTTCTTTCGCGGAAGCGTATGGCCTCTTCACTTGTTCAATATCGGGCATTGTCAGATCTTAAGCTTTCAATTGGCAAGCGCCGGCGGTCTGACTGGGAGGCGCTTGGGTTCTAGGCGAACGCCCCATCTTGCACCATCAAGAGTGCAGCCCGCTCGCAGGCCTGAGCAAGTTCATCAAGCATGCTCTCATCGTGATGAATGCTCAGGAAATTTATCCGGTTGGTCCCGATATGGAAGCCCTCCAACAGGAGAAGATCGTAGAACAGATCCTGAATTTTCCGATCGATCTCCAGCAAATCGCGATCTCGCCTTGTCCGGAGAGGGCGGTCAGTGAAGATAAAGCGAAAAATGCTGGGGGCGTGCGCGATGCGGATCGGAACGTCAAGACGTTCGAAGGTGGCGTTCATGCGTCGTGCAAACAGATCGGTTGTCTCTTCCAGCCTCGGATAGATTGACTCTGCTTCGGCGGCCAGAGTTTTCACGGTCGCAAGTCCAGCAGACAAGGTCAGTGGGTTTGCTGAAAACGTCCCGCCGAAATAGACGATATTCTCTGCGTCTGGTTCATTGGCTGAGATGTGATTGGCAATCTCAAGCGACGTGCCGACGATACCTATCGGCAGGCCGCCGCCGGCGATTTTCCCGTAAGAAATGATGTCTGCTTCGACGCCGAAGTATTCCTGCCCTCCGCCAAGTGCAAGCCTGAAACCGGTCACGACCTCGTCGAAGCCGAGCAGAACATCGTTCTTTCGGGTTACGGTCCGGAGATGTTCAAGTCTTCGCTTCGCTCCCGGCAACGGCAACGGACCTTGAACCGGCTCTGCAAAGACCATGGCGAGTCGGGATGCATTCTCTTCGACGAAGGCCTGAATCGCATTCTGGTCGGGGGGCAGCAATGCGAGATGCTCGCCGATCTGCGTCGGAATCCCGGCAGATCGCGGTGCTAGTTTCGGCGCCTCCGGATCGCTCTCGTAGTCTTCCTGGAAAAGTCCCCAGTCGTTAGATCCATGCCATGCTCCGTTGACCATCGCTACGACCGGCTTGCCGGTGTAACCGCGCGCGGCTCTAATCGCTCGCATCGTCGCCTCGGCGCCGCTGTTGCAGAACGCAAACTTACGCGGAGACGGTTGGATCTCCGAAAGAAGGTCCGCGTACTGGAATGCTAAAGAGTTCGGTCGAGAGAAAATGCTCCCGTTTCTGATTTGCTTCTCGACCGCCGTAACCACTTCCGGGTTGGCATGGCCAAGAATCATCGTCCCGGATCCCAGGCTGAAATCGACGTACTGGTTTCCCGAGGTGTCGAAGACATGTGGGCCCTGACCGCGTTCGACAAACAAGGCATTGTCGGAAAAGCAGAATCCTTCGTTCAGGACACTATTGCCGATCGCCCCGATTTCTTTCGGTGAATGTGGAATGCGCTCAGAGATCTCACGCCGCACCCGACCTAGAAGTTCAGACAATTTATCCGACCGTAATTTTTTCTGGAGAGTCATTACCGCGTGAGCGTCCTGAACAAAGGGTTTCCGGAGTCAGCGACGCAGGATAAGCAAACCATCGTCATGCGCCATTTTCCGATCACAATTCAGGACAGCATATTCTAATTCCAGCGCCGCGAACGATCCGTTTCTGCACAATGAGACCAGTCCACCGAATCCGTCGACAAACTCCCGACCGAATTTCTGTTCGTCACGTAGAAACGCTTGCTGAATGTACAAGCAGCCTCCCGCTTTGAGTTTTGAAGCCAAACGCCGGATCACATCCGGGAGCTCGGGCAAGATGTACCAGAGAATCTGGTTGAGGATAATGACGTCGTGACCCGTGCCGGCTTCCTCCGGCCAATCTGACCGAATGTCCGTGACATGGAATTCTATTTTTGGGAAAGACGCCCGCGCTCTTATGACCGCGGTGTCACTGATATCAAGCCCAATGACACGATCTACCGAAACATTATTGCTGATCAAGCTACAGACTTGGCCGAGTCCGCATCCCACTTCTACCAAGCTGGAAACAGGCGCTTCTCGTGACAAGCTTTCAATCAATCGGTCTCGGGACACAGCATAGTAACTTCGCATCCGCTCATCGGGAAATTGCTGACTCCAAGGGTCGTCGATTGCCTTGTAGAGGCCTTCGAAATCGCCTACGAAATCAATGCTGCCGTCCGGATTGTCCTTGAATACAAACTCGGAATTTTTAGAGGGGGCAGACGTCATTTGAACTCCCGAGCGCATCCGGCATTAGCAGCAATATCTCGCACAGTTTGGAACAGAACTCTTGGGAAACGTCCAACTCGTATTGCGGACAATATGCGGCGTTAGCATAATGACGTATCCATCGTCCATACTCTCACGATTCAGATAGCAAGCGCCGCCAGATAAACGCGCCGAGTGTCGAATCAACAAGGTCTACTGGGTAAAATATGTCTTCGAATTTCGATGCGGCTACGGCCAATTTTCTCAACGGATTGATTTCGAGTTGTAACGAGTTGATCGAGACGGGGCGTTACGAGGAAGCGGACGCCAATTTGAGAAAAATCGGACTTGCCGCGCCGGAGGCGGAGCAATTCATCGCTATACGAGCACGTCTGCTCCAGCGTCGGAAGCAGCTTCCCTTGGCCCTGTGGCTGATGCGACAAGCGGTCGTCCTCAATCCTCACTCCAGGGAATTTCAGTTTCGCCTCGGCGGCGTATTGATGGACTCCGGATCCCCAGGTCAAGCGGTTTCAGTGTTTCGGAAAATCTTGAGTCAAAACGCCGATAACCCGGACGTTCAACATAACGCAGGATTGGCTTTGCTCGCCGACAATCGTCCACTTGAGGCGGAGCCGCACCTTAGGCGGGCCATGGCGCTGAAGCCGGAGAGCCAATCGGTCAAACTCGACCTCGCACGGTGTTTGAACGCCCGGGGAATGTTCTGCGAAGCGCGCGTATTGATTTTAGAATCCGGTCTGGATGGGCTAACCCCGGCTTACAGGGAGTTCTTCCGGGGCATTTCGGTCTCATGTTTCTGGACAAAGCAGACGTTCCTAGAATCGGAGCGTGATGAAAAGATCGTAAATCATCTATCGACGCAGCAAGACGGTAAAGCATTTCATTTTGTGTACCTCGCGCGCGCGCAGATCGATCTGGATCATGTCGCTCCCATTTTGAAGAGACTCTCGGACAACCATCCTGATTTCTTGCTCACCCTGATATTGCTTGAGCCTTCCGAGGTCGTGCGCAATCCCGTTTGGGATCTCGTCAGCGGCTTGCCGGGACTCCTGATTGTGTCGATGGGGGATATCTACGCATACCTAGGCAACGAGGCTTCCCTCGATCGGGCTATTCGATTGCTCGCCCGTCCAAATTTCCGCACAATTTTTGCGTCCGACGGAACGTCTCATAATCTGATCCATCAACTAAGAAGATTATGTGATGCCTATGCAATTGAAGTTGTTTCGCTACCGCATGGTGAACCAGCAATAGTCAACCATCTGCAAGCCGTCGATGACTTGTCTTTGGAAAAGATGCCCAAATCCAAGAACTGGTACTCTTTGAGGATCTATTCCAGTGACCTGCATAGAGCGTTTGAAGAGGCGCGTTTGGAAAATTCGCAAAACGGAAGAACCGCGGTTCTCGGATCGGTTCGCTACTCCAATTATTGGATTAAGCATTTGTCGAGCTTGCCATCTCCGTGGCGCCTCGAGCCGGATGGCCGTCTCAAGATTGCGCTGTTTCTGATCAATTCGAAGTTTGCAGTTTGGTGGGAAGAGGTTTGGCGTACTGTAAGGATGTTGCTTCAGCGCCCAAATGTTCACCTTGTGATCCAGAAACATCCGAGAGAATATAAGAAATTTGATGATGTTAACTTATGCTGGAAGGAATTGCCCGACGGCGGACCTGTTATCGATGCAGATGAATTTTGTGACCGGCATCCCACATCCAAATTAACCATTGTACCTGAGGGCATCCCCGGTACTTTTGTTTTGCGTTCTGTGGATGTGAGCATGGCATTTGGAACCAGCATAATTTTAGAATCTTTGCAATTGAGAAAACCAAGTTTAGAATTGTCATATCTGCATGCTAATAAAACTTTGGTTTCTAGAGAAATGCCAGAATGCGATATCCGTTGCCGAGATGATCTTCTTAACCTAGTCGATAAATTTATGGAAAAAATTAGAATTGGCCGCGATATATCTAGTTTCTATAATGAAGTGCGTCTTAATCAATTTTTGATGCGCTATCTAGAATTGAATGGCGAAGTCAATACAGTTGACAGGGTCGTTGAGTGCTTTCGTCAATACGGAAAGACTCCAAATTATTCGTAAGTTCTGAGTTGCGATTTTTGAGTTCCCCAAAAATCACGACAGTCGTAGTACGAGAGATGCTCTTGAGTATTTTCTGATCGATTTGAATTGTAATGGGATTCTCATTGGGGGTTGAGTTCTGATTCAATATAGAGGCTGGCGCAGGAGGCCAGCTTCCATGTTTCAAACCGTATCTAGAGGTCTCCGTCAGTATTTGGTTGGTGCCGTCGGGGGCGGTATGAGACGCTGCTGGAGGCTAGGCGTTTTGGCGTGTCTGCCGCGAACATGATCCGGACGGTGGACCAATGGTTTCGGTGTCGGCATGCCAAACGGCCGAGTTCGCCTCCAATGCCGCCTTGAACGGGCCATAGGGCAGAACCCGCAGTATGGTGATGAAGCTTGTCGTGTTGTTGATCAACCGTCCCCAGCTTCGATCGACCATGCCGGGGACGGCGGCACGGATCATATGGACCGCCCCCCATGAAATTTATGCGGTAGAAGCGGTTCATGAGATCCGGGGTAACTTCGGAGTTTGTCGGAAGGTTGGTCTCCGCATCGCCGCGAAAGCTGCTGACGCTGATGCCGGCATTGTTGAGGAGGATGTCGACCTTCTTGCGGCGGATGCTCGGAGAGGTGAGCCGAAGAATCTTGATCTGACCGATATAGAGGAAGTTTTTCGGGACCTGGTTGGGACCTGACGCTGAATTCGGACAGAAAAAATGCCGGGAACCGTTGGGTTCCCGGCAAGTTGAACAGGGAGGCTTCACGTCTGGGAGACGTAGGACCCCGAAGGGCCCTCTACTTCAGGCGGGGGCCTGAAGGGAAGATGCTGCAGAGCAGCACCGTGATCTTCTTCTAAATATGTCTATAAGACGTTAACGACCATGCATTTTTGTTCAGTTCGGATATGCAAAAAACGCATGACCGTTTATCCATCGAAGTCAAATTTATGAAACAAAATTGGATTCCGATCAGAATCCCGAATCATAAATAGGCCTTAAAAACGGCAGGCGCAACCTAGGCTGTTTTAGACTTTTTCTAAAAATCAAAACTGCGTTTTGGCGACTTCCTGGATCAGGAAATCACGCAGCACGGTGATCCGTTTCGAATGCCGCAGTTCTTCCGGATAGACGAAATAGGCGGGCACCTGCGGTCCTTCGACATCCGGCATGACCCGAACCAGGCTGCTGTCTTCCTGGGCCAGGTAGTCGGGGATCGCGGCGATCCCGACCCCGCCCTGAACGGCGCGCAGGATGGCGTAATAGTTGTTCACCGCGAAGGTGTTCATATGCACGCGCCGGTTCCCGCCAGTAGCCAGATCCCGAAGCCAGTTGACGTTCGGAAACGGCGGGTGCGGTGTGTCGCCGAACAGCACAAGCCGATGATTCTGCAGATCTTCCGCCGTCTGCGGCACGCCCGCCTGCTTCAGGTAGGAGGGCGAGGCATAGAGGTGCAGCTTGATGTTCTTGATATGGCGCTGGATCAGGTCCGGCTGCCGCGGCGGACTTAGCCGGATCGCGACGTCGGCCTGCCGCATGCCGAGATCGAGCTCGCCGTCGTCGATGATCAGATTGACCGTGATCTCGGGATAGAGCTCGAGGAAACGGCCGATCCGCGAGGCGAGCCAGGTCGAGCCAAAGGCGACCGGCGTAGTGATCTTGAGCGGACCGCGCGGCAGCTCCTTGCCTTCCGAGAGGCTGGCTTCCGCAGCTGCGAGCTTGGCGAAGACTTCACGTGCAGTGCGGTACAGCGTTTCGCCTTGTTCGGTCAGGATCAGGCCGCGCGCATGGCGGTGGAACAGCGCAACCTTGAGGGAGTCTTCGAGCTGGCTGATCTGTCGGCTGACCGCAGACTGGCTGAGATTGAGGGTCTCACCCGCATGGGTGAAGCTGCCTGCCTCGGCGACAGCGTGAAAGACCCGGAGTTTGTCCCAGTCCATGGCCATTTTGAACCGATCTCGTCTTCTCGCTCAGATTACCGGCATTCAGTCTAGGCCAGGCGAGAGGCGCGGGCCAGCAGAACACGGAGCAAAAAGCAGTTTAATAGAAGAGGGTTATCGGATCGTTACCGAACCCGCTCCGTTATTCCGCCGCTTCGGCCGCAGCATCTTCCAGTGCGGCGAGGTATTTCTCAGCCTCCAGCGCCGCCATGCAGCCCATGCCAGCCGCGGTGACGGCCTGACGATAGATCTTGTCGACGCAGTCGCCGGCGGCAAAGATCCCGGGGATCGAGGTGCGGGGGCTGCCGGCCTTGGTGATGAGATAACCCTCTTCGTCGGCCTCGAGGGCCTCGACGAAAGGTTTCGTCGCCGGATCGTGCCCGATGGCGACGAAAAAGCCGGTCGCCTTGATCTCGCTGGTCTCGCCGGTCTTGACGTTCTTGATTCGCGCGCCCTCGACGCCGGCCATCGGTCCCTCGCCGCCGAGGATTTCCTCAACGGTGCTGTCCCAGATCACGTCGATCTTCTCGTGCCGGAACAGCCGCTCCTGCATGATCTTTTCTGCCCGGAGCGAGTCGCGGCGGTGCACCAGCGTCACCTTGGAGGCGATATTGGCGAGATAGAGCGCTTCCTCGACCGCGGTATTGCCGCCGCCGACCACGATCACATCCTGCCCGCGGAAGAAGAAGCCATCGCAGGTGGCGCAGGCGGAGACGCCGCGGCCGCTGTAGGTCTGCTCGCTTTCCAGCCCGAGCCAGCGGGCTTGCGCACCGGTGGCGATGATCACGGCGTCGGCGACGAAGCTGTCGCCGCTATCCATCGTGAGGGTGTAGGGCCGTTTGGAGAAATCGACCGCGGTGACGAGATCGTAGACGATCCGCGCGCCGACATGCTCGGCCTGCTTCTGCATCTGCTCCATCAGCCAAGGGCCCTGGATGACGTCCGCGAAGCCCGGATAATTCTCGACCTCGGAGGTGATCGTCATCTGCCCACCCGGCTGCAGCCCCGCAAGCACGACCGGTTTGAGATTGGCGCGCGCGGTGTAGATGGCGGCGGTGAGTCCGGCGGCGCCGGAGCCGATGATGACGATTTTCTCGCGATGTTCGGTCATGGGCAGAGCAGTCCTGTTGTCTGGAGTTCTTGGACCGGCGGTGGCGGCCTCTTGCGAACATAAGCAACCGCCGGGAAGCGAACAAGCGGCGCGGGGCCTATTCCTGGTAACTTCCCTCATGTTTCGGCAGATCGTCGTCGCAGATCACCCAGGGCAAGCGCTCCTCCCAATGCACATGGCACTCCGGTGTGACACGCTCCGGGTCTTCGAGGGTGACGGCGTAGAAGTGGATCTCGTCCGGATACTTGTCAGCGCGGAAAGCGATCGGCGTGCCGCAGGCGGTGCAGAAAAGCCGCTCCACTCCGGGCGAGGAGCGGTAGATGCCGGGAGCGGCGCCGGTGAAGCTGGCGTCGGTCCGCGCAACGCCGATAAAAGTGGTATAGGGCGAGCCGGTCTGCCGGCGGCAACTTTCGCAATGGCAATGGCAGGTCCACCTGACGGGGCCGGCGACCACATAGCGGGTTTGCCGGCAGAGACATCTGCCTTGGCGGGTTTCCGTTGGTTCGCTCATGGTTCCGCTCCTTTATTTGTCCGGGAGGGCCGTTCGGGGCTGCTTGACAGTCTTCCGTTGCGCCTGCATGTCTCACGGCGATCCGAGCTCACCTCAGGAACGGGACATTGTCGATGCCTGATTGGCCTGCCTGGCTGACGACCCTGCTGATCGCGACCAATCTCCTGTCGCTGGTCGCACTCTATTTCATCACCCGGCGCATGCTGAAGCTGCGGCGGCAGAAGAAACGGGCCTTCGCCTTTTCCGACTACCCGATCCGCAAGGTGAAGCTGGAAGAGGTCGCGCCGTGTTTCGCCATGACGCCCTACGGGCCGAGCCCGGACTCCGAGGTCCGGTTCATCGGCGGCGAGGGCGTGGTCGCGTCGCTGTCGGATCGGGAATCCTGGGTGATGGCGGCCCTCGCCAAGGGAACCAAGCGGATCTTCGAGTTCGGCACCTGCACCGGCAAGACCGCCCATGTCTTCGCTCTCAACGCCGCGCCCGATGCCGAGATCCACACCCTCACGCTGCATCCGGACGATCTCGCCGCGCTGGAATTTGGCCTCGGAGACGACAAGCATCACCGCGATGTCGCGGCAGAGGAATCTTCCTTCGACACGTTCTTCTATAACGGCCAGCCGACGGAGAAGAACATCCGGCAGATCTTCTCCGACAGCAAAGCCTATGACGAGAGCGATCTGCGGGGGAAAGTCGATCTGGTCTTCGTCGACGGCGCGCATACGCGCACCTATGTCGAGAGCGACACGCGCAAGGCGCTGAACATGCTGGCCGAGGACGGGGTCATCCTCTGGCACGACTACAAGCCGGACGCGCCGGATGTCTTCGCCTTCCTGAACGATCTCTCGAAGCAGCTGCCGCTCGTGCATATCGCCGAAACGGATCTCGTGATGTACCGGCGGACGGCTGCTGCCGGCAGGTAAGGACGTTCAGAGAAAGTCGCGGCAGGGGAACTGGAAGACGACCTCGGAGACGTTCGCGCTCTTGTCGTCGGCCAGATGATCGAGATTGTAGAGACTGATCCCCAGAACCACGTCGGTCCTGCCGTCTTCCGATGTCATGGGCAACAGAAGCCTCTCGGCATGCCAGGCATCGAGTGAAGAGAGCCGCTCCTCGACCGCGCCATACTGGATCAGCGGAACGCCAACGATGCGGTCCCAACGCTCCCGCACGACAGGGTAGTCCGCCTGGCCGATGATATCCCGCAGAGCACGGCCCTTGATCCCCTTGCCCCATGCGTCGTTCACGCTTTCGCCCGCAAGTTTGCAGACATAGTCGTCCGCTTCCTCCTCGAAGCGGTAGATCCACATATAGCGCAGCAGGGACGGGACGCTGAGCGGGGAGAAAGCCTTGCGGCGTGCGACAAGAGCGTCGCCGCGCGCCGAGAGCCAGGCAGCAAAGAAATCGAAAATTCTCCCATCGGCTTGGGGAATTCGCTTCTTCAGCTCCGAGATCGCTCTGGCTTCAGAGGACATCAACAGGGTTCACGCACAAGACTTCGACAGAGTTCCAGCTTAGCGCAGTTATTGTTTAGCAAGCGTTGGCGGGAACAATCAAATCGCCTTCTTGGCTCGGCCGCCAGGTTCCGGGTCAAAGCTTGGCGCCGGACACCACCGCAAAGCACCATTGCTTGTAGTCGCAGCGGACGTCCTCGTAGCCGTCGTCGGACAGGTTCTGCATGATCGCACCGAGGGTCGGCGGGCGGCCGTTGCGGTGCAGCTCGATCGCTTCGTCGATTTCGCCTTCCAGAGCGCCGAGATGGAGCGCGTCCCGGCGCCAGGCCTCGAGATGCCTGTCCTCGACCAAGTCCGTTTCGCCCCGCACCTGATCGGCATTGATGAACATGCCGCCGCCCCGGCGCAGCCCGGCATAGCTGGCGGAGAGCAGGGTCCGGATCGATTTCGGGTTGAGATGATGGATCGAGAGTTCCGCGATGATGACGTCGTAGGGGCCGTCATAGCTCATGTGCACGTAGTCGCCGGTGGTCACCGTGACGCGCGGTCCGTAAGGCTCGAGCCGGCCGCGCACATTTGCGACAACGGCTTCGGAGAAGTCGACCAGGGTAAGTTCGGCGGTCCTGTCGGCGGCCAGAATGCGCTCCGCAAGCAGACCGGTCCCGGGACCGAGATCGAGGATGCGCAGCGGCTCTTCGGCTCTCGGTTCCGGCAACAGGTCGATGATGGTGCGGTGAATGGAGTCGCGATAGGGAACGAGCTTGCCGCGCGCCGTGTCAGTGTCCTTCACCACGTTATGGAACGTGTCTTCGGTCGGTCCGGTCACGGCTTGGCTCCCCACGGCCAGTCTGTCACGGACTCCGGACCTACATGAAGAGGCGCTCGTTCTCCAGTCCTTTGTAGAGACCGGCCACCTGTTCGGCATAGCCGTTATAGAGCAGGGTCGGGATCTTGGTGCCGCCGCCGAGCGGTCGTTCGGAGGCCTGGCTCCAGCGCGGATGCGGCACTTCCGGATTCACATTGGCCCAGAACCCGTACTCGCTCGCCTGCAGGGATTCCCAGAACGAGACCGGGCGCTCGGAGGTGAAGGTGAAGCGGACGATCGACTTGGTCGATTTGAAGCCGTATTTCCACGGCACCGCGAGGCGCAGCGGCGCCCCGTTCTGCCGCGGCATCGGCTTGCCGTAGATCCCGGTCGCGATGAAGGCGAGGTCGTTCATCGCCTCCTCGATGGTCAGGCCCTCGATATAGGGCCAGGGATACCAGTGCTGTTTCTGTCCGCGCGCCATCTCCGGATCCATGAAGGTCTCCATGCGGACATATTTCGCCGACGAGAGCGGTTCGGCGAGCTTTACCAGCGCGGAGAGCGGAAAGCCGCTCCAGGGCACGACCATCGACCAGGCCTCGACGCAGCGGTGGCGGTAGACCCGCTCTTCCAGAGGCATCTGCTCCAGCAGGTCATCGATATCGATGGTCTTCGCCTTGGTAACCTCGCCGTCGAGGGTCACGGTCCAGGGACGGATCTTCAGGTCCTGCGCCGCGCGGACGATGTCCTTGTGGCTGCCGAACTCGTAGAAATTGTTGTAGCTGGTCGCGAGGTCTTCCGCGGTGAGCGGGTATTTCGGACCGGCATCCGCGTAGGCCGGGTTGCGCTTCACCGGGTAGAGATGCGCGGACGGATCCGGCGGGAGCGCCGCGAGCATGCTGGCCGGATCGCCTTCCGCCGTCGCTTCCTCTCCGCAGCCGGTCAGGGCCGCTGCCGACAGCACCATAGGCCCGGCGGCGATGCCTTTCAGCAGGGCACGGCGGTTCCGGAACACCGATTCAGGCGTTGCCGCGCTTTCCGGCAGTTCCCAGCCTTTCCATCGTTTCAACAGCATGGCGTATCCTCCGGCCGCAACTATCCTGCCTAGAGACATAAGCCAGCGTGCCGGACACGGCCAGTCACGTGCGGGTGAGAGCCGTGTCCGGAAGTGCCGGGCCCGAACGTCAGGCGGCGAGTTTCTCCTCGAGATCGAGGACCTCAAGGCAGGCATGCGCGGCCTCGCGGCCCTTGGTTTCCATATGGGCCCGGAAAAAGCCGATATGATCGTCCGTGCCGTGGAAGTGGTGCGGCGTCAGGACGACGGAGAGCACGGGCACCCCGCTGTCGAGCTGGACGCGCATCAGCCCGTCGATCACTGCGGAGGCGACGAAATCATGCCGGTAGATTCCGCCGTCGACGACGAAAGCGGTGGCGACGATGGCGTCATAGTCTGGCCGCGCGGCGAGCCGCTGGGCCATCAGCGGGATCTCGAACGCGCCGGGCACCTCGAAATAATCGACGCGGTCGCCGCCGAAGCCGCGTTCGGCAAGCTCGGCGGCGAAGCCGGACCGGGCCTGGCCGGTCATGTCGTGGTGCCAGCGGGCCTGGACGAAGGCGATGCGGCCGCCGACCGGGCCTGTGGTGGGTTTGATATCTTTCTGGGTCATCGGTTCCAACTCCTTGTTGAACATAAGGAATCGAGGCCGAGTTCGAACACGGATAGGCACGCCGTACCCAAGGCGCGGCGCCTCCATGCCGTTCTCTTTCATCCGGACTTTCACCGTCGGCTTCGGACTCTCACCGAATCTGCTGACCCCGGCAGTGCCGGGCGCTCGCGGGCTTCACGGAAGAGCCGGATGGCCCTCTCGTGTTACCGCCGGTGGGGACTTTCACCCCGCCCCGAGAACTTCGCCGCCAACCATTTGGCGACACTTGGAACCTAGGGATCCGGGCGGCGCGATACAATTGCGAAATGGGATCGGATTGCCTCTGGCATCGGCGCGGCTGTGCCCTATCTTCAGCGCCATGAAAGACATCGAACGCAATTCTCTCGGCGGCCGCGTGAAGCGCTACGCCCGGGTCACGGGCGCGGTGGGCGGCCTTGCCGCACGGGTCGCGGGCGAGCGCTATCTCGGCCTCAGTCTCGACAAGGGCGCCCATGCGGTGGAGCTGCGCGAGGCACTCGGCGGCCTGAAGGGGCCGCTGATGAAGGTGGCGCAGATCCTCGCCACCATCCCCGACGCGCTGCCCAAGGAATACACCAACGAGCTGGTGCAGCTGCAGGCCGACGCGCCGAGCATGGGCTGGCTCTTCGTGAAGCGCCGGATGAGCCGGGAACTCGGCGCCGCCTGGCAATCGAGGTTCGCAAGCTTCGAGCATGAGGCCGCGGCCGCCGCCTCGCTCGGCCAGGTGCACCGGGCGACGGACCGTGACGGCAACGCACTCGCGGTGAAGCTGCAATATCCGGACATGGCCTCGGCGGTGGAGGCGGATCTCCGCCAGCTCCGGCTGATCTTCTCGATCTATGCCCGCTACGACAAGGCGATCCATACCGACGAGATCTACAAGGAGCTCTCCGCCCGCCTCCGTGAGGAGCTGGACTATGAGCGCGAGGCGCGGCACATGGCGCTCTACGGCGTGATGCTGAAGGACGAGGAAAATGTCCATGTCCCGGAAGCGGTCGAGGCGCTGACGACGCCGCGTCTGCTGACGATGAACTGGCTCGCCGGCGCCAAGCTGCTCGATTTCATAGCCGCGCACGAGGACCAGGAGATGCGCAACCGGGTCGCGCTCAACATGTTCCGCGCCTGGTATGTACCCTTCTACGAGTACGGCGTGATCCATGGCGACCCGCATCTCGGGAACTATTCGGTGCGGCCTGATGGCAGCATCAACCTGCTCGATTTCGGCTGCATCCGCGTCTTCCCGCCGAGCTTCGTCAAGGGCGTGATCGACCTCTACAACGCGCTCGCCAGCGAGGACGAGGCGCTCGCCGTGCATGCCTACGAGAGCTGGGGCTTCGAGGGGCTCGACAAGGAGACGATCGGGGTCCTCAACATGTGGGCCCGCTTCATCTATGCCCCGCTGATGGAGGACAAGGCGCGCCGCATCCAGGAGACCAACACGGGCATGTATGGCCGCGAGGTGGCGGAGAAGGTCCATGTCGAGCTCCGCCGCCTGCAGGGCGTGAAGCCGCCGCGCGAATTCGTCCTGATGGACCGCGCCGCGATCGGTCTCGGCTCGGTGTTCCTGCACCTAAAGGCGGAGGTGAACTGGTACCGCCTGTTCCACGACCTGATCGCGGGGTTCGATGTGGAGGTGTTGGCAAAGCGGCAGGCGCAGGCGCTGGTAGAGGCGCGGGTGCCGGACGCGGAGTAGAAATCAGTGGTGAAGTCAGTGGCGGTATCCAGAAATCCTAATTTCAAAATACGCTAAGTAATTGGATGAAGGTTTTATTGAAAGATAGTAGTCGCCTGGCAATAGCTTTACGCCATTAAATATTCTTTCTTTTTTTTCTATGCTTCCGTTTTCATGTATTATCGTATTCTTTGAGGATAATTGTGCGTCTATTCTATTTTCGGTATCTATAGAATCGATATCTATTATTATTGGTTCGCTGGCGGAGAATCGAAAATATTGTCGGTCCAATTTCTCTAGTTGTCCTATTGCTAATAGCTCGCCAGGGAGGTGGCCAATAAATTTAGCAGACCGGATGGAGTGATTTTTTGCTGTTTGAGAAGACTCGGAAGGTGGATTTTCGGAAAAAATAGCATCCACAATTCGAGATATTTGATTTCTAGTGCACTCTCGCACCTCGCGATCTGCAATTAGGCGAAGTTTTTCGGTTTTTATGGCCGTCGCGCCTGAGGCTTCTCTAACATTTATCGAAAAACTTCCTTCTCCTCCCGGAACAAAACTCTTAAATCTAATATTTCCTTCTATGTCTGCTTCGATGTCATATTGTTGTCCTGCCAAGCAGAGGCTTTTTACAACGTTTATAGCCTGCTTTATTTTTTCATCATTTGCAAATGCGCTGTTTGATAGTGTAAAAATCAGCGATGTTATTAAAATGGAGAACCAGCGGGCCATATAGCTACCCTCCCTAATGAGGTGGTTTTGAATATGCATGCAATGGGTAAGATTAGCGTATTTCAACTGAGACAAGAAATATAAGTTTTCCAATCAAGTAAGAATTAAGTGATTATAGGGATGCGTTTAAGGTGACAAACGAATCAATTCACTGCAGTGCCCCTCTAGAGCTAAGTGACTGTCATTCCGGACATCGATCCGTTGCGGCGATCAATCCTTCGATCGTCCAGATCCTGCCAATTAAGAGGCACATTACCTATCTCGTCCCCTTAATTCGGGAAATGCCGGACAAGCGAGTGTCCTGTCCCGGAGCCCGACTCCGCCGTGTCCCCGGAACTGTCGCAGCTTCACCAGCTCTGCTCCGGCATGTCGCAATCAGTCGTTCATCCAGGCGTTTCCCGGACAGTTCCGCTGAAAGACTTTCCCTAGATTGACACCATCGGGCCCGAAACGCGCCGTCAGCAGGATCTTGCACCTGCCCGAAGGCGCCTGGAAGGGCGGTGCTGCAGCTTCTGGGAGTTCGGGGCCTGTCCATGGTGGAAATCTCGCTTTCGCGCCGTCTGCGGCGCACACCCTTCAGCGACGGCGTCGAGGCCGCGGGCGTGAAGGGCTATACGGTCTACAATCACATGCTGCTGCCGACGGTCTTCCGCTCCGTGGAGGAGGATTACCGTCATCTGAAGGAGGCGGTTCAAGTCTGGGACGTCGCCTGCGAGCGTCAGGTCGAGATCCGAGGGCCCGACGCCGGCAGGCTCGTGCAGATGCTGACCCCGCGCAGTCTGACGCGGATGCTCCCCGGGCAATGCTACTACGTGCCCATCGTCGACGAGACCGGCGGCATGCTCAACGATCCGGTGGCGGTGAAGCTGGCCGAGGATCGCTGGTGGGTCTCGATCGCCGACAGCGACCTGCTCTACTGGGTCAAGGGCATTGCCTACGGCTACCGGCTGGATGTGCTTGTGGACGAACCCGACGTCTCCCCGCTCGCCGTGCAGGGACCGAAGGCGGAGGATCTGATGTGCGCCGTCTTCGGCGAGCAGATCCGGTCGTTGCGGTTTTTCCGGTTCAGCCTCTTCGGCTTTGCCGGACGGGACCTGGTGATCGCGCGCTCCGGCTATTCCAAACAGGGCGGGTTCGAGATCTATGTCGAGGGCGGCGATATCGGCATGCCGCTCTGGAACGCGCTCATGGAAGCCGGCAAGGCGATGGATGTCCGGGCCGGCTGCCCGAACCTGATCGAACGCATCGAGAGCGGGCTGCTCTCCTACGGCAACGACATGACCGACGACAACACGCCGCACGAATGCGGCCTCGGGCGGTTCTGCAATACCGAGTCGGCGATCGGCTGTATCGGCCGCGACGCGCTTCTCCGGGTCGCCAAGGAAGGGCCGGTGAAGCAGATCCGCGCCATCGCCATCGACGGGCCACCCGTGCCGCGCTGCGATCGCCACTGGCCGGTTCTGGCCCGGGGGCAGGTCGTCGGCCGGATTTCCTCGGCGGTGTGGTCGCCGGATTTCAAGACCAACGTCGCGATCGGAATGGTGAAGATGACCCACTGGGACGCGGGAACGGCGGTGACGGTCGAAACGCCGGAGGGGCTGCGGGACGCCGTGGTTCAGGAAGCTTTCTGGAACTGAGCACGGGCCGGTACGAGGAATTTGGAGGACACGCTACTTAATCCGTCATCTGAACAGACCAAGCAGGGTCTGCGGTCTCTGGTTGGCGATGCCGAGGGTTTGGGTCGAGAGCTGCTGTTGAACCTGGACCGCTGTCAGTGTGGCGGATTCGCGGGCAAGGTCGGCGTCGACGATGTTGCCAAGTCCTTCTTCGGTCGCGTCGGAGAGGCTTTCAAGAAAACTGGTCTGCAGATCCAGTGCGCGCACCTCGGCGGCAAGGCGCCCCGTGTATCGGCGGACTGCCGCGTCGAGGTCGTCGTAATACGTCACCCCGTCTCCGACATTCACTTCGAGTTCTCTTTGGGCGACTTCCGCGGCTGTGAATCCACCCCCGCCGTTTCGTAAATCGGACAGGGCGCCTTTCGTAGACGTTATCCATGTCTGCATGCTGTGCCCGTCACCGGGATTTTGCCAGAAAGACCCGTTCTTGGCGCCACTCAGCGTCAGGGTATCACCTTGCAGGTTGGACAGGATCTGTGTGTCGACGCCTGCATTCTCGTTCAGAAGGTTGACGCCGTTGTATTCGGCGTTATTGGCGAAATCCAAAGCCTGATCGAGCATTTCCCCGTAGTCGTTCACGAGGATGTCGCGCTGTTCTTGCGTGATGCCTTCATTCGCAAGTTCAGTGAGTTTTCCCCGCATATCTATCAGGAGATTCGAGATGCCGGTCAGACCGGCAAGCGCCACCTTGCCGATGCCCTTCGCGTTGTTCAGGCCCTGGATAACGGAGCTGATTGCGCTGATTTCGGTTCGGATGCCCTGGGCTATGGCAAAGTTGGACGCATCATCCAGAGCGCCGGTGACCCGAAGCCCGGTGGAGACACGATCCTGCGTGGTATCCAGATCTCGATTGATCTGGTTCAGGTTCCGAAGGGCCACGAAGCTTGCCGGATTTGTCAGAACGGAATTGCTTATAGCCATGGCCTGACCTCTTTCTAGAGTCATCTTGCTTTCGAACGGTCACGCGAAATTCTTTCGCAGGCCATAAATCAATCGAAAATCGTATAAAAGTCAAAGTAATTTTCATCTAATTTTAGAAGAAATTTTGATCGAAGGTCACTCCAAGGGCGCGGTCCGGCATCCTGTCATGCCGCGCACCACCCTCGGATCGGCAAGTCCCGGCTCTCCGGCCGGGATGACGACGTTACGCGTATTTCGGGATACGCCCTTAAATAGCGTCCCCGCCCATCTCTTCCATCGCCCTTTGCCGCTCGCGTGCCCTCCCGTTATCTTCATCCCCAGAACGGGATCAACTCCCGCAGACCGGGGAAGGCTACACATCGATGAAACAGCCCGCGCTCAATCCGTGGTTCGATATCGGCGACACCATACCGTCGATCGATCTGAAGCTCTCGGACGGCAAGCCGAAGCCGCCGAACAGGATGGCGGGCGCTGTCGCTGTGATCCATGTCTCGGACGACGCGGCAGCGGAAGAGGCCGCCGCCGCTTTGGAGAAGTTGCGCGGCGAGCTGGCTGCGCTGGGGGCCGCCCCCTTTCTCGTGCGCCGCGCGGCGCCGGTGCGCAATCTCGCTATGGAAAAGAAGCTGGGGCTCGGCTTTCCGGTGCTCGCGGACGAGCCGGGAGCGCTGGCGCATAACGTCAATCTGAAGGGCAAGGGCACGCTGCTCATCGGCCCGGACACGCGTCTGCTGGCGGTCCTGCCGGTCGCGCCGGGCGAGAGCGCGGAGGCGCATTTCGCCGCCGTGATGAAGGCGGTCGGAGAGGCGGCGCCGCAATCCTTCCGGCCGGGGCCGGCGGTGCAGGCGCCGGTGGTGCCGGTCCCGCGCGTGTTGAGTCCTGACTGGTGCCGCTGGCTGATCCATGTTCATGACACGCAAGGCAGCGAGCCCTCAGGCTTCATGCAGCAGGAGAAGGGCAAGGGCGTGCTGAGGACCGACCCCTCGGTCAAGGTGCGGCGCGATCATGTGATCGCCTCCGGCAGCGCGCTCGAGAAGCAGATCGAGCAGATCTTCGCACGCCGGGTGATCCCGGAGATCCAGAAGGCGACGCATTGCCCGATCCAGCGTCACGAGGAATTCAAGATCGTGCGCTACAGCGGCGCCGACGGCGGGCATTTCCGTGCACACCGGGACAACACGACGGCCGCCACGCAGACCCGGAAATTCGCCGTCACGCTCAATCTCAATACCGGCGCGGACGAAGAGGGCGCGGGCGACTATACCGGCGGCTATCTCGTCTTCCCGGAATCCGGCGATTTCGGCTACCGGCCGGGACCCGGCGATGCGGTGGCCTTTTCCTGCTCCCTGCTGCACGAGGCGCGTCCGGTCACCAGCGGCGAACGCTACGTTTTGCTCGCCTTCCTGCACTAAGGGAGGAACCCCCGGTCAAATCGACGCAGCATTCAGGCGACTTGATATAAGTCAAGGATCGTTCGCGAAACACCTGTTTTTCTCCCCGGTATTCCGGTGGGCATGCGCCCCGGAGGAATCGCCGAAAGGAGGCGGAAATGGGAATTACAGAGCGTATCGACCGGGTAACAAAGATGGATCCGAATTACCGGAAGGCCTTGCCGCCGGCACCGCGCTCGGTGAAGATCGAGCTGACGGCGCGGTGCAATCTCGCCTGTACATTCTGCGCCCGTTCGATGTCGCTCCGCCAGCATGCCGACATGGACCGCGCCTTCTTCGAGCGGCTTACGGTCGATATGCGGCAGGCCGGGGTTGAGGAACTCGGCCTGTTCTATCTCGGCGAGAGCTTCCTATTGCCGTGGCTCGCCGACGCGGTCCGGTTCGCGAAGGAGGAGGCGGGTTTTCCCTATGTGTTTCTCACGACGAACGGCACCGTCAGCACGCCGGAGCGGGTCGAGGCGGCGATCCGGGCCGGGCTGGACAGTCTGAAATTCTCCATGAACTACGCCGATGCCGGCCAGTTCCAGAGCGTCGCGCAGGTGAAGCCGAAACTATACGCCGCGATCGAGCGCAATCTGCGGAGCGCAGCCGAGGTGCGTGACCGTGTGTACGCGGAGACCGGACACCGCTGCGGGATCTATGCGAGCTACATCGAATATGACGGCGAGCAGGGCGACCGGATGCGGGAAACCGTGGCGCGCATCGCCGAGGTCGCGGACGAGGTCTATGCCCTGCCGCTCTACAATCAGGCCTCGCTCGTGACCGAGCGGGAAAAGGCCCAGGGATGGGCCCCGACGGCGGGCAATCGCGGCCGCTCCGGCGCCCTCCGCGATGCCTTGCCCTGCTGGTCGATCTTCACCGAGGGGCACGTGACCTGGGACGGCCAGCTGAGCGCCTGCTGCTTCGACCATGACGGTCGTTTCCACATGGGCGACCTGACCGCGACGCCTTTCCTCGAGGCCTGGCATTCCGAACGGTTCAAGGAACTGAGGGAAGCCCATTTGCGGCAGGATGTCTCCGGGACGCCGTGCGAGGCCTGTGTCGCCTATCAGTGAAGCGGCGCCTCCGCGAGCTTTCGATCAGCCGCGGGTGGCAGAATTTCTTGTCTGCGGCTTGCCGTCTCCGAGGACGACCACGTCCATTGGCACGTCCCACGGCATCGGGAAGATCGTCTTCAGCATGCAGCCGGGCAGGCCGACGCCGATGATCCGCGGGCGCGGTTTGAGGCGCGCCAGCGTCATATCGTAATAGCCGCCGCCATTGCCGAGCCGGAAACAGTCCTCGTCGGCGCCGACGAGGGGCGAGATCACCAGATCCGGCAGGCCCGTTTCACAGGAAGCCGGCACGGGAATGTTCCAGATACCGCGCGCCATCTTCGCCCTCGGCTCCCAGTGGCGGAAGGAGAGCGGCTGACCCTTCTGCTCCACGACCGGCAGCAGGATCCGTGCTCCGGCCTCGTGCGCCTCTTTCATCCAGGGGCGGAGGTCCGGCTCGCCCCGGATCGGCCAGTAGACCGAGATGTTCAGCCCTTCGAGCGGACCGGCAACCGATTTCAGATCGTTGACGATCGCCGCGGTGGCGGTACTGCGCTGCTCCGGGGAGAAGGATCTCCGCAGGTCGTAAAGCCGCTGCCGTTCGGCGCGCCGGAAGCGCTCGACATCGCGCCAGGTATCCGGATCGACCGGCTGGCCGTCGACAAGAGTGTGCATAAAGCAGGCCGATTCGCCCCCTGCCGTTTCCTCCGTCATTGCCGCTCCCTTCGCTCGGGGGGTCATATGTTCAGCAGAAAGATCCGTGTCACCGCGATGGTGGCGAATTCGAGGTAGAGGATCATCGCGATCAGGATGCCGTAGCGCTGGATGTCGCTCATCAGCTTCGACTTCCGGTTCCGGGCAGCCGCGCTGAAGCTTCCCCATTTCGAGGTGACATAGGCGATTTTGCTGTTCTCCGCCGCCTGCCACCATTGAAGGCTGAGGATCACGGCAGCGCTGGCGAGACTAAAAACCCAGACCATGAAGAGCAGGAGACGCGCGAGGTCCTTAGCCTGCCAGTGCGTCCATTCCCCGTAGGCGGTCACCAGCGTTGCGCCGACGGAGAAATAGAGCACGGAGCGCCATTGCTGGGTCTTCGCGAAACGCAGATTGTTCGAGGCGTCCCGGTAGATCGCGAGGAACTCGGCATGTGTCGTCTCCGCCAGCTCGCTCGGCGTATCCTCCGCCGGGTTGAGCGGGTCCGGGCGCGGTTCCTCTTCTGTGTCTATCGGGTTGAGCGTCTTGGCCATGGAACGGCTCCTTCACGCGTGCGGCCTTCGCCGGCCGCCGGGCTCTCCCATCCGCGAAGAGTGTGCCCGATATTACGCGGAAATGGAATTTCCTCATTGTTGCCGGGGTTTGGCCCGGTTCAGACCGGGAGAAGGGCGAGCCCGCCGGCGAAACTCGCGGCGCCCGCGGCGGCGGCGAGCAGCAGGTTCCGCCGGGCGAGGAAATAGACTGCGAAACCGATCGCGACCGCGCCGAGGCGAAGGGCAAGCGGGGTTTCCGCGAGCTCGCCCGTCGGCAGCACGGCCATGCGGCTGATCAGCCCGGCGACGGTGGCATAGGAGACGCAGGCGATCCAGCGGAAGAGCGCGCCCTCGGTATCGATCTTCGAGGCGAGCACGGCGCCGAGCGCGCGCCAGAGGAAGGTGACCGACGCCGCAAGGAGGACGAGGGCGAGGGGTGTGATGGCAGTGCCGCTCATCGCCGCCTCCCGAGCAGGGCATAGGCGAACGTGCCGCCGATCACGCCGGTCAGCAGCACGCCGTAATTCGGCTCCAGCGCATGAAGCGGCGGGCCGAGCACCGCGCCCGTCGCGACCGCGAGAATGACCAGCCGGTCGCGAGTCTGCGCGAAGAGCAGCGACAGAAAGACCACGTTCAGGAAAACCAGGGTCAGCCGCGCGATCTCCGGCATGTCGGCGGAGAGCCAGTAGCCGGCGAGCGTCCCGATGCAGCCGAAGGTTATGCAAAGTGTTGCGACCGGCCAGTAATAGGCCATGGCTGAGGCGACCGGCATGCGCTGGGAGGCGGCCATGCCCATCGGCCAGGTCGAGGCGGACATGAGGTGCGCGATCAGCAACTGGCGCGGCAAATCCGGCGTCGCGCCGCGCAGCGTGCCGACCAGGATGGTCGCCATGGGGAAGAAGCGCACGCTCGCCATCGAGACGGCGAGCAGGATGACGAAGAGGTCGGCCCCGGAGGCGCGGAGGTCCGCCATGGCCACCTGGCCCGGCATGGCCCAGACCAGGAGGGTCGAAAGGAAGGCCTCGAAGGCGGAGAAACCGTTGGCGTGGGCCATGGAGCCGAAGCCGAGCATGGTCGAGAAAACGACGATGGACGGCACGGCGAGCCCGTGGCGAATACCTTCGTTGAATGCCGCGCGGCGGTCCGGCCCGGGGCCGGACGCCTTTGTCCCCGCCTTCATGTCTTCCTGGGTCCTTAAATGATCGGAACCCGAAACCTGCCAGATCATGCCCGGCCATGGCTACGAAAAGCCTACGTCGCAAAGCGCAGGCGTGGGACCGTGTGGTCTGCGTGACAGAAAGTCCCGGGAAAGCATCCGTCTATCGAGAAGTAATGCGGAGCTTTCGCACGTTTGGCGTTAAAGCGCGGAAGCCGATTGGCGGCCCGGGTTCCGGCAAGCGAAATTTGGCATATTGCGTCTGGATTCAATGCGGAAAAGCGGACACACTCCCCGGCTTGAATAGGGGTGCAATAAGAAAAACACTTCAAAAGCACCGGCATCTGACGAGCGAGCCAGGGAGGCCGTATAAATGCATCAGGACCGACTGATCGAAGTGAACGATCTTCGGGTACATTTTCCGCTGGACGATCAGACCGTTAAGGCGGTCGACGGGGTTTCCTGGCATATCGATCGGGGCGAGACCCTGGCCGTGGTCGGGGAATCCGGATCCGGCAAGTCCGTGACCGCGATGACGCTGATGCGGCTGACCGACTATGCAGGCGGCCAGATCGTTTCCGGAGACATCAACTTCCGGCGCAAGAACGGCGAAGTCATCGATATCGCGACCTCCTCGCAGAGCGTGATGCGCGATATCCGCGGCAACGACATTTCGATGATCTTCCAGGAGCCGATGACCTCGCTGAACCCGGTGTTCACGATCGGCTTCCAGATCGCCGAGACGATCATGCTGCACCAGGGCAAGAGCGAGCAGGAAGCGCTCGATATGGCGCTCGAGATGCTGAAGCTGGTGCGCATTCCGGAGCCGGAAAAGCAGCTTACCCAGTATCCGCACCAGCTCTCCGGCGGCATGCGCCAGCGCGTCATGATCGCCATGGCGCTCGCCTGCCGGCCGAGCCTGCTGATCGCGGACGAGCCGACCACCGCGCTCGACGTGACGATCCAGGCGCAGATCCTCGATCTGATCAAGATGCTGCAGCAGGAAATCGGCATGTCGGTCATGTTCATCACCCACGACATGGGTGTTGTGGCCGAGGTGGCGGACCGGGTCGTCGTGATGCTGAAGGGCGAGAAGGTCGAGGAAGGCCCGGCCGAGCAGATCTTCCATCACCCGCAGCATCCCTACACCAAGGCGCTCCTCGCCGCGGTGCCGAAGCTCGGCTCCATGAAAGGCAAGACCTTCCCGGCCAAGTTCGCGAATGTGGACGTGAAGCGGGCCGAGGGCGACGTTGTCAAGGAAGGCGCCAGCGCCGAGGCGACGCTCGAGGAAATGCAGGACACGGTCCGGCACGACGCGGCGCCGCTGCTGAAGGTCGAGGGCCTGACCACGCGATTCGACATCCGCAAGGGGATGTTCGGTGCGGCGACGGCCCGGGTTCATGCGGTCGAAGGAGTCTCCTTCGAGCTGCAACCGGGCGAGACCCTGGCGCTGGTCGGCGAGTCCGGCTGCGGCAAGTCGACCACCGGCCGCTCGATCATCAAGCTGGTTGAGCCGAACCGCGGCAGCATCAAGTTCGAGGGCACCGAGCTCATGGGGCTCGATCCGAAGAAAATGCGTCCGCTCCGCCGCGACATGCAGATGATCTTCCAGGATCCGTTCGCGTCCCTGAATCCGCGCATGACGGCCGGCGCCACGATCGCCGAACCGATGGTCGTGCACGGTCTCGCCAAGGGCAAGGAAGCGGACGAGCGGGTGGTTGAGCTGCTGCGCCGCGTCGGTCTCGATGCCGAGCACGCCGAGCGCTATCCGCATGAATTCTCCGGCGGCCAGCGTCAGCGGCTCTGTATCGCCCGTGCCCTCGGCCTCGGGCCGAAGCTGATCATTGCCGACGAGGCGGTTTCGGCCCTGGACGTGTCGATCCAGGCGCAGGTGGTGAACCTGATGATGGATCTGCAGGAGGAATTCGGCCTCGCCTATCTCTTCATCAGCCACGACATGGCGGTCGTGGAGCGCGTCAGCCACCGGGTCGCGGTGATGTATCTTGGCGAGATCGTCGAGATCGGGCCTCGGGCCGCGGTGTTCGAGAACGCCCAGCATCCTTACACCAAGAAGCTGATGTCGGCCGTGCCGGTCGCGGATCCGTCCCGCCGCAAGCGGGAACTCAACCTGATGACGGACGAGATCCCGAGCCCGCTGAAGCCGATGGGCTACGAGCCGCCGAAGCGGGAATACCGCCAGGTCGGCGAAGGGCATTTCGTGCTGGAGAACTGAGCGGCCTCTCGCTCGGTGCATCACTGATTGGAAAACGGCGCCCGGAGGCGCCGTTTTTCTTTCCCGTGACAAGGTTCTGCACCGCAGGTGCCCCTCTGTCGCGAGCCAATAAAAAACCCCGCCGAATGGCGGGGTTTCTTGTTTCGATGTTTGGCGCTTACCGGGTCCGCAGCTTCGGATCCAGCATGTCGCGGACAGCGTCGCCGAAGAGGTTGAAGCCGAACACCGCGATCGTGATCGCAAGCCCCGGCCAGACCGGAACCCACGGCGCGCTTTCGGCATATTCCTCCGCACCGCCCTGCAGCATCAGGCCCCAGGCCGGGGTCGGCTCCTGAACCCCGAGGCCGAGATAGGAGAGGGAAGCCTCGAGCAGGATGGCCTCGCCGAGGAAGGCCGTCAGCATGATCAGGAACGGCGCCACCACGTTCGGGGCGATATGCTTCATGATGATCCGGAAATGGCCGTAACCGATCGACCTTGCGGCGTCGATATAGGGCATTTCGCGAACCGCCAGCGCGCTCGATCGGACGACGCGGGCGCATCTCGGAATGAACGGGATGGTGATGGCGATGATCACCTTGTCCGTTCCCGTCCCGAAGATTGAGACGATGGCCAGCGCCATGATGATCAGCGGGAAGGCCATGAACACATCGATGATGCGCTGCATGACAAGATCCAGCCAGCCGCCGAAATAAGCGCTCGCAACGCCAAGCACCAGCCCGCCGAACGCCCCGATGATGGCGCAGGCAAACCCGACGAAGAGTGCGGTCCGGGCGCCGTAGACGATCCGGGAGAACAGGTCGCGTCCAAACTGATCGGTGCCGAGCAGGAAGTCGAGGCTCGGCGGAACCAGCATGTATTCGAAGCTGTTTGCCTCCGGATCGTAGGGGGCGATGAACTCTGCGAAGAGCGCCATCATCAGCATGACGATGATGACGACGGCTCCGCCCGCGCCGAGCGGCTGACGCCGCACGAGACGGCTGAGATGGTCCCAGACCGTCTTGCGCCGGAAGCCGGTGTTTGTCTCGGGGCTCACGTCCATAGTGGTCATGTCTCAAATCTCCCCTAGCTGTACCGGATGCGCGGATCGAGCCACGCATAGGCGACGTCGACGAGAAAGTTCATGACGACGAAGATCACCACCACCAGCATCACCAGCGCCTGGGTCATGGTGAAGTCCGATTGCGTCACGGACTCGACGAAGAGCTTGCCGATGCCGTTCAGGTTGAAGACCTGCTCCGTCACCACCAGACCTCCCATCAGAAAGGCGAATTCCATGCCGATGATCGTGACCACCGGAAGCATGGCGTTCTTCAGCGCGTGCTTGTTGATGATGATCTTCTCGACCAGGCCCTTAGCGCGAGCGGTCCGGACGTAATCCTCGCCGAGAACCTCAAGCATCGCCGACCGGGTCATGCGGGTGGCGACCGCCGAATAGCGGTATCCGGTCGCCAGGGCCGGCCAGATCAGCTGTGAGAGGTTATGCATCGGGTCTTCCCAGATCGGCACGTAATGAATGGGTGGCATCCAGGGACGACCAAGTAATTCCTGCGTGGTGATCAAGAGGCCCAGGATGATGAGAATGCCGAGCCAGAAGGACGGCATGGCGATGCCGGCGATGCTGAAGCCGCGGACGACGTAATCCGTCATCGTGTTCTGCTTCGCGGCGGAAATGACGCCGAGCGGAATGGCGATGACGATCGAGGTGAGGGTCGCCATGATCGCGATCTGCAGGGAGAGCTGGAACCTGATCCCGATCTCATGTTCGACGGATCGGCCGGTCCACATGGACGTGCCGAGGTCGAATGTCAGGAACCCCGCGATGTAATCCACGAACTGGACGTAGATCGGCTCTGACAGGCCAAGCCGTTCCTGGCACTGCTTGATTTGCTCCGGGTCTGCGTACGATCCCTCGCCGCCGAACTTGATCAGGCAGATATCGCCCGGGACAAGCCGCAGCAGAAGGAATACGAGAATGGCTGCGCCGAGAAGTGTGGGCAGCAGCATGAGCATGCGTTTGACGATGTATCCGTACATGCCGTCCGTCGATTCCGATATTTAGCTGGTAAAGGAAGGCCGCCCCGCACCGGGGCGGGGCGGCCAAGTTCATTTATCCGGGATCAGCCGCCGAGCTGACGTTTCTTCTCGGCCTGATCGATCCAGATATTGTCCAGAGCCTGGTTCAGATAGTGGCTCGGCGCGATCTTCCAGCCCTTCACGTAGGAACGGTGCGGGTTGATCTTGTACCACCACAGGGTGATGAACTGGGAGGCCAGATCATCCAGAACCCGCTTCTCGTACTTGCGCATGAGTTCACGCTGCTTGGCTTCGTCGCCTTCGGCCAGCATCTCGTCATACCATTTCACCAGCTGCTCGTCCTGGAAGTAGGCGTAGTTTGCGCCCGATCCCGGGAGGAACTTGGAGATGTCGGCGATCGGGTTGATGATCGACTGGCAGTTGAAGTCGAGCGAGATCGTGAAGTCCTTCTTGGACCGCAGGGTCGCATAGAACGGAGTGGAGGGCTGGACCCACTGGTCCGCCTCGACGCCGATCTTCTTCCACTGGTCGATCAGCCAGGTGCCGACAACCTTGTACGGCTGGTCGACGCCGCGGTTGTGCAGGGTGATCTTCAGGTTCTCGTGACCGGCTTCCTTGAGCAGACGCTTCGCTTCCGCCCGGTTCGCCTCGATATCGTTGCCGTAGCCGGCGAGCTGCGACAGCTCTTCCTCGGTCGCCGCAAGCGGGTGGCCCGGGAAGACGATACCGCCGACCGTCTTCACGATCGCGATCTTGGAGAGGTACTGCGAGCCGCCCTTGCGGTCGATGGCGAGGGACAGGGCACGGCGAACCCGCGCATCGTCCATCGGCTTGACCTCATGGTTCGGCGTCACGATCAGGACGCAGTTCCAGTCGCTTTCCTGCACGGTGATCTGGTCACCGAGGGCCGCGACAAGGTCGTCACGCGCTTTCGGCGGGAAGCCGCGGAACTCGATATCGGCCTGGCCGCCGCGGATCGCCTGCAGGCGAACCGACATCTTCGGGGCCGCGATGGCGGTAAAGCCGTCGAGATAGGGCTGACCCTTGTGATGGTAGCCTTCGTACTTGACGCCCTTCACGTGGCTGCCAGGAACGTATTCGGCGAACTTGAAGGCGCCGGAGCCGTTCACGTTTTTCTGGTGCCAGGTGTAGCCGTGCGTATCCAGGTCCTTCTTCGCGTAGATGAAGTTGAACGGCATGGCGACGGACGGCAGGAACGTGCCGCTCGGATTTTTCAGCTTGAACTCGACCGTGTAATCGTCCGGCGTGGTGATCGATTCAACCATGCGGAAGTAGGCGACGCGGTTCGACGCGATGCCTTCCGGCGGGAAGACGATCTTGTCGAAGGTTGCCTTGACATCATGCGCGGTGAGCGGCGTGCCGTCATGGAACTTGATGTCATTCCGAATCTTGAAGGTGTACTTCGTGCCGCCTTCGGTCGGCTTCGGAACGGCACCCTCGCAGACATCGCAGACAAAGTCGGTCGGCGACGAGGGATTGTCCGGATTGACCCGGATCAGCACGCTGTAGAACGGCCGGATCGGATGGATCATGCCGAAAGTGGACTCGATATGCGCGTCGAAAGACGGGATGTTCGAGCCGACCACCATGCGCAATTCGTCACCGTATTGCGGTGTTTCGGCCTTCGCGGCGGCGGGGCCGAAGAGGGCCGCGACACCGATGGCCAGCGCAGTGGTGGCGGTAGACCGCCAAAGCTTCTTCATGGACGTAACTCCTTCCCTACATACGGAAATTCTTGTTGAGAGGCGCGGTTTGTCACGCGCAGCAACGCTTCTTCGCATAGCGAAGAAGAGACTCTTGCCATTTGGGAGCGTTGCCTGACGTTCCTCCGTTCGCCTACCCTTTCGTCGGTCTGCTAACCGTTGTTTCCCGGTCTTCCAGCCGTACGAACTGTATACCATTGTCCCGGCTTTCGATTTCCGGTCAAGAAATCTGTGCAACTGGGCGGAGGCTTTTCCGGAGTACGGGAACGCAACAATAATTCGGGGAGGAGGAACGGCTCATGGTGAAAGCGCTTTTTTTCGACGTCTTCGGGACCGTGGTCGATTGGCGCAACAGCATCGCCGCCGAAGTTGACCGGCTCTCAGATGCGAAGGGGCTCGGGATCGACGGTCAGGCCTTCGCGCTGGCCTGGCGCCGGCGCTACCAGCCGGCCATGAAGGTGATCCGGTCCGGCGATCGCGGTTTCGTCGCGCTCGATACGCTGCACCGGGAAAACCTTCTGGAGGTGCTGGAGGAGTTCGGTGTGGACAGCCTCAGCGAGGCGGAAATCGATGAGCTTAACCGCGCCTGGCATCGCCTCTCTCCCTGGCCGGACAGCGTGCCGGGACTGACGCGGCTGAAGAAGAAATTCATCATCGCCACCATGTCCAACGGCAATGTCGCGCTCATGGTCAACATGGCGAAGAACGGCGGATTGCCGTGGGACATGATTCTCGGTGCTGAAATTTCGCAGACCTACAAGCCGCAGCCGGAGACCTACCTGACCGGCTGCCGTCTGCTGCATCTGGCGCCCGAGGAGTGCATGATGGTCGCCGCGCATAATGACGATCTGGTCGCCGCGCGAAATCTCGGCCTGAAGACGGCCTTCATCGCGCGGCCGACGGAATACGGACCGGAGCAGACGGTCGATTTCAAGGCCGAACACGCGTTCGACGTGATCGCGGAGTCCATGGAAGGTGTCGCCGATCAGCTCGGATGCTGATCGAGGAATAGGGAGGACGGGAAATGGCCGAGAAGAGCCCCATCGAGATTTTTGCCGATTTTATCGCCGGCCTGGACAATACAGAGATCCCCGAGGGCGCGCGTCATCATGCCCGGCGCTGCGTGCTCGACTGGTTCGCCGCCGCCGTGCCGGGGGGCGTTCTGGCGCCTGCGACGCTTCTTGAGAATGCGATTGCCGAGGACCTCGACCGCGGACGCTCCAGAATCGTTCCCTCCGGCCGCCATGCGACGGCGCGGGCGGCCGCGTTGATCAACGGTGCGGCCTCGCACACTGTCGAGTTCGACGATATTTACCGGGACGGGCTGTTCCATCCGGGTGTGGTCGTGATCCCGGCGGCGCTTGCGCTTGCCGAGGACAAGGGCGTTTCCGGCGATGATTTTCTGCGCGCGGTGATCGCGGGCTACGAGACCGCCAATCGGATCGCCGCCGCGGTCAATCCGGCGCATTACGATTTCTGGCACACCACTGCGACCGTCGGATTCTTCGGCGCCGCAGCGGCCTCTTCGGCGATTCTTGGGCTGAGCGCGGCGCAGACGGCGCATGCGCTGGCCAGTGCCGGCACCATGGCGGCAGGGCTGCAGCAGGCCTTCCGGGCTGAGGCGATGAGCAAGCCGCTGCATGCCGGCCGGGCGGCCGAAGGCGGCGTGCTCGCGGCGCTCATGGCGGAAGCCGGAGTGACGGGGGCGCTGGACATTCTCGACGGCGCGGCCGGGTTCGGCGCCGCGATGAGCCGGGACGTCGACTGGACGGAAGCGGTTGCCGGTCTCGGCACGGACTGGACCATCGAGCGGACGACACAGAAGAACCATGCCGCCTGCGGTCATGTCCACGCCGCTGTGGACGCGGCGCGGGAGATCGTCGCCGCAAACTGCCTCGCGGCCGCGGATATCGCACGCATCGAGGTTGGGTCCTATGCGAAGTCGCTGGAGATCTGCGGGAACGCGGATCCGAAGACGGCGTTCGAGGCGAAGTTCTCGCTGCCCTATTGCGTCGGCGCGGCGATTGCGACCGGCGCGGTCCGGATCGCCGCCTTCACGCCCGAGACGCTCGCCAATCCCGACATCCGCGCCTTGGCGGCGAAGGTCGTGCATTCGGTCGACCCGGATTGCGAGGCGGCATTCCCAAAGAAGCGGTCCGCCCGCGTGATGATCGAGACGGTGGACGGACGTCGCTTCAGCCACTACGCGCCGACGCGAAAGGGCGATCCCGACGCGCCGCTGAGCGATGCCGAGCTCGACGCCAAGTTCATGGAGCTGACGGCGGAAGTCCTCGGTTCCGAAAGTGACAATCTGCGAAAGGCGATCTGGGGCCTCGAAAAGATGCGCACGCTTGCCGAACTGCCGGTCGCCGTCCCGGCGCGCAAAGCCGGATAGGGCCGGCTTCGGTCGCAATCTTTCCCAAGTGGACTCCGCATCTTGACGGAAAGCGCTGTTGAGCCGCCGGCGCCCGGATGGGACAGTCGCCGATCAATAAGAACCACCGGGAGGCGGACTTGGACTTCAGTTTGAGCGAGGAGCAGCGGCTCTTCCAGGATGCGGTGCGCGGCTTCGCGGAACGTCATCTTCGCGACCGTGCGCTTGCCCGGGCGCACGAGGACGGCTTCCCCTTCGAGATTGCCAAGCTGATGGCCGAACAGGGCCTGATGGGCATCACCTTCTCCGAAGAGGATGGCGGTCAGGGCGGCACGGTGATGGATGCGGTGCTTGCGATCCAGGCGGTCGCCGAAGTCTGCCCGCGCAGCGCCGACGTCATCCAGGCCGGGAATTTCGGCCCGATCCGTACCTTTGCCGAATATGCGACGCCGTTGCAGAAGGAAAAGTGGCTGACCCGCCTGCTCGCCGGAGAGATCGCGATCTCGCTCGGCATGAGCGAGCCGGAAGCGGGCTCCGCGGCGACCGAACTCGTGACCTCGGCGACCCCCGACGGAGACGGTTTCCGGGTCAATGGCAGCAAGGTCTTCTCCACCCACAGCCCTGAGGCGGAGATCTTCCTGATCTATGTCCGCTACGGTCCCGGTGTCGATGGCATCGGATCGGTGATTCTCGAGCGCGGGCAGGAAGGGTTCACCTTCGGAGAGCCGGTGCGCTATGTCGGCGGCGAACACTGGTGCCAGCTCTATTTCGATAATGTCTATGTCCCGGCGGAGAACGTGCTCCTCGGCGAGGGCGGGTTCCGCAAGCAGATCTCGGCCTTCAACGTGGAGCGGATCGGCAACTCCGCCCGCGCGCTCGCCTTCGGCCGGCATGCCTTCGAGATCGCGAAGGAACACGCCCTCACGCGCAAGCAGTTCGGCCGCGAGCTGGCCGATTTCCAGGGTATCCAGTGGAAGTTCGCGGAAGCCGCAGCGCAGATGGAGGCGGCGCAGCTCATGCTCTACAAGGTCGCGACGGAAGCGACCGACCGGCTTCCGTCCGCCTACGACACGGCGATCACCAAGCTGCTCTGTAATGAAGCAGGCTTCCGCGCCGCCAACGACGCCATGCAGGTGCTGGGCGCGCTCGGCTATACCGAGGAGAGCCTGGTCGAATATTGCTGGCGCCGGACCCGTGGCTGGCAGATCGCCGGCGGCAGTCTCGAGATGATGAAGAACCGCATCGCCGAGGGTGTCTTCGGGCGCCGCTTCTCGCAACGACCTCCAAAGGCAAGGTGATTGCTGTTAGCAATTAATTGATTGCCGAAAGCAATTGATTGCGTCACCGTGAGGACCTCAAAGGAGGTTCGCATGGTGGAACTGCGTCAGGATCCGGTCGAAGCGGTTCGGCATTTCAGCCGCTTCTTCACCGGTAAGGTCGGGGTGCTGAAGGAGCGTCTGCTGGACAGCGATTTCACCCCGCCCGAAGCCCGTGTGATCTTCGAACTCGGGCATCACGACGGCATGACGGCGCGCGATCTGGCGGAGTTGCTTGGCCTCGATCCTGGCTATCTCAGTCGGCTGCTCGGCGGACTGAAGCGAAAAGGACTGGTCTCGCACCGTGTCTCGGAGCGAGACCGGCGCCGGCAACTGCTGTCCCTGACCGAAAGCGGCGTGGCGGCGCTCGAAACCCTCGAGGCGCGATCGAGGGCCGAGATCGGCGAAGTGCTGGAACCTCTCCCGCCGGCGAAGCAGCGTGACCTCGTCGACAGTCTGCAGGCGGCCGAACGGCTTCTCCGCGGCATGGCGTCTCCTTCCGTTCCGGTCATACGGCCGCATCGCATCGGCGAGCTTTCCTGGATCCTCTCGCGGCAGGCCACGCTCTATGCCGAGGAATACGGATGGGACGGCGCTTTCGAGCTGACCCTTCTGAAGATCGGACGAGAATTCCTCGAGAGCTACAATCCGGATGATGACTGTCTCTGGATCGCGGAGCATGAAGGACGGATCGCCGGATCGGCCGCCGTGGTCCGGGATGGAGACACGACGGCGAGGCTCAGGATCGTCTATGTCGAGCCTTGGGCGCGCGGTCTCGGGCTCGGGCACAAGCTGGTCGGCGCCTGCATCGACTTCGCCCGGAACCGCGGATATGGCGATATGGTGCTCTCCACCTTCAGTGTGTTGACGGCGGCGCGCCGGGTCTACCAGGCGGCGGGGTTCTCGCTTGAACGGAGCGAGGATATGGAGATCTACGGACAGGCGCTTACCGAGCAGCATTGGCGGCGCGATCTGGCATAGCACCCGTGCCGCGATCGGCGCTTTCGCGATACTTATTCTTGCTTGAAAATCAGTCGGTCGGGGCGCTCTGTCGGCCCGCATCTCCATCTCTTGCCGACTGGTCGACCGATGACTGAATACGTCCCGCCGCTGCTGGCGCTCTTTGCGGCCTTCATGTTCGCCGTCGGCGGTCAGTTCCAGAATCTCGGGGTCCAGACCCTGGATTCGCGGACCGGCGCGGCAATATCGATCACGTTCTCCGCTCTGATGTACTGGGTCGTCGCGCCAATCTTCATGGACTGGTCCCACTGGCTGCACCCGGCGGTCTTGATCTTCGCCGCGGTCGGTCTTTTCCGGCCGGCGCTCTCGGCAAACCTCTCGGTCATCGGAATCCGCTATCTCGGCCCCACATTGGCCTCGACACTGGCCTCGACCTCGCCGCTCTGGGGGCTGGCGCTCGGTATCTTCCTGCTCGGGGAACATCTGACGCCGGCGACTGCGCTCGGAACGGCGGGGATCGTCGCGGGCGTGTTCATGCTGTCCCGGCGGGGAAAGCTGAGCACGCATTCCTGGCCGCTCTGGGCCCTGCTGTTTCCGCTGGGCGCGGCTATGCTCAGGGCCTTGGCGCATGTGCTTTCCAAGGTCGGAATGGAGTTCATCCCCGATTCCTATTTCGCCACGCTGGTCGGATTCACCGTTTCTGCGTTCATCGCCACCGGTGCGCGATTCGTGAAGAAAGTCGATGCGCCGTTCGTCTGGAATGCGCCGGGGCCGAGACACTTCGCTCTCGCCGGGCTTGCATTCGGCTTTGCGGTGGTCTGCCTCAATCAGGCACTTCTACTCGGCGAGGTCGTGACCGTCGTGCCGATCATCGCCGCAGCGCCGATCTTCAGCATGATGCTCAGTCTGGCAATCTTCCGCCGCGAGGTGCTGACCGTGAAGATTGCCGTTGCTGTCCTGATCGTCTGTGCTTCGGTGGCTTTGATCGCCTTCTACCGCTAGGACGGCAGGACGACCTCTCCGGTCATCAGCAGCCGCGCCGTCCGAATCACCGTGACGGAGCGGACCGTCGGCGCACCGTCGAGGCTGACATCGGTTCCGATGGGAAGAATGCCCGAGGGATTGGCGAGCCGCACGTCGCCATCGGCCTGCCGCGCGAGATCTGCCGGAACGGTGCCGGGAATGCGGCTGGCGACGGCGGAGCACATGGCTCCCGTCAGCGGCAGGACCCGGTGGACGTTCTCCATCGAGAGCATCCGGACAGCGAGGTCGGCGGCGGCCGGATCGATCGCATTGCCGGCGAGATCCTTTGCGGGAAGAGGCGCGCCGACGATCGCGATCTTCGGGACTGCCGACGGCGCCGCGCTTTCGTCCTCCGCGAGGCCCATCAGGACCGCGGCCTTGCGGCGCAGATCCTCCAGAAGGGTCATCAGGGCGGTGTCGCTCTCCAGCTCCCGGATCATCTCGTTTCCCGTCCGGCCGAAAGCAGCCGCATCGACAAAGACGCAGGGATTGCCGACATCGAGCAGGGTTGCTTCGAAGGCGCGACCGTCCTCGGCCACGATCCGGTCTTTGAGATTGCCGCTGGGGAAGAGGCGGCCGGTCCCGGCGCCGGCGGGATCGAGAAACTCCAGGCGGATCGGCGCACCGGAGCCGGAGACGCCCGGAATGGCGAAGGTGCCGGTCTCGACCGCGCGCCCGCCCGAAACCTCGAAATGGGCGATCAGGACCTTGTTTGTGTTGGTGTTGAAAATGCGGACGGAGGCCGGTCCGTCCTCGAGCCGGATCAGTCCGCGTTCGAGCGCGAAAGGCGCCACTGCGGAGGAGAGATTGCCGCAGTTCGAGCTGTAATCGACCAGAGCCTCGCCGACCGCGACCTGGGCGAAGGTGAAATCGAGATCGGCCTCTTCGCGCAGGCTCGCCGAAATCACGGCGGCTTTCGAGAGCGAGGAGACGCCGCCGCCCATGCCGTTCAATTGCCGGCCATAGGGATCCGGACTGCCGATAACCGAGAGGAAAAGAGGATCCCATTCGGCATGCGCCGCCGGGAGCTCGGCCGCCGTAAAGAACACGCCCTTGCTGGAACCGCCGCGCATGAAACAGGCCGGGATCCTGATGCTGGGCATGGGACGTTTATCTCTCGTTGGCGGGTGTCGCAGTCGTCGGAGGGAAGGATAGCGTCACCGTCGTTCCGCGGCCAAGCTCGCTTTCCACACCTATGGTGCCGCCCATCGCCTCGGTCAGCCGTTTGGAGACATGCAGGCCGATGCCGAGCCCGCCAGCCGTGACGTTGCGCTTCGCCTCGGAGCGAACATAGAGCTCGAAGATGTTTTCGAGTACCGCGGGCGCAATGCCGGTCCCGGTATCGGCGACCTGGATCTTCACGCCGGTCGCATCGCGCCAGAGGGCGAGAGTGATCGTGCCGCCCGCATCGGTGAACTTCACCGCGTTGCTGAGCAGGTTCAGCAGAACCTGACGCAGTCTTTGCGGATCGACAGGGTGATTGACATTATCCTTCGGCAGCAGAACGCGGATCTTCAGCTTTTCCGACCGGGCGCGCGGCTCGATCACCGAGCGGCATTCCCGGAGGATTTCCTTCAGATCGCAGCGCTCGAGCTTGAGCCGCAGATTGTTGTCCTCGATCAGCGAGAGGTCGATCAGTTCGTTGATCAGGTCGAGCAGGTGCCGGGCCGAAACGCCAATGGTCTTAACGTAATCCGCATATTTCTCGTGCGGCATCGGGCCGAGGGTCTCGTGCTGGATCATCTCCGAGAAGCCGATGATCGCGTTCAGCGGCGTGCGCAGCTCGTGGCTCATGGTGCCGAGGAAGCGGCTCTTCGCGACATTGGCGGCATCCGCCTCGTCGACCGCCTCGGTCAGTGCCTTCTCGATCTCGACATGGCGCGAGCTGTCCCGCATCGATGCGGTGAACATGATGCCGATCCCGGTCGGGACGCGCATCATGGACATTTCGACGGGAACCAGGCTCCCCTGCCGCTGCCGTGCGAAAACCTCCCGGTGCAGGGTCGGCGCCGCGTCGTCGGAGCGCGCCAGAAGGCTGCGGCGGATAGAACGGTGGGCGGCGCGGTCGGCATCGGGAAACAGGATTTCGACCTGCTGGCCGATCAGATCGGAGGATTTGTAGCCGAGCAACTGCCCGAGCAGCCGATTGGCGCCGCGGATGATACCCTCGGAATCGAACACGACCAAAGGATCCGGAACCGCATCGATCGGAATCGGCAGATCATTTTGGCTAAGACCTCCCGAGGCCCTGCCAAATGGCGGCTCTGAGTCGTTCCCCAAGTTACCTTGGCCCCGGAGGCTCGTATGCGGCAATGTGGTCGTTCCCGGCTGATTTCTTTGAACAGATCCGGCCCTGCCTGTCCCCCCCATCCGAACAGGCGGCCGACGGCCATTCTTTGCCGCCACGTCACAACACTAAGTGCAAAATGGTTCTCGATCCACTTTATTTAGTGGTGGGTTTATTGAAATTGTACTCAATTTGGAATGGTGTTCGCGTCCGGGGAATCCCTTCAGAATGGAGTGTCTCCCGCGAGGGTTATGCGGTGCATCAGCCGGCGAAACCCATGATAGTCGTTGATCGGGTAATGCATCGCCGCGCGGTTATCCCAGAACGCCATTGCACCCGGACTCCAACGGAACCGGCAGGTAAATTCCGGCTGAATCTGGTGCTCGAAAAGGAAATTCAGGATTGGCGCACTTTCCTCTTCGGTCATACCGTCGAAGCGGATCGTGTGGGCAGTATTGACGTATAGCGCCTTGCGACCGGTTTCGGGATGCGTGCGCACGACCGGATGGCAGGACTGCAGCTCGTCGCCCTTCATCCCGACAGACGCGTGTTTCATCATGTCGGTGCGGGTCTGCTGCACCCGGCTCTTGCCGGAAATGTGGATCGCCTTTAGGCCGCCCAGCAGATCCTTCATGCCGTCCGACAGGGCGTCGTAGGCGAGGTACTGGTTGGCGAACAGAGTGTCGCCGCCAAAGGGCGGAAGTTCCAGCGCGTAGAGCATCGTGCCCATGGGCGGCTGTTGCTGGTAGACCGTGTCGGAATGCCAGATGCCGCCGAAATTGTTTCGGTCCTCCTCGCGTTTCAGGATCGGCGTGATCTCGGGGAAATCCTCCAGTCCCTTGACGAAGGGATAGATCATTGGTTCGCCGAAGCGCTTTGCGAATGCGAGCTGCTGGACGGGAGTCAGTTTCTGGTCCGGCAGAAAAATCACGAGATGCTCGAGCAGGGCCTGTCTGACGGCGGATACCGTCGCCGCGTCGAGGTCGCGTGATGCGTCGATGCCATGAATCTCCGCGCCGAGCGCCCCCGCGATCGGACGGATATCGAGCGCGGGCTCGATCTTTCTTGAATGCGCCATGTTTTCCTCCCGGCCGCAATTGAGTTGCGTTTCTGCAATTTTTGCTCCGGGTAGTGCCGTCCGGCAAGCGGTGGCGTTCTTATTCCACGAAGCGGTCCGGAACGGCCATCCCGCGGACCTCCTCCGGCGTGAGGCCTTCTGCGCGCAGATCGCGGATTGCCGCTGATTGGTGGCGTTTCGCAAGACGTTTTCCGGTCATGTCCCGCAGCAATCCGTGATGCTGGTAGTCCGGCACGGGCAGACCGAGGAGTGCCTGCAGCAGGCGGTGGATATGGGTCGCCTCGAACAGATCCTCGCCGCGGGTCACCAGGGTCACGCCCTGCAGCGCGTCGTCGAGCGTCACCGAAAGGTGGTAGCTGGTTGGAATGTCCCGCCGGGCCAGGACCACGTCGCCGAAGATCTCCGGCCGGGCCTGTTGAGCACCCTTGCCGCGATCATGCCAGGTGAGTGGTCCGGTGCGCTCCATCGCGCGGGCCATGCGGAGCCGGAGTGCGAAGGACGCGCCTTCCTCTTCACGTTTTGCCCGTTCCTCGTCGGACAGCAGGCGGTCGGTGTCGGTCGGTGCGGTCTCCGGTGCGCCGTGCGGGGCGGACAGCGTTTCGTTCAACTCGCGGCGGGAGAGGTAGCAGCGGTAGAGCAGCCCCATTTCTCCCAGCCGGTCGAGCGCGGCCTGGTAGTCGGCGAAATGTTCCGACTGCCGGCGCACCGGTTCCGGCCAGTCGAGCCCGAGCCAGCGGAGGTCCTCCAGATTGCGGGCCTCGATCTCGGGCCGGCAGCGCGTGACGTCGATATCCTCGATGCGGAGCAGGAAGCTGCCTCCCTCCCGCGCCGCTGCTTCCGCGGCGAAGAGTGCCGAATAGGCATGCCCCAGATGCAGGTCGCCGGTAGGAGAGGGCGCGAAGCGGGTGACGGTGCCGGACGGTTTGGCGGCTGGCGGTATCGACGGCAGGGCTGAGGCTCCATGCTTGGCGCGACGCGGTTCCTGCTATAGGTACCTTAGCCGATGCGGGAGAGAAACCTGTGTCCCGAGTACTTTTTGGAGAGACGGAGATGATCGAACTCGACGGCCCCCGGATGGAAGCTGCCAGCGGCGAGAAACCGACGGCGCTCGTCGTGCTGCTGCACGGGCTGGGCGCGGACGGCAACGACCTGATCGGACTGGCGCCGGTCTGGGCGCCGCATCTGCCGCATGTCGCCTTCGCCTCGCCGCATGCGCCATTCCCCTGCGACATGGCTCCCTTCGGCCGGCAATGGTTCAGCCTGCAGGTGCGGACCGAGGAGGTCATGCTGAAGGGCGTCCGCGAAGCTGCGCCGATCCTCGAAAACTACCTTGCGCAGGAGCTGGAGCGCCACGGGCTCGGCTGGGACCGGCTGGCGCTGGTCGGGTTCTCGCAGGGTACGATGATGTCGCTGCATCTCGCGCCGCGCCTTGAAAACGCGGTGGCGGGCGTCGTCGGTTATTCCGGCGCCCTGGTCGGTGGCGATCTGCTGGCGGAAGAGATCAGGTCGAAACCTCCGGTCTCCCTGGTCCACGGCCAGGCGGACGAGGTTGTGCCGCACGGTGCGATGCCTGCGGCCGAGGCAGCGCTTGCGAATGCCGGGATCGAAGTCGAATCGATGTCTCGGCCGGGCCTCGGGCATGGAATCGATGAGGACGGACTGCGCCGCGGACTTGTTTTCCTGCAGCGTGTGCTACCTCAATAACAGTGGATAACGGGGGGTTTTTCCGGACCTATTCGCTGTGCGGAAAAACCCGGTGACAAGTTACAAAAACCGTAACAATATATTGATATCTACCGATTGCCGTTCAGGCTCAACGTGTTGGAAATAGAGGTCGGCGACACATGTACATCGTGATACCCCACAATATGTTGTGGTCGGGCGCGGTACTCTCTCGCCGGCTTCCTAGTCGGTAAGCCTCGGGCCGGAGGGAGAGACACGCATGAATGTTCAATCGGCGGCTCATCCTTCTCCGGCACTTGTCCTGAACGCGGATTTCAGACCACTCAGCTATTTCCCGCTTTCCCTTTGGTCCTGGCAGGATGCCGTGAAGGCGGTGTTCCTCGACCGGGTGAACATCCTCTCCGAATACGACCACGTTGTCCGCTCGCCGAGTTTCGAGATGAAGTTGCCGAGTGTCATCGCGCTGAAGGAATTCGTGCCGCAGTCGCGGCGTCCGGCCTTCACACGCTTCAACGTCTTCCTGCGCGACCGCTTCAGCTGCCAGTATTGCGGCGCCCGCTTCCCGACGCATGATCTGACCTTCGATCATGTGGTGCCGCGCTCGCGCGGCGGCCGGACCAGCTGGCTAAAACTGGGTGCAGCCAGAAATATATTGTTTCATGAAAAACAATGCATTAGAAATAATATATATATTCTATCGATATCGTGTAACCGCTTTCGGAGAAATCTCGCTTCGGTTTTTGGCCAGCTGAATGATCTCCTGTTGGGGCCGCGAGGCTTTCGGCCGGAGGGCGCGCGATGACCAGCGCGGTGCTCGGCGATCTGCGGACGCTCGTTCTTAACGCGGACATGCAGCCGTTAAGTTGGGCGCCTTTGTCGGTTCTCAGTTGGCAGGATGCTTTCGTTGCCGTCATGCAGGAACGCGTGATCCAACTTAAGACCTATGAGGATGTCCTTGTGCACTCGGCAACCAGGTCGCATGAGGTGCCAGCTGTTGTCGCGTTAAAGAACTATCATAAACGCAGACGAGTAGCCTTCACCCGATATCATCTTTTCCTACGCGACGAGTTTCGCTGCCAATATTGCGGCAATCAATTCCACGCTAAAGATTTGACTTTCGATCACGTAATCCCTCGGAGCCGCAATGGGGCGTCGTGCTGGACCAATATCGTTGCCTCGTGCCCGGCGGATAATCTCCGAAAGGGTAATCTGACGCTCGAGCAGTCTGGGATGAGACTTCTTCGCGCGCCTTTTGAACCGACACCCCACCAGCTTGATGCGATTGCACGTCGTTCGATGTCCATCAGGGAAGACCTGCACCGAACATGGTCTGACTTCCTATATTGGGATAGCGAACTGGAGCCCTGATTGTGCGCGGCCGCGGTTCGTGTGCTCAAGAGGTTCGTCTGCAAGGTATCCGAAAGAGCGTGGGAAGCACCCGGTTCATTAAGTGCGCTTAGCCTCGTGCATTTTGGTTTCCGTAGCCTAGGGACTGCTTTCGTGTTCAATCTGCAGCCGACTTCAGATAACTGCCGTCTGTTATAGGCTCGTGGCTGTGTCGTGTCGGCATGCACTCAGCCAAATGCCTTTGCTACGTCTGTGTTGGTTGGATTTTGGCTCCTTCGCCGGGTATTTCCATATGAGTCGATATGAGCCTCTTGGCATCTGCATCTATTGCGGTGAAACCGAACTGCCTGACGATGTGCCGAGATTTGGGGACGAGCACATTATCCCGCTCGCGCTGGGGGGGAACCTTATTCTCCCAGAGGCGAGTTGCAAGACCTGCGAGGCAACAATCAATCGATTGATCGAGACGCCCATCTCTAGCCAGGAATGGGGATATTTCAGATCCAAACACAATTTCCCGACGCGCAATAAGAGACGCCGGAAAACCCACGTTACTTTGAAAAAATACGACGGTGGCCCACTACAGGTACCAATCCGAGATTACCCGTCACCGGTTCCCCTATACCTGCTCAGCGAGGCCCGCATCTTGTCCGGCCGCGCTGCCTCGATTGACCCATTAAGCTGGACAATGAAGGTACTGACGGAAGATCGCTCTGAAACAGAGATGAGAGCCAAATATCCGGAGTGGGACGGAGGGCACCAGGTTAAAATTCGGGTGCATGAGTTCGCACGACTTATCGCAAAAATTGGGTACGGTTACGCTGTCGCAGAACTCGGGTATGGGGCCTTCCGACCAATTGCGAACGATATCATTCTTGGCAGATCAGATGACCTATTTGAACTGGTGGGAGGAAGCTTCGATCTGGAGGCCCCAATAGACGGCGGCGACCACCTTCTGAACATAGACGCCTTATTTGTCCGGGCTGGCATCGCGTTGGTGATCGTTCGGATTCGCTTATTTTCCGCTATGAATACCCCTATCTATCACGCGATCGTCGGTGAAATTAACCTCTATTGCCCGAGTCACCGTGCCGCGTTCGAGAAACACCGCGCTAACGGCAGAATGAAAAATATCTCGCCATGGAGGTCGTAGTCCGGCCCCAGACGATCTGCCTCGCAATGGCACTCCGCTTCCTTCAGGAGTTCCCCCTGACGTTTCCTAGCCACTTTATCGAGCTCAGTTTTTAGGCTTCATCTGCGGTCGCGCGGCCTCGGCCGCAGCGCTCTCCAATTTAAAATCAGAGATAAGCTGCTCCAGAGCCTTGATGTCGTCTTGGAATTGTTCTGGGTCAGGAACAGTCACAGTGTCTGCTGCTGGGTTATCGTGGCTATGCGTATTTGCTTTTGTCATGCCCTCGTGAAATCGGATCGCCAATTCGTTTGAGAGCGACACGTAGCGTAGTCTCTGTGTCTGAACGACGTCGGATCCACGCCGCACGACGTCGCTAAATATTACTTCTTCGATTACACGCTCATACGTATCACGCAGCCGACCGTATAGATTTTTGACTTGGAACTCATACTCAGCGGGGCTGGACATCTGAAGCTTTTTGAACGGCGCGGAGTGGTTCTTAATCTTCCCGATCCGTTTGGAAACATTGAGCCCTTTCCAGGCTACTCCGCCATCATCAATTTTGCCTGCAGAGCTTTTGTCGCTGAACAGCGCAATTGTTGTCGGCTCAATGTCGATGCTATCTGCAGCGCGACAAATCTCGTTGAAGAATATCATGTCGTGAGTGAAGACAATCACCTGTCGTTTGGCAGCTTCCTCTGCCAATCGCTCCGCAACCTTCTCGCTTCGGTCGCGATCCAGCGAAGAAACTGGATCGTCGATGACGATTGGGCCGGAGCCATCTGTCAAAGCGACTTCCGTTAGGAAGCCTGCTAGCGCCAATGCACGTTGTTCACCCTCGCTCAGGATCTCAGACGTTAAGCGAGTCACCTTCGTTTGGGGGTCAACTTCGAATTCTGCTTTGGTCTGGCCGCTCTTTCGGGTCAGTCCAATGTTCAGATGCCCGATTTCAAACCTTGATCGCTCTTGATTGAAACGTTCGACCACGGCGGCCGTTAGATGGGTATCTACAAGTTCATTTGCGCGTTGGGTTATAGAGCGAGATTGGACTTCGGCGAGGGCGTTGGCATAGGCAGCGTCGGTAAGCATGAGGTCTCGTCGGGTGCTCAAATTCGAACGATGCGTAGCCAGAATTTTCCGGTCCTCAAGCTCGGCTTTCTCGGCGAGAAATTTCTCTCGCTCGTCCGCATCTGATACTTTTTCCAATGCGCTTTTCTCAGCCAGCAATTTCTCCTTCAATTCAGCCAGTAGCGCGATTGGGGATGTGAGAACCGGCGTGGAAGTCTCGGCTTCGCCGTTAAGACGGTTAAAGGCTTCGATCCTTCGTTTAGTGACAACTGCTTGAAAAGTTGCCAAGGCTTCGGCGGCTGCCTGATTTCGTTTCCGTAATTGCTCCAGACGTTCGGAGAAATCAGCGGCGGACAAACCAGTTAGTTCCGGCAAACCCTCAAGCGCTTCGATTACTGCCGTCTCGGCCAGAGAGGCCGATTTATCGAGAGTGTCATCCATGAACGCTTGAAAGCGTTGCAATCTGTTCGCCCCTTCAGGAAGAAGCGTCTGTTGGCACAGGACGCATGCTGCGATATCGCTGTCGCTTGTTGTGACCGGAAAGGGCTGGTCTACGTAAGCCTCGCTGACAGAAAAATCGCGGGCTGCTGCCCAGAGTGCTCTCCAGGTTTCGCTCCCGACCCCTGACAATGGTTCTTCCGTGAATAGCTCTGTCGCGGCGACCTCCGCCGCTTGGCGCGCAGTGAAAGCTTTGGCCTTCGCTGCGGTGCATTTCGCAAGTCCTTCGTCCGAAAGCGCACCGATTGCCACCTCACTCTCTTTTAGAATGGAATCCAGCCATAAGAGCAGCGCAGTTAGGTCCGCTGCCGCTGTCGAGGCTGCAGACAAGATTGAAGTGATCTCATCCAAACGCGTCTGATCATTGTCGTCAAATCGCGCGGCGGCATCGATTTGCTGGTCAGTCGTGTCTTTGTTCAGGTTTCGATTAAATGACTGGGCCGCGGTTTGGCGTGCCGCTACAAATGGCACCGCTGTCAGACTGACTTTGTTTCCGATCGCGCTTGCCCGTTCGGCATCCAAGCGCTCCTTCAAAATCATCCCCACAGAATTTAACCGGTGAGGCAAATCCAGACCAAACGGCAAATATCGGATTTGGTTGCCGCCATCGACGTAAAGCTGGGCTGACGCCGAATCGAAAACGGCAATCGGCGCGAGTCGTGCGTCGACCTCGCCATCTGGAGTCCAAGGTACTGCTAGGTCACCGTTTCCCAAGTCGATGATTATGTTGGCGCTCTGTGGGGCTGAATTGTCGCCATATACGTTGGCGAGAACTTTGAGCTTTGCAGGATTCTCAATTCGAGTTCGGCAGGCCGTTCGAAAAATGCGTACGAAACCGCTCTTCCCGCTGCCATTCCTTCCATAAACAACAGTTAGCGAGTTGGGAGAAAAGCTAAGGGAGGCGTTCGATTGAAGCCGGTTGACGTTTTGAACTTCGGCAATTCCCTTAAGAATAAGGGGCTGGCTGTTTCCTCCACTGAAATGCTTTCGTTCGAAGGAAATCGGTGTCGGCGGCGTAACAGTCTGCGAGAGTTTTGAGCCGTCTCTAATAATGGCCAGGAGATCGGTGAAGTCGCTCTCTGTCAGGGTGTTCTGAGTCGCCAAGCGCCGAAGGCAATCCTGTCGCCAAGGCGATAGCTTCTTGGACCAAGATTCGATCTCGTCGATTGGCGTGGCGGCCATCACGTTCCTCATAAATCACCTGCAATCTCGGATTGATTTTTGATTGTGGAATTCTAAAAATCAATCGATCTAAGCAAGTAGGGAGCCTGCGATAATGGTGCTAACCAAGGTGGCCGCCTGCATTACCGCGATGAATCTCCAGGAAGCGCTGAAAACTAATCTATTTGTGCTGACGCACATATCCCACGAAGGAAGATAGAAAACCATTTCATGTTGATCGTTCACGCGGCTGACATTCACCTCGATAGCCCACTCGCTGGCTTGACGTTGCGCGCCGGTGAGCGAGCATCAGACCTCGTCGGTGCAACCCGTCGAGCATTCACAGCGTTAGTCGACCACACCATCGAAATAGAGGCATCTTTGCTGCTGATCGCGGGCGATCTTTACGATGGCGATTGGAGGGACTTCTCGACCGGCCTGTTCTTCGTGTCCGAGATGGCTCGCCTGGACCGCGCCGGGATCCGGGTCGGTGTCATCAAGGGCAACCACGACGCAGAGAACCAGATGACACGGTCGTTGACCTGGCCCGGCAATGTGAAGGTCTTTCGGAGCGACCGCGCCGAAACGTGGACACTTGACGGCCTTAGCGTCGCGGTCCATGGCCGCAGCTTCCCGAAGCGGGATGTTACCGAAAACATTGCGCTGGCTTATCCGGATCCAGTGCCCGGCTTGCTGAACATCGGTATGCTGCACACCGCCGCCGACGGTCGCCCGGGCCACGCCTTCTACGCTCCTTGCTCCATTCGCGAACTCGTCGCCAAGGGCTACGATTACTGGGCGCTCGGACACATCCATGCCCGAGCCGTCCTGAGCGAGAATCCGTGGGTCGTATTTCCGGGTAACCTTCAGGGGCGCCACGCCAACGAGGCCGGTCCTAAGGGCGCTACTGTCCTGACTGTCGACGGGCATGAGATCACCGGCGTCGAGCACGTCACGTTGGACGTCGTGCGATGGGAGCATGTGCGTGTCGATCTATCGGGATCCGATGAGTACGAAGATGCCCTGGCCCGGGTCCGGGACGTACTGTCCAATGCTGTTGACGCGGCTGAGGGGCGGACACTGGCAGCTCGGCTGACGATCTCGGGCCGTACACCGCTGCATAGCGAACTCGCCGGGGATCTTGAGCGCACTCGGGCCGAATGCCTTGGCATCGCTCAGCAGGTCGGCGGCGACGTCTGGGTCGAGCGCGTGGTTCTGCAGACCGAGGACTTTGAGCGGCCTGTGGCCTCGACCGACGCCGATGCGATCGCCGAGCTCCTGCGAACGGTCGACGAGATCCTGAAGAGCTCCGAGGAGATGAATGCGCTCAAGGCCTCGCTTGAGCAGTCACTGACCCGGGTGCCAGCACGCGTACGGGAACTGGCTGGCCTGAAGGAGGTTGATGACGGGACCCTAGTCACGGTGCTCGAGGGCGCGACGGCGACTCTTCGCCATCGCCTGCTCGGCGCGGGTTAAGGGCGGTCACGATGCGGATTGAGAAATTCCATCTCGAGAGGTTCGGCCACTTCGACGATCTGCACTTGGACTTTTCGGGCGACAATGTCCGCCTTCATGTGATCTACGGGCCGAACGAGGCGGGCAAGTCAACCGCATTGGCTGCGATCTGTGACGTGCTGTTTGGGATCCCCGAGCGCACGCCATACAACTTCTTGCACGACTACAGCCGTCTGAGGATCGGCGCGACGATCACGAACGCAGCCGGACAGCATCTGGCGTTTAAGCGTCGCAAGGCCCGTGGGAATAGCCTTTTGAAGCCAGACGAGAGCGGAGAGCTTCCGGCGGATAGCTTGGGGCCGTTTATGGGCGGCGCGACGGAAGATTTCTTCACCCGCATGTTCGGCTTGAATCATCAGCGTCTGCGTGAGGGCGGCAAGGGCATGCTGGAGGCCGGTGGCGACATCGCCCGCAGCCTGTTCGAGGCCGGTGCCGGTACCGCCCATCTATCGACCGTTATGAGGCAGCTGTCTGACGACGCGGACGCCATTGGGGCGCCGATCAGGAAGGCTTCGTCGAAGCCGTACTGGCAGGCACATGATCTCTACGAGAAGGCCATTTCCCGCATGAAGTCCGAGATGCTGCGCGCGGACCACTGGGTCGCGGCCGAGCGGGCGGTCACAGCGGCCAGAACGGCTCTGAAGGAAGCCGAGGATGCCTTGGCGGAGTCGCGCAGGGAGCAGAGCGCCCTTGAGCGGATCCGCCGGGTGGCACCGATCCTCCGCAGGATCGAGGATCTGCAGGAACGCCTGGATGCCCTAGGCGACGGAGTGGATCTCCCTGAGGGCTTCGCTGAGACCTGGCAGCAGGCGACCAAGGCGTTCGAGGACACATTCGCGGCAGTCAAGAGGACCACCGAGGCGCTAGATCACCTGCGGGGTGACCTGAAAGCGCTTGGGAGCGCGGACCCGTGGCCTGCATCGGCGGACCGGATCACCGCCCTCATGACGCACCTGGGTGACTACATCGACAAGTGTCGGAGCATACCGAACCGCGAACGGGAGCTTGCCCTTGGATGGGGACAAGTCGAAGAGCTTCTGAAGAAGCTTGGGTTGTCCATGTCGCCGGAGGAGATCGCGGATCGAGCACCGACCGCGCGATCAGTCGGTCGGGTGAAGGCGCTGATCGCTGAGTCCAACCGGCTCGACGTGAAGATGACCTCGGCCCGTGATGAACTCGAGCAGGTCGAGGCGGCTGTGCGCCAGGCCGAGAGACAGCTGGAAGAGGCGGGCTCGCCGGTCGACCCTGCGGCCGCGGCGGCCGCCGTGAAATCGGCCTCCGAACTGGGAAACACGGCTGCCCGGCATGCTCAGGCCAAACGCGCGCTCGAGAAGACCGAGGAAGACCTTGCCGACGTTCTGTCCGGCCTCGGGCGATGGTCCCTCGGCGCCGATGAACTGGCGAAGAGGGCATTCCCCGCTGGTGAAGCCGTCGCCCGACTGGGGCAGGCCTTGGATCGCCTCGGGCGTGATCAGGAAGCATTGGCCGATGAGCGCGAACGCAAGCTGTCGGAACAGCGAGATCTGGGAGGCGAACTCATAGCGCTTGAGGCCGGAGGCGAAGTTCCGACGCCCGAAGCCCTGCAGACGGCTCGCGAGCACCGCGACGATGGATGGCGTTTAATCCGGCGCCGCTATGTCGAAGGCGCCGACTTGCCCGAACAGGCGCTTGCGGAGTTCGGCGGGGACGCCGGTGTGGCCGAGGCCTTTGAGGGTGCGGTGCACCACGCCGATTACCTGGCCGATGGCCGTGAACGGGAGGCTGACCGTATTGCCCGGTTCGCTACATCCACTGGCCAGCTTGAGAAGGTCAAAGCGGATCTCGCTGCCCTGGAGACGCGCCAGGAGGACCTTGAGCAGCGGAAGCACACCTGGACAACGGAGTGGGAGGCCCTGTGGCAGCAGAGCGGCGTCAAGCCTGGTGCACCGGCGGATATGCGGGATTGGTTGGCGCGCAAGGATCAGGTTCTCTCGAAGCTCCGGGACTTCAGATCAGCGCGGTCGGCCGAACAGGAAGCGGCAGCCGAGGACCATCAGGTCCGGGACCATCTCATTCGTGCGGCCGCGAAACTTGGGCTCGACGGCACCGAGGAGCTTACGACGCCGGTCCTGCGAGAACGGGTGACGGTCGCGTTGGATGCGGCGGACAAGCGTTGGACGGGAGCGGTAGAGCTCAAGCGTACGCTGACCGCCAGCCGCCAGCAGGTCGAGGAGCGTCGGGAGGATCTGGCCCAGGTCGAGGCGGATCAGAATCAATGGCGCAAGCAGTGGGCGGCCGAGGTGCCCGCACTTGGGTTGCCGTCGGACGCCGCGCCCGAGGAAGCGGACGAGGCGCTGTCGGTCTGGCAGGAGATCGAGAAGCTCCGGGCGGACCTGTTGCAGACGGCAAAGCGCCTGAGGGACATGCAGGAGGTGATCGCGGCCTATGAGGCCGATGTCGGATCCCTGATGAGCGAACTCGGCGAAGCCGCCGCCGATCTGAGCAAGGAGACCGATTGTGCCGTTCTGGTGCCGTTGCTCCGGAACCGGTTGGACGAGGCTCAGCAGCGCCAGGCCCGTATCGATGAGGTCCAGGCCCGCATCCGTAAGGCAGAAGCGGACCATGAGGTTGCCGAAGAGCAACTCGCGGCCGCTAATCAAGAACTGGCATCGCTTCGCCAGACGCACGGCCTTCAGGCCGATGCTGATGTCCCTGCACTGGCCCGGGCATCGGACGAGCGACGGGTGATCGTACATGGCCTCCAGAAGGAGCGTGACGACCTGAGCTCGGCGGGTGACGGTCTGGATGAAGATGCCCTGCGGGAGGCGGTCAGCCGCTTGGGTGCGGACGATGTGGTCGCGGGTATCTCCCGCATCGGCGACGAGATCACGCGCCAGCTGCAGGACGTCCAGGGAGCCGAACGGACGCTCACTGAGGCTCAGGGCGAGCTAAGGGCGCTGGGACAGCGAGAAGGCGCTGGATCGGCAGCCCAGGAGGCGAACGACGCCGCGGCCGAGATGGTCGACCATGTCGAGCGCTGGCTACGTCTCCGAGCCGCCAACATCATCCTGAATCGGGCCGTCGAGCGGTATCGAGAGGCGAACCAGCACCCGCTCGTCCAACGCGCGAGCGAGATCTTCGCTGCGGTAGCCTCGACCGGCGCCAATCCGATCACG
>NZ_JAEPQA010000069.1 GCF_017640745.1 Nisaea sp. | reverse complement strand
GTCCGGATGTTCAGATTGACGCAAGCGTTCTAAAGACTTCGCGTTCGCAAGGCGAGCCGCATCGTGAACCGCCAAGACCCGTCCGACCGCATATGCTTAACTGGCAGCCATCGGAGGGACCGTCGGGGGGATCGGCTTGGTGTCAGTACAGAGCGAGGGCGCCGCGTTCGACTATGTCGTCGTTGGTGCCGGCACGGCCGGTTGCGTGCTTGCTAACCGGCTGACGGAGAACGGCAGGCACAGCGTCCTGCTGCTGGAGGCCGGTGGCCGTGACACCAACCCCTGGCTTCATATCCCGCTCGGATACGGCAAGGTCTTCGACGACCCCAAGGTCAACTGGTGCTACTCGACCGAGCCCGACCCGACCTGCGGAAACCGCCGGATCGTCCAGCCCCGCGGCAAGGTGCTGGGCGGGTCCAGTTCCATCAATGGCATGGTCTATATCCGTGGCAATGCTGCGGACTACGATCACTGGCGCCAGCTCGGCAACGAGGGCTGGAGCTACGAAGATGTCCTTCCGTATTTTCGCAAGTCCGAGGACCAGGTGCGCGGTGCGGACCGTTACCACGGCACAGGCGGACCCCAGACCGTCTCCGAACAGCGTGACTTCCATCCTCTCGGGCGCGCGCACCTGGAGGCGGTCGTCGAGGCAGGCTACACGCTGAACCCGGATTTCAA
>NZ_JAEPQA010000068.1 GCF_017640745.1 Nisaea sp. | reverse complement strand
CCGTAGTGTTCGATGCGGCGGTGACGCCCAAAATCGAAGACGGTCGATTTGCCGAACTTGGTGCCGTCCAGATCGATCTCGGCGATCACCAACTCATCGTCTTCGGTTTCGGCGATCGCGATAATTTCGCCGGTGGGCGCGACAATGCAGCTTTCGCCGAACATGTGGTGGCCATCTTCCGTCCCGGCCTTTGCCGATGCGGCAACGAAGGTCGAGTTCTGATACGCGCCTGCCTGGAGGGCGAGGCGGTTATGGAACTTGCGCAATTCCGCGCTTTCGCTGCCGTTCTGGGAGTTCGCGGACGGCGTGTTATAGCCGAGCATCACCAACTCGACACCCTTGAGACCCATCACGCGAAATGTCTCCGGCCAGCGGCGGTCGTTGCAGATGCACATACCCATGGTCCCGCCCATGGTTTCCCAGACGGGAAAGCCGAGATTGCCCGGTTCGAAGTAGCGTTTTTCCAGATGCTGGAAAGCACGTTCGGGATCGTATTCGTCGTGACCGGGAAGATGCACCTTTCGGTATTTACCGACGATCTGGGCCTGCTTGTCGACCAGGATCGAGGTATTGAAGTGATGACCGTCCGGTGTCAATTCGCCATATCCAAGGTAAAACCCGACACCGCGCTCACGGGCAAGGTCGAACAGGGGCTGCGTCGCCGCGTTCGGCATCTCGCG
>NZ_JAEPQA010000067.1 GCF_017640745.1 Nisaea sp. | reverse complement strand
ACCCCGGAAGGTCCGAATATCGGCCTCATCAACTCGCTGGCGACCTTCGCCCAGGTCAACCAGTACGGCTTCATTGAGACGCCGTACCGGAAGGTGGTCGAGGGCCGGGTCACGGACGAGGTCGTCTACATGTCGGCGATGGAAGAGGGCAAATATACGATTGCCCAGGCCAATGCCGAGGTGGATGAGGAAGGCCGGTTCACGGCCGACCTGATTTCGGTACGGCGGTCGGACGGTGCCGGTGTGGCGCGGCCGCAGGACATCGACCTCGCCGACGTGTCGCCGAAGCAGCTTGTCTCGGTCGCGGCGGCGCTGATCCCGTTCCTGGAGAACGATGACGCCAACCGCGCCCTTATGGGCTCGAACATGCAGCGCCAGGCGGTGCCACTGATCCAGGCCGAGGCGCCGATGGTCGGCACCGGCATGGAGAGCCGCGTTGCCCGCGACAGCGGTGTCGCCATCGTCGCCAAGCGCGGCGGCATCGTGGACCAGATCGACGGTACCCGTATCGTCATCCGCTCCACTGAGGAGGATGCCGATGCGGCGTCCGCCGGCGTCGACATCTACAGTCTGCTGAAGTTCCAGCGCTCGAACCAGAACACCTGCATCAACCAGCGCCCGCTGGTGAAGGTCGGTGACCGGGTGGAGCGCGGCGATATTATCGCCGACGGCCCGTCCACCGATCTCGGCGAACTGGCCCTGGGCCGGAATGTCCTCGTCGCCTTCATGCCCTGG
>NZ_JAEPQA010000066.1 GCF_017640745.1 Nisaea sp. | reverse complement strand
AACGCCGGCAGTGGCGACAACCGGGTCGATGCGGGCGACGGAGACAACCGGGTCACCGCGAGTGGCGGCGACGACACGGTCGAGACCGGCAGCGGCCGCGATCAGGTTCTGGCTGGTGGCGGCGATAACGAGATCACGTCCGGTTCGGGTAACGACACCATTTCGTCCGGCCGTGGCGACGACACGATCGAAGCGGGCAGCGGCAACGACTATGTGCGCACGACCGGCGGCGATAACCGGATCGACGGCGGCTCCGGCAACAACCAGGTGACCGCCGGTTCCGGCGATGACCGGATCGAGGCCGAAGGCGGCAATGACCGGATCGTGGCGGGCGATGGCGATAACACCATCGAGGCGGGCGACGGCAACAATGCGGTGACGAGCGGCCGCGGTGATGACGACATCGAAGCCGGCCGTGGCAACGACACGATCTCGTCTGGCGCCGGTGACGATACGATCGATGCCGGTTCGGGCAACGACCGGGTGGTGGCGACGGACGGCGACAACCGGATCGATGTCGGCAGCGGCAACAACCAGGTAACGGCAGGCCGTGGCGACGACCGGATCGATGCCGGCTCGGGCAATGACGTCATCAACGCCGGCAGTGGCGACAACCGGGTCGATGCGGGCGACGGAGACAACCGGGTCACCGCGAGTGGCGGCGACGACACGATCGAGACCGGCAGTGGCCGCGATCAGGTGCTGGCTGGTGGCGGCGACAATGAGATCGAGACCGGTGCCGGCAATGACACGGTGCTGTCCGGGCGC
>NZ_JAEPQA010000065.1 GCF_017640745.1 Nisaea sp. | reverse complement strand
CGGTCCTCGCGGAGCAGCACCGCCGCCTCCCTGATCGAGCCGTGGCTCATCAGCGCGGATTCGATCTCGCCCAGCTCGATCCGGAAGCCCCTCAGCTTCACCTGGAAGTCGCTCCGTCCGAGATAGACCAGCGCCCCGTCCGCGCGCCGTCTCGCGATATCCCCCGTCCGGTACATCCGCGCACCGGGTTTGGCTGAGTACGGGTCCGCGATGAAGGTGGTGGCTGTTAGGCCTTGCCTGCCGAGATAGCCGCGCGAGACCTGCACACCGCCGATCCAGAGATCTCCCGCGACACCCACAGGGACGGGCTCCAGCGCGCTGTCCAGCACATAGAGACTGGTGTTCGCGATCGCATGGCCGATCGGCAGAGGGTCGTCCGCCGGAGATCCGCACTGCCAGTGCGTCACGTCGATCGCCGCTTCCGTCGGGCCGTAGAGATTGTGCAGTTCGGCGGTGCCTGGCTTCAGGCTCTCGAACCGTTCCACCAGCCCCGGAGACAGCGCCTCCCCGCTGCACATCACGTAGCGCAGCGAACTGCACTGGTTCAGCCTCGCGGCCGAGCCGCCATGGCCGAGGAAGGCCTGCAGCATCGAGGGCACGAAGTGCAGGACCGAGATCCCTTCCTCGTCCATCAGACGGGCGAGATAATCCGGGTCCTTGTGACCGCCCGGCTTCGCCACCACCAGGCAGGCGCCCGTCATCAGCGGCCAGAAGAACTCCCAGACCGAGACGTCGAAGGTATAGGGCGTCTTCTGGAGGACCTTGTCCCCTTCCCCGATATCGAAGCGCTCCTGCATCCAGAGGATGCGGTTCGCCAGCCCCCCGTGTTCGTTCATCACCCCCTTGGGCAGGCCCGTCGAGCCGGAGGTGTAGATCACGTAGGCCAGATCGTTCGGACCGAGTTCCACGTCGGGATTGCCCGCCTCGGCACCCCTGCGGCTGCTTCTGCCTGCGTCATCCACGCAGATCGTGCGGCCTTCATGCACCGGGAGCACATCCAGCAGGCCCGTCCGCGTGATCACCACCGGGGCGGCCGCATCGCCGATCATGAAGGCGAGACGGTCCGCCGGAAGTTCCGGGTCGAGCGGCACATAGGCCCCGCCCGCCTTCATCACCGCAAGCAGCGCCACCACCAGGTCTGCCGAGCGTTCCAGCGCCACCCCGACCCGCACGTCCCGGCCGACGCCCGCCCGCAGCAACCGCCGCGCCAGTGCGTTCGCCCTGTCATTGAGCTCGCCATAGCCGAGCTCCGCGCCCTCGAACCTGAGCGCCGCACGTTCCGGATG
>NZ_JAEPQA010000064.1 GCF_017640745.1 Nisaea sp. | reverse complement strand
GCGGCCAAGAGCGTCGCCACGCAGGCGCAATCTCTGGACCGGGAGGTCGCGACCTTCCTCAACAAGGTCAGAAGCGGGACCTGATCCATCCGTACCGCTCTAACCTGAGCTTTGCATCTTATGGGCGGACCGCAGCGGTCCGCCCTTTTTTGTCCCGATCAAGCGCGATTGATCTAATTATCTGAAAATTCTTTTGCAAATTTAACTTTAACGCCGCCTAACAACCAAATAAAAACACTGACTTTTTTGCACTTGCGCTCTACACCGGTTTGCCGCTGATATTGCAGCCGCGAACACGTTTGCTGACTTACCCTCTATAGATTGTGCGAGCGCGATACCGTCGCCCCGCAACACACGTATTAATGGCGATTTCGAAGGACGATCCCCGTGGATAACGCAGCGCATACCTATGACCCGTCGGTAGATTCGGACGAAGTCCCCAATACGCCGAAGACCAAGCGCCAGGGTCCCGGTGTCGGCGGCAAGCTCTACATGGCCCTTACGGGTGTCACACTGGTGACGCTTGTTGCCATCGGGATTTCGATTGCCGCCTTCACCGGTCTGCAGGAAACCCTCGACCAGTTCACCGGACGTTCGATCCCTGCGATCAAGAATTCAATGGCCCTCGCCAATGCAAGCGCGAACATCGCCGCCACCGCGCCGGCGCTGGTCAGCGCCCAGACCGACGAGGAACGGGCCGAGATCGAGGAAGGCATGCAGGTGGGGATCGGCGAACTGCGCCAGCGGCTCGAAACCCTGACGGCATTGCCGGAAACGGAGCGGAACAAGCTCTCCGCTCTCGTCACCGACATCGAAGGCGCCCTCGCCGACTTGCAGACGACGATCGCGCGCCGGGAGGAGCTACGGGCCGCACTCGGCACGAAGACCGCGGAGATCAGGCAGGCGCATGGCCTCTTCGTCGCGGAAGCGATCCCGGTGATCCAGCTGGCGAACGAAACCCTGACCTATCGCGGCGAGGACACGATCAGTTCGTCCGTACGTTCGGTCGAGGAACTCCTCGAAGGAGAGGTTCAGCAATTGCAGGCCGGCCTGAAGGCCGCCGCCGCCGGAAACGAGATCCTTTCGATCATCGCGCTGACGACAACCGCCGGATCGGAAGAGATGATCGACATGCTGAAGGACGAGTTCGATCAAAGCTCGAACAAGGTCTACGACGCCGTGAACAATCTGGCGGAGACCGAAAATTCCATCGCGCTGCGCGACGTCGCGCTCGGCCTCAGTCTGTTCGGCCTCGGCGACAAGTCGGTCTTCGAGCTTCGCAAACAGGAACTCGCCAAGGACTCACTTCCGATCGGCCAGCGGCTCCAGCTCGACATCAAGCGTGCCGCGCTGAAGACCGAAGTCGCGGACCTGTCGAGCAAGTTCAAGAACTCGATCGATCCGGTCGTTTCCGAAGCGAGCTACAAGCTGATCGCCGGCGGCGAGAAGCTGGTCGACAACGTGAAGAGTTCCATCACCACGCTCGTCAACGAGGACGCGGGCAACATCAAGACCGCGCTGGAACTCGTCGCTCAGGCCAACCTCGTGGCCGGCCTTCTGAACGCCGCCGCCGGTGCGCCCGATACCGAGTCCATCAAGCAGACCGGCTACCAGTTCCTGGCCGCCACCGATGCCATGAACAATGCTCTGCGGGAGTTCCGAGAGCGCGGGATCGATGAGATCACGGCGGAGAAGGCGGAACTGCTCAACACTTTCGGCAATGGCGACGAGTCCGTGTTCGAGCTTCGCCGCACCTTGCTGGAAACCGAAGCCGAGGCCGTGGCCGCACTCACCCGAAGCCGCGAAAGCGTCGCGGCAATGACCAGCGACGTGAACGCGCTTGTGGCGGCTGCCGAAACCGAGGCGACGGAGAGCGAGAACTCGGCCAAGGACACGATCGTCCAGAGCCAGCAACTGCTGTTCGCGATGGGCGGAATCAGCGCGCTGGCGGGTGTCCTGATCGGCTGGCTGCTGGTCTCCCGCCAGGTTGTCAGCCGGGTGAACGGTTTGCAGCAGACGATGGCCGAAATCGCGGACGGCAATCTGGAAGCGGAGGTGAACACATCTGGTTCAGACGAGATCTCCGCGATGGCGCGGACTGTGGAGGTGTTCCGCGACAACGGCCGCGAGGTCGAGCGCCTGCGCGAAGAGCAGCAGCGCGCC
>NZ_JAEPQA010000063.1 GCF_017640745.1 Nisaea sp. | reverse complement strand
GAACATGATCACGGGCGCGGCGCAGATGGACGGCGCGATCCTGGTTGTGTCTGCGGCGGACGGGCCGATGCCGCAGACCCGCGAGCACATTCTGCTGGCGCGTCAGGTTGGTGTTCCGGCGCTGGTGGTTTTCCTGAACAAGGTTGACCAGGTTGACGACGAGGAGCTCCTGGAGCTTGTCGAGCTTGAGGTTCGCGAGCTTCTGTCGGCTTATGAGTTCCCTGGCGACGACATTCCGATCATCAAGGGCTCGGCGCTTGCGGCGCTTGAGGATTCGAACGACGAGATCGGCAAGAAGGCGGTTCTTGAGCTGATGGCGGCGGTTGACGAGTACATCCCGCAGCCTGAGCGTCCGAAGGATCTGTCGTTCCTGATGCCGATTGAGGACGTTTTCTCGATTTCGGGTCGCGGCACGGTTGTGACGGGCCGAGTTGAGCAGGGCATCCTGAAGGTCGGCGACGAGGTTGAGATTGTCGGCATCCGTCCGACGACGAAGACGGTCTGCACGGGCGTTGAGATGTTCCGGAAGCTTCTGGACCAGGGCGAGGCGGGCGACAATATCGGCGCGCTGCTGCGTGGGACGAAGCGTGACGACGTTGAGCGTGGCCAGGTTCTGGCGAAGCCGGGATCGATCAAGCCGCACACGAAGTTCAAGGCGGAAGCGTACATCCTGACGAAGGAAGAGGGTGGCCGTCACACGCCGTTCTTCGCGAACTACCGTCCGCAGTTTTACTTCCGGACGACGGACGTGACCGGGATGGTCGCGCTTCCGGAGGGGACGGAGATGGTGATGCCGGGCGACAATGTCGCGCTTGAGGTTGAGCTGATTGCGCCGATTGCGATGGACGAGGGTCTGCGCTTCGCGATCCGCGAAGGCGGCCGCACCGTCGGTGCCGGCGTCGTCGCCACCATCATCGAGTAAGTGAGTTTCAGGCAGGCAGCCGGTAGGAAATAGGACCGAACGTCATGGACAGTCAAAATATTCGTATCCGCCTCAAGGCGTTCGATCATCGGGTGCTGGACCAGTCGACCGGTGAGATCGTCAGCACGGCGAAGCGGACTGGTGCGCAGGTGCGGGGACCGATTCCCCTGCCGACGCGGATCGAGAAGTTCACCGTTCTGCGCTCGCCGCATATCGACAAGAAGTCTCGCGAGCAGTTTGAGATCCGCACCCACAAGCGGCTTCTCGACATCGTCGACCCGACCCCGCAGACCGTGGACGCGCTGATGAAGCTCGACCTGGCAGCGGGTGTCGACGTCGAGATCAAGATTTAAAGCGGGTAGAGGGAGACCGGAAGCCATGCGTACCGGACTGATCGGGCGGAAGCTCGGCATGACCCGGATGTTCGCCGAGGATGGCCGGCATGTGCCGGTGACCGTCGTCCATGTCGAACAGTGCCAGGTCGTTGCCCAGCGGACCCAGGAGCGCGACGGCTACACCGCGCTGCAGGTCGGCGTCGGCAAGGCGAAGTCCAAGAACGTGACCAAGCCGATGCGCGGTCACTTCGCCAACGCCGAGGTCGAGCCGAAGATGCGGCTCGCCGAGTTTCGCGTTGCCGACGACGCGCTTGTCGACGTCGGCTCTGAGATCACCGCCGACCATTTCGTCGCCGGCCAGTATGTCGATGTCGTCGGAACGTCAATCGGTAAGGGGTTCCAGGGCGCGATGAAGCGGCACCACTTCAGCGGCCTCCGGGCGACGCACGGTGTCTCGATCTCGCACCGCTCGCACGGCTCCACGGGTCAGTGCCAGGACCCGGGCCGTGTGTTCAAGGGCAAGAAGATGGCCGGCCATATGGGCGCCGTCCGGGTCACCCAGCAGAATCTCGAGGTGGTCTCCACCGATGTCGAGAAGGGGCTGGTCCTGGTGCGGGGCGCGGTTCCCGGATCCAAGGGTTCCTGGGTTCTGCTGTCCGATGCCAAGAAGAAGAAGCGTCCGGACGACGCGCCCTATCCGGCAGCGGTCCGGCAGGCCGACGCGCCGGCTCCCGAGGTCGAGCCGGAAGTCGCGGCCAGCGAAGTAAACGATGCGGCGCCGGCTGATGGCGCCGAGAGCGAGGCGTAAGACGATGGAAGTCACGGTCAAGAACCTCGACTCCGGTGATGCCGGGAAGCTGACGCTCGACGACGCCGTTTTCGGTGTCGAGCCGCGCAGCGACATCCTGCACCGGGTCGTGCGCTGGCAGCAGGCGAAGCGCCGCGCCGGCACGCACAAGACCAAAGGGGTCTCGGAGATCAGCGGCACCGGCAAGAAGCCGTATCGCCAGAAGGGAACCGGCCGCGCCCGTCAGGGCTCGCTGCGCGCCTCCCAGTTCCGCGGCGGTCAGACCGTTTTCGGTCCGGTTCCGCGCAGCCACGCCCATGATCTTCCGAAGAAGGTCCGGCGTCTCGGTCTCAAGATGGCCCTCTCCGACAAGGTGCGGGAAGGCAAGCTGATTGTCGTCGACAGCGTTGCGATGGACAGCCCC
>NZ_JAEPQA010000062.1 GCF_017640745.1 Nisaea sp. | reverse complement strand
GGAATAGACCAAAGTTCGGAACAGCCGCGCAACGGAAAAACATATCCCGCAGTGCAATCGGTCCGCCGTCCATCCGCGATTGCCGACGTCACAACCGAATCATATCAAAGAATCAGGAGATTATGAACTTTAATTGTCTCGGCGTTTTCGGTGTGGGCGGGGAGGCGGCAATATCGGGGGGGCGGCGCCCCACTCCCGCCCGCCCCACACCCGATTCTTAGTTCTTCGCCTTGTCGACGAGGGCGTTCTGGGAGATCCACGGCATCATTGCGCGGAGCTTCTCGCCAACCACTTCGATCTCGTGCTCGGCGGCACGACGGCGCATGGTCTTGAAGCTGGCCTGCTTGACCTGGTTCTCCAGCATCCAGCGGCGCGCGAAATCGCCGGACTGGATGTCGTTGAGCACCTTCTTCATCTCCGCCTTCACGGCATCGGTGATGATGCGCGGGCCGGTGACGTACTCACCGTATTCGGCCGTGTTGGAGATCGAGTAGTTCATGTTCGCGATGCCGCCTTCATAAATCAGGTCGACGATCAGCTTCACTTCGTGCAGGCACTCGAAATAGGCCATTTCCGGCGCGTAGCCGGCTTCGACCAGGGTCTCGTAACCGGCCTTGATCATCTCGCAGAGACCGCCGCAAAGGACGGCCTGCTCGCCGAACAGGTCGGTTTCGCACTCTTCCTTGAAGGTGGTCTCGATGGTGCCGGCCCGGCCGCCGCCGACGGCGGAGGAGTAGGACAGCGCGATCTCGAGCGCGTTACCGGAGGCGTCCTGGTGGACGGCCACGAGGCAGGGCACGCCGCCGCCGCGGACATATTCGGAGCGCACGGTGTGGCCCGGGCCCTTCGGCGCGATCATGAAGACGTCGATGTCCGGACGCGGATCGATGAAGTTGAAGTGAACATTGAAGCCGTGGGCGAAGGCGATCGCCGCGCCTTCACGCAGGTTGTCCTTCAGGTCCGCGTAATAGATGTCGGCCTGGCCCTCGTCCGGGGTCAGCATCATGACGACGTCGGCCCACTTGGCGGCTTCGGCGGCGGTCATGCATTTCAGGCCGGCGGCTTCCGCCTTCTTGCGGGAGGACGAGTCCTCGCGCAGCGCGACGACGATTTCCTTCACGCCGCTGTCTTTCAGGTTGTTGGCGTGGGCGTGGCCCTGGCTGCCGTAACCGACAATCGCAACCTTCTTGTTCTTGATCAGATTGACGTCGGCATCCCGATCGTAATACACGCGCATTTCTAGGACCTCTCGTATCGTTTCCTGTCACTCGGACACTTGGGGCGGAGCCCCCGCATTCCCGCCCGGCAGGACCGGACAGAACAGTTCAGGCAGCGGGCCGGGGCTCCATCAAGTCCCGCCGCCTTCGGCCGATCAGGCCTTTTTCGATGCCTTCTTCTTGGCAGACGATTTGTTTTCCCGGTTCTTCTCCAGCGTGCTGAAGACCGGCATGTCCAGATTGCTGCCCCGCGCGATGGCGACGACGCCGGTGCGCGAGACTTCGATGGCTCCCAGAGCGCTCATCAGTTCGACGAAGGCGGTGATCTTGGACGGCCCGCCGGTGAGCTCGAACACGAAGCTCTCCAGCGTGCTGTCGATGGCCCGGGCGCGGAACATGTCCGCGATGCGGAGCGCCTCGATGCGGTGCTCGCCGACATTGCGGATCTTGATCAGCGCCAGTTCCCGTTCCAGGTGCGGGCCTTCGAGCGTCAGGTCGTGCACCGCATGAACCGGAACCAGACGGCCAAGCTGGGCCTTGATCTGGGCAATGATCTGCGGCGTGCCGGTGGTCACGATGGTGATGCGGGAGAGATGCTTGGCGGTGTCGACGGAGGACACGGTCAGGCTCTCGATATTGTAGCCGCGGCCGGAGAACAGGCCGATGACCCGCGCCAGCACGCCCGGCTCGTCATCCACCAGCACGGCGAGGGTATGGGTCGCTTCTGCGATCGGAGTGGCTGCGTTCACGAAATAGGCTCCAGTAACTGGGCGACCCGAAGGCCGCCGAAACCTTATAGAATGATGGGATGGACGGCGCCCGTACCAATTTCCGGCCGGGCGCCGAATGTTCCTTCGGGTGCTTCTAGACCAGAACCATCCCGTCTTCCGATGTTTCCAGCTCCGCCTTGTCGTCCGGACCGAGCAGCATCTCGTAATGCGCCGCACCCGACGGGATCATCGGGAAGCAGTTCTCGTCCTTCTTCACCAGGATGTCGGCGAGCACGAAGCGGTCGGTTTCCAGCATCTCCATGATGACGTCATCGAGCTGGTCGACATTCTCCGCCCGCAGGCCGACGCCGCCGAAGGCGTCCGCGACCTTGATGAAGTCGGGCAAGCTTTCCGAATAGCTCTCGGAATAGCGCCCGCCATGGTTCAGTTCCTGCCACTGGCGGACCATGCCCATCCACTGGTTGTTGACGATGAAGGACTTCACCGGCAGCCGGTACTGGGCCAGCGTCGAGAGCTCCTGGATGTTCATCAGGTAGGAGGCTTCGCCGGCGATATCGATCACGGTCGCTTCCGGATGTGCGATCTGCACGCCCATCGCCGCCGGAAGG
>NZ_JAEPQA010000061.1 GCF_017640745.1 Nisaea sp. | reverse complement strand
CAACGACACCCTGTCGGGCGGTGCGGACGGCGATGTGCTCGACGGCGGTGCGGGCGACGATATTCTCGACGGTGGCGAAGGAGACGACGTTCTCTACGGGGTCGAGGGCACCGACACGCTCTCCGGCGGTGCGGGCGACGACGCGCTCTACGCGGGTGACAGCGGCGTCATCGACGGCGGTGAAGGTAACGACACGCTTTATGTCGACACGCGCAGCGACCTCGACGGCCTCAGCATCTCCAACGTTGAAGACATTGTCATTGCTGACGAACAGGCGACCGAAGGCAACGACGCGATCAGCGGCTTCGAAGACGCGGATACCCTCTCCGGCCTCGGCGGCGACGACACTCTGGATGGCCTTGCAGGCGACGACGTGCTCGACGGCGGTGCGGGCAACGACGAGATCACGGGCGGCGAGGGCAATGACGCGCTGACAGGCGGCACGGGTGCCGACACCCTCTCGGGCGGTGCGGGGAACGACGTCCTGGACGGCGGCGACGGCGACGACGTTCTCTATGCTGAGGACGGCAGCGACACGGTTTCCGCGAGCTCCGGCGATGACGCAATCTACGCTGGCGACAGCGGTGTCGTGGATGGCGGCGCCGGCAACGACACGCTTTATGTCGATACGCGCAGCGACCTCGACGGCCTCACGATTTCCAATGTCGAAGACATCGTCATCGCGGACGAGCAGGCGACCGAAGGCAACGACGCGATCTCCGGCTTTGCGGGTAGCGACACCCTCTCCGGCCTCGGCGGTGACGACACGCTGGATGGCCTCGCGGGTGATGACGCGCTCGACGGCGGCGTGGGTAACGACCAGATTACCGGGGGCGCAGGCAACGACGTCCTCGACGGCGGCGACGGGTCCGACACGCTCTATGCCGGGGATGGTACCGACACTCTCTCCGGCGGCGCCGGCGACGACGCGCTCTATGCCGGCGACAGCGGCGTCGTGGATGGCGGCGAAGGCAACGACACCCTTTACGTCGATACGCGCAGCGACCTCGACGGGCTGACCGTCACCAATGTCGAAGACATCGTCATCGCGGACGAACAGGCAACCGAGGGCGACGACGCCATCAGCGGCTTCGAAGACGCGGACACGCTGACTGGTCTCGGCGGGAATGACACTCTGGACGGTCTCGCGGGCGATGACGTGCTCGACGGCGGCGCGGGTAACGATCAGATCTCCGGCGGAGAAGGCGACGACGCGCTGACCGGCGGAACTGGTGAAGACACCCTCTCCGGTGGTGCAGGCAGCGATACTCTCTCGGGTGGCGGTGACGCCGACATCCTGGACGGCGGCGCTGGAAATGACGCCCTCGACGGTGGCGACGGCGACGACGTTCTCTACGGCACCGACGGCGCGGATACCCTTTCCGGCGGCGCCGGCGACGACGCGCTCTATGCCGGCAACAGCGGCGTGGTCGACGGCGGCGAAGGCAACGATACCCTCTATGTCGACACCCGGTCGGACCTCGACGGCCTGACGGTCAGCAATGTCGAAGACATTGTCATCGCCGACGAGCAGGCGACCGAAGGCGACGACGCGATCTCCGGTTTTGAAGATGCGGATACGCTTTCGGGCCTTGGAGGCAACGATACGCTCGACGGCCTTGCTGGCGACGACGTCCTCGACGGCGGCGCCGGGAACGATCAGATCTCCGGCGGAGAAGGCGACGACGCGCTGACCGGCGGGGCCGGCCAAGACACGCTCAGTGGCGGTGCGGACAGCGATACCCTTTCGGGCGGCGCCGATGCCGACATCCTGGACGGCGGCGCTGGCAACGATCTGCTCGATGGCGGCGAAGGCGACGACGTTCTCTACGGCACGGACGGGACCGACACGCTCTCCGGCGGCGCGGGCGACGATGCGATCTACGCCGGCGACAGCGGCGTGGTGGATGGCGGCGAAGGCAACGACACCCTTTACGTCGATACGCGCAGCGACCTCAACGGCCTCAGCGTCTCCAACGTCGAAGACATCGTCATCGCCGACGAACAGGCGACCGAGGGCGACGATCTGATCTCCGGCTTCGGGGATGACGATACGATCTCCGCTCTTGGCGGCAACGACACGGTTTCGGGTCTCGGCGGCGACGACCTCCTTGCCGGTCTCGAAGGCGACGATCTGCTGGATGGCGGTGCGGGCAACGACCAGCTCTATGGCGGCGCCGGCAACGACACGCTCGACGGCGGCGACGACGACGATGCGCTTTATGGTGGCGCCGGAAACGACCAGATCAGCGGCGGCGCCGGAAACGATGCCCTCAACGGCGGTGCGGATGCCGATGTGCTGGACGGCGGCGCCGGTGACGACAGTCTCGATGGTGGGGCCGGAAACGACGAGATCACTGGCGGCGAGGGCAAAGACGCGCTGACCGGCGGCACGGGTGCCGACACCCTCTCCGGCGGCGAAGGCAGCGATACCCTGTCAGGTGGCGGTGACGCCGACATTCTGGACGGCGGCGCGGGCAACGATCTGCTCGAAGGTGGCGACGGCGACGACGTTCTCTACGGCACGGACGGGACCGACACGCTCTCCGGCGGGGCCGGAGACGATGCGATCTACGCGGGCGACAGCGGCGTCGTGGATGGCGGCGAAGGCAATGACACCCTTTACGTCGATACGCGCAGCGACCTCGACGGGCTGACCGTCTCCAATGTCGAAGACATCGTCATCGCGGACGAACAGGCAACCGAGGGCGACGACGCGATCTCCGGCTTCGCCGACAGCGACACCCTCTCCGGCCTCGGCGGCGACGACACGCTCGACGGCCTTGCCGGCGACGACGTGCTCGATGGCGGGGCCGGGAACGACGAGATCACTGGCGGTGCGGGCAATGACGCGCTGACCGGCGGTTCGGGTGAGGATACGCTTTCGGGCGGTGCGGACAGTGACACCCTCTCAGGTGGCGACGATGCCGACCTCCTCGATGGCGGCTCCGGCAACGACCTTCTCGAGGGCGGCGCAGGCAACGACACACTTTACACCGATGAAGGCACCGACACGGTCTCCGGCGGCGCGGGCGACGACGCGATCTATGGCGGATCCGACGGCGTCGTGGACGGCGGCGACGGCAACGACACCCTTTACGTCGATACGCGCAGTGACCTAGACGGCCTGACCGTCTCCAATGTCGAAGACATCGTCATTGCGGACGAGCAGGCAACCGAGGGCGACGACGCGATCTCCGGCTT
>NZ_JAEPQA010000060.1 GCF_017640745.1 Nisaea sp. | reverse complement strand
GCCACAACCACGTGCTGGTGAACGGCAAGCGCGTCAATGTTCCGTCCTACATGGTCAAGGAAGGCGACGTGGTCGAACTGAAGGAAAAGTCCCGCGCCATCCCGATGGTGCTGGAAGCCGCCGCCTCCAACGAGCGCGACATTCCGGACTACATGGATGTCGATCTCGACAAGAAGCGCGGCACCTTCACCCGCACCCCGAAGCTGGAAGACGTCCCGTACCCGGTCCAGATGGAACCGAACCTCGTGGTCGAATTCTACTCCCGCTGATACGGGGGCAGACAGTTACGGAAAAGGCCGCTCCTCGGAGCGGCCTTTTTTGTTTCAGTAGGTCGTCATCCTCGCGAAAGAGGGGACCCAACGGCGGAAAGCGTACAGCTCAATGATCGCCTGGGTCCCGGCTCTCCGGCCGGGATGACGATAGAAGGAGTACTTACTCCCCAGCAGCCACGCTCGGCGCGCGCTTTGGCAAGACCCAGTTCGGGCGCGGGAAGTGGCAAGTGTAGCCGTGCGGGATGCGCTGCAGGTAGTCCTGATGCACCGGCTCGGCCTCCCAGAAGGGACCTGCGGCCGCTACTTCCGTCACCACCTTGCCGGGCCAGATGCCGGAGGCGTCTACGTCGGCGATGGTGTCCTCGGCAACGCGTTTCTGCTCGTCCGAGAGATAGAAGATCGCCGAACGGTATTGCGGGCCGCGGTCGTTGCCTTGGCGGTCGATTGTGGTCGGGTCGTGGATCTGGAAGAACAGTTCCAGGATCGCGCGGTAGCTGGTCTTCGACGGATCGAACCGGATCTCGATAGACTCTGCATGGCCGCTGCGGCCGGTCTTCAGATGCTCGTAGGTCGGGTTCTCGACCGTCCCGCCGGTATAGCCGACGCGGGTTCCGGTGACGCCCGGATGCTTGCGGATCAGCTCCTGCATGCCCCAGAAACAGCCGCCGGCGAGGATCGCGGTTTCGGTTGCGCTGTTCATCGTTCGGGCTCCCTTGTTCCTCGGTGAACGCTCATCTGATCATATAGGGTGCCCCGCCCGCACGATAAGTCACAAAGTCGCGGGCAAGGTCCCTTGCCGAAAATGACAGTTTCCCTATACTCCGGCGCCGTCGGGCCCGCCGCCGCTTGCGAAGGTCCGGATCCGTTGTTCACTGGGCCTTCCGGGGCCTCCTAGCGTCTAAGGCGATTACATGTCCGAGAGCGTCAAGAAAGTCGTGCTGGCCTATTCCGGCGGCCTCGATACCTCCGTCATCCTGCGCTGGCTGCAGGACACCTACAATTGCGAGGTGGTGACCTTCACCGCCGACCTCGGACAGGGCGAGGATGTCGAGCCGGCGCGCGCGAAGGCGAAGATGCTCGGCATCAAGGAAATCTATGTCGAGGATCTGCGCGAGGAATTCGTGCGCGACTACGTCTTTCCGATGTTCCGCGCCAACGCGCTCTATGAAGGCTGCTACCTGCTCGGCACCTCGATCGCCCGGCCGCTGATCTCCAAGCGCCAGATCGAGATCGCCAAGGAGACCGGCGCCGACGCCGTCTCCCACGGCGCCACCGGCAAAGGCAACGACCAGGTCCGCTTCGAGCTCAGCTATTACGCGCTGCAGCCGGACATCAAGATCATCGCGCCCTGGCGCGAATGGGACCTGACGTCGCGCACCAAACTGATCGAGTTCGCCGAGAAGCACCAGATTCCGATCGCCAAGGACAAGCGCGGCGAGGCGCCGTTCTCGGTCGACGCGAACCTGCTGCACTCCTCCTCCGAGGGCAAGGTGCTGGAGGATCCGTGGGACGCGCCGGAGGAATACGTCTTCCAGCGCACCGTCTCGCCGGAGCAGGCACCGGACAAGGCGACCGTGATCGAGATCGACTTCGAGCATGGCGATCCGGTCGCGATCGACGGCGAGCGTCTTAGCCCCGCTTCCCTCCTGACGAAGCTGAACGAGCTCGGCGCGGCCAACGGCATCGGCCGTCTCGACCTGGTGGAGAACCGCTTCGTCGGCATGAAGAACCGCGGCGTCTACGAGACCCCGGGCGGCACCATCATGCATCACGCGCACCGCGCGATGGAGAGCCTGACGCTCGACCGCGGCATGGCGCACCTGAAGGACGAGATGATGCCGCGCTATGCCGAGCTCATCTATAACGGCTTCTGGTTCTCGCCGGAGCGCGAGATGATGCAGCAGGCGATCGACTTCAGCCAGCGCAACGTCACCGGCACCGTGCGCATGAAGCTCTACAAGGGCAACGTCACCTGCACCGGCCGCAAGGCGGAGCGCAGCCTCTATTCCGAGGACATCGTGACCTTCGAGGAAGGCTCCGGCACCTACGACCACAAGGACGCCGCCGGCTTCATCAAGCTCAACGCGCTGCGCCTGCGCCTCAACAAGATGCTGCAGGGGTAAATCCCAACATTACCCGTCATCCCGGCCGCAGAGCCGGGACCTTGCCGAACGCGGGGTTGTGCCCCAAGCTTCTGAAGGTCCCGGATCGGGGTCGGGATTGACGAGAGAGTTGGGAAGGCGATGACCGATCTGGTCCTTTCGGAAGAAGTACGTGCCGCCCTCGACGAGGGCCGGCCAGTCGTCGCTCTTGAGAGCACCATCCTGACACACGGTTTGCCGAAGCCCGACAATCTCGCCATCGGGCGTGAGATCGAGGCGGAGGTGCGAGCGGCCGGCGCCGTACCTGCCACCATCGCCGTGCTGGGAGGTGAGATCCGCATCGGCCTCCCGGCAGATGATCTCGCCGGGCTCTGCGCCTCCGAAGAAACGATCAAGCTTTCCCGCCGCGATCTCGGCATCGCCGTCGCCAAAGGCTGGACCGGCGGCACCACCGTCGCCGCCACCATGATCCTCGCCGAACGCGCCGGAATTGAAGTTTTCGCCACAGGCGGGATCGGCGGCGTGCATCGCGGTGCCGAGCTCGATTTCGACATCTCCGCCGATCTCGAGGAACTGGCGCGCACGCCCGTGATGGTCGTCTCCGCCGGCGCGAAATCGATCCTCGACCTGCCGAAGACGCTAGAGGTGCTGGAGACCAAGGGCGTGCCGGTGGTGGGCTACGGCACCGACGAGTTTCCCGCCTTTTTCTGCCGGCAGAGCGGTCTCAAGGTACCGCTCAGGCTCGACAGCGCAGCCGAGATCGCCGCCGCATGGCGGGCCGGGCGCGGGCTCGGTCTCGAGAACGGCATGCTGGTCGCCAACCCGGTGCCGGAGGCGCATGCGCTGCCGCGGGCCGAGATGGACCGGATCATCGAGGACGCGCTCTACGAGGCGAAACGGACGGGGACGAGCGGCAAGCAGGTGACGCCCTATCTGCTCTCCGAGATCCGGAATGCGACGGCGGGCGCCAGCCTCAGGACGAATATCGAGCTGGTGCGCGCAAATGCGCGGCTTGGCGCCGCAATCGCGATCGCCCTGCGACAAATCTGATCTGCGTCATTAATGCGCATTGGCGCGCATCATCTGCGATGCCATCTCCGGTGTTCCTAAACGACCGAAAGAGGACACCGACCTTGAGCAGACTGTTCTACGCCATTCCGCTGATCGGCTGGATCGCCCGTGACCTCAAAGAGGGCGGGGTCTCCGCATTCACCTATTTCCTGATTAATTGCGCGCTGCTCTGGATCGGCGCCATCGCGCTCTTCGGCTATCCGGCGATCATCATTCCGGCGCTCACCGTCGTGCCGCTGATGTTAGTGCTGCTCATCCTGCTGACCCGTGGCCGCTACGAAGTCGGCTGAGCCTTACGTTCATACCGGTACGGCGCTCACCCCGGCAATCCACGGGTGGGCGCCGTGCAGGACGGCCCAGAGGAGGAGGCCGCCGCCGAGCCGGAGCCAGCCGATGCCCTTCCAGTCGACCTTCGTGCGTCCGTCGAGCGCGGCGCGGAACGGGAGGACAGAGGTGGAGAGTTCGAAAGGCGCCCATTTGGCGCCGTACTCGGCCCGCTTTTTCATATCGATCTTGATCATGCCGACGAAGGCCAGGACCGCGATGCCGCCGAACAGCATCATCGAGGCGGCGTCGCCGCGGACCGTCAGATGCGCCAGCGCCCAGAGGCCGATGCCCCACATCACCGGATGCCGGGTCACGGTCAGGATGCCGCGCACCAGATGCGGGTCGTCGAAATCCTCCTCCCGCACCATTGCCGTCGGGCTGAACGGATTGTAGCCCGAGACCAGCAGAATGCAGGCAAAAGGCATGACGATGTTGGGGATCCAGCGGGTCCAGAGCGGCGGTTCCCAGACCGCCACGTAAGGCGCGTCGCCGAAGGCCATCACCATCCAGACCATCGCGACGATCGAGGCGAGCGAGAAGACCGCGCGGAACCGCATGGCACCGAGCTGCTCGATCAGGACGGCGCGGA
>NZ_JAEPQA010000005.1 GCF_017640745.1 Nisaea sp. | reverse complement strand
TACGAGATCTGGTGCGCGCTGCTCAACGGCGCGACCACGGTCGTCGTCGGGCGCGAGGCGGCCTACGAGGCCGAGGTCCTCGGCAATATCTCGCTCTTCGACGGACAGGTGACGGCGGTGCGTGACGGTATCGCGGAACTGGCGGTGGACGGACTGGAGACATCCCTCTTCGCCGTTGCCGGAGAGGCGCGGGAAGGTATGCGCGGTACGGTCGGCGTCCGTCCGGAGAAGGTCCGGATCGCGCGCGAGGGATCGGCCCCGCTGACGCTGGTGAACCGGCTGAGGGGGACGGTCGAGGGACTGGCCTATCTCGGCGACGTGACCTCCTACCGGGTGCGGACACAGCAGGGCCACCTGGTCGAGATCACCCGCGCCAACAGCGAGACCGGAGCGGCGCGGGAAGTCGACTGGGACGACCGGGTCGAGATCTGGTTCGAGCCCGGCAATGCCTTGCTGCTGGGGGCCGACTGACATGGCCGCCCGACGCAGGCCGTTCTGGCTTTCCGGCAGGGGAGCCGTGGCGGGGATCCCTTATCTCTGGCTCTTCGTCTTCTTCCTCGTGCCGTTCGCCATCGTCTTCCGGATTTCGCTGTCCGAGCCGGTGCTGGCGCAGCCGCCTTATTCGCCGCTCTTCAATGCGGACGGGAGCTTCGCCGGATCGCTCTTCAACTACGAGCTTCTGTTCGATGACGCGCTCTACAGGGCAGGCTATTTCAACTCGCTCATGGTCGCAGGCATCTCGACCTTCATCACATTGCTGATCGGCTACCCGATGGCCTATGCCATCGCCCGGGCGACCCCGACGGTGCGCAACCTGCTGCTGATGGCGGTGATGCTGCCGTTCTGGAGTTCCTTCCTGCTCCGGGTCTATGCCCTGAAGACACTGATGGCGGATACCGGCCTCGTGAACGCCCTGCTGCTCGGTATCGGGGTGATCGACACGCCGATCCGCATGCTGCAGACCGATTTCGCGCTCTATGTCGGCATCTCCTACACCTATCTGCCCTTCATGATCCTGCCGCTCTACGCGACGCTCGAACGGCTCGACTGGTCGCTCGTGGAGGCGGCGGAGGATCTCGGCTGCCGGCCCTGGAAGGCATTTCTGCTGGTCACGCTGCCGCTCTCGGTGCCCGGCATCATCGCCGGCGCCATGCTGGTCTTCATCCCGGCGACCGGCGAGTTCGTGATCCCGAACCTGCTTGGCGCCTCCGACACGCTGATGGTCGGGCGGATGCTCTGGGACACCTTCTTCAACGAGCGCGACTGGACCCTGGCCTCCGCCCTGGCGGTCGTCCTGCTGCTCCTTCTGGTGGTGCCGATCATGCTCTTCCAGGTCGTCGAGAACCGCCGCCAGGGAGCCGAGGCATGAGCCGGACCGGAAGCCGCGTGGCGCTCTACAGCGTGGTGGTCGGCGGGTTCGCCTTCCTCTACCTGCCGCTGATCGTGCTCGTGGTGTTCAGCTTCAATGCGTCCAAGCTGGTCAGCGTCTGGGGTGGCTGGTCGGTCGAGTGGTATGCGGAACTGTTCCGCAACGAGCAGGTACTGTCGGCGGCCTGGCTCTCGATCAAGATCGCCATCATCAACGCGACCGGCGCGACCCTGCTCGGGACCATGGCCGGGCTCGCGCTGTCGCGTTTCGGGCGTTTCGGCGGACGGCTGCTCTTCACCGGCCTGATCGCCGCGCCGCTCGTCATGCCGGACGTCATCATCGGCATCAGCCTGCTGCTCACCTTCGTCTCGATGGAGCAGCTGATCGGCTGGCCGGTCGGGCGCGGGGTGGACACGATCCTGATCGCCCATATCACCTTCTCGACCGCTTATGTCGCGGTGGTGGTGCAGTCCCGGGCGAGCGGCCTCGATCGCTCGATCGAGGAAGCCGCGCTCGATCTCGGCGCCCGGCCCTTTACCGCTTTCCTGCTCGTCACCCTGCCGATGCTGGCCCCGGCGCTCGCCTCGGGATGGCTGCTCGCCTTCACCCTCTCGCTCGACGATCTGGTGATCGCCAGTTTCACCTCGGGCCCGGGTTCCTCGACCCTGCCGATGGTGATCTTCTCCAAGGTCAGGCTCGGTGTGTCGCCGGACATCAACGCGCTCGCCACCCTGCTGATCGGCTCGGTCGCGCTCTTCGCGGGACTGGCGACATGGATGCAGATCAGGCGGATGAACCGGACCTGAGCAGGGTTCGACGGTGGAGAGCGTTCCTACGCCGGTCCATCACTGCAATGAGGAACGGTTAATTGGTGTCGAAACCAAACGCTTGAGCTCTTGCGCTCAAGATGCGCATCACCGCATCGACAACCAATTCATCGTATTGCTTCCCGCGGCCGCGCAGGATCTCATCAAGGACGACCTGCCAGGGGATTCTCTTTCTATACGGTCGATCCGTACCCATTGACTCGACCACATCGGCGACGGCAACGATCTTCGCCTCGAGGGCGATCTGATCTCCCTTCAGGCCTTGCGGGTAACCCGATCCGTCTATGCGTTCGTGATGCTGATGAACGATCTTCTCGACGGGCCAGCCAAAATCTATGTTTTTGACAATGTCGTAGCCGATCTCTGCATGTCTTTTGATCAAAGCAATTTCCGTTGCATCTAGTTTCCCCGGTTTGCTCAGGATTTCGGTCGGCACACCAATCTTGCCGATGTCATGAATCCAGGCACCGATCCGGACGCCTTCCAACCGGTCTTCGTGAAGGCCGAGTTCCTTTCCGATGGCAATGGCCAGCTCTGCAACCCTCTGCTGGTGGCCGGCTGTATAGGGATCGCGTTTCTCAACGACGGTTGCGAGAGCGGCTGTGACGCCCATGACGGCTTTCTGGAGACGGTTTCCGATCTCCAATCGCGCTCTTTCGGACTGGCCGAACTGAAACGCCATGTCGGCGGAACCAACCATGACCTTCAGGACCTTGGCGATCATTTCGTAGGTCTCCAGGTCTTCCCCGGAAAATTGCTGCGGCGAATTTCCGCTTATGTTCAAGACGTACTTCTGGTCATCCGTCGTGGTGATCGGGATGGCAATAGCAGACCGAATTCCGTATTTGCGGAGCTGGTCTCTATGTGGTGCTGCCGCTTCATCCAATTGAACATCTCGGAAGAGGGCGGGTTTGCCGGTCTTGATGCATGTTCCCGTCGGTCCGAGCCCGTAAGGGCTGTCGTCCCATCGAAAGGTTGCTGTTCGAACGAACTCGGAGGACTGCCCGGCCCAGGCGAATGGCTGAATGCTTTTCGCTTCATCGTCCATTGCCTTGCCCACCCATGCGACAGGGCAGTCATCCGATCCGGCAATGCCCTGAACGAGCATTTTCAGACATTCTTCATTGGGGCGACCGGAGGACATCGCGTCGTAGGCGATGACGAGGATACTCAGGGCCCTGTTCTTTCGCTCAAGGGCGAGTTGAGCACGCTTCAACCTGTCTATGCTGTGGTATGAGCCTTCCATGATCTCGACAGAACCATCTTCGCTCCGTGACGCGGCGTGCCCCTTGATCTCTATCCAGTGCCAGTCTCCGTTGACGGTCTTGAACCTTTGCTCAAGTAACCAGTCGTCTTCCGGGTTATTGCTGACCGAGTCCATCAGGTCGGATACCTTCGGCCAGTCGTCCGGATGAACAACGGATTTCCAGGCGTCCAAGTTTGTTATTGTTTCAGCGGAGTCCCAGCCGAGCTCAGCATCGCCGCCCGATGTCACGACGATCTTGTCCCGGTCCAGATTCCACTGCCAAAGACCGTCACGAGACGCGTCGATAGCGCTGCGCAAGCGCTTTGCAAGCGAGAGTTCCCTTTTCTGAGCGGACTTGAGGATCCAGAAGAGGACGGCGGCGGTCACGAGAACAAAGGCGATGCCCTTGAACGATTGAACCTGATGCGCCGCTCCGCCGGAAAATACGAAATCGACAAGGGTGTCCGAAGTCAGGATCCAGATGGTCGCAGCGACGCAATAAATCGATGCAATCCTGAGCGCGATGTCTTGATGCCCTGATAGGTGGAGGTGTTCCGAGTCGGAAGCTGTCTGCAGAGAGGCAGAATTGCTGAAACCGTTTATGTCGGATTGAGGATTTGTGCGTGTCCTGTTGGTGCCAAACATTGCCGAAACACCTCTCCGAAATTGTCCTGCATCAAAAAAATACTAACATACGGGTCGGACTGTCTGCGCGGTCAAGGTCTGGTTTGGCATGTTTTTCTAGTATGGGTTTTTAACGCTCTCCATTTCGACGCGGGTTCTCTTCAGCAGCGTCTGGCGGTCGATCTTTCCGGTTCCTGTCTTCGGCAATTCGTCGAAATAGAGGAAGTCCCGCGGTGCCTTGTGCGGGAGCAGCGTCTCGCGCACGTAACTCTTGAGCCGTTGGGTCAGCGCGTCGTCCGGTTTGATCCCTTTGGAGGGCGTCACATAGGCGCGGAGAATGGTCCGGCGGTCCGGCAGTTCGACGGCGGCGACGCAGCACTCGACGATCTCCGGATGCTCGTTCAGGCAGAGTTCGACCTCCAGCGGATAGACCCACTGGCCGCTGACCTTCACCAGATCGTCGATCCGTCCGAGGAAGAAATAGAACCCGTCCGCGTCAGAGCGGAACCGGTCGCCGGTATAGATCCAGCCGTCGCGCATGGTCTCGGCGGTCTTGTCGGGGCGGTTCCAGTAGCAGGGCGCGTTGGAATCGCCGCGTACCGACAGGACCCCGTCTTCGCCGGCTGCGACGGGCTTTCCTTCCGGGTCGATCAGACGGGCGGCATAGCCCGGCACGATCTTGCCGGCCGAGCCGATCTTCTTCTCCGTCTCCGTATTCGAGAGATAGATGTGCAGCACCTCGGTCGAGCCGAGTCCCTCCATGATCTCGTGCCCGAAACGTTTCTTCCAGGCGTCGAAGATCTCCTGCGAGAGGATCTCGGCGGCGGAGATGCAGGTGCGCACGGAGGAAAGATCCGCGCCGTCCGCAGACGGATCCTTGATCATCGCCGTGTAGAGCGTCGGCAGGCCGAAGAGCAGGGTCGGTTTGAAGCGGGCGATCATCCCGTAGACCGCCTCCGGGGTCGGGCGGCCGGAGAACAGCACCACGCTGCCGCCGGCATGGAACGGGAAGGTCACCGCATTGCCAAAACCGTAGGCGAAGAAGATCTTCGGAATGGAGAAGCAGATATCGTCCTCGCGGATCTTCAGCACATGACGCGCATAGCTCTCCGCCGTGTAGAGCGCGTCGTGCTGCAGATGCAGGATGCCCTTCGGGCGCCCGGTCGAGCCGGAGGAATACATCATGAAGGCTGGGTCGTCCCGGCCTGTATCGGCCACCTCCAGAGTGGCCGGTTGAGCGGCAAGCCAGTCCGCGCCGCTCAAAGCGCCAGGGAGGGCTGAGGGGCCGTCGCCGTTGACAGAAATCGCCGTCAGCGAGGCCAGGAGTTCCGGAGAGAAAGCGCCCGCAATCTCGGCGAAAGCCTCGTCGAACACCAGCACGCGCGCGCCCGCGTCCTCGGCATAGAAAGAGACCAGATCGGCGGTCGAGAGCGTATTGACCAGGATCGGCACCAGTCCGGCCCGGATCGCGCCCATGATCGCGGCCGGATAGGCGGGCGTGTCCGCCATCAGAAGCAGCACCCGGTCGCCGCGCATGAGACCGAGGGACAGGAGGCCGTTGCCGAAGCGGCAGGCCTGCTCCGCCAACTCACTGTAGGTGCGTGTGCCGAGGTCGGAGAATACGGCGATCTTGTCGCCGCGTCCCTGCGCCAGATTGTCGAACAGCAGGCTGGAGGCGTTGTAGCGCTCAGGGACGTTAAAGCCGATCTCCGCAGTCTCGGCCGCATCACGCGGGACCAGATCCCGGATCGCTTCGGCACTCATGCCCGAGCTCCCGCGCGCTTGTTCCAATCGGTGCTGTAGGTCTCGAAGAATTTCGGGGCGAGGCGCTTCAGGCGCTCGTCGTCGATGCGGCCGCTGCGCTGGATGTAGGAATAGGCGAAATCGGCCGGTTTGAGTTTCATATGCTCGGCGAAATTCTCGTACCAGGCCGCGCTCGTATTGGCTGCGGTGACGAGCTTGTCGGTGATCGGCTTGCGCGCGGCCTGGTAGGCGGCGAGCGCGGCCGGAATGTCCGTGGGCGTCTCGATGAGGGCTTTCGAAAGCGCGAGCGCGTCCTCCATCGCCAGCCGCGTGCCGGAGCCGATGCTGAAATGGGCGGTATGGACCGCATCTCCGATCAGCACCCTGTTGCCGCTGTACCAGTTCCGGCAGGAGAGTTTCGGGAACTGGCGCCAGTACGACTTGTTGCTGATCAGCCTGTGGCCGTCCAGCACGTCGGCGAAGACCTCCTCGCAATAGGCGCGGGTCGCATCCTCGTCCATTCCGGCGAAACCGGCGGCGTTCCAGGTTGCGGCATCGGTCTCGACGATGAAGGTGCTGAGGTCCGGCGCGTAGCGATAATGATGCGCGTTGAACGGTCCGTCGGCGGAGCGGCGGAAGGACTGGGTCAGGGTTTCGTAAGGACGCTCCGTCCCGTACCAGATGAAGCGGTTTTCCAGCAGCGGCATCTCCGCCCCGAAATCGGCGCCGTCGCCGCGCACCAGCGAGTTCAGCCCGTCCGCGCCGACGATCAGGTCGGCGTCCTCCAGGTCCGAGAGATCGCTCAGTTCCGTCCCGAATTGCGGTGCGACGCCTACGCTCTCTGCTCGCTTCGTCAGGAGCTGGATCAGTTCCAGGCGGCCGATCGCCGCGAACCCGACGCCGTCGATTACGATCCGTTCGCCTTCGAGATCGAGGGCGAGATCGCGCCAGGTCTCCATCGCCGGGAGGATCGCGTCATGGGTCTCGGGATCGTCCGCCGCCATGAAGGCGAGCGCGGTGTCGGAAAAGACGACGCCGAAGCCGAAGGTGGCGCCTTCCGGATTGCGCTCGTAGAGCCGGATCTCGGTCTCAGGCCTCCGCCGCTTCATCAGGTACGAGAAATAGAGCCCGGCAGGCCCGCCGCCGACAACCGCGATGCGCATTCAAGTTTCCCCCTTATTCGTGGGGGCATATTCACGGCACCGCCTTGGCAACGCAACCGTTGGCCGATCAGTAAGGGCTCTCGACGTCCCCCATCTCGACATAGACGCTCTTCAGCTGGGTGTAATGCTCGATTGCGGCGCGGGCGTTCTCGCGGCCGATGCCGGATTTTTTCATCCCGCCGAAGGGCATCTCGATGGGGGTCAGGTTGTAGGCGTTGATCCAGCAGGTGCCTGCTTCGAGCGCGGCGACGACCCGATGGCCGCGCTGGATGTCCTTCGTGAAGACGCCGGCGGCGAGACCGAACTCGGTCGCATTGGCACGGGCGACAACTTCCTCTTCTGAGTCGAAGTCGAGCACGCACATAACCGGGCCGAAGATCTCCTCGCGGGCGATGGTCATGCTGTCCTTCACGTCGGCGAAGACGGTCGGGGCGACGAACCAGCCGTCCTTGAAGGAGGGAACGGTCGCGGCATCGCCGCCGATGATCACGCGGGCGCCTTCCTCGCGGCCCCTCGCGATATAACCGAGCACCTTCTCGAACTGAGCCTTTGAGACGAGGGGGCCGAGATGGGTTGCTTCGTCCATCGGATCGCCGAGCCGGATCTTCGCCGTGCGTTCGCGCAGACGCTCGAGGAACTTCTGCTTGATGGACTTCTGCACGAAGACGCGGGTGCCGTTGGAGCAGATCTGGCCGCTCGAATAGAAATTGCCGATCATGGCGCCGGAGATCGCGTTCTCGATATTCGCGTCCTCGAAGACGACCAGCGGCGACTTGCCGCCAAGCTCGAGGGTGACCTGCTTCAGCCCTTCCGCCGCCGCCGCCATGACCCGTGTGCCGGTCGGCACCGAGCCTGTGACCGAGACCTTGGCGACGCCCGGATGGGCGACGAGTGCGGCGCCGACATCGCCGAAGCCCTGCACGACGTTGAAGACGCCGTCTGGCAGCCCTGCCTCCTTGTAGATCTCGGCAAGCTTAAGAGCGGTCAGCGGCGTGGTTTCCGACGGCTTGAAGATCATCGCGTTGCCGCAGGCGAGCGCCGGGGCCGATTTCCAGCAGGCGATCTGGATCGGGTAGTTCCAGGCCCCGATGCCGACGCAGACGCCGAGCGGTTCCCGTTTCGTGTAGGCGAAGGAGCCGCCGAGATCTGTGAACTCGCCATGAATGTCGGCCGCGATCCCGCCGAAATACTCGAGGCAGTCCGCGCCGGAGGCGGCGTCAGCGACCAGAGTCTCCTGCAGCGGCTTGCCGGTATCGAGCGTCTCCAGCTCCGACAGCTCGCGGTTGCGCGCGCGGAGGATCTCCGCCGCCCGCCGCAGCACCCGGCCGCGTTCCGCCCCGCTCAGCGCCGCCCATTCCTTCTGCGCCTCGCGGGCCGCGGCGACCGCCTTGTCGATGGTCGAGCCGCTGGCGGCATGCATCTTGGCGATGACTTCGCCGGTCGCGGGGTAGAGGCTGTCGAAACCCTTGCCGCCGGGGCTCTCGATATAGGAGCCGGCGATGAAGTGGGAGGCTTTCGGTTGGGCGCGCATCTTTCGGTCCTCTTGGGTCGCGGGCGGCTCAGCGGTCTGACGTCTGCCAGCGCGGATTGATCCAGGGCTGCTTGTTCGACGGCGCAAGGGGCGCCTTGCCGAGAATATGGTCCGAGGCCTTCTCGCCGACCATGATCGACGGGCCGTTCAGATTGCCGTTCGGGATCCGCGGGAAGATCGAGCTGTCGGCGAGACGGAGACCCTCAACCCCGATCACCCGGTTCTCCGGATCGACCACTGCCATCGGGTCGTCCGCCGGGCCCATGCGGCAGGTACCGCAGGGATGGTAGGCGCTCTCGACCGCGTCGCGGATGAAATCGTCGAGCGCCTCGTCGCTGGCGACGTGGTCTCCTGGCGCGATCTCCCTGCCGCGGAACGGATCGAAGGCCTGCTGGCCGAAGATCTCGCGGGTGAGGCGGATACAGTGGCGGAAATCCGCCCAGTCGTCGGCGTGGCTCATGTAATTGAAGCGGATCGCCGGCGGGTCGAGCGGATCGGCGGAGCGCAGGGTGACGCTGCCGCGCGACTTCGAGCGCATCGGCCCGACATGGGCCTGGAAACCGTGGGACTTGGCCGGTGCCTTGCCGTCATAGCGGATCGCGACTGGCAGGAAATGGTACTGGATGTCCGGATATTCGACGCCGGGTTTCGAACGCAGGAAAGCTGCGCTTTCGAAATGGTTGGTCGCGCCGAGGCCGGACTTGAAGAGCAGCCATTCGAGCCCGATCAGGCCCTTGGAGAAGAGGTTCAGCTTCGAATAAAGGCTGATCGGCTGGGTGCATTCCTGCTGGATATAGAGCTCCAGGTGATCCTGCAGGTTGGCGCCGACGCCGGGCCGGTCCGCCAGCACCTCGATGCCGTGTCCGGCAAGCTCGACCGCGGGGCCGATGCCCGAAAGCTTCAGCAGTTTCGGCGAGTTGATCGAGGAGGCGGCGAGGATCACTTCGCGGTTTGCGGTGATCGTCTCCACGCTGCCGCCGCGGGAGATCTCGACGCCCGTCGCCCGCTTGCCGTCGAAGGTGACCTTCCGCGCGAGACCGTTCACCAGCGTCAGGTTGCTCCGTTTCAACGCCGGTTTCAGGTAGGCGTTGGCGGCTGACCAGCGGCGGCCTTGATGGACCGTCATCTCCATCGGCCCGAAGCCTTCCTGCTTCTCGCCGTTATAGTCCTCGGTCAGCTCGAAGCCCGCCTGCCTGCCCGCCTCGACGAAGGCGTGATAGAGCGGGTTCCGGCGCGGCCCGCGGCTGACATGCAGCGGCCCGTCGGTGCCGCGCCAGCCGTCCTGGCCGCCATGGCTCGTCTCCATGCGCTCGAAATAGGGCAGCACGTCCTTGTAGGCCCAGCCCCTCGCGCCCTGTTCCTCCCAATGGTCGAAATCGCGCGCGTGGCCGCGGACATAGACCATGCCGTTGATCGAGGAGGATCCGCCGATCACCTTGCCGCGCGGGCAGGCGAGGCGGCGGCCGCCCAGATGCGGTTCCGGCTCGCTCTGGTAGCCCCAGTCATAGCGGCTCATGTTCATCGGATAGGAGAGGGCCGCCGGCATCTGGATGAACGGGCCCATGTCCGTCCCGCCGAACTCGATGACGATGACGGAATGCTTGCCGTCCGCCGAAAGACGGTCCGCCATGACCGCGCCCGCCGAGCCCGACCCCACAATTACGAAATCTGCCTGCATTGCCTTACTCGCCGCGCGGGAAGCGCGCGTTCTCCTCGAGTACGTTGAGATCCATGTGATTGCGCATGTAGCGCTCGGAGGCTTTCTGCAGCGGCTGGAAGTCCCACGGATAGTAGGAGCCGTTGCGCAGCGCCTCGTAGACGACCCAGCGCCTTGCCTGGCTGTCCCTGACCTCGCGGTCGAACCTGTCCATGTCCCAGTGCGCCCGCATCTCGGCGGTGAAGTCGTTCAGCGTTTCCGCGTAAGCGGGGTCTTCCGCGAGGTTCACCAGCTCCTCGGGATCTTCTTCCAGATCGAAGAGCTGCGGCGGGTCGAGTTCGCAGTGGTTGAACTTGAACCTGCCATGGCGGATCGAGACCATCGGCGCGTAGGAGCCTTCGGCGGCGTATTCCATGTAAACAGGTGCCGTCCGCTCCTCGCCCCGGATCTGCGGGACGAGCGAATGGCCGTCGGTCCAGGGCGCGACATCGGAGAGATCGACGCCGGCGAGATCGGCCAGGGTCGGGGTCAGGTCGATGGTCGAGACAGGTTCGGTCACCGTACGGCCCTCGATGCCGGGGCCGGCGATCATCAGCGGCACGCGGGCGGAGCCCTCGTAGAAGCTCATCTTGAACCAGAGCCCCCGCTCGCCGAGCATGTCGCCATGGTCCGAGACGAAGACGATCATCGTGTCCTCGTCCATCCGGCAGCGCTTCAGCGTGTCGAGCAGGCCTGCGATCTTCTCGTCGAGATAGGAGATGTTGGAGAAATAGGCCCGGCGCGAGCGGCGTACATTCTCTACCGTAATGTCGAATTTGCGGTAGTCGTTCGCGAGATATAGCCGCTTGCTGTGCGGATCCTGGGCCTCGAAGGCCATTTCGGGAATCCGCGGTAGCAGCGCCGGGCAGTCTTCGTACAGATCCCAGAATTTCCGCCTGGCGACGTAGGGATCGTGTGGGTGGGTGAAGCTTACGGTGAGGCACCAGGGGCGCGCGTCGCCGCCGCGGGAGAGCTGGTAGAGCTTCTGTTCCGCGTTGAAGGCGACCTCGTCGTCATATTCCATCTGGTTGCTGATCTCGGCGACGCCGGCGCCGGTGACCGAGCCGAGATTGTGGTACCACCAGTCGATCCGCTCTCCCGGTTTTCTGTAGTCCGGGGTCCAGCCGAAATCGGCCGGATAGATGTCGGTGGTCAGGCGCTCCTCGAAACCGTGCAGCTGGTCCGGGCCGACGAAATGCATCTTGCCGGAGAGGCAGGTGTAGTAACCGGCGCGGCGCAGGTGATGCGCGTAGGTCGGGATGTCCGAGCTGAACTCGGCTGCGTTGTCGTAGACCCGGGTTCGCGAGGGCAGACGGCCGGACATGAAAGAGGCGCGGCCAGGGGCGCAGAGCGGGCTTGCGGTGTAGCTGTTGCGGAAGCGGACTGAGCGTTCGGCAAGCGCGCGCAATGCCGGTGCGTGCAGGAAATCGGCCGGCCCGTCCGGAAACAGGGTTCCGTTCAGCTGGTCGACCATCAGGATCAGGATGTTGGGCTTCCGCGTCATCGCGTTGCCCCGGCGGTCAGCTGGGCGTCGACATAGTCCTCTGTCAGCCGGATCGCCGCCTCGCGGTCGGGGTCGCTGTCCAGCAGGGCGTGGCGGAGATAGAGTCCGTCGATCATCGCCGCGGTACCTTCGGCGATCCGCTTCGCGCTTTCCCCGTCGGTGATCTGCCTGAGGGCATGGCAGAGATTGCTGCGCAGGCGCCTTGCATAGACCGAGAGCACGCGGCGCGCGGGACCGGAGCCCTGAGCTTTCACATAGAAGGTCAGCCAGGCGGAGATCGTCGCCGGGCGGAACTGGTCCGAGCCGAAGTTTGCCCGGATGATCCCGGTGATGCGTTCGCGCGGGGTCTCGGCCTCCTGCAGCGCCGCGACGATATCGCCGCCGAGCTCGCTCAGCAGATGCCGCATGGTGGCGAGGAGGAGCTGGTCCTTGCTGCCGAAATAGTGATGCGCGAGGGCGGTCGAGACGCCGGCCTCGCGGGCGATCTCGCCCATCGTCACGTCATAGGACCCGCGCGCGTGGATGGCCTCGATCGCGGCGTTGATCAGCGCTTTGCGGCGGATCGGTTCCATTCCGATTTTGGGCATGGGCGGCGGGTCCTTTCACGCCCGACCGTATTTTTGATTGACTGCTCAATCAATAAAAATCTTGCGCTGGATCAGCTATGGTGTTTGCCTAACCGGAACAAACGGGGGCTAAACAACAGGGAGCCGAAAAATGCTGAAATCCAGAATTGCGTTCGCTGCCGCGCTGGCTGCGGGACTGCTGTCCTCCGGCGCCGCGTTTGCCGACGATCATTGCTCGACCGTCCGTTTCTCCGATGTCGGCTGGACCGACATCACGGCGACGACGGCCGCGACCACCACCGTGCTCGAGGCGATGGGGTACAAGACCGACGTCAAGGTGCTGTCCGTCCCGGTGACCTATGCCTCGATGAAGAACAAGGATATCGATGTCTTCCTCGGCAACTGGATGCCGACGATGGAAGGCGATATCGCGAAATACCGCGACGAGGGCTCGGTAGACACCACCGGGGTCAATCTCTACGGCGCGAAATACACCCTCGCGGTGCCGAAATACGCCTATGACGCAGGTCTCAAGAGCTTCGCCGATATCGCCAAGTTCAAGGACAAGCTCGACGGCAAGATCTACGGCATCGAGCCAGGCAACGACGGCAACCGCCTGATCCTCGACATGATCGAGAAGGACGCCTTCGGACTGAAGGGCTTCGACGTGGTCGAATCCTCCGAGCAGGGCATGCTGGCGCAGGTCGCCCGTGCGGTGAAGAAAGAGGAACCGGTGGTCTTCCTCGGTTGGGAACCGCACCCGATGAACGCCAATTTCGAGATGGCCTATCTTTCCGGCGGCGATGACTATTTCGGCCCGGATCTCGGCGGTGCGACGGTCTATACCAACACCCGCGCCGGCTATGCCAAGGAATGCCCGAATGTCGGCCGGTTGCTCGACAACCTGATGTTCTCGCTCCGCATGGAAAACGAGATCATGGGCGCGATCCTGAATGACGGCGAAGAGCCGAAGGATGCGGCGAAGAAGTGGCTGAAGGCCAATGCCGGCATCCTCGACGCCTGGCTCTCCGGCGTCACCACGATCGACGGTCAGGCGGCCCTGCCGGCGGTCCGCAAGGCGCTCGGCCTCTAAGAACCTCGTAACTGCGGGAGGCGGTGTCTCTGCCGCCTCCTGTTTGCGTGCATCCGGAGCGATCGCACAGCGGAGGGGCGTTCCATGGAGTGGCTGACCGAAAACAAGCTGCCGGTGGGCAAAGCGGCGCAGAACGTCGTCGACTGGCTGACCGACCACGGCGCCTGGTTCTTCGATGGGCTCGCGGCCGGGCTCGAATTCATGATCGAGGCCATCCTCTGGGTGCTGCAGGCGCCGCATCCGCTGCTCGCGGTCGCCATTGCAACCGGGATCGCCTATGCCGTTCGCCGCAATTTCTGGTTCCCGCTGCTGGTGGCGGTGGGCCTGCTGCTGATCATCAACCAGGGCTATTGGGAAGAGACGACCGAGACGGTCGCCCTCGTGCTGGCCTCCTCTGTCGTCTGCATGGGCGTGGGCGTGCCGCTCGGGATTGCCGCGGCCAGGCGGCCCTGGCTCTTCTCAGCCATGCGTCCGGTGCTCGACCTGATGCAGACCATCCCGACCTTCGTCTATCTGATCCCGGCCCTGATCCTCTTCGGGCTCGGCATGGTGCCGGGGCTGATCGCGACGGTGATCTTCGCCATTCCCGCCCCGATCCGGCTGACCCATCTCGGCATTTCCTCCACGCCGAAGATGCTGCTCGAAGCGGGCGAGGCCTTCGGGGCGACCCGGACGCAGCTGCTCTGGAAGGTGGAACTGCCCTACGCCATGCCGCAGATCATGGCGGGGCTGACTCAGACCATCATGCTCTCGCTCTCCATGGTCGTTATCGCCGCGCTGGTCGGTGCCGACGGGCTCGGCGTGCCGACGCTGCGTGCCCTTAATCAGGTCAATATCGCCAAGGGCTTCGAGGTCGGGCTGGCGATCGTGCTGATCGCCATCATCCTCGACCGGATGTTCCGTGGCCGCGAAGGAGCAGGCAAATGAGCCGCCCGGCCGTCCGCTTCGACGCGGTGAACATCGTTTTCGGCGACAATCCCGAAACCGCTCTCCCACTGATGGACAGCGGCATGGAGCGGGCCGAGATCCAGGAGCAGACCGGCCAGATCCTCGGCGTGCACGATTGCAGCCTCACGGTCGAGCCGGGCGAGATCGTCGTCATCATGGGACTGTCCGGCTCCGGCAAGTCGACGTTGCTTCGGTCTGTGAACGGGCTCAATCCGGTGGTGCGCGGAGCCGTCTGGGTCGACGACGGCGAAGCCGAAATCGACGTCGCGACGGCAGACGAAGCGACGCTCCGCCGGCTGCGCACAAGCCGTGTCACGATGGTGTTCCAGAACTTCGCCCTGCTGCCCTGGCGCACGGTGGCGGAGAATGTCGGTCTCGGGCTTGAACTCGCCGGTGTGCCGAAGGCGGAACGGGACGAGCGCGTCTCGAAGCAGCTCTCCCTTGTCGGTCTCGGCGACTGGGCGGGCCGCAAGGTGCATGAACTTTCGGGCGGCATGCAGCAGCGCGTGGGGCTTGCCCGTGCCTTCGCAACGGAAGCCCCGATCCTGCTGATGGACGAACCTTTTTCCGCACTCGATCCGCTGATCAGGGCAAAACTTCAGGATGAGTTGCTCGACTTGCAATCGCAGTTGCAGCGCACGATCATCTTCGTCAGCCACGATCTCGACGAGGCGCTGAAACTCGGATCGAAGGTCGCGATCATGGAGGGCGGACGCATTGTCCAGTGCGGCACGCCGCAGCAGATCGTGCTCGAGCCGGCAAATGAATATGTCGCGGAATTCGTCTCCCATATGAACCCGCTCAATGTGCTGACAGCCTCTTCGGTGATGCGGCGCGTGGAAGAGGGCGGTTCCATCCCTGACGGCGCGGTGACCGCCGGCCCGGACACGCCGCTCGCCGATCTGATGCGCTCCCGCATCCGGACCTCCGAGCCGATCCGCGTTGTTGCGGACGGAAAGCTGGTCGGCGAGATCGGCGATGCTGAAATCTATTCCTCTCTGCTGAAGGAATAGGCTAGGACTCTGCACTATAGTTCATTGCAGGGAGGAAGCCCGTGACGGACAAGGGCATCGTGATCGTGGGCGCCAGCCATGGCGGTGTGCAGATGGCGGCCAGCCTGCGCGAGAAGGGCTACGAGGGTCCGCTCACCATGCTGACCAGCGAGCCGGATCTTCCCTACCAGAAGCCGCCGCTTTCCAAGGGCTATATCAAGGAACCGGACCCGAAGCCGACGATCCTGCGTCCGGAGAAATTCTACACCGACCGCAACATCGACCTGCGGCTGGGGACCGAGGCGACGGCGATCGACCGCGGCGCGGGATCGGTCACGCTCGCCGATGGCAGCAGCATCGCCTGTTCGAAGATCGTGCTCGCGGTCGGCTCCCGTCCGCGCCGGATCCCGGTGCCGAACGTCGACGCGCCGGGCGTGTTCGAGCTCAGGACCTATCACGACAGCCAGGAAATCAAGGCCGCCTTCGATGCCTCCGGCTCGGTTCTGGTGATCGGCGGCGGGTTCATCGGTCTGGAGATCGCGGCGACCGCCGCCCAGCTCGGCAAGAAGGTCACCGTTCTCGAAGCCGAAGGCCGGCTGATGGCGCGCGCGGTGTCGCCGACGGTGTCCGCGTATTTCTTCGGTTATCTGACTTCGCTCGGCGCCGATATCCGTCTGAATGCCCGCGTCGCCGGCGTGCGCGTTTCGGGCGGAAAGGCGTCCGGCGCGGATCTGGCGGACGGAACGGTGATCGAGGCCGATTGCGTGATTTCCGGGACCGGTGTGGTCCCCTGCACGGAACTCGCTGAAAGTGCGGGGCTGACGCTTGAGAACGGTATTGCGGTGAACGAGATCATGCTGAGTTCGGTGCCGGAGATCGCGGCGATCGGTGATTGCGCGAGCTACGTGCACTGGCAACTCGGCCGGCGGGTGCGGCTCGAATCCGTCCAGAATGCTGTCGACCAGGCGAAGACCGCGGCGGCGGCGTTGCTCGGCGAGGCTGCGCCTTACCATGAAGTGCCGTGGTTCTGGTCGGATCAGGCCGAGGCCAAGCTGCAGATTGCAGGCCTTTCGGACGGTTCGGAGGAGGCGGTGCTGCGCGGCAATCCGGAGAGCGGGTCTTTCTCGGCTTTCCTCTTCTCCGGCGGCAAGCTGCGCTGCGTCGAGTCGGTGAACAAGGCGGGCGACCACGCGCTGGCGCGGCGTCTGATTGCAATGGAGGCTGAGGTGACGCCAGAGCAGGCGGCAGATCCGGATTTCGATCTGCGCGGACTGGTGAAACGGGCGCGCGGCTGAGGTAATCCTCCGTCAATCGCCCATTTTCATTCGTCACCCCGGCGCAGGCCGGGACCAAGGGAGCGTGAAGCCTGTTCTTCGATCTTCTGGGCCCCGGCCTGCGCCGGGGTGACGGTTAAGCAGCAGTGAGAGCACTGCGACATTCGGAACCGTCCCGAGCCGCAATTTAGGTATTCCATGGCATAAAGTGTGTGGTATACCAGAACCCACGAGCCCGTTTTCGGGTGTATCCTCCGTGGGTCGAACGGCCGGGGAACTCTACATGAACGATACTTCCGCGTTGATGGTGACGCCCATCGCGGCCGAGGTCAGTCTCAAGGACAAGACCTATGCGGCCTTGAAGGACGGCATCGTCTCGATGAACATCTACGACCCCGATGCCAACCTCCGGCTCGACGAACGTCAGCTTTCCGAGCAGCTTGGTATCAGCCGCACGCCGCTCCGCGAGGCGCTCGCCCGCCTTGCCCAGGAAGGGCTTGTCGATATCCAGCCGCGGCGCGGCGTCTTCATCGTACGCAAGACCAAGGCCGAGATCATCGAGATGATCAAGGTCTGGGCGGCGCTGGAAGGCATGGCCGCGCGTCTTGCCTGCGACGTCGCCTCCGACAACGAGATCAAGCAGCTGCGCCGGATCTTCTCCGAGACGGAGAAAGGGCGGCTCGAGATCGACGAATATTCCAGCCGCAATATCGAGTTCCATCAGGCGATCCTGAAATTGGCCCATTCGCCGCTGATCGAGGAAATGATCGACAAGATCTTCCTCCATGTCCGCGCGATCCGAAACCGGACCATCGGCGAGCAGGACCGTATCGCCCGCTCGATGCAGGACCACATGCATATCGTCGAGGCGATCGAGGCACGCGACGCGGAAACCGCGGAACGGCTCGTCAGGGATCATGCGCTGGCGCTCGCCAAGCATGTCGCCAACAACGTGAACTATCTCGGATAACCAAAGATCAAGAGGCGGGCCGGGGAAACCGGCCGTCTATAATAAAAGGGAGCTACTAGAATGAGCGATACCGCCACCGATACCCTTAAAGAAAAAGATCGCTCCGGCGAGGTTGTTTCCGGCGGTCACCTGGTCGCCAAGGCCCTGAAGAACGAGGGCGTGGACACGATCTTCACGCTCTGCGGCGGGCACATCATCGATATCTATGACGGCTGCGTCGACGAGGGCATCCGCATCATCGACGTCCGGCACGAGCAGGTTGCGGCCCATGCCGCCGACGGCTACGCCCGGCAGACCGGCAAGCTCGGCTGTGTCGTCACCACGGCGGGCCCGGGCTGCACCAACGCCATCACCGGCGTCGCGACGGCCTTCCGCTCCGAGAGCCCGGTGCTGCATATCGGCGGCCAGGGCGCGCTGACCCAGCACAAGATGGGCTCGCTGCAGGATCTGCCGCATGTCGACATCATGGCGCCGATCACCAAGTTCTCCGCGGGCGTGCGCTCGACCGAACGGGCGGCGGACATGGTCTCCATGGCGGCGCGCGAATGTTTCGCCGGCGCCTATGGCCCGTCCTATCTCGAGATCCCGCGCGACGTGCTCGACCGCGAAGTGCCGATGTCCAGTGCCGTCATCCCGTCGCCGGGCAAGTACCGCGCCTCGGTGAAGTCGATCGGCGATCCTGCCGATATCGAGAAGCTGGCGGACCTGATCGTCAAGGCGGAGCGCCCGGCAATCCTCGTCGGCTCCCAGGTATGGATGAGCCGCGGCCACCAGGCGGCGATCGATCTGGTCAAGGACCTCAACATCGCCTGCTACATGAACGGCGCGGCCCGCGGCATCCTGCCCCAGACCGACAGCCACTATTTCAACCGGACCCGGAGCATGGCCTTCCAGAAGGCCGACCTGTTGCTCATCGTCGGTACCCCGTTCGACTTCCGCATGGGTTACGGCAAGCGCATCCGCTCCGACCTGACGCTGGTGCAGATCGACCAGGATTACCGCACGGTCGGCAAGAACCGGGACATCGATCTCGGCCTCGCCGGCGATCCGGGCGCGATCCTCTCCGCCGTGCATGCGGCGATCAAGGGCCGCGTCGACAACGGCTCCAAGGGCCGCGCCGGCTGGCTGAAAGAGCTGAAGGCGGCTGAAGAAACGGCGACCCAGAAGCTGATGCCGCTCTTCCTCTCCGACCAGTCCCCGATCCATCCCTACCGGGTGGCCTGGGAACTGAACGAGTTCCTGACCGAGAAGACGATCTATATCGGCGACGGCGGCGACGTGGTCACCATCTCCGCCCAGGCCGTAGCGCCGAAAGGCCCTGGCAACTGGATGGACCCGGGCGCGCTCGGCTCGCTCGGCGTCGGCACCGGTTTCGCCATCGCGGCCGGCCTCGCCAATCCGGAGAAGGAAGTGCTCTGCTACTACGGCGACGGTTCCTTCGGCATGACCGCCTTCGACATGGAGACGGCGAACCGCTTCGGCGTGCCCTACATCGCGGTGATCGGCAACAACTCCTCGATGAACCAGATCCGCTACGGCCAGATCGCCAAGTATGGCGAGCAGCGCGGCAATGTCGGCAACAAGCTCGGCGACATTCCGTTCTCCAAGTTCGCCGAGATGCTCGGCGGCCACGGCGAGGAAGTCCACGAGGCGGCGAACATCGCCCCGGCGCTGCAGCGCGCCCGCGAGGCGGTGAAGAGCACGGGCAAATCCGCCGTCGTCAATATCTGGGTCGATCCGAACGAATACGCTCCGGGTACCAAGAACCAGACCATGTACAAGTAAGCGGAAGGGCGCGCCGGTCTCCGGCGCGCCCTTTTTGCGTTCAATCCGCTAAGGGGGAAAGAGGAAGAAAATGAGCGAAGCGCTGAAAGGTGTCCGCATTCTGGACATGACCCATGTGCAGTCGGGGCCGACCTGCACGCAGCTTCTGGCCTGGTTCGGGGCCGACGTGATCAAGGTCGAGCGCCCGGGTGTCGGTGACATCACGCGCGGACAGCTTCGCGATCTGCCGGATGCCGACAGCCTCTATTTCACCATGCTGAACAGCAACAAGCGCAGCGTCACCCTCGACACCAAGAATGCGAAGGGCAAGGCGATCCTGACCCGCCTCATCGAAGAGTGCGATGTCATGGTCGAGAACTTCGCCCCCGGCGCGCTCGACCGCATGGGCTTCACCTGGGAACGGATCCAGGAGATCAATCCCCGGATCATCTATGCCAGCATCAAGGGCTTCGGTCCGGGTACCTATGAGGACTGCAAGGTCTACGAGAACGTCGCCCAGTGCACCGGCGGTTCCGCTTCGACGACCGGTTTCGACGACGGCCCGCCGATCGTCACCGGCGCGCAGATCGGCGACAGCGGCACCGGCCTGCATCTCGCGCTTGGGATCGTCACCGCGCTCTATCACCGGACCCATTCCGGCAAGGGCCAGCGCGTCGAATGCGCCATGCAGGACGGCGTGCTGAACCTCTGCCGCGTGAAGCTGCGCGACCAGCAGCGTCTGGAGCACGGGCCGCTGAAGGAATATCCGCAATACCCGAACGGCGAGTTCGGCGAAGCCGTGCCGCGGGCCGGCAACGCCTCCGGCGGCGGCCAGCCGGGCTGGGCCGTGCAGACCAAGGGCGGCGGACCGAACGATTACATCTACGTCATCATCCAGCCGCCGGGCTGGGCGCCGCTGATGAAGACCATCGGCCGCGAAGAGCTGATCGAGGATCCGGAATGGGCGACGCCTGAAGTCCGCCTGCCGAAGCTCGACCAGTGCTTCGCCATGATTGAGGAATGGACCAAGACCAAGAGCAAGTTCGAGGTCATGGAGATTCTGAACGCGCTCAACGTGCCGTGCGGGCCGATCCTCAGCATGAAGGAACTGGCCGAAGACCAGTCGCTGCGCGCGACGGGAACGGTGGTCGAAGTGCCGCACCCCACCCGTGGCAGCTATCTCACCGTCGGCAATCCGATTAAGCTGTCCGCGTCGCCGGCCAAGGTCGATCGTTCCCCGTTGCTGGGCGAACATACCGACGAGATCCTGGGATCCGTTCTCGGGATGTCGGCCGCGGAAATCGAAGCCGCCAAGGCTGAAGGTGCCGTTTAGAAAGCACTGGGCCTAAAGGGATAGTAGGGGCGGCGCCGGCTTTATCAGCCGGCGCCGTTTTCATAAGGAACGCATGCATAAGGATTTAGGGGCATGAAGGTTTGCATTTATGGCGCCGGCGCGATCGGCGGCTATCTCGGGGTGGAACTGGCGCAGGTCGAAGGCGTCGAGGTTTCGCTGATCGCGCGCGGCTCGCATCTGGCGGCGATCCGCGAGAACGGGCTAAAGCTCGAGATCGGCGAAGAGGAACATGTCGCCAAGGTGCGGGCGACGGACGATCCGACGGAACTCGGTCCGCAGGATTATGTGATCGTCGCGTTGAAGACGCATCAGGCCTGGGAGGTCGCGGACCAGATGGTGCCGCTGCTCGGCGACGAAACCGCCGTCGTCACCTGCCAGAACGGCGTTCCCTGGTGGTATTTCCACGGCGTCGACAATGCCTATCGCAATCTCCGTCTCAACACGGTCGACCCGGATGACCGGCAGTGGGATCTGATCGGCCCCGGGCGTGCGATCGGCTGCGTCGTCTATCCGGCGACCGAGATCACCGCGCCGGGCGTCATCAAGCACACCTACGGCAACAAGTTCGCCATCGGCGAGCCGGACGGTTCGATCTCCGAGCGCTGTCAGCGCCTGAGCGAAGTGCTGGAGAAGGCCGGCTTCAAGGCGCCGGTGCTGCCAAACATCCGCGACGAAATCTGGCTGAAGCTCTGGGGTAACCTCTGCTTCAATCCGATCAGCGCCCTGACCCGCGCGACGCTCGATGTGGTTGCGACTGATCCAGGCACCCGTGCACTCTCGCGCAACATGATGGAAGAGGCGCAGCGTATCGGCGCCCGGCTCGGCGTGCATTTCCGCGTCGATGTGGAACGCCGGATCAACGGCGCGGCCAAGGTCGGCGCGCACCGGACGTCGATGCTGCAGGACCTGGAGAAGGGCCGCCAGCTCGAGATCGACGCGCTGCTGACCGCGGTGCAGGAGATGGGCCGTCTTGTGGACCTGCAGACCCCGCACATCGACTCCGTGCTCGCACTCGTGCAACAACTGGGTCGTACGCAGGGTCTCTATCCGGTCTTCCCGGAAGAGGCCGGCAGCCCCGAATCCCTGGCCGTCGACTAACCCGGAGCCAAGAGACATGAGCAACGCCAGCCTTCCGGCGGAGATGAACGTCATCGAGATCAGCGAACCCGGAGGGCCGGAGGCGCTCGTCCCCGGCACCCGGCCGGTTCCCGAGGCGGCACCGGGCGAGGTGCTGGTCAAGGTCGCCTATGCCGGCGTGAATGGCCCGGACCTGGTGCAGCGGCGGGGTCACTACCCGCCGCCGAAAGGGGCCTCGGACCTGCTCGGGCTCGAGATCTCCGGCGAGGTGGTCGCGGTCGGTGCGGGCGTCGGCAACTGGAAGGTCGGCGACAGGCTCTGCGCGCTGACAAACGGCGGCGGCTATGCGGACTATTGCGCAGTCGATGCCCGGCACTGCCTGCCATTGCCGCACGGCTTCAGCCTGCTTGAGGCGGCGTCGGTGCCGGAGACCTACTTCACCGTCTGGTCGAACGTCTTCATGGGCGCGAAGCTCTCGCGCGGCGAGGTCTTCCTCGTGCATGGCGGCGCCGGCGGGCTCGGCACCACCTCGATCCAGCTCGCCAAGGCGATCGGCGCAACGGTGGTCGCGGTCGACAGCCCGGCAGAGCGCTGCGCGGTCTGCAAGGATCTCGGGGCGGATCTTACAATAGATTTCCGGACCGACGATTTCGTCGAGACCGTGCGCGGAGAATACAGGGGCGCCGACGTCATCCTCGATATCATCGGCGGCCCGAACATCGCCAAGAACATCAAGGCTTCGAAGCCGGACGGCCGGATCGTCCAGCTCGCCTTCAATGCGGGCTCCAAGGTCGAGATCGACCTGATGCCGGTGATGCTGAAGCGCCTGACCTATACCGGCTCGACGCTCCGGTCCCGCACGCCGGAGAACAAGGCGGAGATCCGCGACAGCCTGGCGCTCAACGTCTGGCCGATGTTCGAGGACGGCAAGCTGAAGCCGGTGGTGAACAGGACTTTCCCGCTGGCAGAGGCGGCCGCGGCCCAGGCCTTCATGGAAAGCGCCGGCCATATCGGTAAGATCATGCTGGAGGTCGGCGGCGGCTGACCGGAGGGCGGCATGACGGACGAGGATCTGAGGAAGTTCGTCGAGGCGCAGGAGCGGGACTACGAGCGCGCTCTCGGCGAGCTGCGCACCGGCCGCAAGACCAGCCACTGGATCTGGTACGTCCTGCCGCAGCTCCGCGAGCTCGGCCGCAGCCAGCGGGCGCTCCATTACGGCATCACGGGGCAGGATCAGGCCCGGCGCTATCTCGCCGACCCGGTGCTCGGGCCGCGTCTCAAGGCCTGTGTGGAGGCGATGCTCACCCACGGCGACAAGAGCGCCAACGAGATCCTTGGATCCCCCGACGACATGAAGTTCCGCTCCTGCCTCACGCTCTTCGAGGCGGCGGCGGATGAGGCGGATGACAGGAGCTTGTTCAGCCGCGCCCTCGATCTCTTCTACGAGGGCGAGCGGGACCGGGTGACGCTCGATCTCCTATAGCAGCGCCAGCACCGGCAGCATCAGCAGCAGTCCGATGAGCCCCACAGTCAGGGCCGGACGCATCAGCCGGTTCTCTTCGCCCGCAAGTCCCGATACTGCCGCGGCGAGCACGATCCGGCCGGGCGAGGCGAGAGTGATATTCGCCCCTGCCGCGTTCTGCGCCGCCGCGACCAGCACCGGGTCGAGCGCGAGACGGTTCGCGACCGTGCTCTGGAAGGCCATGAAGATCGCGTTGGAGCCGGCATTGCTGGCGGTCAGGAACCCGCCAAGTGCGCCGATGCCGGGGACGGCGTAGAGATAGGCGGTCCCGGCGCTGGCCGCGACCGTTTCCGCCAGATCGTCGGTCATGCCCGCATGCAGCATCACATGCCCGAAGCAGATGAAGCCGGCGACGGAGAGGCTCGCCTTCAGCCATTGCCGGAATGCGTTCGGCAACAGGATGCGGACCTCGTTCGCCGGGATGCGGAGACAGAGGATGCCGGCTGCCGCGGCGAGCAGCATCCAGAAGCCCGGATGATGCACCAGCGAGAGCGAGAAATTGTGCGAGGATACCTCGACCAGCAACGTGTTGCTCGTCAGCATCTCGATCTCGGGCACGAGACGGGTCAGGCTGAGCGTCCCCATGAGGACGAAGAGCGGCAGCGCCGCCGCGCCGAGGCCACTACCCTCCGCCCGCGCTCCCGTCCTGAGGCGCGCGAGCATGAGGCCGACCAGCGTGACGCCGAGCCCGGCGATGCAGCCGGCGAGTTCGACGCTGACCCAGGCGCTGCCGGCCCAGAGCAGGGCGGCGAGCAGGGCGCTGTAGCCGACTGCGGCGATCACATGTGCCGGACGAAAAAGGCTCTCCTCTGCGAAATGCAGTGCGGCAAAGGCGCAGAGCAGGATGAAGGGCAGGCAGAGCCATACCGCTTCCATCGCGGTTTCGGAGGCGGAGAGGTCCGAGAGATCGGCGCCGAGCACAGTGCCGATGGCAAGTGCGCCCCACGGTACGGCGCATTGTCCGAGCAGGGCGATCAGTGCCGCGCGTACAGGGCTGTAGCCGAGCGCGATCAGCAGCGGGACGGTGACGATGATGCCGACGCCGAAACCGGTCGCGCTCTCGAAGAACACCGACACGCCGAGCACCAGGACCAGCACGCGCTCCGCCGGATCGGGGATAGCTTCCGCAGCGGCCCGTCCGAGGCGCTCCAGCGCATTGCCGGTTTTCAGCACCCAGTAGAGGGTAACGCCGCCCAGCAGGACATAGGCGACCGTCGCCGTTGTCAGCAGCCCGTCGAAGACGGCGGAGAGGATTCCCGAAAGCGGAAGATGGAAGTGGGAGGTGAGGGAGGCGATCAGGATGGCGGCGGCAAGTCCGAGCCCGCCCGCCCGCATTGCCGACTGGCGTGCGAGCAGGATGGCGAGGGTCGCAAGGATCAGCGGCGCGGCGGCAAGGAGCGTGGACATGTGACCGTCTTGGAAGGAGGAGTGGCGGGACGCCGGGGGCGATCATAACCGCAAGATCCGTCGGGCGGCGAGGGCCAAGCGGTGGCATGCTGTTCGTCATGAGAAAACAGACTCAAGCCTCCTATGTCGAACGGATCGGGCGCGTGCTGAAGCAGGTCGCCGACAATGTCGACGCGCCTCTTCCGCTCGCCGCGCTGGCGGATACGGCCGCCCTGTCGCCGTTCCATTTCCATCGTGTCTATCGCGGCATCGCCGGGGAGACGGTGCAGGAGACGCTGCGCCGGGTGCGCATGATGCGGGCGGGACATGAGCTGCGCTCCGGCGGGAAGAGCGTGACAGAGATCGCCCTCGACGCCGGCTACGAGAGCCCGGAGGGCTTTTCGCGGGCCTTCAGGCAGAGTTTCGATCTGTCGCCGAGCCAGTACCGCAAATCGCGCGCGGCGACGCCGTTCCGGCCAACCAACATCAACATTCATTACCGCCCCGAGACGGGAGAGATCCGCCTGATCGCGGACAGGAAGGAGCATGGCATGCAGGTCGAAATCAAAACGGTCGAGAGTCAGCAGATGATCGCGCTGCGCCATCTCGGGCCGTATCACGAAGTCGGACGGGCGTTCTCGGCTCTGAAGGGCTGGCTCGGCAAACAGGGTCTCGATGACTTTGTTACCGGAAGCTACGGTCTTTCCTACGACGATCCCGGAAGCGTGCCGGCGGCGGAGCTGCGGTACGATGCCTGCGCCACCTTGCGCGACGGCGCGAAACTGCCGCCGGGAGGTCTGCCGGAGGGCATGCGCCTCGATACGCTGCCCGGCGGCCGCTTTGCCTGCGCGCTGCTCGAAGGCTCCTATACGGGCATGCAGGACACGTTCCACCGGCTGTTCGGGCTCTGGCTGCCGGAAAGTGGCGAGGAGTTGGATGGGCGAGCCTGCATGGAATGGTACCTGAACGATCCGGTGGAGGTTCCGGAAGCCGACCTTCGCACCCTGATCTGCATTCCGCTCAAAGGCTGAACGCGATGGAAAAGCTCTTCCGCGCGATCGACGAGCCGGTGCCCGGTGACTTTACGAAACGGGCAATCGAAGAGAGCCGAGGGTTCGTGCGCGGTTGGTACGCCAAGGCGGACCGAATCCCTGCGCCGGAAGACTGCCGGCGGCGCGTCGTGGAGATCATGCCGGAGTTGCTGCCGGTCTTCGATGCGATGGCGGAGTTCGCCGCGGGCGACCCCGCGATGATCGCGGCGTTTGCCGGGATCGATCCGCCGCCGCTGATCCCCGCCGGATGCACCGTGCGAGCCTTCACGCGGCCGGAGCCGACAATGCTCCGGAACTACGATTTCCATCCCGATGCGACCTCCGCCGTCATCCTCCGCACCCGCTGGAGCGGAACCCGGGTGCTCGGCATGGCGGAGGGCGTGAGCGGGCTGCTCGACGGGGTCAACGAGTATGGCGTCGCCGCGGCGCTCACCTTCGGCGGTCGGCATGTCTATGGGCCGGGGTTCGGCATTGTCCAGATCCTGCGCTACCTGCTCGAAGTTTCACGCGGCCTCGGGGACGCCGCAGAGGTGCTGCGTCGCGTGCCTTGCGCCTGGTCGCAAAACGTTCTGGTGCAGGACCGGAGCGGAAAGGCGCTGCGCGCCGAGCTGGCGCCGGATCGCGAGCCGCGGATTGTCGAGGCGGACGCGGTAACCAATCATCAGGCCGAAGTCGTGCCGGGCGAAAGCTCGCGTCGCCGTTTCGAAACCGCCTGCAGCCTGGCGGACGACGCCGGATCGGGGCGGGCCGTGTTCGCCGAGGGTGAACTCTGCCTCGATGATTTCGACGGTTGGCTTGGCACGCTTTACACGGCGGAATATCGCCCGGCCGGCGGGAGCGTGCGCTACCACTGGGGTGCGGACAGCTGGGAACACGCGCTCGACCGGTTCGAGGCTGGCAGCCGCAAGATCGCCTATGGCGTGGGGGCGGTGCCGCGGCTGGCTGCGTAGCTGCGCGCTATCGCGATCGGCAGGGCGGTCAGCAGAAGCAGAACCGCTGCCGCGAGAAGCCCTGCCGAGAAGCTCCCGGTCAGTCCATGCAGAAAACTTGCGGCGGGCGGTCCGGCGATCTGTCCAGTCGCGAAGGCGGCGGTCAGCACCGCGATATGGCGGCTGACATCGCCCGGAGGCGCGATGACATGGGTCTCCTTCATGCCAGCCATGGTCACGACCATGAAGGTACCGCCGACCAGCAGACCGGAGAGGACGATGGTCGCCATGTGCGGGAGCAGGGCGGGGAGGACGAGGCCGAGCGCCATGACCGCCTGCGCCGCCGCCCAGACAGGGCGGTTGCCGTAACGGGCGAAGAGATTGCGCGCCGCGACGGTCGAGAGCGCGGCGGCGAGGCCGAAGACTGGCCAGCTCCAGCCGAAGACGAGGGGATCGGAGACAATTTCGCGGGCCATCAGCGGAAGGTAGGTCGCGGGGATGATGTAGCCGAGACCCATGACGCCGTAAGCGATCACGACGCGCCAGACGAGCGGGGCCTTTTCCACTGCGCCTTCTCCCGCGTTTCGGCGCACCGACGGGACCTCGGGGCCGATGAGGAAGGACAGGAGACCGGCCAGACCGAGCGTACCGCCGCCGAGGGCGAGCCAGGACGCATTGGCGGAGAACCCGGCCACCATGAACCCGAGACAGGCAAGACCGGCGAGGGCAATGCCGCTGCCGACCCCGGCAAAGACCCATCCCTGGCGCCGCGTTTCTCCCGCATCCGCCAGCGCCTTGACCACATGGTTGGAGACCACGATCAGCGTCCAGGCGCTGAACAGCCCGGCGAGCCAGCGGAGTGCGAGCCAGAGCCAGTAGGCATCGGTCAGGCCCATCGCGGCGGTGACGATGCCGGTGGCGAGGAGCGCGAGGCGCAGGGTGTTGCGCGGCGGCAAGGGCAGGGCGGCGGCGGAAAGTGCGCCCATCCAATAGCCGAGGAAGTTCGCCGCCGCGAGCAGGCTGCCGCCGGAAATGTCGAGCGTGCCGTCCTGTTGCATCATCGGAAAGAGCGGCGTGAAGGCGAAGCGCCCGATCCCCATCGCCAGAGCCAGCGCGAGCAGGCCGAGGGCGGCGATCTGGGCCGGTGACCTGTGCTCAGTCATTTCTTGCTCCGAGGGGGCTTGCAATGAGGCCGACCATAATCCGCCTCGTGCTTTTCAGAAAATGAATTATAGTGAAGCAAGATATCTCAAATTGAGAAGAAGAGAGATGCCTTGCACGGACTCGATCTCAGGACGTTGGAGATTTTTCGCGCCGTCGCCCGGGAAGGAAGTGTCTCAGGAGCGGCGAAAAAGCTGAACCGCGTGCAGTCCAATGTCAGCACGCGGATGAAGCAGCTCGAGGAGCAGCTGGACCGGACCCTGTTCGAGCGCCGCAAACGCGGCATCGCGCTGACGCCGGAGGGCGAACTGCTGCTGAGTTACGCCCAGCGCCTGCTCGACCTGTCGGATGAGGCATCCGATGCTCTCAACCAGGATGTGCCGCGCGGTCCGTTCCGGATCGGGGCGATGGAAAGCACCGCCGCTTCCCGGCTGCCGGAGCCCCTGTCGCGCTTTCACGAGACCTGCCCGGAGGTCGCGGTCGACGTGGTGACCGGCACCGCGGGTGCGATCGTCGGAAAGCTGCTCGGGCGGGAGATCGATGTCGGTTTCGTCGCGGAACCGGCCCGGCACGAGGATCTGGTCTCCGAGCCGGTCTTCGAGGAGGCGCTGGTGCTTGTCGCGCCGGAAAGTTTCGGGTCGCTGGACGATCCGGGAAAGCTCAGCGGCCGCACCATGATCGCCTTCGAGCAGGGCTGTGCCTACCGGCGCTATCTGGAGGACTGGCTGCTGGAGTCCGGCATTGCGCCCGGCACGGTGCTGTCTGTCGGCTCCTACCTCGCGATGCTGGCCTGCGTTTCGGCCGGAACCGGCTTCTGTGTCGTGCCGCAGTCTGTGCTGGAGGTGGTCAATTCGAGCGGGCGTTTCGTCCGCAAGCCGCTCGCCGGAAAATTCGCCGCGATCCGGACGCTGATGGTCACGCGCCGGGGGTATCGCTCGGCAAAGCTCGATGCCTTGAAGGAAAAGCTCCCGGCAGCCTGAGCCGCCGGGAGCACGGTGTTCGGTCAGTCGGCGAGAATGCCTTCGACCAGCTTCTGCACAGAGAGGGCGTCGGCTGCCGACGGCATGGTGTGGGCGCTGCCGTCCATCCAGCGGGCGACATTGTCGATCTGTCGCGGGACGGAGACCGCACGCGGGTCTTCCGGCAGTTCCATCGCCAGTTCCCAGGCGCCGCCCGTGGTCTCCTCCAGCACATAGAAGGTGCTGAGCCGGTAGCTCTTCTTGGTGCCGTAGAAGGTACCCTCGATCCGGTCCGGACCGACGCCGCCGACGGCCCCGTTGTAGCTCACCGGCACGCCGCTGCAATCGAGCATGGCGTGGACATGGGTCTCGCAGAGCACCGGATCGGCCTGATAGGTCGGCTTGCTCCAGAGCAGATCGGCGCGGCCCAGGAAACGCTCGGTGATGTAGAGATAGTGGGAGGTCACCTCGCGCGTGTAGCCGCCCTGATCGCGGAAGCGGAGCCAGTCGGCATCCGCCTGCCAGTCGCGCGGCCATTGCGAGAAATGCATCACCAGCTCGGCGCCGACGATCTCGCCCATCTCGCCGTTCTTCATCGCCGCTTCGATGATCTCGACGCCCTCGAGAGAGGCCTGGGAGAAATTGACGACGTTCGGCGTCTTGGTCTCTTCAAGGCGGCGGACCATCGCCTCGCTCTCCGGCACGGAGATGCCGAGCGGCTTCTCGCAATAGACCGGCTTGCCCGCGTCCATCGCGAGGTCGGCATAGTGCTTGTGGAAGGCCGGCGGGCAGGCGATGTAGACCAGCTCGGTCTCCACCGCGGCGATCATCGCCTCGGCGCTGTCCCAGATCTTCACGCCCGGGAACTCGGCCTTCGCGGTTTTCACGGAGTCCGCCGACGGATCCCATGCGCCCATGACCGCGAAACGGTCATGCTGCAGCATGTACTGGATCATCCGGCGGCCCATTATGCCGAGGCCGATGACGACGAGATTGTAGCGCTTGCTCATGTGTCTTCAGGTCTTTCGCTGCGTGTCGATCAGTAGCCGGAGGCGTGGCCGTCCTTGCGCGGGTCGGAGCCCGCCTGAAGGATGCCGGTCTCCGGGTCGCGCCAGACGCACTGGCTGCCGCCGATCGGCTTGTCGACCCGCTCCAGAGTGTGGCCGCGGGCTTCCAGGGTGGCGTAGGTCGCCTCCTCGAAGGTGCACTCGACCTGGAGCACGCCCTCGGTGGTGGCGAAGCTGCGCGGGGCGTCCATCGCCTCCTGTACATCGAGACCGCGGTCGACCACGTTGGAGATGAAGTTGGCCTGGCCGGTGGACTGGTATTGCCCGCCCATGACGCCGAACGGGGCGACAGGGGTGCCGTTCTTGAAAGCGAAGCCCGGAATGATGGTGTGCATCGGGCGTTTGCGCGGCTCGATGCAGTTCGGGTGGCCTTCCTTCACATGGAAGCTGTTGCCGCGGCTATGCAGCATGACGCCGGATTTCGGCGCCATGATCATGCTGCCGAAACCGGAGAACAGCGAGTTGATGAAGGAGATCGCGTTGCCCTGCTCGTCGATGCAGGAGAGGTAGATCGTGTCGCGATGCACCGGAAAGTCGCTGTCCTTGAAGTTCCCGGCCTTCTTCATGTCGACCATGGCGCGCATCTGGGCCGTGTGCTCGTCGCCGAGCATCCATTCGACCGGCACGTTGGAGAATTTCGGGTCGGCGACATAGGCGTTGCGCTGGTTGTAGCCGATCTTTGTGGCTTCCGCGATCAGGTGCACCCGGTCGGCCTCATTGAGGGACGCGACGTCGAAGCCGGCGAGGATGTTCAGGATCATCAGCGCGCAGATGCCCTGGCCGTTCGGCGGGCATTCGTAGATGTCGTAGCCGCGGTAGTTCGTCTTGATCGGCTCGACATATTCCGCGTCGGCCGCGGCGAAATCGTCCATCGTGTGAAGGCCGCCGACGGAATTCAGCTTGGCCACCATGTCTTCGGCGACCTCGCCCGTGTAGAAGGCGTCGCGGCCGCCCGCGGCGATCTTCTTCAGGGTCTCGGCGAGTTCGGGCTGGCGGTGCACGGAGCCGGCCTTCGGCGCCTTGCCGTCGACCAGCATGATCCGCGCGCTGTCCGGATCGGCGGCGAGTTCCGCGGCGTCGCCTTCCCAGTCGAAGGCGACACGGGAATGCACGACGTAACCCTGTTCGGCGTATTCGATGGCCGGGGCCAGGATCTCGGCGAAGCTCTTCGAGCCATGATCGGCGAGCAGCTTCGACCAGGCGGCGATGGCGCCCGGCACGGTCACGGCATGCGGGCTGTGCAGGGGGATCTCGTCCTTGATGCCGAGCTCTTGCAGCTTCGCCAGCGTTGCCGCCTTCGGTGCCTTGCCGGAGCCGTTGAGCGCGATCGGCTTCGAGGCGCCCTTCGGGGCATAGAGCGCGAAACAATCGCCGCCGATGCCGGTCATGGCGGGTTCGACCACGCACATCACGGCGCAGGCCGCGATGGCCGCGTCGACCGCGTTGCCGCCGGATTTCAGGATCGAGAGGCCGGCCGCCGTCGCCAGCGGATGGCTGGTCGCGATCGCGGCGTTGCGCGCAAAAACGGGAGAGCGGCCGGGAAGCTGAAGGTTTCTCATGATCTCATGACTCGTCTGATCGAAGCGCATTCGTGCGCGGGCGGGGGGAAATCCATGCTCGAACCGGCGTGGACACCGGAAAGTGGCCTTCCCTAAGATGCGGCGCCTTTAGAGACAAGCGCCGTGGAACATCTTTCCACAATTCGGAAGGCGCAACCAGATGGCAGCTGACTGGGGAGCGAAATGAGCCAGAAAACCGTTATCACATGTGCCCTGACGGGCAGCGCCGACACCGCCGGCAAGAGCAAGGCCGTGCCGGTCACGCCGAAGCAGATCGCCGATGCTGCGCTCGAGGCGCGCAAGGCGGGGGCCGCTGTCGTCCATATCCATGTCCGCGACCCGGAGACGGGCAAGGCGAGCATGGACCTGGAGCTTTACCGCGAGACCGTCGGGCGGATCCGCGACAGCGGCTCCGACGTCGTGATCAACCTGACGACCGGGCCGGGCGGCAGCTTCATTCCGGGCGATGTCGAGCCGATTGCGTTCGACAAGGGTACCAACATGAAGACGCCGGAAGTCCGGATGCAGCATATCGCCGATCTGCTGCCGGACATCTGTACGCTCGACGTCGCAACGCTGAATTTCGGCGAGCGCGCCATGGTCAACGTGCCGAAGCATCTGCGCGCCATGGCCGACCGGGCGAAGGAGCTCGGCGTCAAACCGGAACTGGAAGTGTTCGACAGCGGCCATGTCCTGCTGGCGAAGCAGCTGATCAAGGAAGGCCATCTCGAATCCCCGGCGCTTTTCCAGCTCTGCCTCGGCATTCCGTGGGGCGCGCCGGCAACGCCGGAAGGCATGGCCTTCATGAAGAGCCTGCTGCCCGAGGACGCGATCTGGTCCGGTTTCGGCATCTCGCGCACCGAATTCCCGATGGTGGCGCAGGCGGCCATGCTTGGCGGCCACACCCGCGTCGGACTTGAGGACAATCTCTACATTGCCCGCGGCGAGCTCGCGAAGAACAACGGTCAACTCGTGGAGCGTGCGGTGCAGATCATCGAGAGCATCGGCGGCGAAGTCGCGGATCCGAGCGAGGCGCGTGCCGCCTTCAAGCTCGGCGCCAACGCCTGATCGGGGGGCGGGACATGCTGAAGGCCGATCTGAGCGGCAAGAAGGCGCTGGTCACCGGCGGCGCGTCCGGCATCGGGCGCGCGACGGCGAAGCTGCTGGCGGAATGCGGCGCCGAGGTCGCTGTGAACCATCTGCCGGACGACGTGCGCGGCGAGGAGACGGTGGCGGCCTTCCGCCAGGCCGGCCTCTCCGCCCAGGCTATCGCCGGCAACGTCGCCGACCCGAAGGACGCCGACCGCATGGTGGCGGACGCCATCGACGCGCTCGGCGGGCTCGACATCCTGATCAACAATGCGGGCACACCGGTTTCCATCGAGCCCATCCCGTTCGAGGATCTGGAGGCGATGACCGAGGAATTCTGGTCGCAGATCCTGCAGACCAACCTGATGGGCCCGTTCCGCTGCGCCCGCGCCGCGCGGCCGGCGTTGAAGGAAAGCCGGGGCTGCATCGTCAACACCGCTTCGATCGCGGCCTTCGGCGGGATCGGCAGCTCGATCGCCTATGCCGCCTCCAAGGGCGCGCTGATGAACCTGACCAAGAACCTCGCCAAGGCGATGGCGCCGGAGGTCCGGGTCAACGCGGTGGCGCCGGGCCTTGTCCGGACGCCCTGGACCGATGTCTGGCCGCAGTCGCGGAAGGACACGTCGGTTGCCAATTCCCTGCTGAAGCGCATGGTGGAGCCGGAAGACATCGCCGAGACCATGCTGTTCTTCTGCGCCAACGGTGCCGTGACCGGGCAGACCCTGCTGATCGATTGCGGCCGCTTCGGCGCCTGACAAGACACTCACCGGGAGATTTTCCGATGAAAGCCTACGAGATCGTTTCCGACGGCGGCGTCGACGCGCTGGCGCTGAACGAGCGGCCGGACCCGAAGCCGGGGCCGGGCGAGGTGCTGGTGCGGGTGCGCGCCTCCTCGATCAACTACCGCGACCTCTCGACCGTCGAGGACCCGGTGCCGCGGGGCATTCCCTATCCGCGCATCCCGAATTCCGACGGAGCGGGCGACGTGGTCGAAACCGGTGCCGGCGTCACCCGCTGGAAGGCGGGCGACAAGGTCTGCGGCTGCTTCTTCCAGGGCTGGCAGGACGGCGACATCACGCCGGAGATCATGGGGCGCGCGCTCGGTGGGACCGTCGACGGCATGCTGGCGGAGTATGTCGTGCTGCGCGAGGACGGGCTCGTCGCCATGCCGGCGCATCTCTCCTACGAGGAGGCGGCGACGCTGCCCTGCGCCGCGCTGACCGCCTGGGTCAGCCTGGTGGAGAAGGGCAACGTGAAGGCGGGCGAGACGGTATTGCTGCTCGGTACCGGCGGCGTCTCGGTCTTCGCGCTGCAGTTCTGCAAGCTGATGGGCGTGCGCGCGATCTGCACCTCCTCCAGCGACGAGAAGATCGCGCGTCTGAAGGCGATGGGTGCGGACGAGGTGATCAATTACCGCACGCATCCCGAGTGGCAGGAGAAGGTTCTGGAACTGACCGGCGGACGCGGCGTCGACCATACGGTCGAGGTCGGCGGTGCGGGAACGCTGGAGCGCTCCATCGCCTCGACCCGGATCGCGGGCAGCATCGGGCTGATCGGCGTGCTGACGGGCGGCACGGTCAATCCGGTGATGATCATGCGCAAGTCCATCCGGCTGCAGGGTATCTATGTCGGCTCCCGGCGGGTCTTCGAAGACATGAACGCGGCGATCTCGCAGCATGGCTTGAAACCGGTGATCAGCGAGACCTTCGATTTCGCGGACGCGCGTCAGGCTTTCCATGCCATGCGGGCGGCCGGACATTTCGGCAAGCTGGTGGTGCGCCTTTAGGGTGAAAAATACATCGGTCGATCTGCAATTTTAAATTGCATATCTATTTACTCTTCTCCATCCTTGCGAAAGGCATGGAGAAGAGTGATGACGGAAGACGCCACCTTCAGGCCGATCGGATCGCGCACCAAGGACGAGATCCGCGGCGAGAATTTCTGCGAGAGCGAAATCTACAAGCTTGAACGCGCCCGGCTTTCGGCCCGGCGCGGCAGGTTCGGCGGCGGCGATGCCGAGCGGTTCACCGGGCTCGCCATCTCCGGTGGCGGCATCCGCTCCGCCACCTTCGCGCTCGGGTTGCTGCAATCGCTGGCACGCCACGATCTGCTGAAGGGCTTCGACTATCTCTCGACGGTCTCGGGCGGCGGCTATATCGGCTCCTGCCTCAGCTGGCTGCTCGGCAAGAACTACGAGAAGCACCGCGCCGAGGCCGACTCCGGCCGCGGCCCGTACGGCCTCGGCCCCGCCGATTTTCCCTTCGGCACCGCACCGCCGAAGGACCGGGCGAACCCGGCGCACTGGGAAGGCATGCTGCGCTACCTGCGCGAACATGCGGAATATCTCGCGCCGAACCCGGATATCTCTCTCCTCTCCGGGGTTGCCGTTGTGGTGCGGGGCATCCTGCTGAACTTGCTGGTCTGGGTGCCGGTCTTCATGGCGCTCTTCCTGATCCTGATGCTCGGCTTCCGGGCACCCTGGTGGCCGGACCTTCAGGCGATGGTCCTGGATCCCGCCGCGATTGAATCAAACCTCCCGGAAGCGGCGGCGTCGCTGCTCCGGCCAGGGTTCCTCAATCTGCACGAGATCGTCCTGATCGGCGGACTTCTGGGGCTCGCGTTCTTCGCTCTGGTCTCGCTGATCTATTCCGTCGGTACCTTCTTCATCACGCGGCGAAAGGATGCTGCCTGGTCCTATGCCCAGCGCCGGCTCTTCGAGGTTTCCGGCAAGTGGATCCTGCCGTTCAGCGTGCTGGCAGTCGCGGTCGGCGTGCTTCCCTACATCGCCGTTCTGCTGCATGGCACCCTCGGAAGTTTTGGCAGCTCCGGTGCGGGGGCGATGTTTGCCGGTATGGCCAGCGCGCTGGTCTCGGCAAAGAAATCCCAGCATCCACTGATAAAAAGCGCGGTTCTCCCCGGGCTTGCGCTGCTCGTGCTCGGCGGCTTTCTGGTGCTGACCTGCACGCTCGGGCTGATCGTGCGGGAACATGGAGGCGTCATCGCCGTTTCCGATTCCGACGGACACTGGATCGCCCAGCTCGGGATCGGCAATGCCGTTTTCCTTGTCTTCCTCGCGGTTGCCTTGCTCAGCGGCTATCTGGTCAATGCGAACTACATCTCGCTGCACCGCTTCTACCGCGACCGGCTGATGGAAGCCTTCATGCCGATGCCGCAGTCGATTTCCGGCAACCGGGTCGACAAGGCGACCGGCGCGAATATCGAGGAACTGCGCGACATTTCCGATCCGGACACCGGTGCGCCGTACCATCTGGTCAATACAAATCTGATCCTGACGGAGTCCAAGAACAGCCTCTACCGGCGGCGCGGCGGGGACAATTTCGTCATGTCGCGGATCTATTGCGGCGGCGATGCCGGGGGCTACCAGCCGACCGTCAAGTTCTCCGGCGGCGACATGACGCTGGCGACCGCGATGACGATTTCGGGCGCAGCGGCGAACCCGAATTCCGGCTGGGCGGGCACAGGCGCGACGCGGAGGCGCTCGGTCTCCTGGCTGATGAGCCTGCTGAATATCCGGCTCGGCTATTTCGTGCGCAACAGGAACGCGCCGAAATTCCTCTGGTACAGCGGCAAGCCGAGCCATTTCGACGTCATGGCCTCGTCGATCGGCCTGTCGCCGCTGTCGGAAAAGGGGAAATGGTTCCAGCTCAGCGACGGGGGGCATTTCGAAAATCTGGCGATCTACGAACTGATCCGCCGGCGCTGCCGACTCATCGTCGTGTCGGATGCCGGGGCGGATCCGGATTTCCAGTTCGGCGATCTGCAGAACACGGTCCGCCGGGTCAGCCAGGATTTCGGCGTGAATGTCGAATTCGGACAGCCGTTCTACGACCGGGACGAATATGTGAAGGCCTTCGAGAAGGCGGATGGGGCGGGCAAGCCCGTCGCGCTCGGCGAGAGCCAGGTCTACGACCATTGGCGCAACCGCGTCTCCAGCCTCGTGCCGCGCCGGGAGACCGGTTTTCCGGTCAACGGGACCGCCGCGGACCATGGATACATCATCGGCCGGATCAAATATCCCGCGCGGGGGACGGAGACGCCGGAGGAGGAGGGCGTGATCGTCTATATCAAGGCGGTGATGCTGGACGGGCTCAGCCTCGAGACGCGTGGCTACAAGACCGACCATCCGGCCTTTCCGCACGAGCCGACCTCGGACCAGTTCTTCGACCCGGCGCAGTTCGAGGCCTATCGGGAACTGGGCAATGCGATCGGAGAGGATATGATCAGGGGCGCGCGCCTGAGGACATTGCTATCGCGCGCCTGGGGAGCGGCGGACGGCGGTGCGTAGCCTCCCGCCGCCGCCATCTTCCGCTCCCTTTGAGGGAAGGCGTCCTATTCGCCCTTGAACTCCGGCCGGCGCTTCTCGATGAAGGCATGCATGCCCTCGCTCTGGTCGGCGGTGGCAAAGAGGCCCTGGAACATCGCCCGCTCAAGCGCCATGCCGGTCTCCAGCGAGGCGTCCTGACCCTTGATGATCGCCGACTTGATCTGCTGCACGGCGATCGGCGGCATGCGGGTGATGTCCTTCGCCATCTTGTAGGCGGTCTCGAAGACCTCCGCGTCCGGCACCACCTGGCTGGCGAGCCCGATGGCGAAGGCCTCCTTGCCGTCGATCGGCCGGCCGGTGAGGCAGAGCCGCATCGCCTGGAACTTGCCGACCGCGCGGGTCAGGCGCTGGGTGCCGCCGGCGCCCGGCATGATGCCGACGCGGACTTCCGGCTGGCCGACCTGCGCCGTCTCGCCGATCACGATGATGTCGGCATGCATGGCGAGCTCCAGCCCGCCGCCGAGGGCATAGCCGTTGATCGCCGCGATCACAGGTTTCGGATAGTCGGCGATCGCCTGCCAGAGGCGTTCGGTGCGCCGGTGGAACATCTCGACAGTGGTGCGGTCCGCCATGTCCTTCAGGTCCGCGCCGGCGGCAAACGCCTTCTCGTCGCCGGCCAGCACCACCGCCAGCACCTCGTCGTCCTCGGTCAGCTCCCGGAAGATGCGGGCCAGCTCCTGCCGCACTTCCAGGTTCAGCGCGTTCAGCGCGTCCGGACGGTTGATGCGGACGATGGCGATGCGGTCGTTCTCTTCGCGCTCGCGCGGATGATCGAGGATGACGACGGACACTGTTTGCTCCCTTGGCTTGGCACCGTCCGGAGGTGAGGGCGCGGACGGCAAGATTATGCTTCCCGAGTGGAAATTGACCGGGATATTAGGCTGTGCATACTGCACGCGACAATAAGCTGCGAAATTCAGTTTCGCAAAAAACTCATTGGGAGCCGCCGACATGACCGAAGCCTTCATCTGCGATGCGATCCGCACCCCCATTGGCCGCTATGGCGGCGCGCTCTCCGCGGTCCGCGCGGACGATCTGGCGGCGCATCCGATCAAGAGCCTGATGGCGCGCAACGGCTCGGTCGACTGGAACGATCTCGACGACGTCTATTACGGCTGCGTCAACCAGGCCGGCGAGGACAACCGCAATGTCGCCCGCATGGCCCTGCTGCTGGCCGGCCTGTCACCGGAAGTGCCGGGCGCGACGGTCAACCGGCTCTGCGCCTCGGGCATGGAGGCGGTGAATGCCGCGGCCCGCGCGATCCGCTCCGGCGAGGGCGATTTCTTCATCGCCGGCGGCGTCGAGAGCATGTCCCGCGCGCCCTTCGTCATGGGCAAGGCGACCAGCGCCTTCGACCGCAATGCCGAGATCTACGATACCACCATCGGCTGGCGCTTCATCAATCCGCAGATGCAGAAGCAGTACGGCACCGATTCCATGCCGGAGACGGCGGAGAACGTCGCCGAGCAGTTCCAGATCAGCCGCGAGGACCAGGACGCCTTCGCGCTGCGCTCCCAGCAGCGCGCCGGCAAGGCGCTGGCGAACGGCCGTCTTGCGCGCGAGATCGCCGCGGTCGAGATCCAGGGCCGCAAGGGCGCCGTCACCGTGGTCGACACGGACGAGCATCCGCGCCCGGACACGACCGCCGAGGCGCTCGCCAAGCTCGGCACCCCGTTCCGCAAGGAAGGCGGTTCCGTCACGGCGGGCAATGCCAGCGGCGTCAATGACGGCGCGGCGGCGATGATCGTCTGCTCCGAGGAAGCCGCCAGGCGTCATGGCCTGACCCCGCGCGCCCGCATCGTCACCGGTGCCGCCGCCGGCGTCGAGCCGCGGATCATGGGCGTCGGCCCGATCCCGGCCAGCCGCAAGGTGCTGGAGCGCGCCGGTCTCAAGGTCGGCGACCTTTCCGTGATGGAACTGAACGAGGCCTTCGCGGCCCAGGTGCTCGCCTCGCTGCGCGATCTCGGCATCGACGACGACGACGAGCGGGTGAACCCGAACGGCGGCGCCATCGCGCTCGGCCATCCGCTCGGCGCCAGCGGCGCGCGCCTGATCATGACCGCGACCGAGGAGCTGCAGGACAAGGGCGGCAAATACGCGCTCTGCACCATGTGCATCGGCGTCGGCCAGGGCATGGCGACCATCATTGAAAAGGTCTGATGCGATGACATTCGATGCGGGAAAAGCCGGTCTCACCGTCGGTGTGATCGGTGCGGGAGCCATGGGGCAGGGGATCGTGCAGGTCTCCCTCCAGGGCGAGATGAACGTCGTGCTGTTCGACGCCAAGGAGGGCGCCGCCGCGGCCGGCAAGGCGCAGGTGATCTCGCGCCTCGAGCGTCTGGTCGAGAAAGGCAAGCTGACGGCCGACGCTGTCGCCGCGATGGCGGAGCGGGTCACCGTCGCCTCCAGCCTCGCCGACTTCAGGGATTGCCAGTGCGTGGTCGAGGCGATCTTCGAGAATCTCGAGGTGAAGCAGAAGGTCTTCGCCGAGCTCGAGGAACATGTCGCCGAAGACTGCCTGCTGACCTCCAACACCTCCTCGCTGCCGATCGGCTCCATCGCGCGGGTCTGCAAGCGCCCGGAGCGGGTCGCAGGCTTCCATTTCTTCAATCCCGTGCCGCTGATGCGCCTCGTCGAGGTGATCCGCGGACCGGGCACCGAGGAATGGGTGATGGACGGGCTCTGCGCCCTCGGCGAGCGCATGGGCCGTACGCCCGTGAAGGTGAAGGACGCACCGGGCTTCCTGGTGAATTTCGGCGGCCGCGCTTTCACCACCGAGGGCCTCGCCGTGGTGCACGAGGGCGTCGCGACGCCGGCCCAGGTCGATGCGGTGATGCGCGATTGCGGGCATTTCCGCATGGGCCCGTTCCAGCTCATGGACCTGACCGGGATCGACGTGAACTACCCGGTCTCGATGATCGTTCACGAGCAGTACAGCTACGATCCGCGCCTGCGCACCGTGCCGCTGCACAAGGCGCTCTACGACGCGGGCCGCTTCGGGCGGAAGACCGGCATCGGCCATTTCCGCTATGACGAAAAGGGGCAGGAGATCGATCCGCCGAGCCCGGATCACGAGACCTCGGCCGCCGCGGCGGTGCAGATCCATGGCGCCGCGCACGCGCCGGAACTGGACGACCTGCTGGCGGGCGTCGCGCTCGACGAGACCGACGACGGCTCCTCGCCGATCGTCGCCGCGCTCTTCGGCGAGGATTGCGCCACCTTCGCCAGCCGCATGGGCATCGACCACACCCGTCTCGTCGCCATCGACGTGACCGGCGATACCTCCAAAAGGGTGACGATCATGTCCGCGCCGGGGGCGTCGGAAGACGCGCTCAACGCGGTCTCGGCGGCGCTGCAGAAGAACGGGCGCAAGGTGACGGCGATCAAGGACAGCGCCGGCTTCATCGCCCAGCGCATCCGCGGCATGGTCGGCAATCTCGGCTGCGAGATGGCGCAGATCGGCATCGCCGATCCGGACAGCATCGACCTCGCCATGAAGCTCGGCCTGAACTATCCGCTCGGCCCGCTGGAGATCGTCGCCGATCTCGGCGTCGAGCGCGCCTTCGCCATCATGGCGGCGATGCATGCCGTCAGCGGCGACGACCGTTACCGGCCTAGCCTCTGGCTCCGCCGTCGGGCACAATTGGGCCTCGATATCAAAACGCCCAACTGAGTGACGTGAGGGAAATGCAATGAGCGGCGAGAACGGATCCGGGACCCCCGGGACTGGGAGGGAAGAACGCAAACCCTTCATCCTGGAGAAGCCGCTCTGGCGCGGCGTCTTCAACGGCGTCGTGCTCTGCATCCTGATGCTCGGCGCCCAGGCGCAGGGCTGGCTTGGCCCGAGCACCGAGGTGACCGGCGAGGACGTCTACCGCGCCGTGGTCTATGGCCTCGTGTTCGGTGCGGTCATGTATGTCTATTCGCTCTGGCGCCAGAAGCGGCAGGAGAAGGCGCAGGCCGCCGCGTCCGAGACCCGCGACGACGGCTGAGCCCTCCCATGGCTCATTACAAGATCTACGGTGAGCGCGCCCATCTCGCGCGCCACCGGTCGCGCCTGTCCGACATCCTGCACGGCTGCTCGACCGAATTCCTGAAACTGCCCGAGGAGAAGCGCTTCCACCGCTTCATCCCGCTCGAACCGGAGGATTTCATCCGCCCGGCCGACCGGACGTCCGCCTATACGGTGATCGAGATCTCCATGTTCGAGGGCCGGGCGCCGGAGACGAAGAGGGCGCTGCTGCACGCGATCATGGAGCGGGTCCCGGCGGGGCTCGGCATCCCGGTCGAGGATGTGGAGATCACGATCTTCGAAACGCCGAGGACGAACTGGGGGATCCGGGGGAAGACGGGGGACGAGCTGGTGTTGGGGTATCGGGTTGGGAGTAACATTCAGCAGCAGTGATCTGCGCAACTCCTTTTTTTTATAAGCTGTCATTCATTCGGTCTTACGAACACATCTGTATAGTCGAGCTGGATTCTTTGCCGTCATCGCTTCAAGCACTTCCTTACACGCATAAGCATTATCCGCATATCCAAAGACCAAGAGAGCGTCGTTCCACTCACCAAACACATTCCTCAATTGCAAAATGTAGTAAGGCTTTGACGACGCGCTTTGATTGGATGGAATAGAGACAAATATGCAAACGAATAAAACAAGTTCGATTAGTAGTAAGCCTATTCGATAGGACCGGCGGATACGTAGGGTTGTCATTCGTTCGCGCCTTGAGATTTTATTTGTTTAGATTAATTCAACATACAGCCAAGTCCACAACAACAATTCGTCATCCCGGACCCCGATCCGGGATGACGGTATTTACGTGGCGATTTTGAGCGGCGAGATTAAATGGACACACGACTCGTTTGAAATTGGCGGGACACCCGAAGTTAGCGGGAAATCCTGCTCATCTCTCCCTCGCCCCCCATCTCTCGCGCACAGGCGCCGCCACCCGACCCAATTCGCCCCTTTGCCGCCGGCCCGGAACTCGGATATCCTGACTATCCTTTTGATGTTGCGTGGTTCTGGTCGACATATCGTTGCAGGAATGTTCGGGACATAGCGGATCGCCCTCCGTCGCCTTGAGGTCTCGCGTGGATGCGGGGAGGCGCCCGAATGTCTGAGACCGACATCGTTACCGAAGAGGCCATCACCAGCCCGCTCGTGCGCTCCTTCCACCGCTTCTGGCAGGAGTGCCGCCATGGCGCGGAAATCCCGGACCGCGCGCATTTCACGCCGGAGAGCCTGCTGCCCTGGATCGGTCATGTGCAGATTGTCGAGGTCGTCGACGGCGGACGCGATTTCTTTCACCGCATCGTCGGCACCGAGATCGTCAGCGTGATCGGGCGTGACCTCAGCCGCAAATACGTCTCGGAGTCCGAGTACAAGATCGGCGCCGAGGCCATGCTCGGACGGTACCGCGAGACCATCGGCCGCGCCGTCCCGACCTTCCGCAAGGGCTCGACGATCTGGTCGCTGAACAATTCCTGGATCGCCTTCGAATCCGTCTCGACGCCGGTCTGCTGCGGTAGCGGCGAGGTCGACCAGCTGATTACCGTCATCGACTATCCCGGACTGCCTTCCGCGCGGGACCGCAAGATCTGAAACGGAGCACGGCGTCATGACTCTCCTCGGCACCGCCACACTTTTCCTCGTTCTGGCCGCGATGGCGGCGCTGCCGAGTTCCAGCGTCGCGCTCGTCGTCGCGCGGTCGGCGATGTCCGGCGTGCGGCACGGGCTCGCGGTGGCGCTCGGGATCGTGACCGGGGACCTGGTGTTCATCGCGCTCGCGGTGCTCGGCATGGCGGCGCTGGCGGCGGAGCTCGGGGCGCTGTTCGCGCTGATCCGCTACGCGGCGGCGGCCTATCTCGTCTGGTTCGGGATCTCGCTGATCCGTTCCCAGTTGCGGCCCGTGGCCGGGGAGGGCGCCGCGGTGAAACCGAAGGGCGCGCGTGGCGGGCTTGCGGGGAGCTTCATGGCCGGGCTGCTGCTGACCATGGGGGACGTGAAGGCGATCCTCTTCTATGCGAGCCTGCTGCCGACCTTCCTCGATCTGACCGCCCTTTCCGGAGCGGATATCGCGCTGCTCTCGTTCATCGCCGTGGTCTCGGTCGGGGGCGTCAAGGTGGTCTATGTCTTCGCCGCCGAACGCCTCGCGTCACGGGCGAGCGGGTTCGCCTGGCTCCGGCAGGCGAAGATGCTGGCCGGCGGGGCGTTCGTCGCGCTCGGCGGGGTGCTGGCGCTGAAGGGGTAGCGCCGCCCTAGCTTTCCGAAGTCGTCATCCCGACGGAGGTCGGGACCCAGGGATGACGGGCACGGCTCTACGATCCCCTGGGTCCCGGCCTGCGCCGGGATGACGGCCGTTGTGCGTGCTGAGGGGTGCGACCCCATGGCCGTTGTGCGGGCGGGCGAGGGGCGTATAAGGACCGCACGATCCCGTGCAGGAAAGAGACCCCCATGTCCGATCAGGATGACGAATACGTCTACGACGAAGCGACCGGCGAATGGCGGCCGGCCTCTGAGCTCGCGGCCGAGCGGGCGGCGGCGAACGCGGTCCTGGACGCGGCCGGCAACACGCTCGCCGACGGGGACTCGGTCACGCTGATCAAGGACCTGAAGGTGAAAGGCGCGGGGCAGACCCTGAAGCAGGGCACCGTCATCAAGTCGATCCGGCTGACGGACAATCCGGAAGAGATCGACTGCCGGCACGAGAGCATCAAGGGCCTCGTGCTCCGCACGGAGTTCGTGCGCAAGCGGTGAGAACTAGTCACATGCCGTCACCCCGGCGGAGGCCGGGGCCCAGCGATGCAGAGTGCGGTTCCATGATCCCCTGGGTCCCGGCCTGCGCCGGGATGACGGTGGGGGCTTCTGGACTCAGGCCTCAGGCTTGTTGGCGTGGGCGTTCAGGTAGCTTTCCAGATCCTTTTCCGACACTCGCCAGTCGCGCCCCATCTTGATCGCACGCAAATCGCCGTCGCGAATCCAGTGGCGGACCGTGCTTTCCTTCATTTTCAACAGGTCGGCGACCTCGTGGATCGTCAGAAGCGGTTTGCTCAGCATCGCGGTGCCTGATTTTTGCGTCGTCGTTTATATCATTTTATATCTGTTTGTTGAATTTCAAATCCATTCCCCTACATAAACGTCAGTTTGTCGCATTTCTGACGTCAGGATTTCCCATGTCGGCTTCCGCACCCGCTGCTTCGCGCTCCGTTTTCGCCCTGCTGCGCCACGAGGCGGCGCCGGGCGTCCTGCTGTTCCTCGCCGCGATCCTCGCGCTGATCCTCGACAATTCCTCGCTGTCCTGGGCCTATGACGGGCTGCTTGAGACCCCGGTGACCTTCGCGGTCGGCCAGATCATCATCGACAAGCCGCTGCTGCTCTGGATCAACGACGGCCTGATGGCGATCTTCTTCTTCTACGTCGCGCTCGAGATCAAACGGGAGCTGGTGGAAGGCCATCTTTCCGATCCGCGCGAGGCCGCATTGCCGACTTTTGCGGCGGTCGGCGGCATGGCGATGCCCGCCGTGATCTTTCTCTTCTTCACCTGGGGCATGGCGGTGGAAATGCAGGGCTGGGCGATCCCGGCGGCGACCGACATTGCCTTCGCGCTCGGGGTTCTGGCGCTTCTCGGCAATCGCGTGCCGCCGGCTCTCAAGGTCTTCCTGCTGTCCCTCGCGATCATCGACGACCTCGGGGCGATCGTGATCATCGCTCTGTTTTACACGGCGGAACTCTCGCAGACCGCGCTGCTGTCCGGGCTGGTGGGCGCGGTGGTGCTGGTCGCCATGAACCGGCTCGGCGTCACGCGCGTTGCGCCCTACGTACTGGTCGGGGCGGTCATGTGGGTCGCGGTGCTGAAGTCCGGCGTGCATGCGACGCTGGCCGGCGTGGTGATCGGCCTGACGATCCCGCTCCGCACCCGCGAGGACGAGGAGCCGCCGCTGATCCGTCTCGAGCATGGCCTGAAGCCCTGGGTCGGTTTCATGATCATGCCGCTCTTCGCCTTCGCGAATGCCGGCATTCCGCTGACCGGCCTCTCGATCGCCGACCTGTTCCAGCCGCTGCCGCTGGGTATCGCGCTGGGTCTTTTCCTCGGCAAGCAGATCGGCGTCTTCGGCTTTACCTTTGCGATGATCAAGTCCGGCTTCACCTCGCTGCCGAAAGATACGAACTTCGCGCAGATCTATGGCGTCTCGCTGCTGGCCGGTATCGGTTTCACCATGAGCCTCTTTATCGGCACGCTCGCCTTCAGCGATCCGGAGCATGCGCGCGCCGTGCGGCTCGGCGTGATGAGCGGCTCCATCCTTTCCGGCGTGATCGGCTACACGGTCCTGCGCTGGGCGATCCGAAGTGCCGAGCAGCCGGCAACCGAGGCCTCTGCGAGAGCCTGAACGAATATCCTCCCTCTTGCCCCGGCCCGATGACGGCCGGGGTTTTTTTCTGAGTGAAGATTCACGGATGGCGGCGGCACCAGTCCCCGCGCTGTCAAAGCCCGGGGATCGTCGGCGGTCCCGTTCCGCATCCTCGAATGTCTTGCGGCGCCGGTTACCCAAGAGACTCTTTCCGCACTCCTCTCTGGTGCGGAAAGCTGGTGCCGCGTAGTCTCCCGGAAACTGGTCATCCGCACCGCTCCGTCACCGCCGACCACCTCCGGGAGTTCCCATGCTGCGTATCGATGCTGCCTTCGACAGCGGCAATATTGAGACCGTCTCGATCGACGATCCGAACGACATCCGGCTCCGCATCGTCAAGGACCACCGCTCCGACTTTTACCAGTGGTTCCATTTCCGCCTTTCCGGCGCGAACGGGCGCGGTGTTACCATGCGGATCCTGAACGCCAGCGGCTCGAGCTATCCGAAAGGGTGGGAGAATTACCGCGCCTGCGCCTCCTACGACCGGGAGACCTGGTTCCGGGTGCCGACCTCCTATGACGGCACCGAACTGACGATCCGGCATGTGCCGGAGGCGGATTATGTCTGGTACGCCTATTTCCAGCCCTATTCGATGGAGCGGCACCAGGACCTGATCGCCGCCGCGCAGGGCTCCCCGCGCTGCACCGCCGAAGTGATCGGCGAGACGCACGACCTGCAGACCATCGACCTGCTGACCATCGGCACGCCGTCCGAGGGGAAGAAGAAGCTCTGGGTCTTCGCCCGTCAGCATCCGGGCGAGCCTATGGCGGAATGGTACATGGAAGGCTTCATCGAGCGCCTGCTCGACCCCGCCGACGGCACCAGCCGGGCGCTGCTGGAAAAGGCGGTGATCTATGCGGTGCCGAACATGAACCCAGACGGCAGCAAGCGCGGGCATCTCCGGACCAATGCGCTCGGGGTGAACCTCAACCGCGAATGGGCGGAACCGAGCCGGGAGAAGAGCCCGGAAGTGCTCTGCGTGCTGGAGGCGATGGCCGAGCGCGGCATCGACCTCTCCTTCGACGTTCATGGGGACGAGGCGATTCCCTATAACTTCATCGCCGGAAGCTACGGCGTGCCGGGGATATCGGAGGCGCATGTTACCATGCTGGACCGGTTCCAGGCGGTCTACGCGGCGATGAACCCGGATTTCCAGACGGCGTACGGCTATCCGAAACCGGCGCCGGGCAAGGGCAATCTGACCACCTCGACCGGGCATATCGCGAACAGGCTCGGCGCGCTCTCCATGACGCTGGAAATGCCGTTCAAGGACGCCGACAACCAGCCGGATCCGGTGCATGGCTGGGACGGGGAGCGCTCGAAGACCCTCGGCCGCAGCCTGGTCGACGTCTTGCTCGCGACGGTGGACGATCTGCCGGCGCGCATGGAAAGGAACTGAGGCGATGATTACGGTCTACGGCATTCCGAACTGCGATACGGTGAAGAAGGCCCGCAAATGGCTCGATGCGCGCGGCGTCACATACAGCTTCCACGATTTCAAGAAGGGCGGCCTGACGGCGGAACGGGCCGCGGGCTGGATCGAAGAACTCGGTGTCGAGAAAGTCGTCAACAAGCGCGGCACGACCTGGAAGAAGCTCGATCCCGCGATCCAGGAAAGCGTGACCGATACGACCGCCCCGGCGCTGCTGGCGAGCCATCCCTCGCTGGTCAAGCGGCCGGTCATCGATCTCGGCGAGATCCGTCTCATCGGGTTCGACAAGGCGGTCCAGGCCGATCTCGAAGCGCTGCTCGACTGACCATGCGATGACCGGCGCCAGTGACGTCATCGTTGTCGGCGGCGGGCTGGTCGGCGCGGCCGTCGCCTACGGGCTCGCCCGCGAGGGGGCGTCCGTCACGATGCTCGACGAGGGCGATGTCGCGCTGAGGGCCTCGCGCGGCAATTTCGGGCTCGTCTGGGTGCAGGGCAAGGGCGACGGGATGCATGAATATGCCAGCTGGACCCGGCGCTCGAAGGATCTCTACCGGAGCTTTGCCGACACGATCCGCGGCGGCGACGGAACCGATATCGAACTGAAGCAGGAGGGCGGGCTGGAACTCTGCCTCGGCGAGGAGGATTTCCGCGCCAACGAGGACGAGATCCGCCGCATGCACAACCAGCCGGGAGTCGGCGAGAACGATCGGGTGATGCTGGACCGCGAAGAGGTCCGGAAGATGCTGCCGCTGATCGGACCGGAGGTCACGGGCGCGAGCTATTCTCCCCACGACGGCCACGTGAACCCGCTTTATCTGCTGCGCGGCCTGCATGGCGGCGCGCAGGCGCTCGGTGCACTCTATGTCAGCGGCGCGCAGGTGCGGAAGATCGAGAAGGACGGGGACGGTTTCAGCGTCTCCGGCAAGGCCGGGACGTTCCGGGGCGGCAAGGTTGTGATCGCCGCCGGGCTCGCCAACAAGTGGCTGGCGGAGATGGTCGGGCTCACGATCCCGGTCGAGCCGAACCGGGGCCATATCCTGATCACGGAGCGGATGCAGCCCGTGATCCCGACGCTTCTCGTCAATGCGCGGCAGACCGCCGACGGCACGATCAATTTCGGCAATTCGAAGGAGGATGCGGGCTACAGCACGCGCATCAATCCGGCGAAACTCGGCGAGATTGCCCGCTCCATCATCCGCTGCTTTCCGGTCCTGAAGGACGCCCGGATCGTCCGTACCTGGAGCGCGCTTCGGGTGATGTCTCCGGACGGCTTCCCGATCTACCGGGAGAGCGAGACGATGCCCGGCGCCTTCAGCATTTCCTGCCACAGCGGCGTCACGCTGGCTGCGGCACATGCGATGGAACTCGCGCCGGTTATCCTTCGCGGCGGGTTCAACGCGCGCTTCGCCGCCTTTTCTCCGGAGAGGTTCGATGCTGCGCCGGCTGCCTGAACAGAAGGGACGGAAAGTACGCTTCCTCTTTGAGGGCGAGCAGGTGAGCGCGCTCGAGGGCGACTCTGTCGCCGCGGCGCTTATGGCTGCGGGTGCGGGCACGACCCGGACGACGCCGAAGAGCGGAGCGCCGCGCGCGCCCTACTGCATGATGGGCGTCTGTTTCGAATGTCTGGTTGAGATCGACGGCGTGCCGAACCGGCAGAGCTGCCTGGTCGAGGTGCGGGACGGGATGCGGGTCCGGCGCCAGCAGGGCGCGCCGGGGTTGCCGGGGGAGGCGGACGATGACCCGGTTTGACCTTGCGATCATCGGCGCCGGTCCGGCGGGGATGTCTGCGGCGGTCACGGCGCGGGACGCCGGACTTTCTGTCATTGTGGTGGACGAGCAGCCGGCCCCGGGCGGGCAGATCTGGCGCGCGATCGGCCGCAACGCGGGCGCGCGCCCGGGAAATCTCGCTATTCTCGGCGAGGATTATGCGAGCGGTGCGAAGCTTGCCGCGCGTTTCGAGGCTTCGGGCGCGCAGTTCTGGCCGAGCGCGTCCGTCTGGCACGTCGACAGCCCTGACGACGGCGACAAGAGCCTGACGGTCGCCTGGGACGGGGTGACCCGGCAGTTCACGGCGCGCGCGTTGCTGATCGCCACCGGCGCGATGGAACGTCCGGTCCCGGTGCCCGGATGGACGCTGCCCGGCGTGATGACGGTCGGTGCGGCGCAGACGCTGCTGAAAAGCTCCGGTCTCTATCCGGAGCCATCGCTGCTCTTGGCTGGGAGCGGCCCCTTGCTGCTGCTCTTTGCCGCGCAGTGCGTCGCCGCCGGCATCAAGATCGCCGCCTTGCTGGAAACCACGCCGCCGGGCGCTTATCTCCGCGGTCTGCCGCATCTGCCGAAAGCTATGCTCGGCTGGCGCACGCTGCTCAAGGGCCACAGGCTGAAGCGGCAGCTAGGAGTTTCCGGGATACCGGTTTACCGGGCCGTCACCGACCTCGCCGCGAAAGGCGCTGAACGGCTTGAGCGCGTGCGTTTCCGGAGCGCTGGCATGCCGGTGGAACTCGAGGCCGCGCACCTGCTGCTGCACGAAGGCGTCGTTCCGAACCCGCAGCTGACCCGGCTGCTGCGCTGCGAGCATCACTGGGACGCGGCGCAGCGTTGTTTCCGACCGGATCTCAGCGATCGCGGCGAGACCAGCGTCGACAACGTTTTCGTCGCCGGGGATGGGGGCGGCATCGGCGGCGCGATGGCGGCGGTCCATTCGGGACGCATCGCGGCGCTCGAGATCGCCGAGCGCTGCGGTGCGGTCAACCGTCCCTCCGGCGATGTCGAGATCGTCAAGGCGCGGGACGCGCTGCGTGCGGAACTCGCCGTCCGGCCTCTGCTCGACGCGATGTTCCCGCCGCCGGACTGGATCGCCCGGCTGGACGGAGACGTGACGGTGTGCCGCTGCGAGGAAGTGAGCGCTGCCGCCATCCGCAATGCTGCCGCCCTCGGTGCACCGGGACCGAACCAGGCGAAAGCCTTCCTGCGCGCCGGCATGGGGCCGTGCCAGGGACGCATGTGCGGTCTTACCGTGACCGAAATTCTTGCCGATGCGCGCGGGGAATCCCCGGAGCGGATCGGTTATTACCGGATCCGCCCGCCCATCAAGCCGGTCACGCTCGGTGAGCTGGCGGCGCTGGACGGATCGGACTGACAGGAGGAAAGAGTGAGCAAGGAAAAAGTGCATGCCCTGGAAATCGGGCTGCCGGTCCCGGATGCGGACGATCTGTCGCCAGAGACGCGGAAATACTGGGATCTCTGCGCGGAGAAGCTTGGTCTGGTGCCGAACGTCATCAAGGCCTACAGCTCCGACGACGGGCATCTGAAAGGCTTCACCTCGCTCTACAACACGCTGATGCTCGGCCCTTCCGGTCTCAGCAAGCTGGAGCGGGAGATGATCGCGGTCGTCGTCTCCTCGATCAATCACTGCTTCTATTGCCTTGTCGCCCACGGTGCTGCGGTGCGCGAGCTGTCCGGCCAGCCGGAGCTTGGCGAGGCGCTCGCCTTCAATCACCGGTACGCCGGTCTCGACGCGCGGCAGCGGGCGATGGTTGCGTTCGTCGAGAAGCTGACCCGGTCTCCCTGGGAGATGGAAGAGGCCGACCGGCAGGCGCTGCGCGACGCCGGGTTCGCCGATCGCGACATCTGGGATATCGCCAATGTCGCCGGCTTCTTCAACATGTCGAACCGGGTGGCGAGCGCCGTGCACATGATGCCGAACGCTGAATATCACTCGGCCGGGCGCGGCTGAGCGTCAGCCCTCTCGGCTCTGGCGGTATTCGTCGATCGTCTTCGGCTTGCGGTAATAGCTCGGCATCGACCAGTCGAAGGTGATTGCCATCGCGCGGACGGCGAAAGTGACAAGGAAGGCGGCCACAGCCGCCTCCAGCCGCCCGATCGCCAGACCTGCCAGTGCGACATAGGTGATCGCTCCGAGGGCTGCGGCGGTGACGTAGATCTCCCGGCGGAGGATGATGCTTTCCTCGTTGCCGACCACATCGCGCACGATGCCTCCGACCGAGGCCGTCACCACACCCATGACCACCGCGATGAGCGGTCCGGTGCCGTGATCGAGCCCCTTGACCGTGCCGACCACGGTGACGAAGGCCAGCCCCAGTGTGTCGAACCATAGCACCAGCCGGATCCGGGACTCGACTTTCGGCGCGATGAAGAACATCACCGTCGCGGTGATCAGGCAGGCGATCACGTGGGACGGATCGGCGACCCAGAAGACGGGCACGTCAAGCACGAGATCGCGAACCGTGCCGCCGCCGACGCCGGTCAGGATGGCGAGCCACATGAAGCCGAGAATATCGAGCCCCTTGCGCGAGGCGACGAGCGAGCCGGAAATCGCGAAGGCCACCGCCGCCAGCATGTCCATGACGAAAGTCAGGCGCGAAAGTTCGACGATGTCCTGCATGGTTACTCCCCGTTTTGCCGGATGATACGACGGATCGCGGGCCATGCGCGCTTGTTCTCGTATGGAATGAGAGGAGGGGCAGTCAGCGCGTTTATCCGCGCCGGAATGCTGGCATAATGACCCAAGAATCAATGATTTTCAGAGTCCGGCGCTGCCGAGGGAGACGGTCATGGCGAAAGAACCTGAGCGGAAGCGGGTCGATACCCCGGCCGGGCATATCTCGTATCGCGAGGCCGGCACCGGTTCGGGCAAGCCCGTGCTGCTGGCACTGCATGGTCTCGGCGGTAATTCGGCGACCTGGCGGGCGCAGTATGCAGCGCTCTCGGATAGTTGGCGCATTATCGGCTGGGACGCGCCGGGCTATGGCGAAACCATGGTGATCGGCCCGGACCAGACGGCGTTCGCGACCCTAGCCCTTGCGCTGATGGATCATCTCGGGGTCGGCGGTTTTTCCGTCATCGGGCATTCCATGGGCGGCATCGTCGCGCAGGCGGTGGCAGGCGAGGGCGGCGAGCGGGTCAAGCACATGATCCTCTCCTGTACTCATTCCGGCAGCGCCAAGCCGGCAAGCGAGCCGCTGTCCGCCAGTTACGCGACGCGTATTGCCGCGCTGGAGAAGGAAGGCAGTGCGGCCTACGCCGCGCAGCGCTCCGGCATGATGGTTGCGGACGGCGCACCGGAAGCGGTCCGGGCGACGGTCGAGGAGATTGCCCGCGGGGTAACCGCTGCGGGGCTGAGGACCTGTGCGACCATGCTTCATCACGCCGATACCCGCCCGGTGGCGCCCGCGATCCGCTGCCCGGTTCTGCTGATCTCCGGCGCGGGCGACAAGGTGGTGTCCCATCGCCAGTCGGAAGCGCTGGCCGCGCTCTATCCCGCCGGGCGACATGTGCGGATAGAGGGGGTCGGACATGCTCCCTACATGGAAGCGCCGGAGGCTTATAACGGACTCTTGAGGGAGTTCCTCTCAACATAGGCTTGCCTCTCCGCCCGAAAATGCGCGCTAATACGGGTGGAGGTCACCTGATATGCCGCTTGCGCGTTTTATCGGTGTTTGGCGTAAATCCGCGATCGGTGCGCTCGCTGCGCTCTTCCTGTTGCCTGCTGCTTCTCTTGCCCAAAGCCTGCCCCAGACCGGTCCGCAGCTGGTCGATCTGAAGCTTCTGCTCGCCGTCGACGTCTCGGGATCGATCGATTTCTGGGAAGGCGGACTGCAGCGCGACGGCTATGTCGAGGCCCTCAAGGACGATGCCGTCATCAATACCATCCTCTCGGGACAGCTCGGTCGCATCGCGCTCTCATATGTCGAGTGGGCCGGCGGCACCCATCAGCGCGTGCTGCTTGACTGGACCCTGATCGACAGCAAGCAGGCGGCCTATGATTTCGCGGAGAACCTCTCCGTCCGGGCGCATATGGCCGGCCGTCGCACCTCGATCGGCAACATGCTGGATTTTGCGGTCAAGATGTTCCAGGACCCGCGTTTCTTTGCGGAAAGACAGGTGATCGATATCTCCGGAGACGGGCCGAACAACAGTGGGGCCCGTGTGGACGAGGCGCGGGACCGGGCGATCGCCGCGGGGCTGGTGATCAATGCCCTGCCGATCCTGAACGAGCGGCCGTCGCCCTACGGCTTCCCGAAACTCGACGATCTCGATGTCTATTACGAGGAATGCGTCATCGGCGGCGACGGTGCCTTTGTGATCGCCGCCAAGGGGATCAAATCCTTTGCCTCGGCGGTGCGCCGCAAGATGATCCTCGAGGTCGCGGGGCTTGTGCCGGAGAAACCGGTCCGCGCTCTGCCCGCCGCGCTCGGTAGGGGCCCCGGCGGGTATAATTGCGGGATCGGCGAAAAGCAGCTGCACGAGTTCCTCAACCGGGGCGGGGACTAGCGCCTTTCCGGAATATCGTCCTGTCCGGCAGGGTCAGCCGAAAAATCCGCTGCGCTGCAGTTGGACGTGGAAGTCCCGGAGGATCTTTTCCTTCTTCGCCGGGTCCGGGACCTGTGCCACGAGCTCGGTCTCGAAATTCGGCCGGCGCAAATGCTTCACGATGATTTCCCGCGCGAGTTTTGACGCCTTGCCGTCGGGAAGCATTTCGGGCTGGCACATGCTGACCAGCATGAAGGCCCGGATATGGAGCGGTTTGTCCGGATCGTCGACACGGTCGAGGATGCGGCCGTCGACGATATAGGTCGCCAGCAACTCGTCGAGATGCTGGGTCAGCTGCTGCTTGCGCGCGTCGGGCAGGTTCGAGTTCTGGATCCGGTAGAAGATCGAGGTGACCTTCTCCATCTTCTTGTTCGGCGCGACCGAGCTGCGGACGATCTGGTTGACCGACGCGGGCGTCATGAAGAGCCCGTTGAGATGATGCTCGATCTCGTCTTTCAGAATGCTGCGCCCGAGATCGCTCTCGAACAGGGCGAGCAGGTACCCTGCCTTGCGGCCAGGATCGCGCAGGGCCGGCAGGACGCTCGCGGTTGCCGCCTTCAGGCCGCCTTCGCCGCCCTTGTTGATGATGTGGGACTGGCGGTGCGTGATCGCCTCCGCCATCTCGGGGCCTCCGACGAGTTCGGTTCCCGGGATCAGCTTCTGCAGCATTTCCCGGAACACCTTCGGTTCGTCTTCTTTGTCCTTGGTCAGTGCTCCGGAACCCTGCAGCTGGCGGCAGACCCGGTCCATAACCGCGAGCTTGGACTCTGGCAGCTTCGCCTTGCGGAACAGTTTGTTGATCTTGAGTGCCGTCGCCTCGATGTTCTCCGGGTTGCCGGCTTTCTCTTCGTTGATCTCGCGGACGCCGTCAGCGATCTCCATGAGCGTGATCAGGGCACCCGCGAGACTGTCCTGTTCGCCGAGCAGATCCTGCAGGACTTCCGCGTTGCTGAGGGCATCGCTGATGAACCAGTCGAGATTGGCGAGAGCGGGGTCGGACTCGCACGCTTCCGCCCAGCCGACGGAGGTCGCGAACTTGTCCCACCAGTTGCGCTTGCCGACCAGGTCTCGGCTCGCCGCGACGCGGAAGAGATAGCCGGGGGCCTCTCCGTTCGCCGCTTTGTTGATGCGTTCGATGGATTCGTTGATCCCGTCCTTTTCGATCGACGGCAGCTTCTTGCTTTCCGCGTTCTTGGCGCGTTCGCTGATCTTCTCTACAAACCCGTAGAGCGCGTCGCGTCGGGCGCCCGTGGCTCCGCCATCCTCGCCCCGCGACTGGAGCTGGGCGACTCTGGCGACGGCCGATGGAAGCATGGACTGGAAGTCCATGGCGCGTTTCATCTCGCGGGCATTGTGCATGACCTCGGTCGGCGTCACGCCCTGTTTGTCGAGATAGGCGCGGAACAGCCGGTTGATGGTCTTGCGGCCCGCGCCGTGGAAGAGTTCCTCCACATCCTCGCAGACCGGAGGGGTGTTGCCGATCTCGCCGACGGCGATCTGATCGCCGCCGCCGGTTGCACGGAGTTTTTCGAACAGGATGTCGCCTGGTGCCGGATTGCGGATGTCCTTGAGGGATTCCTTGACCACACGGACACCCATGACGCCGGCGCGCGCCATGAACTGCATGGCGGTCTTCTCCGCGCTTTCGATATCGCGCGCGGCACCTTCGATGGCCCATGACCCTTCGCGAAGGGTCAGGATCTCTAGATTCTTGTTTCGACGCATCCTGGCCGAGTGCCTTTCCCGGAATTCGGGTGATTTTATTGTTAATTTGATTGCGGATAAAGGCGATTCAGGATTCGTGCCAGTTTATGTGTCGCGTTCCCGGGCGGCTTCGGTCGTGTCGAGGACCGGCATGGCGGTCTTCCGGTGAGCTTTCTGTTCCGTCCAGATGTTGAGCAGATTTCCGGAAAAGGTGATCGCACCGCCGAGCAGGACGTACGGGTTCCATGGCTCCTGGTAGAGCAGGTAACCGATCACCGCGATAAGAGGAAGGCGCAGGAAATCAAGCGGGCTGACGACTGCGGCGTCGGCATGGGCCATTGCCCGCGCCACGCTGTAATGCGCGGTGATGCCGCAGATCCCGAGGATGGCGATGAAAGGCGCCATGTCGATGCTGGGCGTGATCCAGACGGGAATGGAGGGCACGAGCCCGATCGGGAGCTGGATCAGATTCATGTAGAAGATGATCTTGAACGCGCTTTCGGTGGCGGCGAGGCCGCGGGTGAAGACATAGGTGAAGGCGAAGCAGATCGCGGAACCGATCACGATGAAGGAGGCAGGCTGCATCATCTCGGAACCGGGACGGAGGATGACGAGGATGCCGGCGAAGCCGAGCCCGATCGCGATCGCGCGGGTCCGCGTCACCCGTTCTTTCAGCAGGATGGCGGCGAGGATGGCGGTCCAGAGGGGGGCGCTGAACTCGAGCGAGAAGACAGCGGCAAGCGGCAGAACACCGACGCTGTAGATCCAGCCGAACTGTCCGGCGAAATGAATGACATTGCGGCAGAGATGCGTCTTCAGGTGCGGCGTCTTCATCTGCTGCCAGCCGAGCCGGATGGCGAAGGGCATCAGCAGGCTGAGGCAGATCGCCGAGCGCATGAAGGAGATCTGGAAGACCGAGAGTTCCTGCGTCAGCTCCCGCGCGGCGACCGCCATCGAAGTGAAGGAGGCGAGCGCGCCCATCATCCAGAGGACGGCGAGGAGCGGTTGCGACTGGTTCTGGGGCGAGGTCATGACGGGTCTGGACGGTCTTCTTGATTGATTTGAGGCAGCCCGGCGCAACGGTATACGCGGCCGCGTATCCTGCAATAAATCGCTCGCATGGTTGCGCGGATTGTGGCACATCTCCGGTGCCTCCCCGGAATTAGAACCTTTCAAAAATTTTGCCGTCAGCCCGCAGATTGCGGTTGATTTATCTCCCCGCAGGTTTAATTAATGGGACAAAATTAGTCCGAATTCGGGGCGACGCGATGCTGAAACTCAACAAAATGACCGACTACGCGGTCGTGGTGCTTGGCCAGATGGCGCGCGAGCCGGGCCGGGTGCGGACCGCGGCGGCGCTGTCGGACAGCACGGCCATTCCGCTTCCGACGGTCTCCAAACTGCTGAAGATACTCGCCGGAACCGGGCTCGTGACCTCCCACCGAGGCGCCAATGGCGGTTACTCAATTGACGTGACGGCGGAGCAGGTCACCGTGGCGCGGATCGTCCAGGCGATCGACGGCCCTATCGCGCTGACGGCCTGTGTCGAGGAGGGCGACGGCGGTTGCGAGGTCAGCAACTCCTGCCCGATCAGCGGTAATTGGGACCGGGTCAACCAGGCGGTGCGTGCGGCGCTCGAAGAAGTGACGCTGGCCGATCTGCTGGACCCGACGGAAATGTTCCCGCTACGGCCGGCCGTGCGGGAAGGCTCCCGGAGCCCGGCTGTCGCCGAGAGCTGACGGGCATTTGGTTTTTGATTTGACGCTTTAGGACACGGGACACAGAGACATGGCGGCAACTGTCGAGACAATCGAACAGGTCGAACAACTCGGTACCGAGAAGTACAAGTACGGCTTTGTCACCGACATCGAGTCGGAAATGGCGCCGAAGGGCCTCAGCGAGGAGGTCATTCGCTTCATTTCGGCGAAGAAGGAAGAACCGGAATGGATGCTGGAATGGCGCCTCAAGGCCTATGAGCATTTCAAGACCATGGAAGAGCCGGACTGGGCCAAGGTCGAGTATGCGCCGATCGATCTGAGCGACATCTATTACTACGCCGCGCCGAAGATGAAGGAGCGGCCGAAAAGCCTCGACGAGGTCGACCCGGAACTGCTCAAGACCTACGAGAAGCTCGGCATTCCGCTGAAGGAACAGGAAGTGCTCGCCGGCGTCGTTGCCGTCGACGCAGTCTTCGACTCCGTTTCCGTCGCGACCACCTACCGCAAGAAGCTGGCCGAATACGGTGTCATCTTCTGCTCCATCTCCGAGGCGATCCAGGAGCATCCGGAGCTGGTGAAGAAATATCTCGGCTCGGTGGTCCCGTACTCCGACAATTACTTCGCGACGCTGAACTGCGCGGTCTTCACCGACGGTTCCTTCGTCTACATCCCGAAGGGCGTGCGCTGCCCGATGGAACTCTCGACCTATTTCCGCATCAACGCGGAGAACACCGGCCAGTTCGAGCGCACCCTGATCGTCGCCGAGGAAGGCTCCTACGTCTCCTACCTCGAAGGCTGCACCGCCCCGCAGCGCGACGAGAACCAGCTCCATGCCGCTGTGGTCGAACTGGTCGCGATGAAGGATGCTGAGATCAAGTATTCGACGGTGCAGAACTGGTACCCGGGCGACGAGACCGGAGCCGGCGGCATCTACAACTTCGTGACCAAGCGCGGTGCCTGCCGCGGCGACAATTCGAAGATCTCCTGGACCCAGGTCGAAACCGGCTCCGCCGTTACCTGGAAATATCCGAGCTGCATCCTGCAGGGCGACAATTCGGTCGGCGAGTTCTATTCGGTCGCGATCACCAACAATGCGCAGCAGGCCGATACCGGCACCAAGATGATTCATATCGGCAAGAACACGAAGTCGACCATCATCTCCAAGGGCATCAGCGCCGGGAAGGCCGACAACACCTATCGCGGCCTGGTGAAGATCCTTCCGGGGGCCGAGAATGCGCGCAACTACACCCAGTGCGACAGTCTGCTGATCGGGGATCAGTGCGGCGCCCACACGGTGCCCTATATCGAATCCCGCAACCCGACGGCCCGCGTCGAGCACGAGGCGACGACCTCGAAGATCAGCGAGGACCAGCTCTTCTACTGCGCCCAGCGCGGTCTTTCGGAAGAGGATGCGGTCTCGATCATCGTCAACGGCTTCTGCAAGGAAGTCATGAAGGAACTGCCGATGGAATTCGCCGTCGAGGCGCAGAAGCTTATCGGTATCAGTCTGGAAGGCAGCGTCGGCTGACGCGCCACATCATCAAATAAGAATACGCTCGGAGAGAGACATGGCTCTGTTGGAAATCAAGAACCTGCACGCTTCGCTGGAAGAGGAAGGCAAGGAAATCCTCAAGGGGATCGACCTGACCATCCAGCCGGGTGAGGTGCATGCGATCATGGGGCCGAACGGCTCCGGCAAGAGCACGCTGTCCTACGTGCTTGCGGGCCGCGACGGTTACGAGGTGACCGAAGGCTCCGTGACCTTCGACGGCAAGGACCTGCTGGATCTGGAAGCGGACGAGCGGGCCAACGAGGGCCTGTTCCTCGCCTTCCAGTACCCGGTCGAGATCCCGGGCGTGCCGAGCATGACCTTCCTGCGCGAGGCGCTGAATTCCAAGCGCAAGTACAACGGGCAGGAAGAGCTTGACGCGATGCAGTTCCTGAAGCTCGTGCGCGAAAAGGCGAAGTCGCTGGAGATGGGCGACGACATGCTGAAGCGCGCCGTCAATGTGGGCTTCTCGGGCGGCGAAAAGAAACGGAACGAGATCCTGCAGATGGCGGTGCTGGAGCCGAAGCTCTGCGTGCTGGACGAAACCGATTCCGGTCTCGATATCGACGCGCTGAAGATCGTCGCCGACGGCGTCAACGCGCTGCGCGATCAGGGCCGCTCCATGCTGGTCATCACCCACTATCAGCGCCTGCTGAACTATATCCAGCCGGACCATGTGCATGTCATGGCCTACGGCAAGATCCAGAAGTCCGGCGGCAAGGAACTGGCCCTGGAGCTCGAGGAAAAGGGTTACGCCGATTTCACCGGCAAGGCCGCCTGACCGGATCGGAGAGCGAGAGATGCCGAACGACATGGCACATGACAATCCGCTGCTGAAGGCTTTCGGTGCCGCGGCGCTCGACGGTGCGCCCGAATGGTTCGGGAAAGTCACCGAAGCCGGCGCCGCCCGCTTCGCGGAACTTGGGCTGCCGACGAACCGGACCGAGGCCTGGAAATATACCAGCCTGCGAAGCCTCGGCGGCGTGGAGTTCAGCCCTCCGGCAAAGGGTGCCGAGACGGTGGATATCCCGCGCGACAGGATCGCCGGGATCGAGGGTATCGAGATCGTCCTGGTGAATGGCCGTCTCGACGAGAGCCGGCTGGACCTCGACAGGCTGCCGGCTGGCCTGCTGGTCACGCCGCTGGCGGACGCGCTGCAATACAAGGACGGCGTGACCATGCATGCCCTGCAGGACGAAAGCGCGATCGACGGGTTGCCGCTCGCGGCGCTCAGCACGGCCGGCATCACCGGCGGCGTGCTGATCGAAATTGCCAAGGACGCCGACATCGCCAAGCCGATTCACATCATCTCGATCGGGACTGGAAATACCGCTTTCGCCCCGCGCAACGTGATCTGGGTCGGCCCGAACGCCAAGGCTACCGTGGTCGAAAGCCATGTCGGCGAGGGCGGCTACTTCTCCAATTCTGTCACCCATGTGACGGTCGAGAACGAGGCGGTCTTTCATCACTACAAGCTGCAGAACGAGTCCCGCGAGGCCTACCACGTCGCCATGACCCACGTGCTTTGCGGCGAGAAGACGGTCTACGACAATTTCGCCCTTTCCTGCGGCGCGAAGCTCGCCCGCAACGAGATCCGCAGCAAGCTCGACGGCTCGGAGATCCTCTATGCGGTGAACGGCGTCTACATGGCGGCGGCGAACCAGCATCTCGACAACACGACCTTCATCGAGCATGCGAAGCCGAACAGCGAGTCGCGTGAGATCTACAAGGGCGTTCTGGACGAGAACGGCCGCGGCGTCTTCCAAGGCAAGATCCTGGTGCAGCGCCCTGCGCAGAAGACCGACGGATACCAGATGAACCGCGCACTGTTGCTCTCCCGCAAGGCCGAGATCGACAGCAAGCCGGAGTTGGAGATCTATGCCGACGACGTCAAGTGCAGCCATGGTGCGACCGTGGGCGAGCTTGATGCCGAGCAGCTCTTCTACCTGAAGGCTCGCGGCATCAGCGAGCACGACGCGCGCAACATGCTGATCGAGGCTTACCTGCGCGACGCGCTGGACGAGATCCGGGTCGACAAGGTCGCCCGCGCATTCGGCGAGAAGATCTCCGACTGGCTGGCCGAGCGGATTGCTCGGGAGGATGCTGCGTGATGAACGAGCTGGCCTACGACGTCGAAGCGATCCGCCGGGATTTTCCGATCCTTTCGACGGAAGTCCGCGGCAAGCCGCTGGTCTTCCTCGACTCCGCCGCGTCGGCGCAGAAGCCGCGGCAGGTCATCGAGGCGGTCACGCGGATGTACGAGGCCGAGTATGCGAATGTGCATCGCGGACTGCATTATCTGAGCGAGCTGGCGACCGCGCGCTACGAGGGTGCCCGGGAAAAGGTGCAGCGCTTCATCAATGCCCGCCACAGTCACGAGGTGATCTATACCCGCGGCACGACGGACGCGCTCAATCTCGTGGCGCATTCCTACGCCCGCGCCTTTCTCGAGAAAGGCGACGAGATCATCATCACGACGATGGAGCACCATTCCAACATCGTGCCGTGGCAGATGGTGCGGGACGAGAAGGGCCTGGCGCTCAAGGTCGTCGACGTCGACGACGAGGGGGCGTTCCATATCGCCGATCTCGAGGCGCTGATCACCGAGAAGACCAAGCTGATTTCCGTTCCCCATGTCTCCAACGTGCTCGGCACAGTATTGCCGGTGAAGGAGATCGCGGCGCTGGCGCACAAGGCTGGTGCGGTGCTTGTGGTCGACGGCGCCCAGGGCGTGACCCACATGCCGGTCGACGTGCAGGATCTCGACTGCGACTTCTACGCCTTCTCCGGTCACAAGCTCTATGGCCCGACCGGGATCGGCATCCTCTACGGCAAGGAAGAAGTGCTGGAGAAGATGCCGCCGGTGCAGGGCGGCGGGGACATGATCAATACCGTCACCTTCGAGAAATCGACCTGGGCGGACCTGCCGCACAAGTTCGAGGCGGGGACCCCGCCGATCGTCCAGGCGGTCGGTCTCGGAGCGGCGGTGGATTATGTCGAGAAGATCGGCATGGCGGCGATCGGCGCCCATGAGACCGACGTGCTGAAATACGCGACCCAGCGTCTCGCCTCCGTCGAGGGCCTCAGGCTTATCGGCACAGCACCGGGTAAGGCGAGTGTGTTGTCCTTCGTCATGGATTGCGCGCACCCTCATGACATCTCGACGATTATCGATCAGGCCGGCGTCGCGGTCCGCGCGGGGCACCATTGCGCGCAGCCGCTAATGGAGCGGTTCGACGTTCCGGCGATGGCCCGTGCAAGCCTCGGCATGTACAACACGCGCCAGGACATCGACGCGCTCGCCGACAGCCTCGAAAAGGTGAGGGAGATTTTCGCATGATGCCGCATGGTCCGGGTATGCACGACTTCCTCGATCTTCCGCCGCCGGAAGAGGGGATCGTCGCGGAACGGGGCGAGCCGCTCGCTGCAGGCGTTGCGGTTGCCAAAGAAGACGCGATCATTCTCGCGCTGAAGGAAGTCTACGACCCGGAAATTCCGGTCGATATCTACGAGCTCGGACTGATCTACGAGATCGCCATTTCGGAGAACGGAGACGTTCGGATCGTGATGTCCCTGACGGCACCGGCCTGTCCGGTGGCCGGACAGCTTCCGATCGACGTCGCCGAGAAGGCGGCCTCCGTGGAGGGCGTCGGGCGCGTGCAGGTGGAACTGACCTGGGACCCGCCGTGGAATCCCGAACGGATGAGCGACGAAGCGCGCCTTGCCCTCAACATGTTCTAGAAACTGATCTGCCTCATCATTATATTGAAAGGGCAGGCTCATCAGAGGACAGAGACATCATGTTTCAACCCGGTAAAGCCCCGATCACATTGACCGACGCAGCCGCCGGCAGGGTCAAGGACCTGATGGCGGCCAATCCGGAGGACGGCGTTCTCGGGCTGCGCGTCGGCGTGAAGGCGAAAGGCTGCTCCGGTCTCAGCTATTTCGTCGAGTATGCCAAGGAGCGGAAGAAATTTGAGGATGTGGTTGAGGACAAGGGCGTGACGATCTTCGTCGACCCGGCCTCGGTCATGTTCATCCTCGGCTCCGAGATGGATTTCCAGCAGGACAAGTATTATTCGGGCTTCGTCTTCAAGAACCCGAACGAGACCAGCCGCTGCGGCTGCGGCGAGAGCTTCAACGTCGCCTCCTGAGGCTCTCTTAAGAGCAGAGCCATCTCATCCGGGGACTGGAGCCTCATCTCCTGACCCGACGGGTTTGCTCCTGCGATGCTCGCGGTAAACTCGACAGCACCGGTTTCTTTCCGCGACGGATTCGCGGTCCCGGGCCGTCAACTTCCCTAAGTGTAGGATCTAGTCTCGCTGCCGGGCGCGAGGTTGACGCTGGACTCGCGCCTGCGAATAATAGTTCCATATTCATCGAACAAATATGGGGCTCAGTACTGCTCCCTTCCGCCTGACTGGAAATTTCATGCCCCGTCGCCCGACCGCGAACCTCACCGAATCCGACGCTCCGGCGACGGCCGATATCCAGACGGTGAAGACGCTCCTGCCGTATCTCTGGCCAAAGGGGCAGTTCGAGATGCGGGCGCGGGTGGTGATCGCGCTGCTTTGTCTCGCGCTCGCCAAGGGGGCGTCGGTCTATGTCCCGATCCTCTACAAAGACGCCGTCGACCTGATTTCCGGCGGTGACAAGTTCGACTTCACGGTCCTGATCTGGATCATCGTCGCCTATGGCCTGACCCGTCTCGGGCAGCAGGCCTTCGCGCAGCTCCGGGAATTTTTCTTCGCGCGGGTCGCGCAGCGTGCAATCCGGATGGCAGCGTTGAAGACCTTCCGGCATCTCCACCAGTTGTCCCTCAGGTTCCATCTCGACCGGCAGACCGGAGGGATCTCGCGGGTCATCGAACGCGGCACGAAGGCGATCGAGTTCCTGCTCAACTTCATGCTCTTCAACATCCTGCCGACGTTGTTCGAGATCCTGCTGGTCTGCGGCATTCTCTGGGCGATGTTCGACTACCGCTACGCGGTGGTCACCTTCGGCACCATCGGCTCCTACATCCTCTTCACCACGCTGATCACCGAATGGCGCCTGAAGTTCCGCCGGAAAATGAACTCGATGGACAACCGGGCGACCACGCGGGCGATCGACAGTCTGCTGAACTACGAGACGGTGAAGTATTTCGGGAACGAGCGGCACGAGGAGGAGCGTTTCGACCAGTCCATGCGTTCCTACGAGGACGCGGCGGTGCAGAGCCGCACCAGCCTCTCGCTGGTCAATGTCGGGCAGGGCGGGATCATCGCCGCGGGGCTGACGCTGGTGATGATCCTCGCCGGCGGAGATATCGCGGCAGGCCGGGCGACGGTCGGCGATTTCGTCATGGTGAACACCTACCTGATCCAGCTCTACCTGCCGCTCAACTTCCTCGGCTTCGTCTATCGCGAGATCAAGCAATCGCTGACCGACATGGAGCAGATGTTCCGCCTGCTCGACGAGGAGCGCGAGATCGAGGATGCGCCGGACGCCAAGGAGCTCGTGGTTGACCAGGGGCAGGTGCGTTTCGAAGACGTCAAGTTCGGTTATTCCGCCGCGCGGCCGATCCTGAAAGGCATCAGTTTCGAGGTCCCGGCAGGGAAGACCGTCGCGCTGGTCGGGCCGAGCGGCGCCGGCAAATCGACGATCTCGCGCCTGCTGTTCCGCTTCTACGATATCGACGACGGGGCCATCCTGATCGACGGGCAGGATATCCGCACCGTGACCCAGGACAGCTTGCGGCGCGCCATCGGCATCGTTCCGCAGGACACGGTGCTGTTCAATGACACGATCTTCTACAACATCGCCTATGGCCGTCCCTCGGCGAGCCGCGAGGAAGTGGAGGAAGCGGCAAGGCTCGCCAGCATCCACGACTTCGTCACGAGCCTGCCGGACGGTTACGAGACGACAGTCGGCGAGCGCGGCCTGAAGCTATCCGGCGGGGAAAAGCAGCGCGTCGCGATCGCCCGCACGCTGCTGAAACGTCCGAAGATCTTCCTGTTCGACGAGGCGACGTCGGCGCTCGACAGCCAGACGGAAAAGGCGATCCAGAGCAGCCTCTCCGAGGTCAGCCAGAACTACACGACGCTCGTCATCGCACACCGGCTCTCGACGGTGATCGATGCGCACGAGATCATCGTGCTGCGCGACGGCGAGATCGCCGAGCGGGGCAGTCACGCGGACCTCCTCGCATCTGGCGGTGTTTACGCGGCGATGTGGCGCGAACAGATGCGGGAACAGCGGGATCACGACAAGGTGCCGGCAAGCGCCTGATTGTCCGCTATCAGGAGCGAAGGAAGATCGCGTTCGGCGTTCCCCCGTTGACGCGCGCATATCCCATGTCACGCATGAAGTCGATGATCTGGGGCTGTTCCTCGCCTTCCAGCTCGACCATCACCGCTGACATTGACGGATGCGCCAATGTATTGTGCGCTCCCTGCAGAACCGCGAGTTCCAGACCGTCCACGTCGATCTTGATATGGGTTGGGACGATCGCGGACTCGGAGACAAACCGGTCCAGCGTCGTCGATACGGCGGCAAGCTCGATGAATTCGTCTCCCGTCGCCTGGTATTGCGGGTTCGGCGCGCCAAACTGGTTCAGGCTCTTTCCGGCGGTGCTGTCCGCAACGAAGAAGCTGCCGAATTCGGATCGGTCTGTCAGCGCGAGGGGAAAGGCACGCACGCGCTGCTGCAGCCCGTTCTCGAGCAGGGTTCTGACCATCGCGTAGTAACTCGCGAAATGAGGCTCGAAGGCGACGATCCGCGCGTTCGTCCAGACGGATGCCAGGAGGCTGAAGATCCCAATATTGGCGCCGACATCGAAAAACACCGCGTCGTCGGGGAAGGATCTTATCCAGTCGTTCGTCTCGGCCTCGCGGGTCTCGTATGACGTCGCGAAATAAAGGCACTTATGGTTCGGGACCGCGATGCGGAGGACCGCGTCGCCAACCCGCATCTTGAAGAACGGCATGCCTCGTTCGTACTGTGCGATCTCCGCGAGGGCGTCGTCGGTGGATTTTATCCTGTCATTCACGGGCAACGCCTCCTCGACGTGCAAACTGCCGCATCCGCTGACCGGTGCCGCGCGGCGCTAGAGTAAGGTCGCTCCGCGTTTCAATCTCTCGAGGTCGCTCCGCGCCATCATGGCCGCGAGACCGCCGACCTCGACCTCCGGAGCCCAGCCGAGCTCGCGCCGGGCCTTGGATGCATCGCCGATCAGCGTCTTCACCTCGGCCGGGCGATACTGGCCCGGGTCGATCCTGAGCACGCATTTTCCCGACTTGCGATCATGCGCGACCTCCTCGGCGCCTTTGCCCTCGAAGACGATCTCCATCCCGAGCGCCTCGGCGGCATGCTGGAAGAAGTCCCGGACACTGATACTGACGCCGGTGGCGAGCACATAATCGGACGCCGTCCCGCGCGTCATCATCATGTGCATGCCGCGGCAATAGTCCTCCGCATATCCCCAGTCACGCCGGGCGTCGATATTCCCGAGCGTGAGCGGCCGGTCGTCGCCGAGGGCGATCCGGGCGAGGTTGGTCGTGATCTTCCGGGTGACGAATTCCGCGCCGCGGAGCGGGGACTCATGATTGAACAGGATGCCGTTGCAGCAGAACATCCCGTGCGCCTCGCGATAGTTCGTCGTCGCCATATGCGCGGCGACCTTGGAGACCGCGTAGGGGCTCTTCGGATAGAAGCGGGAGGTCTCGTTCAGGCTTTCGGCGCTGATGCCGCCGAACATCTCCGAGGTGGAGGCCTGGTAAAGCCGGGCCTCAGGGTTGACGATCCGGATGGATTCAAGCAGCCGGTAGACCGCGACGGCGTTGGCCTCCATCGTGAAGATAGGCTGCCCGAAAGAGGCGCCGACGAAGCTCTGGGCCGCGAGATTGTAGATCTCGTCCGGCTTGCTCTCCTGCAGGGCGGAGAGGATGCTCCCGAATTCCAGCATCTCGATGGTTGCGATCTCGACCCGGTCGGTGATGCCGAGTTCGTCGAGGCGCCAGGTATTGGTGCTTGCCGAGCGACGGCGCGTTCCCACCACCCTGTAGCCTTCGTTCAGAAGATGCCGGGCGAGGTAGGCGCCGTCCTGACCGGTGATGCCGGTGATGAGAGCGGTCTTCATACGCTTCTGCCCGATGCATGTGGAAACAGCGATTTGATTTCGGCCAGCTTTGCCGGCGTTGCCGTCACCGCGAGCGCTATGGCGAGGCCATTGGAGAACCTGTCGGTGACCGGAAGAACAAGATGCGGGATGGTTTCAAGCAGCTTGTTGCATCCGAACGCGCCGGTATCGGCCCCGTCCAGATAGTAGTCGTCGAACACGAGGATGTCCGAACCTTTCAGCTTCGAGAAATCGTGCGAGATCGTCTCGCAGGCATGCCCGCCGTCGATGAAGCAGAAATCGGCGTGCTGGGCTTCCAGGGTGGCGATCGAATTTCCGCGGACGAGGCGATAGCTGAACCCCGGATTGGCGGTTTCGAATGCGGCGAGCGCAGCGTCGACCGCCGCCAGCGTCACAGGGCTCTTGCCGTTCAGCTCTTCGGAGTCGTTTTCCGGAGTCGCGTCGTCGAACAGGTCGTATCCGGTATAGTGGATACGGTCCCTGCGGCGCAGCCCCTGACGCGCCATCTCGATCGCGCGGCGCCCGTTCCAGGTTCCGACCTCGACGATCGTTTCCGGTTTGAAGGCGTCGATCAGACGCAGGATCTGCTCGTAGCGGCGCGGATTGTTCAAGGTCTCGATCGAGCCCTGATCCTCGGCGCCGTCCTCGGTCTTCGGCTGGCCCTTGAAGTGGCTCATATAGGCGGAAAGGCAGCTTTCCGAAAACGGGTCGAGGGTCTCAAGGTCTGCCGAAAGGTCACGTGTCCTGATCTTGCCCTGCGCTTCGAAGACGGTGCGTGTCACATCGAACACCTCGCAGTCGTGCCAGGCGTTCAGCTTGAACAGTTCCCCGGTGAGGTAGATCCGTTCCATGGTTTCGAAGAATGGCTTCGCTTCCGGATGGCGCAGATCGAAACAGAGGAAGCCGGTTTCGCTGTGCATTCCCTTGCGCCCGAGATAGACGGCGAAGACGCCTTGCATGATCCGGGGTATAAAGCTCTCGGGAACGTCCGCTTGGGTGACGACGTCGCCGTCGAGCCAGACCAGATAATCGGTCTCGAGTGTCCCGGCGGCCGCGAACATGGCGAACATTTTGTGCGCGAAGCGGACGGCATCGAAATTGTAGTCGTAGCCAGTCTTCGTATGACCGGCTGCCATGGGCTGCTTGCTGTAGTGGTTCTTGAAGGTGACAAGCCGCGGCGCGGCCTCGTTCAGCGAAATGCTGCGGATACGCTGCGCAGGCTCGAGATCGAAGCCTTCCGAATAGACCACGAGGTCCACCTCGGACGGCCAGTGCTGCAGAAAACTGCTGATCGCAGTGCGCCCATATTGTTCCAGCCCCTTCCTGTTGAAGGTGGTGATCGCTGTAACTTTCGGGGCCATCGAATCCTATCCTTGTTGAACCGGTTTTCTGCGTCGAGGCCGTGCGGAGACTCCTTGGCCACTGCGCAGACCAGCCTGCCGCTTCCTTCTATTTCTGCGGTCCTGCCGCAAGCAAGGGAGAAATGTCCGAGCCATCGGCAGCGTCTTCCCTGATTCGCGAACCTGCCCGCGAAACAAAGTTCCGTCCTTTGCCCGGGCGCGCGCAAACTTGCGGGCGGCGGAGATGACTTTGGTTTGATCGTTGCGAATTCACTGCCCCCTATCGACACATTATTTCGCGGGCAGCATATTCGCCCGATCAACGACCGTCGGAAGGGGGCCGCAATGGGCCTGGTGGAACCGCAGAACAAGATCGAGACCCTGCGCGAGCTGGAGAAGAAAGTCCTCTGGCTGGCGATGTGGATGATCCACAACGCCAATCACATCCGGCCCTCGCGCGACGGCATCAAGGTCGGGGGGCATCAGGCCTCCTGCGCTTCCGTCGCGACCCTCATGACGGCGCTCTATTTTGACGTCCTGAAGCCCCAGGACCGGGTCGCGGTGAAGCCGCATGCGAGCCCGATCTTCCATGCCATCCAGTACATGATGGGGCGGCAGGACCAGTCCGCGCTGGAACGCTTCAGGGCGCTCGGTGGCGCGCAGTCTTATCCATCGCGCACCAAGGACCGGGACGAGGTGGATTTCTCCACCGGTTCCGTCGGCCTCGGGGTGGCCATGACTCTCTTTGCCTCCATGGTGCAGGACTATGTCCGGCTGCATCACCTGATCCAGGATCAGGGCCTGCAGCAGCAGCCGGCGGGGCGGATGATCTCGATCATGGGAGATGCGGAGCTCGACGAGGGCAATATCTACGAGGCCATGCTCGAGGGCTGGAAATACGACGTCCGGAATCTCTGGTGGGTGATCGACTACAACCGCCAGAGCCTCGACGGCGTGGTCTCCGACGGGCTGTTCCAGAAGATCCGGCAGTTCTTCGGAACCGTCGACTGGAACGTCAACATGCTGAAATACGGCAAGAAGCTGCAGCGCGTGTTCGAGCTGCCGGGCGGCGACGTGCTGGAGAACTGGATCGACGAGTGCCCGAACGATCTCTACAGCGCGCTGACCTTCAAGGGACAGGCCGGTGGAACCGGAACATGGCGGGACCACCTGAAGAAGGACCTGCATGGGGTGAAGGGGATCAAGGCGATCCTCGACGATCACGACGACAGGGCGCTGCACGAGCTGATGACAAACCTCGCCGGGCACGACATGGAGTCGGTGCTGGAAAGCTTCCACGGCGTGGAGGACGACAGCCCGCAATGTTTCATCGCCTACACGGTGAAGGGCTTCAACACGCCGCTGGCGGGCCACAAGGATAACCATGCGGGTCTGATGACGCCGGAGCAGATGGAGCTGTTCCGCTCCGGTATGGGTGTGCCCGAGGGTGGTGAGTGGGATCCGTTCGCGCATCTCGCCATGCCGAAGGAAGAGGTCCGCGACTATGTCGCCGGCGTGTCCTTCAATCGCGGCGGCTCGCGCGTGCATCTGGCGGACAAGGTCGAGCTGCCGGACAGTCTCGCCATCAAGCGGCAGGCCAAGACCTCGACCCAGCAGGCTTTCGGCGCGGTGCTTAACGAACTCGCGCGCGGCAATTCGGCGCTCGCCTCGCGTCTCGTCACGACCTCGCCCGACGTCACGGTCTCGACCAACCTCGGACCCTGGGTGAATCAGCGCGGCATCTTCAGTCTCGACATGCGGAACGACGTCTTCCGCGACGAGAAGGTGGCATCGGCGCAGAAATGGCTGCGTCACGGCGGTGGCCAGCATTTCGAGCTCGGCATCGCGGAGAGCAACCTCTTCATCATGCTGGCGGCGCTCGGCCTTTCCGGACCGCTTTTCGGCACCCGCCTGCTGCCGGTCGGCACGCTCTACGATCCCTTTATCCAGCGCGGCCTCGATAGTCTGAACTACGCCTGCTACCAGGGCGCCCGCTTCATGGTGGTGGCGACGCCGTCGGGCATCTCGCTCGCGCCGGAAGGCGGCGCACACCAGTCGGTCTCGACGCCGCTGATCGGCATGGGGCAGCCCGGCCTGACCAGCTTCGAGCCGGCCTATGCGGACGAACTCGCCGAGATCATGCGCTGGAGCTTCGCGCATATGCAGGCCGATGACGGCGGAGCTGTCTATCTCCGGCTTTCGACCCGGCCGCTTCAACAGCCGGAGCGCGAGATCGATGAGGAGCTGCGCGACGATATCGTTTCCGGCGGCTACTGGCTGCGCGCGCCGGCCCATGACGCCCCGGCTGTGATCGTCTTCACCGGTGCGGTGGCGCCGGAAGTGCTGCAGGCCTGCGAGATGCTGGAAGAGGAACTACCGGGCGTCGGCGTCCTCGCGGTCACCAGTGCGGACCGGCTCTACAGCGGCTGGCAATCCCGCATCCGCCGTCCGGAGGCGCCGAAATCGCATCTCGAAAAGCTGATGGGGGATCTCGGGCCGGAGGTCCGCATCGTGACCGTGCAGGACGGCCATCCGGCCAACCTCAGCTGGATCGGCAGTGCTCTCGGCCGCCGGCTGTTCCCGCTCGGCGTGACCACCTTCGGTCAGTCAGGAGACCTGCCGGATCTCTACCAGACCCACGGCATCGACGCCGAGGCGATCATGGATGCAGTGGCGGCGGCCTGCGTGGATACGGCGCGCGGAACGCCGATGGCGGTCTGAGCTTCAGGAAAACACCGCCTTCAGCTTGTAGCGCGGGATTGGGTGGTCCCAGTCGCCGCCTTCCATCAGGCGCGCGGCGGCATAGCCCCAATCGTCCGACCCCTTGGCCCCTTTGCCGTTGCCGCAGATCGCGATCGCGAGATGGTCGCCCGCGACGAAGTCGATATAGGGCAGGCCGGAGGTGCTGTAGGTGGTCACGCAAGTATCTGTGTGGCGTTCCGGACAGTCCTTCAGGACTGGGATCAGCCGCTCTACGACGTCGGTGAACTCGAGCCGGTTGCGTTCCGATCCGGTGGATTTGAACCAGGCGTCGAGCTCCTCGCGCGAGCCGAGCTGGGCATCCGCCTCGGTACCGATTCCGATCTTCACGTAGGAATGTCCGTCCGGATAGCGGATCGGCGGCAGGATGTACGACCCGGCGAACTTGTCGATGATGGTCGGCATGTGCTCGAGCACCTCGGCGGCGGCGTCGGTGACGCGGAACAGCACGACCGTGCGGGCATAGACCCTGGTCGACACCGGTCGCGGCAGCAGCTTGCAGGCGGTGGTGTAGCCGCCGGTTGCGATCAGCACCCGTTCGGCCTCGAGGACGCGGCCGTCATCCAGGGTGACATCGACGCTCGATCCCTTGACGTCGATCGCCGTGACCGTCGAGCGGATCACGTCGGCACCGTTCTTCTCCGCCAGGGCGGTCTGCGCCTTGACCAGAGCGCGCGGACTGATGTGGCCGGCGGTCTCGGTTTCCCGGATTCCAGCGCAATCGTTCGGCAGCGAGAGAAAGGGATAGAGCTCGCGCATCGCCGCCGCGTCTATCGTCGTCGTGTTGCCGCCGTTTTCGCGCGCCAGCGTGACCGCGGGTCTGGTGGTGACGTCTTCCGATCCGACGATGCCGAGGAAGCCGCTCGGAGTGAAGAAATCGATCCCGCTCTCGGCCTCGATTTCCGGATAGCGGGCGATCGAGCGGGTCGCGGTAATCGACCATTCGGCCACCGGATCGTAGATCCGTGTCAGCCGTCCCTCGTCGTAGTGGCTTGCAAAAACGCCGTCATGGGACATCCGGTCCGCCGGCTCGTCCGGGCCGATCACGGCCACGCCGTCCTGCCAGGACGATAGGTGGCGTGCTGCTGCGGAGCCGATCAGGCCGCGGCCGACGATGATATGGCGGTACATGAAAGACGCTCCGGAAAATGAAACCGGCAAAGCCTAGTCCCGATCCGTAAGCGCATCCAGTCCGAGCGCCCGCATCCCGTGAACGGCAGGTGAAAAAATCTCAACGTCCTCGCGACCGTGCCGGCTAGACGACCAGCCCCGGCAGGGCCGCGCTCAGCCAAACGAGAACGTTCAGCACGATGGCGCCTAGAATGACGCAGGAACGCTTCAGATTATACGCTTCGACGGTCATGACCCTCTCCCCATGCCACTTCGCCAACACATCGGAAGACGGCCAGCGGCACGCAGCTGTGAATACCGTAGGCTTTGCTCCCATCGCTGACAAAAGAAATCCTCGTGAGCGATCGTGACCATTCTGTGACCGGATAAGGGCATCTATTCCGTGAATCGGATTGTCTAACTTGACAGTCATCCTTGCGAGGTCGACACAGATGAAGGCTCGCGAGCCCAACACAAACGGGAGGAAAGAACGTGCTGATCGGTGTGCCGAAAGAGATCAAGACGGACGAGAACCGGGTCGGGCTGATCCCGTCGAGCGTGCGCGAGCTCGTGCATCATGGGCACAAGGTTCTTGTCGAGTCCCATGCCGGATACGGCATCGGTCTCGACGATGACCGTTACCTGGCTGCAGGCGCCGAAATCGTCCAGACGGCGGAAGAGATCTTCGCGCGGGCGGACATGATCGTGAAGGTGAAGGAACCGCAGGCGGTGGAATGCCGGATGCTGCGCGAGGGCCAGATCCTCTTCACCTACCTTCATCTCGCACCGGACCTGCCTCAGACGACCGGACTGATCGAAAGCGGGTCCATTGCCATCGCCTACGAGACCGTGACCAACGCGCGCGGCGGCCTGCCCCTGCTGGCGCCGATGAGCGAGGTCGCCGGCCGTATGGCGATCCAGGCAGGCGCCCATTGCCTCGAGAAGGCGCAGGGCGGCAGCGGCACGCTTCTCGGCGGCGTGCCCGGCGTTCCGGCGGGCAATGTCGTCGTGATCGGCGGTGGCGTGGTCGGGACCAACGCGGCGCGCATGGCCATGGGGCTGGAGGCCAAGGTCACCGTCATCGACCGGAGTCTGGAGCGGCTCTATGAGCTCGACCTGCAATTCGGGCCGATGCTGAACACGATCTATTCGACGGTCGACGCCATCGAGGAGCATGTGCTGGAGGCTGATCTCGTGGTCGGCGCGGTGCTGGTGCCGGGAGCGGCGGCGCCCAAGCTGGTCACAAAGGAACATGTCGCGAAGATGCGCCGGGGCGCGGTGCTGGTCGATGTTGCGATCGACCAGGGCGGCTGCTTCGAAACCTCGCGCCCGACCACGCATCGGGAGCCGACCTATCTGGTCGACGACGTGGTGCATTACTGCGTTGCCAACATGCCGGGTGGCGTCGCGCGGACTTCCACCTTCGCCCTGAACAACGCGACCTTGCCCTTCGTGATCGCGCTGGCCGACAAGGGGCACCGTCAGGCGCTCGCGGACGACCGGCATCTTCTGAATGGGCTCAACGTTCATCGCGGCGAGGTGACCTACAAGGCCGTCGCCGAGGCGCATGGGCTCGCGTTCAAGGCTCCTGAAGATGCGCTCGGGCTATAAGCCCGGGCAGCCTCTTGCTCCCGATTTACTATTCGACAGCATGCGGTATTTAGAAAGTATTTAAAATTAAAGATAAATCGTCTTTTAATTATTCGATTTATTAAAGATAAAATTATTGAAAGCTGTCCGGTCTCTGCATAACATTTGGCCGGTTTTCGCGGATTACCACCCGGTACAAAAGTGCCGGTGCGCGGAAGTCGCCTCGTTTCCAGAAAGGAGACTGGACATGACCGACCTTATGAACCCGGACAGCGCGACGGATGAAAGCGCCGCCGATCCGGAGTCTCCCCGCACTATCCAATCGTCATACCTGCGAAGATTCGAAGGGGCGGCCTCGTTGCGTCTCGCGAGCGAGATGGATCTGGCCATCGTGGCGCATGCCCTGTCGCTGGAAGCCGAGGCGCCGGACCTGTTCGAAACCCGTGCGCTCCAGAATGACGGGGAAAGCAGCACGCATCTCGGACCGAAAGCCGCGCTCGTTCTGGCGTCCGCCGTGCGTCGCCGCCTGGCCCAGCAAGCGCTCGGGATCGCAAATCGCAACCCGCGGCGGGTCGGTAAGCTCCTGCGGAAAAAGTCTTCCTAGGCAGCGGTTCTTCTATTTCGACAATCCCACCAGGTCGCGCAGCTTGAACCACGCCATGCCGAGGGCGAGGACCGCTTGACGCGCCGGGCCGCCGGGAAAACGGTAATTGGGTAGGCGGGCAAAGACGTCGAAACGTTCCGCGTCTCCTGAAACGGCCTCGGCGATCAGCTTACCGGCGAGGCCGGTCAGGGCGACCCCGTGGCCCGAAAGACCTTGGGCATAATAGATGTTGTTATCGATCCGGCCGAAATCCGGCATGCGGGTCACCGTGATGGCGAGTTTGCCCGACCAGCAATATTGCATGTCGATGTTCGCGAGTTCCGGGTAAACGCCGGCCATGCGTCGGCGGAGCGCGGCCGCGGCGTTGTTGAGCGGGCGTCCGGAATAGCTTGCAAGACCGCCGAACAACAGGCGTCCGTCCGGCGTCTTGCGGAAATAGTTCAGGGCGGTGTTTGAGTCGGCCACAGCCTCGTTTCCGGGCAGGATGCGGGCCTGTTGATCGGGTGTGAGAGGCGCGGTTGCGGCGACCGCGCTCAGGACGGGTGCGATGCGGTATTCGATCTCGGGGACAAGTCCGCCGAGATAGGCGTTGCCGGCAAGAACGACCATGCGCGCGGTGACGCGCCCGCGCGCGGTTTCGACGATCGGCCGCGCACCGCGCTGCAGGCCGGTGACGCGGCTCGCTTCGAACAGGCGCGCGCCCGCACCTTCCGCGGCCAGGGCAAGACCGCGTAGATAGGCGAGGGGGTTGATGTGGCCGCTACCCTGTTCAAGCAGGGCGGCCGGATAGATCTCCGATCCGGTGGCGGTCGCGGTCTCCGCCGTATCCAGCATGCGGAGATCGGTGAAGCCGTAGGTTCCCGACCAGCTTTCCGCCAGTTCCCTGAGGCCTTCGACCTGGCGCGCGTTGAGCGCGGCATGGAGATAGCCGCGCCGGTAATCCGCGGCGATCGCGTGGCGCTCGATGCGGGCGTTGATATCCGTGATGGCTTCCATCCCCATCTGCCAGATGGTCTTCGCCGCCTCGTCGCCTGCCGCCCGCTCGAAGGTGCTCATATCGCAGCCATAGCCCATGACGATCTGGCCGCCGTTGCGCCCGGATGCGCCGTCGCCGATCCGTCCGGCTTCCAGCAGAACGGTCGCATAACCGCGCTCCGCAAAGTGCAGCGCGGCGGAGATGCCGGTCAGCCCGCCGCCGACGATGCAGATATCCGTCTCTAAATCGTCCGCAAGTGACGGACGCTGCTCGAACTCGGGAGTGGTTGCGTGATAATAGGTTAAGTCGGTCATCGCGGTGGCCCGGAGTGGGGATGCCCTGCCATTACCACGCCCGTCTTTTTCGGGCGAGCCGTATGATCCTGTTGCAACTGCTCCCGGAGCACATATGTCGGTCGATCTGAAGACCTGGATGAGTGAAAGGCGAATTACGGAAGTCGAATGCATGGTCTCGGACCATGCCGGCATTCCGCGCGGCAAGATTCTGCCTGCAAATAAATTTCTTGAGGGAATGGGGGAACGCGGACTGCGCCTGCCGGAGGCGATCTTCGGTCAGGACGTGACCGGGGATTACATCGAGGAAAAGGACCTCGATCCGCGGCGCAGCGACATTATCCTCGTCCCGCAGCCCGACACCATCCGCGTCGTGCCCTGGTACAAGGAACCGACGGCGCAGGTTATCAACGACGCGATTTATGCCGATGGCAGTCCCGTCGATATCGCGCCGCGGAGCGTGCTGAAATCCATCATCAAGCTGTATTCCGACAAGGGATGGCGTCCGGTCGTCGCGCCGGAACTGGAATTTTTCCTCGTCAAGGTGAACCCCGATCCCGACTATCCGCTGGAGCCCCCGGTTGGGCGTTCGGGACGTCCGGAGACGGCGCGTCAGGCCTTCGGGATCGACGCGGTGAACGAGTTCGACCCGCTGTTCGAGGATATCTACGACTATTGCGAGGCGCAGGAGCTCGACGTCGATACCCTGAGCCACGAGGCCGGCGCGGCGCAGATGGAGATCAACTTCAATCACGGCGATCCGCTCGATCTCGCCGATCAGGCCTTTCTCTTCAAACGGACGGTGCGCCAGGCCGCGCTCGACCACAACGTCTATGCGACCTTCATGGCAAAGCCGATGCAGAACGAGCCCGGCAGCGCCATGCACGTGCATCAGAGCGTCTACGATATCGCCTCTGGCAAGAACCTCTTTGCCAACGAGGACGGAAGCCATTCCGATGCCTTCCTGCATTTCATCGGCGGACTGCAGAAATATCTCCCGGCCGCGTTGCCATTGCTCGCCCCCTACGTGAATTCCTACCGCCGTCTGGTGCCGGACAGCGACGCGCCGATCAACATGCACTGGGGCGTGGACAACCGGACGACGGGCCTGCGCGTGCCGGTTTCCGGCCCGGCCCAGCGCCGGGTAGAGAACCGTGTCGCCGGGGCCGACGCGAACCCCTACCTCGCGATGGCGGCATCGCTCGCCTGCGGCTATCTCGGTCTGGTGGAGGAGATCGAGCCGTCGGCGCCGATCGATACCAGCGCCTATGCGCTCGCCGCGAAATTGCCGCGCCATCTCGAGGACGCGCTCATCCGGCTGAACCGGGCGAAGCCGTTGAAGGAGGTGCTCGGCCAGCGCTTCGTCGACGTGTTCACGGCGGTGAAGATCGCGGAGTCGAACGCCTACCAGAAGGTCATCAGCGCCTGGGAACGGGAGTATCTGCTCCTCAATGTCTGAGGCCGTCGATCCGGGGACGCTGCCGACGGTCGAGGGTACCGGGGGTTCTGTCGATTTTCCCGTCATGCCGGACGGCGTGCGGATCCGGATCGCCCGGTTCCCGGCGCGGACGGAAAGTCCGGCCGGGACGGTACTCATGCTCCCGGGCTTCACCGAGTTCATCGAGAAGGCCCTGGAAAGCATCGGGGAGCTGACGGCGCGCGGCTATGGCGTTGTCACGCTGGACTGGCGGGGGCAGGGGCTGTCCGACCGGCTGGCGCCCAACCGGCGGATGGGCCATATCGCCGATATGGGGCACTTCCTGAACGACCTCGAGGAGATGCTCCGTCTTACCCGGTTCAACGAGCTGCCGGGGCCGCACATCCTCTACGGTCATTCCATGGGAGGTCATCTCGCCCTGCGCGCGATGCACGACCATCCAGGCCTCTTCAACCGGGCTGTTCTGTCGGCGCCGATGGCGGGGATCGAAACCGGCGCCTGGCCGAAATATGTTGCCTATGGCCTGGCGCGGACGGCGGTCGGTCTTGGATTCGGGCAATTCTACGTTCCGGGAACAGGACCCTATAGCGACAAGTACCGGGGTTTCGAAGGCAATCCGCTGACCAGCGATCCCGTCCGCTTTGCCCGTATCCACGCGCAGATCGACGCCAACCCGGAGGTCGCGCTCGGCGGGCCGAGTTACGAGTGGTTCTATTCGGCACTGCGCTCTCTCAAGCTGGTCAACCGGCCTTCCTATCTCTCGAAAATAACCATTCCCGTGCTGATCCTCAGCGCGGAACATGAATGGATCGTCTCCAATGCGGCGCAGCGAAAGGTCGCTGCAATGCTGCCGGATTGCCGGCTGGTGACATGTGCAGGCGCCCGCCACGAATTGCTTCTGGAGCGTGATGAGGTCCGCCGGGCGGTCTGGGCTGAGATCGACGGCTTTCTTGCCGAAGGTGATGACCCTTCAGCTTGATTCCTTCCGTAATTGCCGTTTGCGTGCCTAGAATGTCTTCGGGATGAAAGAATCTCCGCCCCGGAGGGCACGCCATGCTGCTGATCGAACGCGTCTTTGCCCGATTCACGATTTGGCTCTGTGATCTCTTCGACCTGACCCAGGTGGATGTCGACCACTACAAGGAGCGCGAGTTCGGGATCGCGCCTGTTCCGCATCATGTGGAAAGCGCACGGGCGGCTGAGCGCGCGCAACTCGTCTACCGGTTCCGGCGCTAGGCCGGGGCTGGGAACGAACGATGGCATTTGCCCCTCACGGTAAACGCGAGATCTGGACGGAAGGCCGCATTCTGATGTCGCGCAATCGGGGGCCGTTCAACGTCGAACTGTTGAAGATGTCGACCGAGCAGACTCGCGCCGAGCGGATCAGGCTCACCGAGTCCGGCCCGTGGGGATCGATCGCGGTGATCAGCGAGAGTGTGCTTTTTACGCCGGAAGCTCTCGAAATGGTTCGCCGCAATATGAGCGATCCGGTCCGCAACGGGAATCTCGTCGCCTCCGCCTTTGTTCTCTCCGACGACACCGTGGGCAAGTCTCTCGCGGAAGCGATCTTCAGACCGGTCTATGGGCTTGCAGGCGCCGAATTTCGGGTATTCGATACCTTGGAGCCGGCCCGTGAATGGGTCGAATCCCTCATCGAGGAAGCGAGCCGGCGCGAGAAGTCCGGCAGTGACGACGCTGGTCCGGAAGCGGTTGCCTCAGAACCAGCGCCGAATGGCCCGGAAAGCGAGCGGCGCCAATAGGACAATGAAGGCGATCCGGAACAGGTGGTGGGTCGCGACGAAGGCGACGTCCTGGCCGATGCCGAGCGCCACCATGCTCATCTCCGCCAGCCCGCCCGGCGCATAGGCCAGCACCAGCACGTACCAGGGAATTCCGGTCAGGTCCTGCAGCAGGAACCCGGCGGCGACGGCGGTCGAGAGCAGGATCATCGACGCGCCGGCCGACGTTCCGATGATCTTTACGACCTCACCGACCTTGGTGCCGGCAAAGCGGCAGCCGACACCGGTGCCGATGATCACCTGAGCGGCGGCGATCAGCATGCTCGGCGGCGCGTTCTCGCTCCAGCCGGTCAGATGCACGATCAGGCTGAGAACCATCGCGCCGAGCAGGGGCGCCGCCGGAAGCTTCAGACGTTTTGCAAGGATGGGGCCGATAATGGCGCAGCCGGCCATCAGGGCCCATTCATGGGCCGGCAGGTCGAAGCCGTTCCCGGGCGGCAGCATGCCGGTCTGCGGGTGATAGCCGCCGAAGATCCGGAACAGGAAGGGGATGATCATCACCACGATGAGGATGCGCGAGGCATGGGTCAGGGCGATGATCCGGTCGTCTCCGCCCATCGCCTTGCCGACGATCACCATCTCGTTCAAGCCGCCTGGTGACGAGGAGAAATAGGCCGTGACCGGGTCGTATTTCGCGACCTTCCTCAGAAACAGCAGGACCAGCACGAGGGCCGCGATGCCGTAGAAGAACAGTCCGGTGACGGAGACCCCCCATTTGCCGAGATGGTCAAGAAGCTCCGGCTTGAACGCGCTTCCGAGCATGACCCCGAGAATGGCGATCATAACAATCCGGACCGGCTGCGGCAGGCCGATATTGAGGCCGGCGATGGAACAGATCGTGGTCGCCACCATCGCCCCCATCATCCAGGGGAGGGGAAGCTTGAGCCAGGCGAAGAGAAAACCGCCGGCCGTCCCTATCGCGATGGCGACGAGCGCTTTGCGCAAGACATGCTGTTTCTCGCCGTCCTCAGCCGTGGCGGCGGGGGAATCGGGTTCGGGTGCGCCGGGCGCCTTGGGATCGTTCAATCTTTGTTTCGTCCCGGCGGATGCCGGGCGCTTTCTCGATAAGCGGGAAATGACGTGACAGCATAGAGCGGGAGTGGCCGGCTATTCAACAAAGCGACCAAGGCGGACCGCCGTCAGTCCGCGGCTGAGCCGGCGCGTCGGCATGATGAGAACGCAGTCGTCATGGGGAGTCCGGATCGGGGTCCCGCCGTCGCGTCCGATCTCCGTGCCGGCCTTGGGGATGATCTCCATGCCCCTGTAATCCCCGTGGAAGCGGAAAGAATCGGTTTTCACGGTGATGACCTGGACGATCTCGACCACTTTCTGACGCGGCGGTGTTCCGGATCCGCAATGCCGGATAACCGTTTCGCCGTCGATCTGGCCCACGGCGTTAAGAAAGCGGTACGTGGTCTCGATCGCGACCGCCGCCGCCGCATTCGACCAGTGCTGCCCGCATTCGACCAGCAGCGCACTCCGCGGATCCGCCGGATCGTCAAAGAAATCGTAGTCACGCAGACGCCGGCCGGCGGCATGCCCGGCATCGAGCACAATGAGCGGCGGTACGCCGACCTTCTCCGCAAGCTGCCGCCCTTTCGCATGCCGTCCGGCAAGCACGAGCGGCCCGGTCGCATGCTGCATGGAATGCAGATCGAGCAGCAATTCCGCCCTCTCGATCAGCGGGCGTATCTCGCGGGCCCTCGCCCGCTCAAGGCTGCGCCGCCCATCCTCGAGCGCGTCCAGGTCCCAGACACGGTTGAAATCCTCGTCGATGAATCTGGAAAGAGCGGGATAGTCCGCCCGGAATTCCGCATATGCGGCAACATTGCAGAAGCCGAGGGTGAGGGTGCCGCATTGAGGCCTGATCTCGTTGCGGAAGAGATGATCCAGCGCGATCGCACCGCAGAGTTCGTTGCCATGTACCAGGGCGGTGATCAGGACGTCGGGTCCGGTCCGTCCGGACGCGAAAGTTGTGAAGTAGGGAACGCCCGTGTTCCCTCTCTCGTATGCCGAGATGTCCGGAGGTTCGAGTTCGACGGGATAATGATCGGAGAGGGATGCCGGGGCTGCGTCTGACATTCGGGGGTCCTTTTGCCGGTGCGCTTCGGACGTGCAGCCGGGCGACAGATCAATCGTAACGCGAAGGCTTTGCCGACGACAAGCAAAGGCGCCCGTTTGCGGGCGCACCAGCCTTGCGAAGCCGGTTCTAATGCGCCATGCTCTGCGCTCTCATAAGTGCCGGAATTTTATACAACCGGCTCAAAATCAATGTGTGACTGAAGACAGGAGGCAGGGATGAAGGCACTGCGCAGGCTTGGTCTTGCGGCCGTGGCGGTATCCGCTATGACCACGAACGTTCTGGCCGCCGATATCGTGATCGGTATCCGGTCGGAACCGTCCTCTATGGACCCTTATTTCCACAATCTGACGCCCAACAACTCGATGATCGGGCATGTGTTCGAGCGTCTTGTGGAATTCGATTCGAACCAGGCGATCTTCGGCGGCGCCGCCGAATCCTGGAAGCCGGTGAACGACACGACCTGGGAATTCAAGCTCCGCGAGGGCATCAAGTTCCATGACGGGTCCGACCTGACGGTCGACGACGTGATCTTCTCCTTCGAGCGCGCCGACAATTACGAAGGCGGCAACTCGAGCTTCCGCACCTACACCAAGGGCAAGAAGCTGGTGAAGGTGGACGATCTGACGCTCCATATCGTCACGGAAGAGCCCTATCCGCTGATGGCGAACGATCTGACCACGGTCATGATCATGTCCTCCGAAGCCAAGGGCACCGACAGCTCCGGCAAGAACAAGGGCATTTCCGCCAAGGACTTCAACGACGGCACGGCGACCATCGGATCCGGCCCGTACAAGTTCGTTGAGTGGAAGAAGGGCGAGGAAATCGTCCTTGAGAAATACGACGGCTATACCGGCAAGGTCGCGCAGCCGTGGGACAAGGTGACCTTCAAGTTCATCAAGTCCGAGCCGGCCCGCGTCGCGGCCCTGCTGGCGGGTGACGTCGATGCGATCGACAACGTCCCGACGGTCGATATCGAACGGCTGAAGAAGGACCCGCGGGTCACTCTCAGCTCCGGTATCTCCAACCGCGTGATCTATCTCCACCTGGATCAGTTCCGCGACGTGTCGCCCTTCGTCACCGACAAGGCCGGCAATCCGCTGACCTCCAATCCGCTGAAGGACGCGCGCGTCCGCAAGGCGCTCTCCATGATGATCAACCGCGAAGCCATCGTGGAGCGGGTCATGGAAGGCGTGGCGATCCCGGCGGGTCAGCTGCTTCCGAAAGGCTTCTTCGGTGTCTCGCCGAACCTGAAGCCCGATCCGTACGATCCGGCTGCGGCGAAGAAGCTGCTGGCGGAAGCCGGCTATCCGGACGGCTTCGCGCTGACCGCGCACGGCCCGAACGACCGCTACATCAACGACGCGAAGATTCTGGAAGCGATCGGTCAGCTGTTCACCTCGAACGGCATCCCGACCAAGGTCGAGACCATGACCAAGAACGTCTTCTTCAAGCGGGCGTCCTCCGGCGCGGACGGTCAGCCGGAATTCAGCCTCGTGCTGGTCGGCTGGGGCTCCGGCACGGGTGAGGCCTCCTCGCCGCTGAAGTCGCTCCTCGCGACGCACGACAAGGAGAAGGGCATGGGGGCGTCCAACCGCGGCCGTCACTCCAACCCGAAGATGGATGCACTGCTGAACCAGGCTCTGGCCACGGTTGACGATGCCAAGCGCGAGAAGCTCCTGGCAGAAGCGACCGACGTCGGCATCGGCGAGGATATGGGCATCATCCCGCTGCACTATCAGGTGAACACTTGGGCCACGAAGAAGGGCATCAAGTACATCCCCCGGACGGACGAGCGCACCACGGCGTTCGATTTCGTCCCGGAATAATACAACAATGACCTGAGACGGGCTGCCGGACCTTTGGATCCGGCAGCCCGTCGGCAACCATGCTGGTGTCGGGATAAGGGATGACTGTCTTCGTCATTCGCCGCTTGCTGCAAGCGGCTCTGGTTATGATCATCATGTCGCTGCTGGTCTTCGGCGGCGTGTTTCTCGTCGGGGATCCGGTCGAGATGCTCGTCGCGGACGATGCGGACCAGGCGGAGCGTCAGGCGATCATCAAGTCCATGGGGCTGGATCTGCCTTTCTACATGCAGTACCTGCGCTTCATCGGAAACGCGCTGCAGGGAGACATGGGCAATTCCTTCGTTTTCCAGGAACCGGCGATGGAGCTGATTCTGGAACGGATGCCCGCAACCTTCGAGCTTGCGATCGCCGCTCTGCTGATCGCAGTGGTCATCGGCATTCCGCTCGGCATCTATGCCGGTCTGAAAGCGGACTCGTGGATGTCCAAGACCATCATGACGGCCTCGATCCTCGGCTTCAGCGTGCCGACATTCTGGGTCGGCATCATGATGATCCTGTTCTTCGCGGTGATCCTTGGCTGGCTGCCGTCGACGGGCCGCGGGGATACCGTGGAGCTGTTCGGAATTCCGGTCAGTTTCCTCACACTTGACGGCCTGCAGCATCTGATCTTGCCGGCGGTCAATCTCGCGCTTTTCAAGCTTTCCATGGTGATCCGTCTTGCGAGGGCAGGGACTCGCGAGGTCGTGCACCAGGACTACATCAAGTTCGCCCGCGCAAAGGGCCTCAGCACCGGCCGCATCATCGGCGTGCATCTGTTCAAGAACATCATGATCCCGGTCGTGACCGTTCTCGGCCTTGAGTTCGGCGGCCTGATAGCGTTCTCGGTCGTGACCGAGACGGTGTTCGCCTGGCCGGGCATGGGCAAGCTGCTGATCGACTCGATCGGCTTCCTCGACCGCCCGGTGATCGTGGCCTACCTGCTGTTCGTGGTCGGGCTCTTCGTGTTCATAAACCTGGTCGTCGACGTTCTCTATTCCGTGCTCGATCCGCGGGTGCGGCTCCAGGAGGTGAAGTCATGACGGCGGTTCACGACGATACGAATGTCGGCGGCGCCGGAGCGGCAAAGCCGATCGCGGAGGGCGAGACGCCATTCCGCCGTTTTCTCAATGATTATGCGGAAAGCAAGGTCGCCGTCGGCGGCGCCGTCGGCGTCGCGATCGTGCTTCTGATCGCGCTGTTCGGTCCGTGGATCTCCCCGACCGATCCGTACGATCTCGCCTCCGTCACCTTCATGGACAACAGGCTGCATCCGGGCGGAACCATGGGCAGTGGCGTGACTGCCATGCTCGGGACAGACGGGCTCGGCCGCGACATGGTCAGCGCCATGATCTACGGCCTCCGGATCAGCCTCGGCGTCGGCATCGGCAGCGGCATCATTGCGTTGCTGATCGGCGTCAGTTTCGGCCTCTGCGCCGCCTATTTCGGCGGCAAGGTCGATACCGTCATCATGCGCGTGGTTGATATCCAGCTGAGCTTTCCGGCGATCCTCATAGCCCTTGTGCTGCTCGCAACGCTGGGCAAGGGGATCGACAAGATCATCGTCGCTCTGGTGCTGGTGCAGTGGGCCTATTATGCGCGGACCGTGCGCGGCTCCGCACTGGTCGAACGGCGAAGGGAATATATCGAAGCGGCGACCTGTCTCGGCCTCTCGAAACCGCGGGTGATCTTCGGCCACATGCTGCCGAACTGCCTGCCGCCGCTGATCGTTGTCGCCACCATGCAGGTGGCGCACGCGATCCTGCTGGAAGCGACCCTGTCCTTCCTCGGGCTCGGACTGCCGGTGACCGAACCGTCGCTCGGCCTGCTGATCGCGAACGGTTTCGAATACATGATGAGCGGAGAGTACTGGATCAGCGTCTATCCCGGCCTGGCCCTGCTGTTCACGATCGTGACGATCAACGTGGTTGGCGACCGTCTGCGCGACGTCCTCAATCCCCGCCTGCAGAAATAGGATCAGGTCAGATGAGCGATCAGGCGACTCTCGAGGTCCGCAATCTGCAGACCCATTTCTTCACCAAGGCCGGCGTCGTGAAGGCGGTGAACGATGTCAGTTTCTCCGTCGGCAAGGGCAAGATCCTTGGCCTCGTCGGGGAATCCGGATCCGGCAAGACCGTCACCGGGTTTTCCATCCTCGGTCTGGTCGATGAGCCGGGCCGGGTGGTCGGCGGTGAGATCCTCTATCGCGGGGAAAATCTCGTCGGCGCGAGCCAGGAGCGGATGCGGCAGCTGCGCGGCAACAATGTCGCGATGATCTTCCAGGATCCGATGATGACGCTGAACCCGGTCCTGCGCATCGACACGCAGATGATCGAGGCTATCAAGGCGCATCACAAGGTTACCGACGACGAGGCGCGTCAGCGTGCCCGTGACGCGCTCGGCCAGGTCGGCATTCCGTCGCCGGACGAGCGTCTGAAGAGCTATCCGCACCAATTCTCGGGCGGCATGCGCCAGCGCGTGGCGATCGCCATCGCGCTGCTCAACAAGCCGGATCTGATCGTTGCGGACGAGCCGACCACGGCACTCGACGTCACCATCCAGGGCCAGATCCTCTACGAGGTGCAGAAGCTCTGCGCCGAGACCGGGACGGCGATGATCTGGATCACCCACGATCTCTCGGTGGTCGCCGGCCTCGCGGACGAGGTTGCGGTGATGTATGCGGGGCGCGTCGTCGAGGCCGGCAAGGTGGACGACGTGCTGGATGCGCCGATGCATCCCTATACCGCGGGCCTTATCGGGTCCGTGCCGAGCCGCAATGCGCGCGGCAAGCGTCTGCATCAGATCCCGGGGATGACCCCGTCGCTCCTCAACCTGCCGGAGGGCTGTGCCTTCGCGGCGCGCTGCAATTACGCGACTGCGGCCTGCGAGCAACCGCCGGCACTGGAGAACGCTGCGGGAGCGCGCCAGATCCGGTGTCATCACCCGCTCGTGGCGGAGGCTGTCTGATCATGGCGATGGAAATGGATAAAGCAGCATCCGGCGCGACGCCGATCGTCCGTCTCGACGGCATCTCGAAGCGCTTCACCAAACATCTCGATCTCGCGGCCAAGATCGGCCAGCGCCTCGGTGCGAACGTGCGCGAGGAAACGGTTCATGCCGTCGACAATGTCTCGCTTTCGATCGCCGATGGCGAAGTGGTCGGGCTGGTCGGCGAGTCCGGCTGCGGCAAATCCACGCTCGGCCGCGTGGTGGCCGGCGTGCACGAACCGAGCGACGGGAAGATGTTTTACCGTGGCCGGGATGTGACCGAACTCAAGGGGGCCGACGCGCGCGACGCGCAGCTGAAGATCCAGATGATCTTCCAGGATCCGATGAGCTCGCTCAATCCGCGCTTGCGCGTCCGCGACATCATCGGCGAAGCACCCCGGGTGCACGGCATCGTCAAGCCGAACGAGGTCGAGGACTACGTACAGAGCGTGATGCTCCGGGTCGGGCTCGATCCGAGCTATGTGCGGCGCTACCCGCACCAGTTCTCCGGCGGCCAGCGTCAGCGCATCGGCATCGCCCGCGCGCTCGCGGTGAAGCCGGACTTCCTCGTCTGCGACGAGTCCGTCGCCGCGCTCGACGTCTCGATCCAGGCGCAGGTGCTCAACCTCTTCATGGATCTGCGCGAGGATCTCAATCTCACCTATCTCTTCATCAGCCACGATCTCGGCGTCGTCGAGCATCTGAGCGACCGGGTGGTGATCATGTATCTCGGCCGGGTGGTCGAGAGCGCCCCCACGTCCGAGCTCTTCAGTGCACCGAACCATCCCTATACCAAGGCGTTGCTGGAAGAGGTTCCGCGGCTCGATACCCGCAAGCGGACCTTCGTGCCGATCAAGGGCGAGATCCCGTCGCCGATCGACCCGCCGCCGGGCTGTCATTTCCATCCCCGCTGCCCGCATGCGACGGAACGCTGCCGGATCGAGCAGCCGGCGCTGAAGGAAGTGGCGCCGGGGCGGATTTCGGCCTGTCACCTGAATGACGGTCTCTGACGGTATCGGCGGTCGGGTCAGACGGGTCGCCGGCGTACTGAAAGAGCGTCTTCCGGCGGGAGAACCGGTTCCGGTTCTCTTCGACTCTCCCCATTCCGGGCGCACGATCCCCGATGATTTCGTCACCGCCGTCAGTTTGGCGGATCTCCGCACCGGGGAAGACGCGTTCGTCGACGATCTGGTTTCGGGCTGTCTCGATCACGGGATCGGTCTCATCGCGGCGGAGTTCCCGCGGACCTACATTGATGTCAACCGGGCGGTCGACGATATCGACGAAAGCCTGCTCTCCGAGCCGTGGCCCGGCGGCGCCAATCCGACCGACAAGAGCGTGCGCGGCATGGGGCTGATACGGCGGGAAATCCTCAGCGGCGTTCCGATCTACATGGCGCCGCTTTCGGTCGCCGAAGTCACGGCCCGCATCGAGACCTATTACCGGCCATATCATGCCGCGGTGAAAGAGCGGCTCGACAGGCTGCATGCCGCGCACGGAGCGGTCTGGCATGTCGACTGGCATTCCATGAAGCCGGTCGGCGTCGCGATGAATGTCGATGCGGGCGAGGCACGTCCCGATTTCGTGGTCAGCGACGGGGACGGGCTAACCGCTGCGCCGGATCTCGTCGAGACCGTCGCGGGCTGGCTCCGGGAGCGCGGCTACTCGGCGTCCGTCAATGCGCCTTACAAGGGCGCCGAGATGATCCGGCGGTACGGTGCGCCGGAGCTGGGGCGTCACTCGATCCAGATCGAAATCAACCGACGGCTCTATCTTGATGCCGACCGGATGCTCAGGACGGAAGGGTTCGCGGAGTTGAAGCGTGATCTGGACGCATTCTCGGCCTGGCTGGCCGAACATGTCCGGGATGCGGCGGGTCAGCTCTCCTGACCGAGTGCTTTCCGGTGCTGTTCCTGGAGTGCCTGAAGTTGCTCTATTCTTTTCTGAGCCTGCTTGGCGGTCCGCAAATAGCGGGCGGCCTTTCGCTTGCGCTCTTCAAGATAGGATTTCAGATCGTCCGATGTGGTCGGACCTGTATCGTCGAACTTGTCCCAGTAACCGGCCATCCCTCATTTCCCCGTAAATGTAGAGTTCCGATCTAACGCTCTGATCTGTATTCCTTAATTTAAAAAAGTAATCATTTCGTTAACGCTTGGCCGCCGGCGCGCAGCTATCTCGTCGACGGGGCGGAAGCGGCATCTTGGCGTGCGATCAGCCCCATCGCCGTCCCGTGCGCCGGGATCGGGTTCGCCGGTCGAGCGTTCAGGGAGCGAACTGTTCCTTCAGAACGCGTTCTTCCAGGTTGTGCTGCGGGTCGTAGAGCAGGGTGAGGGGGATCGAGCGGTCCTCGCGCACGCGGACCCGGACCACGTCCCGGACTTCGGTGGAGTCCGCCGTCGCGCTGATCGGCCGCTTTCCCGGATTGAGCACGTCGAACTGGATCTTTGCCTCGTGCGGCAGGAGTGCGCCGCGCCAGCGCCGTGGACGGAAAGCGCTGATCGGCGTCAGTGCGAGCACGCCGGCGCCGAGCGGAATGATCGGGCCGTGGGCCGAGAGGTTGTAGGCGGTGCTGCCGGCCGGGGTCGCGACAAGCACACCGTCGCAAACCAGTTCCTCGAGGCGGACGACGCCGTCGATGGTGATCCGGATCTTGGCTGCCTGCGCGGTTTCCCGGAGCAGCGATACCTCGTTGATGGCGAGCGCCTGCGTGACGGTGCCGTCCGCTTTTTCCGCTTCCATCCGGAGCGGGTGGAGGATCACCTGCTGCGCCGCCTCGATGCGCGCCACCAGATCGTCCGGAGAATATTCGTTCATCAGGAAGCCGACGGTGCCGCGGTTCATCCCGAAGACCTTCACCGGTCTCTCGAAATTGTCGCGCAGTGTGTCCAGCATCTGCCCGTCGCCGCCGAGCGCGACAATGACGTCCGCCTCCGCCTGAGAAACGCTTCTGTACCGGGAGGTGAGAGCTGCGCAGGCTTCCTGAGCATCCGGCGCCCTGGAGGCGGTGAAAGCGATTTTCATGGGAGGCATTCTCGATCCGGATGCGGTTTCAGGACGCCCGGGAAAGCGCGGGGCGGCCGTTTCAGGCCTTTATTCGATGCGTGCGACTATGCATGATCCTCGGGGCATGATCCACGTGCAATCGGTCATGAATGAAATGCGCTTGCACGATTTGGAACCGGGGGGATTTCAGGATGGCTATGACCCGAGCGGCTGCTCGCCTGTGGACTGCGCTCTTGATTATGGTGATGGCCTGCGTCGGCGGCGGGGCCGCCTTCGCTGAGTCTCGCCATGCCGGCTATTACTATCCGGAGTCGGTGACCGAGGAGCAGTACGTTTCCCGGGCGCAAAGCATTCCGCAGGCGACGCGCGAAAGCCGGCTTGCCTTCGTCTCCGGCGTCGCCAAAAGCGTGAGCGAGCGGCCCTATCCGCCGCAGCGCGCGATGTTCGCGAAGGGGGACGAGGCCCAGAAGCTGATCATCGTCAGCCTCTACGACAACCATATGACAACGCTTGCGCAGGCCCGCGCGGTGCTGGCGCTGATGACCGGCGTGGCGCGGACGACCCAGATCATGCGCGAACTCCAGGTCGAGTCGATCTTCAACTTCCTCGATTTCTGCAAGATGCTCGGCTTCACCGAACTGACCGTCAGCGACGGACGGACCTATGCCCATCGCATCGTGATCGAGTAAGCCGCCCGCGTTTCAACGCAGCAGATAGAGGCAGAGCAGCAGGGAACGCTGATCGAGTGTCGGCAGGCCGAGCCCGCATCCGGCCCTGCAGGATCCGAGCGCGCCAAAGGCGCTAAGCGGAAGCTGGAATTGCATCTGCCGAAGGGCGAAGCTCTGAAGCTGTGTCGTGCGTCGTCGCATGTCCGGGCCTCCGGATCGAATGTTGCTGATGCAACAGGGACAGCGCGGACAGTGCTTTCGTGAAGAGCGCGGTGACTAGCCGCCGGTGACACTCATATGACGGCTCACCGCAGGGCCGTTGTGCCGACGGTCGATGATGAAATCGTGCCCCTTGGGCTTGCGCGAAATCGCCTCTTTGATGGCAGTGATCAGCTGCTCGTTGCCTTCGCTCGCCCGGAGCGGCGCCCGCAGGTCCGCGGCATCGTCCTGACCGAGGCACATATAGAGCGTGCCGGTGCAGGTGAGGCGTACGCGGTTGCAGCTTTCGCAGAAATTATGCGTGAGCGGCGTAATGAAACCGAGTCGTCCGCCGGTCTCTGCGACCTCGACATAGCGCGCCGGGCCGCCGGTCTTGTAGGGAATGTCTTTCAGCGTGAAGCGCTCGGAGAGCTTGGCCCGGACGATGGAAAGCGGCAGATACTGGTCGAGCCGGTCTTCGCCGCCGATATCGCCCATCGGCATGACCTCGATCACCGTCATGTCATAGCCGTTGTCGCCGCACCATTGCAGCATGTCGCCGAGCTCGGCGTCGTTCACGCCCTTGAGGGCGACAGCATTGATCTTGATGGCGAGACCGGCGCGCTTCGCGATCTCGATGCCGTCCAGCACCTGGTCAAGCTTGCCCCATCGGGTGATGCTTTGGAACTTTCCGGCATCGAGGGTGTCGAGCGAGACATTCACCCGGCGGACGCCGCAATCGTAAAGCTCGTGCGCGAAGCGGCCGAGCTGGCTGCCGTTCGTCGTAACCGTCACTTCCTCGAGCGCGCCGCTTTCGAGGTGGCGCTGCATGCCGCGGAATAGACTCATGATGTTGCGGCGGACCAGCGGCTCGCCTCCGGTGAAGCGAAGTTTCTTCACGCCGAGATCGACGAAGGTCGAGCAGAGGCGGTCCATTTCCTCCAGCGTCAGAAGGTCCTTTTTGGGCAGGAAGGTCATGTTTTCGGACATGCAATAGACGCAGCGGAAGTCGCAGCGGTCCGTCACAGAGACCCTGAGATAGCTGACGTCGCGTCCAAATGGATCGAGCATGTCTTCTCCCTGCCGGCCGGATCGTTTGCGGCCGTTATGCACATCCAGATATAGCGCCCGTCGATGATAGCTTCAATATCGCGTCGAAAAATCCGGCCGTCGAGCCCGCGCTTTACCGCGATGTGGATTGCCTGCGTCGGGCGCACTGACCATAGTTAAGCCATGACACAGGACATCCCCGACTATCTCGTCGGCCCCCGGCCGGACGATCCGCGCCTGACGCGGCGGCTGACCGGCCTCGATCACGAAGGCCGGGAGCAGGAGATTTCGGTGATCATGGAGCGGCCGCTGACAATCTTCCTGAACGGTCAGGAAATCGTCACCGCCATGACCATCGGCGATTTCCCCGACTATCTCGCGGTCGGTTATCTGCTCAATCAGAACATGCTTCGCCCGGACGATGTGATCACCGGGGTCGAGTATGACGAGGACCTCGAGGTCGTGGTCGTTCGTACCGAACGCGAAACGAATTACGAAGAGAAACTGCAAAAAAAGATTCGCACCTCGGGATGCGCCCAGGGGACGGTGTTCGGCGATCTGATGGAGAAGTTCGAGGATATCGAGCTGCCGCGCGATGCCGTGCTCAGAACGTCCTGGATCTACGCGCTTTCCCGGCAGATCAATACGACGCCGAGTCTCTATCTCGAAGCGGGCGCGATCCACGGATGCGTGCTCTGCCGCGAGGACAAGCCGCTGATCTACATGGAAGACGTCGGACGCCATAACGCCATCGACAAGATCGCGGGCTACATGTTCCTCAACCGGATCGAACCGGGCGACAAGATCTTCTACACGACGGGCCGACTGACCAGCGAGATGGTGATCAAGACCGTGCAGATGGGCATTCCGATCCTGATATCGCGCTCCGGCTTCACCGCCTGGGGCGTCGATCTCGCGCGCGAAGCCGGTCTGACGCTGATCGGACGGGCGAAAGGCAAGCGGTTCATCGCCCTCTCCGGCGGCGAGCGGCTGATTTACGACGCGGATCTGGCATCCGTCGGCGAGGAGCCTGTCCGGAGCGCGCGTAAGGCGAGTGTGGCGTCCGATGCCGATTGAGCGGGACGACATCGTCGGTGTTCTGCTCGCGGGCGGTCAGTCGAGGCGGATGGGCGGCGGCGACAAGTCGCTGAGGCACCTCGCGGGACGGCCGATCCTCTCGCATGTGATCGAGCGGATCCGCGGTCAGGTCGGGAAACTCGTCCTCAACGCGAACGGCGATCCGGAACGCTTCGCAGGTTTCGACCTGCCGGTTGCCCCGGATGTCGTTGAAGGGCAGCCGGGGCCGCTTGCCGGTGTCCTTACCGGAATGCGCTGGGCAACACAACATGCGCCCGAGGCGAGCTGGATCCTGACCGTTGCGACCGACGCGCCTTTCGTGCCCACGGACATCGTGTCGCGGCTGTTGGCGGCAATCGAAGCGGAACATGCGGACCTCGCTTGCGCCGCTTCGGGCGGGCGCAGACACCCGGTGATCGGCCTCTGGCCGGTGCGGCTCGCGGACAATCTGCAAAAGGCGATAGAGCAGGAAGATATCCGAAAGGTTGATCTCTGGACCGCGCGCTTCAAACTTGCGGTCGCCGAATTCTCCGAAAAGCCAACCGATCCGTTTTTCAACGTCAACCGCCCGGATGATCTGGACGAGGCGGAGCGGGTCTGTCAGGTCGGTGTGCTTTAGCATCCTGTTTTCACTTTTTCGTAGAAGGCCTTCTCATTCGGTCCGCATAGGCGTAAGATTCTTAAAGCTTTTCTTCACCTCGCGACCCTCCGGCGGCACCCGATGACCCGAGTTTTATCGACCCTTCTGATCGTGACGGCGCTGGCCGGGCTCACCGGTTGTTTCGGCGAAGAGGAAAAGCCGGGGCCGAAGATGGACTTCATCCATGTCCGCAACGACTCCTCTACGGAGGCCCGGGTTCGTGTGAAACTCTGGACAGAGGACATTCTGATCGTCTCGGCCGGAGATTCCGGGAAAATGGAATTCAAGGCCGGATCCCGGACCGTTCAGGTCGAGGCGCGGAGCCGCAAGCAGTGGGACGATTGCTGGGTGACCATGCAGGTCGGCGAGACGCTGGTCGTTTCCGATGCCGGCGAGCGGATCGGTTGCTCGGTCGAATAGACCGCCGGATTATTCTTCAGAGAGCATTATCTGTCGGCCATATGGCTTGAAGGCTTTCACACCGCCGCCTTCCGCAATGATTTCGCGTGTCTTTTCACGGTCCCCGACGATGAACCCGGCGAGCCTGTGGATGCCGTAGGCGTGAAGCGCGGGGGCAAGCGGGGCGCCCGGGCCGACGAGAGTAACCCGGCTGCCGGTTGCCAGCCGTAGCAGTCCGGCGAGCGTGCCGTTGCTCCAGGCGGATGCGGTGACGACGAAGTGTTCCGCACCCGGAATAACGTAGGGCGCCGCATCCGACGGCAGATCGTCGGGGCCGGGATGCTTCTCCAGCACGATCGCGCCGGGGCGTTTGCGGGCCAGTTCGGGAAAACGGCCGACGATCACGGTCCGCTCCGTTCCGGCTCCGGGTTCCGGCAACAGGCCGTCGCTGACTGTGCCGGCGACGGGGGGCCTGTGACCTGCATTCGCGGCCGCGCATGCGAGGGATCGTTCGATCCCGGCAGCCATGCGCAGGCCGCCTGCGAGCGCGCTCAGCGGTGCCCCCACGTAATCCTCGCGGAGAGTCACCGGAGCATCGGGAGCCGATCCGCTCGCGAGCAACGGCATGGCGGCGAGGCCGACGGTTTCCTCCGTCTCCACCATCGCCCAGCGTGCCCCCGCAGTGACGCGGGTGATTGTCAGGGGCGGGACGTTGCGGATCAGTTCCTCGTCCATACGTTCGGGGCCCCACCACTGGAACAGGCGTTCCGGCAAGACCGGCTGGGGCCGGAGGTCCCGGATGGCGGAATGGCTGGCAGAGCCTCTGAGGAGAAGCGGGATTCCGTATTTTTTGGCGGCTTCGAAAACCGGCGGCAGCTCATGGTCGGCGGGGCGGCAGTCCGCTTCCAGATCCAGAAATGCGAGATCCTGGCCTGGCGAAAGAATGTCGGATCCGAGAATTGCGACGGACCATCGGCGGTCGTTCAGGCGCCGGACGAAATCGTCGGCCGAACCTGTGGTCCCGTCTTCGGTTTCGGGAATGACCCAGGCGGGTGTCAGGCGTGGAAGCGGGAGCATGCAAGTATAGTCTCATTGCCCCGGACATGCGGGGCGGGGCGGCGGATCAGCCGAAACGGGCGGCGCGTCTCTCTTCGACCATATCGTCGGCAGCGACCAGGTCTACTTTCGCACTGTTGATCAGCTGCTTGCCGCGATGTTCGAAATTGACGGTCACGCGATCTCCGACCACGGACTGGATCTGCCCTATTCCCCAATCCGGTTCGTCCGCCAGCATCACGAAACTTCCAGGAGTGAGGAAATTGGACATTGCACCCTCGTAAACATTGCGTCTCGATGCTGCCGCGGCACTTAAAAAAACCGCGATTAATGAATTGTGAAGGAAAGCGGAATCAAACTTCAACAAGTTTCGGTGCGGCAATTTTCTCGACCCAAGGGGAAAGGCCGTGCCTGTATTGTGTGTTAGGATTTCGCAGCTAGCACGAAAGACCGGGGACTTTCCGCATGTCAGAGCATATGGGCTTGATTGATATACTTTTATCGCGGCTTTTCCATGATCTGATCAGCCCCGTAAGCGCGACCGTGAATGGGGCCGAGCTGATTTCGGACCTCGGCGGCGGCGGCGGCGATCTCGAGCAGGAAGCGCTTGCGCTGATCGGAACCAGCGCGCGGCAAGCCTCTGAGCGCCTGTCGTTTTTCCGAGTCGCGTTCGGCGGGGCGGGATCGACAGCGGATCAGTCCGTAGCGGACGGCGCCGCTCTGGCCGAGCCTTACCTGAAGGCGAGGAAGATCGCGTTCGAACTCGAATGCGCGGCGGATCCGAAGGCTGTCCGGCCCTCGGTCGGTGGCATCAAGGTGGCGCTCGGGTTTGTTTGCACGCTTTGCGAGTGCCTGCCGCGCGGGGGAAGCATTGCCCTCAGCGTCACCGGTGAGGCCGGTGAAGAGATGGTGCTGAAGGCGACGGGCGACGGTGCCAATCTGCTCCCCGAGGTTGCGTCCGCGCTCGAAGAGGGCGCTGAATCAGCCGATCTGACCAGCCGATCCGTGGTCGCCCACATCGCGGCGGAGAATGCGCGGCGCTTCGGAATCGATTTCGTCGTGCAAGAGGGGTTGAATGCGCTCGATATCAGATTGCGGAAGCAATGATGAGCTTCCGAAACCGCCGGATCGGGATGGGCGCATTTGCGCTAAATGGGTTAACGTTTTTTTTATCGGTTTAATTTACGGTCTGCCGTGTACGGGTAGATTGAACCCCGGTCTGGATTGAAAGATTTCCCGATCGCAGGGTTTGCGGCCGCTGAACGAGGAAGAGTGGGGTTAAATTTATGGATGAACTACTCAGCGAGTTCTTGACTGAGACGTCCGAAAGCGTTTCGGAGCTCGATGTCGAACTGGTTCAACTGGAACAGAATCCGAATGACCAGGCTCTTCTCAGCAATATCTTCCGGCTGGTGCATACGATCAAAGGTACTTGCGGCTTCCTTGGACTGCCGCGCCTCGAAGCTGTTGCGCACGCCGCGGAAAACGTACTTGGCCGCATCCGCGACGGAAGCCTGGAGGTCACGCCCGACGCAATCACGCTGATCCTCGAGTCCTTCGACCGGATCAAGTGGCTGCTGTCTTCCCTGGAAGAAAACGAGGTCGAACCGGAAGGTGACGACCAGGACCTGATCGACCGTCTCAACATAGTCGCCGAGGGCGGCGCGCTCGGCGAGGACGCCGGAGCCGCCGCACCGGCGGAAGAACCGGTTGCCGAGGAGCCCGCGCCGGAACTCGACCGCGAACTGAAGCCGGGAGAAGTCAGCCTGGACGAACTGGAGCGCGCCTTCATGGAAGCGCCCGGTCCGGAAGACATGGCCGCCGAAGAGCCGGAAGCCGAGGCTGCAGAAGAACCGGCCGAGCCGGAACCTGCTGCCGAAGCGCCGCCGCCGGCCGCGAAAAAGGAAGTCGCCGTCAGCGGCGGGCAGAGTGTCGCGAAGCAGCCGGAGCAGGACAAGCAGGTTCGTGAATCCGCGGTCGCGAACCAGACGATCCGCGTCAATGTCGATCTGCTCGAAAACCTGATGACCATGGTCAGCGAGCTAGTGCTGACCCGTAACCAGCTGATGCAGATCTCCCGGAATGAGAAGGACAGCGAGTTCACCGTTCCGCTGCAGCGTCTCAGCCAGGTCACGTCCGAACTGCAGGAAGGCGTCATGAAGACGCGCATGCAGCCGATCGGCAATGCCTGGTCGAAGCTGCCGCGTCTCGTCCGCGATCTTTCGATTGAATTGAACAAGAAGATCGATCTGGTGATGCTCGGTGCCGATACCGAACTCGACCGCCAGGTGCTTGAGCTGATCAAGGATCCGCTGACCCACATGGTTCGCAACTCGGCCGATCATGGTATCGAGGAGGGTGCCGACCGTGTCGCGGCCGGGAAGCCGGAAGGCGGAACCATCACGCTGAACGCCTATCACGAAGGCGGTCACATCATCATCGAGATCAAGGACGACGGCAAAGGCCTCGATCCGGAGAAGATCAAGGCTAAGGCGATCGCCAACGGTCTGGTCGCCGAGTCCGAAGCCGACTCACTGTCCGAGCAGCAGATCCAGCAGTTCATCTTCCGTGCGGGCTTCTCGACGGCCGCCCAGGTCACTTCAGTCTCCGGCCGGGGTGTGGGCATGGACGTCGTGCGCACCAATATCGAGAAGATCGGCGGCACCATCGAGCTGAAGTCGGTTTTCGGCAGGGGCTCGACCTTCATCATCAAGATCCCGCTGACCCTGGCCATCGTTTCGGCGCTGATCGTGGAGGCCGGCGGCGAGCGTTTCGCCATCCCGCAGCTCAGCGTCGTGGAACTGGTCCGGGCGTCGAGCAACAGCGAGCACAAGATCGAGGAAGTCCACGGCACGCCGGTGCTGCGTCTCCGCAATCGCCTGCTGCCTCTGGTTTCGCTCCGGCGTCTGCTCCGGCTCGACGAGGGTGTCGAGGAGATGCCGCAGGAGACCTTCATCGTCGTGCTTCAGATCGGTACCTATTCGGTCGGCATCATGGTGGATCGGGTGTTCGACACCGAGGAAATCGTGGTCAAGCCGGTGGCGCCGATCCTGCGCAACATCACGCTCTTCTCCGGCAACACCATTCTCGGCGATGGCAGCGTGATCATGATCCTCGATCCGAACGGGATCGCCGCCGCCAGCGGGGAGCTCAAGATGGTCGACGAGGATGCCAAGGATACCGCGCGTCAGCTGGCGCACCGTTCCGACGTCTCCTCGCTGCTTCTCTTCCGCGCCGGGGGCAAGAGCCCGAAGGCCGTGCCGCTCGCACTTGTCGCGCGCCTGGAAGAGATCGATCTCGCCTCTGTGGAATACTCCGAAGGCCGGCCGCTGGTGCAATATCGCGGCCAGCTCATGCCTCTGATCCCGATGGTCGAGGACATGAAGCTCGAGATGGAAGGTCGCCAGCCGGTGCTCGTCTTCACGGACAACGACCGCTCCATGGGCCTGATCGTCGACGAGATCGTCGACATCGTCGAGGACCGGATCCATATCGAGGTCCGTCCGGACCATCCGTGGCTCATGGGCAGTGCGGTCATCGCCGGCAAGGCGACAGAAGTCATCGACGCGGGTTACTACCTGACCCAGGCCTATGGCGACTGGTTCGGCTCCGCCGACAGCGACAGCCAGGAGCCCGAGGCGTCGCGGCGGGTCCTGCTGGTGGACGACAGCGCGTTCTTCCGCAATCTCATCAAACCGCTGCTCTCGGTGGCGGGCTATGAGGTGACGATCGCCGAGCATGCTGAAGCCGCTCTCGATCTCTGCGAGAACGGTGCCGATTTCGATGCCATCATCAGCGATATCGAGATGCCTGGTATGGACGGCTTCGAATTGACCCGCCGTCTGCGCTCGATCGACCGCTGGCAGGAGACACCGATCATCGCGCTCTCGTCGCACACGAGTCCGCGTGATCTCGACCGTGGCCGTGAAGTCGGCTTCACGGACTATATCGCCAAACTTGACCGTGACGCGCTGCTCGAAACGCTGGCGCAAACCATCGACGCGTGAGGGACTGATGACCGACCTACCTGCGACTCAATCCACCGGGCAAAGCCTTATCGCGCTTGGCGAGCTGAAGCAGTTCGTCTCGATCATGATCGGCAAACAGCTCTTCGGAATTCCGGTGCTTCAGGTGCATGATGTGCTTGGACCGCAGCGGATAACCCGGATCCCGCTCTCTCCGAAGGAAGTGGCCGGATCGCTCAATCTGCGCGGCCGCATCGTGACGGCGATCGACATCCGGAGCCGCCTCAACATGCCGCCGAGAGCCGACGATCAAGAAGGCATGAGCGTGGTTGTCGAAGACCAGGGCGAGCTTTACAGCCTGATGGTGGACTCGGTCGGCGAGGTGCTCTCGCTGGATGAAGCGACCTTCGAACAGCATCCCTCGACGTTGAGCGAGAATATCCGTGAGGTCTCGACCGGAATCTATCGTCTCGATAGCAGTCTTCTGGTTGTATTTGATGTACCGTCGCTCCTGCGGTTCCAGGGTGAGGAAGCGGCCTAGAGTGCATCGCTCGGAAGAGTGTGCGACAATCTACGCGTGACGATTCGCGGAGCTATTAGATGAAGACCTGTCTGATTGTGGATGACTCCAAGGTCGTTCGTATGGTGGCCCGGAAGATCCTCGAAGAGCTGAAGTTCGAGACTTCCGAAGCCGAAGACGGACAGATTGCACTGGACGTCTGCAAAGCCGAACTTCCCGATGCCGTTCTGCTTGACTGGAACATGCCCGTAATGAGCGGGATCGAATTCCTGCGCGAACTCCGAAAGCTTCCGGAAGGTGACCGGCCGCTGGTGGTGTTCTGCACCACGGAAAACGACATGGCCCACATTCAGGAAGCGCTGGCCGCCGGTGCCAACGAGTACATCATGAAGCCGTTCGACAGCGAGATCATTGAAACCAAGTTCTCTCAGATCGGGTTGTTGTAGATGCGCGGAACTATTACGTCCGCGGCGTCAAAACCGCGGTCGAATGACCCGTACCGAGTCATGCTGGTGGATGATTCCGCGGTGATCCGCGGGCTCTTCACCCGATTTCTCGAGGCCGATCCCGACGTCAAGATCGTTGCATCGGTCGGCGACGGGCAGCGCGCTATCGATACTCTCAAGAACAATGACGTCGAGATCATCGTGCTCGACATCGAGATGCCGCGGATGGACGGCATCACGGCGCTTCCGGAACTTCTGAAAGTCGATCCGAAAGTGCAGATCGTCATGGCATCGACCCTGACAGCACGGAACGCGGAAATCTCCCTCAAGGCATTGTCGCTCGGCGCTCGCGACTATTTGACCAAACCGAGTTCGACCTCCGAAATGACGGGCGCGGCCGATTTCCCGAGCGATCTATTGAGCAAGGTGAAGGCTTTCGGTGCGCAGCGCCGCCGCAAGGTGGGCGCTGCCCAGCCGTCCGGTGCTCCCGCTACCGCACGCACCGCCGCACCAGGCAAGACGGACGCGCCGGCACGACCGGCCGCAGCCCGCCCCGCCGCAGCGCGTCCGGCTCCGGCTGCATCCGCGCAATTCACGCTCAGAAAACCGAGCGGCCGGAAGCCGGAGGTGATCGGGATCGGCAGTTCGACCGGGGGGCCGCAGGCCCTGTTCAAGGTGCTGGCCGATATTCCGAAAACGATCCGCCAGCCGATTCTGGTCACGCAACATATGCCGCCGACCTTCACGACGATCCTGGCGGAGCACATCACGAAATCCTCTGGCTGGGTCTGTTCCGAGGCAAAATCGGGGGACGTGGTGGCGCCGGGGCGGATCTATCTGGCTCCGGGCGGTTATCACATGACCGTGAAAGCGGAAGGCACCGAAAAGGTGATCGCGCTCAATCAGGAGCCGCCGGAGAATTTCTGCCGTCCGGCGGTCGATCCGATGATGCGGAGCCTGATCAAGGCCTATGGTCGCGTGCTTGCGGTGATATTGACCGGAATGGGGCATGACGGTCGCGAGGGGTGCCGCGCGGTTGTCGAGGCCGGCGGCGACGTGATCGCCCAGGATGAAACGACGAGTGTGGTCTGGGGCATGCCGGGAGCGGTTGCGCAAGCGGGATTGTGCTGCGAAGTTCTCCCAGTTACGGATATCGGCGCCAGCGTCCAGCGGTTGGCGAGGGGGTAGGCTGGTATGAACAGCTCAGATTTCGAATTCCTGTCCAGTCTGCTGTACAAACAGTCGGGTCTCGTTCTCACTCCCGACAAAGGATATCTGCTTGAAACGCGGCTGCAGCCGGTTGCGCGCAGCCACGGGCTGAATTCCATCGAACAGATCGTATCGACGCTCCGTTCCCGGCGGGACGAGCGGCTGGTCAATTCCATCACCGACGCGATGACCACGAACGAGTCCCTGTTTTTCCGCGATCGGACTCCCTTCGAGCAGTTCAAGACCGTCGTGCTGCCGAAGCTACTTGAGACCCGTGCGGCGAAGAAGCAGATCCGGATCTGGAGCGCCGCCTGCTCTTCGGGGCAGGAACCGTATTCGCTTTCCATGATCCTCGACGAATTGTCCGCCAGGCTTGCCGGCTGGCGCATCGAGATCATCGCCACAGACATTTCCAGCGAGATGATCGCGCGTGCCCGTTCCGGCATCTATTCGCAGTTCGAAGTGCAGCGCGGTCTGCCGGTCCAATTGCTGGTGAAGTATTTCCAGCAGGACGGGGATCGCTGGCAGCTGAACGAGAAGATCCGCCGGATGGTGACCTTCCGTGAGTTCAACCTGCTGCAGGATCCGCGCGCCCTTGGCAATTTCGACGTCGTATTCTGCCGCAACGTTCTGATCTATTTCGATCAGAACACCAAGCGTCAGGTGCTCGACGGGATCTCCCGGCAAATGGCTCCGGACGGGTATCTCTACCTTGGCGGCGCCGAAACCGTGATCAGCATCACGGACAAGTTCCAGCCGGTGAAGGGTCAGCGCGGCATGTACATGCCGACCGGTGCCGGAGGTCAGAAGGCCGCGATCTGACACCGCGGCCGGCAGGCGGTTCGGGACACAAAAAAGGGGCTGGCTCCGATCGGGCCAGCCCCTTTTTATTGATCGGTCGGAGAAAGTGCGGCTACTCGGCCGGCTCCTTGACCCGCTTGCTCTTCGATGCGGTCTCGGTTTCCGGATCGCGCAGCACATAGCCGCGGCCCCACACCGTTTCAATGTAGTTGGCACCGCCGGTCGCTTTCGAGAGCTTCTTCCGCAGTTTGCAGACGAAGACGTCGATGATCTTCAGTTCGGGTTCGTCGATGCCGCCATAGAGATGGTTCAGGAACATCTCCTTCGTCAGCGTCGTGCCCTTGCGCAGGGAGAGCAGCTCGAGAATCGCGAATTCCTTGCCGGTGAGATGGACCGGCTTGCCGTCGACCTCCGCGCTCCGTGTCGTCAGGTTGACCGAAATCGGACCGGTTTCGATGACCGAGTCGGAATGGCCTTTGGAGCGGCGGATGATCGCCTGCATCCGGGCGATCAGCTCGCGCCGGTCGAAAGGCTTGGTAAGATAATCGTCGGCGCCGAATCCGAGGCCTTTGATCTTGTTGTCCATTTCGGACAGGCCCGACAAAATCAGGATCGGCGTCTCGACCTTCGAGCTGCGCAGACGGCGGAGGACCTCATACCCATCGAGGTCCGGCAGCATCAGGTCGAGCAGGATGATGTCGTAATCGTACAGACGGCCGATTTCGAGACCGTCCTCTCCGTGCTCGGTAACGTCGACGACAAAACCTTCGGACTTCAGCATCAGTTCGATGCTTTGCGCGGTCGCGGTATCGTCTTCTACCAGGAGTACTCGCATGGGACCCTCCCTAAATTTTCCTTATTATAAACGTTAACGTCTTTAGATAAACAAACCGTTAACCTATGGCTTCACCGGGGCGAAAGCGTGCCAGACGTCTTGGTTGATGATAGACTTTATTAACTAGGTTGGCGAACGGGCCTGAAAAGGGCTTTTGTCCCTGTAGGAGAGCGTCAAGTGGCGACAGCCCTTGGAAACCTCGCATCTGAAATCGACAAGATTGCCGAGTTCCGGCTTTACGGCCGGGTGACCGCCGTTCTGGGAATGATGGTCGAGGTCGGCGGCGTCGACCGGGCGCTCTCGATCGGGGACCGGCTGCATCTGCAGGCCCGGAGCGGCACGCGGGTGAGCTGCGAGATCGTCGGATTCAAGGACGGGCGCGCGCTGGCAATGCCGTTCGGGTCGCTCGATGGAATCGGCATCGGCAGCCGTGCGGAGATCTCCGATGCGGCGCCCGTGATCTTTCCGCATGAGGGCTGGCTCGGCCGGGTCGTGAACGCCATGGGCGAGCCGGTGGACGGCAAGGGGCCGCTCGGCGACGGTCCGAAAGGCTGTCCGGTGAAAACCCCGCCGCCGCCGGCCCATGCCCGTCAGCGTGTCGGCGAGAAGCTCGATCTCGGGGTTCGTGCGATCAACACCTTCATCTCGGTCTGCAAGGGCCAGCGCATGGGCATCTTCGCCGGCTCCGGAGTCGGCAAGTCGATGCTGATGTCGATGATTGCCCGCTTCACCCAGAGCGAGGTGAATGTGATCGGGCTGATCGGCGAGCGCGGGCGCGAAGTGCAGGAATTCATCCAGGATTACCTCGGCGAGGAAGGCCTCGCCCGCAGCGTGGTGGTGGTCGCCACCTCGGACGAGTCGCCCCTGATGCGCCGGCAAGCGGCCCATCTGACACTTGCCGTCGCGGAATATTTCCGCGACGAGGGCAAGACCGTCATGTGCATGATGGACAGCGTGACCCGCTTCGCCATGGCGCAGCGCGAGATCGGTCTGGCAACCGGGGAGCCGCCGGCCTCGAAGGGCTATACGCCAACGGTCTTCGCCGAGCTGCCGAAACTGCTGGAAAGGGCGGGGCCCGGAACTGGCGAGGGGACGATCACCGGACTCTTCACCGTGCTGGTCGAGGGCGACGATCACAACGAACCGATCTCCGACGCGGTGCGCGGCATCATCGACGGCCATATCGTGCTGGACCGCGGGATCGCGGACCGGGGGCGCTATCCCGCCATCAACGTGCTCCGAAGCGTGTCGCGGACCATGCCGGACTGCAACACGGCGTCAGAAAACGCTCTGGTGCGCCGCGCCAGATCTCTCATGGCGACCTACGAGAACATGGCCGACATGATCCGCCTCGGCGCCTATCGCCGGGGCAGCGATCCGGAAGTGGACGAGGCAATCCTCTATCATGACTCTCTCGAGCGTTTCCTCTCGCAGGACAAGAACGAGGCCGCGACGCTCGATGCCGGATACGATCAGCTCGATGCGATCCTTTCGATGATCGGCGACGCGTCTCCCGAAGCGGACGACGACGATTAGGGTGAGCCGTGAGCCAGTTCGAACAACTCGTCCGCCTCAGAACCTGGGAACTTGATGAAAAGCGCCGCGCGATGGGCGCTCTGCTCGCGGAGGAGGCGGCGTTGCTCGCAGAATCCGAGGCTATGAAGCGAGAGTTCGAGAAGGAAAAGCAGGCGGCTGGCGCTTCCCTGGAAGCGCGCCGGACACTTGAAGGCTACATGGTCCATTTCAAGCAGCGCGAAAAAGCCCTCGCCGGCCGTATCTCGGCGAAGCGCACGGAGATCGATGCCGCCAACGAGGAGGTCCTCGACGCCTATCAGGAGCTCCGCAAGGCCGAAGCCGCGCAGGAACAGCATGCCGCCCGGGAAGCGGAACGGATCGCCCGGCTCGAGCAGATGGAACTGGACGAGATCGCGCTCAACATCATGAAGCGGCGCGAAAGCTAGCGTTTCGGGGGCAGGCGATCACGCGTAGACGTCCGGCCCCTGCCGTCCGTCCGGCATCAGTTCGGCGAGCGGAAGCGGGGGAAACTCCTTCTGCACCTTGAAGCTGACCGCGCCTTCCATGCCTGTTCGGGCAGCCGTGGTCTCGAAGATGTCGATGATGTCCGCCCGCATCTGTGACGGCAGCGCGTGCCTGGTACGGATCAGGAGGGAGAGCGACTTCTTTGCGACCGACCCGTCGATCTGGAATGGGCCGAGGCCGCTCAGGGCAAGGTCGACGATAAAACGGGTTTCACCGTCTTGTCCGCTCTCCTCGCTGTCCTCGTCGCGGCGCTTCTTCCTGTCGTCCCGTGGCTGAAACGGAGCCGGAAGGATGAAGAACCGCAGTTGTTCCATCACATCGTTGTTCTGCATCGGCATGAAGAAGGCACGCCAGCCGCCGCTCTCCGGACCGCCGTCGCTCGCCCGGTTGAGCGACTGGAAATCGCCGCTGAGGGCGGAAAGCAGGCGGCTGTTCGAACTCTCAAGGCTCTGGCTGGCATCCTTGCCGAGCCAGCTGCCGAGCGATCCGCCGCGGACCGCGGCGAGAAAGAACAGCATGGACGCGGTCAGCTGGGGACCCGGCCGGGCGATGGTCGCGGCAAGTTGTGCTGCGCCTTGGGGCGCTGCGATTTCAAGCGCGCGCAGACTCTCTTCCAGTGCCGGCCATTCGCGGGACAGGACCGAGAGCGGCGTCTGCTGCGAGGTGCCGCTCCGCCCGGCGCTTTCGGCGGCGGCACGGGACAGCATTTCCATGCGGATTTCCGACTGCAGCTGGCTGCTCTCGGCGCGCGCGGCAATGTCGAGCAAGCCGACCGAGGAATTCACGATCGCCTGGCCATTCCCGCCGGTGGCGACGATCGTTCCCGAAATCACCGTGCCCCCGGAACCGGCCTGCGCGACAAGGGCGTTGCTCGCAGGCTGTCCGACGGAGAGCACCCGGACAGGGAAGTCCGCGCCGGGCGGCAGAGCGGTGGCCGGATGCGGAACGGATGCGGCCGGGGCAGAGGTGGCGGTCTGTCCGCTTACGGGACTGGCGGAGGAGTGGGGCGCAGGCGTTACTTGCCGCGAGGTCGTCGGGGAAGCCGCGGCAGCGGATTCCGTTACCGCGGAACCGCTTTGCACCGCCGTTGATGAAGCGGCCACCGGCGTGCCCGAGGCTGATGCCGGTGACGCCACCTGGGTGGACGGACCGGCTACGGAGGTTTGGATCGGCGCAGGCTGACCGGATCCGGCCGGAGCGGAAGCGGGCTGAAGGGAAGGTGACCGGGGCACCGTAGCTGGCGCCGGCGCCGGAGTTTGCGCCTGTCCGCTCGTGGTGGATGCGCCGGCCGGCGTTGCCGTGGGCGTTGGTGCGGATCCGGACCCGGGTGTCTGAGTCTGAATAGCAGGAGCTTGTGTCGTGCCTGTGGGCGCAGCGCCTTGCGGCGTCGGAGCCTGTGCGGATGGAGGATTGCCGCTTGCCGGCGTTCCTTGCGGGCTCGCGCCTGCAGGTGTCTGGGGGGCCGGGGGGACACCGGTTCCCGTCGCGGTCTGGGATGCTGCCACGGCGCTTTGGACGGAGGCCTGCGTTGCAGCCGCAGGAATGGTGATCGCAGGTTTGAGTTGCGGACTGGAAGCAAGCAGGTAGCGGGCGGCCGCCTGCGCTGCCTGCTGCGGACTGAGGCCGCCGCCGGCGGACGGGAGCGGTCCGCTCGCGATACCTTGCGGGAGCGAGGACGTACGCAGGACGGTCGCGCGGGTCACTTGTCCGTCGCTCAACGGCGGGAGCGCTTTGGGGACGGGGCCCTGGGTCTGAGAGGCAGATGAAGCCGGAGAGGCGGTGCGGGCCGCCGGGCCAGCGGCATCCGCGCGGAGCGCCGATCTTGGCTGAAGCAGGGCCTGCAGACCGTTTTCCGTCTGTCGCGCCGTCAGAGCGACCACGGCGCCGGCGCGCAGGAAGGAGGGGATTTGCTTCGGATTGATCTGGATGGTCGCCTCTCCGGCGGCCGTGCGCACCGATACGGTCCCGTCCGTCAGGATTCGCGTCACGGTCGCCTCTTGTGGCACCGGACGCGCCGGTGTCTGCGCCGGCGTCGCTTGTGACGGGGGTGAAGTCTGCGGCGGGGGTGAGGTCGGAGGAGGAACCGGGCGCGCGGTCGCTTCCTGAGGCGGCTGCGCGGGCGTGCCGCTTTGCGAGGATCCACTCTGCGGCGGTGTGGCGGCTGGCGTAGAGCCTTGTGCTGCCGGAGTTGGCGTCGGAGCCTGCGGCGGCTGGGGAGATGGCGATTGCGGCGCCGGCGATTGAGCGGCCGGCGTTTGCGCGGAGGACTGTTGGGCCGGAGCCTGCTGCGCGCCGCTCTGGGGTGGCGCGGCCGATGGCTGCTGCGGTGCTGGCGTGGATTGTGCGGACGGCTGTGCCGCGGTTCCTGTACCGGCCTGAAGGGCATTCGCCCCACCCGTAACCCGTCCTTCGACCTGCGCCGCCGGAGCCTGTCCGGGGGCGCTTGTCTGCGGGGTCGGGGCGGTGGGCTGGACGGTGCTCAATCTGCTCTCTTCGCTGCTACAGCAGCTTGTCGACGATGGCCTCCATGTCGCTCGACGCCATGGTCGACGGAAAACGGCTCAGGATCGGGCTCTGGTTCCGGATCGACTCGATCACCTTGCGGTCTCGGCGGATGATGCCGAGCAGGGCCGGTTCGAACTTCAGGAAGTTCATCGTCGCCTTGCGCAGGGTCTCATAGGTCTTGCGGCCGTCATTTACGGAATCCGCGCTGTTCACGACGATCGAGATGTCGCAGTTCGGATCGTTCTGGTGTGCGACCTTGACGAAGGCATAGGCGTCAGTAAGCGACGTCGGTTCCGCCGTGGTGACGACCACGATCTGTCCCGCCCGGGAGGCCAGGATCCGCACCGTGCGGTCGAGACCCGCGCCGAGATCCATGACGACCCGGTCGTAGCTGTCCGAAAGCTGCACGAGCTCGTTCCCGAGAGATTGCAGGCGGTTCGCGGGAAGGGTAGCGAGGCTGCCGGAACCGGACCGGCCGGCGATGATGTCGAAATTGCCGTCGTCATAGTGGATCTTGGCCTGGGCGAGCGAAAGGCGCCCGCCGATCACGCCGCCAAGGTCGCGCTGCGGCATCAGTCCAAGCTGGATATCGACGTTCGCGAGCCCGAGATCGGCATCGAACAGCAGCACCTTCTTGCCCATGCGGCTGAGGCCGTGGGCGAGGGTGACGGAGAACCAGGTCTTGCCCACGCCGCCCTTGCCCGAAGCAACGGCGAGGATTTTCGGCCCCTTGAGGGCTGCCCCGCTGGCGGCAGTCTGACGTGGTTTATCGGCAGGCGACATCATAGGACAAACCCTTCGTCCGGTTCCCTGTTAACGGTCTCAGCCATAAGCGCCTCGCACTTCCGGCTCTTCGTCGTCGAAGTTCTGCACCACGGAATGTGGAAGCAACAATCGGGCCAGCGTGACCGGGTTCATGGGCCGCAGTCCGTCGGCGACATTCGGCCCGACGCCGACCTCTGTAAGCTGCAGATCGGCCACCGCGGCGGCGCTCAGATAGGAGCCGAAGCGCCGGGTCATGTCGAGCCGGGTCAGGAGCAGGCGCCGGGCGCCGAGTTCGCGGTAGATCCGGGCGATCTCTGCGGCTTCCATCGGATCCGCGCCGCCGGCCATGACCAGCACCACGTCGGCATTGACCGCCTTGATCAGGCGCGCCTGGCGGGCGACGTCTGCATCGTCGAACGGATTGCCCCCGGGGCAGTCGATCAGGATATGTCCGCGCCCTTCCGCGCCGGCGACGGCGGCCCGCAGTTCCTCGGGCGTCCCGGCACTGATCAGCTTGAGCTTGAGGATCTTGGTGAAGGCCTCGAGCTGCGCGAAACCGCCGGCACGCACGGTATCCGTGGTAATCACGCGCACCGGCTGTTTGCGCATCACGATCTGGGTCGCGAGCTTGGCAATGGTGACGGTCTTGCCGGCGCCGGGCATGCCGACCAGGAGGATCGGTTTCTCGGCGTTGCCGATCGGCATGGGCGCGAAGGTGAAATAGCGGTCGATGGCGCCGGCGAGGGCCAGCACCGGATCCTCAAGCGCCATCTCCTCTGCAGCCGCAATCAGGTCGTCGGAGAGCTGGGGCGGAACGCCATTGTTCAGCAGGGCGTCGGTGATGATCTCGATCGGGTCGTGGTAGAGCTCGTCCTCGTAGGATTCCTCCTCGAAGTCGTAATCGTCGTCGACCTGATCGATGGCGGCGGTGATGCGGACACCTTTTCCGTTCTCGCCGGCCTGGGTCGAGACGATGATCGCCTCCTCGCCGAAATGCTGCTTCACCAGCGCCATGGCGTCATTCATCGTATCGGCTGAGAAAGTCTTCAGGCGCATGGGTCCCTCACCGGCGAAGCGCGTCTTCGAGGCGCCCTAGACGTAAACTAAACTTGGCCAAGCGTCTTGATCCGTGCCTTGGGGTGAATTTCGTTCTGAGACATTACCACAGTCTGCGAGCGGAACCGCTCGACGATCGAGCGCACGTAGGGTCGGATCCCCGGCGACGTCAGAACCGCGGGGAACTCCCCGATTTCGGCCAGTTGATCCAGCGTGTGGCGCAGCGCGGTAATGAATTCCTGCAATTTGCTGGGCGGCATCGAAAGCTGCTGGTCCTCGCCCTGGCCGATGATGGAGTTCGCGAAGGTCTGCTCCCAGTCCGGCGACAGGGTGACGAGATGGATCACGCCGTCGTCCGCCGTATTCTGTTCGCTGATTTGCCGCGCGAGGCGCGTGCGGACATGTTCGGTCATCAGCGTGATGTTGCGGGTGAAGGTCGCGGCCTCCGAAATGCCTTCCAGAATGGTCGGCAGGTCGCGGATCGAGACGCGCTCGCCGAGGAGGTTCTGGAGGATGCGCTGCAGTCCGCCGATCGAGATGTTCGACGGGACCACGTCGGTGACCAGCTTCTGGTACTGCTCCGGCAGTTCGTCGAGCAGTTTCTGGGTTTCCGTATAGGACAGCAGCTCACGCATATTGTCCCGGATCAGCTCGGTCAGGTGGGTCGTCACCACGGTCGAGGGATCGACCACGGTATAGCCCTTGAAGAGGGCTTCCTCGCGCTGTTCCGGCCCGACCCACATGGCGGGAAGGCCGAAGGTCGGCTCCCGTGTCTCGGTGCCGGCGAGATCGATCGGATTACCGGCCGGATCCATCACCAGGAGACGGTTGGGGCGGATATCTCCGCGTCCGACCTCGATCTCCTTCACCCGTATGACATAGGTGTTTGCCGGGAGCTGGAGATTATCCTGGATCCGGACCTGCGGCATGATGAACCCGCTCTCGACCGCGAGCTGGCGACGGAGGGCACGGATCTGATCCGTCAGGCGCTGGCCTTCGACGGTCTCGTTCACCAGGGGCAGCAGACCGTATCCGAGTTCCAGGCGGACGAGGTCGATATGCAGCGCCGAGGAGATCGGCTCTTCCGGCGGCGGCGCGGCGGCTTCCTCGGCTTCGCGCTGGACCTCTGCGGCGGCGGCCTTTTCGTTCGTGTTGTAGATCATGTAGGCAAGCCCGCCGACGGCAGCGGCGAGCGCGAGGAAGATGAAGGTCGGGAAGCCTGGCAGCAGGGACAGGATCGCAAGCAGCACGGCGCAGAGCGCGAGCGCCTTCGGATAGCCGCCGAGCTGGCCGAACACGGCTTTCTCGGTGGTGCCCGTCGTGCCGCCCTTGGTGACCAGCATACCGGCGGCCGTCGAAACGATCAGCGCCGGGATCTGGCTGACCAGGCCGTCGCCGACCGTCAGCAGTGTGTAGGTCGAGAAGGCGTCGGAGAAGCTGACGCCTTGCTGGGCGATGCCGATCACCATCCCGCCGATGACGTTGATCACGGTGATCAGCAAGCCGGCGACGGCGTCGCCGCGCACGAACTTCGAGGCACCGTCCATGGCGCCGAAGAAGGTGCTCTCCGCGCTCAGTTCCTCGCGCCGTGCCCGGGCCTGGTCCTCGTTGATCAGGCCCGAGGACAGATCCGCGTCGATCGCCATCTGCTTGCCGGGCATCGCGTCGAGGCTGAAGCGCGCCGCGACTTCAGCGATACGGCCGGAACCCTTGGTGATGACGATGAAGTTCACGATCACCAGGATCGAGAAGACGATGATCCCGATCGCCGCATTGCCGCTCATCATGAAGGCGCCGAAAGCCTGGATCACCTCGCCGGCCGCATCGGTGCCAGTATGGCCGTCCGCCAGGATCAGCCGCGTCGAGGCCAGGTTGAGCGCCAGACGCAACATCGTCGCGATCAGCAGGACCGTCGGGAATGCATTGAAATCGAGCGGCTTCTCAATGAAAAGCACGGTCATCAAAATGACCACCGAGAGTGCGATCGAGATGCCGAGCAGGATGTCGAGCAGCATCGTCGGCACGGGCAGGATCAGGACCGAGAGAATCCCGATCACCCCGAGCGCGAGATAGATATCCCCGCGCATCGTCATGCCCTTCAGCCCTTTGAGGCTGAAGGATGGAAGGGCCGTGCCCGATCCGGAGCCGCCGCCTTCCGGCCGCGGTGACTGGCCCGAAGTGTCGCTCATTCAGAGGCTCTCATGATCGCGCGTTTCATGGCTCGGGTCCGCTCCGGCGCCGTTCAGACCGTTGCCCGGTCCGCTTCGCCCGGCGGCGGGACGCTGACACCCTCTTCGGAATAGGCCTTCAGCTTGTTGCGCAGGGTCCGGATCGAGATGCCGAGGATGTTCGCGGCATGGGTCCTGTTGCCGAGGCAGTGCGTCAGGGTGTCGATGATCAGCTGGCGCTCCACGTCGGCGACGGTGCGGCCGACCAGATCGCCTCCCTGTTCGCTTCCGGACGCAGTCGCAGAGGACGGCTGCGCAGGTGCGGGAGCCGGTTCGGGCGCATCGTCGAACGAGTCCGGCTGGAAGGCTCCCTGGGCCGGTTTCTCTACCGGCCTCGGCGCCGGCGCGGCGGTCAGCGGCGGGACTTCGGGAGCCGCCGGTGCCATCTGTTCGCCGGTCAGGATGATGGCCTCCGCGCCGATCTCGTCGCCCGAGGCGAGCAGGATGGCACGGTGCATGGTGTTCTCAAGTTCGCGCACGTTGCCGCGCCAGTGATGGCCCTGCAGGCGCTTGACCGCATCCTCGCTGAGCGGGCGGGCGGGCATGCCGTTCGCCTCGGCATATTTCTTCGCGAAATGTTCGGCCAGCAGCTTGATGTCGGCCGGGCGCTGCCGCAGCTGCGGAAGCTGCAGATTGAAGACATTGAGGCGGAAATAGAGATCCTCGCGGAAATTGCCCTCGCGGACATGCCGCTCCAGATCGCGGTTCGAGGTCGCGAGCAGGCGGATATCCACCTTCACCGGCTGGTTGCCGCCGACCCGGTCGATCTCGCGCTCCTGGATCGCTCGCAGCAGCTTGGCCTGAAGGCGGATGTCCATCTCGCTGATTTCGTCGAGCAGCAGGGTGCCGCCGTTGGCTTCCTCGAACTTGCCGATGCGGCGCGCGACGGCGCCGGTGAAAGCGCCCTTTTCGTGACCGAACAGTTCCGACTCAAGAAGATTGTCCGGGATCGCGGCACAGTTCACGGAAACGAACTGTTTGTCCGAGCGCTTGCTCTTCTCGTGCAGATAACGCGCGAGCACTTCCTTACCGGTACCGGACTCGCCGGTGATCAGCACGCTGGCATCCGACGGGGCGATCTGGTCGGCGAGCTTGAGCACGGCGCCCATGATCGGATCCTTGAAGATGACTGAGCTCTGTTCTTCGGTCACCGCCTGCAGGACGGCGGCGATCAGCTCGGCGTTCGGGGGCAGGGGAATATATTCCTTTGCGCCTGCCTTGATCGCCGCGACGGCGGCGTCGGAATCGTTCTCCAGGCCGCAGGCGACGACGGGGGTGTTGATCCGCTCCTGATTCATGGCACGGAGCAGCTTGGCGACCGGCTGCGCGACGTCGATCATCACGAGGTCCGCGCCCTGGCCGCTGCGCAAGGCATGCATGGCCCCGTCGACATTGTCGATGTGGCTTACCTTGGCGCCCTTCTTCAGGGCGATCTGACCGGCTGCGCTAATATGTCCGCCCAGTGTGCCGACGATCAGCAATCGCATCTGGCAATTCTCCCTTCGCGCGGCGGGAACCGCCGCACCCATCTATCCGTAATAGTCGAGCCGCTGAGACGGCGGCAGCTTGGTATTGAGCAACCGCTCCAGCAGGCGCGGGTTTTCCTGCCGCGCGATCGACATCGCGCAGGCATGGTAGATCTCGCATTCGAGCAGTTCCGCTTCCGCGTTCCGCTCCAGTTTCGCCGCGATCGGCGCAAGCACCATGTAGGCGAGAATGGCGCCGTAAAAGGTCGTCAGCAGGGCGACCGCCATGGCCGGTCCGATCGAGCTCGGATCGTTGAGATTTCCGAGCAGCTGGATCAGCCCGATCAGGGTGCCGATCAGGCCCATGGAGGGCGCGACCTCGGCGGCGCGGCGCAAGACGCCCGCGTGACGGTGCCGCAGGTCCTGCACGGCATCGATCTCCTGCGCCAGAACCTGATCGATCTGGTGCGGCGTGGCGCCGTCGACGGTCATCGCAATCGCACGCTGCAGGAACGGCTCGCTCTCGATGACAGGAAGCACGTGGTCCAGCGCGAGAACGCCATTGTCGCGGGCGATCGCCGCCAGATTGAGGCAACGCTCGCCGGCGAGCCGGTGATCGTACCGTTTCGGCAGGATCGTCGCGAGGACGGCGCCGAACGCCCCCAGAAGCTCTGTTAGACTGAAGGACACCAGCGTCACGGCGAAGGTGCCGATAAGTACGATGAGCACCGAGGGAAGATTGTAGAAAGAGCTCACGGAGCCGCCGAGCACCAGGGCCGTACCGACCAGGCCAAAGGCGACGCAAAGGCCGAAAATCAGCGCGATATCGATCGTCCGTCCGCTTTCCGGCACATCGAACGAGCGGGCGCGTGCCGGACGCGCACGGGCGCCATCTTCTACAGTCGCGCGATCAGCCATCGAACTTGTCCGCTTTCAAGGTCAGCCGGTCCGGTCGGACTTGATGATTTCCGTCATCGTCACGCCGAGGCGCTCGTCGACGATGACGACCTCGCCGCGGGCGACGAGCCGGTTGTTCACATAAATGTCGATCGCCTCGCCGACCTTGCGGTCGAGCTCGACGACGGCGCCGCGGCCAAGCTTCAGGAGCTGGCTGACCTGCATGCTGGATTTGCCCAGCACGGCGGAAACCTGAACGGGGATGTCGTAGACCGCCTCGAGTTCACGGGCGCTGATGCGCTCGGGAGCATCGGAAGCGACCACTTCCTCGGGTTCTTCGGCGGCCTGCTGCTCCATCGCAGCGGCCATATCCATGTCGTCGAGATCTTCGAAATCGACATCGCTTTCGTCGGACATTCAGCTCTCCTCTGGCGGCAATGCTGCGCTAGCTCTGGCTTTCCCTCACGTCAGCTTCGTCCGGATGGACGGCGTCGTCCATCTCTGGATCCGCTTCGCTCGCAAGGGGTTCGGTTTCGGGGGCCGGATCGGCCTCGGCCGGTGTGTCTTCTGTCTCGGCTTCACGCGCGACTCCGGAAGCTTCCGGTTCTTCCGATGGCGGAATGTCCGAGCCGATCCCCGATCGCGCGGGCAGGGCGGAGATCGTGCGCTCGACCATCTCGTCGATCTCGTGCCAGGTTTCGTCGAGCGACCGCTCGACCGCGCCGGCCGCCCACGAGACACGGCAGTCGGTCGCCACCAGTTCCGGGTCGCCGACCAGGACGACTTCGCCCTCGTAGCCGACGCGGGAGGCCATCAGATGGACCTTGTCCCGCAGTGGTTCTTCGATCTCTGTGGCAACGCGGATCATGACCTTCGGCTGTTCGGTGAGGAACTGGAAAGCCTGGTTGATGACATGCTCGATCTGCGGCAGCTCGGTGCCGCGCGTCAGTTCCGGAGCGAGCTTGCGCATGATGGTGGCGGAGAGCCGGACCGCGTCGCGCTGCATCTCGTTCGTCCATTTGCGGTGCGCGTCCTTCAGCTTGCCGACCTGGGCCAGCACACCTTCAAGCGCAACGGCGACCTGCTGCTCGATCCCCGACATCGCCGCCGACATGCCTTCCTGCCGGCCGAGCTGGTAAGAAGCCTCCTTGGCATCGTCGACTTCTTCCTGGGTATATGTCGGCGGGGCATTGGCCGCCGCCTCTTCCTCCGCGAGGCGCGCGGCTTCGGCAGCGCGGCGGAGCTTCTGCTGATATTCCTCGTCGAAAATATCGTCGAACAGGAAGCGTGATTTCTGCTTCTCCATGCGCGTCAATCCGTCATTCCCGTTCCGCTCATGCCTCTATCTCCGATCAGCCGCCGCCGGCATTACCGGCTTCCTGATACATCCAGTTGCGGATGATCGCGACGGCCTCTTCCGGATGCTTCTCGACGATTTCACCGATCTTCTTCAGCGAGGAAGCGCGGACGCGGCCCTCGACCTGATTGATGTCGATCATCTGGTCGAGAAGGCTCTCTTCCTCGTCGTCGCTCTCCAGCAATTCCGCCATGTCTGCGGTCGCGCCCGGGCCGGTAAGCTGGGCGATCGCGTCGGCCCCGCCGATCGCGCCAACGCCGCCGCTGGCCGCCAGCGTGGTCGGCATGGATTCGAAGAGGCGGGTCAGAACCGGACGGACGACCAAGAGGATCACCAGCAGACCGACGACAGCGAGCACGAGCACTTCCGCGAGCTGCAGGAACTCGTCCTTTGAGATGCCGAACAGGAGCGAGCCGTCATCGAGATCGAGCGGCTCGAGCTTGACGAACTGCATGTTGACGACTTCGACGGTGTCGCCGCGCTCGCCGCTATAGCCGACCGCGGAGCGGACGAGGGTCGCGATCTGCTCCAGTTCCTCCTCCGTCCGAGGTTGATAGACCTTGTCGCCTTCCTCGTTTTCGACGTAGCGGCCGTCGACCAGGACGGCGACCGACAGGTTCTGGACCTCGCCGGCTTCCTTAACGCGGTTGCGGACGGTCCGGCTGATCTCGAAGTTGACGGTTTCCTCGCTGCGGGAGGATTCCGAAAGCGCGGAGAGGTCACCCGCACCGGCATTGGCCTGGGCTTCCGGCAGGTTGTTCTCGACCGAAACCGTGTCCTGCTTGTTCCGTTCCTGGGAGCTTTCGTTCTCGGAAATGCTCTGGGTCGAGCGGGCGACCTGGCTGTCCGGATCGTAGATTTCGGACTGTTCCGTGAAGCGGTCGTAATCGATCTCCGCGCTTACTTCCGCACGGACACGGCCAAGGCCGACGATACGCTCGACCAGTTCCTCCACCGAGCCGCGCAGGCGGTTCTCGAAGGCGAGGCGCATTTCCTCGGAGCTCTGGCCCGGAAGCGCGCCGTCTTCTTCGGACGTCCCGCGCGCGAGGAGCTGGCCCCGGCTGTCGAGGATGGAAATGTTCTGCGGGTCCATTTCCGGAACCGCTGCGGCCACGAGATGCTGGATCGCAAGGACCTGTTCCCGGCCGAGGCGGCCGGCGCCCTGAACCTGGAGGACGACGGAGGCGCTCGGCTTGCGGCGCTCCCGGCTGAACAGTTCGCGCTGCGGCAGCACGAGATGGACGCGTGCGCCGCGGACATTGTTCATCGCCCCGATGGTGCGGGCGAGCTCGCCTTCGAGGGCGCGTACCAGATTGACGTTCTGAACGAAGTTGGTGGTGCCGAGGCCGTCGGATTTGTCGAAGATCTCATAGCCCATCGTGCCGCCGCCAGGGACACCCTGTTCGGCGAGGGACACCCGGAGTTTCAGCACTTCGTCGCCGGGAACGTAGACCTGCTGGCCGCCGGCCTTGAGCTCGTACTCGATGTTGCGGGCCTCAAGCTCCTTGACGATCGCGCCGCTATCCGCCGGATCGAGGTCGCCGTAGAGCAGCGCCATCCCTCCGGTCGACAGACGCGAGGCGAGGAAGATGAAGAAACCCAGCACGGCAACCGCAGTGCCGACCAGAGCGGCGATACGGATGGGGCCGAGATTTCGAAGCAGGTCGACGAGAGGATTCATGGGTTAAGACCCTCGCTGTTGCGCGCAGCTGCTGGCGTGGTGCTGCGCTGGGCGTCTCTCACAATTAGATTGCATTTTAGACATATCTTATGAAAATTGAAAGAGTCCTCTCGGCAAAAAATGCCTAGTGACTATATCCGACAGTGAATCGAAAGAGAACAATTAATTAGCGGCAATACTTGTGGTATTGGTTAAGGAAGAATTGACGTCAGACCATTGCGAGGGCGGTTGAACCGCTCACGCCGAATGCTCCGGAGCGTTGTCTATGGCGAAAAATGAATCGGAGGCCCCGGTACCGGTGGTGGCGCCGGCAATCGTGCAGGGCATGAAATTTGACACGTCGCGTTCGCGCCACGCCGCTCTCAACAACGAAGCCGTCCGCTTGCTGGAAGCCGGCCAGATTGAGCAGGCGCGCAGAATATACATGCAGGTCCTGAACGAGAACGAGAAAGACGTGCATGCTTTGCATGGCATGGGGATCGTTGCTCGAGAGATGGGACGGCGCCCCGTTGCGATCGAGCTGATGAAGAAAGCCCTGGAAGTCGAGCCGCGAAATCCGATGATCGCGAGTAATCTCGGCACGATCTACGAGGCCGAGCAGAATTACGAAGAAGCTCTGACCTGGTACCGGAACTGCCTCAAGTGGGGTGGAAAGGAACTGAAGGCGCGCGGCCATTTCGGGATCATTCACAACAATCTGGGCAGTGTCCTATCCAAGCTCGGCAGAAGGACCGAGGCGCTTGTATCGTTGCGCAAGGCGCTTGAAGTCGGGGTCGAGTTTCCCGAGGCAATGACCAATCTGGCGACCATGCTCGGCGATCTTGGTGAGTTCAAGCAGGCCAATTATTACTTCAGGCGTGCGCTGGAACTCGAACCGGAAAACCCCCATGCACACCACAATTTCGGTCAGAGCCTGCTGCGCCAGGGGAATTGGGAAGAGGCGTGGCCTCATACCGAATGGCGCATGGTCGCGACGAACAACGGCGTGCCGTGGCGGAAGTTTCCGCAGCCGCTCTGGAACGGTAATCCTTTCCAGGGAGCGCGTCTTATCCTTTACGCAGAGCAGGGGATCGGCGACGAGATCCGGTTCGCCAGCATGATCCCCGAAGCGATCGCGCGCGGCGGCGAAGTGGTTGTGGAATGCGCCCCCCGTCTGGTCTCACTCTTCCAGAGGTCTTTCCCGCAGACCCGTGTGGTCCCCGCGCACTACTGGCCCGCGGAGGAGGGGATTGAGCCCTTCGATATCGCCTGTCCGTTCGGCACGCTCGGGCGCCTGTTCCGTGGAAACAAGGACTCTTTTCCGGATCATTCCGGTTATCTGGTTCCGGATCCCGAACTGGTCGACATGTTCCGCAAGCGGTTGAGCGAGGCGGGGCCGGGGCCCTATGTGGGCCTTTGCTGGCGAAGTGGTCTCGCCGGTGCGTACCGCACCGAATATTATTCGACGATCGAGGACATGCAGACGCTGTTCAAGGTCGACGGCGTGACATTCGTCAATCTCCAGTACGACGCGCGGCCCGAGGAACTCGAAAAGGCCAAGAGTGCCTTCGGCATAGATCTGGTCCATTGGGACGATGTCGATCTGAAGAACGACCTGGAGAAGGCGGCCTCGCTCACGCGGTGTATGGACCTTGTGGTCAGTCCGGCAACCTCGGTTTCGGCGATGGCGGGCGCCATCGGAGTGGAGACGATCGAATTCCGCCCGTTTCCGGTTCCCGAAACCTATTTCAAGAACGGCCGTTGCCCCTGGTTTCCGAGCGTGCGCTATTTCGCCAAGCGGCAATCGGAAAAATGGAGCAAGGTGCTGCGGAAGATTGCCGTCGAACTGGAGGCGATCAGGGACAGTATCAACGCTCGGACCTGAAGCGGCGGGACGCGCGACGGTAATCCTGAATACGCGTGGCCCTGAGCGCGCGCGTGCCATGAGCTTTGATGAGTTCCCGCCAGTGTGAGAATTCCTCATGGCTGAGACTGTACCGGTCGCAAGCCTGTTCGAGAGAGATGACGCCATCTTCCACCGCGCGCACGACCTGTGCCTTGCGGCTGACCACCCACCGTTTGGTATTGGCCGGGGGCAGGCCCGCGAACGGATCTTCTGCGTTTTCGAGGGCTACGGTTGATTTCAATGTCTTATTTTCTTTACGGTTCTTTTCTGCGGTCATCTTCTCAACGCATGATCAAAATGCCGGTTGATCAAAGATATGCACTGCGTCCTAAAGAATCCTTAAAATGCGATCTTTCTTTCGGAGCCTTCGAAAAAAAAGCCCCGGCTGAAAAGCCGGGGCGAGAAAGTCAGCGGTAGAAACCTCTGGAGGCGGTCTTTACCGCTTGATGCGGATGATTTCGTCCAGCAGCTCGTCGCCGGTCGTAATGATCCGGGTCGAGGCCGAATAGGCCCGCTGCGTAATGATGAGGTCGGTGAACTCGGTCGCGATGTCCGTGGTCGAGTTCTCCAGCGCGCCCGACTGGATCCGGCCGGTACCGCCGTTGGTCGGGATGCTGAGCACGATGTCGCCGGAGGTCGAGGTCACGCGGTAGGCGTTGCCGTTCACCGTTTCAAGCTCTGTCGACGAAGGTACCGTGCCTATGGGCAATCGGTAGATGTTTCTCGATTGTCCGTTGGCGAAATTCGCAGCGACCAATCCATCTTCCGAGATCGAGACACCGATCAGGGCCGAGGGGCCGGAGCCGTCCTGGTTCAGCAGCGAGGTTTCGAAATTGCCGTTGAACTGGGACATGCCGGTCGGCTGACCATAGGTACCCCAGTCGATGGTGATCGTGGCGGTTGCAACGGAGCGGCTGAACTCGGCGCGTGTGATTGTCAGCGTTTCCGTGGCCGACTGGTTGGTCGTGCCGGCGGTGGTGCCGTTGACGCTTCGCAGGCTGCCATCGGTATTGAAGGTCATGGTCCGTGCGGCGCCGCCGAGCGACATGGAGGTCGCGTTGACCGTGCCCGGGTTGCGGATCAGCGTGTAATCGTAGGTCCAGGTGTTGGCTGCGGCCGCCTTGGTCCAGGTCGTCTCGAGCAGATAGTCGAAGCCGAGCGAGTCATAGATCGTGATGTTCGTGATCACGGTCGTGCCCGTTGCCGAGCCCGCCGGAAGGTTGGCGTTGATCGTTACATCGTCCGTGGCGTTCGCGATCTGGCCGAACTGGGACAGGTCGACCGTCTCAAGGCTGCTCAGCAGGTCGCGCGTGTCCTGGTTGTTGATGGCGCCGGTGGCGTCGGTGCGCCAGCCCTGCAGGTAGTAACCCGCGGTGTTGACCAGACGGCCGTTTTCGTCAGTGTTGAAGGCGCCTGCACGGGTCAGGAAGTATTCGTCATCGGATCCCGGTTCCGGCGCTTCGTTCACGACGAAGAAGCCGTTGCCGTCGACCGCCATGTCGGTGGTGCTGCTGGTCGCCTGCAGCAGGCCCTGGCGGCTCGGGTCGGTGATCGGCTTGGTCTGCACGCCGCCCGGGGTGAAGGCCGTCGCGGTGGGGCTGCGGGTAACCAGCGTCTGGAAGCGCGCCTGGGTTTCCTTGTAGCCGACCGTCTGCGAGTTGGCGATGTTGTCGGAGATAATACCGAACGCGGTGGCCTGAGCGCCGATCGACGCCACGCCCGCGAAAAGTCCGCCGGTAACACTCATGTCTAGTCCTCCAATCCATGGCCGGGGCGTAGGCCTCGACCGTTTCTACCGATGGTGCCGGTCTGGCACCGTGGCCGGGGGCATCTCTCTGGCCGCCCGGTCCTTCCGCCTTAGGTGGCGGAAACTCGCGTAACTTTGTCCATCTCGACGACCACGTTGCCGACCAGAAGGCTCGGACCTTCCTCGCCGGTGACCACGCCGGTCACGAGGCCGACGGACTCGATCTGGGTCTCAACCGTGTCGTTGTTCTTGTCGAGGGCACCGATCCGTACGGAATAGGTTCCGTTGGGCATCTGTTCGCCGGCATTGTTCTTGCCGTCCCACACGAATTCGTGGCGCGTGTCGGGAGTTGTGTCTCCGTCGGTCGTGTAGACCAGCAGACCGCTTTCGTTGAACACGTTGATCGCGACGGAATCTGCGTTGGGGTCAACCTTGTAGCCCCAGGTCGCGCCCTGGTCGGTCAGCGTTGTGGTGTTGCCGTTGAAGATGACCTTCTGGTCGATGTAGCCGACCGCCGCCGTGTTCGAGTTCGCGACCTGCGCGCTGACAAGCTTGCCGAGAGACTTGTTGGTCTCGATCTGCTGTTCGACGGAGGTGAACTGGACCAGTTGGTTGGTCATTTCGTTCGAATCCATCGGGCTTGTCGGGTCCTGGTTCTGCAGTTGGGTCAGAAACAGGGTCAGGAACTGGTTACGTTGCTCTTCGAGGCGCTCTTCGGTCGTCTGTTCGCTAACGAAGATGCTCGCATCGCTGGAGCTTGATACTGCGCTCACCATGTCCGTCGCCTCCTAGGCCACCATGTTCAGCGAACCGTCTTCGCTGACACCGTTTTGTTCAGTCCCTGCAGTGGCCGTATCGAGCTGCTTTTCTTCAGCCGTCAGGTCGCCGCCTGCTTTCGAAACAGAACCGTTTCCGGCTCCGGCATTCTGTTGTCTCTCGTTGGTGTTGCCGTCCCGCATCTGGAACTCGAGGCCCTCACCATCGGTCTTGAATCCTGCGTCTTGCAAAGCCTGTTCCAATTGACGGGCATCGCGCTGCAGAAGATGCAAAGTTTCCGGCTTTTCGACTGTCACGATCCCCCGAACGCCGCCGTCAGAGCCGAATTCTAGGCGAATCTCGACTTTTCCGAGTTCGGACGGATTGAGCTGGATCTTGATCTTGTCGAGGCCGCCCTCGGCAGCTTTGACCAGTTTCACCTTGACCTGTTCGGCCGCGGGGCTGGGCAAAGACTGCCGGGTTTCGGGAGCGGGCGCACTGCGCTCGGCTCCTGCCGTCCTGAGGCTGTCGCCGAAACTGCTGCCGGTGCTCGTGGATGGGGCGTCAGAGGTACGCGCCGTACCTCCCGCGTTCGATCCGGGCTCGCTGAGGCTGCTCTGGCCCGTGCCGCCCTGCGAGCGGCCGCCCATCATGGTCTCCGCGGAACCGACAGGCACCTGGCCCGGCACGGGGGCCGGAGCGGCGCCGGTGTTCGGCGTGGCGGACTGGGCGGTGTTGGCTGCAACGTTGATCGCCGCTGCTGCCTGACCGATATTGCCGGAGCTCTGAGCAGAGGCTTTCTCCACTGCCGCGGTCACGGCATTGCTCTGCGGGGCGGCGCCAAGAGCGTTGGACCGCGGGACCCGGCTGTTAAGGGCCGTTACGGCCGCTATGGTCTCGCTCTGCGACGGGATGAAGCTCTGCTTCGATCGCCCGCTGTCGGCAGCCGCCCGGTTGTTGGCGATCAGCATCGATGCATCCGACGAGACTTGCGGCTTTGCCGCGGCCGGATTCTCGATCTCGATCCTCGGCACGTTCTGAGCGGCCGCATTGGCCGCGGCGGCTTGCTTGCCCTGGCTCGCCGCCTGGGGCGCTGCAGTCTTGATGTCTGAAGCGTTCGTCTGCGGTCCGGTTGTTTTGCCGTTTGTTGCGGCCGCGGCGACCGCTTGGGCCGCGCGAGCGGAAGCCTCGGACGGGAGGTCCGCTGCCGGTTTGGCAGTACCGTTCACGGCCGTAGTTGCCGTCTGGAGGCCGGATTTTTGCGGCGGCCAGGGCACCGGAAGCGTGAAGGCCGTCTTGTCCTCTGCCCCGTTGGCAGCCGCCGGCGTCGGTGTCGGCGCCGCTTTCGGCTGCGTCAGCTTCTGAAGAGCCGCGAGCTTCGGGTCGGCAATTGCGCGTGACGGCTCAGCGACCGCCTTGTCCGCGGTTTTATCAGCAGCCCCATTCTTCGCCGCGGCATCTTGCACGGCCGTCGCCGGCACGGTCGCATTCTGGCTTTGAGCCGCGGCCGAAATTTGAGCCTTGGTTTGAACGTTTGCGGTCTCAGTTGTCTGAGAGATTGTGGATTGCTCTTTTGCAGCCGTTTCGTCCGAAGCATCTGAGCTAACATTGGTCGACGGACTCTTCTTAACGTCCGTAAGCTCTGCCGAGCCGCCGGCGGGGGAGGTCTGTGCGGCGGCGTCTGCGGTTTCGCCGGCTTGCTGCGTGCCTTTGTCTGCCGCTTTCGGCTCGGCTTGCGCCGGCTTGTCCTTATCGACGGCCGCACCCGCTTCGACGGTCGCGGGCGTTTCTGTATTAGTTCGCGCTTCGGCAGCGGCCGTCCTTTGTTCCGGAGTGCTTTGGACGGCGTCGTCCGTGTTCCGGGAGGCGCCGGACGCAGCGGTCTTGCCCGAATTCGCTTCAGACTTTTTGTTGTCGTCCGCTTGCCTTGCCTCCGGGCGATCGGTTTCGCGCGGCTGGTCCTTGCGGGAGTCCGTCGCTTCGGTGCGCGAGTCTCGCTCGCGATGCGCCGAGTCCGCATGCCGGACCTCCGACGTATCCTTGCGCTCGTAGTCTTCGAGCCTGAACTTGGGACGGTCCGCTTTCCGGGACGCAATCGGGTCAAACGGCAGCGCGCTGCTGCGCTTTCCGGTTACGCCGATCGCATAGTCCTGAGCATTCGATACGGGAGACATGGTTTGTCCTCACGCGTTGTGTCGGTTTCGAGGAAGCAAAGACCGGGCCAAGCCCAGCTCGGCGGAAATTGCCTGGTGAGCGGCGGAAAATCGTCGGTTTCGCGAGCGCGATGAGGGGCGGGGGGCAAGATCTGCCATGCGGGGAGGAAATCTTTGCCCGGCCCTTTACCCGGTGCGGACAATCGGTGCGGCGAACCGTTCTGGCACGGTTATTGAGGGGGAGGCACGCGGGATGGGGGCTGGCAGGAAGGAGATATGGCTGGGGATTGGGTGATATTAACGCTAATAGATTGAAATTATTGATATATACAATTTATCTACAATTTTAATTTTTTTATTGACAACGTTTATGCAGTTATGGATGATGGGTGTTGTGAGGAAAACCTCACTTTCAGCAAAACGCTGAATCATCATGAGCCCTTAGAAAGAGGACTTTATACCATGGCTATCCAAAACTCCGTTCTGACCAACCCGTCGTCCTTCGTTGCCCTTCGCACCCTGAACGGCATCAACCGTAGCCTCGACACCACGCAGAACCGTGTCTCCACGGGCCTGAAGGTCGCCGGCGCTCTTGACGACGCGTCCAACTTCGCCATTGCGCAGGGTATCCGAGCCGAACTGAAGGCCATCGACGCGGTTACCCAGGGTCTGAACAACGCCAAGGGTATCGGCAAGGTCGCGATCGCCGGTGTGACCGGTATTTCCAACCTTCTGTCCGACATCCGCGGCAAGCTGACCGAACTGGCCAACGAAGGCATCACCACCGCGCAGCGTGACATCCTTGAGGCAGACTTCAACGAACTGGTCTCGCAGGCGGCGAACTTCATCGCCAACGCGTCGTTCAACGGTGTGAACCTGATCAACTCGGGGGCTGGCTCAGTCAACACGCTGTCGAACCTGGCCGGCGGCCTGCTGACGCTGACGGCGCAGAGTGCGGTCACCACGCAGGTAAATACCATTGCTACGGCGGCTCTCACGTCGGCGACTAACGCTCAGAGCGTGATCGCCAACGAATTCTCTAACCTCGAGTCCGTCGTGAACACTGCTCTCGGCGCGCTTGGTGCGGAGGTTCGCGCCCTGAACCTGCAGACGACGTTCCTGGAAGAGATCCGGGATGCGACCGACGAAGGTCTTGGCAACATCGTCGATGCCGACCTGGCGCGCGAGTCTGCTCGCCTCACCTCTCTGCAGGTGCAGCAGCAGCTGTCGACCCAGACGCTCAGCATCGCCAACCAGCGCCCGCAGACTCTGCTTGGTCTGTTCGGCTAACGGTGACGATAAAAACATTCTTGCGAAAGGGCGGCTTCGGCCGCCCTTTTTGCGTTCGGAGCGCGAGGAATTCGATCAGGCAGGCTGAAATGGGCGAGTTTTGCCACAATCCGGCCTGAAGCGGATTCATTGCGAAATTCCAATGATTTCAGCGGATTAAATTTGGGCAACCACAGGTTCGTATTTTTTGCGGCAATCCCTTACTCACATTAAACTTTTCGCAACTATTTTCTGTGTTAATATGGCCTATCCGCTCAAAAGAAGCGGGTTTTGCTCTGGGGGCTTGCCCCTGAACTTGCGGGAAAAATTTCCGCGGTCCTTAGAAAGAGGAGGCCAAAATGGCTATTCAAAACTCTATCCTTACCAATCCCTCTGCATTCACGGCGCTTCGTACCCTGAACTCCATCAACCGGGGTTTGGATACGACGCAGAACCGTGTGTCCACTGGCCTGAAGGTTTCCGGTGCTCTCGACAACGCCTCCAGCTTTGCCATCGCGCAGGGCATCCGGGCCGAGTTGAGCGGTATCGACGCAGTTGCGCAGGGCCTGAATAACGCCAAGGGTATCGGTAACGTCGCGATCGCCGGTGTGACCGGGGTTTCCAACCTTCTGTCCGACATCCGCGGCAAGCTCACCGAGCTGGCCAACGAAGGCATCACGACCGCGCAGCGTGACATCCTTGAGGCCGACTTTAACGAGTTGGTCTCGCAGGCGGCGAACTTCATCGCCAACGCGTCGTTCAACGGTGTGAACCTGATCAGCTCGGGGGCCGGTTCGGTCAACACGCTGTCGAACCTGGCTGGCGGCACTCTGTCCCTTACGGCGCAGAGCGCGGTTACCACTCAGGTCGGCAACATCGCGACGGCGTCGCTTGCGACCGCAACCAACGCGCAAAGCATTCTTGCCAACGAATTCTCCAACCTTGAGTCCGTCGTGAACACCGCGCTCGGCTCTCTCGGTGCGGAAGTTCGTGCGCTCAACCTGCAGACGCAGTTCCTGGAGCAGATCCGGGATGCCACCGAAGAAGGTCTCGGCAACATCGTCGACGCCGATCTGGCTCGCGAGTCTGCTCGCCTCACCTCCCTGCAGGTGCAGCAGCAGCTGTCGACCCAGACTCTCGGTATCGCGAACCAGCGTCCGCAGTCCCTCCTGGGTCTGTTCCGTTAAAATCGGATCATATCTTCAAGGAAATCGGGGGAAGAAATTCCCCCGATTTTTTTATTTTATCTTGTTGGTTGGCCGACTGGGCGCCGGACACGCGGTCGGTGGGTGATTTCGAGGAAATCCCAATAAGATGACGCGGTTTGTGATGAACCGCATTTTCGAATTCCCCCATTTGATGTTATGAATGTGCATTGAGGCTGATTGTGCGGATTTCATCGAATGCCGTTAAAAATCAATGTGAAACCGGGAGAGAAATTCGTCGTCAACGGGGCCGTGATGGTTGCCGGCAAGAAGGGTGCGTCTCTGGTGCTTCAGAACGAGGCCACGATCCTCTTGGGTAAGGACATCATGCAGGAGGAAGATGCGAACACTCCTGCAAAGCGGATCTACTTTACCATTTTGTTAATGTATCTCGATCAAGATGAATCTGATCAATACCGCGGCGTTTTCCTGGAGTTGGTTGAAAGCTTTCTGGAGGCGACGACTTTCAAAGAAGTCCGCATGACGCTTTTGAATATTGTCCAGGATGTGAACGAAAAGCGCTTTTACCGGGCCTTGAAAACCTGTAAGGCGCTGATGACTTACGAAGCGGAAATCCTCAAGATCGGCGCGCCTGAGGCGGTTGGGAGTTAATTGATGTCCGGCATCGATGCCTACAAGAAGACCATCAATCAGACCGCGACATCGCGCGACACTGAGTATCGGCTACTGGCGCAGGTCACCTCCGAGCTGATCAAGGCGGTCGAGAACCAGAAGGGCGCCAAGGGCGATCCCAAGAAGATGTCGCAGGTCGCTTCCGCCCTTAACTGGAACAAACAGGTCTGGGACGTCTTCGTTGAGGATTGCGGGACCGCAGGCAATCAGCTGCCGCGGGAACTGCGGGCGGCCATCGTCAGCCTCGGGATCTGGGTGACGAAAGAGACGGCTCTCGCACTTGAAGGCGACGGAGACATCGATTCCCTGGTCGCGGTCAATCGCGACATCATGAAAGGGCTGAAGCCGGATCAGGCCGGGCCGTCGGCCTCCGCTCCGCAACCGAGTGGCGCTGTCGGATCGATCCTCGACAAGGCCTGAGCGCCGGTGTGAGCCGCGCGGTGTGACGGACAATCCGTACAATCGGGAACCGGAAAGCGAGGAAGCAGGCTTTTTTCGAGAGCTGCTTCAGGCGTCTCTGGAGGCCCATCGGAAAAACCAGTTCGATCGTGCGGAAAGCGGCTACCGCGAGATCCTCTCGCGCTATCCAGACCATGCCGCAACCCGGGATCTCTACGGCACATTACTCTATCAAACGAACCGGCTGGAGGCAGCGGCCGCCAATCTGGAGCGTGCTGTGGGATTGGATCCCGGACAGGCACCCGCCTGGAACCATCTCGGGGCGGTCAGGCTTGCACAGGGAAGACCGAGCGATGCGCTCGACGCCTTTCGGAAGGCTACCGACGCCGATCCGCAAAACCCCGAAGCCTGGCTGAACCGTTCACGATTGGCTGAGATGCGCGGTGACATTGCTGACGCCGTCTTGGCCGCTAGGACTGCGGTAGAGCGTCTTCCGAACTATCCAGTCACGCTCGCGAGGCTTGGCGCGGCGCTGCTCGCGGCTGGCAGGTTCGAAGAGGCGATCGCCCCCCTTGAGGCAGCATCAGTGCGAGCGCCAGATAATGTTGAGCCTTACCTTCACCTGGCGATATGCCTGAAACAAGCGGCCCAAGGACAGCGCTCGCAGGCCGCACTGCGCAAAGCGCTTCTGCTCGCGCCGGAGAGAGCCGTGCTTTATCCGCATCTGAGCGGAGAACCTGCCGGAGAGCATTCATCCGTTGACCTGGTGTCCTGGGCGCGCAGAGCGGTCTGTCTCGCGCCGCGAGACGGCGGCCTGTGGGCTGCGCTGGCTGCGGCATGCGAAGCGAAAAAACTGGACGCATCCGCAGTGACCGCGGCGAAACGGTCGCTTCTGTTGGTTCCGGACGGGCATGCGGCGCATCATTGCCTCGCTCTGCCGCTTTTTCGGCTCGAGCGATTTGCGGAAGCGGCGAAAACCAGTCGGCATGCGCTGCTGCTCTACCCCGACATTGCAGAGCTGTATTTCGTTGCTGCCGCATGCGCGTTCATTTTCGGGGATCCCGAGACCGGATGGCGTTATTACGAAGCCCGTGCAGGCTCGCGCATCGACAGCGCGCGCGTTGGATTGCCCCCGACCTGGGACTGGAAATCGGTGCCGGACCGTCTTCTTGTCGCCGCCGAGCAGGGGGTCGGCGACGAGTATATCTTCTTCAGCCGGCTCGGATGTCTTCAAGGTCGCGCGCGCGAGATTACGGTCGAATGTGATCCGCGGAACCGTCGCTTGTTTCAACGCAGTTTTCCCGATTTCCGCTTCATAGACAGACAGCTGAAAGGCCGGGAGGGGAGAGAGGCCTATTTCGACTATGGAACTGCAGTCGCGGAACTCGGTTTCGATAACGCGATTCTTGCCGGCTCGCTCCTTGCCAGGTTTGTCCAAGACGCGCGTTTGCTCGGCCCTCTATCTTATCTCGTGCCGGACGCGGATGACGTCGAGACCTGGCGAAGATATTTCCGGGCGCGAACGTCGCTTCCCCTAATCGGACTGTGCTGGCGCGGAGGGGCATCTTCCATTGCGCGCGATCGGCTTTACTGTGACGCCATCACGATGGTCGAGGGGCTCGGGCCGCAGCGCGGCTACTATGTGAATCTGGTTTACAGCCTCCGCGACGGCGAACTGGAGCAAGTCCGTAACCGGCTCGGCTGCGATATCCATGATCCGACGGGTATCGACCAGAAAAACGAACTGGACCGGCTTGCGGCGATGCTCTCGGTACTGGACGCTGTGGTTTCGGTCGACACCGCGGTTTGCCCCCTCGCGGCGGCGGTGGGAACTCCGACGCTGCGCCTTGGACGCGGCTTACTCTATCTGAGTGACGGATACGATGCCGTTCTGGGATCCTGCCATCCGATGTCCCCCCGAGCGGAACCGTTCGACATGCGGTTCTGTCTAGATCGGTCGGCGCAGAAGCTTCGTGAGATTCTGATTTCCCCGAATTAGCCGGAAAGAACGTCCGGTCAAACTTGGTATTTCCTGCCGGGTTTCCGACTGAGATCCGGCTGAATAGGTCCGGTTTCAAATGATCGGGGACTTAAAAATCATTTAAAATCCGAGTGTTGGTTCTTTTTCTGGAACTGGCCCGGCTCTTGCGTCGAATGGGCCGAGACAGTGGTTCGCCGTCCGATTCACCCGGCAAAAATCGCCGAGGCCAAGAACTGGTCCGGATCCGGGGTAGACGGGCGGCGCAAAGAGAGAAGGAACACTGGAAATGGTTAGCAACTCGATTCTGACGAACCCGGAGGCTCTGGTCGCGCTACGCAACCTTGAGCGGACCAACAACCTTCTGGCGCAGACTCAGGACCGGGTCTCCACCGGTTTGAAAGTCTCCGGTGCCGAGGACGACGCGTCGAACTTCGCGATCGCGCAGGGTATCCGTGGTGACCTGCGGGCTCTCAGCGCGATCCAGCAAGGGCTGAACAACACGAAGGGCATCGCGCAGGTCGCACTCGCCGGCACGACATCGATCTCCAATCTGTTGCAGGATGTACGGCAAAAGCTGACGGAACTCTCCAACGAGGGCATCACCACGCAGCAGCGCAACATTCTGACCGACGATTTCAACGAGCTCATGTCCCAGGCGCGGAACTTCGTCACAAACGCTGTTTTCAACGGGATCAATGTTCTCAACACGTCGACGTCGGTGAACACGCTGTCGAACCTCAACAACGACACGATCACGCTGCGTGCCCGCAACCTGCTGACCGAAATCAATTCGCTCGGCGGCGCGACGCTGACCAGCGCGACCAATGCGCAGAGCGTTCTGACGGCACAGTATTCCAACCTGGAATCGACGATCAACATCGCACTCGGCCAGCTTGGTGCCGATACCCGGGCGCTTAATTTCCAGACCGAGTTCCTGACCGCGGTCAGCGATGCGACCGAAGAAGGCCTTGGCAATATCGTCGATGCCGACCTCGCTCGGGAATCCGCTCAGCTCACTGCGCTTCAGGTTCGCCAGCAGCTCGGTGTGCAGGTCCTTGGCGTTGCCAACAACGCGCCGCAGGTTCTTCTGGGGCTCTTCCAGTAAGAGCCGGCAGCGTGAAAGTTGGAGGAGCGTGAGATGCGCCAGGGATATGCCGCATACAAGAGCGTCCAGACGCAGACCGAAAGCCATCAGCAGGTGGAATACCGACTGCTCGGACAGGTCACGAGCGCGCTTCTCAAGGCAAAGGAACCAGACGCCAATCTCCAGGACCGGCTCAATGCCGTTCTCTGGAATGGAAAGGTATGGGATGCTTTTCTGTGCGACCTCTCCGAACCGGGCAACAGATTGCCCGTGGGCCTGAAAAGCAGCCTGATTCAGCTTGCGCATTGGGTCGCGAAGGAAACCGAGCTGGCGATCGAGGGGAAGGCCGGATTGGAGGCCATGATCAATGTGAACCGGCAGATCATGGAAGGCTTGCAGGATCAGTTCAGGCTCGCAGAGGCAAGCTAACCGGCGGCAAACCCGCTAGCGTTTCGCGGTCAGCATCTGCTCCATCGTAGCGATCGCTTCTTCCATTACCGTCCGCCAAGACCGGTTGCCGCCCTTGACGAGACTCCGTTCGCTCGGAAGCCAGGGGTTGGAGCGGGCGCCAAGGAATAACGCTCCGCGGGCCGCATGCAATCCAATGACCGGCGTTCCGACAGCTCCGGCGATCAGCAGTACGGATGTATTGGTTGAAACCACCAAGTCGAGTGCGGAGGCCATCGCGGCGACCCGGTCGAGTTCATTTCGTTGATCGATCCCCTCGGGGCGGAAGACCCTCCTTCCCGTCATTTGCTCCAAGGACCGGAGCTCTGTCTCGTGTTCGTCATATTGCAGGCACACCGGAAGGATGCCCGATCTGCTGAAGAGCGGCACGAGATCCTCAATTCTCATGTCGTTGTGGCGCCAGCCGGGGCGCTGCATCCCGCTGCGCCAGCAGAACCCGACGGCAGGCCCTCCCGCGGCCACATCGAACCGACCGCGCCATTGCGCACGTTCCTCAGGATCGGGCGTCAGAAAACCCGGAACCTCCGAAAATGCATTCAAATCCGGTCGTACGTATCTTGGCATGTCGCCGAGCATGATATGGGAGCCGATCTGCCGCTCAGTGCAGAGGGTTCTGTAGTCCGCGCCCGGCGCGATACCATTCATCTGCGCGATTTTCGGGACAACTTCCACACCCTCGAATGAGCGTTCAAACAGCGCTACCAGACGCGGATCGCTTTCCAGGACTATCCTGCCGTTGTACCGGCGCGTGATGTCGGCGACGCAGGAGACAAGGCGGATTTCGTCTCCGATGCCCTGTTCATGGCAGAGGAGGAGGGCTTTGTCGTCTGTTGCCGGCCGGCCGTCCCATTCAGGAGGCAGGCAGCGCCGCTCTATCCGGACCTCGTCCTTGTGGTGTCGCCAAGCGTAGCGCGCGAAACCTTCGGCCATTTGGCCTGCGGCAAGCAAGGCATCGGCGAGATTATACTCAAGGACCGCATCGCCCGGACGCATGGTCCGGGCATACCGGGCGGAATTTACCGCTTCGCTATGGCGTTCGACCGATCGCAGGACCAACTGAAGGTTGTTGTAGCCCTCAGCGGATCCGGGGGTGAGCAACAAGGCACGCCGGTAAAATGCGATGGCTCTGTCTGCTTCGAAGAATTCGAAGAGCGTGCGTCCCATTTGGAAGAAGAGCTCGGAGCTCTTGAGCCCCATCTGTGCCAGGTTTTCCAAGGCGGCTCGGGCGTCTTGCAGACGCCCGAGCTCGTGCAGGAGTTTCGCGCGGGACAGCTGCCAGTTGGCTTCCTCGGGGCGAGCGGCCGTCGCTCGGTCGAAACAGGCAAGCGCGGCCGGATTGTTTCCGAGCAAGCGTTCCGCCTCACCGGAATTGTAACAGGCTTCCGCATGATCCGGGGAAAGGGCGAGGGCATGCCGCAGGTGCTGCCGTGCGGTTTCCGGCGCATTCGCGGCGAGAAAAATGCAGGCGAACCTGTTGAGGCAGTTGGCATCTTGCGGTGAGAGAAGCAGAGCGCGGCGCAAACGTTCCCGTGCTGCAGCGGTCTCGCCGGCCTGAAAGCTGGCGAGACCGAAGAAATGCCAGAACTGTCCGAGCTGGGGCAGGGAGGCGGCGAGGCCTTCATACAGCGCCAAGGCTTCCGGGATCCGGCCGGCGCTGTGCAGCGTCGCGGCGTGCTGAAAGACTTGCACGGGATTTGCTGAAGGAGGACCAGTCATCTCAGCATGCTGCACCAATCAAAGAGCGACGTGAAGGCCATCGAGAAGGGATGGCCAGTCTGAAGTGGCCCGGTTTTTGCTTTCTGTCTTGTGATGCAATTTAGCCGAAGAGACTTCGGAGGTTATCGCCACCATGTCAATATCCAGCGCACTTCTGGCCGCTACATCCGGCTTGTCGGCCGCCCAGTCCCGCATCGACGTGGTTTCACGGAACGTCGCCAACGCGACGAACGACGATTACACACGGAAGTCGCAGGATCTTGTGACGCGTGTCATTGGTGGCCAGGCGCAGGGCGTGGACCTGGGGGTGATCGAACGTTCGGTCAATGAAGGTCTTCTGGAAGATATCCGGACCCAGGAAGCGACGGTCTCCGAGCTGAGTGTGCTCGATGCCTATCTTGAGCGTCTCGTCGAGGCTTTCGGTCGTCCGGGCGACAATGATTCGATCTCCGCGAAGATCACCGACCTGAAGGAATCGATCCAGGTCATGTCGATCGCTCCAGAACTTGGCGCCAACCAGGCGGAGGTCCTTCGTGCTGCGGAAGCCGTAGCCCAGGAGTTTCAGGAGATTACCGCTGCGATCGCCGACCTGCGCAAGGAAGCGGACCGCGCGATCGCCGATACAGTCGAGCTGGTGAATAATGCGCTCACCAATATCGAAAAGCTCAATGACGAGATCGCGACCCGCAAGACAGAAGGCCGGACGACGGCGGATCTCGAGGATAGCCGCGACAAGTATGTTCAGGAATTGTCAAAATATCTGAACATCAATGTTATCGAGCGCTCGAACGGAGAGCTCACGATCCTGACCGGCGACAGCCGGCTGCTTTTAGATGACACGAAATTTCCGCTGACTTTCACCGAAACCGCACTCTTTACATCGACGACCGCCGGTCAGCCCTTGCAGATCGAGGACGGGTTGGCGGGCACGGCGACGAATCCGAATATCTCGAGCGAGGTTTCCGGACGTGATGGCGAATTGGCCGGGTTGCTGAGACTTAGAGATACCATACTGGTCGAGGCGCAGGATCAGCTCGATACGCTCGCGCACGAACTGGCCAACGATCTCGACACATTTACGATCAACGGCACCACTGCGGTGGTGAACCTCTTCGTGGACGCCGGCGGTAACGTTCCGGCGGATGCGCTTGGCAACGAACAGGGCTTTGCCGAAGTCATCCGGGTCAATCCGACAGTGACCGGGACGCCCTCATTCCTTGTTACCGGCAATACCGGCGACGCGGCGAATACCTATGTTGCGATCGGTTCCGGTGACCACCGCATTGCGAACGCCATGCTTGACGCTTTTCAGGCGACCCAGACCTTCGTCTCGGGCTTCGGTCTGACGGCGACGAATACAATCGAGGGTTTTGCCGCGGAACTGGTTGGTTTCCAGGCGAACCAGCACGCGACTTTCGAGAGCCAGCTGACCTTCGAAACAAACTACCGCGATACCCTGGTCCAGTCGTTCCGAGACGAGAGCGGGGTCAATACAGACGAGGAACTCGCCAAGCTGATCGAGTTGGAAGCCGCGTTCGCGGCATCGGCGCGGGTCTTGCAGACCGTCCAGCAATCGCTGGACGAGCTCGTTAACATCATTCGCTAGGTGGGAGTGAGACGATGCGTATCGCCACCCTGACAACGGCACTCAGAACCCAGAACACGATCCTGAACCTGCAGGACCAGATGCTACGCGCGCAGCAGCAGGTCTCGACGGGGAAGATTTCCCAGATCTACAGCGGTCTTTCGGGCGATAACGCCCGGATCTCGATTCAGTTGCGCGAGGAGATCCAGACGAAGGAAGCCTACATCAACACGATCAACTCGGTTCGGACCCGTACTAAGGTGATGGAAGCGGCACTGGTCGGCATGCAGGATCTTGCGGAGCAAATGCGCTCCGAGCTGATCAAGCAGCAGGAAGGCAAGTACGACGATACCGCGCCCGTGCTGAAGCAATTCGCTGATTCCGCGATCGACCAGCTTGTCAGTCTGCTCAATTCGCAGTCCGAGGGACGCAATCTGTTCAATGGCACCTCGGTTGGTACGCAGCCGCTCATCAATGCGACGACGCTGAAAACAAACGCGTTTGCAGCGATTCCCGCTCTTGCCGTAGGTAACTCCGCGACGGTCATTGCCAACTCGGGAACCTTCTTTGGAACCGACGGCAACTGGAACAATGTCGGCGGCCTTCCTCCGGGACAGACTCGCCCCTTTGCCTTTGACGCAGCGGAAGGTGTCCGTCTCGAGTTCGGTGAGCTTGCTAACAATGACGCGTTCGAGGAGCTTTTCGAGGTTTTCGCGATTTTCGCAGATGTCGACTATGCGGCCGGGCTGGATGCCGATTACAGCGCCCTGGTCACCGACGGGCTGACCCGGGTCGAGACCGCGGCCGACAATATCGGTCTCATGATCGCAGCCCTCGGCACGACGCAAGCAAGGATGACGGATATCGAGGGGCAGCATAAAGACGATAACACGGTTCTCACCAAACAACTGGACGGTGTCGAAAACATCGATTCCTTCGAGGCTGCGGCCGAGTTCCAGTTGATCCAGGGGCAACTTCAGGCCGCTTATCAGACCACCGCATCGCTGCGTAGCCTGTCGCTCGCGAACTTCCTGTAGAGTTGCGCTCTTAAATCCCCGCTAAACCGTTTGCCTGTAGGCAAATATCGGTTCGAAGGGGATTTTCGTAAATTTTTGCATGTCGTGCAAATGACTCGACAATTGACTTTTGCGATAGTACATTTATCTGCAGTTGCCGACAAAAGGCAGGTTAGTTGACTCCAGAACGGAGATCGTCATGGTCGAGATCCTATCCGGGGCGACCGCTGCACGATCGATTGCGCAGCCGGTCCCCACGCCGTCAAACCCGACGTCAGGTTTTGGCGTTGTAGCTACGGCGCAACCCATCCAGTCCGATTTTTATCTGAGCCCGGTCATCCGTTTCGACTCCGAAGCGCTCAAAGTGATCTTCGAGGTCCGGGATAGCCAGTCCGGTGAAGTGAAGCGGCAGTTTCCGCCGGAACGCGTGGTTCAGGAGCTGCAGAAAACTGCGGGCTTGGGAATCGAGATTCCAGAACCACGTGAGTCAACGGCGGCGGCGAGCACTGCTGTTCAGGGCTCTGCGGCGAATAACGAATCGGAAGCCGGGTCCCCGGCGGAATCCGAAGTCGACGTTCTGATTTGACCGTCGGATACTCATTTAAATATTTCGTCTAGGCGGCAGACGTGAGGTCTGGCGCCTTTTTTGATTCTGACGATCACTCTGTCCGAGCACTGCTCCCAGCGGGAGGAAGTGAAATTTCCCCTAGAGTTCCAAGTATGTTAGGAAAGAATGGTAAAACGCGTTTTGCCGACGGAGGACCCCAGCGTGGAGAATGAAGACGCGATCAATGAGCTGCTCAGGCGCGGGATCGCTCACCATGAAGCCGGCGAAGTAGTCGAAGCGCGGAACATTTATGTCGAGATCCTCGAACGGGATCCGCAAAACCACCAGGCGCTGGATCTCGCCGGTTTGCTCTGCATGCAGTGCAATGAGCTGGAAGCCGCAGGTGATTTCTTTGAATCCGCGATGGAAATCGAGCCGGATTCAGGTCGCTATATCTGTCATGCGGGGACTCTTGAATTACATCTCGGAAACCTAGAACGCGCGGCCGAACTGTTACGCAAGGCAATCTCGGTAGATCCGGACATTTCGGAGTCGTTCCTCTCTCTCTGCCTCGTCTACCGGTCGCAAAAGAAGTTGGGCGATGCTGTTTCCGTCCTTGAGGAAGGCCTGTCCAAACACCCCGCCAACAGTCGTCTTCTCACCTGGCGGGGAATTCTCGAAATAGATCGCGAGGATTTACCCAGCGCGGCGGAATTTCTTCATCAGGCAATCAGTGCGGACAATCAGAATCTCGAAGCCATGATGACGCTCGGGAATGTGATGATGGAACTTGACGAACTCGAGATAGCGGAACGCTGTTATTCATCCGTTCGCGAGCGCGCGCCGGAAGATATCGGATCCCGCTGCCGTCTTGCCGTACTCTTGAAGCGCCTTGGCCGTAGGGACGAAGCCATCGCCGAACTGGAGAGCGCTTTCGCGGATGCGCCGGCCGAGAGCGAGGTCTTCAACGATATCGCCGTATTGCTCGAGTCGCTTGGTAGCAGCGACGACGCGATCGTAGCGGCCGAGAGAGCGGTCGCTCTCGATAGCGGGAACGCTTCCAGTTTCTCTCTTCTGGCGCGGCTGCACAGCAAGGCCGGAAACGAAGAAGCGGCGAAAGACGCCGAGCAGCGCGCCGCGGCCCTGGCCTGATCGCCGGAGCGATCGTTTCAAGCGAGAGAAGAGTTCTCTCGAGACCGGGCCGCTTTGACGGCCCGTCTTCATTGCTGGGGCAGGTCAGAGACTCTTGCTGACCGCCGCCACGGCGCGGCTGGCGGGGCAATACGCAGCGTATCCGGTTCGCGGCCGGCCGAAAGACGGCTCTTCCGCGGTGATCCCGCGCTGCTTCCTGACCGAATCCATAATCAGCGACACGACCCGTTCGGCGGCATCGTGGCTGGACCTCAGGGCCAGCATGTTGTCGGAAAGGGCACAGCGGAAACGCTGATAGAGCTCCCGGAGCGCGGTGCGTTCATCGGCAGGGATCATTTCCAGGACTTCCGGGTGGCTCCGCATTTCTGTCTGATGTTTTTCGAATGAGATCGATAGCTGGCGCTTTCGTGCCTGAAGCTTGTCGAGGGTCTTGAACTCGCGCCTTTTCAGCATCGCGGTTTCCTCGTTCAGCAGCTTCATCAGGCCGATCATGCTCTCGCGGAATGCGTCAATGATGGATAGGTCGGCCATGTCAATTCACCTCCTGAAGCGCGAGCAGTTGCCGCTCGATGGTGTCTGCGATCCCGATACCGCCGGTGTTGGCGATCTGCTTGCCGTATTCGTCGACCATCAGGTCGCGATAAATGTCTTCCGCCGGACCGCCGCCGAACATTTCGCCGTTTCCGACGCCTTTGAACATGTGGCCGAGCATCTGGCTGATAAAGATCGACTCGAATTCCTCGGCGGCCTGGCGCACCTCTTCGCGGTTCTTGCCGGCGGCCTTCAGCCGGTTCGCGGCCGCGTCGGTCTGCGACGCCCGCAGGTTGGTCGTGGCGGAGGCGGTTTCCGTGAGAGCCATGCTATCCATGATACAGCTCCTTAGAGGACTTCGATTTCAGCTTGCAGGGCGCCGGCAGCCTTGATCGCCTGCAGGATGGAGATCAGGTCGCGCGGCCCGATGCCGAGGGCGTTCAGTCCGTCGACGAGTTCCTGCAGCGTGACGCTCTGGGCCAGTACGGACAGCTGCTTATCCTCGTCCTGATCGATTTCGATCTGAGTCCGCGGAACGGTGACGGTTTCGCCGGTCTGCGCGAAAGGCTGTGGCTGCGAGACCTGCGGCGTCTCGGTGATCCGGATCGTCAGGTTGCCCTGGGCGATGGCGACGGTGCTGATGCGGACATTCTCGCCCATCACGATGATTCCGGTTGTCTCGTTGATGACGACTTTTGCGGGGATGTCCGGTGTGACGCGCAGCTGCTCGATATCCGTGATCAGCGCAACCGCGTTGCCGCGATAGTTTTCGGGAACCAGCATCCGAACGGAGGAAAGATCCCGTGCCTGAGCGATCGGCAGGCCGACGAAGGCGTTGATCGCTTGCGAGATACGGCGCGCAGTCGTGAAATCGGGGTTCTTCAGGGCGATCGTGACGGTTTCCATCTGCATCATCGAATAGTCGATTTCGCGTTCGATGATGGCGCCATTGGCGATCCGGCCACTTGTCGGTACACCCTGCACGATCGTTTCGCCCTCGCCGCCGGCGGAGATCGCACCGGTCGCGACGGATCCTTGCGCGACGGCGTAGACTTCGCCATCCGCGCCGACCAGGGGAGTAACGAGCAGCGTGCCGCCCAGAAGATCCTCTGCATCGCCGATCGCGGAAATCGAGACGTCGATTCGGCTGCCCTGTTTGGAGAAGGGGGGCAGGATCGCGGTTACCATGACGGCGGCGACGTTGTCGGTGTCGAGATTGTTGTCGCGTGCATTTACGCCGAGACGCTCCAGCATGCCGACGAGGCTTTCACGGGTAAAAATTGCACTGCCGAGATCGTCGCCGGTGCCGTTCAGGCCGACCACAAGGCCATAGCCGACCAGCATGTTTTCACGGACACCCTCGAAATCGACGATATCCTTGATTCTGGTCTGGCTGAGCGCGTCGCCGGGGGCGCTCAGAAGCAGCAAAACTGCCGCAAACAGGCTGAGAGCCATCCGTTTCGGGGAGATGGAGCGGTGCACCTTGTTTTTCTGCGGCCACATCGGTTCCGGTTCCTCTTGCTAGAGCTGAGCCGTTTCTCGGACTCCTATTGGCCAGACCATATGCGAGGATCGTGCCAACTTCCGGGGCTCCGAGAGACCAATTGTCCGGCAGTCCCATGGCGATGCTGGCTATGCGGGATCTCGGACGGTAGAATATCTGTACGGAACAGCGTAGGGTTCTGGAATGAAAGTAGATCCATCACGCCGCGTGAATACCCCGTCGACACGTAAGACGTCGAAGTCGGGAAGCACCAGCGGAACCCAGTTTTCTGGTCTTCTTGAGGAGACCCAGGAAAGCAGGTCGGCCCAGGGAACCCGGGCGGCGACCTCCGTTGGCGGCTTGCTCGCCGTTCAGGAGGCGGATGCCGACGGCCGGCGTGGCGCCAAGCAGGGGCAGGCCCAGGGCGAGGATCTTCTTGCGCGCCTCGAACGGCTCAGGGACGGGTTGCTTCTGGGGGCGATCCCCGAGTCGGAATTGCGCGGGCTGGCGCAGACCATAAAGCAGACCAAAGAACGCACCTTCACCGATCCGCGGCTCGGCGAAATCCTGGATGAAATCGAACTCAGGGCGCGTGTCGAACTCGCCAAACTGGGGACTTTTTTATAGAGATTTTGCGCCGGATCGAATTTTTATATTATTTTCAATAAGTTATTTGTTTTTCCGGGACCGCCCTCAAAGGCAAACAGAAGCTTGAAACCTGATAGGACGCGGACCTATACTCCGGCCGCTCCAAAAGGGCAGAAATCTTGCCTTTGATTGGCCTTTGTGGTGGAGGACCGGGATGAGCGTCACGTTGCCGCCGGACTACAAGCCGTCGGAAGACGAAGAGTTTATGAACCCCAAGCAGCAGGAATATTTCCGGCAAAAGCTGCTGAGGTGGCGCGCCGAGTTGCTCCAGGAAGCAAACGAAACGCTTAGCCATCTGACGCAGGAAAATCTGCAGAAACCGGACATGGCCGACCGGGCGTCTCTGGAGACGGATCATCAGATCGAACTTCGGACCCGCGATCGCGAGCGCAAGCTGATCAGCAAGATCGATTCAGCCCTGCAGCGTATCGAGGACGGAAGCTATGGCTACTGCGAGGAGACCGAAGAGCCTATCGGCCTCCGGCGGTTGGAAGCCCGCCCGATCGCGACCCTGAGCCTTGAAGCTCAGGAACGCCATGAACGTCTCGAACGGACGCATCGGGACGATTAGAAACCGAATCGTCCCCCGCAGAAAGAATAAGGGCCGTTCCCGAGGGAACGGCCCAATTCTTTTTGGCTGTTTATGATTGGGGGAGGGAGGCAATTCTTGCCGTCTCGCCCCCGCCGTCCGATCAGAAGGGCATCAGGATCTCGAGAGCCTGGGAGCCGTAGCGCTGCTGCTGCAGATCCGAGATCTGGCCGCGTCCGCCATAAGCGATACGGGCTTCGGCCATCTCATCGTAGCTGACCGTGTTGTCCGAGTTGATGTCTTCCGGGCGGATGACGCCGCCGACAACGATTTCGCGGACTTCGAGATTTACCCGGACTTCCTGACGGCCGAACAGAACCATGTTGCCGTTCGGCAGCTGCTGCGTGACCACGGCGGCCAGGCGCAGGTTGATGGTTTCGTTCCGGTCGATACGGCCGCGGCCGTCATTCGCAAGCCCGGAGGCCGTGCCGACGAGCGAGCCGGCGTCAGCGCCCTCGGGCAGGACATCCCTCAGCAGATCCTCGTAGCCGAACAGGCCGGAGATCCCCATGCTGTTGGTGTTGGTCCGGTCGTGCCGCGTCCGGTTGTCGATCGCGGCCTGATCCGAGATTTCGACGACGACGGTGATGATGTCGCCGACCTGGCTGGCGCGCTGATCCTCGAAGAAGGCGCGGGAGCCCTCGACCCAGAGCGAGTTGGCCTGCCGGCTGGCGGTGACCGGGGTCGGCATCGGCATCGAGACCGGGCGGTAATTGTCCGCCTGCGTCGGATTCTGGATCGCCGAGAGTTCCGGCGTCTTGCCGATATCCGCGAGCCGCTGGAAGACGCCGCAGGCGCTGACGGACATGCCGATCAGGGTGACCGCGGTGAGGCGGGTGAGCAGGGCGGAGACAGAGTTCTTGGTCATTTTGCCGTTTCCTTACAAGGCCAGTTCTTGGCGCTTACCTAGTTCATTGCAATTCGCGGACCGGCGACAGAGATGATGCCGGCATCGGTCACGGAGCCGACGACGATCTTCCCGGTGCCGAGGTTCTTCACCCGGATGGAGTCCCGACGGGCGCCGTCCTCAAGAGCCTGTCCGCGAAGGGTCAGCGTCATCAGCGAGGTCTGGAACACCATCGTCACCAGATCGCCTTTGCGGACCAGTTGGATCGGCGTGACGTCGGTGCGGCGGATCACGCTGCCGGCGCTGATCGGCCGGCGGACGCTCATGCCCACGATCTGGTCGGGAGACGTCACCGTATTGTGGTTGGATCGGCGGGCCTGCATCGCCGTCCAGACGATGTCGCTTTCGCGGATCGTTTCGCCCGGACCGGCATGACGGTTCAGCACCGGCACTTCTATGACGGCATGCACTTCGCCCTGGATCCTGGCCCGGAGCGACTTGTCGTTCCCGATGGGAACCGAAATCAGGGCGGCGAAACGCTGGCTCCGGCTGTTGTAGTCAAGGGTCTCGACCTTAACCTCCGGGTCCATATCGCTCGGCACCATCATGGTGAGGCGGCGGTTGGTGATGTCGACCTCGACCCGGTCGGCAATATAGTCCTCCGTAAGCCGCTCCTCGATGGCAAGGCGGACCATCTGCAGGGGAACGGCCCGGCCTTCGCGCTCGACGATGACCCTCACGCGGCCGCTGCTGGGGCTCCAGTCGATGCCGTGCGCTTCCGCGAGATGTTGCAGCGTGCCGGCACGAACCACGAGGTCCTCGCCCGGGAGAGGAGCGTCGCCGATGCGGGCGTCCTTTTCGGCCGGGAGGCCGGAAAACAGATCGCTCAGCATCAGGGCGTCGCTCCGGAGCGTGACGGTGTCGTTGGCGAAAACCGTCTGTCCCGTGGCGTTCCCGGCGGCCGTGGCGAGCTGCGGCAGACTTACCGAAATCGCGAGCAGCAATCCGGCCGAGAGGGTTTTCAGGGGCTTCAGCATTTTGCCAGTCATGTCACTACTCCCTTGTTGGGGGCCTCAGGCCCGCGTTAGCGGACCTGGTTGACCGTGGCCATCATCTGGTCGGAGGTCTCGATGACCTTCGAGTTCAGTTCGTAGGCGCGCTGCGCCGTGATCAGGTCGGTGATTTCCTGCACCGGATCGACGTTCGAGGATTCGATATACCCCTGGAACAGACCGCCGAACCCGTCTGTGGTCGGGTTGGCCGTGCTCGGCGCGCCCGATGCCTCGGTTTCCAGCAGCAGGTTGTTACCGGCATGTTCGAGGCCGGCATCGTTCTGGAAGATCGCGAGCTGGATCTGGCCGACATTGGATTCCGCCGTCTGGCCGTCGAGTTTCACCAGCACCTGGCCGGATTCGTTGATCGTCACGCCGACCGCTTCGGAGGGGATGGTAATGCCAGGCTGCACGGTGTAGCCGTCTGCGGTCACCAGTTCGCCGGTCTGGCTGACCTGAAAGGAACCGTCACGGGTGTAGGCCGTCTCGCCGTCCGGCAGAAGGACCTGGAAATATCCGTTGCCGCGGATCGCGAGGTCGAACTGGTTGTCGGTCAGGATCAGGGAGCCCTGTTCGTTGACCCGGTAGGTTGCCGCGGTGCGCACACCGACACCGAGCTGGATGCCCGACGGCACGATGGTGCCCGCGTCGGAGGAGTTCGAGCCCACGCGCCGCAGATCTTGGTAAAGCAGGTCCTGGAACTGGGCCCGGTGCCGCTTGAATGCGGTGGTGTTCATGTTGGCGATGTTGTTGGAGATGACCTCGACGTTGGTCTGCTGTGCCAGCATGCCGGTGGAGGCGATATTGAGGGACTGCATGATTAAATTCCTTCTTCCAACAGGTTAGACCGCCTGAGGCGAGCCGAGTTTGCGGACAGAGCTGCGAAGGCGCTCGGCCTCCTGGTCCAGCATGTTCTTCACGCCCTCATAGGAGCGCTGGATGTCGATCAGGCGGGTCAGTTCGCTGATCGCGGAAACGTTCGAGGTTTCGAGGTGACCCTGCATCAGCTCCGATCGCTCGGCCGGCTTCGGGTCCTCAGTGGTATCGAAGAGGCTGCCGCCACGCTTCTGCATGCGGGCGAGATCCTCGAACTCGACGACCTTGAGCCGGCCCAGAACCTCGGGGCCGGCGCTGATCGTGCCGTCCGGAGAGATCTCGATCTTGCGGCCGTCCTGCGGGATGAAGATCGGGTTGTCGCCCTCATCCATGACCAGGTCGCCGTTGCCGGTGATCAGCTGATTGTCCGGGTCGAGCTTGAAGTTGCCGTTCCGCGTGTAGAGCGGTTGTCTGCCGTTATCGACCACGAAAAAGCCCGGCCCTTCGATCGCAATGTCGAACGTGTTCTGGGTCGGCTGCAGGGTGCCCGGCTGGTGAATCACGATCGTGCCGTGATCGATCACGAAGTCGAGCTTCTCTTCCATCTTGGTGTCGGTCTCGTACGGCGAGTAGAGCGCGATTTCCCGCTTGAAGGCAGCGGTGCTCGTGTTCGCGATATTGTTGGCCACCAGAGCCAGTTCGCGCCTCAGAGCGGACTGTCGGGAGAGCCCGATATAGATCGCGTTTTCCATGACGATTTTTCCTAACCAATTTCCAAATCGCCGCGTTCTACGGCCGTTGCCCCGGTAAAAGCAGAATTCGTGCCAACTTAGAAATCTCGTTAATTCAATGAGTTAGTTTTTTCGTCGTGGAGAAATCCGTGCCGTCGACGGCAAGTCCGTTCCGGTTGGCAGGAATTGCCGGGCGCCTGGCATCGCGCAACGTCGGTGCTTGCCGGGTGCTTCACCTGCGCATGTCTTTAGAGACTAGGTTCGCTCATTTGGCGAAGTTAATGAAAAATATGGAGAAATGACGCATCTTGTGGTTTACTTCTATATGAGGTCCGCGGCTTTGGCCCTTGCCTTGCTACTGTGGCAAGCTGGCGTGGGAAATCTGTGGCGGATACCCATTGTCAAAATACAGCCGCAATGTCGCTGTATCGAAAGTTTTGATCTGGGACGGATTGCATGGCCGAAGAAGGCGAAGTCGTCGAGGATGGCGGTGGCGAAGAAGAAGGCGGCAGTAGGAAGCTAAGCCCGAAAAAGATCATTCTGTTCGTCCTCTTGCCTCTGCTGCTGCTGATTGGCGCAGGTGCCGGCGGAGCGCTCATGCTCGGCATGCTGGGCGGGGACGAACCTCCGCCGGAGCAGGCCGCAGACGGCAATGTGCCGCCGCCCGAGGCTCCGCAGCCGTCCGCCCAGGCGATTTTCTTCGAAGTGCCGGACCTGATCGTCAATCTCAATACGAGCGGGCGCAAGACGGCGTTCCTGAAGATCAAGATCGCGCTCGAGGTCAGCAATCCGGCGGATGTCGATGTGGTGAACGAGAACCTGCCGCGTATCGTCGACAATTTTCAGGTATATTTGCGCGAGCTTCGGGTCGACGATCTGCAAGGGTCTGCCGGTATGTACCGGCTCCGGGAGGAATTGCTCAGGCGCGTGAACCTGGCGGTGCGTCCTGCGCGGGTGAAGGACGTACTGTTCAAGGAAATGCTGGTTCAGTGAGGTATTCGCATGGCCGATGACGATCTTGCTGCCGAATGGGAGGCAATGTCCGATGACGACGACGACGAAGTCGGCGGAGGCGGTACAGGTGCCCGGGTCCTAAACCAGGACGAAATCGACTCCCTTCTCGGCTTCGACGAGGGCGCCGGCGGAGACGGCGACACCTCCGGCATCCAGGCGATCGTCAACTCGGCTCTGGTCTCCTACGAACGTCTGCCTATGCTCGAGGTCGTGTTCGACCGCCTCGTGCGCATGATGTCGACCAGCCTGCGCAACTTCACCTCCGACAACGTCGAGGTCTCGCTCGACAACATCACCTCGATCCGTTTCGGCGATTACCTGAACTCGATTCCGCTGCCGGCGATGCTGAGCGTGTTCAAGGCGGAGGAATGGGACAATTACGGCCTTCTGGTCGTCGACTCGGCTCTGATCTATTCCATCGTCGACGTGCTGCTCGGCGGCCGCCGCGGTACTGCGGCGATGCGTATTGAAGGCCGGCCTTACACGACCATCGAACGCAATCTTGTCGAGCGCATGGTGACCGTTGTGCTCAGCGATCTATCGGCCGCCTTCGATCCGCTGAGCCCCGTCACCTTCCGCTTCGACCGTCTCGAGACCAACCCGCGCTTCGCGACCATCGCGCGTCCGGCGAACGCGGCCGTTCTGGCGCGTCTCAGGATCGACATGGAAGACCGGGGCGGCCGGCTCGAACTGATGCTGCCCTATGCGACCCTCGAACCTGTGCGCGAACTGCTGCTGCAGATGTTCATGGGCGAGAAGTTCGGTCGCGACTCGATCTGGGAAACCCACCTTGCGAACGAACTCTGGGCGACGGATATCGAGCTCGAGGCCGTGCTCGATCAGGTCGTGCTTTCCCTGAACGACGTGCTCAACTGGAAGCCGGGCACCAGGCTGCTGCTGAACGCCAGCCCGAAATCGACGATCGACATGCGCTGCGGCGACGTTCCGCTCTTCGTCGGGGGAATGGGGCAGCGCAACGGCCATATTGCAGTTAAGATCAAACAGAAACTGCGGAAGATGTAGGCACGCGGCATGATGAACACGGTCCTGCCTCTGGTACTGGACGGCCTGTTGGTCGTGCTGCTCCTTGCGACGATCGTCTACGCGATGATCCTCAACCGGAAACTGAACCGGTTGCGCGGCAATCACGACGAAATGGAAGTTTTCGTCGACAAGCTGAACGTGGCCTGCGCCCGCGCCGAGGCGGCGACGGCGGGGCTGCGGAGCGCCGGCGAGAACGGCAAGTCCGTATTCAAGGATGCCGCCTCGAAAGCGGAAGCATTGCGCGACGAACTTGCCTTTCTGGTCGAGCGTGCCGATATCGTAGCTGGGCGGCTTGCGAATGCGAGTGAAGGGACGTCAGTCGTGCAGTCAAACGCTGGCGCCGCCGCTGCGGGTCCGCGGCCGGACCCGGCCAAGAAACCGGCGGCGAAGCGGCCGGGCGCACCGGTGCGGCGCGGTCCGGAACCGTCCCGCGCAACCTCCTCCGGGCGAGGTGAGCCCGCTTCGGATCATGCCGGCTCCGCGCCGCGATCTGAAGCCGAGGAAGAACTGCTCAAAGCACTGAGGAACGCACGCTGATGGCATATGACCGACGAGGCAGAAAAGCCCAGACGATAGATCCCGAGGCGCAGTCGGCGACCCCGAATGCTGCCCGGATCCAGGGCGGCCGGCCGGTCAAGGGCAAGCAGCCCGCGAAAGGAAAACCGGTCAAGGCTGCCGGAGCGCACGATCCCCGCCAGGCAGGACAGCCACGTCCCGTCTCCGGACGCTCACGGGCCGTTATCCGTGTCTTGCCGGTCGTGGTTTTCGTCGCGTTCCTGCTGATCAGCGTCAAGGTCGCCGGCATATGGGAAACCCTTGCGAGCGGCCGTTCGCCGGTGAGTGTCGCGGCCTTCGCCGAGGCGGACAGCCCGGCAGCGGAACCGGTGGCGCAAGCCGCAAAGGAACCGGAGCAGATTGCTCAGGCGACGGAACCGGCCCCGAAGAGCGAGGGGGACAAGCCGCTCGACCCGGTGCTTTTCACCCGTTCGGAAATCGAGTTGCTGCAGGATCTTTCCAAACGCCGCAAGGAACTCGACGCGCGCGAGCAGGCGGTGATCCAGAAGGAAGGTCTGCTGACCGCGGCGGAAGACCGTATCGAGAAGAAGATCGTCGAACTCGAGAAAGTCCGTGCCGAGATCGAAGGGCTCATCAAGACCTACGATGAGCAGGAGGAAGAGGAGATCAAGGGCCTCGTCGCGATCTACGAGAAGATGAAGCCGCAGGATGCGGCACGGATCTTCGACGAACTGGACATGGACATTCTGCTGCGGGTGTTCGATCGGATGAAGGCCTCGAAGTCGGCACCCGTCCTGGCCAACATGCGTCCGCAAAAGGCGAAGGAAGTGACTTCCCGAATCGCGGAACGCAAGACCATTCCTGTCACGACGAACTGAACCGGACCATTTCCCGCGAGACGCTGTCAGCCGGGATATCGGGCCGAAAGATCAGACGAAACTTGCCGAGACCCTGCAATTGGCAGTATTTCATCGGCATATCAGGCATTAACGACCTTTTAATAGGATGAGGTTAGTGTCTGGCTGTTGGTTAATCTGAAGCCGGACGCGATCCGGGTTTTTACGAGATGGAGAGGTGCCGATGGCGGTCGACAAGGGCATGAAGATCCTCATTGTCGATGACTACAAGACAATGCTGCGCATTATTCGGAACCTTCTAAAGCAGCTTGGCTTCAACAATGTGGATGAAGCGAGCGACGGCAGCCAGGCTTTGCAGATGCTGCGTCGCGGCGAGGAATACGGGCTCGTGATTTCCGACTGGAACATGGAGCCGATGACCGGTCTGCAGCTGCTGAAGGAAGTTCGGGCAGATGCGAAACTGAAGAGTACACCGTTCATCATGGTCACTGCCGAGAGCAAGACCGAGAACGTTGTCGCGGCGAAACAGGCCGGTGTGAACAATTACATCGTGAAGCCGTTCAATGCCGCGACTCTCAAGACCAAAATGACTGCGGTGATCGGCGCGTTCTAATCGCGCCGACTACCTTGTCAGACCGTCGCAACGGGGGGAGTTCGATGGCCAAAGACGGAATCCGCGACGACCTGTTGCCGGAAGCGGCACTCGAACTGGATGCCGTCACCTCCGTCGCCGAGGCCGCGGCGGAGAAAATCCTGACGGCCGTCGAGAAGATTGACGCTTTGCGCGAGGGCATGTCGGAGGAGGTTTCCGAGGCCGTCGGTGAGGCCATCGTCGAGATTTTCGAGGCTTGCGGCTTCCAGGATCTGACCGGCCAGAGGGTCGGGCGAATCCACAAGACGCTCAACAGCGTCGCCGACCGTGTGGAAGCGGTCATGTCCCATACGGGCCACGGTCACGGTCCCGCTTCATCCGAGGCGAAAAGAAATCGTGACAAACATACGGAAAATGTTGAAAAATCAGGCGGTGAACCGTTCTCAGAAGAGGGTTTGTTGAACGGTCCTCAGCTGCCTTCCGATGCAAAGACCCAGGAAGAAATTGATGCGCTGATGGACCAACTCGACAAGTAATTTATGGTCCGAAGCGACGACAAGGCACGTGGAACGAGCCAACTCGGCAGCCTGCCGCTGTTTCTGAGCCTGTTTCTGTTGCTCCTCGCGTTCTTCATATTTCTCAATTCGATCTCCACCAGAGTGTCCGGCAAGAGCGATGGCGTGCTCGACAGCGTGCGCGCCAGTTTCGCCTCCGTTCTGGAAGGCGGCACCGGGACCGGCGTCTTCGAGGGCGAGCCCGGAAAGAACGCGGATGCGGGCCTGAAAGATGAGGTCTTCGAAGCTTTCAGCCCGTTGCTGAGCGTCACCTGGCTGACCGAGGAGCGGAACGGCAATCCCGTCTATATCGATTTCGAAACCGGCAAGCTCTTCGAGGGTCGGGGGATCGATCCCAGTCATGATTTCCGGAAATTCGCCACGCGGATCGCGCCGATTCTGGCACGGGAAGTTGCGCGGAGCGCGGCCGAGGTCCGGTTCTGGTTCTCCTATCCGGCGGCGGATGCCGAGCGTGAGCTCGCACAGTTGCGCGCGGCGCGCTTGGCGGAGATCCTGATCGGGATGGGGGCGCCGCGGTCCGGAATTTCAATCGGATTTCGCGAGATGCCGCGCGGCACCATGCGCATCGCCGTCGATCTCGGCACCGCGGGGCGGCGTTAGTCATGGGCGGGGCAGCCGCACGCAGGAACGGACGCAAGCACAGGGACGGTGTCAGCTGGATGGTGACATTCGTCGATCTCGTCTCGCTGCTGCTTGCCTTCTTCGTTCTCATGTTCTCGATGACGACGCCCGATGCGCCGCAGTGGGAATCCTTCACCGCCTCGCTGCGATCGGCCTTCTCCAGCGAGAACCCGACTCGGGCGCGCCAGTCCCTCATGCCGGAGACGATCAAGTCCGAGGATCCGGGATTGGGGTTCGATCTCGGATACCTCCAGCAACTGCTGAGGGCCGAACTTGCGCGCGATGCGCTTCTCCGGGATGCGAAGGTGGCGGCAAAAGGAGGACGGCTCGTGGTCTCGATGGCCAGCGATGTGTTCTTCCGTCCGGGGTCGGCAGCGTTGCTGCCGTCGGGCGAAGGCGCGATGTTCAATCTCGCGGTCGCGCTCTCGCAGCTCGATAATCGCATCGACATTGTCGGTCATACCGATCCGCGTCCGTTCGTTTCTCCGACGGCGGCGTTCACGTCGAACTGGGATCTGTCGCTCGCACGGGCATTTTCGGTCGCGGAGGCGCTGCGGAAATTCGGCTACGACAAGCCGGTAGAGGTTCGGGGTGCCGCAGACGGAAAGTTTGGCGAAATCGATCCGTCTCTGGATCAAGAGGAGCGGTATCGGCAGGCACGGCGCGTAGACCTGGTGATTTACAAGGAGCGGGACCGGAGATGATCGTTTCCCGCAAAACTCCTGTGTCGGGTGCGTCCCGCATGTTCCGCGCACTTGCTCTGTTCCTTGCCCTCATGTGCATGTCGGTCGCGTTCGCAGCCGATGTGGTGGCCCAGCAAGTCGCGGTGTCGGGAGCCAGTCGGAACGGTGTCGACAGCATTCGCTTCGACTGGCCGGCCAGGGTCGGCTATTCGGCTCAGAAGTTCGGGTCCACACTTGCTGTCAGCTTCGATCGCACCGTGTCGGCGAATTTCGGCCCTGTTGCGGGCGGTATCGGTAATTATGTCAGTGCCGTCAGCCTCGATTCCGACAACCGGACGGTACTGATAGACCTCTCCGGAAATCCCCGGTTCCGTTCGCGCCGGGACGGAAACTCGGTTGTCCTCGATTTCTATGATCGCAACGCGGCGGCTCCGCCGGCACCTGCTCCTGCTCCGGCGGCAGCGCCGGCACAGTCCGCGCCGGCTTCGGCTCCAGCTCCAGCCGCGGCACCCTCTGCCTCAGCTCCCCAGCGCGCCGAACCGCCGCCACCCGCGCCGCGAGGTTCCAATCAGCCGATTCTCACCGTCCGTACCGGCGCGCATGACCGCTATTTCCGGTTCGTCTTCGACTGGACGGCCGACACGCCTTACACGGTTTCCGAACAGCCCGACCGTGCGGTTCTGACCTTTGCCCGCCCGGCCTGGATCGATGATGCCGAGCTCCGTGCCCGGCTGCCCGAGCGTTTCAAGAGCTTCACCTCGGATCCCGGCGCGACCGCGATCGAGGTGACCATACCGTTGCAGGCGCGTGACGGGATTCGCCATTTCACGACCGGAACCCGGGTCGTGCTGGATGTCGTCGCCGGCGCGGAGCCCAGCCGGACGGGCATCGGCGCGCCGTCGGATGTTCCGGTGCCGAAAGCGGCTCCGACCGCGCCCGTCACCGCTGAGGTCCCGCCGGCACAGGCGACCGACACGGCACAGAAGGTCGCGCAGCAGTTTGGCCTTCAGACTCTTCCGTCGCCGCGCGCACCGGAACCCGCCGCGGCGCCGGAAACTCCAGCTCCAGCCGACACGAATACGCAGCCTGCGGCCGTCGAAGGGCGTGGCGCCGCTCCGGGCGTCGCGGGAATGGTACCGGCACCTTCTGCTCCGGCGCCGGCGAGGATCGAACGGGAGCCGGACGCCTTCGGGACGGCGACGCGGCTCCAGGACGTTGACCTCAAGGCATTGATGAAAGACGGCGCCTCGCTTGTGCGAAGCCTCAGCGCGGGAGATGCCGCGACGATCAGCGGTCCCGTCATTCCCGTCACCGCCAGTCTCGACAACAGCATTGTTTCCGTCCGTTTCGAATGGACCCAGCCGGTGGCCGCAGCGGTCTTTTCCCGGGCGGGCTATGTGTGGGTCGTGTTCGGCGCCCAGGCCCAGTTCGACATGACGGCGCTGGAGAAAGCCGACTTCCAGTTGCTTGGCGCCAAGGCGCAGGTTCCCGTGAACGGCGGTTCGGCGGTCCGGTTCCCGACGGTCGAAGGGGTCAATCCACGGGTCTGGCGCGACAACGCGGTCTGGATTGTCGATTTCCGGCCGCAGAACAGCCGGCCGGATGTTCCGCTACGGGTCGACACCCAGCTGGTGAGCGCACAGGGACCGCGGGTCTTCGTGCATCTGGAGGATCACAGTCCGACGGTGACTATGCGGGATCCTGAAATCGGTGATCAGTTGTTCGTGGTGCCGGTCGCATCGCTCAGCCGCGGCGTCGACGGGCTCCGCCAATTCGCCGAGTTCAATCTCCTGAACACGGCGCAGGGTCTCGTCGTCCAGCCTTTTGCCGACGATATCACCATCCGCTCTCTGCCCGACGGGGTGGCGATCACCAAGACCGGCGGCCTGACCATTTCGCGCGCGGTGCAGCAGTCGACGGACGATCAGGTCGCACAGCGCATCGACGGCCTGCCGCCAGGACTTCCGCCCGGACGGATCTTTGATTTCAGCAACTGGCGCAAGGGCGATATCGACCGGTTTCTCGAAAACAAGCAGGAGATCCAGCGCCGGATTTCCGAGGCGACCAGCATCGCGCGAAGTGGTCCGCGCCTGGAACTGGCGCATTTTTACTTCGCGCACGGGCTTGCCGCGGAAGCGATGGGACTGCTCCGGACCATCGAGGTGGAAGACGAGGATCTCGCCCGTCGGCCGGATGTGAAAGCCTTGCGAGGCGCGGCCCAGTTCATGCTTGGCCGGTTCAAGGAGGCCGAGGAGGATCTTGGGGACCGCAGCCTCAACGGACTGTCCGAAGCCGAGCTCTGGCGCGGTGCGACCAAGGCTTCGCAGGGGCGCTGGCCGGAAGCGGTCGAGCATTTCTCGCGTGCCGGCGAGATTCCTGGAGGCTATCCCCGGAATATGGCGACGCAGATGGCGCTGCTGGCGGCGGAAGCGGCGATCCGGGCGGGAGACTTCCGCGGCGCCGGCGCCTTCATCGACGTGGTCGCCGACGGCCAGCCCACTCCGGGTGAGCAGGCCCGTTTGAACTACCTGCGCGGCAGGGTTCTCTATGCGTCCGGAGATACGGACACGGCGCTCGACTTCTGGCGCAGCCTGTCGCAGGACCTGGACCGCTGGGCCCGCGTCCGCTCCGAACGCGCGCTGATCGAGCACGGGCTGCGGAACGGAACGCTGAGCCGCACCGATGCGATCACCGGGCTCGAGAGCCTCAGATACACCTGGCGCGGCGATCAGGTGGAGTTCGACCTGCTGCGCGAGCTCGGCCGGCTCTACCTGGAGGAAGGCGAATATGTGGAAGGGCTGAGCGCGTTGCGCGAGGCTGTGACCTTCTTCCCGGAAAATCTCTATGCGGATCAGGTGGCGGAAGAAATGACCGACGCCTTCGCGAAGATCTTCACCGAAGGCGAGTCGGACAAGATGACGCCGATCCAGGCGCTGTCCCTCTATGACCAGTTCCGCGAGCTGACTCCTGTCGGCGCGCGCGGCGACGAGATCATCCAGCGTCTGGCGGACCGGCTGGTGCAGGTCGATCTGCTCGACCGGGCATCGATCCTTCTGGAGCGGCAGGTGAAGTTCCGCCTGCAGGGCGAGGACAAGGCCAGGGTCGGTGCGCGCCTGGCCCTGATCCGGCTGCTGGACCGGCGGCCGGAAGAAGCGCTCAGTGCGCTCGACGAGAGTGTTGCGCCGGGGCTCGGCGCGGAGCTCGCTCTCGAGCGCAAGCGTCTGCGCGCCCGGGGCGAATTCGAGCTCGGCGATGCCGACGGTGCGCTCCGCCTGCTCTCGGGGGACGATAGCCGGGACGCGGATCTGCTGCGTGCCGATATCTTCTGGCGCACCCAGCGCTGGGCCCAGGCGGCTGAGGTCTTCGAACGGCTCGTCGGCCGCTCCGGCCGTGATGGCCGCCGGATCGACGAGCAGGCCGCGAACCTGATCCTGAACTGGGCGGTCTCGCTTTCGCTCAGCAACAATCTCGATCAGCTGAGCCGGATCCGGCAGGTCTATACCCAGCAGATGGATAACACGCCTTTCCGCGAGGCTTTCCGCCTGATCACGAACAAGACCGAGGGAGAGCTGGACGATTTCCGCACACTAGCGGACCGGTTCGGCGAGATCGGACGCTTCCAGGCGTTCCTCAGTTCCTATCGGGACAGGCTGAAAGACAAGCCGCTGAGCGCGACGAACTAGTCACTGCTTTGGGGCTGAGAGCTATCCGCCTCCGAAACTCCGCACCATGCTGCCGGCGATCAGGTACCAGCCGTCGACCAGCACGAAGAAGATCAGCTTGAAGGGCAGGGAGACGATCACCGGCGGCACCATCATCATGCCCATCGACATCAGGATCGAGGCCACGACCATGTCGATGATGACGAAGGGCAGATAGATCAGGAAGCCGATCTCGAAGGCGCGCCGGAGCTCACTGATCATGAAGGCCGGTACCAGTACTTTCAGCGGCGCATTGGCACCGGTCTCTGCCGGCCCGACCTGACCGATATCCTCGAACAGCGCCAGGTCCTTCTCGCGCACCTGGGCGAGCATGAAGGTGCGGAACGGCGCGACCGCCCGCTCGAAGGCCTCGAATTCGTCGATCCGCTCGGCGATCAGCGGGGCTACGCCGTCTTCCCAGGCCTGTTCGAGCGTCGGCGCCATGATGAAGCCGGTAAGGAATAGCGCGAGGCTGACGATCACCAGGTTAGGCGGCGACTGCTGGGTTCCGAGTGCGGTCCGCAGCAGCGAGAAGACGATCACCAGCCGCGTGAAGGACGTCACGGTCACCAGAATGCCTGGTGCGAGCGAGAGCAGGGTGATCGCGGCGACAAGCTGGATCAGGCGCGCCGTGGTCGACCCGCCGGGCTCGCCGATATCGAGTGTCAGGGTCTGGGCGACCGTCTCCGGTGCAAAGGCGGCCAGCGAAAGTACAGAGACGAGCAGGGCGCCGAGAATTATCCGCAGGGAACGGTGTCGGAGCAGGGGTACGGCACTCATGAGCTCTTATCCGTATCTGTGGTCGCGACCGGAACTTTGGCGTCCCTCAGGGCGGCGGCGAAGCTGTCCGGATCCGACGATATCCCGCTTTCGATCAGCAGGTCGTTGTTCGGGCCGAGCAGCAGAAGGTGCTCACGGTCGTCGCGGCGCACAAGCACCAGGCGCCTGCGCGTGTCGAGGGAGAATTGTCCGGTCAGGGACAGGCGCCCGGCGGTGTGCGCGCGCACGATTCCGAAGCGCCCGGCATACCGCCTGGCAATCCAGTAAACCGCGCCGATCAAGCCGATGGTAAAGGCGAAGGCGAGGAAAAACCTGAGATAGACCTCGAAACCCATGGGGGAAGCATTTCATAAGGCGTCGCGGATGGGAACAGACAAGCGGTAGGGGGGGCAGACGGATGGGGAGCGGTCTACGCAGATGCCGGAAACCGGGGCTTTCGGCCGGAGCCGGGTCAGCTTCCGCGCTTGCGGCCGGCACCATAGGCGGCGGCGGCCTGACGGCGCCGGGCGGCGGAATCGGCGCCTGCGGGTTCCGCAGCGGCTTTCTCCGCGATCGCTTCCGAAAGCAGTTCGAGCAGGCCGATCACATGTTTCATGTCCGGGGCGAGAGCATGCGCCTGCTTCGGAGGAAGGGAGGGGATCGTGGCGCAGATCCGCGCGACATCCGTTTCGAGACCGGTCAGTGCGCCGGAAACCGCGCTTGCGGGGTCCTGAAGCGTCGCTTCGAGCCGGGCTTTGACAGATGCCAGCCGTTCGGCGATCTCGTTTCCGTTTTCGGTGCTCATGATGTCTCCCCGGACCTCAGCCGCTCGTTCGCACGGTAGACATAGGTCAGGATCTCGGCGACGGCGGCAAAGGCCTCGACCGGAATTTCGCAGTCCACCTCGACAGCGGCAAGGATCTGCGCGAGGTCGGGATCCTTTCGCACCTTCACGTCATTGTCGAATGCGAGACGTAGAATTTTCTCGGCAAGTTCGCCATAGCCCTTGGCGATGACCCTGGGCGCTTCCTCGGTCCCGGCATCGTGGTCGAGGGCGATCGCCACCTGCCGGTCCTTCATGGCATCGGCGGCCCGGCGCGCGTTGGCCGCGCGCCGCTCCATGGTCGCGCGCTGTTTCTCGCGGCTTTCCTCATCCGTCGCGCCGGCTGCCGTTCCGGCGATGTTTCGAACCCGTTCCGTCATGGTCATGAGTATATGCGAGGCCCCGCTCAACCCAAACCGGACAATCTTGGCACGGTGTTTGCTTTTATCCCGGCAGACACCCCGATGGGGCACCGGAACAAGGGTCTCGAAAGAGAGGTTCGTAATGGCGATCGACAATTCAAACCTGCTGCGAATGGCGCACCAGAAGATGAACTGGCTCTCCGAGCGTCAGTCGGTCCTGTCGCAGAACATCGCCAATGCGGACTCTCCGAGCTACCGGGCGCAGGATCTGACGCCGCTCGATTTCAAGCGCAACCTGCAGCAGGTGACGAAGCTCCAGGTTGCCAAGACCGAAGGCAATCATATCAGCGGCGTCCTGCCGAAATCCGACTACCGGATCGACGAAAAGAGCCAGAAGGACGTCTACGAGGCGAGCCCGAACGGCAACGGCGTGGTGCTGGAAGAGCAGATGATCGCAGTGCAGGACACCAAGCTGCAATACGACCTCGCGCTCAACCTCTACAACAAGCAGATCGGCATGTTCCGGACTGCGCTCGGCGGCAACAGCCGCTAAGCGGAACGGCTAGGAAAGGAACCCTGTCATGGATCTCAATTCCGCGATCAAGATTTCCGCATCCGGCATGCGGGCCCAGGGGACCCGGCTTCGGGTCATCTCGGAAAACGTGGCGAACGCCGACTCGCTCGGCTCGGTCAAGGGGCAGGACCCGTACCGGCGCAAGACCATCGTGTTCGAGAACTTCATGAACCGCGATGTGAATGCCGAAATGGTGCGGGTGGCGAAGATCGGCCGCGACGATTCGGACTTCGAGCTTGCCTATGAGCCGTTCCACCCGCTCGCGGACGAGGAGGGCTATGTTCGCCGGCCGAACGTGAACTCGCTGATCGAGATGATGGATATGCGCGAGGCGCAGCGGACCTACGAGGCGAACCTTTCGTCCATCGAGATGGCGCGCAGCATGCTGCAGCGTACGGTCGACCTGTTGCGGGCCTAGTCCGCGGCACGGCGTAATGCTGGCAAGGGGGGCGGTTTCCCGCTAGAATCGGACCGAACCCGATTGGAGAATGGCAATGGTGGCCAATATCGGAAATGCGCTTGGAGCGGCCGGAATCGGCAAGGTTCCGGGAGCGGAAGAGTCCAAGACCGCAAGCGTTGCGGGTCAGGATTTCGCCAGCTTCGTGAAAGGCGCCGCGCATGATGCCCTCGGCACCATGCAGACGGGCGAACAGATGTCGATGAAGGGAATCGCCGGCGAGGCGGACCTGACCGACGTCGTGCAGGCGGTGAACAGCGCCGATATCACCCTCCGGACCATCGTCACGCTGCGCGACCGGATGGTGCAGGCCTACCAGGAAATCATCCGGATGCCGATCTGACGGTCATCGCGTCGGGTTTTACCGGACCGCCTTTTGGCGGCATAATCTACGGGTCAATTCTTGCCCGGCAATTATTGCCGGGCTGCACCTGTTTTGCCGGGGGGCGGGCATGAACGAAGTCGAGGCGATCGAGATCGGCCGCGAGGCGGTTCTGACGATGTTGACGATGTCGTCGCCGATCATGCTGCTCGGTCTCGCGATCGGACTGATCATCGCCCTGTTCCAGGCCCTGACGCAGTTGCAGGAGATGACCCTGGTCTTCGTGCCGAAGATCATCATCGTCTTTGCCGGACTGATCTTCTTCCTGCCTTTCATGCTGAATACGCTGAACGCCTTCATGCAGTCGATCGCCGACAAGATCATTTCCCTCGGATAGGGCGGAGCCCGCCGTGCCCCTTGAGGACTTTCTCCCGACCCAGGTCTACATCGTCCTGCTCGTGCTCGCCCGGGTCGGTGGGACCGTCATGCTGATACCGGGCATCGGGGAAACCTTCGTCCCGGTCCAGTTCCGTATGATCCTGGCGATCGGGCTCAGCCTCGTCGTCGCCCCCCTGGTCGGGAACACCATCCCGTTCGCGCCGACGGCGCCGGAGCTCGTTCGGCTGCTGTTCATCGAATTGGTCATCGGGCTCTATTTCGGCATTGTCGCGAGGATCGTGCTGCTGTCGCTCGATACCGCCGGGCAGGTGATCGCAATGAATACCGGCCTCGCGAACGCGCAGATCTTCAACCCGGCGCTGGCGACCCAGGGCTCGCTGCCGGGCTTCTTCCTGCTCAATCTCGCGACGCTGCTGTTGCTGATCGCGGACCTGCATCACCTGCTGATCCGTGCCATGATCGACAGCTACACCCTGTTCCCGCCAGGGGCAGCGCTTCCAGTGGCGGATTTCGCGGACGCGATCTCCCGGATCATCGCGAACAGTTTCGAGATCGCGATCCAGATCTCGGCGCCGTTTCTCGTCCTGGGGCTGCTGTTCTATGTTGTGATGGGCATCATGGCCCGGCTGATGCCGCAGCTGCAGATCTTCTTCGTCGCGCTTCCGGTTCAGGTGATGATGGGGCTCGTCATCCTGTCGCTTGTTCTGGGCGGCGCGATGATGGTGTTTTTGGAGTATTATTCCGAGAGTATCGGGCGCTACGTCGTCCCGATCTGAGCAAGTGCGAAACCGTAGCCGCGTGAGTGACGCGGCAGGGGACCGCAGATGGAGCCGCTGCGATGTCCGATCAGGACCAGGGCGATAAGACAGAGGAAGCGTCTGCGCGAAAACTCTCGCAGGCGCGCGAGAAGGGGCAGGTCCTCAGCTCCAAGGAGGTGAATAATTTCGCCATCCTTCTGGGCGCCACCGTGGTCGTCGGGCTGGTCGGGCCTTTCACGATGCGCGGCCTGACGGAGTCGCTGCTCATCTTCATCGAGCGCCCGGACATGATCGATGTCACGGGCTCCGGCGCAATCATGATCGATATGCTGCTGGGGGTCGGTCTCGCGATCGCGCCGGCGCTGGCATTGCTCGTGGTGCTGGCGGCGCTCGGCGTCCTGATGCAGATCGGCTGGCTGATGTCGCCTGAATCCATTCAGCCGAAACTGGAGAAGATCTCTCCGATCAGCGGGGCCAAGCGGCTGTTCAGCCTGAAATCGGTGGTCGAGCTGCTGAAAGGGATCGTGAAGATGATCCTTGTCGGCTTCGTTGCCTACCTGATCGTCAAGCCCGAGTTCTCGCGCATCGATCTGATGGTCCAGATGGATCTGAAGGAGCTGCTGGACGAAACCCATTTTGTGGCGATCGAGATCTTTATCGGCGTGCTGGCCGTCGCCGCCGTGATCGCGGTCGTCGATTATCTCTACCAGCGCTACGAATTCATGAACCAGATGAAGATGTCCAAGCAGGAAGTGCGCGACGAGCACAAACAGACGGAAGGCGATCCGCATGTTAAGGCGCGGCTGCGCCAGCTGCGCATGGAACGCGCCCGTACCCGCATGATGGCGGAGGTTCCGAAGGCGACGGTGGTGATCACCAACCCGACCCATTATGCGATCGCGCTGAAATACGACATGGAGCAAATGGCGGCACCGCGCGTCGTCGCCAAAGGAGTCGATGCGGTCGCACTCAGGATTCGCGAGATCGCGAACGAGAACGAAGTGCCGATGGTCGAGAACCGGCCGCTCGCCCGGGCACTGTATGACAACGCGGAACTCGATGAGGAAATTCCCGAGGATTATTACAAGGCGGTGGCCGAAGTGATCAGCTACGTCTTCAAGATGAACCAGACCTACGTGCCGATGAACTGATCGAACCCAAACTGGCGATGAGAGTGACAAAGACGCACGCGACCTGTGGTCTGCGGGGGGCAGGATGGATCCAGTAATCATCGGTGCCATGGGTGCCGCTCTTGTCGGTGGAGGCGCCGCCGTTGCATGCGCTGTGAATTCCAAGCGCCTGCGGGAGCAGATCCGGTGGATCCAGTCCGAGCGGGATGCGAAATCGGCCGAGGCGGCTTCGCTGGCTGCGGAACTCGAGGCAGAGCGCAATGCGCCCCCGCCGGAGCCCGAGATCGCCTTGCCATTCTGCAAGTTTTCCTCGGAAGGCCGTTTCCTGTCAGCCAACGCGGCGTTCCTTGAACGGTTCGCGGAGGGAAGCCTCGACGGCATCGAGTCGAACAAGACCGTTCTCAGGCTCCGGCTGACTGTCAGCAAGAATCTCGAACCGGTCCGCGATGCCGGCGCGGGGACGCTGTTTCCGGCCGGTAACCTGCCGTCCTCGGGTCCGTCCATGGAGCGGGGCTACCAGATCCTCCTCAGTGCGGAAGCGGCAAAAGAAGGCGGCGCGGGCCAGAGCATCATGGCGCTGCTCGTCCCGGCTTCGGAGAGCTGGACAGCGCCGGCGCTGGAATATGCACCGGTCGGTGTCGTTTTTCTCGGCAACGGACGCAAGATGCTGGCCTCGAACGAGACGTTCCGGAGTTTCACGGGGCTCACGGCGGCTGGTGGAGGACTTGGCGGCCGCACATTCTCGGAACTCGTCGAGGAGGATGACCGGGAGACGGCGGAACGGTTCCTCGATGAGACCTCCGGGCCGGGTGGAAGCGACAGCATCGAGGTCCAGCTGGTCGGACGCGACGGGGAGGCCGGGGCGGAAGTCGCCGTCTTCTCGCGCGAGCTTGCTTCCGGAGAGGGGCCCGACGGCGCGACCTGCGCGCTCTATCTGATCGATATCGGGCGGCGGCGGCAGCTAGAGGCCCAGGTCGCCCAGTCGCAGAAAATGCAGGCCGTTGGGCAGCTCGCCGGCGGGGTGGCGCATGACTTCAACAACCTGCTGACCGCGATGAACGGCTATTGCGATCTGCTGCTCGTGCGGCACCGGCCGGGCGACCAGTCCTTCTCGGACGTCATGCAGGTGAAGCAGAACGCGAACCGCGCCGCCAATCTGGTGCGCCAGTTGCTCGCCTTCTCGCGGCAACAGACCATGATCGCGCGGGTCCTCGACGTGACCGAGACCCTTGCCGATCTCTCGCACCTTCTGCGCCGCCTCATCGGCGAGAACATCACGCTGGAGATTTCCCACGGCCGCGATCTGGCGCCGATCCGGGTCGACCAGGGCCAGCTCGAACAGGTGGTGATCAATCTCGTGGTCAACGCGCGCGACGCCTGTCCGGGCGGCGGGACCATCACCATGCGGACGCACGATTTCGTCACCGCCACCCCGGTGCGCCAGGGCGACGACGTCATGCCGGCGGGACGCTATGTCCGGCTCGATGTTGCCGATACCGGCACCGGGATCGAGGAGGACATCATCGGCCGCATTTTCGAACCCTTCTTCTCCACCAAGGAAGTAGGACAGGGAACGGGACTCGGGCTCTCGACGGTCTACGGCATCGTGAAGCAGATCAACGGCTTCATCTCGGTCTCCAGCACGGTCGGGAAGGGCACGGTGTTCTCCATCTTCCTGCCGGCGCACGAGGGCGAGATCACGCCGAGCCGTTCCAGCGACATGTCTCACGATTCCGCGGATGCCCGGAAGGATCTGACCGGGGTCGAGACCATCATGCTGGTGGAGGACGAGGATCCGGTCCGGCTGTTCGGCGCTCGCGCGCTTCGCAACAAGGGCTACAAGGTGATCGAGGCCCGCAACGGAGAGGCTGCGCTGCAATTGCTCTCCGACAAGAGCGAGGTGATCGACCTGCTGATTACCGACGTGGTGATGCCCGGCATGGATGGACCGACCCTGGTACGGAAGGTGCGGGAAGACCGGCCCGACCTGCGCGTGATCTGCATCTCAGGCTATTCCGAAGACGCGCTGCGCCAGCGTATCGAGCAGGACAAGGATATCCATTTCCTGCCGAAGCCGTTCAGCCTCAAGCAGCTCGCGGGAACGGTGAAGGACGTGCTGCACCCGCTTGTGTGACGCGTTCTGATTCGCTGCTGCTCGGACGGAACATGATGAGAACAAAATCCGGGAATTTTCTCTCTATCCCAAGATGTCGTGGGGCGTCCGAACTCGAATCCTAGATTTCGAACGCGAACAAAAAGTGAAAATAATGCTGTAAATGAGAACAAAAATGGTACATGGTTGGTTTCGGAAATCAGCCCAGTCCCGCCCATGAAGCATATCGGGGCGACGGTCCGGCTCTGATTGCCTTGGAAGGCGTCCCTGTGAGATATGGAGGATCGGGTATGTCGGAACTAGCACTCAAAGTCATCGAACGGGACCCCATGGATAAGACAAAGGCACTGGAGGCCGCGCTCGGCCAGATCGAGAAGGCGTTCGGCAAGGGCTCCGTGATGAAGCTCGGCCAGAACGATCAGTCGATCGAGGTGGAGGCGATCTCCACCGGCTCGATCGGTCTCGATATCGGTCTCGGGATCGGCGGCCTGCCGCGCGGCCGCATCGTGGAGATCTACGGCCCGGAAAGCTCGGGCAAGACCACGCTGGCGCTGCATGCCATCGCCGAGGCGCAGAAGAACGGGGGCACCTGCGCCTTCGTCGACGCGGAACACGCGCTCGACCCGGTTTATGCCCGTAAGCTCGGGGTCGATCTGGACGAATTGCTGATCTCCCAGCCGGATGCGGGCGAGCAGGCGCTGGAGATCGCCGACACGCTGGTACGGTCCGGCGCGATCGACGTGCTGGTGGTCGACTCGGTCGCCGCCCTGGTGCCGCGGGCCGAACTCGAGGGCGAGATGGGCGACAGCCATGTCGGCCTGCAGGCGCGGCTGATGAGCCAGGCGCTGCGCAAGCTGACCTCCTCGATCTCGAAGTCGCGCTGCCTCGTCATCTTCATCAACCAGATCCGTCTCAAGATCGGCGTGATGTTCGGCAACCCGGAAACCACGTCCGGCGGCAACGCGCTGAAGTTCTATGCCTCGGTGCGTCTCGATATCCGCCGGATCGGCGCGATCAAGGACCGCGACGAGGTCGTCGGCAACCAGACCCGCGTGAAAGTGGTGAAGAACAAGATGGCGCCGCCCTTCCGGGTGGTCGAGTTCGACATCATGTACGGCGAAGGCATCTCCAAGACCGGCGAGATCCTCGATCTCGGCGTCAATGCCGGCATCGTGGAGAAGTCCGGCGCCTGGTTCTCCTATGGCGGCCAGCGCATCGGCCAGGGCCGGGAGAATGCCAAGAAGTTTCTCGCCGAGAACAAGGATGTCGCGGCCGAGATCGAGAAGCAGATCCGGCAGAATGCGGGCCTCGTCGCGGATGCGATGATGCAGGGCCCGGATGCCGAGGACGACGCCTGACGCGGTCTTCCGCAAGAGCTTTCGGCCCGCCTGCCCGGCGGGCCGGATTGCCCCCGAGAGCAGTGAGCCCCGTCGCGGAACCAAGCGGCGGGGTTTCGCGTGCCGGAAAGCGGCGGAAACCCAAGCCTCCCGCGCTGGACAGGGACCCGCATCTTCAGTAAAAGCGGAGCCCGCTTGCCGCGAGGGGCGACGGGCGAAAAGGCACGGCCGCGCCGAGGCGATGCGACACGGCGCCGGCCCGGAGGGACGAGATGCAGACCGCGAACGATATCCGCCGCACTTTCCTCGATTATTTCGTCGAGAACGGACATGAGGAGGTCGCCTCCAGCCCGCTGGTGCCGCGCAACGACCCGACGCTGCTTTTCACCAATGCCGGCATGGTGCAGTTCAAGAACGTCTTCACCGGGCAGGAGCACCGCGACTACAAGCGCGCCGCGACCTCGCAGAAATGCGTGCGCGCCGGGGGCAAGCACAACGACCTCGAGAATGTCGGCTACACCGCGCGCCACCACACCTTCTTCGAGATGCTGGGGAACTTCTCCTTCGGCGACTATTTCAAGGACCAGGCGATCGAGCATGCCTGGACCCTGATCACCAAGCGCTACGGTCTGCCTAAGGACAAGCTGCTGGTGACCGTCTATCACGAGGACGAGGAGGCGGCCGGCCTCTGGCGCAAGATCGCGGGTCTGCCGGACGAACGCATCATCCGCATCGCCACCTCGGACAATTTCTGGGCCATGGGCGATACCGGTCCCTGCGGCCCGTGCTCGGAAATCTTCTTCGATCACGGCCCGGAGATCCCCGGCGGTCCTCCGGGCAGTCCGGACGAGGACGGCGACCGCTTCATCGAGATCTGGAACCTCGTCTTCATGCAGTTCGAGCAGGTGACGAAGGATGAGCGCATCAATCTTCCGCGCCCGTCGATCGATACCGGCATGGGGCTGGAGCGCATCGCCGCCGTGCTGCAGGGCAAGCACGACAATTACGATATCGACCTGATGCGCGCTCTGATCGAGGCCTCCGCGCACGCGGCGAACGTCGATCCTGACGGCCCGCACAAGGTTTCCAACCGCGTGATCGCGGACCATCTGCGCGCCTCCAGCTTCCTCATTGCCGACGGCGTGCTGCCGTCGAACGAGGGCCGGGGCTATGTGCTGCGCCGGATCATGCGCCGGGCCATGCGCCACGCCCATATCATGGGCTGTCAGGATCCGCTGATCTGGAAGCTGGTGCCGACGCTGGTGAAGGAGATGGGCGACGCCTATCCGGAACTCGGCCGCGCGGAAAGCCTGATCAAGGAAACCCTGAAGCTCGAGGAAACCCGCTTCAAGGAGACCCTCGGCCGCGGCCTGAAGCATCTCGAGGAGGAGACCGGCCGGCTCGGCGAGGGCGAGACCCTTTCCGGCGAGGTCGCCTTCAAGCTCTACGACACCTACGGTTTCCCGCTCGACCTGACGCAGGACATCCTGCGCGGCCAGGGCCGGGCGGTCGATACGGACGGCTTCCAGGCGGCGATGGAGCGTCAGCGCGCGGCCGCACGCGCCGCCTGGTCCGGCTCCGGCGAGGCCGCGACCGACAAGGTCTGGTTCGAGCTGCGGGACAAGTGCGGCGCGACCGAATTCCTCGGCTACGACACCGAGCATGCGGAAGGACAGGTCGAGGCCCTGGTTCTTGACGGCAAGCCGGTCCAGAAGATCGAAGGCCCGGCGGAATTCGCCATGATCGTCAACCAGACCCCGTTCTACGGCGAGTCCGGCGGCCAGGTCGGCGATGCCGGCACGGCACGCACCCTGGGCGGGACTGATATGGAAATCAGCGACACCCAGAAAAAGGTCGGCGACCTCTGGGTCCATATGGCGAAGGTGACGGACGGCGTGGTCGAGGTCGGCGACGCGGTCGAGCTCACGGTCGACGGCGCACGGCGCGGCCGGTCCCGGGCCAACCACTCCGCCACCCACCTGCTGCACGAGGCGCTGCGCCGCCATCTCGGCAAGCATGTGACCCAGAAGGGCTCGCTCGTCGCGCCGGGCCGCCTGCGCTTCGACTTCAGCCACCCGAAGGCGATGAGCCACATGGAGCTGAAAGCGGTCGAGGCCGAGGTGAACGAGCATATCCGGGGCAACAGCCCGGTCACGACGACGCTGATGGATCCGGAAAGCGCGATCAAGCATGGTGCCATGGCGCTGTTCGGCGAGAAATACGGCGACGAGGTGCGCGTGGTCGCGATGGGCGGGCCGTCCGACGATCCGTCGAAGGACATCTACTCCGTCGAACTCTGCGGCGGCACCCATGTGAACCGCACGGGCGATATCGGCCTGCTGCACATCGTCTCCGAAAGCGCCGTCGCGGCCGGCGTGCGCCGGATCGAGGCGGTGACCGGCGCCGGTGCACTCGAATATGTCGATGCCCGCGAAGGGCTGCTGACCACGGCGGCGGCCGCCGCCAAGGTCACGGTCGACCAGCTGCCGGAGCGCGTCGAGGCCTTGATCGAGGAGCGCCGCAAGCTCGAGCGCGAGGTTCAGGACCTGCGCCGCAAACTCGCCGAGGGCGGGACTGGCGGATCGTCGGAGGCCAAGGAGATCGCCGGCGTCAAATTCGCCGGCCGCGTGCTTGAAGGCATTCCGGCGCGGGAACTGAAGGGCGTTGCCGACGGCCTGAAGCAGCAGATCGGCTCCGGCGTCGCCGCGGTCATCTCGTCCGACGAAGGCAAGGCCTCGATCGTTGTCGGCGTCACGGCGGACCTGACCGAGAAGGTCAGCGCCGTTGACCTCGTTCGCGTGGGCTCGGAAGCGCTTGGCGGCAAGGGCGGCGGCGGCCGTCCCGACATGGCCCAGGCGGGCGGTCCGGACGCTTCGGCGGGTCCGGCGGCCATCGCCGCGATCGAGGCCGCTCTGGCCGAGAAGCTCTCCTGAGCTCGTGTGGCTTCGGCATCGACAGCCGGAGCCGGTTCGCCGTAACCTGACAGGGAGGCGCCTCGACCGGGCGCCTCTTTCTCTGCCCGCCGCCATTCCCTGACCGCGCGGCGGATCAAAGACCCGAGGAGTATAGATGAGCGATACGGCACGCTTTTCCGGCACGGACGGATATGTCGCGACCGACGATCTGAAAGTCGCGGTGAATGCCGCGATCACCCTGCAGCGCCCGCTTCTGGTGAAGGGCGAGCCCGGCACCGGCAAGACCGTACTGGCGCACGAGGTGGCGAAGGCCCTCGGCATGCCGCTGATCGAATGGCACATCAAGTCGACCACCAAGGCGCAGCAGGGGCTCTACGAATACGATGCGGTCTCGCGCCTGCGCGACAGCCAGCTCGGCGACGAGAAAGTGCACGATATCTCTAACTACATCGTGCGTGGCAAGCTCTGGGAGGCTTTCGAGTCCGATACCCAGTCGATCCTGCTGATCGACGAGATCGACAAGGCGGACATCGAGTTCCCGAACGATCTTCTGCTCGAACTCGACCGCATGGAGTTCTTCGTCTACGAGACCCAGAAGACCGTGAAGGCGAAGCAGCGGCCGGTCGTCATCATCACCTCTAACAACGAGAAGGAGCTGCCGGACGCTTTCCTGCGCCGCTGCTTCTTCCATTACATCCGCTTCCCGGAACCGGAGGTGATGGCCGAGATCGTGGAGGTGCACTTCCCGGATCTGAAGAAGAACCTGCTGCGCGAGGCGCTGACCTCCTTCTATGAGGTGCGCGAGGTGCCGGGGCTCAAGAAGAAGCCGTCGACCTCCGAACTGCTCGACTGGATCAAGCTCCTGGTGGTCGAGGACACTCCACCGGAGGCCCTGCGCTCCAAGGACAAGAAGGACATCATTCCGCCGCTTTACGGCGCCTTGCTGAAGAACGAGCAGGATGTGCACATGTTCGAACGGCTGGCCTTCATTGCCCGCCGGGAGGGGCGGGGATGATGAGGTCAGCGCTGTTTCTGGCCGGTATCGCAATTGCCGGTCTTTCTGCGACGGGTGCGCAGGCAGCCGATGCGGCGCTGCAAAAGGCGATCGCGGAATTCGGAGCGGCTGCCGGGCGCATCGAGGCCTCCGTGCCGTTCTGCGGCGGCCCGCCGGAAGAGGCGGAGTATTTCGTTGAGCAGATCAAGGGACTCTCGACGAAAGCCGGAGCCGGTCCCGTCGAGTGGGCGGCAATACGGGCCGCGATGCAAAAGGCAAAGTCCGGAGCCGCTTTCACCGGTTATGACTGCACGGATGAAGGTGCGCGCGCCATGGTGACGGAGATGCTGTTGAAGCAGCAGGCTCTCGCGACGGCGCTGAACTAACCCGCTTTCTCGGCGCGTTCTGCGGCGGCCGTACCTTCCGGACTGCCTTCTTCATATTTCTTCGCCGTCCGCTCCAGCAGGTTCGGTACCAGCCGTTCGCTGAAGCCGGCGAGCAGGCTCATGAAGGCGAGCTTGTAGATCGCGCTGTCTTCGCCGCCGGTGACCTGCGCGTTGCCGATGAGCGCGCTGACGATCCCCGATTTCAGCGTGATGTGCAGCACCACGGCGCCGAGGATGCCGACCAGCATGCGCTGCACCGCGTAGGTGATGTTGATGGTGAGGCTCGCCGCCGGATCGATCGAGAGATTACGGAGGCCGATCGCGGTCGAGAGCAGGGCGCCGAGACAGCCCATCACCGCCGCAACCGACAGCTGGAAGGTTTGCAGGCCGAGGATCGTGTCCGTGTGCGCCGGAGACATTCCGTCGGTGTAGATCGCCAGTGCGACAGTGATCTCCAGCGCAGCGAGCGCGCAGATCGAAAAATAGAGCACCCGCAGAACATTGCCGAAGCGCTTCGCGAGACGCTGGCTGAGATCGGCGAGGGTTTGCCGCCCTTCGTCGGGCCGGCCGTCCAGCGCCTGGGCGATACCGCGCGCCGTCTCCCGCTCGCAATAGGCAAGCTGGGGGTCGTCGCGCGCGCCGAGACGCTGCCAGAGCCACGTGATCCAGCGCGCCCAGCCGTTCCTCAGCATCTCGATCTGCTGGTTGAGCTCGGCCAGTTCCGGACCGAGCGACATATAGGCCTGCCTCTGTTTCCTGGCCATCTCCGGGTCGTCGGAAAATTGCGGGCTGATGCCCTTGTCGGTCTTGTAGATCTTGAAGTCTCTGACCGCCCAGAGCACGTCGATCACCATCCGGCCGCGCTTGTCGGACGTACCGGAGTGCAGGTTCGACAGAGGGAAATCGTCCGGCGGCAGCCTGGGGCCGGACGCAGGAGCGGCGGGAACGTTCGCGTCGGCCATCGCGCTTCCGAAAGACGTGGGTCTCTTCCGAAGACGGCTGGCGGCAATGGATGTGAAGGATCGCCGAAGGGCTCCGCGTTCCCGCTTGACCCTTTGCCCGGACGCTGTGACAACTCGTCCCCATGTTCTCGAATTTCTTCTACGAACTGAAGCGCGCCGATGTGCCGGTCTCCGTAAAGGAGTACCTGACGCTGCTCGAGGCCGTCAGGGCCGGGCTCGGCAATTACGCGGTCACGGATTTCTACTATCTCTCCCGCGCCACGCTGGTGAAGGACGAGCGCCATCTCGACCGGTTCGACCAGGTCTTCGGCCATGTCTTCAAGGGGCTGGAATATCTCTCCGACCTGTTCGGCCAGGAGATCCCGGAGGAATGGCTGCGCAAGATGGCGGAGCTGAACCTGACCGACGAGGAGAAGGCCGAGATCGAGGCCATGGGCGGCTGGGAAAAGCTCATGGAGACCCTCAAGCAGCGCATGGAGGAGCAGGAGAAGCGCCACCAGGGGGGCAACAAATGGATCGGTACCGCCGGCCGCAGCCCGTTCGGCGCCTACGGCTACAACCCGGAAGGCGTGCGCATCGGCCAGGATGGCAACCGCAACAACCGCGCGGTGAAGGTCTGGGACAAGCGGGAGTTCCGCAATCTCGACGACTCGGTCGAGATCGGCACGCGGAACATCAAGATGGCGCTCCGCAAGCTGCGCCGCTTCGCCCGTTCCGGCGCGGCGACCGAGCTCGACATGAGCGACACGATCCGCTCGACCGCGCGCAACGGCGGCTATCTCGACCTGAAGATGCGCCCGGAACGGCACAACACTGTGAACGTGCTGCTGTTCCTCGATGTCGGCGGCTCGATGGATCCCTATACCAAGGTGATGGAGGAGCTGTTCTCCGCCGCCCGGTCGGAGTTCAAGCATCTGGAATATTTCTACTTCCACAACTGTCCGTACGAGAAGCTCTGGAAGGACAATTGGCGGCGCCATGTCGACGCCACCCAGACCTGGGACCTGCTGCATACCTACGGGCCGGAATACAAGGCGATCTTCGTCGGCGACGCCTCGATGAGCCCCTATGAGATCGCCATGCCCGGCGGCAGCGTCGAGCATATGAACCAGGAGGCGGGCGGGGTCTGGATGCAGCGCCTTACCGGACATTTCCGCCGCTCGGCCTGGCTCAATCCGACGCCGGAGAAATACTGGCACTACACCCAGTCGATAAGCATGATCCGCGAGCTTATGGAGGACCGCATGTTCCCGCTCACCCTCGACGGCCTCGACCGCGCGATCAAGGAGCTCATGGCGTGAAGATCGATCCCTTCGACCACCGTCTGACGCCGGCCCGCGCCGATATCGCCGCCGACTTCCTCGAAGCCGAGATTGAGGCGCCGAAATATGTGAAGGGCGAGCATTGCCGGGTCCTGCGCGGCACGCTGTCCGTTCGCGAGAAGCCTGAGGCCTCGGCGCGTCAGTCGACGGAGCTGCTCTTCAACGAGCGCTTCATCGTCTACGAGCGCAAGGACGGTTGGGCGTGGGGGCAGAACCAGACGGACGGCTATGTCGGCTATGTCCGCGAGGAGGGGTTGGGGCCCGACAATGACGCGCCCTACAGCAACGAGATCCAGGCCCTGCGCTCCTACGTCTTTCCGGAGCCGGATCTGAAGACCATCCCGCTCGACATGCTGCATCTCTCGACCCGGGTGCGGGTGACGGACGTTTCCGGCAAATATTCTCGGGTCGATTACGGTCCCGGCGGCGGCTGGATCTACAGCATGCATCTCTGCGCGCTGAACGAGGTCGAGCCGGACTATCTCTCGACCGCCGAGCTGTTCATGGGCGCGCCCTACGGCTGGGGCGGGCGCTCCAGCTTCGGAATCGACTGCTCAGGTCTGGTGCAGATCGCGCTCGCCCGCGCCGGGATCACCGCGCCGCGCGACAGCGATATGCAGGAAGCGGCGGTCGGTGAAATCGTGGAAGGCGGCCTGGATGCGGCGCAGCCGGGCGACCTGCTCTTCACCGCGGGCCATGTGATGTTCCTCGCCGAGCCGGGCATCCTGTTGCATGCCAACGGTCACCACATGGCGGTGGCCTACGAGGTACTGACGGATTTCATGGACCGCACGAAGGACATGGATATCCCGATCCGCACCATTCGCCGGATTTTATCGCGTAACTAGAGCCGAGAAATTCGCTTGCTACTCAATTGGCTATTCAGCGAAGTCTAATATTTGTTGCAATAAAATTGTCCCCAAAAGCATCGTGTGTGATATAAATTGCAACCATAGATGATGTTCTTTGGTTTTGATCAATGTTCGCACCCGGTCACACTATCTTTATGTATTCGTTCGATACCAAAGTGGGGCGAGTGAGCCTCATTCCGGAGGGGAACGGTCAATATAAAGTGATGTTTCGAGACGAGAACCTCGGATCTTATATGAACGCTGCGCAAGCGGCAGATGATGTGGCTGGTGGATATACGCACTCACCGGGTGATGGCATCGATTTTGGACAATTGGGTATCCCCGATGATCTAGGCGAATGGGATAAGAAACCATTTGCTCAAATTGCTAGACTTCGTCCTGGGTAAGAGTAGGAGAAAGTTCGCAACTTAAATTTTCTCTATGTAGCTTCGAATAAATTGCTCGCGCCCGTCTTCGAGGACGTAGAAGCCGTCCTGCGGGCGGTCGAGGGCGAAGCATTCCTCTTCCGAGAGGCCGCGATAGACCCCGCGCATGACCTTGTTGAGGACGCCATGGGCGACGATCAGGTGGACGCCGCCCTGTTGCCGGAGTTCCTCCAGGAACGGTCTCACCCGGCGGCGGACCAGCTCGGAGCTTTCGCCGCCCGGATGCTGGTAGTTCCACGGATCGGCCTTTCGCCTGGCCGCCAGCTCCGGGAAATCCCGGTCGAGCTGCTCCCAGCCGGGATAGCCGTCATGTTCGCCGAGGGTGATTTCCTTCAGCCGCGCATCGAAACGGATCTCGTTGTAGGGCAGACCCGCGATCTCGCAGATGATCGCCGCCGTCTGGCGCGTGCGGCCGAGCGGGCTTGCATGCAGAGACAATGCCTCGCCAGCCGAAATCTCGGCGAGCTTGCGCCCGTAGGCTTCCGCCTGGCGGATGCCGTTCAGGGTCAGGGGCGAGTCGAGATGCCCCTGCAACCGGCCCTCCCGGTTCCAGACCGTTTCGCCGTGGCGGATCAGATAAATCCTTGTCATCGAGGCTGTCGTTCCCGGTTAAATGCGGCTAATGCACGCCATCGGTTTTATGGGGTTGTGAGGCGGCGGCAAAGGGCTAAAGTTCGCCGGTGGCGCGCTCTGGCGGCCTTTATTCCGACATGCAGGATTGAGTGATGCTGATGAATGCCGCGCCCGATTTCGGCCCGATGAACCCGCTCGTCGAGGGCCTCAAGGAAACCGCCATCGTCGAGGTGGCGCAGCACGGCTGGGACCGGCAGGGGCTTATCCCGCTCTGGTTCGGGGAAGGGGACCTGCCGACGCCGGGTTTCATCACCGAGGCGGCGGCCGACGCGATGCGCCGCGGCGAGACCTTCTATACCGACCAGCGCGGCATTCTCGATCTCCGCAAGGAGATCGCCGCCTACATGAACCGCACCTTCAGGCTGGAGGAGGACCTCGCGCTCGACACCGAGCGGGTGAGCCTGACCACCGGCGGCATGTCCTCTCTCTCCATCGCCATGCAAATGATCCTCGAGGCCGGTGACGAGGTCGTGGTGATCGGGCCGATCTGGCCGAACATCTATTCGACGGTCGCGATCAACGGCGGCAAGAGCGTACATGTCTCGCTCACCCTCAAGGAAGACGACTGGCATCTCGACATGGAGGAGCTGTTCGCCGCGGTTACGGACAAGACCAAGGCGATCTTCGTCAATTCGCCCGGCAACCCGACCGGCTGGCTGATGGAGCGCGAGCAGCAGCAGCAATTGCTCGATTTCGCCCGCGAACGCGGCATCTGGGTGATCTCGGACGAGGTCTATCACCAGCTCGTCTTCGACCGCGATGTGGCGCCGTCCTTCCTCGAGATCGCGGAGCCGACGGACCGGCTCTTCGTGATCAACTCCTTCTCCAAGTCCTGGATGATGACCGGATGGCGTCTCGGCTGGCTGACCCATCCGGCCGGGCTCGGGCTCACGGTCGCCAAGCTGGTGCAGATCGTCACCTCCGGCGTGCCGCAGTTCCTGCATCGCGGCGCCATCGTCGCCATGCGGGAAGGGGACGACGTGATCAAACAGCTCCGCGACCGCTGCCTCGCCGGCCGCGACATCGTGTTCGACCGGCTGGAGGCTTGGCCGCGCATCCGCGCCGCGCGCCCGAAGGCGGCCTTCTATGCCTTCTTCGCGGTCGAGGGGATGACGGACTCGGTCGCCGCCTGCAAGGAGATCATCGACAAGTGCAATGTCGGCCTCGCGCCGGGCGCCGCCTTCGGTCCCGCGGGCGAGGGCTATATCCGGCTCTGCTATGCCTCGGCCCCGGAGCGGCTGAAATCGGCCATGGATGCGCTTGAAACGGTGCTCGGAGGAAGGGCCTGACGCTTTCCCGGTGAGTCTGGCTCGGGTATAGTCGGACAAAGTATGCAATGAACCGAGGGATCGGACATGGCACTTCCCCCAAGCGGACCGGGTAACGGCGGCGTCGGCGATATTCGCGGCCGCGTGCAGCGTCCGGCCGTGCGCCGTCCGGCGCGGGTCGCACCGGCGCAGGAGACGCCGCGGCTCGCCCCGAGCGCGCCCGAGCGCGGATTCCGGCTCCGGACCGCGACCACGGATGCCGACATCGACCGGCAGATCGCCCGCCTTCTGACGCTGATCGCAAACGACAATATCGACCCGGACGCGCCTCCTGGCTCCTATATCAACTTCCTGATCTGATCTCCGTCAGATCCCGCTCCAAGCGCTATTGCCGCCTCTCCGGGTAGCGGCTAACTTCCCTCTCATGTTCAAGAAAATCCTCATCGCCAACCGCGGCGAGATCGCCTGCCGCGTGATGCGCACCGCAAAGCGCATGGGCATTCAGACCGTCGCCGTCTATTCCGATGCGGACGCCGACGCCCTTCACGTCAAGATGGCCGACGAGGCGGTGCATATCGGGCCCGCGCCGTCCGCCGAATCCTATCTCGTGATCGACAGGATCATGGATGCGATCCGGCAGACCGGCGCCGAGGCCGTGCATCCGGGCTACGGTTTCCTGTCCGAGAACGCCACGTTTGCAAAGGCGCTCGAGAAGGAAGGCGTCGCCTTCATCGGCCCCGGGGTGAAGGCCATTGGGGCGATGGGCGACAAGATCGAGTCGAAGAAGCTCGCGCACGAGGCCAAGGTGAACACGGTGCCGGGCTATCTCGGCATCCTCGCCGACGAGAAGGAGGCGGCCAAGGTCGCGGCCGAAATCGGCTTTCCGGTGATGATCAAGGCGTCGGCTGGCGGCGGCGGAAAGGGCATGCGGATCGCGCATAGTGCCGAAGAGGTCGCCAGCGGCTTCCGCTCGGCGGTGAACGAGGCCCGGTCCAGTTTCGGCGACGAGCGCGTCTTCATCGAGAAGTTCATCGAGGAGCCGCGCCATATCGAGATCCAGGTGATCGCGGACAAGCACGGCAATGTCGTGCATCTGGGCGAGCGCGAATGCTCGATCCAGCGCCGCCACCAGAAGGTCATCGAGGAAGCGCCGAGCCCGTTCCTCGACGAGAAGACCCGCGCCGAGATGGGCGCGCAGGCCGTCGCGCTCGCCAAGGCGGTGGACTATTCCTCCGCCGGCACGGTCGAGTTCATCGTCGACGGCAAGCGGAACTTCTATTTCCTCGAGATGAACACCCGCCTGCAGGTGGAGCATCCGGTGACCGAGCTGGTGACCGGTCTCGACCTGGTGGAGATCATGATCCGTTCCGCCGCGGGGGAGAAGCTGCCTTTCACCCAGAAGGACATCAAGTTGACCGGCTGGGCGATGGAATCGCGGATCTACGCCGAAGACCCCTATCGCGGCTTCCTGCCCTCGACCGGCCGTCTCGTGCGCTACCGCCCGCCGGCGGAGAGCGACAGCGTGCGCTGCGATACCGGCGTCTACGAGGGCGCCGAGATCTCCATGTTCTACGATCCGATGGTCGCCAAGCTCTGCACCTACGGCAAGGACCGGATCGAGGCGATCGACCGCATGGCGGAGGCGCTGGACCGCTTCCATATCCGCGGAGTCGGCCACAACGTGGACTTCCTCGCCGCCATGATGGCGCACGAGCGGTTCCGCGACGGGCGGCTCACGACGAACTTCATCGCCGAGGAATATCCGGATGGCTTCGAGGGGGCGCCGGTCTCCGAGGAGATCGAGAACGCCATGCGCGCCGTCGCGGTGGCGGCGGAATGCGCCAATGCCGAACGCAACCGGATGATTTCCGGCCAGACGCCGGTCGGTGATCGCAAACCGATCCCGAGCGCCTGGAAAGTCCGCCATGACGATGCGGCCGAAGATGCCGAAGCGGCATTCGTCGACGGCGGCTATGACGTGACGATCGGCGGCACGAAGTACGAGGTGCGCGGCGCGCTCCGGGCCGGGGAACCTGTTTTCGGCGGCACGGTGAACGGCAAACCGTTCCCGGTCCAGATGGAACGGCGCGGGATCGACTATCACACCTCCATCGCGGGGGCGCAGCGCCAGTTCACGGTACTGAGCCGAAAGGCTTCCGATCTGCTCGACCGGATGCCGAAGAAGGAAGCGGCGGATCTCTCCAAGTTCCTGCTCTCGCCGATGCCGGGGCTCCTGGTTTCGCTCGCGGTTTCCGAGGGCGACCCGGTCAAGGCCGGCCAGGAGCTGGCGGTGGTCGAGGCGATGAAAATGGAGAACGTGCTGCGTGCCACCAAGGACGGCACGGTCGCCAAGATCCACGCCGCCGCGGGCGCCAGCCTCGCGGTCGACCAGCAGATCATGGAATTCGAATAGGGGATGCATCGCCGGGGCGGATTTGCAGGGGTTTTTCCCTTGCAACCGCCTCCGAAACCCACTAAGACACCGCCCCTGAGATTGCACCGTCGGTGCAACTATGCCGACGAACCGAGGATAGAACGATGGCTGTTCCTAAGAGGAAAACGACCCCGTCCAAGCGTGGCATGCGCCGGGCGCACGACCGGGTGAAGTCGGATACGTATGTGGAAAGCCCGGATACCGGTGAACTGCACCGTCCGCACCACATCGATCTGAAGACCGGCATGTATCGTGGCCGCCAGGTCCTGAAAGTCAAAGACGCTTTCTGAGACCGGCACGGATACGTGTAGCGAAGAGGCCCCTCCCGAGGGGCCTTTTTCCGTTTCGGGCCCGGCGCTATCGTCTCCCCCAAGAGAGAAATAAGGGGGAGGGACGGATGAAGCAGGCGAAGGCGCTGAGGGAACGGCTGGGCGAGGACCGGATCCTCACGATCCCCGGCTGTTTTGACGCGATGAGCGCGAAGCTGGTGGAGAAGGCGGGCTTCGAGGCGGCCTATGTCAGCGGCTACGCCGTCAGCGCGACGCAGATCGGGCTGCCGGACGCGGGGCTGCTCTCCTACAAGGAAATCCTCGATCAGGCGCGGGACATCGCCGGCGCCGTCTCGCTGCCGCTGATCGGCGACGCGGATACCGGCTTCGGCAATCCGGTCAATGTGCGTCGCACGGTGAAAGGCTTCGCGGACGCGGGGATCGCCTGCGTCATGCTGGAGGATCAGGTCTTCCCCAAGCGCTGCGGCTTCGCCAAGGGCGTCGAGGTCGTCTCGCGCAATGAGGCGACGACCCGTCTCCGCGCCGCGCTCGACATGCGGGACGAGATCCGCGCGGAGGGCGGCGACATCCTGATCCTCGCCCGCACCGACAGCCGCGTCGCGGAGGGCCTGAAGGAGGCGCTCTGGCGTTGCGAGGCCTTCGCCGACATGGGCGCCGACATCGTCTATTTCGAAGGCCCGCAGGAACGCAGCGAGATGGAGGAGCTCTGCCGCCGCGTCTCCGTGCCGAAACTGCTCGCTCAGCTGGAGCGGGAAGGTCGGCCGCTGCTGAGCCCGGCCGAGGCCGAGCAGATCGGCTACGACTGCCTGCTCTTCGGCGTCACCCTGCTCAACGTCTCGCTCCGCGCCATGCGCGATGCGCTCGCGCTTATGGCGAACGGAGCGCATCCGGGACCGGACCGGCTGCTCACCTTCGAGGAGCTCTACGAGACCGTTGGCTTCGACTGGTATTACGGGCTGGAGAAGAAATACGGTCCGGACGGGGATTGAGGCGGCTCACTCTTCTATGGACGTCATCCCGTTATGGACGTCATCCCGGCCGCAGAGCCGGGACCTTGTCGAACATAATGCGCGTTCCGGCGTCGAACACATCCGTACAGGTGATCAGAAAGGTCCCGGCTCTGCGGCCGGGATGACGAATCAGGGTTTTAAATTTTCCTCACCTCGCACCATGAACAACGGAGCGGGATCGAGCCGCTGACCGGGTCGGCGCGGTCGGTTGCAACGGCGGCGTTCAGGTTGGCAGCGAGCGCCGTGCCATCGGGAACCGCATCACCGACCGTCCAGCCGTGCTGGGCGAAGACCGCGTCCGGCGCGAGGCCCTTCGCAAACTTCGCCCGGGCGCGGAAGGTCCCGGATCTTGTCGAAACCTCCACCCAGTCCCGTTCGGCGATGCCGCGCGTCTCGGCGAGTTCCGGTGCCATTTCCAGGATCGGATCCGGCTGCAACCGGCGGAGGGACGGAATGTTGCGGTGCTGGCTGTGGCAATAGACCACGGTCTTGGCCGAGCCCAGACGGAGGGGAAAGGTGCTTTCCTCGGCGGCCGGCAGTTCCGCCGGATCGAGGTCCGGGATGGGGTGCTGCCCGTGTTCGAGGAACTGCTCTGAATAAAGCTCGACCAGCCCGCTCGGGGTCGGGAAGCCGGCCGAGAGATAGGGCTTCTCGGGTACGCTCCCCTCCAGCATGACGCCTTCCGGCGTCGCTCTCAGCCGGGCGACGTCGAGACCGGCAGGGGCCAACATATGATCGTGGCCCATGTCCGCATTGCAATCGAACATGGTCTCCGCGAGGCCGAGACGGCGGGAGAGCGCCAGCACGATGTCGGTATCGCTGCGGGCCTCGCCGACCGGTGCGATCGCCGCCGGGCGGAGCTGCACCTTCCGCATGCCCTCCAGGCTGGCGTCGAACCCGTTGCGCAGCCCCTCGCGCTCCCATGAGGTCGCGGCGGGAAGCACGATATCGGCGTAGTCCGCGCTCGCGTTCAGGAAGAAGTCGGTATGGACATGGAACTCGAGCTTTCGGAAAGCCTCTTTCGCGAGCGCCGTGTCCGGCTGGGCGGCGAGCGGGTTGCCGCCGAAGGAGAACAGCATGCGGACAGGATAGGGCGTGCCTTTCAGCACGGCGCGATAGACGTCGCGTGCCGTCACCCAGCCGTGCCGTCCGGGACCGAGCGGTCGGTCGGCAAGACCGAGCGCTTTGCCGCGCTGTGTCTCTGAAAGCAGGTCCTGTCCTGAGATGTCGTTGAAGCGCGCCGCGCCGCCCGGGATGTTCCCGCCGGGGGCGCCGTAGTGCCCGGTCAGTGCATAGAAGCTCGAGATCGCGCGGTCGGTCTGGGTCGCCGTCACGCTCTGCCCGACGCCGTTCCAGGCGTAGTAGGCGACGGACGCACTGCGGGTCAGGATCTCCGCCGCCCTGCGGAGATCCTCTGCCGGCACGCCGGAGAGCGCCTCGACCCGTTCGGGGGTATGGTCCGCTGCCGCATCCCGGAGGATCTGCAGGACGGTCCGGCAGTTGAGAGGACCCGACGGGCCGCCGATTTCGCGCGATCCGAACAGCGCGGCACTCTCCGGGGCATCCAGCCAGGCCTTTGCCGCCGTGTCGTAGCGCAGGAGTTCGCGTCCGTCCGCGCTGGAGGCAAGCAAGACATCCTCGCGGCCATCCGGCACGACATCGCTCTCGCGCAACAGACGTCCGTGTGCCGGATGAACCAGCAGGGCGGCATTGCTCCAGCGCCGGGCGAATTCCTGATCGAAGGCACCGCTCTCGAGCTGCAGCTTGAGCAGACCCAGCGCGACCGCCTGGTCCGTGCCGGGGCGGACCTTGAGCCAGACGTCTGCCCGCCGTGCGTACATTGTCGGGCGTGGATCGATCACCACCAGTCTGGCGCCGCGGCGAATGGCCTTCTGCACTTCCGTCGAGCGGGCGAGCCAGGTTGCGGCAGGATTGTGGCCCCAGAGCAGCACGCAGTCCGTCCGCGCGAAGTCCGGCGTGCCGATGTCGCTGCCGTAGGTGAAGCGCGAGGCGAAATCCTTGTGCCAGTTGCAGATTTCCGTGCCGTAGATGGTGTTCGGGCTGCCATAGGCGCGGATGAAGCGCTCGATCCAGGAGATCGCGTCGGAAATATGCGTGCCGCTCGGCGTGGTGACGGAGAAGGCGACCTGCTCCGGCCCGTGCGCGTCTCGGATCCGCGCCATATGGCCGGCGATCTCGTCAAGCGCCTCGTCCCAGGAAATCGGCTCCCAGGTCGGGTGTGCGGCGCCTTTCGGGGAGGTGCGGCGTAGCGGCTTTGTCAGACGGTCCGGATGATAGACAAGTTCCGGTGCCGCCAGGCCCTTGGGGCAGAGTTTGGCGCCGCTTGGATGCTCCGGCAGCGGTTCGATACCGAGGAGTTTGCCGTCCGAAACCTTCGCCGTGCAGCCGCAGCGGGAGCGGCACTGGGTACAGAACGCGGGGATACTGGTGGGTTCGGACATGGCACAGCTCGCGGGAAGGCGTGAGGAGGGAGAAGGGTAGGACATTCTCCCTCCATATTTAAACGTCATCCCGGATCAGGTCCGGGATGACGGATTTTTTTTGCGGCGCGTCAGGCCGTCAGCGCTTCCAGTTCGCTCTCAGAGAAACCAAGCTTGCGGGCGGAAGCCAGGATGTCATCCCAGACCTCCGGTGCGAGCGGGAGGCCGCCAGAGCTGCGCTCGGCCAGCGTCATGCGTTCCTTCTCGCCCGGCACCAGGACCTCCGAAACACCTTCCGCCGGGCGGGTGTTCTTCACGAAGGCGATGTAGCTGCGGATCTCGTCCGCCATGGCATCGCTGCTGTCCATCCGCGCCGGGTCGATGAAGATCGAGAGCATGCCGTTGCAGAACGGCCGCCGCTCCGGCTCGTCCGGGCCGCCGGCGCAGCCGGAGCCGGTGAGGGCACCGGCCATCATCTCCATCATGAAATTAAGTCCCGAGCCCTTGTGGCCGCCGAACGGAGTCAGCGCGCCGGGCCCGCCATAGGGCTCCGGTGCCTTGCCGGCCGGCACGTCGCCATAGAGCGGCCAGGGATCGTTGGTCAGCTTGCCCTCTTCGTCGATCAGCGAGCCCTCCGGCAGGGCCTTGCCGCCCTTGAGCGCGACCAGCGCCTTGCCTTCGGCGACGGTCGAGGTGGCGAAGTCATGCACCACCGGATCGCCGCCCTTGACCGGAATGCCGATGCAGAAGGGGGAGGTGCCCATGCGCCGCTCGCGCCCGCCGAAGGGGGCGACGAGGAGCGAGCCTCGGACATTGACCATGTGCATGGAGGCGATGCCGGCCGCCGCTGCGCGCTCCGCCCAGTCGCCGATCCGGCCGAGATGGCCTGCATTGCGGAGAGCCGTCAGTGCGAGACCCTGCGCCTTCACCTTCTGCAGGCCGAGATCGATTGTCTGCTCGCCGACGCTCTGGCCGAAACCGTACTTGCCGTCGACGATCGCCATGACCTCGTTCTCCATGACGATCTCGATGGTCTGGTTGATCTTCTGCCGCCCGGCCTCGATCCATTGCAGATAGCGCGGCACCCGGATCACGCCGTGGCTGTCATGGCCCCGGAGATTGGCGCCGGTGAGCCGCTCGGCGATGTCCGAGGCTTCCTTTTCCGAACAGCCGGCGCGCGCGAACATCGCGCGCACCAGCTTGATCATGACCTCCGGAGCGATCCGGACCTCCGATGTTCCGCCCATCAGCTGCGCATGTCGCTGACGGTCTTGGAAACCGCCGCCGAATAGAGCCGGACATCGTTTGCCAGCGTCACCAGGTCGAAGCCCTGAGCCAGCATCTTCTTGGCGTAGCTGTTGTCGAGGCAGTGAATGCCCGCCTTGATCCCGGCGCCCTTGGCGGCGAGCCGGATCTTCTCGAACGTCTCCAGCATCTGAGGCTCGGTGCGGTCGAGGCCCGGCTTGTGGCCGAGAGAGATCGAGAGATCGCTCGGCCCGATATAGAGGCCTGTCAGGCCCGGTGTCGCCGCGATCTCGTCGACATTCGCGAGCGCTTCCTCGGTCTCGATCATCGCGAAGATGACCATCGTGTCGTTGGCGCGCGTGTGATAGTCGGCGCCGTAGACGATCCCGGCCCGGGTCGGTCCCGAGGAGCGGAACCCGTCCGGAACGTATTTGCAGATTCCGACGAGCTGCTCGGCGTCGGCGCGGTTGTTCACCATCGGGCAGATGATGCCGAGCGCGCCCGCGTCGAGCAGCTTCATGATGATGCCCGGCTCCAGCCACGGCGGACGCACCACGGGCGTGGCGTTGGACGCGCTCATCGCCTGCAGCATGCCGAGCGCTGCCTGGTAGTCGACCAGCCCGTGCTGCAGGTCGATGGTGACGCTGTCGAAGTCCTGTGCCGCCATGATCTCGGCGGTGAAGGTGTTCGGAATGGAGAGCCAGCCGTTGATGGCGCCCTTGCCGCTCGCGAGGCAGTCTTTCAGTCTCGTTTTCATCGGCCGCCCTCCCTAGAGCACTTCCTTGTTGATGATGACGTTCGGGTCCGGCTTGCCGTCGAGCACGTTCAGCACGTTCTCCGCCGTCTGATAGGCCATGCGCAGGATCGACTGTTCGGTCACGCCGGCGCTGTGCGGGCTGACCATGATGTTGTCGAGCTGGAAGAGCGGATGCTCCGGCTTCGGCGGCTCGACCGCGAAGACGTCGATCCCGGCGCCGGCGATGCTGCCGGAGGTCAGTGCGTCGTAGAGCGCCTCCTCGTCGATCAGACCGCCGCGCGCGGTGTTGATCAGATGCGCGGTCGGCTTCATCGCCACGAGCTGGGCCCTGCCGATGATGTTCACCGTCTCCGGACTCTTCGGGCAGTGCAGCGAGACGAAGTCCATCTGCGGCAAGACCGCGTCGAGATTGGAGACCGGGGTGCAGCCCGCCGCCTTGATCACGTCGTTGTCGACATAGGGATCGAGCACCGAGACCTTCATGTCGAAAGCCAGAGCCCGTTTTGCGACACGACTACCGATCCGGCCGAAACCGACCAGAAGCAGCGATTTCTCGGCGATGTCCTGGGCGCCCATCTGGCGCTTGATCCAGAAATTGTCGTTCCGGGTCGCGTGGTCGAACTCGACGCTCTTCTTCGCCAAAGCGAGGATGAAATAGAGCGTGTGCTCGGCGACCGAGACCATGTTGGAGGTCGCGGCGACGCAGAGCGGGATGCCGCGTTCGGTCAGCGCCGCGACATCGACGGAATCGAAGCCGACGCCGTGCCGGGAGACGACCTTCAGGTTCGGGGCCGCCTCGATCACCCGGCGCGGGATCTTCGTGGTCTGCACCGCGATGGCGTCGCAGGTGGCCGCCGCCGCGACCATTTCGTCCTCGGTCGGGAAGTGCAGCGTCGTGGTGACGATATCGTCGCGTGCGTCAAACAGCGACTGGCCGGCCGGATTGAGCTTGTCCGGCACCAGCACGTGGAACTTGTTCTTCATCTCTCGTCTCTTCGGCTGGTGGGATCAGTGGATCTCGGCGGCGCCGGACATCGCGGCTTTCAGCTTGTCGATGTTGAAATCCGGGGCCTTGGCGGCGTCGAGGATGACCTTCTCACGGCGCTCCAGCAGGGCGATCGCGTCCGGCAGCTTCTTCACCGCTTCGGCCGGGACCACGACGGCACCGTGCCGGTCGGCATGGATGATGTCGTTATGGTTCACCGCCATGCCGCCGACATTGACGGGGACGCCGAAATCGACCGGGTGCACCCAGCCATGGCTCGGGCCGACCTTGCCGCCGAGGATCTGGAAGCCCTTGGCCGAGGCGTCGATATCCCGGAACGAGCCGTTGGTGACGCAGCCAAGGCAGCCGAGTCCCTTGTGCACGGTGGTGTTCACCTCGCCCCAGAAGGCGCCGAAGCCGGGCTCCGGATCGAGGTCCTGCAGCACGACGATGCGCGGGCTCTCGCCCGAGGCGACATAGGTGTAATAGGCCGCCCGATGGGCTTTCGCATCGCCCTGCGGCGGGGTCACGGCGCGCATGGTGGCGGTGCGGGCATAGCCGCAGATCGGCGGCAGAGACGGGTCGAGGGCGACGAGCGGCATGGTGGTGAAGCCGATCGTGCGGCGTTCCGGCATGACCACTTCGAGGCCGTTGCAGATTGTGGGGGTATCCCACTCCGTCAGCTTGCGCAGATCGGATTCGGTGATTTCGGACATGTCCTCCCGTCCCATATCAGTTGTTTTTCAACGGTGCTTTTTCTTGCAGCCTAACGGGCGGCAGGAGGACAGTGTAGCGCGCATTTGGAAACTATCGCGCCGGGCGAGGGAGCGGATTGCATGAACAGGAACAAGCGGATCGGGCTGATCGCCCACGACGCCCGCAAGGCCGCGCTTCGGGATTTCGTCCGCACCCATGCTGGGAAGCTGAAAGGTCACGAACTGGTCGCCACAGGCACAACCGGGAAGATGATCGCGGAAGAGACGGGGCTCGCGGTAAGGCGGTTCAGGAGCGGGCCGCTCGGCGGCGACCAGCAGATGGGCGCGCTGATCGCGGAAGGCGGGCTCGACATCCTGATCTTCTTCACCGATCCGATGACGACCATGCCGCACGATGTCGACGTCAAGGCGCTGGTCCGGCTCTGCACGCTCTACAACGTGGTTCTCGCCTGCAACCAGGCGAGTGCCGATTTCGTGCTGACCAGCACCCATTTCGACTCGCCGTACGAGCGGGCGGTGCCGGACTACGAGAGCTACATCAACCGCGAGATTCCCTGAGCGCGAAATTGTGGCGCCGCTGCATCGACTCGTGCCGCCGCTGTGGGAATCTGTTGCCGATACGCATCAGCAATTGCTGGCATTTTCCCGGAAAATGAGATCGATCAATTTGCATAAACCGTTTTAACGCAGATGGTTAAGAGAACGCTTTAACCCGGATAATTATCTTGCGTTGAATCGGTTTTTTGCATCAGTCAGTTCGGAGTCGGCTGGGAGTATTCCCGCGCGGCAAGAAACTTCGGATTCGACAGTTTCAGCTTTTCCTCGATGAGCACGGTCAGGACCTGCTGGACCGGGCCGGTGAGGTCCCTGTCGTAGACACCTTCGCGCAACTCGCGCGTGAGGTCCCGGCTGAGCGCGTCGAGCCGGGTTTGGGCATCCGCACCGGCGCGCGCCACATTGTCCTCGCCATAGAGCGCGGCAAAGGCATCGAGCACCCGGCGTATCGGATCCGCGTCCTCGTCGGCTTCCAGTTCGCGGACTGCCATGGCGAGCGCACTGGCGATCATCAGGCCGAGATATTTGCGGTCGCCCGCCAGTTCAGGAAGGATCTCCGCCTGGAAGCTGTCGAGCGCGGTCTCGATCAGCGCCTTGCGTCCCGGGGCCTCATACATCGCTCTTGCTCCGTTCGATTTCGGCGACCTGCTGCAGCACATCCAGCTCCATCTCGGCCGCCTTGCGGCCGGTCAGGGCGAGTTCGATGGACCGCTCGGCGCCTGAATTGTGGCGCTCTCCCTGAAGCAGGGCGATGGTGCCCCAGCGGACCGTCGCCAGAACCTCCCAGAACGGCACCTGGCTCCAGTCGAGTGCGGCGCCCGCCACCTCGCTGTACCCCGCATAGAGATCCGCGCGGGCGCCGACGCCGCCGGCTTCGCGCTTGTCGACGCCGAAGCGCCAGCAACGGGCGCAGAACCAGCCGATATCCTCGAGCGGATCGCTCCAGCCGGCGAACTCCCAGTCGAGCACCGCGGTGAGGCGACCCTCCGCAACCATGTAGTTGCCGGTGCGGAAATCGCGGTGGCAGAGCGCGGAGGGGCCGGCGGCCGGCTTGTTAAGCTCGAGCCAGCGAAGCCCCCATTCGAGCGCCGGATAGGCTTTGGGCAGGCTGTCGAGGAAGCCGTACAGTTCGGCGATCCTCTGTGAAGCCGGATCCGCCGGCGGTGCGCCGAGGAAATCGAGATCCGCGCGCGGTGCACGGATCGCGTGCAGCTTCGCCATCTCGCGGCCGATCTGCTTCGCCAGTTCGCCGCGCAGCGGATCCATTTTCTCGTCGCGTGTCAGGATCCGGGGATTGGCGGTGCCGGCGGCCGCGCGCATGACATAGAAGGGTTTGCCGATGACCGCGCCCTCGGCTTCGAGGGCAAGCGGTTCGGGCACCGTCATGCCGGCTTCGAACCCGGCGGAGAGCAGGCGGAACTCCTCCGGGCGTCCGTGGCTTTCATCGACGCCCGACGCCGCATCGGTGCGCAGCACAACGCGTTCGATGCCGTCGAGGCGTCCGCCCGTGCAGTCGATCTCCAGCAGCCAGTTTTCCTGGATGGCGCCGCCCGAAAGCAGCCGTTCTCCAGTGATCCCAAATTTCTCGGCGCCTGTTTCCGAACGCAGCCAGTCGGCCAGTGCGGCGCGCGTTTCCGCTTTCATCGTGTCCGCTCGTCCCTCGCTCCGGCGAGCATCTCCCGCTCATATCCGGGCCCGATTAAGCCGGGCGAGGGCGGTCATTGCAACGCTCTATTGGGCCGTTCTGCCGGAATGCCCGCTCTTCCCGCGCCGGCATGGGTGAGATCGGCGGATGACGCTATGCGGAAGGCGCCGGGGCCCACTATGCTGCGGGCTCTTTTACAGCTTCAGGAGCGAAGAATATGGGAATCAAACGCTATCGTACGGGCGACCGGATGAGCCAGGTCGTGGTCCATGGGGACACCGTCTACACCGCGGGCCAGGTCGCCCAGAACGCGCCGGGCGCCAGCGTCGCGGATCAGACGAAGGACATCCTGGCCTCGCTCGACGCGCTTCTGGCGGAAGCCGGCACCGACAAGTCGAAGCTGCTGACGGCGACGATCTGGCTGAATTCGATGGACGATTTCGCGGAAATGAACGCGGTCTGGGACGCCTGGGTGTCCAAGGGCAATACGCCGTGCCGCGCCTGTGTCGAGTCGCCGCGCCTGGCCAGCCCGAAATACACCGTCGAGATCATGGCGATCGCCGCCCTCTGACCTCTGTATCTTTACGCGGCGCCGGCGCTTCTCGCCCAGTCGAGCTGCGCCGGCGTCTCGATCGTTCCCGGCCGCGCCGTGCGGACGATGTGCACGGCCTCATCCGGCTCGGTGCCGCAAGCCATCAGGAGACGCGCGGCGATCATGCCGCTGCGCCCGAAGCCGGCCCGGCAATGGATCACGACCTGTCCGCCATGTTTCAGCCGTTCGACGAGGATGGTTTCGATCGATTTCCATGCCCGCGTGTCGGCCGCCGAGGGGATGTCGAAATCTTTGATCGGAAAGTGCGTCCAGTTGACCATATGGCTGAGAAAGGCATCCCTCAGTCCGGGAGTTCCAAGATCTTGCAACTCCTCGCTGGTCGCGAGCGAAAGGACGGTGTCGAAACCCTTCTCCGCAATCAGGCGCACGACATCCTCGTCGGCCGGAAGCGGACCGATGAAGAGGCTTCCCGGAGTGCCGGGAACCGGGATCTCTGTAAAACCGAGGCTTTGCATCGGCCTACGTTAGGCTGACAGTCGTAAATACAAAATGAACGCGCGCATGTTCAATCGAACGATTCCATGTTCGCCGCGGCCGCGCGGTCGTAGCCCAGGCTGGCCCGCAGCAACTGGCGGGTATAGGCCTCCCGCGGTTCCGAGGCCCTGAGCTGCGCGACCGTCAGTTCCTCGACGATGCGGCCCGCATTCATCACCGCCAGCCGGTCGCACATATGGGCGATGACGGCGAGATCGTGACTGACCAGCAGGAATGTGAGGCCGCGTTCCTGTTTCAGACGCTGCAGCAGATTGAGGATCTCCGCCTGGACGGAGACGTCGAGCGCCGAGGTCGGCTCGTCCAGCAGCAGGATCTCCGGTTCCAGAATGAGCGCCCGGGCGATGGCGACCCGCTGGCGCTGGCCGCCGGAAAGCTGGTGCGGAAAGCGGAAGCGGAAAGCCGGGCCGAGCCCGACGGCGACGAGCACCTCCTGCACACGGTCTTCGATGCCGGGCATGCCATGGATCTGGCAGGGCTCGGTCAGGATGCGGTCGACGGTGTGGCGCGGATGCAGCGAGCCGTAGGGATCCTGGAACACCATCTGGACCCGCTTGTAGAACGACCTGTCGCGATTGGCGCCAAGCCGCTCTCCGCCAATCTCGATCGTGCCGCTCCAGTCCGGGTTGAGGCCGCTCATCGCGCGCAGCACGGTCGACTTTCCGGAGCCGGACTCGCCGACCAGTCCGAAGGTCTCGCCCTGTTCGACGGAAAAGGAGACGCCGCGGACGGCATGCACACTCTCGTCGCCGGAGCCGAAGCGGACATCGAGGTCGGAAATATCAATCAGCGCCATTGGGCCGCTCTCACTTGAAGTAGGCATCGACGCCGGGCTCCGTCTTCCAGCTCTCCTGGCGCTGAAGCACCGGCAGCGGCCCGGGCTCGCGGTCGAGCCGGGGCAGGGAGTTCAACAAGCCGCGGGTATAGGGGTGTTTCGCCTGGTCCAGCTCGCTCGCCTTGCAGGTCTCAACGATCTGGCCCGCATACATGATGATCACGCGATCGCAGAAGGAGGCGACCAGATTGAGGTCGTGAGAGATGAACATCAGCCCCATGCCGCGCTGGGTCACCAGATCGTCGATGATCGCCAGCACCTGCATCTGCACGGTGACGTCGAGCGCGGATGTCGGCTCGTCCGCGATCATCAGGTCCGGGTCCGG
>NZ_JAEPQA010000059.1 GCF_017640745.1 Nisaea sp. | reverse complement strand
GCCTCGGATCACCGGCTCGAACGCGCCATAGTCCCGACCCGTCGCGTTCACGCCCTCCAACAGCCACGACCGCTCCGACGCATCCACCAATAGAACAGACGACAGACAACCATCACCGCCACCCGCAAGCCACGAAAGGACGCGAGAGTAACGCGTGGCGAGAGAAGCCGCCGTTTCCGCGGTGAAAAGATCGCCCGCATATTCGAGCGCCCCCATCAGACCGCTTTCCTCGCGCAGGATCTGGAGCTGCAGGTCGAACTTCGCAGTGCCGGGATGCACGGTGAGCGGGCGGCCCTCAAGGCCGCCGAGGCTGAGGCGCGGCTGTGCCTCCTCGTTATAGGCGATCATCGCCTGGAAGAGCGGCGTGCGGCTGGTGTCGCGCTTCAGGTCCATGGCCTCGATCAGGCGGTCGAGCGGCGCCGGTTCGGAGAGCGCTCTGGCCAGTTCGTCCCGGACCCGCTGCACGAGTTCGGACGCCGACGGGTCGTCGTCCATACGGATGCGGATCGCGGCCGTGTCGGCGAAGAAGCCGACGAGATTCTCCGCCTCGGCGACCTCTCGTCCATCGAAGGGAATGCCGAGCACCAGATCGTCGGTCCCCGCTGTCCGGGCCAACAGCGCCGCGTAGGCGGCGACCATCAGCGCGAAGGGCGTCGCCGAAAGCGCCTGGGCCCGCGCCTTTACCGCCGCCTCGAGCACAGAATCGATGGCGAATGGCACAACGCCACCCAGATGGCTGCGTTGCGCCGGGCGCTGGAAATCGGTCGGAAGATCGAGCAGCGGAGGCGCCCCGTCGAGCACCTCGCGCGCCCTTGCCAGCGAGGCGTCGTCGCGTGCAGACCGTTCCGCGCCCTCACGCCAGGCCACCCAGTCGCCATAGCGGAACGGCAGGGATGCGGGCTCCGTGCCTTCGTAAAGCGCCGCAAGGTCCCGGAGCAGCACCGGGACGGAATGGCCGTCGACCGCGTTGTGATGCAGCACCAGCACCACCGCAGATCGGACACCGTCGAAATCAAGCAGGCTCGCCCGGATCGGCAGATCCGTGCCGAGATGGAACAGTTCCCGGGCCAGTCCGCGGGCTATGTCCTCGGCAATACCGGACGCCTCGTCAGCCTTCGCCGAAACCAGCCGCTCGTGCTTCAGCACGAGGTCGTCCGGCGACAGAAGCACGCCTTCCACCTGCTCACCGATGCGGATTGCGGTGCGCAGCGGTTCATGCCGCTCGGCCAACAGCCGAAGCGCATGCTGCAATTGCTCCGGATCGGGCACGCCTTCGAAGAGGGTGACGACCGGCACCGTATAGGCGATGCCGGAGCCGTCGATGCGGTCCATCAGGGCGAGGCGGCGCTGCATCGCGGAGGCCGGCCTCAGATCCTCCGGCCAGTCCCGCGCGACCGGACGGCCCTCGTCCGCGCCGCCGAGCGCGTCGATTTCCGCCGCCATGTCGACGAGACGCGGTTTCGCGAAGATCGCCTTCAGCGGGAGCGCACTGCCAAACTGCTCGCGGATGCGCGCCGCAAGGCGCACGCCGAGGAGGGAGTGTCCGCCGACCGAGAAAAAACCGTCTTCGGGACGGAACGTGCCGCCGCCGAGCAGCTCGGCCCATATGCCGGCCAGAGCACGTTCCGCTTCCGTCGCATAAGTGATCGGCGCGCTGTCCTCGGACTCCTCGCCCTCGGGCACCGCAAGGGCACTACGATCGAGCTTGCCGTTCGGCGTCAGTGGCAGGGCATCGAGCACAGCGATTCGCCGCGGCACCATCCAGCCGGGCAACCGCTGGGCCAGCGCGTCGCGCCAGCGCCGCTGATCGTCTCCGACCGCACCGGTCACCCAGCCATAGAGCGCCCGGTCCCCATCCGTATCGCGCACATCGACGACCGCCTGGTCCGCTCCGGAGACCTCCCGCAGCGCGGCTTCGATCTCGCCCGGCTCGATGCGGAAGCCGCGCAGCTTGATCTGCCGGTCGACGCGGCCGAGATATTCGGCAGCTCCGTCCGCCCGGCGCCGGACGAGGTCGCCCGTCTTGTACATCCGCGCGCCCGGAACGCCGGAGAAGGGATCGGCGAGGAAAACCTCGGCCGTCTGCCCGGGACGGGCGACATAACCGTCCGCGAGACCAGCGCCGCCGATATAGAGCTCGCCTGCAACACCGCGCGGCACCGGCTCCAGATGGGTGTCGAGGATATAGAGCGCAGTGCCCCGGATCGGGCTTCCGATCGGGATGATGCGGGCACTCTCCGATTCCGCGTTGGAAAAGTGCGTGGCGGCGAAGGTGGTCGTTTCGGTCGGACCGTAGCCGTTGACGAAGCGCACACCGGGCCAGCGTCTGACCGCTGCGCGCACCGCGTCCGGATCCGCCGCCTCACCGCCGAACATCACCTCCCCGAAACCGGAGAAGGCGTCAGCCTCGGCGAAGGCCGCGCGGTTGAAGACGGAGGCCGTGAGGAAGGTCGAATGCACCCGCGCGCTTGCGAAGGCGTCCGCCAGCGCCTCGGCCTCGTAGGCCGCCTCGCGCCCGACGACGACCGTGGTCGCGCCGTTGAGCAGCGCGCACCAGATCTCGTAGGTCGCGGCATCGAAGGCCGTGGTCGCGATCTGCGCGACGCGCTTGCCGGGGCCGAACTCCGCGAAGCCGGGCTCGATCGCGAGCCGCAACACAGCGCGATGTGGCACCCGGATGCCCTTCGGCCGCCCGGTCGAGCCGCTGGTGAACATGATGTAGGCGGCGTCCGCGCCGAGCACCGCCGGGCAATCGATCTTGCCACCAGAAACTGCGAGCCCGTCATACCCGACGGCCTCAATCCCGTCCGGCATCCAGTCAACCGGCGCGCCGTCCGTAACGACCAGCGCAGCACCCGCATCCTCGGCCATCCCGGCAAGCCGCGCTCCGGGCTGTTCCGGGTCGAGCGGAACATAGGCACCGCCCGCTTTCAGCACCGCGAGGAAGAGCGCGATCTGTTTGGGTCCGCGCGCCATGCTGACCCCGACCGGCGTGCCGCGGCCGACGCCGCGCGCCACGAGACCGGCGGCGAGTTCGTCCGTCAGGCGGTGCAGTTCCGCATAGGTCAGCGAGCTGCCGTCCTGGCCTTCGAGCGCCGGCAGGTCTCCATGCGCCGCCGCCATTTCCGCGAACCGCGAGACGACCGTTCCCTCGGGCGCACCGCGCGCATCGACGATTTCAGCTCCCGACACTTCCGCCGACCGCTCCGGCGAGTTCGGCGCGAAGAGCGCGACACGCCCGACCTTTTCCTCCGGCCGGTCCGCAATGGTCTCCAGAATGCGTTCCAGCGCCTCGGCGAAGCGCGCCGCGCCGCCCGGAGGGAACAGACCGGCGGCATGCTCGATGGTGATTTCCATCGCGGCGCCGTCATCGGCGACCAGCAACACGAGATCCATCTTCGCCCGCGCCTGCGGCAGCACCCGGACCGCGACCTCCGCCGGGCCGAATTGCAGCGCGTCCAGATGCGGCGGATGGGTGGTCAGCAGAACCCGGAAGAGCTCGTCCCGCCCGTCGCCAGAATGTGCCGCAGCGATCCGGTCGAGCGGCACCCAGGCGTCGGCGAGCCCGGCGATCAGCGTGTCGCGTGCTTGTCCGGCGAGCGCGCCGAGGGATGTTTCCCCGTCGAGGGACAGCCGGAGCGGGACCGAATTCAGCATCATGCCGATGGTGCGCGCGTAATCCCCGTCGGCCCGCTGGCTGACCGGCGTGCCGATCACGATCTCGTCGCCGCCACCGAAGCGGTGCAGCACGACCGCAAGCGCAGTGTGAAGCAGCATGAAGGGCGTCAGACCGGCGTCCCGCGCCCGGGCTGCAATGCGGCGGCGGAGACCCGGCTCGACGAACAGTTTCTCGACGAGAACGGGCGCGTCCGGCCGCGCCTCTTCGGCCCAGGGAAGAGCGGGGCCGCCCGCGATCCCGGCAAGCCGTTCGGTCCAGCGGTCGAGCGCCGCGTCAGCATCGCCGCCGGCGCCGAAATCAAGCCCGTCCTCGATGGCGAGCGGATCGAGACCCGGTGCCGGCAGACGTGCCGCTAGATCCGCGGCCTCGGCCTCCGGCACCGCCAGTGCCTCGCGATAGGCCAGTTCGAGATCACGGCCGAAGAGCGCGACGGAGTCGGCATCCGCCGCAATGTGATGAAACGCGATCAGCACACGCCAGCGGTCGCTGCCGAGATCGAGGATCCGGGCCCGGAACGGCAGCTCGGCATCCAGCCGGAACGGCGTCCCGGTCTCGACGCGTTCGATCTCCGACGCAGCCGCCCCGCTCCGGACGCTCCTGACTTCGGGCGCGGCGACCAGATCGCGCCGGGGGATCACTTCCAGCCGCCCGCCCGCCTCGCGGAACAGGCTGTGCAGCAACGGATGGCGGAGCTGCAAGGCCATGAGCGCACGCGCCATCGCGCCGGCATCGAGGGCACCGTGAATATCGATGGCCCCGGTCATGTTGTAGGCGGTGTCGTCCGGGTCGCGCTGCTGCAGAACCCAGAGCCGCGCCTCCGCGGAACTCGCGGGGCGGACCGCTTCAGGGTCCCGGCGAATGGATGTCACGGGCGCGGTGCGTTTCGCCTCTCTGACATGTTTAGCGAGGTCTCTGGCTGTGGGGTGAGCGAAGACGGCGTTTGCGGGGAGGTCTATGCCGAGCGCCTTGCGGAGACGGCCGACCACCTGCACCGCCAGCAGCGAGTGACCGCCGAGCGCGAAGAAGTTGTCCTCCGCTCCCACCTCCTCGCGCCCCAGCACCCCCGCCAGGACCGCGCAGCACACTTCCTCCTCCGGTCCCCGCGGACGACCGCCAAGACCCGCCGCCGTCAGCTCCGGCGCCGGCAACGCCTTGCGGTCCAGCTTCCCGTTCGCCGTGATCGGCAGCGCCTCCAGCGTCACCCAGTCGCTCGGGACCATATGTTCCGGCAGCCGTTCCCGCAGCTTCGGACCCAGATCAGACGGAACCACATTGCCTTCCGCAACCAGATACCCCACAAGACGCGGATCCCCCTGACGGTCCTCGCGGAGCAGCACCGCCGCCTCCCTGATCGAGCCGTGGCTCATCAGCGCGGATTCGATCTCGCCCAGCTC
>NZ_JAEPQA010000058.1 GCF_017640745.1 Nisaea sp. | reverse complement strand
GACCTGCCGCGGACCTTCTCCGGCGGTATGCAGCAGCGCCTGCAGATTGCGCGCAATCTCGTGACAAAGCCGCGCCTCGTCTTCATGGACGAGCCGACCAGCGGCCTCGACGTCTCCGTCCAGGCCCGTTTGCTGGACCTCGTGCGCGGTCTCGTCCGCCAGCTGGGCATCGCCTGCATCATCGTGACCCACGATCTCGGCGTCGTCCGACTGCTGTCCGACAGGCTGATGGTGATGCGCCGCGGCAAGGTCGTCGAACAGGGCCTGACCGACCAGGTGCTGGACGACCCGCAGCACGCCTATACCCAGCTTCTCGTCTCCTCGATCCTGCCGGTGTGACCCCGATGACCGAAAATCCGAACGAAATGATCCGCGTCGAAAGTCTGGCAAAGCGCTTCACCCTGCACAATCAGGGCGGCGTGACGCTGACCGTGCTGAAGAATGTCTCGCTCTCGGTCGCAAAGGGCGAATGCGTGATCCTCGCCGGGCCGTCTGGCGCCGGAAAATCGACCCTGCTGCGCTCGCTCTACGCCAATTATCTGCCGCAGGAGGGCAGTGTCTCGATCCGCCATGACGGCGAGATGGTCGATCTGGTGACCGCCCCGCCCCATGTCGTGCTCGACGTCCGTGCCCGCACGCTCGGCTATGTCAGCCAGTTCCTGCGCGTCATCCCCCGGGTCACGACGCTCGATCTCGTGATGGAGCCCCTGCTCTCCCGCGGGATGAACGAAATCGCCGCGCGCGAAAAGGCGGCGACGCTGCTGGCCCGCCTGCGCATTCCGGAGAGCCTCTGGTCGCTTCCGCCCGCGACCTTTTCCGGCGGGGAACAGCAGCGGGTGAATATCGCCATGACCATGGTGCAGGATTATCCTGTATTGCTGCTCGACGAGCCGACCGCCTCCCTCGATGCCGAGAACCGGCAGACCGTGGTCGACCTGATCAACGAGGCACGGGAAGCAGGCTCCGCCATCGTCGGGATCTTCCACGACGAACAGGTCCGCGAGGCCGTCGGGACCCGCACCTATACCCTTGAAGAAGCGAGGAAAGCAGCGTGAGCAAGACCGATACACCGGATGCCGTGCTGACCAATGCGAGGATTATTCTCGCCGATGGAGAGATCCACGGCACGGTCACCGTCCGGGGTGACCGGATCGAGGATGTTTCCGAAGGAACCGTCTCGATGCCGGGCGCGATCGACTTCGAGGGCGACTACCTGATCGCCGGCCTCGTCGAGCTGCATACGGACAATCTCGAGAAACACCTTATCCCGCGCCCGAAAGTGCACTGGCCCGTCGTCTCCGCCCTGATGGCTCACGATGCCCAGGTCGCCGCGGCCGGCATCACCACGGTGCTGGACGCGGTCGCAGTCGGCGGCACCGTGAAGGACGACGCGCGCGACGAGATCCTGACGGAATCCGCGAACTCGATCCACGAGGCGAACGAAAGCGGAATGCTGCGTGCCGACCATTTCCTTCATATGCGCTGCGAGGTCGGCAATCCGCGCGCGGTCGAACTGTTCGAGCCCTTCAAGGACGATCCGCTTGTCCGGCTGGTCTCGCTCATGGACCACACCCCGGGCCAGCGCCAGTTCGTCCATATCGAGAAGCTCAAGATCTATTACACCGGCAAACACGCGATGAGCGACGCCGAGTTCGACGCCATGGTCGAGGACCGCAAGAAGAACCAGGTGCTCTATTGCGACAAGCACCGCCGGATCATCGCCGCCGCCTGCGCCGAACGCGGCATCATCACCGCGAGCCACGACGATGCGACGGAAGCGCACGTCGACGAGGCGCATGAACTCGGCCTTACCATTAGCGAGTTCCCGACCTCGCTCGAAGCCGCGCTCCATGCCCGCAAGAAGGGCCTGACCAACATCATGGGCGGGCCGAACGTGGTCCGCGGCGGGTCCCATTCCGGCAACGTATCAGCAGGGGAACTGGCAGAGGCCGGGGTGCTCGACGCGCTCTCCTCGGACTATGTGCCGGCAAGCCTGCTGCACGGTGCCTTTCTGCTGCACGAATGGCACGGCCTGCCGCTGCCGGACGCTCTGGCGACGGTCACACGCAATCCGGCCCACATGGTCGGGCTCGACGACCGGGGGGAAATCGCGCCGGGCAAGCGCGCCGACCTGATCCGGGTCCGCCGGGCGAAGGACGGCACCCCGATCATCCGCAAGGTCATGCGCTCCGGCACACGGGTCGCCTGAGTTACCCACACAGAAACGAGTAAGCGAGATGGGACAGACGAAACTTTCCCCGATGCCGAGCGTGCACGAGACCGCGACCGTGCGGGATTCCGAGCTCGGGTCCTGGACCGAGGTCGGGGCCCGCACCTCCTTCATCGAGAGCGAGCTCGGGGATTATTCCTATGTCGTCAATGACAGCGACATTATCTACACGACGATAGGAAAATTCTGCTCGATTGCCTCGCATACCCGTATCAACCCGGGGAACCACCCGAGCTGGCGCGCCTCGCAGCATCATTTCCTCTATCGCAGCGCGGCCTATGACATGGGCCCGGACGATATCGCCTTCTTTGACTGGCGGCGCCAGCACCATTGTACGATCGGGCACGATGTCTGGATCGGCCACGGCGCGACCGTGCTCGCGGGCATAAATGTCGGAACAGGTTCGGTTATTGCGGCAGGGGCCGTCGTCAGCAAGGACGTTGCACCCTACACGATTCACGGCGGCGTCCCGTCGAAGGAGATCAAGCGCCGGGTCGACGAAGCGATCGCTGAAGGCCTTATGGAGCTCGCCTGGTGGGACTGGCCGCACGACCTTCTAGCCGAACGGATGGGCGACTTTCGGGCCCTGTCCGCCGCCGAGTTTCTCGAAAAATATCGTTAAAAAACGATTCTATCGCCGGAAATTACCGACCGTATTTCATCGCGTGAAGAGCGCCGCGAAGGCCTCTATCGATTCAGCCAGCGGACGGTCGTTGGAGAATTTCACCACCCCCGGACCTTCGAGCGAAAATGCTTCGGCGCGCTCCAGCCGCTTCAGGATATCCTGCTCGCTCTCCCGTCCCCGGGCTCTGAGACGCGCTTCGAGAACATTACGCGGTACCTTGATGTCGATTACGCGGACATCGGCATACCGCGCACGCGCCTCCTCGATCACCGAGCGCGAGACATTCACGATGACATGCGCGCCCCGCGCCAGATTCTCCTCAATCGAAATCGGAATACCGTAGAAGAGACCGTGCGCCCCCCAGCTCAGGGCATAGGCACCGGCGGACCGCCTCGCCTCGAAATCTTCGACGGAAACCGGGATGTGATCCTCTCCTCCGGCCTCTGCCGGACGGATGATCTCTCGCTGCACGAAGACATGGGCCGGACTGTCTTTCAGGCACTGCCTTGCGCCTTCCAGAAGGCTGTCCTTGCCAGCGCCGGACGGCCCTACGACCAGCCAGAGGATTCCGGTCTCATTTTTCATCGGGAGTGCTCACGCGGTAGGATATCCACCCTGTAGTACCTGTTCTGGCAGCCTGACGCGACTCCCGGCGCCGGTTGCCAACGTCTTTTCATGAAGCTGTCACATCGGTGGACGACGACGAGCGTCGTCCACCTCGACGAAATCTGCGGCGAAATCGTGCACATTCGGCACTTTCGGATATTTCAGACCCAAACTAATCTCCCGCCCATGACAGAAGAACTCGACTACGTGATGGGCGACCGCCGCCCCGAAAACGGCAAGCTCCTGCAGGTGGCGCCGGGTATCCACTGGTTGCGGCTGCCACTGCCCTTCTCGCTCGACCATGTGAATCTCTACCTGCTGGAAGACGACGCGGGCTGGGTCATCGTGGATTGCGGCCTCAACTCGGAGAATTGCCGCACCGCTTGGACGCGCATTCTCGAGGAGATCATCGGCAACGATCCGGTGCAGGCGATTGTCGGTACCCATTTTCATCCCGACCATGTCGGCCTCGCAGGCTGGCTCCAGGAGCGGACCGGCGCCCCGCTCTGGATGAGCCGGACGGAGTGGCTGAACGCCAGGGCCTACTACCTCGATACGTCCGACGATTTCGTCGAGCAGATGGTCGGCTTCTACGGCCGGCTCGGCCTCGGCGGGGCGAGCGGGGAGATGCGAAAGATCGGCAACGAGTACCGCAAGCTCGTGTCCCCCATCCCGCCATCGTTCAAGCGGATCGGCCCGGACACACTGCTCCGCATCGGCGGCCGGGTCTGGAAGCCCTATTTCGGCGCCGGCCACTCGCCGGACCATGTCTGCCTCTATTCCGAGACGGACAACATCATGCTCGGCGGCGATTTGCTGCTGCCCCGGATCACGCCGATCATCGCCGTCTGGTGGACAGAGCCGGATGCCAACCCGTTGCAGGATTTCCTGAGCTTCCTTGCCCGCATGGACGGGAGCGAAGACGAGATGCTGGTGCTGCCCGGCCATGACGGCCCGTACCGGGGCATCAATTTCCGCATCAACGCACTAAGAAGCCATCACGACGAACGGCTGGACGAGGCCGCGGCGGCCTGCGTCCGCCCCGGCTCGGCAGCGGAGATCATGCGCTCTCTCTTCACCCGGGAACTGGATCTGCACCAGACCCGCTTCGCCATCGGCGAGACCCTGGCGCATCTGCATCTGCTTATGCAGGACGGAGAGGTCCGGCGGGAGCTCGGAGAGGACGGGACGTATCGTTTCGAGCGCGCCGCCTAGAGCGAGTCGCTGACCTGAACCACGCCGCTGATCAGGTTCTCGCGATAGAGCGCAGCCTCGTCGAGCCAGGCCGCCGCAGGCGTCAGGGCGTCGAGCAGTTTCCGGATCGCCTTCTCCTGCGCCCGTCGCGCGTCCTCCGCGCCTTCCACGTCGATTTCCGTGAATGACAGCCTGTCGCCCGGTTTCATCCGCCCGAGACGCGGAATGTCGGCGGAAATCACCGTACCGATCTTCGGATAGCCGCCTGTCGTCTGGTGATCGGCGAGCAGGATGATCGGCATCCCGTTGCCCGGCACCTGGATCGCCCCGGTCACGATGCCGTCGGAGGTGATATTGTAGCCGCGTGTATGTTCCAGCGCCGGTCCTTCGAGCCGCATTCCCATGCGGTCCGCCTCCCGGCTGATTGTGTACTCGGCATCGAAGAACGCTGCCGTGCTCGCGTCGCTGAAATAGTCCCGCTGCGGGCCGAGTACGACCCTCATCGGGCCCGTCTCGTCGAGATAGACCGGCCGTTCGAGCCTGAGCTCCCCGCGTTCCTCGACCGCCGAGAGCCGGAGCGGCAGCTCGTCGCCATCCTTCAGCGCGCGGCCGTGATATCCGCCGATCCGCGAGCGCCCGTAGGTCGAGAGACTGTCGAACACGGCAGGCAGATCGAACCCGCCCTCGACGCAGAGATAGGCAACGCCGCTGTCCGAGACCGGCGCGAGCGAGAGACGCTGGCCACGGCGGAGCATGACGCTCTGGTAGGACGGCAGCGTCACGCGCTCGCTTGCCTCAACGATGAGTTCGGCGCGGGTGCCGGTCAGCGCGACGCGGATGCTTTCCGCGGTCACCTCCAGCGTCGGACCGACCAGCCGGAACTCGATCGCCGCCGTTCCGCCATCGTTGCCGACCAGCGCGTTCCCTATACGTAACGACACCGGATCGAGCGCGCCGGAGACCGGTACGCCGCGGTTCTGAAAAGCGGGCCGGCCGAAATCCTGCAGCGTCGGTGCAAAGCCTGCCTGAATGACCCTGAAACCGCTCATGGCACGATCTCCTCGGAGACCGGCTTGTAGTCATCCGCCTCGACCGCCTTCCGGATCCTCTCGTACTCGCCGACGGACACCGGCTCGAAACGGATGCGGTCGCCAGCCGCCACAAGGATCGGCTCCGCCCTCTCCGGATCGAAGAACTCGACCGGTGTCTGCCCGATCAGATGCCATCCGCCCGGGCATTCGACCGTGTAGACCGTGGTCTGGCGCACCGCGACGGAGATCGAGCGGGCGGGGACCTTCACCCGCGGCTCGAAAAGGCGCGGAATGTCGAATTCTTCGGGCAGCAGGCCGAGATAGGGAAATCCCGGCAGAAACCCCATCATGAAGACCTCGAGCGGCTCGGCTGCATGACGGCGCACGACCTCGCCGGTATCGAGTTTCATTTCCCGCGCGACATTTTCCAGATCCGGAGCGCAATCGCCCTCATAGCAGACCGGGATCGACCAGAGCCGGTATGCATCCTCTTCGCCATGCTCGTGATGCAGCAAATCGGAGATCGCCCCCCGCAACGCCCCAGCGCTGGTTTCAAGAGGATCGTAATGCACCATCAGCGAGCGGATCGTCGGAACGATGTCGACGATGCCTTTCGCACCGGACTCGCGCAGTTTCGCGGCAAGATGGCGGACACGGCGGTTCACTGCGGCATCGACCGCCTCTCCGAACTGCACCACGAGCGCCGTGTCACCGGCGGGAAGAAAAACAGGTTCCGACATGACAATGGTTCTGTTCAGGACATGGACCGGGCGAAGGAATTGGCGCTAGTCTCAAAACACCCATCGAGATTCGTCCGGGAGGGCGTCCGCGCACTCCCCGACAATAGCCACGTGAGCGACCCATGACCAAAGTTAATCTGAACGCCGACATGGCGGAGGGATTCGGCGCCTACGACATCGGCGACGATGCCGCGATGCTGAAGATCGTCCGCTCCGCCAATGTCGCCTGCGGTTTTCACGGCGGCGATGCAAATGTCATGGACAGGGTCTGCGCGGCCGCGAAGGCCGAAGGCGTTTCCATCGGCGCGCATCCGGGCTTCAACGATCTCTGGGGCTTCGGGCGGCGGCGCATTTCCATGGCACTGCGCGAGGTCGAGGCGATGATCGCCTATCAGGTCGGCGCTCTGCAGGCGATGGCGGCGATGCATGGCCTCAAGGTCACGCATATGAAACCGCATGGCGCTCTCAACAACATGGCCTCAGAGGACAAAGACCTCGCCGAGGCGATCGTGCGGGCGACGAAGGCGGTCGATCCGGCGATCATCCTGCTGGCGACGACCGGCTCCGAGCTGCTGAAGGCTGGCGAGATGCTGAACGTGCCAACCGCCTCCGAGGTCTTCGCCGACCGCACCTACGACGCGGAAGGCAACCTGACGAGCCGGAAACGCGACGACGCGATGATCCGCGATCCGGAACAGGCCGTGGAGCATGTCCTCCGGATGGTCGAGACGGGAAAGGTCCGCTCCACCGACGGCGTGGACGTCCCGGTCAAAGTCCATTCCATCTGCGTCCACGGCGACGAGCCGACCGGCCCGGCCGTCGCGTCCGCCGTCCGCAAGGCGCTCGAAGCAAAGGGGATCGAGGTCGTGCCCCTGCCCGACGTCCCGCTGAACTGATTTTTCGACAGAGCCTGAAACCCGAGGAGCTTCCCCCGTGAGCCGCGAACAAGCCATCTCCGCCGCAGCAGACTATTTCGACAGCGGCGCATTCGTGAAGGATCTGACCCGCCGGGTG
>NZ_JAEPQA010000057.1 GCF_017640745.1 Nisaea sp. | reverse complement strand
CGCCGTGATGTCGTGGCGGAAGACCTTGCCGAGGACGTCGTCATGCACCTTGCCGATATAGGCCGCGGCACCGCCGAGCGCAGCGATCCCGGCGGCGGTGTTTCCCGCGGATCCGCCGGACATCTCGATCCCCGGGCCCATCTTGTCGTAGAGGCTCTCGGCGCGCTCTGCATCGATCAGGTTCATCGCGCCCTTCTCGATCCCGTTCTCCGAGAGGAAGCTGTCATCGGCTCGGGCGATGACGTCTACGATGGCATTTCCGATGCAGGTAACGTCGATGGTCTTGGCTGACATACGCGGGCGGCTCCCGGAAGCAAGGTGAGGGACTGGATCGCGGAACTGCTGTCCGCCGAATTCGGGCGACAAGGTACTGGAGCGGCGATGGCATTGGAAGACGCTTCACCGGACAAGCCTTGTACTCGCCGGAGCACTGTGCTCTTAGGGGCACGAAATGCTTGGTCCCTGCCCATGCGACCCCATCTATTCGGTCGCGGAACGGACAGATGAGAAGAGAGGATCGATGTTTTCAGCCCTGACGGCCACACTCGGCCAGCTTTCCGATCCGAAGCTGCGCAATCCGATCATCCTGAGCGTTATCGGCTCGCTCGCGACCATCCTGGTGCTCGGCGTTGCGGCCTGGTACCTGCTGGACCTCATTGCCTATTTCGGCAGCTGGGTTGACGACCTCCTCGCCTGGGTCGGTGGCCTGGTGGTGATCGTGCTCGGCCTCCTCTTCTTCCCCGGTGCCTCGAACGCGATCTCAAGCCTGTTTCTGGACTCCGTGTCGAAGGCCGTCGAAGCTCGGCACTATCCGAATCTCGGTCCCGCACGGCCCCAGCCGCTCGGCGAAGCCGTTCTCGAAGGCTTGCGCTTTCTCGGGATCACCATTCTGGTGAATCTCGTGCTGCTGCCATTCTATCTGCTGCCCGGCATCAACCTGGTGCTTTTCTATGGCGCGAACGGCTATCTGCTTGGACGGGAATTCTTCGAGATGGTGGCCATGCGCCGCATGGAACCGGCGGAGGCGAAAGCCCTGCGAAAGCGGAAAGCGGGATCGATATTTCTCAGTGGCGTGCTGATCGCCGCGATCATGACGATCCCGGTCCTGAACCTCGCCGGACCCGTCATTGCGACCGCTTTTATGCTGCATCGCTTCGAATACTTGCGGAACGACATGAAGAAATGATAATAAACCTTTGAGTATTAAGGTCGATGACCGTTGATCCCAATCTTCACATATGAGTTGACGATCTGATGTTTCGGCGTAAAAAATCCGGCTCCGGGGCTACCATGGGCAGCGGCGGAGAGACCACTCCCGGCGTGAGTGCGCGGGAGCCTCGTGCGGAGGACCGCTTGGAACCGGCGGCGCCGTCCTTCGCAGAGGTCAAATCAGAGAAGCCGGACGGGGAGTCCAAAATGCAGCCGAGCAAACCTTCCTCATCCGGTTACGTCCCGGAAATCCCGCGCCGGACCCTCGATCTTCCGGGCGCGCCCAGCCGGCGCGGCACGCCGCCGCGCGGCGGTGAGGCCAAGAAGCTGACGGTCGGACCGGAGATTTCGCTGACCGGCGAGATCACCGCCTGCGACTCTCTCGTCGTCGAGGGCAATGTCGATGCCACGCTGGAAAACAGCCGCCATCTCGAAGTGACGGAGACCGGCCGCTTCAAGGGCAAGGTGATCATAGACGAAGCGGTAATCGGCGGACATTTCGAAGGAACCCTCATGGTCCGTGATACGCTGCGCGTCCGCAGCACGGGTCACGTCAAGGGCACCGTGCAATTCGGCCGGCTGGAAGTCGAACTCGGTGGCGAGATCGATGGCACCATCACGACCTACAAGGACGACGCGGGTTCCTGACCTGCTCTCACGGAGACTGATTTCACCGTGCGTTTTTTCCTGAGCGTCCTGATCGCGATCGCATTGCACGCCTGCGGCAGCGAGGTCCAGAAGACCGGCGATGCGGGCCGTGCCGACGCAAACAGCGCACAGACTCCCGTCACCAAAGCCGGCAAGATCGCGCCGGTCGGCGAACCGGCGCGCCGTCCGACCCCCGAGGCCACGGCACAGCTTCCGCCCGGCTTCAGCGCGGCCGAGCGGGACCCGAGCCGGCTGCTCGACCTGCGCCGCCGGGATCTTTCGGCGATCCTCGGCGAACCGGCCTTCGTGCGCCGGGACATGTCCGCGGAGGTCTGGCAATACAGGACCGAGGCCTGCGTCCTCGATCTATTCCTCTATGAAATCGACCAGAGTCTCGCGGTCACCTACTACGAATTCCGCTCCCGCCAGGATCAGGAAGTGGCTCGGGACGAGTGTTTCGTCACTCTGCTCCGCCAGGGCATATCGCGCTCCGCACGGAACTGAACCCCGGCGCCCTCAGGCCGGCTCGACCGTCTTGTCCTTGAAATTGCAGAGATCGCTGACCGGACAGACCGGGCAATTCGGCTTCCGCGCCTTGCAGATGTAACGGCCGTGCAGGATCAGCCAGTGATGCGCGTGCAGGAGCCATTTTTCCGGGATCCTCTTCTCCAGCGCCTTTTCCACCGCTAGCGGGGTCTTTCCCGGCGCCATGCCGGTCCGGTTGGCAACACGGAAAAGGTGGGTATCGACGGCGATGGTCGGCTGGCCGAAGGCGATGTTGAGCACCACGTTCGCGGTCTTGCGCCCGACGCCGGGGAGCTTCTCCAGCGTCTCCCGGTCCTCTGGCACCTGGCTGTCATGCTCGCGGATCAGGATTTCAGAGAGCGCGATGACGTTCTTGGCCTTCGAATTGAACAGGCCGATCGTCTTGATATGGTCGCGGACTTTTTCCAGGCCGAGCGCGACCATCTTCTCCGGCGTATCGGCAACCTTGAAGAGCGGGCCCGTCGCCTTGTTGACGCCGACATCGGTCGCCTGGGCGGACAGCACGACGGCCACCAGCAGGGTATATGGATTGACGTAATTCAGTTCGCCCACGGGCTCGGGGTCGCGGTCGCTCAGGCGCTGAAAAAAGGCGTCGACCGCCGCGTTCGTCATCCGTCTGGCCATGGGTCCGGTACTCTCCTGCGCGGAAACGCCGCGCCCTGCTTGTCTCTTGTCTTTGCGGCGCGGCGGCCACAGGTTAGAGCCTTCGGGAATCGCCATGCAACAGAGCCGGGCGCGAGAAATGGACAAATTCGACGATTCAGCGCCGGCGGGACGGGACGAGCCGGTCTTCGACGCCGTCCTCTATCCGCACAGGAGCCTTTCGCCCACCGGTTTCCTCATCCTGATGCTCGCGATTGCCGGCTGCAGCACCGCAATCGGTATTCTGTTCTGGATCGCCGGCGCCTGGCCCGTGGTCGGTTTTCTCGGGCTCGATGTGCTGCTGATCTATGTCGCCTTCCGTCTCAGCTACCGCGACGCGCGGCGTTACGAGACCTTGAAGCTGACCGCCAGCGCACTCTCTGTGGAGCGTTTCGTACGCGGACGCCGCGTGCTCGCCGAGGATCTGCAGCCGTACTGGCTGAACGTGCTCGTCGAAGAAGAGCGCAGCGGCCAGAACCGGCTCATTCTGCGAAGCCACGGCCGCAGCCTCGAAGTCGGCGCGTTCCTGTCCCCGCCGGAGAAGTCCGAACTGGCGGACAGTCTGCGCGCCGCCCTCGCCGGTCTCCGCCCCGCCTGACTGCTTAACGGACCTTTTAGAGCCCCAGCACGTCCGGCATCGCGTAGAGACCCGGCTCGCGCCCGGCCGCCCAGATCGCGGCACGCACCGCGCCGGAAGCGAAGATTTCCCGGCTGGCGGCCTTATGGGTCAGCTCGATGCGCTCGTTGGGTCCGGCGAAAATCACTGTGTGATCGCCAACGACGTCTCCCCCGCGCAGGGTCGCGAAACCGATCTGCCCGGATTCCCGCGGCCCGGTGACGCCTTCGCGGGAGAGCACGCCCTTCTCCTCAAGCGTCACGCCGCGCCCGGCGGCGGCCGCCTTGCCGAGACCGAGCGCCGTACCCGATGGGGCGTCGACTTTACGGCGGTGATGCATCTCGACAATTTCGATATCGAAACTTTCATCGAGAGCCGCCGCGACCTTCTTCACCAGATCGAACAACAGGTTCACGCCCAGGCTCATGTTGGGCGCGTAGACGAGCGGGATGTGTTTCGCGGCCTGGGCGAGCTCTGCTTCCTGCTCCGGCGTCAGGCCGGTGGTTCCGACCACGAACGCCGTCCCCGACGTCGCCGCCAGCTTCGCATGGGCGACCGTCGCCTCCGGAGAGGTGAAATCGATCACGACATCGGCGTCGGCAAAGACAGGCATGGCATCGGAAGTGGTTTTGGGAGTGTCTCCGTCGAAACCAGAAAGCTTCGATATTTCAACACCTTCTTCAGCACTACCCTTGAGTACCGTACCACCGGCGATGATTGCGCCCTCGGTCTGGTGCACCTGTTTCGCGATCATCCGGCCCATGAAGCCGCCGACGCCCATGATTCCGATCTTCACTGCTGCCATTTCGAGGCCCTCCCGGCTCTCCTGCGATCCCTGCAAGGCGTAGCCGCCTTTTCCGCCCCTGTCGAGCCCGCAGGCGAGGCCGCTGCAAAATCCCGTTCAATGCTCTCGATTCGATGGCTTTCTTATGATATATCGAGCTGATAAAATGTTTGAAATCAGTGATATCATTCTCGGCGCCTTGTCAAAGGGCCCGGCGAACGGATACCAGATCCAGCGCCGGATCAACGCCGATTTCGCGCATTTCCAGAGTGTGAGCACCGGGGCGCTCTATCCCGCCCTCGCCAAATTGAAGGCCCGCGGCGCTGTCACGGAGACCGGCACGCCGAACGCGTCTCTGGAGCAGCGTCAGTTTGAAATTACCGACGCTGGTCGTAACTTGCTATGTGAACGGGTTGCCGCATCGGGGGCGGATGAACGCCTCAGATCGGACTTCCTGGCGGCAGTCTATTTTTCCGATCTCGCCGGGCCGGGGGAAGTCGAGCGGCTGATGGAAGAGCGGGTCGGTGTCCTGAACCAGGAGATCCGGGCGCTTCTGGCCTTACCGCTGCGAGAGATGTCCAATACCGAACGCTTCACGGTACGCTACGCATTGGCGATCCGCCGGGCAGCGCTGGAGTTCCTCCGGCATGAGGGTCGCGCGATCGTCACTGCGATAGAAATAGAGTCAAGATAATCAATGGATCAACGGGTAATACCCAAGGGTATACCGGTGCTTCCGGCGCCTGACCGGATTCTCGCTGAGACAGCGGCCCTACCGGTTTGGAAACAAAAACGCCGGCCTCGATGGGCCGGCGTCCTGGACCAGAGAGCAGCTCGAAAAGGGATTACTCCCTCAGGTCATCCCAGAGCTCCTTCACCTTGTCGAAGAATCCGGCCGACTGCGGACTGGTCTTCTCGTTCTGCTCGCCGGCGAATTCCTCCAGCAGCTCACGCTGCTTCTTTGTCAGATTCACCGGGGTCTCGACCGCGACCTCCACATACTGATCGCCCCGGGCCGGGCTGCGCAGAACCGACATGCCCTTGCCCTTGAGACGGAACTGCTTGCCGGTCTGGGTGCCAGGTCCGACCTGGATGCGGGCACGCCCGCCCTCGATGGTCGGAACCTCGATCTGTCCGCCGAGCGCAGCCGTCGTCATCGGCAGAGGGACGCGGCAATACACATCCGCGCCCTCGCGCTTGAAGATCGGATGCTCGGCGATGGAGAGGAAGAGGTAGAGATCGCCCGGCGGCGTGCCGCGGGAGCCGGCCTCGCCCTCGCCGCTGAGCCGGATCCGTGTGCCGTCTTCGACACCCGCCGGAATGTTCACCGACAGGGTCTTTTCCTTCTGGGTGCGGCCGGCACCGCCGCAGGTCTTGCACGGTTTCTCGATCCGCGTGCCGTTGCCGCCGCAATGGGGACAGGTCCGCTCGATCGTGAAGAAGCCCTGCTGGGCCCGCACCTTCCCGTGTCCGTGACAGGTCGTGCAGGTCACCGGATCGGTGCCTTTCTCGGCACCGGATCCGTGGCACTCCTCGCACTGCACGGAACTCGGAATATGGATCTCGGCCTGCTTGCCCCTGAAGGCTTCCTCAAGCGTGATCGACATGTTGTAGCGAAGGTCGGAGCCACGCCGGTTGCCGCCGCGCCGTCCGCCCATGAAATCGCCGAACATCTCGTCGAAGATATCGGCGAAACCTCCAAAGCCGGCACCGCCGAACCCGGCACCTCCGCCGGCACCACCCATGCCGCCCTCGAAGGCATCGTGGCCGAAACGGTCGTAGGCCGCCCGCTTCTGCTCATCCTTCAGGACGTCATAGGCCTCGTTCAGCTCCTTGAACTTGGCTTCCGCGTCTGGATTGTCCGGATTTCGATCGGGGTGATACTGCATGGCGAGCTTGCGATAGGCGGATTTCATCTCCGCATCGGAAGCGCCGCGCTGGACCCCCAGAACTTCGTAGTAATCTCTTTTTGCCATAGCGCGTCATCGTCCCCGCAACGGTGTCGGCAGTCCGGCAAAGATGTGAACCGCCTGCCTTTCCGGATCGGAACCGGGCGGAGGACGATGCCAGGAACTGGTCATCTGATCCTCCGCCCGAACCGTTGGGATCAGGCGGACTTGTTGTCGCGGTTCTGATCGTCGACTTCTTCGAAGTCCGCATCCACGACGTCGTCGCTGGACGCGTTCCCGCCGCCCGCGGAGCCCGAGCCGCCCGCGTCGCCGCCCATATCCGGGCCGGCTTCACCGGCAGAGGCATCCTGCTGCGCCTTGTACATGGCTTCGCCAAGCTTCATCGAGGCCTGCTGGAGCGCTTCCATCTTGGCCTTGATCTCGGCGCCGTCCTCGCCTTCCATCGCGGTGCGCAGGGCGGTCAGGTGGCCGTCGATCTCACCCCGCTCGGCCTCGGAGATCTTGTCGCCATGTTCGGCAAGCATCTTCTCCGTGCCATGAACGGCGGCATCGGCCTGGTTCTTGGTTTCGACCAGCTCGCGCCGGGCCTTGTCGGACTCGGAATTGGCTTCCGCTTCCTTGACCATCCGCTCGATATCCTCGTCGGAGAGACCGCCCGAGGCCTGGATACGGATCTGCTGTTCCTTGCCGGTCGCCTTGTCCTTGGCCGACACGTTGACGATGCCGTTTGCGTCGATGTCGAAGGTGACCTCGATCTGCGGCACGCCGCGCGGCGCGCCCGGAATGCCGACGAGATCGAACTGGCCGAGCAGCTTGTTGTCGGCCGCCATCTCGCGCTCGCCCTGGAACACCCGGATCGTCACGGCGGTCTGGTTGTCCTCGGCGGTGGAGAAGGTCTGGCTCTTCTTCGTCGGGATCGTCGTGTTGCGGTCGATCAGACGGGTGAAGACGCCGCCCAGGGTCTCGATACCGAGCGACAGCGGGGTCACGTCGAGCAGCAGGACGTCCTTGACGTCGCCCTTCAGCACGCCGGCCTGGATCGCCGCGCCGAGCGCCACGACCTCGTCCGGGTTCACACCGCGGTGCGGCTCACGGCCGAAGAAGTTCTTCACCGTCTCG
>NZ_JAEPQA010000056.1 GCF_017640745.1 Nisaea sp. | reverse complement strand
CGGTGGGAACATCGACCGAAATGTAGACGACATCCGCACGCGAAAGGTCTGTCGGACTGGAGGTGAACTGCAGCCGGTCCCGGTTCGCGGCAAGCATTTCGGGCAGGTCGGGCTCCATCACAGGAAGCTCGCCGCGCCGGAGCCGTGCCGTCTCGTCGTCGGTTTCGGCAAAGCCGATCACCTCGAAACCGAGATCCGCGACGGCGACGGCGGAATTCAGCCCGAGATGGGTCATTCCGGCGAACCCGATGACGGGCTTTTTCATTCCGGCAGGCATGTCCTCAGGCCGCTCCATCGATCTCGACGGCAAGGCGCCCGAGCGAGCGATAGAGCCAGCGATCGTTTTCCAGGTTGGAGCCACCGCCTCCGGCGCAAAGCTTTTTGAAATGGGCGTATTCCGCCTCCCAGGTCGGGTCGTCCTGGACCAGGGTCGCGGCCTCTTCCGGCGGGCGTCCGCTGGGCAGGACCCGGCGGCGGTGGACGAAGCGGGACGGGCCCCATTTGCAGAGCGACTCGATGTGCGCGGTGCCGAGCTCCGCGAAAATGTCGCAGGTGAAGTGGTTCCGCCAGGAGAGAAGGGTCATCTCAAGCTCGATCCGCGGTCCTGCGCTTCCGGATGCGATCACCACATGATCCGGCGCCCGGTTTTCGAAACGGTCCGCGGAGATGATCGAGAAATCGTCGGCGATATCGCCGAACCAGAAGCGCGCCGTATCGAGCAGATGGCTGCCGAGATCCGGCAACACGCCGGCGCCCGTGTCGCGCCAGGCGGATTCCCGGACGAGCCGGGCCGTGCCGTTTCCATAGAACATCCGGCAGCGATAGATCTCGCCGAGCGTGCCGGAGGTGATGAGGTCACGCATGCGGACGAAATGCGGCTCAAAGCGGTGATTGTAGGCAGTGTAGCAGACCGAACCCGACGCCGCGGCAAGCCCGGCGAGCTCGTCGATCTGGTTCTCGTCGGAGAACCAGAGGGGCTTCTCCACCAGAACATGCTTGCCGTGAGCAAGCAGGTATTTCAGGAGCCCGAATTTGGGCTCGTCCGGGGTACAGACGAGAGCCGCGTCAAACCGGTTGAGCGGCACCTCCTCAAGCGTCCGGAAGTCGGCGTCTTCGTGCACCGGGTCGACGGTCCCGATGCATTCCTCGCCCGCGACGCGACGCCGCTTGTGGCCCTGGATGCCGAGGCCGACGATAAGTGCCCTCATGACCGTGGTCCCGTTCTAGTTTTCGAAATTCGCGCGCCGCTGGATCGCGTTGATCTTTTTCAGCACGTCCGCCGGGGTAACCGGGACATTCCCGTCCTGCTCGCATTCGACGGCCGCGGCAAAGGACCCGAGAACGGTCGCGATCGGTGCGCTGCCGGTGGTCATCATGGCAAGGGTGGCATAGGCAAGCAGAGCATCACCTGCTCCGACCGCGTCTTCCAGGTGATCGACGAAGCTGTCGACAACGAAGAAGGAATCGAGCAAGTGATGATCGGAGTTGCGACAGGTCAGGACACCTCGATCCCCGAGTTTCAGGATCAGCGTTCCGCATTCCGCCGCATCGTAGATCTGTGATGCCAGTGGACGAATGCCGGAGTCCTGGTCGGCGATGCTAAACCTTGCCTCGCGTTCGTTCGGCGTAATCAGGTCGAAGCCCTTGAACTCGGTGATGTTTCCCCAGCGACTTGCGACCTGGCTGTCGGCGACCTTGAAAATACCCGGGCGAATGGCTGCCACGAGTGACGGAATAGTGCGGCGGTTGAAAATTCCGTGGCGGAAGTCGCTGAATACAACGGCGCCTTCGGTTGTGGATCGGATCTGTCTAGCAAGCTTGCCTGCGATTTCGTCGGAAACGCTCGAGTTATCGAGAGTGTCGATCTTCAGGAGCCGGTAACCGCCGGCCACGACCGCGTTCTTGTTTGTTGTCGGTCGTGTCGGGTCAATGATCGGCTTCAGCTTGATCCCGGCTTCCTTCAGGTCTGCAAGCACAAAGTCCTTGTAACCGTCGTCCCCGAGCACTGTCGAAAATGTCACGTCCGCACCGGCGGCCGCCAGATGCTTGGCGACGATGGCGGCACCCCCGACATAGTCTCTTCGCCCCTGATAAAGCACGCTGATCGTTGGCGTCTTGGTCTGTCCGCCAATCATCGAGGTTTCTGTATAACTGTCGACGATGGTGTCGCCGGCGACATGGACCTTCTGGCCCGCCATGCTCTTGAGGGCACGGGTCATGTCGTCGAAACCGAACTGTTCCTGCTGCATCAGCATCAGGAGTTTCTCCATCGGGATCCGCGGCGCCTCGAGCTCGATCAGTTTCGATGACGAATAGACAATGTCGCCGGGGGTAAAGATCACTTCACCGCCGAAAGATTGAACGGTCTCGACCTCTTCCTGTGTTTTCTGTGGCAGCCCACTCGCCGTGTACTCGTACCCCTTGGCGAAAAGGTCCGGTTTGATGGTCAGCAGGTTCTCGAGCGGCTTAGAGTTCGGGTCTATCACCACGAAATCGACAATTTCGAACGCTGCGAGATTCATCGCCCGGAGCTGTTCCGGAACATGCGGGCGATAGATCCCTTTCGCGATGTGCTGGTCGGATGTCAGGCTCGCGATCAGGATGTCCGCCTTGCTCTTTGCAAACATGAGGTGGCGCAGATGCCCGGGATGCACGACGTCGAATACGCCGTGGCACATGATCACCTTCTTTTTGCGTGGGCGGGGACCGATGACTTCGGCGATTTCCTCGGCGGTCTTAATCTTGTGCTTGTAGCGTTCTGCAAATTCAGTGGTCATCAGGACGTGTTCCGGCTTCTCGATGCACTGACCGGATGCGAAATTTCCCGGTTGTAAGCGTAGGATAGCAGAAAATTTGTCGCTCGGGCTTCAGGCAATCTGTACCCGCGAATTGGCGCTTCGTGGCCAATTCGGATGCCAGACACCAACGTCGATGGAGCGTTGTCGCTCAGCTTCAATAACCATTCCCTGATTAGCGGCATTCTGCGGAAGCGCCGAACTTCCTTCGGATCGGGAAACCCACGCTCAAGGCAAGAAGATCTGGAATAGAGAGGCGGAGATTCTGGTAATCTGTAGGCGATATCAGTCGGCGTGACTTCAAGTCGTCCTGAGCCGAATCGAGAGGGTTAGGTCACCGGATGAAGCGCGGCGAGGCCTCACCGGTAGAGCCGGATTGGCGGCATCGAGCGGGACGCATTAGCTTTAGTGTCCGAGAATACCTTTTGCATCAGTTGGACAAACTATCCTCTGAAATGCCTATGCTTCTACCGCCTTTCAACCTCAGCCGACGACGGCGCAGCATCCGGATCCGTCGCCCGCAGGCGGTAGGCGGCCGCCTTCGGCGCCCAGTCTTGCCAGAGCTTCACGAGATCCGAAAGCGGGTCGGTGGAAAAGTCGACCCTGAGGTCGGCATCCATCAGATCGTCGCTGCCGAGAACCTTGAGGGCTGCCGACTGCAACGGCTCCTTCTCGCTCCCGGCGGCCTCGCCGGCTTTCATGCCCGCCTGCAGGCGCTCCTCGAGCGATCCGGTCGCCGCTTCGAAGGCGCGGACCATTTCCGGCAGGACCTCGGCGGTGCCGAGGAAATTTCCGAGAGCGAGGCAGTTCTCCCCGATCTCCCCGCCGCAATGGGGCAGGCAGGACGCGCCGGTATGATGCAGCGGCGTGCCCTTGAACGGCAGCACGCCGAGCTGGCGCCAGTGCGGGGCGGTCGCGGCATCGCGCATGGCGGCGAGCGTCTGCCCGGCGTCAGCGGTGCGGTGCCATGCCGCGAGACCGAAGCTGTGCAAGCGCGGATCTGTCCGCGCCTGGGAGAAGACGACACAGCCGTCGGTGACCGCCCCGACCCTGGCGCCGACACAGACGGAGGAGGTCGCGACGGCGAAGCCGATGCGGCCGGTCTCGAGACAGCGTCCTGCGATGGAGAAGGTCATTCCGCTGCCTCTATGCCTGTCTGTGCGGTGATCGGTCCGTAATGCTCGATCCGGCGGTGCCGGGCGAAATCGAACACGGAGCGCCGGATATAGGCGCCGAGATCGAGATCGCAATTGTGAGTGATGACTTCATCCTCCTCGGAGACGGCGCGCACCGCGACCTCTCCTGTCGGCGCGACGATGGCGGAGCCGCCGATCATGGCAAAGCCGTCCTCGGCGCCGCATTTCGCCGCGGCCATGACCCAGGCCGCGTTCTGGTAGGCGGCGGATTCGATGCTGAGGCGGTGGTGGAACTCGCGCAGATGGGCGGGTTCCGGGTGATGGATGTTCCGCGTCGGCGTGTTGTAGCCGAGCATGAAGATCTCGGCGCCTTTCAGGGCCATGACCCGAAAGGTCTCCGGCCAGCGCCGGTCGTTGCAGATGCACATGCCGATCCGGCCCGACGGGGTCGCGAAGGTCGGGAAGCCGAGATTGCCGACCTCGAAATAACGTTTTTCCAGATGCTCGAATTCGCGGTCGCCGATCGGGTCCTTCGTGCCGGGCAGGTGGATTTTCCGATACTTCCCGAGGATGCTGCCGTCGGGACCGACGAGAACGGAGGTGTTGAAGCGGCGATACTGGCCGCCTTCCATGATTTTCTCCGCATAGCCGAGATAGAAGCCGACCCCGAGTTCCTTGGCTTTGTCGAACAAGGGAGCCATGGCCGGGGAGGGGAGGCCCTCCTCGAAGAAGACGTCGTATTCTTCCGGCGTGTCGTAGATGTAGCGTGGGAAGAAGGTCGTGAGAGCGAGTTCCGGGAAAGTCACCCATTTCGCGCCGCGGCCGTGCGCCTCTCGGAGCATCTCGATCAGGCGCGTGACGACCTCCGCCTTGGTATCGTTGAGATGAACCGGCCCCATCTGGGCGACGGCGAACACTTCCTTCCGGCTCATTGAGGCCACTCCCGCTGATCTTTGCCTCTCTAGAGCTAGACAGCCGGAATATCACCGTGAAATAAATTAGAAGGGTAATAAAATAAGGTAAGGTTATTCTATCGTGATCAATGCGCGGCAACTGGAAGTGATCTGCACGGTCATCGAGGTCGGTACCACGGCGCGTGCCGCCGAATTGCTGAATGTCAGCCAACCCGCCGTCAGCAACATGATCCGCCATACCGAGGATCTGATCGGCTTTCCGCTCTTCGTGCGAGAGCGCGGGCGCCTGACACCGACCCGCGAGGCGCAGCACATTGCGCAGGAAGCGCAGTATCTCTTCATGCAGCAGAAGAGGATCGACGACATCGTTCACGAGCTGCGCGGCGGAACCGTCGGCCGGCTCAATCTCTTCGCCACGCCGTCGCTCGGGCACGGCATCCTGCCGCGGGTGATCTCCGAGTTCGTCCGTAACAAGCCCAAGCTGAAGCTTTCGGTCGAATTCGGCAGCATCGACGAGATCAACGAGCACCTGGTCAGCGGCCGGGCGGATCTCGGGTTCTCGATCACCCAGCCGCGTCACTCGGTGCTGACCGTCCGTCCGGTCGCGGAAGGCCGGATGATGTGCGTCTGCCCGACCGACCATGAGCTGGCCTATTCCGAGCGGGTCAACGTGACCGATCTCAATCACGTGAAGCACATTTCCTACGCCGCCAACACGCCGCTCGGGCAGCTGATCGATCCGGTCTTCTCGAAGCAGGGCCTGGAGCGCCGCTATTTCTGCGAGGTCCGTCACACGGCGACGGCGCTGGAAATGGCACTCAACGGCCTCGGGGTCACCCTGGTCGACAGTTTCGCCCTCGTTGGGCGCGACCTGACCACTCTGGCGGTCCGGCCGACCAACCCCGTGCTGAAGCTGAATCTCTACAGCATCACCTGCAATCTTTTTCCGACTTCAAACGTCGCGCTGCAGTTCCAGAGCTTCTTTGGCGACTACCTGAAGCGGCATCATCCGCCGCATACGGACATCTGACGAATAATTTCAGATTATATTCTTGGGCCAATTATTAATTTCTGGCTTCTAGAGACGGCGTGATTTGCTGACTGTCGAGTTTGGCCGGAACGGCTCCGGTCGCAATCAACGACAGGACGCCCGCACGCGATGAGCCAACCGATCCTCTCGATCCGCAATTCGGTAAAGCGCTATGGAAGCGTGCACGCGCTCGATCATGTCGATCTCGACGTGGCCGAGGGCGAGTTCCTGACACTGCTCGGACCGTCCGGCTCGGGCAAGACGACCCTGCTGACGGCGATCGCGGGCTTCACCGACCTGACCGAGGGCACGGTCTCGCTGCGCGGCCGCGACATCACCAAGGAGCCGCCGGAACACCGAGATTTTGGCATGGTCTTCCAGGGCTACGCGCTGTTTCCGACCATGAATGTGCGGCAGAATGTCGGCTTCCCGCTGAAGGTGCGCAAGCGGCCGGCGAGCGAAATCCGCGCCCGCGTCGACGAATGTCTCGATCTCGTTCAGATGGGCGAATTCGCGGACCGTATGCCGAGCCAGCTTTCCGGAGGCCAGCAGCAGCGTGTTGCGCTCGCACGCGCGCTCTCCTTCAAGCCGCAGGTGCTCCTGCTCGACGAGCCGCTCTCCGCGCTCGACAAGAAGCTTCGCGCCGACCTGCAGTGGGAGCTGAAGGCGCTGCACGATCAGCTCGGCGTCACCTTCATCTACGTGACCCACGATCAGGACGAGGCACTCTCGATGTCCGACCGGATCGTGATCCTGAAGGATGGAAAGATCCAGCAGTCCGGCATTCCCGGAGAACTCTACAACCGGCCGCGCACCCGGTTCGTTGCGGATTTCCTCGGCAAGTCGAACTTCCTCAACGTCACCATCAAGGAGCGGACCGGCGATCAGCTCGAATGCGTCGCCGGCGAGGCCCGTTTCCCGGTGGACGCCTCCGCGCATGGGATTGTCATGGGCGACAGCGCCGAGGTCGCGCTGCGCCCGGAACGCATTCGCATCGGCGCCGCCGGCTCGGAGTTCCTGACCGGAACCGTCAAGCAGGTCAGCTATCTCGGCGAACGCTGCCAGGTGCTGCTCTCCCACGGCGCCCTCGGCCAGATCCTCGTCTCCTGCCCGACCTGGAAAGCGGGGATCGATCCCGCGCCGGGCTTGGAGGTCGGCTTCGGCTGGGATGCCGACGCCTGCGTCATTCTCGAGGCCGACTGAACCGGCCCCGCAAAAGCAAGAAGACCGACATTTCAGCAACAAGGAGCTTCAAATGACTGAGACAACCGATTTCGAAGCCAAGGCGGACATCGCGGAGATCGCGGTCGAACGCTACAAGCAGGGCCTTCTGACCCGCCGCGGCTTCATCGCCGCCATGGGCGCGCTTGGCATCCTGCCCGCGCTCGGCGCCAAGGCGATGGCGAACACCAAGGAAATCATCGTCGTGAACTGGGGCGGCCAGGCCAAGGACATCCTCCAGGAAGTCATGTGCGACACCTACACCAAGGAAACCGGCATCAAGGTGACCGTCGACGGCTCCGGCCCGTCGGCCGGCAAGATCCGGGCGATGGTCGAAAGCGGCGCGGTGGTCTGGGACCTCTGCGACAGCGGCGCCGGCTCGGCGATCATCCTGGAGCAGCAGGGCGTCACGCAGCCGATCGACTACTCGATCGTCGACAAGAGCAAGGTGCTCGAGGGCGGGATCTACAACAACGGCGTCGCCAACTACGTCTATTCCTATGTCCTCGCGTCCAATCCGAAGCTGCTCGGCGGCAATGTGCCGCAGAGCTGGGAAGACGTCTGGAACACGAAGGATTTCCCGGGCATGCGCACGTTCCGCAAGTCGGTCCGCGGCATGCTGGAAAGCGCGACCATGTCCATGGGGGTGGCGCCGAAGGACGTCTACGAGGCGCTCGGCACCGACGACGGCATCAAGGCGGCGATCGACCGTTTCCGCCAGCTCCGCGAGCACGTCATCGTCTGGGGCTCCGGAAGCGACAGCCAGAACCTCTTCCTGCAGGAAGAGGTCACCATGGGCAACATCTGGTCGACCCGTGCCCACCTGCTGAAGGACCAGATGGACGAAGGTTCCTTCACCGTCACCTTCAACGGCGGCGTCGTCGCGCCCGGCATCTGGGTGGTGCCGAAAAGCAACCCGGCGGGCACCGAGGAGGTGATGAAGTTCATCGCCCATGCCCAGACGCCGGACCTTCAGGTGCAGTGGCTTGAGAAGATTGGATGCGGCCCGGCGAACCCGGCGGCAGCCGCACTGGTGCCGGAAGCGTTCCAGAAATGGAACCCGTCCAGCCCCGAGAATCTGGCGACTCAGATCATGTACAACGACGCATGGTACGCGAAGAACCAGATTGCCGCCGAAGAGCTCTATGTGGACGCGCTGATCAACTGATCGGCCGTCAAGTGCGGGACGGCAGACCCCCTCGCTGCCGTCCCGCCCTTCCCAGACAGATTTCTCCCTCCGGAGCCGACATGCCCCGCCTGACCGACAAGGCCCGTTACTGGATGCTGGTGCTGCCCGCTCTGGCGATCATGATCATCTTCTACATCCTGCCGGTGCTCGGTATCTGGGAGATCTCCGTCACCGAACCGGATCTCGGGTTCGGAAACTACGTGAAGATGACGGAATCGAACGCGGTCAAGACCAGCTTCATCCTGACCTTCCGGGTCGCCGCGATCACCACGATCGGCTGTCTGCTGCTCGGCTATATCGTCGCCTATACCATTTCGAATTTCGCCAGCCGCCTGACCCCGCTGATGGTCGCGCTGGTTCTGCTGCCCTTCTGGGTCTCGGTGCTGATCCGCTCCTTCAGCTGGATCGTGCTGCTCGGCCGTTCCGGCCTGGTGAACGACACGCTCAGGGATATCGGGCTGATCACCAGCCCGCTCCGACTCATGCACAACGAGACCGGCGTGCTGATTGCGATGATCCACGTCATGCTGCCCTTCGCCGTGCTGCCGATGCTGGCCAACATGCGCGGGATCTCGCGTTCCTATACGGACGCCGCCCGCGGCCTTGGCGCCAGCGAATGGACGGCCTTCCGTTCGGTCTATTTCCCGCAGACGCTGCCCGGTGTCTTTTCCGGCGCGCTGCTGGTCTTCGTGCTCTCGCTCGGTTTCTTCGTGACGCCGGCCCTGCTCGGCGGCGGCCGCGTGCTGATGATCTCGGAATACATCACCTACCAGATCCAGGAATTCCTTGCC
>NZ_JAEPQA010000055.1 GCF_017640745.1 Nisaea sp. | reverse complement strand
GCGGTAATCTGCTCACCCAACCACATCAGGAACAAGGTGCCGCCGGTCAGCGTGATCACGACCGTCATCCGGAAGAACATGCCCGGGTTGTGAACAGCAACGTTGCCGCCGGAGCTCATGCTTTCGAGCCCGACCGCAATTCCGTACGACTGCAGCACACAGATCGCCACCGTCAGATAACGGGTGTACTGGTTGATCTTCTTGCGCCCGCTCTCGCCTTCCTTCTTCAGGGTCTCGAGGCTGGGCGACACCGCGGTCATCAGCTGCATGATGATGGCCGCGGAGATGTAAGGCATGATGTTCAGCGCGAAGATCGTCATGCGGCCGAGCGCACCGCCCGCGAACATGTCGAACATGCCGAGGATGCCGCCGGCATTCTGCGAGAAGATCTGCTCCAGCACCGCCGGGTCGATACCCGGGATCGGGATGTAGGTCCCGAGGCGGTAAACGATCAACGCACCCAGTGTGAACCAGATGCGTTTCTTGAGTTCCGTCGCTTTCGCGAAGGCCCCGAAGTTGATCGATGAAGCGTATTGCTCGGCGCTGGATGCCATGTCGCTGAACCCAATCGGTGGATGTCAGGTTACTCGCTGGAGGAGTCGCCCGCGTCTTTGCCCGGCTTCGCGGCGGCAGCCGCAACCGTCACGGAACCACCGGCCTTCTCGACCGCCGCGATCGCGGCCGCCGAGGCACCGGCAACTTCCACCTTAACTTTGGCCTTCAGCTCGCCCGTTGCAAGCAGGCGCACGCCGTCGCGCAGACGACCCACAACGCCGGCGGCCTGAAGCGCCGCGGCATCGATGATCTTCTTGCCGTCGAGCTTGCCCGCGTCGATCGCCGCCTGGATCGTGCCGACATTGACCGGCGCGTATTCCTTGCGGAACGGGTTCTTGAAGCCACGCTTCGGCAGGCGACGATGGATCGGCATCTGGCCGCCCTCGAAGCCGTTGATGGCAACGCCGGAGCGCGAGGTCTGGCCCTTCTGACCCTTGCCGGCGGTCTTGCCGAGGCCGGAACCGGCGCCGCGGCCGACCCGCTTGCCGGACGGACGCGCGCCCGGATTGTCGCGAAGTTCGTTGAGTTTCATCGTTCTTGCCCTCGTTCCGGCAACGGCCGGATCGCCTTGATGTACTGCCTGATCGCCTTAGGACGCGTCTTCGACGCGCACCAGATGGTGGACCTTGTTGATCATGCCGCGGACCGACGGAGTGTCCTCCAGGGTACGCGTGCGGTGCATTTTGTTCAGACCGAGGCCGATCAGGGTCTGCTCCTGGTCCTTGGTCCGGCCGATCGGGCTGCCGATCTGCGTGACCGTGACCATCTTGCCAGCCTTCTTCTTCGTCGCCGCCATGACTCTTCTCCGTCCTTAGGCCTGTGCCGCTTCGGCGTCGGCGCCGGACCGGCCGAAGATCTCGGAGACCTTCTTGCTGCGCTTGGCCGCAACCGCGCGCGGGGACCGGACGTTCTTCAACGCCTCGAAGGTGGCCTTGATCATGTTGTGTGGGTTGGAGGTGCCGGTGGACTTCGCCACGACGTCCTGCATACCCAGCGCTTCGAAGATCGCACGCATCGGACCGCCCGCGATGATACCGGTACCGGCCGGAGCCGACCTGAGGATCACCCGGCCGGCGCCGAAGCGACCGCCGATATCATGGTGCAGCGTGCGGCCTTCGCGCAGCGGCACACGGACCATGCCGCGCTTCGCCTGCTCGGTCGCCTTGCGGATCGCTTCCGGCACTTCACGGGCCTTGCCCGCGCCGTAGCCAACGCGGCCGCGGCCGTCACCGACAATCACCAGGGCGGCGAAGCCAAACCGGCGACCGCCCTTCACAACCTTGGCGACGCGGTTGATACCGACCAGCTTTTCAACCAGTTCCGGTTCTTCGCGCGCGTCGCGATCTCTTCTTTCGCCTCGTGCCATGTCCCGGCCCTTTCTAGAACTTCAGTCCGGCTTCACGCGCGGCGTCGGCCAGAGCCTTGACGCGCCCGTGATAGCGGTAACCGCCGCGGTCGAACACGACGTCGGTGACGCCCTTGCTCACCGCACGTTCGCCGATCAGCTTTCCGATCTGCGCCGCGGCAGATTTGTCTGCCCCGGTCTTCAGAGAGCCCCGAACGTCCTTCTCGATGGAAGACGCGCTCACCAGGGTCTCGCCCTTCAGATCGTCGATGATCTGCGCATAGATGTTCTTGGAGGACCGGAACACGGAGAGCCGGGCCTTGCCATTCGCCTTCGCCCGCAGCGCGGTACGATTCCGCTCGCGGCGACGCTGGAAGAGTTTCTTTGAGTTCAGCATGCCCCGGTTCCTTACTTCTTCTTGCCTTCCTTGCGGAGGATGGTCTCGGTCTCGTACTTGACACCCTTGCCCTTGAAGGGCTCCGGCGGACGATACCCGCGGATCTCAGCCGCGATCTGACCAACCTTCTGCTTGTCGGCTCCATGGATCGAAATCGACGTCGGCTTCTCGCACTTCATGGTGATGCCTTCCGGAATCGGATAGTTCACCGGATGGCTGAAGCCGAGCGACAGCACGAGGTTCTTGCCTTCGACCGCGGCGCGATAACCGACGCCGTTGATCTCGAGATTGATCGTGAAGCCTTCCGAAACGCCCGTGACCGCGTTCTGCACGCGGGCGCGCATCGTGCCCCACATGGCACGCGAACGCTTGGACTCGTTCTTCGGCGTCACTTTGACCAGATTGTCCTCGATCGCGATATCGACATCATCGCTGAGTGGAACAAAGAGCTGGCCGAGCTTGCCCTTCGCGGAGAAGGCATCCGCGCCGATCTCGGCGGAGACGCCGCTCGGAAGAGCGACCGGGTTTTTACCAATACGTGACATTGTCCTGGCTCCGATCAGAATACCTGGCAGAGGACTTCGCCGCCGACATTGGCAGCGCGGGCCTCGTTGTCGGACAGGATGCCGCGCGGGGTCGACAGGATCTGGATGCCCAGACCGTTGTAGCACCGCGGCAGGTCCTTGATCTTCGAATATACCCGACGGCCAGGGCGGGACACGCGCTTGATCTCGCGGATCACCGGCTCGCCATCATGGTACTTCAGTTCAATCGTCAGTTCGCCGATACCTGCACGGACCTCAGCGCTCGAATAGCCGCGAATGTAACCTTCGCGCATCAGGACTTCGAGCACATTGCTCCGCAGCTTCGACGCCGGGCTCAGCACAACGCTTTTACCAGCGGACTGGCCATTCCGGATCCGGGTCAGCATATCCCCGAGAGGATCACTCATCGTCACGGTCAGACTCCTCTCTTACCAGCTAGACTTGACCATGCCCGGGATCTGGCCAATCGAGCCGAGATCGCGCAGGGCAATGCGGGACATTTTGAGCTTGCGGTAGTAGCCGCGCGGACGACCGCTAACTTCGCAGCGGTTGCGCAGACGGATCTTGGCACCGTTCCGCGGCATCTCGTTCAGCTTCAGGGCGGCCTTGAACCGCTCTTCCATCGGCAGATCCTTGTCAGCGATGACCGCCTTCAGGCGCTCCCGCTTCGCGGTATCCCGCTGGACCAGCTTCTGACGGTTCTTGTTCTTTTCGATCGCGCTTTTCTTCGCCATGAATCGTCTCCAGCCCGATCAGTTCACGAACGGGAAGTTGAAGCGACGCAGCAGCTCGCGCGCCTCATCGTCGGTTTCGGCCGTCGTCACAACGACGATTTCCATGCCCCGGATCGAGTCGACCTTGTCGTAGTCGATTTCCGGAAACACGATCTGCTCTTTCAGGCCCATCGAATAATTGCCGCGCCCGTCGAAGCTTTTCGGGCTGAGACCACGGAAGTCACGGACGCGCGGCAGAGCGATGTTCACCAGACGATCCAGGAACTCGTACATCCGCTCGCGGCGAAGGGTGACCTTGCAGCCGATCGGCATGCCCTCGCGGAGCTTGAAGCCGGCAATCGACTTCTTCGCGCGGGTGACGATCGGACGCTGACCGGTGATGAGGGCGAGGTCTTCCGCAGCGGCTTTCACCTTCTTGGAATCCTGCACCGCCTCGCCAACGCCGATGTTGACGATGACTTTCTCGATCTTCGGACATTTCATCGGGTTCGAGTATTTGAACTCCGACATCATCTCCGGCTTGATCGTGCTCTCGTATACTTCTTTCAATCGCGACATATCTGGCCTTCTTTCGAGCGCGCTTAAGCGTCGATCACTTCGCCGGACCGTTTCGCGAAGCGGACTTTACGTCCGTCCTCGAGAACACGAATCCCGACGCGCGTCGGCTCGTTGGACTTCGGGTCGATGTGCGCCACATTCGAGATGTGAAGCGGCGCCTCTTTCTCAATAATCCCGCCGGCGGCGAACTGGGTCGGGCGCGTGTGGCGCTTCACCATGTTCACACCCTGGACCAGGACCCGGCTTTCGGCCGGAATGACGCGCAGAACTTCGCCCGTCTTGCCCTTGTCCTTACCGGTGGTGACGACAACCTTGTCGCCCTTTTTCACCTTGAACTTAGTTGCCATCACAGCACCTCCGGTGCGAGCGAGATGATCTTCATGAACTTCTTGGCGCGAAGTTCACGGGTCACCGGACCGAAGATACGGGTCCCGATCGGCTCGTTCTGCTTGTTGATCAGCACCGCGGCGTTGCGGTCGAACCGGATCGAGGAACCGTCGTTGCGGCGGATCTCTTTCGCGGTCCGGACGATCACCGCCCGCAGCACGTCACCCTTTTTTACGCGGCCCCGCGGAATCGCTTCCTTTACGGAGACCACAATCACGTCACCGACGGCAGCGACCTTGCGCTTGGAACCGCCGAGAACCTTGATGCACTGGACACGGCGAGCGCCGGAATTGTCTGCGACATCGAGGTTTGACTGCATCTGAATCATGTCGTCACTCCTTCCGTCGCTTAAGCTTCGCCGCCGGCGTCTTCAACGACGATCCAGCTCTTGCGCTTCGAAATCGGAGCGCATTCCTGGATCCGCACAATGTCGCCGACCTTGCACGCATTCTGTTCGTCATGCGCGGCGAACTTCTTCGAGCGCTTGATGAACTTCTTATAGATCGGGTGCATAACGCGGCGCTCAACGCGGACGACGATAGATTTCTCGCCCTTGTCGCTCACCACGGTGCCCTGCAAAATTCGCCTCGGCATTTCTTGTCTCCTAAATCCAGCGCCGATTAAGCGCTGGCCTGCCCGTGCAGGATCGTCTTGATGCGCGCGATCTCGCGGCGCACCTGCCGCATCCGCGCAGTGTTCTCCAGCTGGCCGTTGGCGCGCTGGAAGCGGAGGTTGAAGGCCTCCTTCTTCAGGTCCACCAGGCTGGTCTTCAGCTCATCGGCCGTCTTGGCGCGAAGATCGGTTGCTGCCTTGCTTGCCATCGTTCTTCTCTCCCCCGGCCTTATTCGCCGAGCCGGGCAACGAAGCGCGTATCGAGCGGAAGCTTGGCGGAAGCAAGCGTAAACGCTTCTTCGGCCAGATCCCGCGGAACGCCCTCGAGCTCGAACATGATGCGACCGGGCTTCACGCGGCACACCCAAAACTCGGGCGTGCCCTTGCCCTTACCCATACGAACTTCAGCCGGCTTGGACGACACCGGAACATCCGGGAAAATCCGGATCCACACCCGGCCGGCACGGCGGATGTGACGGGTGATCGCACGACGGGCCGCTTCGATCTGGCGCGCGGTGACCCGCGCCGGCTGCATCGCCTTCAGACCGTAGGAGCCGAAATTAAGCGTCGTGCCGCCTTTGGCGTTTCCGTGAATGCGCCCCTTGTGGGCCTTCCGGAATTTTGTGCGCTTCGGACTAAGCATCTTTCAATCCTCTACCCTGTCCGCCGGCTCAGCGCTGCGCGCCGGGCTGGTCGGTCAGCCGCTTTTCACTGGCAAGCGGATCATGCTCCATGATCTCGCCCTTGAAGACCCAGACCTTGACGCCGCAGGCGCCATAGGTGGTCTGCGCGGTGGACTCGCCGTAATCGATGTCGGCACGCAGCGTGTGCAGCGGAACGCGGCCTTCGCGATACCATTCGGTCCGGGCGATTTCAGCGCCGCCGAGACGGCCGGCACAGTTGATCCGGATGCCCTGGGCGCCGAGACGCATGGCGGACTGGACGGCCCGCTTCATGGCGCGGCGGAAGGCAACGCGGCGCTCGAGCTGCTGCGCGATGTTGTCGGCAACCAGCTTGGCATCGATTTCCGGCTTGCGGATCTCGAGGATGTTCAGGCTGACCTCGGTCCCGGCCATCTTCGACAGTTCCTGACGGAGCTTCTCGATGTCCTGGCCCTTCTTGCCGATCACCACGCCCGGACGGGCGGTGTAGATGGCAATACGGCAGCGCTTCGCCGGACGCTCGATGACGATCCGGGAGATGCCGGCCTGCGACAGACGCTTGTGCAGGAAGCGGCGGATCCGGATGTCCTCGTGCAGGAGATCGCCATATTCCTTGGCCGCGAACCAGCGGGAATCCCAGGTCCGGTTGATGCCGAGGCGAAGCCCGATCGGATTTACTTTATGACCCATTATTCGGTCTCCCCGCGCTCGCGCACGACCACGGTCAGGTGCGAGAACGGCTTTATGATCTTGCCGACCCGACCCCGCGCCCGCGGACGGAAGCGCTTCATGACGATGCTCTTGCCGACGGAGGCTTCCTTGACGAAAAGCCGGTCAACATCGAGCTGATGGTTGTTCTCAGCGTTCGCGATGGCGGACTGCAGAACCTTCTTCACGTCGTTCGCGATGCGGCGGCGGGAGAAGGTCAGGGCTGCGAGAGCCTTTTCCACATCCATGCCACGGATCATCTGCGCGACGACATTCAGCTTCTGCGGGCTCACGCGTACATTGCGGAGCACTGCCTTCGCCTCGGTATCGTCCAGCCTGCGTTCGGCCGCACTCTTTCCCATGGTCTCTGCTCCAGTCCTCAGCGCCGCGACTTCTTATCGGCCGCGTGGCCGTAATAAGTGCGGGTCGGCGCGAATTCGCCGAGTTTGTGTCCGACCATGTTCTCGGTCACCAGAACCGGAACGAATTTCTGGCCATTGTGAACCCCGAAGGTCAGACCGACGAACTGCGGCAAAATCGTCGACCGGCGCGACCAGGTCTTGATGACCTCGTTGCGGCCGGACGCGCGTGTCGCGTCGGACTTCTTCAGGAGATACCCGTCAACAAACGGGCCTTTCCAAACAGAACGTGCCAACGTCTATCTCCTCTTACTTCCGGCGACGCCGCACGATCATGCGGTCGGTCTTCTTGTTGTTGCGGGTGCGCTTGCCCTTGGTTGGCTTGCCCCACGGGGTCACCGGATGGCGACCGCCGGAGGTCCGGCCTTCACCACCGCCATGCGGGTGGTCGACCGGGTTCATCACGACACCGCGGACATGCGGGCGCTTGCCGAGCCAGCGGGAACGGCCCGCCTTACCGATATTGGTGTTCTGCTGGTCCGGGTTGGACACGGCACCAATCGTCGCCATGCATTCGCCGCGGACCATGCGCACTTCACCGGAGGTGAGACGCAGCAGAGCATAGCCCTGGTCGCGACCGACGATCTGAACGTAAGCACCGGCGGAACGGGCGATCTGACCGCCCTTGCCCGGCTTGAACTCCACGTTGTGCACGATCGTGCCCACCGGGATGTTCTTCAGCGGCATCGCGTTGCCCGGCTTGATGTCCTGGCGTTCGCCGGCGATGACCTTGTCACCCGCCTTGAGACGCTGCGGAGCCAGGATGTAGGCCAGCTCACCGTCATCATACTTGATCAGCGCAATGAACGCGGTCCGGTTCGGATCGTATTCCAGCCGCTCGACCGTCGCGGCGACGTCGAACTTCGTCCGCTTGAAGTCGATGATGCGGTACTTGCGCTTGTGCCCGCCGCCACGCCAGAAGGCAGTGGTGCGGCCGTGGTTGTTACGTCCGCCGGACTTGGTCAGGCCGCGGGTCAGTGCTTTGACCGGCTTGCCTTTCCAGAGTTCCGAGCGGTCGACGATCACCAGTTCACGCTGGGACGGCGTCGTCGGATTGAATGTCTTCAACGCCATGGATTAGACCCCCTGGGTAACGTCGATGTCCTGACCGTCAACGAAGGTGACGATCGCCTTCTTGTAGTCGGACCGCTTACCGATCTTGCCGCGGAAGCGCTTCACCTTGCCCTTGTTGAGCACGGTGTTGACCGCCTTCACCTTGCGGTCGAACAGCTTCTCGACGGCAACCTTGATCTCCGGCTTGGTCGCGTCCAGGGAGACCTCGAAGGTCACCTGGCCGTACTGCGAGCCGAGGGTCGACTTTTCGGTGACGATCGGGCGGACAATGATGTCGTACGCGCGCTCGTCGCTCATCCGCACCTGGCGGGCGTTGTAGGGACGCATGCTCATTTCAGGCGAGCCTCCAGGCTTTCCACGGCGGCCTTGGTCAGGACCAGGGTGTCGCGGCGGAGAATGTCATAGACGTTCGCGCCCTGCTCCGGCAGCACATCCACGTTCGGGATGTTGCGCGCGGCGCGGGCAAAACCCTCGTCGAGGGTCGCGCCGCCGATGATCAGGACCGACTTCCAACCGAGAGCGGCAAGTTTCTGGGCCAGCTCCTTGGTCTTGGTCGTGCCGGTGGCATCGTCGATCACCACCAGCTTGCCTTCGGCCTGCTTCGCCGACAGCGCGGAGCGCATGCCGAGCTTGCGGACCTTCTTCGGCAGAGCGAAGCCGTGGTCGCGGGAGACCGGACCATGGGAGATCCCGCCGCCGCGATACTGCGTCGCCCGAAGCGAGCCCGCACGGGCCCGGCCGGTGCCTTTTTGCCGGAACGGCTTCTTGGTCGTGCCGCTGACGTCCGAGATCGTCTTGGTCTGGTGGGTACCGGCGCGGCGCTTGGCCAGCTGCCAGTTCACCACACGGGCCAGGATGTCCCGGCGCGGCTCGACGGCGAACACGGAGTCCGCGACTTCGATGTCGCCGGACTTCTTGTTGTCGAGTGTCGTAACAGGAAGCTTCATGACCCTCAGTCCTTATTCTCGGCGTTGTCGTCAGCCGAGGTTTCGACGGCGGCCGGTGCTTCCGCTTCGGACGGCGCTTCAGCGGCAACTTCCGCCTCGGCAGCCGCCGCCGGCGTGCGCACGGCACCCGGGAACGGAAGATTTTCCGGCAACTTCGCCTTCACGGCGTCGGAGATCAGAACCCAGCCGCCTTTGGCGCCCGGAACCGAACCCTTGACCAGGATCAGGCCACGATCGGCATCGAGCTGAACCACTTCGAGGTTCTGCGTCGTGACCCGCTCGTCACCGAGGTGACCGGCCATCTTCTTGCCTTTCCACACACGCCCCGGATCCTGGGAGTTACCCGTGGAACCGTGGGAACGGTGGGAGATGGAGACACCGTGGCTGGCGCGCAGGCCGCCGAAATTGTGCCGCTTCATGGCACCGGCGAAGCCCTTACCGATAGAGGTGCCGACGACGTCGACCTTCTGACCGGCAACGAAATGGTCGGCGGTGATTTCCGCACCGACCTCGAGCAGGGCATCGGGGCTGACGCGGAACTCGGCCAGCTTGCGCTTCGGCTCGACCTTCGCCTTGGCGAAATGGCCGCGCATCGGCTTGCTGACGCGCTTCACCTTGGCGGCGCCGACGCCGAGCTGGACCGCGGTATAACCGTCGGTCTCCTCGGTGCGCACACCCACCACCTGGCAGTTGTCCATCTTCAGGACCGTGACCGGCACGTGATCACCTGTCTCGGTGAAGACGCGGGTCATGCCCATCTTCTGTGCGATTACTCCGGAACGCATGAATCTGTTCCTCAGCGTTAGAGCTTGATTTCGACGTCAACGCCGGACGCGAGATCGAGCTTCATCAGAGCGTCGACCGTCTGCGGAGTCGGATCGACGATGTCCAGAACCCGCTTGTGGGTGCGGATCTCGAATTGCTCACGGCTCTTCTTGTCGATGTGCGGGCCGCGGAGCACGGTGAAACGCTCGATACGGGTCGGCAGCGGGATCGGGCCCTTGACCTGCGCGCCAGTGCGCTTCGCCGTGTTCACGATCTCGCCGGTCGACTGGTCGAGGACCCGGTGATCGAACGCCTTGAGGCGGATTCTGATGTTCTGACTATCCATTTTCTTCAATCTCCGGCTCGCTCGACGAGCCTTAAGAACGAACCGTTACTCGACGATTTTGGCGACGACGCCGGCGCCGACGGTGCGGCCGCCTTCGCGGATGGCGAAGCGCAGGCCTTCATCCATGGCGATCGGCGCGATCAGCTGAACCGTCATCGCGATGTTGTCGCCCGGCATCAC
>NZ_JAEPQA010000054.1 GCF_017640745.1 Nisaea sp. | reverse complement strand
CCATCCGGCCGAGATCCATCTCGACCTTCTGGAGCCACTCCGACGAGGTCTCGCGGATTGTCTCGTAATGCCGCTCGCCGACCGCCATCAGCCGTTCGCCGACATTGGCGCCGGCGGAGACGTTCATCCGCAGGCCGTCGCGGGCGTTCTGGTAGATGATGCCCCAGTCGGTCCGCATCAGCATGCGCCGCTCGGCCTCCGAGAGGGCATAAATGTCCTGCAGGCCGTCGACGCGGGTATTGAACCGCACGATGCCCTCGGTCGGCTGCATCAGCCCGGAAGCGCAGCGCAGAAGCGTCGATTTGCCGGAGCCGGACTCCCCGACGATGCCGAGCACCTCGCCCGGATAGAGCGAGAAGCTGACATCCTGGCAACCGATATTCTGGCCGTATTTCTGGGTGACGCCCTCGACCTGGAGCAGGGGGCCGTCCTCTCGCCGCGCCATCATTGGGCTTCTCCCTTGGTGTCGGTGCCTGCCGGAACGCCCTGATGGCCGACATGGCCGGCCTCGCGGCGTTCCGCGCAATAGTCGCTGTCCGAGCAGACATACATCTTGCCGCCCGCATCGTCGGTGATGACCTCGTCGAGGTAGCTGTCATCGGCACCGCAGAGCGCGCAGGTATCGTCCCAGGACTGGATGGTGAAGGGGTGGTCCTCGAAATCGAGGCTCTTCACGTCGGTATAGGGTGGCACGGCGTAGATCCGCTTCTCGCGCCCGGCGCCGAACAGCTGCAGCGCCGCCATCTGGTGCATCTTCGGATTGTCGAATTTCGGGATCGGGCTCGGCGCCATGATGTAACGGCCGTTTACCTGGACCGGGTAGTTGTAGGAGGTGGTGATGCGGCCGAAGCGCGCGATGCTCTCGTAGAGACTGACATGCATGACTCCGTATTCCTCGAGCGCATGCATCTTGCGCGTCTCGGTCTCGCGCGGCTCGACCCAGCGCAGCGGCTCCGGGATCGGTACCTGGTAGACGAGGATCTGTTCCTCGGTCAGCGGCTTCTCGGGGATCCGGTGACGGGTCTGGATGACCGTCGCCTCCGCGGTCTTCTCGGTCGTCGCGACGCCCGCCGTCTTGGCGAAGAAGCGGCGGATATTCACCGCGTTGGTCGTGTCGTCCGCGCCCTGGTCGATCACCTTCAGCGTGTCGTCGCGGCCGATCACGGCCGCCGTCACCTGCATTCCTCCGGTGCCCCATCCGTAGGGCAGCGGCATTTCCCGGCTGCCGAAGGGGACCTGATAGCCTGGAATGGCAACGCCTTTGAGAATGGCGCGGCGGATCATCCGCTTCGTCTGCTCGTCGAGATAGGCGAAATTGTAACCCTCGACCTGGGCGACCGGCTGGTCGTGTTCCGGGGCCTGCCAGGGCTGGGGCCTTTGATTGGTGCTCATGCTCTCGTCCTACTCGGCCGCGGCCAGTTCGTCGTCATCGGTTTGGTTGTCTTTCTCGCGCGCCTCGATCTCGGCGCGGAGTTCGCGCACGGTCACCAGCTCACCCTGGAAATCGACATAGTGCGGAAGCTTCAGGTGCTGGACGAAGCCGGAGGCCTCGACATTGTCGGAATGGTAGAGGACGAATTCCTCGTCCTGTGCCGGGGCTTCGATCTCCTCGCCGAACTCGCGGGCACGGAGCGCCCGGTCGACCAGCGCCATGGACATCGCCTTGCGTTCGCAATGGCCAAAGGTCAGGCCATAGCCGCGGGTGAATTGCGGCGGCACCTTCGAGGAGCCTTTGAACTGGTTCACCATCTGGCATTCGGTAACGGTGATCTCGCCGATCTCGATCTCGAAGCCGAGTTCCTCCGGGACGAAGGAGACGGCCAGTTCGCCCATGCGGATCTCTCCGGCAAAGGGGTGGGCATTGCCGAAGCCGCGCTGGGTCGAATAGCCGAGCGCGAGCAGGAAACCCTCGTCGCCGCGCGCGAGATTCTGCAGCCGGGTCGCCCGGTCGGCCGGGAAGCTCATCGACTCCCGCGTCAGGTCCGGCACCGCCCCGTCCTCGTCGTCGGGGATCTCAAGCTCGATCAGGCCCTCATGGTCGAGGATGTCGGCGACCCGCGGCATGCCCTCCGGCACCGGTTCGTCAGATTTCGGCGCCTCCCTGGTCTCGCCGTTCGCCGCCAGGGTAAAATCGAGCAGACGGTGCGTGTAGTCGAAGCTCGGCCCGAGAATCTGGCCGCCCGGGAGGTCCTTGTAGGTGGCGGAAATGCGCCGGCGGATCTGCATCTTCGCGGTATCGATCGGCAGCGAGGCGCCGAAGCGGGGCAGGGTGGTGCGATAGGCGCGGAGCAGGAAGACCGCTTCCTGGATGTCGCCGTTCGCCTGCTTGATCGCCAGCGCTGCCAGATCCGGATCGTGCAGCGAGCCCTCGGTCATCACCCGGTCGACCGCAAGCGGAAGCTGTTCGCGGATCTGCGCGATGGAGAGTTCCGGCACCCGGCGGTCGCCCCGGCGGATATCGGCTAGGTAGCGCAGCGAGTTCTCGATCGCCTTGTCGCCGCCTTTGACAGCTACATACATGGAGCTATTCCTTTCCTGCCGTGAGCGACACATTCGTCGTGCGCGGGATGGCCACCATCGAGCCGCCGGAGACGAAGACCAGATCGATGCCGCGGGGGAAGTAGCGCTGCTGCGCGGTGCGCGCCGTCCAGAAAGCGGAGGGAACCTCGGGCAGGTCGATGTTTGTCGTGTCCTTGATGCCGGGTCCGCTCAATATCAGCGGCCCGCCGGCCTTCACCGTGTCGACCTGGATCAGAAGCGTCGCGCCGGTCTCGGGATATTCGTCCGTTCCCGAATTGAAGCCGGAAAGGGTCTCGGGCGCCTTGTCGAGGATCGCGAAGGCGGCTTCCATGCTGTCGCGGGTGATCCGCGTGCCGCAATGGAATTTCAGGTAGGTCTCCGCCGCATCCGTTGCGAGGGCGGGGGCGAGATAGAGCGGGGTTTCGAAATCGACGAGAGCGAGGGCGATCGCCGTCGCCGCCCGATCAAGCGTGTCCGGTCCCTCGATGTCGATATCGACGGTCTGCACCGTCCCGGGGCGGGCCATGGCTTCCAGAAGGTGCCGGAAGACCGTCTGGGACTCCGTTACGCTATCGGTGAAACCGGGTGTGAGATGAGGCGTTCGGGCCAGGTTGTCGGCTGACATCGGATCAGTTCTCCCGTGCCACGGTGAAGAATTCGACCTTGGTCGCGGCCGCCTTGCGGCTGGCCCGCTTGCGCCGGTCGAGGTGCCGCAACTCAAGCGGCTTGATGATGGAATGTTCGACGGTCTCGGCGCGCTCCTTGCGCTGCATGAGTGCGTCGATGACGGCGGCGACTTCCGCATGATCCTTGTTGCGGCCCGAGACATAGCCGTGGCCGATCAGTCCGCAGGACAGCCCGACGGTGCAGCGTGTGACGGTCATTTCGCCCAGATTGAAGCGGTTCCCGGTGCCGCCCATGCGCCCGCGGACCATCACCATGCCGATTTCGGGGGCGCGGATACGGCTCCATTCCGGCTTGTCCGGGAGGTTCTGCCAGAGGCTGTTCAGGTCTTCGTAGGACGCCTTCGCAAGAATGGACATCCAGCGCTTGCGCTCATTCGAGTGTGGCGGTGAGGCCTGCGGTTCCATCGGCTTGTCCTCTTGTTCGACAAATTCGCGATTTGTATAGATGTCTATATCTTTGTGTGTTATAGGCCTCCCCAACGCTCCGCGCAATGGGGAGCGGATGAAAGTTTGATGACTGCCGGGAGCGAGCGCCTTGATCGAACGAAACAGCGGACAGGCGATTTGGCGGCAGATCGCGACCGACATCTCCGACGCGATCCGCTCCGGACAATACGCCCCGGGCAGCAAGCTGCCGACCGAGGCCGAGCTCTCACAGCGTTACGGGGTCAACCGGCATACGTTGCGACGTGCCGTCTCGGAACTCGCGGAAGACGGCGTGATCCGGGTCGAGCAGGGGCGCGGGAGTTTCGTGCAGGAACATGTGCTCGATTATCTGGTCGCGAAGAAGACCCGCTTCTCCGACAACGTCTTGAGCCAGAAACGCACGCCGGGCGGCCGGACGCTCCTGCTGCAGGAGGAAGAAGGGGATCCCTCGATTCTCAAGCAGCTCGGCCTCCCCAAGGGCAGCAAGCTGACGCGCCTCGACCGTATCGGGGAGGTGGACGGCAGGCCTATATCGGTCGGCAGTCACTATTTCCCGTCAGTCCGCGTGCCCGGATTTGCGGATCTGCATCAGGAACTGGACTCCATCACCAAGGTCCTGACCCGGCTCGGCCATGGCGAATACACCCGAAAGGTCACGCGCGTGACGGCGCGGATGCCGGACGCAGGCGACGCAGACGCGCTGCAGCAGCCGCGCAGCAGGCCCGTGCTGGTCGTCGAGTCGATCAATGTGACGCCCGACGGCAAACCGATCGAGTACGGCATTGCCCGCTATGCGGCGGATCGCTTCCAGCTGGTGTTCGAAAGCTGAGCCGATCCTTCCTGGAACGATTGTTCGTCTCGGATTCGAAAGAAACTGATCGCAAAGCGATCCTTGACCTCTGATGCGCCTCAGGCGAGGTAATACGGGAATTTCAACCCGCGCGAAGCGGGACGAACAAGGGAGGCAGGCGAAGATCCTGCCTGATGGTTTGATGGCGACATCCACCTATGTTTTGCGTCTGGTCAAGGACGTCTTTTCTCCGCATGCCGTTTCGAAGAACCTGCCTGACGCCTTCCGGATTTTGTACTGCAATACGGGCGATCTGGCGTTCGAAGGCGGCAATGTTCTGCAGCCAGACGAGGCGCGGTACATGCGGACGGGCTACGCTCTTCGTGCAGGCACCGAAGGTGGAGAGCTCTGGCGCTGGGAAATCGGCGATGCGAAGGCCAAACCCGATCTCGATCTTGGCGAGGGCATTCAGAGCGAGCTCGTCGTCAGCAACGCCGTCCCGAGCGTCGAGAAGCTGGACGACTGGCTGATCCGCTGCGACAGTGTGCTGTTTCCGACTGGCGGTGCTGCGGTGCCGCATACCCATATGGGCCCGGGCATCCGCTGCATGCGCAACGGCAAGCTGACTCTTTCGAGCGATACGAAATCGCAGGATTACCATCCCGGCGATGCCTGGTTCGAGCCGGGCGGACAGGCCGTCTGGGCCGATGCCTGCACCGACGAATGCACGCGCTTTATCCGCGTGCTCCTTCTGCCCAAGGACCTCAAGGGCAAGAGTTCGATCCGCTATCTGAACGAGGCGGACCGTCAGAAACCCAAATCCCAACGCTATAAGAGTTATGTAGATGAGCTCCTCTCCCTCAAGTAACGGTTCCGGTGCCGGTCGCCTCGGCGGCCATATTCTTGTCGATGCACTGGTGACCGAGGGGGTCGATCTTGTCTTCGGCGTGCCGGGTGAGAGCTATCTGGCGGTGATCGACGGGTTGCAGGAGACCAACGGGATCCGGACCGTGATGTGTCGCCAGGAAGGCGGCGCGGCGATGATGGCGGATGCCTATGGCAAGCTCACAGGCCGTCCGGGCGTCTGCATGGTGACCCGCGGGCCGGGCGCGACCAATGCGAGCGCCGGCGTTCATGTCGCCTTCCAGGATTCGACCCCGATGGTGCTTCTGGTCGGCCAGGTCGCGCGCTGGATGGTCGAGCGCGAGGCCTTTCAGGAGATCGATTACCGTCGCATGTTCGGCCAGATGGCCAAATGGGTGGCGCAGATCGATGATGCGGCACGGATTCCGGAATATATCAGCCGGGCCTTTCATACGGCAGTTTCCGGCCGTCCGGGACCGGTCGTTCTGGCGCTGCCGGAAGATATGCTGATGGACTATGCCGAGGCGCCGCAGATCGCGCCCTACGTCCCGGTCGAACCGCATCCTGGCCCGGAGCAGATGGCCGATTTCCGCGCCATGCTGGAGAAGGCGGAGCGGCCGATGATGATCGTCGGCGGCGGCGGCTGGGATCGCGAGGCCTGCGAGAAAATCGAACAGTTCGCGGTCGCCAACGGCATTCCGGTCGGCGCGTCCTTCCGCTGCCAGGACTATTTCGACAACCGCCACCCGAACTATGTCGGCCATGTCGGCATCGGCATCGATCCGGCACTCGCCGCGCGTATCAAGGAGAGCGACATGGTGATTGCCCTCGGCACCCGGCTGGGGGAGATGACCACGGGCGGCTACACGATGTTCGACATACCGCGCCCGAAACAGGGGCTGGTGCATATCCACGGCAGCGCCGAGGAACTGGGCCGGGTCTATCAGGGCGATCTGCTGATCAACGCGACGCCGCGCACCTTCGCCTCCGCGCTCGCCGCGATGAAGCCGGTCGACGGGGCCAAGCGGAAGAAGGATATCGCGAAGGGCCATGCCGACTATCTGGCGACCCTGGAGCCGCTGCCGGTTCCGGGTTCCGTGCAGATGGGCGAGATTGCTGCCTGGCTGAACAAGACGCTGCCGGAAGACGCGATCATCACCAACGGAGCCGGTAACTACGCGACCTGGATGCACCGCTTCTACCAGTATCGCGGTTTCCGCACCCAGCTCGCGCCGACCAGCGGGTCCATGGGCTATGGACTGCCGGCCGCGGTCGCGGCGGCGCTGGTGCACCCCGAACGGGTCGTCGTCTCGATGAACGGCGACGGCTGTTTCATGATGCACGGCCAGGAGCTGGCGACGGCCATGCAGCACGGCGCCAAGCTGATCATCATCGTGATCAACAACGGCATGTACGGCACCATCCGCATGCACCAGGAACGCGAGTTTCCGGGCCGGGTGAAGCATACCGAGCTGCAGAACCCGGATTTCGCCGCGCTGGCGCGTGCCTATGGTGCGAACGGCGAGACGGTTCTCGAAACTTCCGAATTCGCGCCCGCTTTCGAGCGCGCGCTCGCGGCGGACAAGCCGACCCTGATCGAGGTGAAGATCGATCCGGAGGCGATCACGCCGAAAACCACGCTCTCCGCAATTCGCGCCGCTGCGCAGGAAAAAGCCGGCTGATTTCACATGCCGCTCCCGTCTCGCGTCTAAGCGGATGGAGCGGCATTCCTTCCGGTGCCGCCCGCAATCGTCAAACCTCGGAGGAGGTGGTCATGCGTATGCGGAGATGGTTGTTGTGGGAAATGGAGCGGGACAGTCAGCAGATCCCGCTCTGGATGTTCTATTGGTTCCGTCCGGCCAATCAGGTCGAGGCGGTCATCCTCGAGGCTTTGCGTGTCAGGCGGAACGTTGTTCGCTGATTGAGTGATCGCGGCTTCCGCGCCTCAGTCGTATTTCCGTTTGCGGTCGAGTTTCTCGACCAGCAAGCGGCGCTGTTCGGGCGTCAGCTGATCCATGATCTCGATCATGAAGGAATGGGTTTCCGCCCGCATCCGGTCGTGGACCGCATTCATCCGGTCTAGGGCCTCGAGATAGGCGTCCTTGTTGAATGGCTCGCGGACCAGCACGTCGCGGATCGCGCGCCGGCTTTCCCGGGTCTCCTGAAAATTCTCCCGCATGGCGTCGTCATGCTGTTCGAGGCGGCTGCGCAGGGCCGGAGTGAGGCTGTCGCCGAGGGCATATTCAATCACCTTTGACATGGACTTGCCGTGCCGCGGGCCTCCATGTCCTCTCGGACCGTCCCATCGATCCCACCGTCCGACGACCATGCCGGCGACGAACAGGTTGAGTGCGACGGACAGAAACAGCAGCAGGGCAAGCGTACGGGTCCGGGTCCAGGTCATTGGTTGATCTCCAGTGTCTCCGCGCCGAGCGCGCTTTCCACTATCGTCAGTTGGTCGTCATAGACATTTGTCGTTTCTGCTGGCAGATCGGTCAGGCTGATGCCGACAATGAAGCCGGCCGCACTGGCCGCGACGAGACCGGCAGCCGGCTGCCAAAGTCCGCCGAAGGGCCAGAGCGCGCTGAGGAATCCGCGAAGGTCGAACGCGCCACCCAGCTCGGCGACCGGGCGAGGCTGCAGCTCGGCCTCGTCGAGGATATCGGTGAGGGCGGCATCCAGTTCGGCCCACTCGGCCAGAACCGCTTCAAGGTCGCGGCGTTCCGAGAGAAGGGCGCGGGCGGCATCCCGCTCCGAGGACGGCCATTTCGCCAGATCGGAGCCAAAGGCGTCTGCCAGTTCCCTGAAACGTGTTTCGGTCATCTCTCTCATCTGCGCTCTCCTGCCGCCGTCCTGGCATAGGCTTCCGGCTGTTCTTGCCGGACGATGTCTTTCAGTTTCGCCCGTGCCCGCCGCAGCAGCGATTCCAGGGCATCGACGCTGATCTCCATCGTATTCGCCACCTCGTCGGCCGTCATGTCCTTGAGGTGAAAGAGGGAAATCGCGATTCTCTGGCGCTCCGGCAGCGCTGCGACCGCATCCCGGACGCTGAGGTTTTCCCGCTTGATCGTGAGCGCCTGCTCCGGAGTCGGGCTATCGTCCTCGAACTCGCGGCTCTCGATATCGACGGTCGGACGCCGGACCCGCAGTCGGTCGACACTGAGATTGTGCGCGATCCGATAGATCCAGGCTTTGGCGCTGCCCTCCGGATCCCAGCGAGGCGCGTTGCTCCAGACCCGGGTCAGGCATTCCTGCACAATTTCCTCCGCTTCGCTCCGGTTGCCGAGAAGGCGATGAGCGAATGCGGACAGCGGACCGCGATGGCGCAGTACGAGCCTGTCGAAGGCAGCCCGGTCGCCATTGGCGACCAGGCCGAGCAAGTCGTTATCGGACTCCGCCATACGCGCTTCCGCATTTTCGCCGAGCGAAGCGGCTATTAGTGCCGGTAACCCCGACCCTCGCAAGAGCCGCCGTTCATGCCACGATGCATGCCGCCGTGATGACCGCCATGGGGACCGCGCATTTCGGTGACTTCCTCGAGGCTGATGACGCCGTCCCGGTCGCTGTCCATGCGCTGCATGCGATGGGCGCCGGCGCGGGCATATTCCTCGGTCGTCACGACGCCGTCGCCGTCCGTGTCGAGCATGGCAAGGAAGCGTTCCATCCGCTTCAGGCGCTGTTCCTTGCGGGCCGCGTCCATTTCAGCCGCGTCGATGGTCCCGTCATTGTTGGTATCGATCTCCGACGCGCGCTTGCCGCGGGCCTGGTACATCTCGGCCTTCGTCAGCTTCTGGTCGCCATCGGTGTCGGCTTCCTTGAAGCGCTCCAGCATCATGGCTTTGTGTTCGGCGGCACGCGGGCCGCCCTGCATCCCGTGGGCTCCGGCAATGGCCGGCGTCAGGATGACGGTGCCGAGCAGTGCGGCGGCAAAAATCTTCTTCATCTGAATAGATCCCTTGTTGCGTGAACCCGTTCCAATCGACCGGGTTATCCATTCAAACGAAGCGGCTCGGGAAATCCGTCGCGGCTGCGGCAAATATTCTCTCGTGCCGAAGCGGTACTTTCAAAGCGCGTGTCCCCGGAGTAGCCTGCAACCAGTTCAACGGCTTGAAAAAATTCGGGAGGAATCGATGGCCGCGGCAAGCAAGAAAGTGATCATTACCTGTGCGGTGACGGGGTCGATCCACACCCCGACGATGAGCCCGCATCTGCCGATCACGCCGGACGAAATCGCGAAGGATGCGATCGCGGCCGCCGAAGCCGGTGCCTCCATCCTGCACCTGCATGCGCGCAATCCCGAGGACGGCAGCCCGACGCCGGATCCGGACATGTTCATGCAGTTCCTGCCGCGCATCAAACAGTCCTGCGACGCGGTCGTGAACATCACCACCGGCGGCGGTCACGGCATGAGCCTGGAAGAGCGCCTAGCGGCCGCGTTCCGGGCCAGCCCGGAAATGACCTCGCTGAACATGGGATCGATGAATTTCGGCCTGTTCCCGATCCTCGACAAGATGAAGGAGTTCAAGCATCCGTGGGAGCCGCAGTTCCTCGAGAACTCCCGCGACTTCATCTTCCGCAACACCTTCAAGGACATCGAATACATCCTGAAGGAGCTCGGGGAGGGGCACGGCGTCCGCTTCGAGTTCGAATGCTATGATGTCGGCCATCTCTACACGCTGGCACATTTCGCCGATCGGGGTCTGGTGAAGCCGCCGTTCTTCGTTCAGACGATCTTTGGCATCCTCGGCGGCATCGGCGCGGACGAGGAGAACCTCATGCACATGCGCCGGATCGCCAACAAGCTGTTCGGCGACGATTACCAGTGGTCGGTTCTGGCCGCCGGACGCCACCAGATGAATTTCTGCACCATGGCGGCGATGCTGGGCGGCAATGTCCGGGTCGGGCTTGAGGACAGCCTCTTCATCTCCAAGGGCAAGCTCGCAGAGAGCAACGCGGACCAGGTCGCCAAGATCAAGCGGATCATCGAGGACCTTTCGCTCGAGGTCGCCACGCCGAAGGAAGCCCGCGAAATGCTCGCGCTCAAGGGCGGCGACCAGGTGAAGTTCTGATCCCATGGGAGCCACGCTCGATATCACCGGGAAGACCCGCGTCTTCGGATGCATTGCCGATCCGATCGATCACGTGCGGGCCCCCATGGTCTTCAACCCGATC
>NZ_JAEPQA010000053.1 GCF_017640745.1 Nisaea sp. | reverse complement strand
TCCGCGCAGGAAATGGGCATCGGCGCGCAGTTCGGCGGCAAGTACTATTGCCACGACGTCCGCGTGATCCGCCTGCCCCGCCACGGCGCCTCCCTGCCCGTCGGCATCGGCGTCTCCTGCTCGGCCGACCGCCAGTGCTTCGCCAAGATCACCAAGGACGGGATCTTCGTCGAGCGGCTCGAGACCGATCCGGCGAAATACATGCCCGATATCGATCCGAGCGAGTTCGAGGGCGACGTGGTCAAGATCGATCTCAACAAGCCGATGGAAGAGATCCGCAAGACTCTTAGCCAGTACCCGATCAAGACCCCGGTCTCGCTGACCGGTCCGATCATCGTCGCCCGCGACATCGCCCATGCGAAGCTGAAGGAGCGTCTCGACAGCGGCCAGGGCCTGCCGGACTACATCAAGAACCATCCTGTCTATTACGCCGGCCCGGCCAAGACCCCGGAAGGCTATGCCTCCGGCTCCTTCGGTCCGACCACGGCCGGCCGCATGGACAGCTACGTCGACCCGTTCATGGAAGCCGGCGGCAGCTTCGTCATGCTGGCCAAGGGCAACCGCTCGCCGCAGGTCCGCGAAGCCTGCAAGAAGTACGGCGGTTTCTATCTTGGCTCGGTTGGCGGCGCGGCCGCCAAACTCGCGCTCGACAGCATCAAGAAGGTCGAGGTGCAGGAATATCCGGAGCTCGGCATGGAGGCGGTCTGGCGCATCGAGGTCGAGGATTTCCCGGCCTTCATCGTCACCGACGACAAGGGCAACGACTTCTTCTCCAACATCTGACACCTGCCCGGTGCCCGCGCCAGACTTCCTAGAGAACGGCCCCGCGAATGCGCCGGCGACCCTGATCCTGGCGCACGGGGCCGGCGCGCCGATGGACACGCCCTTCATGAATCGGGTCGCGGAGGGCATAGCCGACGCCGGGTATCGCGTCCTGCGGTTCGAATTCCCCTATATGGCCGCACGCCGTACTGGCGGCGGCCGAAGACCGCCTGACCGGCAACCCGTTCTGCTCGACACATGGCGAAATGCAATCGCGTCAGCCGGCAACGACAAGCCGCTCTTCATAGGCGGCAAGTCCATGGGCGGGCGCATGGCGACGCTCATTGCCGAGGAAACCGATGTCGCCGGCACGCTCTGCTTCGGCTACCCGTTCCATCCGCCGGGCACACCCGGGAAACTCCGTACAGCGCATCTCGAGACCATGACCTGCCCGACCCTGATCCTGCAGGGCGAGCGCGATCCTTTCGGGGCGCGGGAAGAAGTTGAAGGCTACACGCTTTCGGGCCTTGTCTCTCTTTACTGGGCCACAGACGGAAACCACGACCTTGCTCCCCGCAAGGCATCCGGTCACACGGTCGACGGCAACCTCGCGGGCGCGATCGGTGCTGCTCCGCAATTCATGAAAAAGGTGAGTCGGCCAGGATCTTTCTAGTGCTTCCCGGACTGTGTATTGGCCGAAGACTGGATAAGTTCGGAGGGCGACGGGATGTTCTTTTCAAGGGCCGGGAGTTGCAGTTCGTCGGAATTCGTCCGGTAGACGATATAAGCGCTGGCCATCCATCCACCAGCGACCACCGGCCCGACGACAAGGGCAACAAGGCAGAGCATGCCGACGAAACGCGCAACGGAGCGAAGCAACGCTTCGGAAAAGCTTTCCTCGGCCTGTTCCCAAACAGCCACTATTCAACCCCACCAAGTCTTCGCGAGCCGACTTTCCGAACGCCCGACGCTCTGTTCTTCCCAAAAATACAACGCAACAATAGCAGAAAGGATTCAGACTCTCAATGCTATGTCGCAACAAGACCCCACAAGCCCCACAAATCACTGGATTTTCTCTAACCAGAGTTACCCGGAAGGCGGGCAGATCCATGAAGCCAATCGCAGTCGAGACCTTCACAATTGAAACTTGTTGCAGAAAATTATTAAAAAAAGATAACTGAATATGCTCGTTCTCTATGCATACCTTAAGCGAAGGCACAACCATCCGACCGACCGCGAAGGTGGCAATTTGTCACGTCAGAAGAACGCTGAACCTACTCATATTCACGCCAAGTTATCTTCTTGACGCGAGCGGCTTCATCTCCGAACCGAGTTCGAGGTTTTCAAGCGTTATGAGCGGATCCGGACCGGCGTGCACCTGTCGGGGGTCGCAATCCCCTCGAAATCGCGTTTAAATTACCGCAAATACAACGCAATAGACGAAGCCTGTAACTTACAAAACAGCTGTTTGATGCTATGTTCATTTGGAAAGGCATATAATTTGCCGAAACCTGATTGCCCTGCTGCATTGTCGAAATGGAACTGAGGCCATGGCCATCAACAACTCCATCAACACGAATGTCGGTGCATTTGCAGCGCTCCGGAACCTGAATTCCGCGGGCTCTTCCCAGGATCAGACGCAAAACCGGATCTCGACCGGACAACGCGTATCGAGCGCGCTCGATCAGGCCGCGATCTTCGCCATCGCCCAGAACATCCGCGGCGAGCTCAGCGCGAATGCCGCCGTCCAGCAGGGGCTCAATCAGACGGCAGGCGCCGTAAGCGTTGCGACCGCCGGTGCGACAGGCATTTCCAACCTCACCCAGGATATCCAGGGCAAACTCGTCGAGCTGTCGAACCCCGCGCTTACTGCGGAACAGCGCGGCATCGTCCAGAACGATGTGAACGCGCTTCTCGAACAAGCGCAGGGTTTCGTCGACAACGCGAGTTTCAACGGAACGAACCTGCTTCAATCCGGCGCCGGCGACCTGAATACGCTCCAGAACGAGAGCGGCGATACCCTGACCGTCTCCGGGCAGGGAAGCGTGGGAGACAGTCTCGCGGCGCTTGCCGCGGCGGATTTCAGCGACCCGGCTTCCGTCCTGTCGAACGAGTTTGCGGCCTTCCAGTCCGCCCTTAACAATTCGCTTGGAGAGCTCGGGGCGAGTTCCCGGCGCATTGTCGCGCAGAACGACCAGCTCCAGGGCATTTCGGATGCAACGGAAGAAGGTCTCGGCAATCTTGTCGATGCCAATCTCGGACGCGAAGCCGCCCGGCTCGCAGCCGATCAGGCACGCGGCCAGCTCAGCCAGCTCTCCCTCGGCATCGCCAATCGCAGCCCGGAAGTCGTGCTCGGCCTGTTCCGCTCCTAGCTCTTTCGGCGGTCCCTGCCGCCAACGGCAAAGCCCCGCCGGATCGACTCCGGCGGGGCTTTCTCTTTTCAAACGGACCGCAGGCTCAGCGCACGACGAGCACCGAGCAGTTTGCATGCCGCACGACGCGTGCTGCATTCGGGCCGAGGAGATAGTCCTTCAGCTCCGGGCGATGCGAGGCGATGACGATCAGATCGGCCGAAATATCTTTCGCCGTTTCAAGCACCATCTCGTAGACGGTCCCCTGCCGCACGATATGCTGAACCTTGACATCTGCCGGCACATGGTCCGCGACCAGCTTGTGCAGGCGCTTGTCGGCCTCGGCCATCACCTTTTCCACATGATCGGTCGGGAAATACTGACCGACGAGGCTCATCCCGAAATCGGGCACCACAGTCATAACGGAGAGGCTCGCGCCGTGGGTGTTGGCGTTGGAAACCGCCAGCGGAAGCGCCTTCTTCCAGGAATTGGCGTCGTCCAGATCGACCGTCACAAGGATATGGTCAAACATCACTTTCTCTCCCTCAGTCGATTTCGCGCCGGCCGCGACGCGCCCGCTGCATGAGATAGACCAGCACCAGAAGGCCGATGGCCGGAATGAAGAACACTTCCTTCGGCATGCGGTCGGCCGGCGTCATCACTTCGATGATCTGCCAGTCGAAGTCGATCCCGGCCTGTTCCGCCGGGCTTCCGAAACCGAGGTTGTCGACCAGAGCCTTCCCGTCCTCGAAGCGGAGCTCGAGCCCGGCAACATTGGCAAGACGGTCCGCTCCCGGCGCCGCATCCCCGAGGGGCAGCAGGACGGCCTTGGAAACTGTATCACCATCGATCGTTTCACCTTCCACCATGAGACGGATCTCGCCATTGGCCGGAATGCCCTCGGCAACCTGGTTGATCGTCACGGGATCATGATGGACGAAGGGATCTGCCACCATGTCGAGCCAGAATCCCGGCCGGAACAGGGTGAAGGCGATCAGCAGCAGTGCGGCCGACTCCCAGATCTTGTTCCGCACGATGAAAAAACTCTGGGTCGCCGAGGCGAACATCAGCATTGCGAGAATCGCCGTCACCACGGTGATGATGAAATGCATCACGCCGTCGATCCCGATCATCAGCAACTGGGTATTGAAGATGAAGAGGAACGGCAGGATCGCAGTCCGGATGTCGTAGGCGAAGCCCTGCAGACCGGTCTTGATCGGATCGCCGCCGGAGAGCGCCGCCGCCGCATAGGCTGCAAGCCCAACGGGTGGCGTATCGTCCGCAAGGATGCCGAAATAGAACACGAACAGATGGACCGCGATGAGCGGCAGGATTACGCCCGCCTCGGCCGAGAGGGTAACGATCACAGGCGCCATCAGCGAAGAGACGACGATGTAATTCGCCGTCGTCGGCAAGCCGAGGCCGAGCACCAGGCAAATGATCGCCGTGAAGATCAGCATCAGCATCAGATTGCCCGCGGAGACGAACTCGACGAACTCCGTCATCTTCTGGCCGAGCCCAGTCAGGGTCACCGCGCCGACCACGATGCCGGCGACGGCAACGGCGACACCGATCGGAACCATGTTCCGGGCGCCCGACACCAGACCTTCATAGAGTTCGGTCCGGCCCATCCCGAGCGCGGCGATATCCACGCCCTCGCCCCGGAAGAAGGCTTTGCCGGCCTTGTGGGTCAGCGCGACCACCAGCATCACCACCGACGTCCAGAACGCCGCGAGGCCCGGCGAGAAGCGCTCCACGATCAGACACCAGACCAACACGCCGATCGGCAGGAGGAAATAGAGCCCGGCCATGAAGGTCGGCCTCATTTCCGGGCACGCGGTCATGTTCTCGAGGTCTTCCGGGCGTCCGTCCTCGTATTTGGCGCCAAGCTTCAGAAGGAAGGCATAGGCGATCAGCAGAACGACCGAAGCGATATAGATTGTCGCACTGCCGAACACCTGCTTGGTCCAGCCGAACCCGAAATAGGTGACGCCCATGAGCACGATGAAGCCAACCACAACGGTCGCAGTACTAAGCAGTTTCTGCAGCAAGGTGCGCCCGCCGGAGGAGCGTGGGAGACCGGTCATGCCCGCCTTCACCGCCTCGAGGTGAACGATATAGACGAGCGCGATGTAGGAGATGATCGCCGGCAGGAAGGCATGCTTCATGATCTCGACGAGATCGATCCCGACCCGTTCGATCATGATGAAGGCGGCGGCGCCCATCACCGGCGGCGTGAGCTGCCCGTTGGTCGAGGACGCAACCTCGACGGCACCCGCCTTTTCCGCCGGGAAGCCGGTGCGCTTCATCAGCGGAATGGTGAAGGCGCCGGTCGTCACGACATTGGCGAGCGAGGAGCCGGATATCAGACCGGTCATCGCCGAGGAGACGACGGCGGCTTTCGCCGGACCGCCGCGCATATGGCCGACCAGCGCAATAGAGAGCTTGGTGAGGTAGATGCCGGCGCCGGACTTGTCCATCAGCGCGCCGAACAGCACGAAGAGAAAGATGAAGGAAGTCGAGACGCCGACACCGATGCCGAAGACGCCCTCCTGGGTGATCCAGAGGTGCGACATCGCCTTCTCGAAGGAAGCCCCCTTCCAGGCAATCACGTCGGGGCCGTACTGGCCGAAGAAGATATAGGCGAGGAAGACCAGGGCCACCGCCATCAGGGGAATGCCGAGCGAGCGGCGCGTCGCTTCAAGCAACAGCACCAGACCGAAGCCCGCCGTCACGATGTCGGCGGTCGTTGGGATCCCCATGCGGCCAGCAAGGTCGTCCGCCTCGACCACCAGGTAGAGAATACAGATTGCCGAAACGGCGGCAAAGAGCCAGTCGGTGATGGGCACGCTCCGCCGCGGCGAGCTCTTCAGCGCAGGATAGGAAAGGAAGGCGAGAACGACCGCGAAACAGAGGTGGATCGGCCGGGTCTGCGTGTTGTTCATCAGCGGGATGTAGTCGGCCAGCATGAAAGGCAGCGGCGACGCGATCCAGAGCTGGAAAAGGGACCAGGCAAGCGCCCCGAGGGCGATGAACTGGCCGACGGCACCGGGGACATTGCGCGAGCCGGTATCTACGGCGGCGACCAGATCTTCTGCCGCCTGGCGCGAGGATTTCGTTTCCGTCGTCTCGTTGCTCATAGCCCCCCCCTCCTCGCGTCTGCCCACAGACCGCGTTCAGCCTCTGTCCCATAACCGCGCGCAGCGGCGCGCGCATCCCATGTCCATGCCTGGTCCGCGTTGCCCGCCGACCGGATGTTTTTTCCTGGAAATGTCAGAAAGCAAAAGGGAGAGGCAAGCCTCTCCCTCCCGCCGGCCGGATTACATCCAGCCCTTTTCCTTGTAGTACTTCGCAGCACCGTCGTGGATCGGAGCGGACAGACCGTCCTTCACCATCTCCGCTTCGGTAAGGTGACCGAAGGCCGGGTGCAGCTTCTTGAAGTCGTCGAAGTTCTCGAAGACCGCCTTCACGACCTGGTAAACCACGTCATCCGAAACCGCGGTCGAGCTGACAAAGGTCGCGCCGACACCGAAGGTCATCACGTCTTCCGGATTGCTGGAATACATGCCGCCCGGGATGACCGCCTTGCGGTAGTAGGAATTGTCGGCAACCAGCTTGTCGATCGCCGGACCGGTCGCATTGACGATGACTGCGTCACAGGACGCGACAGATTCCTTGGTCAGGGCCGACGGGTGACCGACCAGCCAGAAATAGGCATCGATCTTGTTGTCGCAGAGAGCCTGGCCGGTTTCGGCGGACTTCAGCTCGGCGGCCAGCTTCAGATCGCTGCGCTGCCAGCCGAGGGCTTCCTCGATGACTTCCCAGGTCCCTCGGGTACCGGAGCCGGCATTGCCGATATTGAGGCGCTTGCCCTTGAGGTCGGTGATGTTCTTCACGCCCGCATCGCGGCGCGCGAGGATCGTGACCGGCTCGGCATGCACGGAGAAGACCGCGCGCAGATCCTTGAACGCGCCCGCGTCCGCGAACTTCGAGGTGCCGTTATAGGCGTGGTACTGCCAGTCGGACTGGGCCACGCCCATGTCAAGCTCGCCCGCTCGGATGGTGTTGATATTGTAAATGGAACCGCCCGTGGACTCGACGGAGCAACGGATGCCGTGCTCCTTGCGGCCCTTGTTGACCAGACGGCAGATCGCGCCGCCAGTCGGGTAGTAGACGCCCGTCACACCGCCGGTGCCGATGGTGATGAATTTCTGCTCGGCAGCGCTGGCGCCCTGCGTTGCTCCGACGAGCGCCGCGCCAGCCACCAGGGCCGCCGCAATGCCAAACGTGAAAGCCCTTTTCATGAAGCCTCCTCCAGAATTACCCATGTTTGAACTAAATCCGCGTTCAACGACCGCATTCCCGAACACCGAGTATCCGATCAGGATTCCGCATGCTCCCCGGCAGGCTGAGAATCCAAGTCATTGGGCCGCAGACAAACCCGCTAAAACTATGCGCCGCAAAGTCCAAAAAGGTCAATGCAAAGCAAGCGGTTGATTTTCATCGATTCTTTCGAGAAATTTTGTATACAAAGAAAATTTTATACGCCTTGCTGCCGGCCGCCGCAGGATCATGCGACCGCGGCGTCGATCGCCTCGCCGAGCTTCGTGACGATTTCATCGACATGGCTGTCGTCGATGATGAAGGGCGGCGCAAGCAGCACGTGATCGCCGACCCGGCCATCGATCGTGCCGCCCATTGGATAGCACATCAACCCCAGTTCCATGGCCTTTGCCTTGACCTTGGCGTTCACCTTGCGCGCCGGGTCGAAGCATTTCTTCGTCCCCCGGTCCTCGACAAGTTCAAGACCGATAAACAGCCCTCTTCCTCGAATGTCGCCGACATGGTGATGGTTCCCGAAGCGCTCCTCAAGAGCGGTGCGCAGCTTCGTGCCCATGGTCCGGACATTCTCCAGCAGATTGTCCTCCTCGATCACCTTCTGGACCGCCAGAGCGCCCGCGCAGGCGGCCGGGTGCCCCATATAGGTATGGCCGTGCTGGAAGAAGCCGCTGCCGTCATGAATCGCCTTGAAGATCTTCGCTGAGACCAGCGTCGCGCCGATCGGCTGATAGCCGGCGCCGAGCCCCTTGGCGATGGTCAGGAGATCCGGCGCGACACCGTCCTCCTCGCAGGCGAACAGGTAGCCCGTGCGCCCCATGCCGCACATGACCTCGTCGAAAATCAGCAGAACGCCATGCTTGTCGCAAATCTCCCGGATCCGTTTCAGGTATCCGGGCACTGCCGGCACCGCGCCGAGAGTAGCGCCGACGACCGGCTCGCAGACGAAGGCCGCGACCGTCTCCGGGCCGTGCTCCAGGATCGCCGTCTCAAGTTCGTTCGCGACGCGCTGGCCGTAGGCTTCTTCGCTCTCGTCGTCGCGCCGGTCGCGGTAGGCGAAACAGGGCGAGACATGGGACGTGTCGATCAGAAGCGGCTTGAACTGTTCGCGCCGCCATTCGTTGCCGCCGACAGCGAGCGCGCCCAGCGTATTGCCGTGATAGCTCTGCCGGCGGGCAATGATCTTGTGCCGCTCCGGTTGTCCGATCTCCACGAAATACTGCCGCGCCATCTTCAGCGCCGCCTCGATCGCCTCGGACCCGCCGGAGACGAAATAGACCCGGTCGAGATCGCCCGGCGCCCGTGCGATCAGGTGATCCGCCAGATCCTCCATCGGGTCGTTGGTGAAGAACCCGGTATGGGCGAACGGGATCTTGTCGAGCTGCTGCTTGATCGCCTCGGTCACGCGCCGGTCGCTATGGCCGAGGCAGGACACGGCCGCGCCGCCGCTGGCATCGAGATAGCGCTTGCCTTCCTTGTCGACGATATAGACACCCTCGCCTTTTCCTGCGGTCGGATAGGCGGCTCTGGCATTGCGGTGGAAGACATGGTTCATGGCGGGTGTCTTTCTTGGTGCTTGCGGGCGTCAGCGGCGCGTCCCGGAAGACTGCGCCGTGCGGTCCCGGCGGGTCAACCCGGCGTCATCCGGCGGTCAGCTCGACCGCGCTCTTCAGGGTCCAGCCGACGATTTTTCGCATGACCTTTCCGAGTGCAAGGTCGAAGCTCTTCACAATGCTCTCGATGCGGTTGTCCGACACTTCCACGACAGCCTCGAAGGGCTTGGAAGCGAGGATGATGCGCTGCGGCTTCTTGATAAGCTTGCAATTGATCCGCACACGCACCGTCGGAACGGACGCACCTTCCACATATTCCGCCTGGAACTCGCGCAGTTCGGTCCTGAGTTCGAAATCGTTGCGAAGGCTTGCGCCGCTGCGGCCGACGCCGACGATCTTTCCCGAATTCTCGAAGGACTCGATCAAGAGGCGGTAGACCATCGAAGGCGCGGTATCGATCCATTTGGCGCCCGAATAGTAGTCCATGGTCAGCTCGCCGCGGATGACCGCGATCCGGGCGGAGTTCAACCCCGAGGGCGCGATCGGCGGCTCCAGTCCGAGTTGCCAGTCCACCGTCGGAATATCGGCGTCGAAAGTGCTTTTCGGAGAGAGGCGGTATAGCTGCTCCGGCGGCCTCGGTGTCGGCAGGATGCTGCACCCCGCCAGTGCAACGGGCAGCAAGGCTCCGGTGCCGGCGAGAAGTCTGCGGCGGCTGATCTCCGAACGGTCCTGGCTCATCGGTCGGTCTCCACACCTTGCTGTCTGTTGCCGAAGAGTATGCGGGACGGATCCGACTCGACCTGCCTGACCAGCCGGCTCATGTCGGCCATCAGCGACCGGCCCTCGGCGAGGAACTCCGTCAGTTCGTAGAGGCCGGTCGCGGCGAAATCGTTCACCGCCTCCCGGTTGTCCTTTATGAGCGCCGCCGCGCCCCCGGAGGCCTCGCTGATATTCTTCAGCGCGACTTGCAATTCATCCGACACCGCCGCGATCTCGGCATCGAGCGCGGTCACGGTTCCGCGCGACGTCGCCATTGTGAGCGAGATCTCCTCGCTCATCACCGCGACATCGCCGCGGATATCCCGCACCGTCTCGTCCATTGTCGACATGGTCACCTGCAGGTCGTCGATGATCGCTTCCATCGCGCCCGACCGGCTCGCCAGCACACCCGAGAACCGTTCGAGATTCTCCAGCGTGCCCTGGAGCGCCGCCTGATTTTCCGGGCTGAGGATCTGGTTCGCCCGGTTCACCAGAACCACAAGCTGCGCCGCGATCTCCGGCGCCGCTGCCGCGACGTCCTGCAGGACCGAGTTTCGCGAGGGCAGGACCGGAACCTCATCGCCGGGCCGCGCGGTCAGAAGCGGTGCATCGTTCGACCCGCCCGCGAGCTGGATGTAACCGACACCGGTCAGGCCCTGGCTCTCGAGCACGGCGTAGACATCGCTCTTGATCGGAACCGTGCTGTCGATCTCGATCCGCACGTCGATGATCTCGACATTGTCCGGATTGATCCCGATGGTCAGCACCTGCCCGACCGGAATGCCGCGGTAGCGCACCGGGCTGCCGACCGAAAGGCCGGTAACCTGCTGTTCGAACGCGACGTCGTAGAGCGCGACCTCGCGGTCGAGCTCCACCTTGCCAAGCCAGATGACGAAGCCCATGGCGGAGGCGAACATCGCGAAGACGAACAGTCCGACGATGACGTAGCTCGCACGTGTTTCCATCTAGGATGCGCCTCCTTCAGCGTGGCGGTCTCCGAGGCCCGGAGTATCGAACGCGGCCCGCGCCCGCGGCCCGTGAAAATACTCCTGGATCCAGGGATGCGGGTTGGCCACGAGTTCTGACATGGTACCGACCGTGATCTTCTTGTCGATGAGGACGGCGATGCGGTCGCAGATCGCGACGAGACTGTCGAGATCGTGCGTCACCATCACCACCGTGAGATTGAGGCTGCGCTGCAGGTCGCGGATCAGCAGGTCGAAATTCGAGGCCCCGATCGGATCGAGCCCGGCCGTCGGCTCGTCGAGGAAGACGACCTGCGGGTCGAGCGCGAGAGCCCGGGCGAGGCTGGCGCGCTTGCGCATGCCGCCGGAAAGCTGGGAGGGAAACTTGTCCGCCGCATTCGGCGGCAATCCGACGAGGTTGATCTTCAAGAGCGCCAGCTCGTGCATCAGCGCTTTCGGAATACCGCCCTTCTCCCGCATCGGCGCCATGATGTTCTGCGCCACCGTGAGCGAGCTGAACAGCGCCCCGTCCTGGAACATCATGCCGAACCGGCCCTGCAGCTTGCGCGTCGCCATCTCGCCGCGCCCGGCCTCGATCCGCTCGCCGAGCAGTTCGATCTCGCCCGCCGCGGGGATCTGCAGGCCGATGATCGTGCGCAGCAGAACCGACTTGCCGCTCCCCGAGCCGCCGACGACGCCCAGCACCTCGCCGCGCCGGACATCGAGGTCGAGCCCGTCATGCACGACCTGCGCGCCGAACTGGTTGCGCACCCCGCGCAGCCGGATCGCCATATCGGTGCCCGGTGCCGCGTCCATGCTTTCCTCTGTCATCGCCGCCACCGCTCAGATCCCCACTTCGGCGAAGAAAACGGCGAACAGCGCATCAAGCACGATCACGATGAAGATCGACTCCACCACCGATTTCGTGGTGCGGAACCCGACGCTCTCCGCGCTGCCCGAAACCTGCAGGCCCTGATGGCAGCCGACAACCGCGATGACGTAGGCAAAGACAGGCGCCTTCATCATGCCGGTCCAGAAATCCCAGAGATCGACCGCGCTTTTCAGCTGCGTCAGAAACTGCTGGATCGTGAGGTCGAGGGTCAGGACGGAGATCATCGCCCCGCCCGCGAGCCCCGCGATATTGCCGATGAAGACCAGCACCGGCAGGGCGATGAAGAGCGCGATCAGGCGCGGGATGACCAGCACGTCGACCGGCGAGAGGCCGAGCGTCTCCAGCGCGTCCACTTCCTGGTTCACCTTCATGGTGCCGATCTGCGCCGTGAAGGCGCTGCCGGAGCGGCCGGCGACAATGATCGCGGTCAGCAGCACGCCGATCTCGCGAAGGACGGAGACGCCGACCAGGTTCACCGTCAGGATCGCCGCGCCGAAGCGTTCGAGCTGCAGCGAGCCCATGTAGGCCAGCACCACGCCGACGAGGAAACAGAGCAGCGAGACGATGCCGACCGCGTTCAGTCCGACATATTCGAGCTGACTGACCAGAGCGACGAAACGCAGCCTGGTGCGGCCGGTCAGCAGGCCCAGCAGCGAAACGATGGTGAGGCCGAAAAAGCCGAACAGGTCGCGGCCGACCTGCACCATGTCGAACATGGCCTCGCCGGCCCGCGCCGTCATCGCGATCAGCGGATTGGGGCCGTTCTCGCCGTCCGGCGCCTCCGGCTCCGGCACGAAGGCCTTCTCGACGAGGGCCGCGTAGCGCGCCTGCAGCCCGTCGAGCCGGACATCGATGCCGCGCCCGCTGAACGCGTCCGAGGTCCGGCGCAGCACCCAGGCACCGGCGCTGTCCAACGCGGTGATCCCGGCAGCGTCGATGACGACCTGGCGCGGCGTCGCCGAGAGCGCGTCACGGAACTGCCGGTCGAGCCGCCCGACCGCCTCCACGGTCAGCGGTCCGGCAATCCCGACGCGCAGTTCGCCGCCGGTCTCCGTGATGGATAACGATGTATCCGCTGCTGCCACGTCGTCGCCCCCAGGACCGCAAACCGTTCGCCTTCAGGCTCCCCCCGATGGACCTGAAAACCTTTGCATTTCATAAGATACTGGAATTTATCGCAACTCTCACCTATCAAGGCCGCTGCTCAACCCGAGGTTCGAGGACATGTCGATGGACCTGAAACAGCACATCCGCGAAGTGCCCGATTTCCCGAAGCCGGGGATCCTGTTCTACGACATCTCGACCCTGCTGGCGCATCCGCAAGCCTGGAAGGCGACGGTCGACCGGCTGAAGGAACTCGTCTCGGCCTACAAGCCCGACGTGCTCGCCGGCATCGAATCGCGCGGCTTCCTCGTCGCCGCCCCGCTCGCGCTGGAACTCGGCCTCGGCTTCCACATGGTGCGCAAGAAGGGCAAGCTGCCCGGCAAGACCATTCCCTATACCTACGACCTCGAATACGGCACCGACACGATCGAGGTGCAGGAAGGCGCGATCGAACCCGGCCAGCGCGTGGTCATCCTCGACGACCTCCTCGCCACCGGCGGCACGCTCGCCGCGGCGGTCGAACTGGTGCGCAAGGTCGGCGGCGAGGTCACCGGGGCTGCCAGCATCATGGAACTGACCTTCCTCAAGGGCCGCGAGCGGCTGGATATCCCGTTCAGCTCGCTGATCGCCTACGACGACTGACCTCTCCCTTTTCGCTCGTCATCCCGGCCAACGAGCCGGGACCTCCCGCAACCCGCTTGCCGTCACAAGGTCCCGGATCAAGTCCGGGATGACGATCTTTCTTGCACCGATTAATATGAAAATCTGCTTCACCGGACTGGGATAGAGATGGCTATCGGAACATGCAATTCGGCCTGATCTGCGCCGCTTAAGCGAAGGTATGCAGGAGCGGTGACGGAATCGAATGAGGAAAAATTCGTGCTCGATCATATCGTTGATGTCGTTATGCTTGCTTCAACTTTATTGTTGTGCGCGTCTATTTTTTGGTATGGATATCTATTTTTCTCTGATTTACTAAATAAGAAATTAAGAATTAGACTATTTATTATTCACTTTATTGTAATATTGATTTTCGTTTTTACAAAATATTTCTTATTCAAAATGAATGTCGAATTGAATATTAAAGAGATTTTAAATGATGTACTTACGTTCACTTTATTCTCATTCCTATTTTCCCCCGTCAGCTGGGGATTTGTGAAAGTCTTTAAGCACAGATATAAATTTTGATTTTTCTGCGATTGAAGTCATTGGACAACGCCACCTAACCTGCCCCAATCCTGCCTTTTTAACCGCTTCCCGCTTCTCACGCAGACTGCAAATCCCGCGCCTCCTCCAGCAGCCACTCCCGGAACGCCGCGATCTTCGGAACGTCCACGCGATCCTCCGCACACAGCAAATAATACGAAAACGCGAGCGGCGTGCTGAAGCTCGG
>NZ_JAEPQA010000052.1 GCF_017640745.1 Nisaea sp. | reverse complement strand
AAATCGGTCAGTTCGAGCTGCGCCAGGGCGTTCGCCACCCGGTCGGAAAGTTCCGACCCGCGCACGCCATCCCGCTTCAGCCCAAAGGCGACATTGCCTTCCACGGTCATGTGCGGGAACAGCGCGTAGCTCTGGAACATCATGTTAACGGGGCGGTCGTAGGGCGGCTGATCCGTCACATCCTCGCCGTCGATCTCGACCGTGCCCTCGCTCGGCGTCTCGAGCCCCGAGAGCATGCGCAGCAGCGTGGTCTTGCCGCAGCCGGAGCCTCCGAGCAGTGAGAAGATCTCGCCCTTGTAGACGTCCAGATCGACACCGGAAACAGCCTCGAACAGGCCGAACCGCTTCACCAGCCCGCGCACGCGGACCATCGGCCGGTTCCGCTCGGGATGCTCCCACGGTTTACCCAGATAAGGATCGACTTTCGCTTGTTCCGACATGCCCCCGCCCCGGTCACAGCACCCTGTTGCCATCACCGTCCGGTTTCGCGGAGACACTGTCAATTCCCGGCGTGACGGGGCCGTCTATTTCTTTCCGCCGAACACGCCTGCGGCAGTGTATCCGGTGCCGGTAATGCGAAAATCACCGCCCAATTCCGGCGGAGGGTTCGTGCTGTCGGTGCCAAATAAAGCACCGCGCATGTCCAAGGTCTTACCTGCAACACTCGAACTGTCCGTCAGACTGAAGGCGTTCGTCGAGCCGGTGTTAATCGTCGTATCGACGGATCCACTTCCGGTGAATGTGTTGCCGTCGAATGCGAAGCTGTTCAGCGTGACGTTGGCATTGCTCGCGGAAAAATCGAGCTGCGCTGAGAATGTCCCGGTCTTCAGGGCCGTCGCACCGGTGTCGATCACCGTGCCGATGACATTTCCCGTATAAGTCGCCGAACCGCTCGTCACCCCGCTGAGGGTTCCGACGGTTGTCGCCACGCCCGCAACCCAGGACGCCATATGCAGGGTCGCATTCTGGTCGCTCATCCGAAGGCCCCAGTAGCCCCATTTCAGGAACTGGCAGGAGGAGCAGAGGTTGAACGACGCGGAGTTGCTGCCGTGAGTCGCGAAGACGCCTTCGATATTCGCCTCGGCACCGGCTGAGATCGTTCCTCCCGTCATCTGCGAGGCAAAGGTTTTGTCTGAGATGTAGGCCGAGATAGAGCCGCTAGTGGTCGAGGTGATCGTGGTCCCGCCGCTGCCCGTCACGGCTACGGACACATCGACGGTATCCGCCGAGGACGACACCGTCAGGAGGCTCGTATTGCCGGCGGCTGTGGTCGTCCGGAACGCCTCAGGCGTTCCCGCAACGGTCCCTGCCCCGGCGGTGAATCCGGTCACGGTATTGCTCGGAAACGTCCGGTCGCTGCCGGAGACCGTCACCGTTCCGGTCTTCTGGACCGTCGTGACCGGATAATAGGTCGTTCCGGCCCCGGTCTTGTCGACCATTCCGGCCGGGACGCTGTTCGAGGTGTCGGCATCCTCGATGGTACTGAGAACGAAATAGTTCGGGCCGCCGGAACCGAAGAAATCCTTGCCGCTGCCGTCGTCGGCGCTGAAGGCGCCGCCCTTGTAGAATTGCGGTGCGGCCGTGCCCGCATTGTCCGCCATGCCGTAGGCGAAGCCGGACACATGTTCTGTCGAGCCGCCGACATTGACGCGCCCGATCACCACACTGCCGATCGAGGTGCCGCCCGAGGCGTCATATTCGAACGAGCTGGAAACGAAGGGTTTCTCCGTCGCCGTGCTGCTCCAGTAGATCGTGCCCGCCGGTTCCTTGTTCGATGCCAGCCCGGATACCGTCGTCCGCGCGAATGGCAGGCTGTCGGTGAAGAACGGATCGCGGAGCAGCTTGTATGTCGTCGCTCCGGTCGGAACGGAACCGGTATAGGCCTTGCCGAAGAAGACAAGCTCCTTCTGGCCGTCGACATTCAGCGTATAGGAGACGAAATCGGGATCGCCCGTGTGATTGATCGGACCGTCGACGCTGCTCGGCGTCACCCCCGCGATCTGCGTCGAGCAGTCGAGGGAAGAGGGACAGGCACTGAGCTGGGTCGGCGAGGAGGTGGTCGGCCCCGGATAGAACAGCTTGTAGGCACCCGCCGTGGTCGAGGCGTTGACCTGACCGCCGACCCCCTGATCCGAACCCGAGGCGGTTGCCGAGGAAAACCGGCGATTGCCGAGTGTCGAGACCGAGTTGGTCGTATCCGCTCCAACCGTCGAGAAACTCGCGCCGCCGCGGAACGCGAACCCGGAATAGGTACGGGAAAACGATACCGGGCTGGGCGTCGATCCCGTATCCGTCAGGGTCTCCACTACGACGACAGGCGGCGGCGCCACCGGCTCTGTCGGCGCGACCGGTGCCGGTGCCGGTTCCGGTTCCGGAGCCGGAGCCGGCGCGATGGTTATGAAATCCTGCGGCCGGTCCTGCTCGGGCCGCGGCGGAGGAAGATCGAGATTTTCCGTATCGCGCCGCAGCCGTTCGCCAACCGGGACGCCAGTGACACCCTCGGCACGAACCGCGACTTGCTGTTGCTGCTGCCTCTCCTGGGTCGCGAGCCGTTCTGCACCGGAATCGATCTCGCGCGTCAGATCGCTCCGGGTACCGGCATTCGCGCCTGCCGTCTGCTGCTGTCCGGAGTTCCCGGTCGAAACGGACCGCTCCGTCGCTCGCTGCCCGAGCGCCTGCCCTTGCGACGGTGCGGCATCGCGTTCCGCGCTTTCCGGGGTCGCGTCGTCCGCGGCGGCAACCTCTGTCGCTCCGGCCTCGAAGGCCTGAAGCCGCCGGTTCAGGGCTTCCGGGGTGCGCCTCTGCGGCTCGGACGGCGCCGCACCCGGAGCGGAAACCGCAATGAAGGTTCCCGGGGTCGTCGTGGTCTGTATGGTACCGTTGACCTCGAGGGTCATCTCGCGCCCGAACAGGAAATCAACCTCGATTCCGCCCGCGGGCTCGACCGAGATCACCGCGATGCCGCCGCGAATACCCATCGTGCCGACCGGAGTCTTGAACTGCACCGCGCGCTTCTTGCTGATCCGCCCGCCGACGAAGCGGACGATGCCCTTGGTCAGGCTGACCGCCATGTCGCCGGACCGTGCATCCGGATCGTAGACGAAGCGGTCGATCACGAGATCCGATTTCGGCCCGACGGTCATCGAGGAGCCGTCTTCGAACAGGAGTTGCGCGCGCCCGCTCTCGTCGGTGGAGACCTTCTCCTCGAAGAACATCGTCGTCCCGGTGGAGAGCACCCGCGTCTCTTCGTTCGGCGGCGTGCCGAGAGCCTCGGTCGTCGTGCCCGAGGCAACGCCGATGGAGCGATTGGATGCAGCAGCTTCATGCCCCGCCAGCGCAAGGCCGAGCACGGTCAGGGCCGTTGTCCGGAGAGCCACGTTCAGAAGGCTGTTCTTCGCCATGTGTCCACCTCTCTCTTGTCGCCCGCCGCGGTTTGCGGGCCGGTGATGTTCCTCGCTCAAAACTGGACGGCCAACCCCATTGTGAAGGCCCAGTTGTCGTATTCGTAATTCGTCAGAGTCGAGTCGACCTGCTTGTAGAGACCGCTCGCGACCAGGGACACGTTCTCCCGGAGGCGCACGCTGCCGATGAGCTGCACCTGCCACTCCGTATCCTCCCGCGTGACGTCGGGATCGATCGAGGCGAGCGGGGCGTCATAGGGAACGGAGGCGGCCTTGGCGGTCGCCGACAGGCTCCAGGGCCCCGTGTGTTGCGGAATGGGGGATTCAAAGATCCGAGTCAAAGTCGCTGACGCCTCGTACCGCCAGCTCCGCCGGCCGGCGGCATCCGCCTCGTCGCGCGTCACCGACCCATTGACCGAGAGCCGCATGTCCGGCGTCAGGATCTGGCTGACCGACACTCCGAAATAGCCGCGGGGTCCGTTCAGCTCTTCCTTGTTCGTCGGATAATCGTCGGTGTCGTTGTAGTTCCGGTGCGTCAGAAAGGTCTCGAAATAGAGCCCCGTCTCGGGACTGACGACATAGTTTCCGTCGAGGCCGGCGCCGTAGGACACGTAATAGAGATGATCGTCCAAATCGATGATGTCGGCGCGCAGGAACGGCCGGAGATCCAGGCCGCGTATCAGATCGGGATCGACCGTAAAACGCGGACCGGAGCGGAACTGCAGGAGCGAGGTGTCGAGCTGATCCTGTGTCGTCTGGTTCGACAGGTAGCCGACAAGCTCGTTTTCGAGTTCGACCCGCGGTTCGACGCCGAGATCGTAGTAATGCAGCAGCCGGACGGACACGAACTGGTCGACATCCGGCTGGTTGGTGAACTGGCTGTCGAGATCCGCGTCGAGGCCGAGCACGCGGACCTTCCCGCTCGCCGGCCCGGCGTTGGCGTTGCTTTGATGGCGAATGCCGGCGAAGACCGAACCCCGGAAACGGTGCGGCGAGGTCTGATCGTCGATCGCGTCAAGAAATTCAGCGACCCGTTCCTTGACCAGCTCTGGCGCCGCCGGGTCGTCCCTCACCTCCTCCAGATAGCCTTTGGCGACCTGGTAAGACTTGAGGCGGAAATAGAGCACCCCCAGTTCCATTCTCACCCGGGGCAGGTCGGGATCGATCAGCAGCATCCGTTCCAGGGTTGCGATCGCACCCTCGTAATCTCCGATCCGGATGGCGAGCAGGGCGAAGGTGAATGCCTTGTCGAGATTGCCCGGATCCTTGAACATGGACCGGAAGGCCTCGTCGTAGGCCACTTCGATTTGCGTCCGGTCCTCTGCCGCGGGCGCGGCGTATTGCGCTTCGGCTCCGAAGGCAAACGTCCAGAGCAAGAGACCGAGCGCCAGACTTCGGGCAAGCGTCACGAAAGGATTCATACCGACCGAACCGCCTTGCGGCGAGCAGCGGCACGCAATTTCCTCGTCCGGTCAGTCATGAACATCGAAATCCTTGTTCGGATCTAAAAATCGCAAGCCAATGCTTACAATTTTATATTAAGTTTTCCTGAACAAGCGGGCGGTGGCGAACACCACACGCCGTTATTCTCCCCAAGCGAATAATACGCGAAAATCCCGCAGCGTTAAGACGTCGTCGGGTCGGCGCCGACCTTGACCACCATCTTTCCGAAGTTGCGTCCCTTCAGGAGACCGATGAAGGCTTCCGGTGCCGCGTCCAGCCCCTCGACGATATCCTCGCGGTATTTCACTTTTCCGTCGGCGATCCAGCCGGCCATGTCGCGCGCGAAATTCGCATAGTCGGAAGCGAAATCGTAGACGATAAAACCTTGAATTCTCAGACGCTTGGTAAGCACGGCCCGCATCAGCGGCGGAACCTTGGTCTCCATCTCGGGAAAGCTCGTCGCGTTATAGAAGGCGATCGTCCCGCAGACCGGCATACGGGCAAACTGGTTGAACAGGGGGAAGACGGCGTCGAACACCTTGCCGCTGACATTCTCGAAATAGACGTCGATCCCGTCCGGGCAGGCGGCGGCGAGTTGGGCCGCGAAATCCGGCGCGCGATGATCCACCACCGCATCGAATCCGAGCTCGTCCTTCACGAAGGCGCATTTGTCCGGACCGCCGGCGATGCCGACAGCGCGGGCGCCGCGAATCTTCGCGATCTGTCCGACCGCCGAACCGACCGGACCAGACGCGGCGGCGACCACCACCGTTTCGCCGGCTTTCGGCTGACCGATGTTCTTCAGCCCCGCATAGGCCGTCAGCCCCGGCATGCCCAGCACGCCGAGCGCGGTCGAGATCGGCGCCGCCTTCGGATCGAGCTTGCGCAGTCCGGCACCGCCGGAGATTCCGTAGCTCTGCCAACCGATGCGGTTGAGCACAAAGTCTCCCGCCGCGTAGTCGGGGTGGTTCGAAGTCACGACCTCGGCGACCGTCTCGCCCTCCAGAACACCGCCGATCGGCACCGGCGCGGCGTAGGACTTCGCGTCGCTCATGCGGCCGCGCATGTAAGGGTCGAGAGAGAGATAGATCGTCCGCAAAAGCAACTCGCCGGGACCGGGCTCCGGCACGGCCACCTGATCCAGGCGGAAATCCGACGCTTTCGGCTCGCCCTCCGGACGTGATGCCAGAAGCCAGCGGCGGTTCATGCGATCGGTCATGGCGTGGTCTCCCTCCTCTGCCCTCGATCTGGATAGCCTTCCCGGCCGCTTCCGGTCCAGAGCCGAACCGTGATGTCTGTCCTGCGGCAGAAAGAAGAAAGCGCATAAAGACGGGAAGCTACAGCGCGAGTTCGACGACCGGTCCGCCCGCCGCCTCCGCGTCTTCGGCATCGTGCGTGACAAGGATCGTCGGCAACCCCGCCTCGCGCAGCCTCTCGAAGGTGAAACTCCGGATATCGGCGCGCAGATGCCGGTCGAGCTTCGAGAACGGCTCGTCCAGCAGTGCGGCCCGCGGCTCCGAAAGCAGCAACCGCAACAGTGCCGCGCGGGACGCCTGGCCGCCCGAGAGCGTCGCGGGGTCCCGATCCGCAAAGCCTTCGAGGCCGAAACGGGCAAGCGCCTCCGCCGCACGGGTCTTGCGCACGGGCCGTCCCGCAGGCATGCCGAAGAGCAGGTTTCCGCCGACGCTCAGATGCGGGAAAAGCATCGGATCCTGGAACAGCAGACCGACGTGACGGGCCTCCGGCGGCGCGTGCGTGATGTCGGCGCCGTCGAGCAGCACCCGCCCCGTGGCCAGGAAAGGCGCCGTCAGGAAACCGGCAATGAAAGACAACAGGGTCGATTTGCCGGACCCGGACGGCCCCATCACGGTCAGCACCTCGCCCGGCGCAACGGCCTTATCCAGTGTCAGCAATTCTCGGTTTTCAAGCGCGATCCTGACGCCCTCAAGGACAAGCCCGCCCGTCATTGCACAGCTCCCAGCATGCCGCGCCGGTGGCGCCAGAGCAGCCTCGGCGCCGCGAGCGCGAGGGCAAAGCCGAGGACCGGAAGCACGGCCTGGGTCAGCGCCCAGGCCCCGATGAGCCTCCGGTCACCGCCGGCCGCCAGCGCGATCGCCTCGGTCGTGACCGTATCGAGCCGTCCTGCCCCGAGCAGACGGGTCACGAGATACTGCCCGATGCTGACCGCGAGACCGACCGCAAAGGCCGCGAGCGTCGGAGTGAAAACCATCGGCAACGTCACCTTCCAGAAGACCCGGCTCTCGGAGTGCCCCAGCGTCCGGGCGAGCCGGCTCCAGGCCGGATCCAGGCGGCGGTAGGACTCGGAGAGCGTCAGATAGACATAGGGCAGCACGAAAATCACATGGCCCGCCGCCACCAGTCCGCCACCCGGCGCGATCCCGATCAGTTCCGCCAGCAGGACCAGGCCAAAGAGAAAGCCGATCTGCGGCACCAGGAGCGGCAAATAGAAGACCAGCTCCAGCGCCCGGCCTGCCCGGCGTCCGGTCCGGCGCTCGTTCTCAAGCATCGCAAGCACCAGCGCAAGCGAGAGGCCGGTTGCCGCCAGAGCGATCCAGATAGTCGCGCCAAGCGGACCGGACGCCGTATCGCCGACGCTCTGCCAGTGCTCGAGCGTCCAACGGCTCGGGAATGGATCGGGGAAACGCCAGACCCGGGCAAAAGCGCTCAGCCCGAGAGCGAGAATGCCGAGGCCCGCGCTGAGCAGAAGCGCCGGAAACAGAACGCGGCCGAGCAGTCCCAGCCCCTGCTCCGCCAGAGTGCGGTTGCCGGATTCGATCCATCCGCGGCCGAGTGTGATCAAAATCCGTTCGGCCGCGACCCAGAGCGCGATGGCGGCGGCGGTGACGCCGAACTGCAGAACCGCCCCCGCAGCCGCGATGAGCCGATAGTCGAGTTCCGGATCGTTGGACCAGCGCAGCACCTGAACCGCGAGCGGCGGCGGCGAAACCGGCCCGAGGATCAACGCCACGTCGATATTGGCCGAGGAATAGGCGATCACCGCATAGATAGGCAGACGGAGGAGCGGATAGAGCGCCGGGACCACCGTCTTGAACCAGGCGGCGATCCGTCCGTAACCGAGCGCCCGCGCCATCCGCATCCGCTCCACCGCATGGATCTGCGCCAGTGGTGCCAGCGCCACGAGCAGAAGGAACGGTACCTCCTTCATCACCAGCCCCGCCATCAGGGAAAGCCCGAGTTCGTCCTGGACGATCAGCAGATCCGGCGGGCGCTGCCAGCCGGTCGCCCAAGGCGACAGGAGCCTGGCGAGAAACCCGGAAGGCGCAATCAGGAAGGCGAGCGCAAAGGCCGCCGCAGCATGCGGGACCGCAAGCAGCGGCGCGATCGCCTTACGCAACCAGATGAAGGCCCGGGTCTCGAAGAACACCGCGAGAAAAAGCATCGCCAGAGCGAGCGAGAGACCCGCCGTCACAATACCCGAGGCAAACGACAGCAGAACCGAGCCGCCAATCCCCGGCCAGCTCAGGAGATCCCGCCAGACCGCGAGACCGAACGCATCGTGGCCAAGCGCCGGCAGAAAGCCGAAGGACGGAACCAGCGCGCCGAGAGCTCCGGCGGCGACGGGCCCCGCGAGAATGGCGGCAACGAGATAGGGAGCGGCTCTCAGCATGAAACCGGCACGGTAACGGTCGAAATCACCGTACTGCGTAGCGCCGGTTCCACTCCTCCTCAAGAGCGTCGGTCCAGCTCGGATGCGGTTCCGCCAGCATGGCGCCGAGCCGATCCGCCGGAATGGCAGCCGGTCCGAGATCCATTTCGCGGAAAGCCTTCGCCTGTTCCGGGGTCAGTTCCTCCAGGTCGAGCACGGTCGCCGAACCCCAGTGCTCGGGATCCTGCTTGCGCAGCTGCGCCTCGGGCGAGAGGAGAAAGTTCGCCAGCACCATCGCGCCGTCCCGGTGCGCCGCGTTGAACGGGATGGCGAGGAAACTGACATTGCCGATGGTGCCCGCGTCGAACACGTAATTCCTGACGGTCTCGGGCAACTCGCCACTTTCGATTCCGGCGGTCGCCTCCGACTGGCTGAAGGCAAAGGCGATGTCGATCTCGCCGTCGCTCATCAGCCGGCGCATCGCGCCGGCATTGGCCGGGAAGCTCCGCGCCTGACGCCAGAGATGGGGATGCAACGCGTCGAGATAATCCCAGAGCGGCGCGGTGACCGATGCGAAATCCCCCTCCGCAACCGGACGGTAAAGCGCATCGACGGAACTCGCGCGCTCCAGAAGGACCTGCTTGAGGAAGGTCGTGCCGAGAAACGACGGAGGCAGCGGATAGGTAAAGCGTCCCGGATTCGCCTTCGCCCAAGCCAGCAGGGCGTCGCTGCTGCGCGGCGGCTCGGGGAGCACCGCCTCATCGCGGTAGAAAACAAGACGCGCCCGCGCCCACGGCATTTCCAGACCTTCCACGGGCACACCGAAATCGAGCGCCAGATCGGGACTGTTCGCCGGGTCGGTCAAATTGTGGTTCGGCAGCGCCTCGATCCACGGTCCGTGCAGCAGCCCGTTCCGCTTCATCGCGGCGAAATTCTCGCCGTTGATCCAGATGAGGTCGATCGCGCCGCCCTCGTTCCGGCCCGCTGATTTTTCCGCCAGCACCCGGGCGACAGCCTCCGCCGTGTCCGTAAGCTTCACATGAACGAGTTCGACACCGTAGCGCTCCGATACCTGTTCCCCGGCCCAGGCGATGTAGGCATTGATGCGCGGATCGCCACCCCAGGCATTCCAGTAAACCGTCTGCCCCTTTGCGGCGTCCAGAACGCGGCTCCATTCCGCCGCCGGCGAGTCGGCCCTTGCCGGTGCGACGGACGAGGCGACAGCTGCCGCCAGCAGCAAGGGAAATGCGAGGAATGTCAGACGACGCGTCAAGAGCACGACAAGATCTCCGTTACTTTCTCCGGGAGGGATGCGGCGCGCACGCTAGTATAGCTTTCCCCCGTCCCGAAATGACATCGCCGCGAGGGCGGCGCGATCAGCGCGCGGGAACCGGAGGACGGACAGGTCAGTTTCGACACGCGGAATTCCGTTCCGCAAATTGACCAGCTCGCGCCCGACATGGCATATTTCCCGAAACTCGCCCATGTCGAGAGGCGGGGCCGGGAAGAGGGTCCCCGGCACAGAAAAAGGAAACGACCAGACACAATGTCCCAAGACAACGATTTGACTGAAGACGGCAAAGACCGCCAATTCGTTACCGCCCTCGCCCGAGGCCTCGAAATCCTGAGGGCGTTCCAGCCGGGCGACGGCGGGCTCGGCAACCAGGATCTCGCCGAGCGCACGAAACTTCCGAAACCGACGGTCTCTCGCCTGACCCATACGCTGCGAACCCTCGGCTATCTGACCTTCGACGAAAGCACCGGGCTCTATCAGCTCGGCCCGAGCGTGCTGTCCCTCGGATATTCCTTTCTCGCCAATCTCGATATCCGCGCGCGGGCCCGTCCGCTGATGCAGGAAATGGCGAACGATGTCGACGCGGCGATCTCTCTCGGCACGCGCGACCGTCTGACCATGCTCTATCTCGAGACCTGCCGTGGCGACGGGGCGCTCACGCTGCGCCTCGATGTCGGCTCCCGCATTCCGATCGCCGAAACAGCAATGGGCCGCGCCTTCCTCGCCGCGCTGCCAGAGGACGAACGCGAGTATCTGATGGATCACATCAGGCGCAAGGATCCGGACAAGTTCCCGAAGCTGAAGGACGGCATCGACCAGGCGGTCGAGGATATTGCGACACGCGGTTTCACGCTCTCGCTCGCCGACTGGCACAAGGACGTGCATGCGGTTGGAGCGCCGGTTCTGCTGCCCGACCGTTCGGCGATCTTCGCGCTGAATTGCGGCGGCCCCCGCTTCCTTCTCTCCAAGGAACTCCTTGAAGAGGAACTCGGGCCGCGCCTCGTGCATCTCGCCGAGACGCTTACCATGGGCGGCCAGGGTTTCCGTGTCGTCGCCGCCAACCCCTGAGACCTGACCGGGCCCTCATCCAGACCCGCATCCGAACGGACCGAGAATGACCAGCACTTTCGAACGCAGCTTTCCCGAAGGCTCGTACCTGCACGCGATCGTGGATCGCAGGGCGGAGGACGCGGCCGACCGCATCCTGGTCAGCGACGACACCGTCTCGCTCGACGGCAAGGGACTGAAAGCGGCGGTCGAGCGCGCCGAGCGGGCGCTGCGTGATTACGGCGTCAGGGGCGGTGACCGCGTGCTTCTCGTGAACGAGAATTCCGTCGCCCTGCAGGTTCTGATCTTCGCGCTGTCGCGCCTCGGCGCCTGGACCGTTCTCATCAATGCCCGCCTCACCGGTGCGGAGATCGGCAAGATCGCAGAGCATTCGGGCGCCCGGACCACGATCTACACGACAGCCGTCTCGCCCGATGCGGCCGCACATGCAGAGGCCGCCGATGCCGTGCCGTTCGATATCGGCCCCGTCGGAGAGCTGAAGATCGCGCCGCTGAACGAAAATGCCATGCCCGAGCCTCTCGATGCGGACGGCAGAAGCCAGGTCGCGGCACTGATCTATACCTCCGGTACGACGGGACAGCCGAAGGGCGTGATGCTGACCCACGACAACCTGCTCTTCATCGCGGAAGGGTCCGGCAGCATCCGCAAGATCGGACCGCGTGACCTCGCCTACGGCGTATTGCCGACCTCCCACGTCTTCGGCCTCGCCTCGGTGTTTCTCGGCACGCTCGCCCATGGCGGGCACCTACGCACCGTCTCGCGCTTCGTTCCGGTCGAGACGGCACGGGCGCTTGCAGAGGACGGTGTGACCATCTTCCAGGGCGTGCCGGCGATGTATGCGCATCTGCTGGAGCTCGCGGCCAAGCGCGGGGCGCCCCTGCCCGCACCGAACCTGCGCTACCTCTCCGCCGGCGGCGCACCGCTCGATCTCGCGATCAAGGAGCGGGTGGAGAAAATGTGGAACCAGCCGCTGCATAACGGCTACGGGCTGACGGAGACCTCGCCGACTGTGACCACCACACGGATGGAGGCTCCGGCGTCCGACGAAACCGTCGGACCGGTGCTTCCCGGCGTCGAGTGCCGGATCGCCGATCAGGAAAGCGGACTGCCACGCGCGACAGGAGAGGTCGGGGAGATCTGGGTGCGCGGCGCCAATGTGATGAAAGGTTATTATCGCGACCCGGAACAGACCGCGAAGGTGATGACCTCCGACGGATGGTTCAAGACCGGCGATCTCGGACGGATGGACGCGGACGGAAACCTCTATGTCGTCGGCCGCCTGAAGGAACTGATCATCCGTTCCGGCTTCAATGTCTACCCCGCTGAAGTCGAAGGCGTGCTCGCCGCGCATCCCGATATCGCCCTCTCGGCCGTCGTCGGACGGAATGCCGGAGACAACGAGGAGGTGGTCGCCTTCGTGCAACCCATTGCCGGGCGATCCATCGACAAGGCCGCCCTGGAAAGTCACATGCGGGCCAACCTTGCGCCCTACAAATGCCCGAGCCACTACGTCTTCCTGGAGGCGCTTCCGGCAACCGCTACGGGCAAAATCCTGAAGGCTCAACTGAAGCAGAAAGCCGAAAGCCTCAACACTGCCTGACCCGTTCACGGAACCGTGAACGGTCCGGCGCAGCCCCGCCATGCGAAATCAAGTCCTTGACTTCTCGGGCATTAACCACCACTCCTATTGGCGACGCGGGGTGATCGCGCGACGGTTTGCCGCATGGTTGACCTTCTGTCACGCCGCAATTGGATGAAACTCCGTTAGCTCCAGGTGCGCGTGGAAGACGGTCAAATACGAAGCCCTGTCTATGGTTTCCGGACCCGATAGCGCCCCGTTGTAATGGACTCAATGACTCTGTGACCTATCAGACTTTTTCAGAGCTCGCCTTGTGCGAGCCCATCCTGCGTTCCCTGAAGGAAGCGGGATACGAAACCCCGACCCCTATCCAACAGCAATCTATCCCCCTGCTCCTCGAGCGCCGCGACCTGCTCGCGATCGCGCAGACGGGCACCGGGAAGACGGCCGCATTTTCGCTGCCGATCCTCAATCAGCTCGCGGAGGCCGACAAGGCCGGCCGCCGCAAGCCCGCGCCGAAATCGGTGCGTGTGCTGATCCTCGCCCCGACCCGCGAACTGGCGGTTCAGATCGGCGAGAATATCGCGGTCTATACCCGGCACCTGCGCTTGAAGCAGGTCGTCATCGTCGGCGGCGTCTCTTTCGGACCGCAGCGCGCGGCGCTTGCCCGCGGTACGGACATCCTCGTCGCCACTCCCGGTCGCCTGCTCGATCTCGTGCAGCAGAACTGCGTGCTCCTCGACGGGGTCTCGCACCTGGTGCTCGACGAAGCCGACCGGATGCTCGACATGGGCTTTATCCATGATGTGCGCAAGATTGCCCAGCTGGTGCCGTCGGCCCGGCAGAGCCTGCTCTTCTCGGCAACCATGCCGCCGAAGGTCGAGCAGCTGGCTCAGTTTCTCCTGAACGACCCTGCCCGTGTCGAAGTGACGCCGGAGCAGCTGACGGTGGAGCGCATCCACCAGACCGTTCATCACGTTGAGGCCGCCTCGAACAAGAAGAGCGTGCTTCTCAAGGTGATGAGCAATCCCGAGTACAACAAGGTGATCATTTTCACCCGGACCAAGCATAAGGCGGACCGCATCTCCAAGATGCTGACCGCCGAAGGTATCGAATCCGAAGCCCTGCACGGCAACAAGACCCAGAGCGCCCGTCAGAAGGCCCTGAAACGGTTCAAGCAGGGCGCCGTGCGCGCCCTTGTCGCGACCGATATTGCCGCGCGCGGGATCGATGTCAGTGACGTGACTCACGTGATCAATTTCGAACTGCCGAACGAGCCGGAAAGCTACGTGCACCGCATCGGCCGCACGGCGCGCGCCGGCACCGACGGTGCCGCCCTCTCGCTCTGCGATCCGGACGAATTCGCCTATCTGCTCGATATCGAGCGCCTGACCGGCCAGCGCATCGAGGTGGTTGGCGGAACGGCTCCGGAACGGCGTCCGGCAAACGACGGCGGCAATCGTCCGAACGGCTCCCGCAAGAGCCGCGGACGGCGGCGCAGCGGACCGCCTTCCGGCCAGAAATCCGGCGGACAGCAGCAGAAGTCCGGCGACAAGCCGAAGCGGCAGCAACATCACGGAAAGCCGAACGGCGGGGGTGAAGCGCCCCTCCGCCGCAAGGCCTCTAAACGTCGCGAGGCCGCATAACCTCGCGATCGGGTCACGGCCGATCCGGGGGCACCGGACCGGCTTGGGTCATGGCATTGATTTGATAAGGAGACGAAAATGCCGACAGGAACAGTTAAGTGGTTCAACACCACCAAAGGCTATGGCTTCATTAAGCCGGACGATGGCGGATCCGACGTGTTCGTGCACATCACGGCGCTGCAGACCGCCGGCCTGACCGACCTGCCGGATGGCACCAAGATCAGCTACGAGCTGGAAGAAGATTCCCGCCGTGGCCGCTCTTTCGCCGCCAATCTGAAGGTCGACTGACCGACTTTCTATCCCGGACCTCCTTCGCGGGGGTCCGGGATATCCTGTCTCGCTCCCGGGCTCAGATCCCGGTCCGCTCCAGCAGCGACAGCCAGTTCTCCGCAGCGATCTTGCGGATCAGTTCCTCGCCATAGCCCGCCAGACGATACCGGTCGATGAGATGCGGCAGACCTGCCGCGTCGCCGATCGCATCCGGCACGGTGCAACCGTCGAAATCCGAGCCCAGCGCGACACCGTCCTCGCCAAGCTTCTCCAGAAGATAGTCCGTGTGCGCGACCACCTGGTCGAGGTCGGTCGCCGCGTTCTGCTGCCCGTCGGGGCGCAGGAACCCGACATGGAAATTGATCCCGACGAGGCCTCCGCTCGCCCGGATCGCCTCGAGCTGACGGTCGGTAAGGTTGCGCGGCGAGGGACAGATCGCGTGCACGTTCGAGTGCGATGCCACCAGCGGCTTGGTCGAAAGCCGGGCGACGTCCCAGAACCCCTTCTCCGTGATATGCGAGAGATCGACCATGATGCCCATGGTGTTGCAGGCACGGATCAGGTCGCGTCCCGCATCGGTCAGACCGGTACCGGTATCGGGCGAGGACGGGAAATTCATCGGCACGCCATCGCCGAAATCGTTCTTCCGGCTCCAGACCGGGCCGAGCGACCTCAGACCCGCCTGATAAAGACCGTGCAGGTTGGAGAGGTCGGTCTTCAGGCACTCGACGCCCTCGATATGCAGGATGATCGCGAGCTTGCCGTCCGCCATCGCCAGACGCGCCTCGGCAACCGAACGGGCGATCACCACGGCCCCGCCGGACAAGGCTTCAACGCTCTTCGCCATCTCGATCATGCGCCGGGTGAAGGGCTCGGCGACCGCACGCGAGACCGGGGCGAAATTCGCAGGATCGCGCGGCGACAGTTCCAGAGACCCATCGTCCGACATGCGTGACGGCGTGAACATGGCGAAGAGGCCCCCGCAGAGCCCGCCCTTCCGCGCGCGCGGCAAGTCGATATGGCCACTCTTGCCCTCCTCGAAGAAACTCCGCGCGTCGCGCCCCTCCTCGCCAAGGACGAGGCGAAGCAGCGTGTCATTGTGGCCGTCGAAAACAGGAACAAGAGCATCGGTCATCGGGAATCCAGCCGGTCGATTCAGAGAACAGCATGACGGCGCGGGGACGAACCGGATGGACAGTACCATCGCGGGCCGGAAGGTCCCGGTGCCGGTCTTAAGGTTTGAGGCGGCATCTTCGCGCCCGCCCCGTCAATTTTCCAGTTCGATTTCCGGAGATGTCGGGGACGCAGAGTCGAACGTCTCGATCTTAACGGAAATTTATCCGGAAACCGGAACCAAGAGACATCAGAAAGTCACGGAAAAGCAATCACTTCGTTACGGGACTCACCTAGACAGACGGCGCGGCGCGGAACGCGTGGCGGATGGCATCGGAGGCGCAGGGAACACCAG
>NZ_JAEPQA010000051.1 GCF_017640745.1 Nisaea sp. | reverse complement strand
CGTCACACGCCGTTCTTCTCGAACTACCGTCCGCAGTTCTACTTCCGCACGACGGACGTGACCGGGACGGTTGAGCTTCCGGAAGGCACCGAGATGGTGATGCCGGGCGACAACATCGCGATGACGGTTCAGCTGATCGCGCCGATCGCCATGGATGAAGGCCTGCGCTTCGCGATCCGCGAAGGCGGCCGCACCGTCGGCGCCGGCGTCGTCGCCAAAATCGTCGAGTAACAGGCTGCCGCCCCGGTCCTTCATCGGGAGGGCTGGGGCGGCCGCTTGCAGCGCGGCATAGGAGTGTAGCTCAATTGGTAGAGCACCGGTCTCCAAAACCGGGGGTTGCGGGTTCGATCCCTGCCACTCCTGCCACGCTTCTTCTTCTGCACAGTTGATTTCATTCTGCCGGGGCGCTATACAGCCCGGCTGACAGAAACGGATCACGATGGCAAAGGTTTCTCCGGCGCAATTCGTCCGTCAGGTTCGCCAGGAAGTTTCCAAGGTAACCTGGGCGAGTCGCAAGGAAACAGGCGTGGGCACCATGATGGTCTTCATCATGGTAACGCTCGCGTCTATCTTCTTTTTCCTTGTGGATGGCGCGCTGTCGTGGGGTGTGAAGTTTATTCTGGGATTGGGAGCCTGAGCCTGTGGCGGCACGTTGGTACGTCCTCCATGTCTATTCCGGCTTCGAGAAGAAGGTCGCACAGGCCATTCGCGAGCAAGCCGCTGCGCATGAGATGGAAGACCTGATCGAAGAGGTCCTGGTTCCGACCGAGGAAGTCGTGGAGATGCGACGCGGCGCGAAAGTGAACGCAGAGCGCAAGTTCTTCCCCGGCTACATCCTGGTCAAGATGGTGATGACCGACCAGAGCTGGCACCTGGTGCAGGACCAGCCGAAGGTGACCGGTTTCCTCGGCAGCAAGGGCAAGCCCCAGCCGATTTCGAAATCGGAAGCCGAGCGGATCATCAAGCAGGTCGCCGAGGGCGTCGAGCGGCCGAAGCCGTCCGTCATCTTCGAGATCGGCGAGCAGGTCAGGGTTTCCGACGGGCCGTTCGCGTCCTTCAACGGCTATGTTGAAGACGTGGACGAGGAAAAGTCCCGTCTCAAGGTTGCGGTGTCGATTTTTGGACGGTCGACGCCGGTCGAGCTGGAATACACCCAGGTCGAGAAGATCTGACGTCCTATAGATGACCGCGTGGGAGGTCTTCCAGAAAGCCTTGGAAGCCCGCACCACCCGGCACAGTGAGAGGTACTTATTATGGCTAAGAAGATCGCTGGCTATATCAAGCTGGAGATCAAGGCCGGTGAAGCGAACCCGTCTCCGCCGGTCGGTCCGGCGCTGGGTCAGCGCGGCCTGAACATCATGGAATTCTGCAAGGCGTTCAACGCCGCGACCGGCAACCTTGAAAAGGGCATGCCGATCCCGGTCGTCATCACCGCCTATCAGGACCGCACCTTCAGCTTCGTCACGAAGACTCCGCCGGCCAGCTTCTTCATCAAGAAGGCCGCGAAGCTTCCGAAGGGCGCGAGCAACCCGAGCAAGGAAATCGTCGGCAAGATCACCATGGACCAGGTCCGTGAGATCGCCGAAGCGAAGATGCCGGATCTGAACGCCGTCGATCTCGAAGGCGCGTGCCAAATGATCCGCGGTTCCGCCCGTTCCATGGGCGTCGAGGTTGTGGAGTAAGACGATGGCGAAGCAGGGCAAGCGTCTCAAGGGCGCCTATGAAAACGTCGATCGGCTGAAGCTGCATGGCCTCGCCGAAGCGGTGAAACTGGTGAAGAGCGGCGCCAAGGCGAAGTTCGACGAGACCGTCGAGATCTCGATGAACCTCGGTGTCGACCCGCGTCATGCCGACCAGATGGTGCGCGGCGTCGTCGCGCTGCCGCACGGTACCGGCAAATCGGTGCGCGTCGCGGTTTTTGCCAAGGATGCGAAGGCTGACGAAGCCCGCGCCGCCGGCGCCGAGATCGTCGGTGCGGATGACCTGATGAAGGAAATCCAGGACGGCCGGATGGACTTCGACCGCGTCATCGCGACCCCGGACATGATGGCCCTCGTCGGCCGCCTCGGTAAGGTGCTGGGCCCGCGCGGCCTGATGCCGAACCCGAAGCTCGGCACCGTGACCGCCGATGTCGGTGCTGCCGTGACCGCCGCCAAGGCAGGTCAGGTGGAGTTCCGCGTCGAGCGCGCCGGCATCGTGCATGCCGGTATCGGCAAGGCGAGCTTCTCCGAGGACCAGCTTCTCGAGAACGCGACCGCGTTCGTCGATGCGATCAACCGCGCGAAGCCGACGGGCGCCAAGGGCACTTACGTCAAGCGCGTCGCTCTCAGCTCCACCATGGGGCCGGGCGTGAAAGTGGATACGGCGGCTCTCGGTTCTGCCTGAGCCTGTCGTTGAAGTTCCGGCCTTTCGGGGCCGGGAAATGGAGCCGGACCTTCGGGACCGGCTCCGACCTGTCCAAGACTACGGGTGCCAAAGGGGTCTCGGCCGCGGCGGCTTAATTTCCCGTATAGACGGGGGTGATAACGGATTTCGATTCCGGCTCCGGCCGGAGATGTCTGACGTTTGAGCTTCTGGGACAGGCGAACCGGGCCGACGGGCATGGTGTTCGTCGGTTCATGTGCAAAGGCGGCTTCGGCATGGTGCCGAGGCCCGCAGATGCGGAGATGATCAGTGAACCGTACTGAAAAAGCGGCTCTGGTCGAGACCCTGAACAAGACCTTTTCGGAGGCCGCGGTTGTCGTGGTCACCCATCAGGTCGGGCTGACGGTCGATGAGGTCAATGACCTCCGCGGCAAGATGCGTGCAGCAGGTGCCCGATACAAAGTCACGAAAAATCGGATCGCTCGTCTCGCTCTGAAAGGCACGGAGTACGAAAACCTTGACGCGTCCTTCACGGGTCCGACGGCGATTGCTACGTCGTCCGATCCGGTTGCGGCCGCCAAGGTTGCCGTCGAGTTCGCCAATGGAAACGAGAAACTGACGATTGTCGGTGGCGCTATGGGAACGAAAGTTCTCGACGTCAACGCCGTCAAGGCTCTCGCGAAGTTGCCGTCCCTCGACGAACTGCGTGCAAAGCTGCTTGGCATGATCCAGACCCCGGCGACGCGTATCGCCGGTGTCCTGCAGGCACCTGGTGGACAGGTTGCCCGCGTGATCAGCGCCTACAGCAGCAAAGAGGGGTGAGTGGTCGATCCACTCCGTTTAACGAAGCTCAAGTCTGGAGTATTTGAAAATGGCTGATCTTGAGAAGCTTGTTGATGAGCTCTCTTCCCTGACGGTCCTCGAAGCGGCCGAACTGTCGAAGATGCTCGAAGAGAAGTGGGGCGTTTCCGCCGCCGCTCCGGTTGCTGTTGCTGCTGCTGCTGGCGGTGACGCCGGTGGTGCGGCTGCCGCCGAAGAAAAGGACTCCTTCGACGTCATCCTGGCTTCTGCCGGTGACAAGAAGATCAACGTGATCAAGGAAGTTCGCGCGATCACCGGTCTCGGTCTGAAGGAAGCCAAGGACCTCGTCGAAGGTGCGCCGAAGCCTGTGAAGGAAGGCGCTTCCAAGGACGAAGCCGCGGAACTCAAGAAGAAGCTCGAAGAAGCAGGTGCTACCGTCGAGCTGAAGTAACGCCTTGGCGTTACTTGGAAATACGGGTGGGGTACGCGCGTGCCGGACGGTGCGCGCGTTGCCCTGCCCTTTTCCCGTTCTTACCGTTGGCGCAGGGGCGCCCCAGCGGTAAGGCCGGGAGGCCGGGTCTCCCGGTTGGCTGAACAGGCGGCTCTCGCGACGGGCGCGGGAGCCATGGAGCGGACGGATACCCGTCCCGACCGCTCCAGATAGATCAAAGGTGGGCGAGGTTTGACCATGGCGATTTCCTCCGTTGGTTCCTTCACCAGTCGCAAGCGTGTGCGCAAGGATTTCGGACGCATTTCCGAAGTATCCCCGATGCCGAACCTGATCGAGGTGCAGAAAAGCTCCTACGATCTGTTCCTGCAGAAGGACGTCGCGCCGGAGAACCGCGAGGTACTCGGGCTGCAGGAAGTGTTCAAGTCCGTCTTCCCGATCAAGGACTTCTCCGAGCGCGCCATGCTCGAGTTCGTCAGCTACGAGCTTGAGACGCCGAAGTACGACGTCGAGGAATGCCAGCAGCGGGGCATCACCTTTGCCGCGCCGCTGAAGGTCACGCTGCGTCTCGTCGTCTGGGACGTCGAGGAAGAGACCGGTTCCCGCTCCATCCGCGACATCAAGGAGCAGGACGTCTACATGGGCGACATGCCGCTGATGACGAAGAACGGTACCTTCGTCATCAACGGGACAGAACGGGTCATTGTCTCCCAGATGCACCGCTCGCCGGGCGTCTTCTTCGATCACGACAAGGGCAAGACCCACTCGTCGGGCAAATATCTCTTCGCCGCCCGGGTGATCCCGTATCGCGGTTCCTGGCTCGATTTCGAATTCGACGCCAAGGACATCCTCTATGTGCGCATCGACCGCCGCCGCAAGCTGCCCGCGACCACGCTGCTGCTGGCCCTGATGAGCGACGAGTCCGAGGCTTATCTGAAGAAGTGCCACGAGACCGGTGAAGAACCGAACCGCGCCATGGTGACCGGTCTCTCCGCCGAGGACATCCTCAGCTACTTCTACGAGAGCGTCACCTATCAGAAGAACGGCGAAGGCTGGAAGACCGAGTTCAACGGCGACCGCCTGCGCGGCCAGAAGCTGTCCCGCGATCTGGTCGATGCCGCGTCCGGCGAAGTCGTCGCCAAGCTCGGTGACAAGATGACGCCGCGCCTCTCGCGCAAACTGATCGAAGGCGGCCTCAAGGAGGTCTATGTTCCGAGCGAGGACCTGCTCGGTCAGTTCATCGCCATCGACATCGTCAATCCGGAAACCGGCGAAGTGCTGGTTGAGGCCGGCGACGAGATCACCGAAGAACTGCTGCAGATGATCGTCGACACCGGCGTCGAGGATCTGCCGGTCCTGGCGATCGACTACGTCACGGTCGGCGCCTATCTGCGCAACACCCTCGCGCTCGACAAGAACACCACCCGAGAGGAAGCGCTGGTCGACATCTACCGGGTCATGCGCCCGGGCGAGCCGCCGACCCTCGAGACCGCCGAAAGCCTTTTCGACGGCCTGTTCTTCGACAGCGAGCGCTACGATCTCTCCGCGGTCGGCCGGGTGAAGATGAACGCCCGTCTGGACCAGGAAACCGACGATCAGCTCCGCGTGCTGCGCAAGGAAGACATCCTGGCGATCCTGAAGATCCTGGTCGACCTGAAGGACGGCAAGGGCGAGATCGACGACATCGACCATCTCGGCAACCGCCGTGTCCGGTCCGTCGGCGAGCTGATGGAAAACCAGTACCGTGTCGGCCTGCTCCGCATGGAGCGTGCGATCCGCGAGCGCATGAGCTCGGTCGAGATCGACACCGTGATGCCGCATGACCTGATCAATGCGAAGCCGGCTGCCGCCGCGGTGCGCGAATTCTTCGGCTCCTCGCAGCTTTCGCAGTTCATGGACCAGACCAACCCGCTCTCCGAGATCACCCACAAGCGCCGCCTTTCGGCGCTTGGCCCGGGCGGTCTGACCCGCGAGCGGGCGGGCTTCGAGGTGCGCGACGTGCACCCGACCCACTACGGCCGGATCTGCCCGATCGAGACGCCGGAAGGCCCGAACATCGGTCTGATCAACTCGCTCGCCACCTATGCCCGCGTAAACCAGTACGGCTTCATCGAAACCCCATACCGCAAGGTCGTGGACGGCAAGGTGACCGACGAGGTGCGCTACATCTCCGCGATGGAAGAGGGCCGTTACACAGTCGCCCAGGCGAACGCGCCGATCGACAAGGACAATCGCTTCGTCGAAGAGCTGGTTCCGGTGCGCCGCCAGGGCGATTTCGGTCTGGCCCGTCCGGAAGACATTCACCTGATCGACGTCTCGCCGAAGCAGCTTGTCTCCGTCGCCGCCGCGCTCATCCCGTTCCTCGAGAACGATGACGCGAACCGCGCGCTGATGGGCTCCAACATGCAGCGGCAGGCGGTGCCGCTGGTGAAGGCGGAAGCGCCCTATGTCGGTACCGGCATGGAAGCCCGCGTCGCCCGCGACAGCGGCGTGACCATCGTCGCCAAGCGGTCCGGCATCGTCGACCAGGTCGACGCGACCCGTATCGTCGTCCGCGCCACCGAGGAAACCGCTTCCACGGAAAGCAACGTCGACATCTACACGCTGCTGAAGTTCCAGCGCTCGAACCAGAACACCTGCATCAACCAGCGTCCGCTGGTGAAGGTCGGTGACCGGGTCGTCGCCGGCGACATCATGGCGGACGGCCCGTCCACGGATCTCGGCGAGCTTGCGCTCGGCCGGAACGTGCTCGTCGCCTTCATGCCTTGGAACGGCTACAACTTCGAGGACTCGATCCTGATCTCCGAACGCATCGTCCGCGACGACGTGTTCACCTCGATCCATATCGAGGAATTCGAGATCATGGCCCGCGACACCAAGCTGGGTCAGGAAGAAATCACCCGCGACATTCCGAACGTCGGTGAAGAAGCCCTCAAGAACCTCGACGAAGCCGGCATGGTCTATATCGGCGCCGAGGTGAACCCGGGCGACATTCTGGTCGGCAAGGTGACGCCGAAGGGCGAGAGCCCGATGACGCCGGAAGAAAAGCTTCTGCGCGCGATCTTCGGCGAGAAGGCGTCCGACGTCCGCGACACCTCCCTGAAGGTGCCGCCGGGGGTCACCGGTACGGTCGTCGAGGTGCGGGTCTTCTCGCGCCGCGGCGTCGACAAGGACGAGCGTGCGCTCGCCATCGAACGCGCCGAGATCGAACGTCTGGCGAAGGACCGCGACGACGAACGGGCGATCCTCGAGCGTGGCTTCTTCGCCCGCCTGAAGGAACAGCTGCTCGGCCAGAAGGCGGTTTCCGGTCCGAAGGGCTTCAAGGGCGGCGTCGAGATCACCGAAGCGGTGCTCGGCGAATACACCCAGGGCCAGTGGCGCCAGTTCGCGGTCGAAGACGAAGCGCGGATGGAATATCTGGAAGGCATGAAGAGCGAATTCGACAAGAGCGTCGAAGAGCTCCAGGCCCGCTTCGACAATAAGGTCGACAAGCTGCAGCGCGGTGACGAACTGCCGCCGGGCGTCATGAAGATGGTCAAGGTCTTCGTCGCGGTGAAGCGCAAGCTGCAGCCGGGCGACAAGATGGCCGGCCGCCACGGCAACAAGGGCGTGATCTCCAAGATCAACCCGTCGGAAGACATGCCGTATCTGGAAGACGGGACCCCGGTCGACATCGTGCTGAACCCGCTCGGCGTGCCGAGCCGCATGAACGTCGGTCAGATCCTCGAAACCCACCTCGGCTGGGCCTCCCACGGTCTCGGTCTGCAGATCAACCAGCTGCTCTCCGAGATCAACCGGACCGCAAAGACGGGCGACTTCAGGAAGCTCTTCGAAAAGGTCTATGGCGAGGAACAGTACAAGGCGGAGATCGCGCCGCTCAGCGACGAAGAGGTCCTTGAGCTGGCCGGCAACCTCAGCCGCGGCGTTCCGATGGGCACCCCGGTGTTCGACGGCGCCCGCGAGGAAGACATCGTCGACATGCTGAAGCTGTCGGGTCTCGACTCGACCGGTCAGGTCACCCTGATCGACGGCCGGACCGGCGAGGTCTTCGACCGCAAGGTGACCGTCGGCTACATCTACATGCTGAAGCTGCATCACCTGGTGGACGACAAGATCCACGCCCGTTCGATCGGCCCGTACAGCCTCGTCACCCAGCAGCCGCTGGGCGGCAAGGCGCAGTTCGGCGGTCAGCGTTTCGGGGAAATGGAGGTCTGGGCCCTCGAAGCCTATGGCTCCGCCTATACCCTGCAGGAAATGCTGACGGTGAAGTCGGACGACGTGTCCGGCCGGACCAAGGTGTACGAAGCGATCGTGCGCGGCGACGACAATTTCGAGGCCGGTATTCCGGAATCCTTCAACGTTCTCGTGAAGGAACTCCGCTCCCTCGGCCTCAATGTCGAGCTCGAGCAGGAGCAGCTGTAAGACTTTCCGGGCGGATCCCGCGGGATCCCGCCCGGTTCTCTATCCCTCCGGGAGCGGACTTGCCGCGACCGGGCGCGTCGCTCAGACTTAGCAATAAGTCGGCGCATAACGTCCCAGTGACGTAAGGAGATGCTTGATGAACGAGTTGATGAACGTCTTTGGTCAGCCGTCCGGCCCGCAGAGCTTCGATCACATCCGGATCGCGATCGCGAGCCCGGAGCGGATCCGCTCCTGGTCCTTCGGCGAGATCAAGAAGCCCGAAACCATCAACTACCGGACCTTCAAGCCGGAGCGCGACGGTCTGTTCTGCGCCCGGATCTTCGGTCCGATCAAGGACTACGAGTGCCTGTGCGGCAAGTACAAGCGCATGAAGTATCGCGGGATCATCTGCGAGAAGTGCGGCGTCGAGGTCACCCTCTCGAAGGTCCGCCGCGAGCGGATGGGCCATATCGAGCTGGCCTCGCCGGTCGCGCACATCTGGTTCCTGAAGTCGCTGCCGAGCCGCATCGGCCTGCTGCTCGACATGACCTTGAAGGATCTCGAGCGGATCCTGTATTTCGAGAGCTTCGTCGTCACCGAGCCGGGCCTGACCCCGTTCAAGTACCGCCAGCTTCTGGGTGAGGAAGAGTATTTCGACGCCCAGGACGAGTACGGCGAGGACAGCTTCAAGGCCATGATCGGCGCCGAGGCGCTGAAGGAGATGATGTCCGGCCTCGATCTCGACGAGGAAAAGGAAAACATCCGCGAGGAGCTCCGGACCACCGGTTCGGAAGCCAAGCGCAAGAAGCTGGTCAAGCGCCTGAAGCTGATCGAGGCCTTCGAGGAATCCGGCTGCCGTCCGGAATGGATGATCCTCGACGTGATCCCGGTCATCCCGCCGGAGCTGCGCCCGCTGGTGCCGCTGGATGGCGGCCGTTTCGCGACCTCCGACCTGAACGATCTCTATCGCCGGGTGATCAACCGGAACAACCGCCTGAAGCGGCTGATCGAGCTGCGTGCGCCGGACATCATCGTGCGCAACGAAAAGCGCATGCTGCAGGAAGCCGTCGACGCCCTGTTCGACAACGGCCGCCGCGGCCGCGTCATCACCGGCGCCAACAAGCGTCCGCTGAAGTCGCTGTCCGACATGCTGAAAGGCAAGCAGGGCCGCTTCCGTCAGAACCTGCTCGGCAAGCGCGTCGACTATTCCGGCCGTTCGGTCATCGTCGTCGGCCCGAGCCTGATGCTGCATCAGTGCGGCCTGCCGAAGAAGATGGCGCTCGAGCTGTTCAAGCCGTTCATCTATTCGAAGCTTGAGCTCTATGGCCTCGCCAGCACCATCAAGGCGGCCAAGCGCATGGTGGAGAAAGAGCGTCCGGAAGTCTGGGACATCCTCGAAGAGGTGATTCGCGAGCATCCGGTGCTGCTGAACCGTGCGCCGACCCTGCACCGTCTCGGCATCCAGGCCTTCGAGCCGGTGCTGATCGAGGGCAAGGCGATCCAGCTGCACCCGCTGGTCTGTACCGCGTTCAACGCCGACTTCGACGGCGACCAGATGGCGGTCCACGTGCCGCTCTCGCTGGAAGCCCAGCTCGAAGCCCGCGTGCTGATGATGTCCACCAACAACATCCTCAGCCCCGCGAACGGCAAGCCGATCATCGTGCCGTCGCAGGACATCATTCTCGGCCTCTACTACATGACCCTCGAGCGTGAGGGCATGCCGGGCGAGGGCATGGCCTTTGCCGACATGGGCGAGATCGAGCACGCGCTGAACAGCGGCGCGGTGACGCTGCACACGAAGATCCAGGCCCGTGTCCAGACCTTCGACGAAAGCGGCGAAGAGGTGACCAAGCGCGTGGAGACCACGCCGGGCCGCCTGAAGATCGCGCAGCTGCTGCCGAAGAATCCGAACCTGCCCTATTCGATCATCAATAAGCTGATGACGAAGAAGGAAGTCCAGAACGTCATCGACATGGTCTATCGCCACTGCGGCCAGAAGGACACGGTGATCTTTGCCGACCGTCTGATGAGCCTCGGTTTCGGCCATGCCTGCCGCGCCGGCATCTCCTTCGGCAAGGACGACCTGATCATTCCGGACGCCAAGCAGGAACTGGTCGAGGAAGCCCAGAACGAGGTGAAGGAGTTCGAGCAGCAGTATCTCGACGGCCTCATCACCCAGGGCGAGAAATACAACAAGGTGATCGACGTCTGGTCGCGCTGCACCGACACCGTCGCCGAGCGCATGATGGAGCACATGTCCAACATGGAGCCGGGCCAGCCCGTCAACTCCGTCTGGATGATGGCCCATTCCGGCGCCCGCGGTTCCGCGACGCAGATCAAGCAGCTCGCCGGCATGCGCGGCCTGATGGCCAAGCCGTCCGGTGAGATCATCGAGACGCCGATCATTTCGAACTTCAAGGAAGGTCTTACCGTTCTTGAATACTTCAACTCGACCCACGGCGCCCGTAAGGGTCTCGCCGACACGGCGCTGAAGACCGCGAACTCCGGTTATCTGACGCGCCGCCTCGTCGATGTTGCCCAGGACTGCATCATCACCGAAGAGGATTGCGGCACCGACCGCGGCATCTCGGTGAAGGCGGTCGTCGAGGGCGGCGAAGTGATCGAGCCGCTGAGCGAACGTATCCTCGGCCGCACCACGGCTGACGATCTGGTCGCGCCGCTGTCCGGCGAAACCCTCGCCAAGGCCGGCACGATCATCGACGAGCCGCTGGTCGATGCGATCGAGCGGGCCGGTATCGACGAAGTGCGCCTGCGCTCGGTCCTGACCTGCGAAAGCAAGGTCGGCGTCTGTGCCAGCTGCTACGGCCGCGACCTCGCGCGCGGTACCCGCGTCAATATCGGTGAGGCGGTCGGCGTGATCGCCGCCCAGTCCATCGGCGAGCCGGGCACCCAGCTGACCATGCGGACCTTCCACATCGGCGGCGCCGCCCAGCGTGGTGCCGAGCAGTCCAGCATCGAGACGTCCTTCGACGCCAAGGTGAAGGTGCTGAACCGGAACGTGGTGAAGAACTCCGACGGCGTTCTGATCGTCATGAGCCGGAACACCGAGGTGGTGCTGGCCGACGAGCAGGGCCGCGAGCGTGCCCGTCACCGTATCCCGTACGGCTCCCGCCTGTTCGTCGACGACGATCAGCAGGTCAAGCCGGGCGACAAGCTGGCGGACTGGGATCCGTATACCATTCCGATCATCACCGAGAAGGAAGGTACCGCGCACTATGTCGACCTCGTCGACGGCGTCTCCATGAAGGAGGTCACCGACGAAGCGACCGGTATCGCCTCCCGCGTGGTCATCGACTGGAAGCAGCAGGCCCGTGGCGGCGATCTGCGTCCGCGCATCACCCTGCGTGACGATGCGGGCGAGGTCATCGAGCTCGCGAACGGTCTCGAAGCCCGTTACTTCATGTCGGTGGACGCGATCCTCTCGGTCGACAACGGCGCGAAGGTCCGGGCCGGCGACGTGCTCGCCCGTATTCCGCGGGAATCCTCCAAGACCCGCGACATCACCGGCGGTCTGCCGCGCGTCGCGGAACTCTTCGAAGCCCGCAAGCCGAAGGATTACGCGATCATCAGCGAAAGCGAAGGCCGCGTCGAATTCGGCAAGGACTACAAGACCAAGCGCCGGATCATGGTGGTCCCGCAGGACGAGGAAAAGGAAACGGTCGAATACCTGATCCCGAAGGGCAAGCACCTCGCGGTTCAGGAAGGCGACTATGTCCAGGTCGGCGATCTGCTTATGGACGGCAACCCGGTGCCGCACGACATCCTCAACGTTCTCGGGGTTCCGGCGCTCGCCGAATATCTCATCAACGAGATCCAGGACGTCTATCGACTGCAGGGCGTGAAGATCAACGACAAGCATATTGAAGTGATCGTTCGCCAGATGCTGCAGAAGGTCGAAATCTCCGATGCCGGCGACACCACGCTGCTGGTTGGCGAGATCGTCGATCGTGACGAGTTCGAGGAAGCGAACGAAAAGGCGCTTGCCGAGGATCTGCGCCCGGCGAAGGCGATCCCGATCCTGCAGGGCATCACCAAGGCCTCGCTGCAGACGCGTTCCTTCATCTCGGCCGCGTCCTTCCAGGAAACCACCCGCGTCCTCACCGAGGCGGCGGTTTCCGGCAAGAAGGACCAGCTCGAAGGCCTGAAGGAAAACGTCATCGTCGGCCGCCTGATCCCGGCCGGTACCGGCAGCGTGATGAACCGCCTGAAGCGCCTTGCCGCCGATCGCGACCGCGCGCTGGCCCCGGCTCAGGAAGAAGCGCCGGCGCTCGCCGAGGAAGGCGAACAGGTCCCGGCCGCCGAATAAGGCGAGTCGAAAGACACATCGTTCGAGTCGAACGAAAAGCGGCGTCCGGATGCGAGTCCGGGCGCCGTTTCTCTTTCCCGCCGGAAGCGGCCGGAAGAGGGGAGTCACAAAATTGCGCCAAAGGGGCGCTTCCGGTTCGAAAAACATTTCCCGGACCGCTGATTTAGTAGCTGCGCGCCCTGCATTGCACAGATAGGCGCTATGCGGAAAAAAGCCGAAAACTGTTCTTGACCCACAGGGGGCAGATAAATAGTATCCGCCAGCCTTTGCAGGGCTGGTGGTGACACCGTTGTCGGAAACGGCGCGACAGGTCAGACGCAGCCTCGGCGAAATGCTGGAACTTAAATAGGTTCGCATGCGAACCCCGAAGCAGAGACGACGGTAGGCCGCTAGGGCAGGGCCCTGGGGCTGATCGTTGTTTGCGCAATGTGTTTTGTAGTCGAGAGGGATCGACTGAATGCCGACGATCAACCAGCTGATTCGGCAGGGCCGTAAGGCGCCTGTCGTTCGCAATAAAGTGCCCGCGCTGGAAGCCTGCCCGCAAAAGCGTGGCGTGTGCACGCGCGTGTACACCACGACGCCGAAAAAGCCGAACTCCGCGTTGCGTAAAGTCGCGCGTGTTCGTCTGACCAACGGCTTCGAAGTGACGAGCTACATTCCGGGTGAAGGCCACAACCTTCAGGAACACTCCGTCGTGATGATCCGCGGCGGCCGTGTGAAGGACCTTCCGGGCGTTCGTTATCACATTATCCGCGGCACGCTGGACACCCAGGGTGTCAAGGACCGCCGTCAGCGCCGTTCGAAGTACGGCGCGAAGCGTCCGAAGTAAGGAGAGACTTGGATGTCCCGACGCCATCGCGCAGAGAAACGTGAAGTTCTGCCCGACGCCAAATTCGGCGACGAGGTCGTTTCGAAGTTCATGAGCTGCCTCATGTATGACGGCAAGCGCTCGGTTGCCGAAAGCATCGTCTACGGTGCCTTCGACAAGATCGAGGCGCGCACCGGCCAGCAGCCGGTCGCCGTGTTCCACGAGGCGCTCGCCAACGTGAAGCCGCATGTGGAAGTGCGCTCCCGCCGTGTCGGTGGTGCGACCTACCAGGTGCCGGTCGAGGTTCGCTCCGACCGTGCGCAGGCGCTGGCCATCCGCTGGACCATCGATGCGGCGCGCAAGCGCTCCGAAAACACGATGGTGGACCGTCTCTCCGGCGAGCTGATGGACGCGGTCAACAATCGTGGCGCTGCTGTGAAGAAGCGTGAAGACACGCACCGCATGGCCGACGCCAACAAAGCTTTCTCGCACTACCGCTGGTAACCCAGGGATTTTGGACGGACGCCATGGCTAGGACTCATCCGCTCGAGCGCTATCGCAATATCGGCATCATGGCTCACATCGATGCCGGTAAGACCACGACCACGGAACGCGTGCTGTACTACACCGGCCGGTCTTACAAGATCGGTGAGGTGCATGACGGCGCCGCGACCATGGACTGGATGGAGCAGGAGCAGGAGCGGGGGATCACCATCACCTCGGCCGCGACGACCTGTTTCTGGCAGGATCACCGGATCAACATCATCGACACCCCGGGCCACGTCGACTTCACCATTGAGGTGGAGCGTTCCCTCCGTGTGCTCGACGGTGCCGTTGCCGTGTTCGACTCCGTCGCCGGTGTCGAGCCGCAGTCCGAGACCGTCTGGCGTCAGGCCGACAAGTACCGCGTCCCGCGGATCTGCTTCGTCAACAAGATGGACCGCATCGGTGCGGACTTCTATCGCTGCGTTGACATGATCGTCGATCGCCTGGGTGCGAACCCGCTGGTCATGCAGATGCCGCTCGGTGCCGAGTCCGACTTCGCGGGTGTCGTCGACATTCTGCAGATGAAGGCGATCCGCTGGCTCGACGAATCCCTCGGCGCCAAGTTCGAGATCGTCGACATTCCGGACAACCTTAAGGACAAGGCCGAGGAGTATCGCTCCACGCTCGTCGAGACCGCCGTCGAAATGGACGACGACGCGATGGAAGCCTATCTCGAAGGTAACGAGCCGAGCATCGAAGTTCTCAAGGCCTGCATCCGCAAGGGCACCGTCAAGGGCAAGTTCGTTCCGGTCCTCTGCGGCTCCGCCTTCAAGAACAAGGGCGTCCAGCCGCTTCTCGATGCGGTTGTCGACTTCCTGCCGAGCCCGCTCGACGTTGGCGCGGTCAACGGCGTCGCCATGGACGGCGAGACCCCGATCAAGCGCAACCCGGACGACACCGAGCCGTTCTCCGCGCTGGCGTTCAAGATCATGAACGACCCGTTCGTCGGCTCCCTGACCTTCGTGCGCGTCTATTCCGGCGTTCTCGAGACCGGCAGCTCGGTCATGAACACCGTTAAGGACAACCGCGAGCGCGTCGGCCGCATGCTGCTGATGCATTCCAACAGCCGCGAAGACATCAAGGAAGCGCGCGCCGGTGACATCGTCGCCATCGCGGGCCTGAAGAACACCACGACCGGTGACACCCTGACCGACCCGACCAAGCAGGTCATCCTGGAGCGTATGGAGTTCCCGGATCCGGTCATCGAGGTTGCCGTCGAGCCGAAGACCAAGGGCGACCAGGAAAAGATGTCCAACGCCCTGCAGCGCCTCGCGGCCGAAGATCCGTCCTTCCGGGTCTCCGTCGACCACGAGAGCGGCCAGACCGTGATCAAGGGCATGGGCGAACTCCATCTCGAGATCCTGGTCGACCGCATGAAGCGCGAATTCAAGGTCGACGCGAATGTCGGCGCCCCGCAGGTCGCCTATCGCGAAACGATCACGAAGACCGCCGAGATCGACTATACCCACAAGAAGCAGACCGGCGGTTCCGGTCAGTTCGCCCGGGTGAAGCTGGTGTTCGGTCCGTCCGAGGTCGGCGAAGGCTTTGTGTTCGAGAACAAGATCGTCGGCGGCGCGATCCCGAAGGAATACATCCCGGGCGTCCAGAAAGGTCTGGAAAGCTCGAAGGATACCGGCGTGCTCGCCGGATTCCCGGTGATCGACTTCAAGGTCGAGCTGATCGACGGCGCCTTCCACGATGTCGACTCCAGCGTGCTGGCGTTCGAAATCGCGTCGCGTGCGGCCTTCAAGGAAGGCATGCAGAAGGCGGGTCCGAAGCTCCTCGAGCCGATCATGAAGGTCGAGGTCGTGACCCCGGAAGATTACATGGGCGACATCATCGGCGACCTGAACAGCCGCCGTGGCCAGGTGGGTGGCATGGATCAGCGCGGCAATGCCCGCGTCATTGAAGCCATGGTGCCGCTGGCCAACATGTTCGGCTATGTGAATACCCTGCGCTCCATGAGCCAGGGACGTGCACAGTACACCATGCAGTTCGACCACTATGAGCAGGTGCCCCAGGCGGTTGCGGACGAAGTCCGCGCGAACCTGGCCTGATGCTCCGCTAGTGTCGGTAACGAAAACGAAGAACCAAAGGTACGGAGCCTAGAACCATGGCGAAGGAAAAGTTTCAGCGGAATAAGCCGCACTGCAACATTGGGACGATCGGCCACGTCGACCACGGTAAGAC
>NZ_JAEPQA010000050.1 GCF_017640745.1 Nisaea sp. | reverse complement strand
CGAGACGTTGCCGTCCTGATAGAGCAGCGCCTTGCAGGGCGGATCAAGATCCGCATCCAAGGCGCGTGCCATTTCCCCCACAGCCTCGTGCAACCGGGCGGACGCCTCCTCGGAGATACCAGTCTTCGCCATGGTGCCTGCGGCAAGCCCCTCCAACACGCCGCGGACCTCGTAGGCGTGCTTGATGTCGCCAAGATTGAATTCCTGAACCGTAAACCCGCGCCCGTCCCGTTTGCGGATCAGGCCCTCGACCTCGAGCGTGCGGAGTGCCAGACGCGCGGGCGTCCTCGAAACCCCGAACATGTCTGCGACGATCACTTCCGAGACCTTGGTTCCCTCGGCGAGCGTCCCGTCGATGATCATCCGGCGCAGCGCCGACAGAATGCGTTTGTCCGCCGCACTCTCATCCGCTTCGGGTACCACCAAGTGGTTCATTTCATTCATCTCCCGAGAGTCGAGCCGGGTCTGCAGCCTGAAAAACAAGACATTTATGGATACATAATTTTCTCCCATTCGACAATTCCATTGGATTCAGTGTCATTTTCTTGCCAGCCACCGGCAATTATGGATTCATTTCCAGGCGGCCGAGTCAAAAAGAGCTGCAACCGAGGGAGGAAGAACCATGAACCGACGCATGTTTGCGTGCGCAGCCGCTGCGCTTGCCCTGAGTTTCGGGTTATCGCACGGCGCCAAAGCCGAGACCCCGATAAAACTTGGAATGGTGGCCCATCTGAGCGGCCCGCTCGCCGGCGGCGAAGCGGTGACGCATCTGCCGAACGTGCAGCTCTGGCTCGAAGAGGTGAATGCCAAGGGCGGCCTCATGGTCGGCGGCAAGCGCCGTCCGGTCGAACTTGTTCAATATGACGACAAGACGAACCCGGCAGAACATATCAAGGCGGTCCAGCGCCTCGCCACGCAGGACGAGGTCGACTTCATGGTCGCGCCCTACGGCACAGGCTTCAACATCGCGGCCGCCCCGATCTATGCGAAGTACAACTACCCGATGATCGCCGTCACCGCGATCACCGACGAGATTCACGAGCTGACGGCCAAATTCCCGAACATGTTCTTCACCCTCGGCTCGACCACGGGCTTCGTCGAGGGCGCGACGCGGACGCTGGAGAAGCTGCGCAGCGACGGCGTGATCGGCAGCAAGGTGGCGATGGTGAATGTCGCCGACGCCTTCGGGATCGAGCTTGCCGATGTCGCCCGTGAGAAATTCACCGCCGCCGGCTTCGAGATCGTCTACGACAAGTCCTATCCGCTCGGCACCCCGGACCTCTCGCCCGTCGTGAAGGGCGCGAAGGCCGCCGATCCCGATGCCTTCGTCGCCTGGTCCTATCCGCCGGACACCTTCGCTCTGACGGAACAGGCGATCATCGAGGACCTGCAGGTCGGTGCTTTCTACACCGCCGTCGCGACCGCCTTCCCTGCCTATGCCGGGAAATTCGGCGGCGCGATCGAGGGCAATCTCGGTGCGGGCGGCGTCAATCCCGAGACAGACGCGATGAAGGCCTACCGCAAGCGGCATCAGGAAGTGACAGGCAAGGCACCGGACTTCTGGGCCTCGGCAACCTACTATTCCGCGCTGCAGGTGCTGCAGCAGGCGATCGAGGGGGCCGACACGACAGATCGTGAGGCCGTGACCGCCTATATCAAGAACAATGCCTTCGACACAGTCATCGGAACCATCAAGTTCGACGCACACAACAACTCGGAACGCTACTGGTCCGTCGGTCAGTGGCGGAACGGCCATTTCGTCGCGGTTGCGGATACCGGGATGGGCGACAGCGTTGCCCCGGTCGCCAAGAAAGGCTGGAAGTAGCCTGCCCTGGGCCGGCCTTGATGCCTCGGGCCGGCCCTCCTTTTTCAGAACCGGACAACCGCCATGGATATCGTGATCTCCGGCCTGCTGCTCGGGGGCGCCTATGCGCTGGTCGCTATGGGCCTGAACCTGCAGTACGGCGTTGCCAGAATCATGAACCTGGCCAACGGGGAAGTCCTCGTGCTCGGCGGCCTCGCGGCTTTCTGGGCCTTCGTCAGCTTCGGTTTGAGTCCGCTTCTGACGCTGTTTCTGATCGCGCCTCTAGCGTTCGCCGGCAGCTGGGCGATCTACGCGCTGTTCCTGCGCCCGCTGGTGAAACGAGCCAAATCGCGCGGACAGCTTGAGGTCGACACCATTCTCGCCACCTTCGGAATGAGCTTCTTCTTCGTCGGTCTGATGGTCAGCCTGCAGGCGGAATACTTCACCTATTCCTTCCTTGCCTGGCCCATCTCCCTGCTCGGCTCGACCGTTGCCGCGAACCGCCTGGTCGCCGCGCTCGTCGCCGCCGCCATAGCCGCCGCGCTCTACCTCTGGCTCAACCGGTCACGCTCAGGACTCGCGGTCCGCGCCGTCGCCGTCTCGCCGGGTTCGGCACGCCTTGTCGGCATCGATGTTGGCAAAGTATCCGCCCTCGCCTTCTCCCTCGGCGGCATGGTTACAGCGCTCGGCGGCTGCCTGATCTCGACCTTTGTCACCCTCGACGCCTCTGCCGGTGTGCTGTTCACCATGAAGGCGCTGATCATCGTCATCATGGGTGGCGTCGGGGACATCCGCGGCGCGATCATCGCGGCGCTGATCCTGGGACTGGTCGAGACGGCCGTCGCCACGATCGTCGACCCGGGCCTGACGCTGGTCGCCGCCTACGCCATTTTCCTCGCCGTTCTGCTGTTCCGCCCGCAAGGCCTGTTTGGCCGTCGGAGCGCCTGATGAGCGAACGTCTGAAACTCGCACTCGGCGTCCTGATCGCGCTAGCCGCCGCCTTCGTTCCGCTTATCGCTGACGGCTACTGGCTCTCCATCGCCGTCACCATCATGATGTACACGGCGCTCTCGACCAGCTGGGCGCTGTTCTCCGGCCCGACCCACTATATCGCGCTCTCGACCGGGGCCTTCTACGGCATCGGCGGCTATCTCGTCGCAACCGGCATGAGCGATTTCGAGGCGTCCTTCTGGACCATGGCCGCCATCGCCCCTCTCGTCGCCATCATCCTTGCCGGTGCGATCGGAGCGGCCACACTGCGCCTCTCCGGCGTCTATTTCGTCATTTTCACGCTCGGCCTCGCCGAGATGATCCGCAATCTTGTCAGCTGGGTGCAGAACAATTTCCTCGGCGCGCGCGGACTCTATGTGCTGACCGACTTCGACGAGCGCCACATCTACTGGATGCTGCTCGCGGTGACCGTCGCCGTTTTCCTGTTCGGCTGGCTGCTCGGTCGCTCGCGCACCGGCTTCGCGCTGCGCATTCTTGGCAATGACGAGGAAGTCGCCCGCCATGTCGGCATCGATACCGCGCGCACCAAGATCCTGCTATTCATGAGCACGGGCTTCTTCGCAGCCCTCGTCGGCGCGATCGTCGCGCCGCGCTACTACTATATCGAACCGAATGTCGTCTTCTCGCCGGAGCTGAGCTTCCTCGTCGTCATCATGGCGCTGCTCGGCGGCACCCGGCATCTCTGGGGCCCGCTGCTCGGCGTCGTGCCCTTCACGATGCTCTGGGAAGCCGTGTCGGCAGCCGCACCGAATGCCACCACGATGGTCCTCGGCGCGGCCTTCCTGATGATCGTCTACCTGATCCCCGACGGCATCACGGGCCTCGCCGCCAAACTGATCCGGACGAGGAGCCCGTCATGACGCCAGGCAGGACGATCCTCGAAGTCCAAGGTCTCACAAAGCGCTTCGGCGGGCTGATCGCGGTCAACGACCTCTCGTTCGACGTCCGCGAACACGAGGTGATGGGTATCATCGGCCCCAACGGCTCGGGTAAGTCGACGACCATAAACCTGATCTCGGGCGCGCTGCCCGCCACTTCCGGATCCATAGTGCTTGAAGGGCAGGATCTCACCGCGGCCCGTCCGCATGAGACCGCTCGGTTCGGGGTGTCCCGGACCTTCCAGCTGGTGCGCATCCTGCCCGCTCTCACCGTGCTGGAGAATGCGGTCGCCGGAGCGGTCTTCGGGCACAAGCGCCGCTGGGGCGCCGAGGCGGCCGGGTTCGCATCCGGCCTGCTTGAACGGGTCGGGCTCGCGGAGAAGGCAGCGCAGCCGGTATCCTCGCTGACCTATATCGACCAGAAGCGCCTGGAACTGGCCCGTGCCCTGGCAGGCGAGCCGGAGATCCTGCTGCTGGACGAATGGCTCGCAGGACTCAATCCGTCCGAACTGCAGATCGGGATCGATCTGATCGCCGCGCTCCGTGCCGAAGGCCGGACCATCGTTCTGGTCGAGCATGTGATGGATGCCATCCGCTCGCTCTGCGACCGCTGCATCGTGATGAATTCCGGCACGAAGATCGCCGAAGGCACGCCTACAGAAGTGCTCTCGGATCCGCATGTCATCGAAGCCTATCTGGGGACCGAGTGATGCTGGAAGCGCGTGACATCGCCGTCTCCTACGGCCTGCACGAAGCGCTGAACGGCGTCTCCCTCACCGTCGACAGGGGGGAAATCGTCGTCATGCTCGGCGCGAACGGCGCCGGGAAATCGACACTGCTGAAGGCGCTGACCGGCATCTGCGAAGGAAGTGTTTCCGGAGACTGCTTTCTCTGCGGACAAACCGTGACCGGTCTCAAGCCGGATCTGATCGTCGAAGCGGGACTGGCGCTCGTGCCCGAGGGCCGCGGAATCTTCCCTGACCTGAGCGTCGCCGAGAACCTGACCCTCGGGGCCTACCCGGCACGTGCCCGGGCGGTCGAGAAGGAAACGCTCGCCCGGGTCCTTGAGCTGTTTCCGAAACTGCAGGACCGGCGCAGCCAGATCGCAGGCACCATGTCCGGCGGTGAGCAGCAGATGGTCGCCATCGGCCGCGCGATGATGTCCAACCCGGACATCCTCCTGTTGGACGAACCGTCGCTCGGCCTCTCCCCGATCCTCTGCGGCGAGCTTTTCCGCGCCCTCCACAAGATCAAGGAAACCGGGATGGGCGTGCTGCTGGTCGAGCAGAACGCTCGGCAGAGCCTCGCCATCGCGGACCGGGGCTATATCCTGGAGAACGGCCGGATCACGGGCGCCGGAAAGGCCGATGCCCTTGCGAATGACCCGGCGGTGCAGCGGGCCTATCTCGGCGGCGCCCAGGCATGAAAAAGGCGGCCGGTGCGGCCGCCTCTTCCGTCTGGATCTTTCGAAGGCTTATTTCAGCGCCTTGTCCGTGATCAGGTGGGTCCAGGCGTTTTCCGGCTTCTTCGTGATGACCGGGCTGGAGCCGCCCTTCAGCAGCGTGTTGACCGTCCGCTCGTAGTCCGCCGGATCGAGCGCGCCGTTGGAGCCGGCGGTGAGCTTCGCGATCTCGCCCATCATCCGCTTCTGGTGCTTCTCGGTCTGGGCGCCGGTCGCATCGTTGTCGAGCACGATCTCGGCCGCCTCGTCCGGATTGGCCTCGGCATATTTCCAGCCCTTCATCGAGGCCCGCACGAAACGCGCCATCTTGTCGACGAAGGCCGGGTCCTTGAGGTTGTCCTCAAGGACATAGAGGCCGTCCTCGAGCGTCGCCACGCCCTGGTCCTGGTACTTGAAGACCACCAGTTCGGACTCCGGGATACCTGCGTCGATGACCTGCCAGTATTCGTTATAAGTCATGGTGGACACGCAATCGGCCTGCTTCTGCAGCAGCGGATCGACGTTGAAGCCCTGCTTCAGGACCGTCACGCCGCCGGCGCTGCCGTCGGTCGGGATCTTCAGCTGGGACATCCAGGAGAGGAACGGATATTCGTTGCCGAAGAACCAGACGCCGAGGGTCTTGTCCTTGAAATCGGCCGGGCTCTTGATGCCGGTATCCTTGCGGCAGGTCAGCATCATGCCGGAGCTCTTGAACGGCTGGGCGATATTGACCAGCGGAACGCCCTTCTCGCGGGAGGCGAGCGCGGACGGCATCCAGTCGATGATGACGTCGGCCCCGCCGCCGGCGATCACCTGCGGCGGCGCGATGTCCGGGCCGCCCGGCTTGATCTCGACCTCGAGATTCTCGTCCTTGTAGAAGCCCTTGTCGGCAGCCACGTAATAGCCGGCGAACTGGGCCTGGGTGACCCATTTCAATTGCAGCGTCACCTTGTCGGCGGCCATGGCGGTGGTCGCCATCAGGCCGACGGCGCCCGCGAGCAGTCCAGTCAGCAATCGTCTTTGCATCGTCACTCTCCTCATTGATAAAGCCTCCCCGGCCCCGCTTCTTATCTGTTCGACGGGTGCCAGAACGTCAGGGCGCGCTCGATCAGCACGAGTGCACCGTAGAAAGCGGAGCCGGCCAGCGCCGCTACCGCGATTTCCGCCCAGACCATGTCGACATTCATGCGGCCGACCTCGGTTGAAATGCGGAATCCCATGCCCACGATCGGGGTGCCGAAAAACTCGGCGACGATGGCGCCGATCAGGGCGAGAGTCGAGTTGATCTTGAGGGCGTTGAAAATGAAGGGCAGCGCCTCGACAAGCCTCAGTTTCCAGAGCGTCTGGCCATAGCTCGCCGCGTAGGTGCGCATCAGGTCGCGCTGCATGGAACTGGAGGCCGAAAGCCCCTCCAGCGTGTTCACCAGCATCGGGAAGAAGGTCATGATCACGACCACGGCGGCCTTGGACTGCCAGTCGAAACCGAACCACATGACCATGATCGGCGCGATGCCGATGATCGGCAGCGCGCTCACCATGTTGCCGACCGGCACCAGCCCGCGCTTCAGGAAGGGCGAGCGGTCCACCAGGATCGCCGTTCCAAAGCCGATGCCGCATCCGAGCACATAGCCGACGATCACCGCCTTCAGGAAAGTCTGGACGAAATCGGCCCAGAGGATCGGCAGAGAGGCGGTCAGCTTTGCCCAGATCGCGCTCGGCGCCGGCAGCAGCACCTGCGGCACCCCGGCGCCGCGCGTGATCGCCTCCCAGATCAACATCAGCCAGAGACCGAAAATCAGCGGAATGAGCAGATCGACGGCGCGCCGCGCGCCCGTTGGCAGCTTTTTGGAGGTTTGGGTTAGGCGCGTCACGCTCGTCCAGGCCATGAGCCAGGCCGATACGAGCAAGGCCCAATAGCCGCTGTCCATTTCACCCGGCGCGCTGTCGATATGCAGCATCAGAGGAACCGCCGCCGCATGGACCGACAGGATCACTACCGCCGCACCAAGAGCATCGTCACGCCGAAGAACCGCGCCTCCGACAGCAACCAGAAGCAACAATCCGCAGGCGACGAAAGCGGGCGAAAACGCGGCGGTTCCGGTCACTGCGGCGATCGCAGCGAACAGCAGCGCAGCCGCGCCGCCAAGCACAGTCAGGGGAATTCCGGCGATCATTGCACCATCCCCATGCGGCGGCGGACCGCCTTGTCCGCGAAGCCGACGATGGTGACCAGCATGGCGGCGAGGAAGGCCGCGCTCAAGAGCGCCGACCAGATCTGCACCGTCTGACCGTAATAAGACCCGGCAAGAAGACGCGCGCCGAGACCGGCGACGGCGCCGGTCGGCAGCTCGCCGACGATGGCGCCGACGAGGCTGGCAGCGATGGCGATCTTCATGGAGGTGAAAAGGAACGGGATCGAGGACGGCCAGCGCAGTTTCCAGAAGGTCTGGAAGGAGGACGCGCTGTAGGTCCGCATCAGGTCGAGCTGCATCGGATCGGGCGAGCGAAGCCCTTTCACCACGCCGACCGTGACCGGGAAGAAGGAGAGATAGGTCGAGATCATCGCCTTCGGGATCAGGCCCGAGACGCCGATCGCGTTCAGCACCACGATCACCATCGGCGCGATGGCAAGGATCGGGATGGTCTGCGAGGTGATGATCCACGGCATCAGGCTGCGCTCGAGACTCTCCACATGGATGATCGCCGCCGCGAGAACGATGCCGAGAACGGTGCCGATCAGGAACCCGAGCATGGTTGAAGAAAGCGTTATACCGGCATGATAAACAAGACTTCTTTTGGACGTCACCTTCTTCTCGACCGTAGTCTGCCAGATCTCGACCGCGACCTGGTGCGGGGCCGGCAATACCGGGCGCTTCTGGTTCAGGGTCGCTGTGACGAAGTCTCCGGTGCTCCGCTCCACCTTGTCCCGCACGTCCTGGTCGCGCTGGAACGGCGTGTTCAGCGCCACGGCACCGGCATACCAAATGCAGAGCAGCACCAGCACCACGGTCAGAACCGCGGCGGTCTTCGAATGCAGGAAATCACTCGTCGTCATAGGCATGTCCCGCCCGTAGCCCGTCGCGGACACGATGCGCGATCTCGAGGAATTCCGGTGTCTCGCGGATATCCAGCGTCCGCTCGCGCGGCAGGTTGCACTCGATCACGTCGTGCACCCTTCCGGGACGCGGCGACATCACGACGATCTTGGTCGAGAGGAAGACCGCCTCGGGGATCGAGTGCGTGACGAAAATGACCGTCTTGTTGGTGCGGTCCCAGAGCCTGTTGAGCTGCTCGTTCAGATGGTCGCGGACGATCTCGTCCAGCGCGCCGAACGGTTCGTCCATCAGCAGGAGGTCCGGTTCGACCGCGAGCGCGCGGGCGATGGAAGCGCGCTGCTGCATGCCGCCGGAAAGCTGCCAGGGAAACTTGCGCTCGAAACCGGCAAGGTTGACCAGCTCAAGATTGCGCTTGATGCGCGCTTCGCGCTCCGCCTTGTCGAGCCCCATGATCTCCAGCGGCAGCGCCACGTTGCCCGCGATCGTACGCCACGGATAGAGCGCGGCCGCCTGGAAGACATAGCCATAGGCCCGCGCCTTGCGCGCCTCTTCCGGAGACATGCCGTTGACTGAAATGGAACCGGACGTCGGCTGTTCGAGATCGGCTATCACGCGGAGCAGCGTGGTCTTGCCGCAGCCGCTCGGGCCGATAAAGGAGACGAATTCGCCGCGGTCGACCGTCAGATCGACACTGGAGAGGGCGTGCACCGGCCCGTCGTTCGTCTCGAAGGTCAGGCAGAGATCGCGCGCCTCGATCACCCGGAAGGCGGATCCCTCTCCCGCGCTGCCTGCCCCACGCGCAGCGGCGGTCGCCTCTGTATCTGTCACCATGGTCTCCAAACCGGCGGACCGGCCGGGTCCCTCCCGGCGGTCCGCTTCTGTTATCGTTGCGTCCGGATGGACTTATACCCCAGCCGGAATGTTCGCGGCGTCCCGCACGACCCTGCGCGGCGCAGTCAGCTCTTTCCACTTGGAGAGCGCCGTGTTGGTCGCCGGATAGGGATCGCGCCCGACGAACTTGCCGCGTCCTTCCGCGGCGTCGACCTTGCCCTCGGTCGCGACCACGTCGCCGCGGCTGATCGTGAAGCGCGGCAGTCCGGTGACCTCGATGCCCTCGAAGACGTTGTAGTCGATCGCCGAGACCTGATTCTTCGCCGTGATCACCTTCGAGGCCTTCGGATCCCAGACCACGATGTCCGCGTCGGCACCGACAAGGATCGCGCCCTTTTTCGGGTAAAGGTTCAGGATCTTGGCGATGTTCGTTGAGGTGACCGCGACGAATTCGTTTGGCGTCAGACGGCCAGTATTGACGCCACGGGTCCAGAGCACCGGCATGCGGTCCTCGAGACCGCCTGTCCCGTTCGGGATCTTGGTGAAATCGCCGACCCCCATGCGCTTCTGCTTGGTGGTGAAGGCGCAATGGTCTGTCGCAACGCACTGCAGGGAGCCGGCGGCGAGGCCGTTCCAGAGCCCGTCCTGATGCAGCTTGCTGCGGAATGGAGGCGACATTACCCGGCGCGCGGCGTGATCCCAATCCGGATGGGCGTACTCGCTCTCGTCCAGCACCAGGTGCTGGATCAGCGGCTCACCGAAGACCCGCTTGCCATTCTGCCGCGCCCGGCGGATCGCCTCATGCGCCTCCTCGCAGGAAACATGCACGATATAGAGCGGCACGTTCGCCATGTCGGCGATCATGATCGCGCGGTTGGCGGCCTCGCCCTCGACTTCCGGCGGACGGGAATAGGCATGCGCCTCCGGCCCGTTATTGCCTTCCTCCAGCAACTTCTGCTGCAGATGCGCCACGACGTCGCCGTTCTCGGCATGCACCAGCGGCATGGCGCCGAGGTCGGCGCAGCGGCGGAACGAGGCATACATCTCGTCGTCGTCCACCATCAGCGCGCCCTTGTAGGCCATGAAATGCTTGAAGGTGTTGATGCCCCGCTTCACCACCTGCTGCATCTCGTCGAAGACCTGCTCCGACCACCAGGTGATGGCCATGTGATAGGAATAATCGGTGACCGCCTTCGAAGCCTTCTGGTCCCAGCTCTGCAGCGCCTGCATCAGGGACTGGTCGGGCACCGGCAGGCAGAAATCCACCAGCATGGTGGTGCCGCCGGAGACCGCGGCCGATGTGCCGCTATGGTAATCGTCGGCCGAATAGGTGCCCATGAAGGGCATTTCCATGTGGGTGTGCGGGTCGATCCCGCCCGGCATGATGTAACAGCCGGTCGCGTCGATCGTCTGGTCGCCTTTCAGGTCCTTGCCGATCTGGGTGATTTTTCCGCCTTCGATCAGGACGTCGGATACGTAGCTGTAATCGGCGGTAACGATGGTCCCGCCCTTGATCACCTTTGACATGAAGTCTCTCCTGTACCGATTTGTTTTTATTCGACGATCTGGGCCGTTTCGACGACCGCATGGAACAGCACGTCCGCCCCCGCGGTCGCCCATTCCTTGGTGATTTCCTCGTCCTCGTTATGGCTCAGCCCGTCGACGCAGGGGCACATGACCATCGCGGTCGGCGCCACCCGGTTAATCCAGCAGGCATCGTGCCCGGCGCCCGAGACGATGTTCCGGTGCGAATAGCCGAGCCGCTCCGCCGCATCGCGGATCGCCGTGACGCAGCCCTCGTCGAAGGTGACCGGATCGAACCCGCCGGTCTGCTCGATCTCGATCCCGAGGCCGATCTCGTCCGCGATCTCTTTTGCGCCCTTGCGGAGCTTGGCGTCCATCTCTTCCAGATTGGCCTTGTCCGGATGGCGGAAATCGACGGTGAAGACGGTCTTGCCCGGGATGATGTTGCGGGAGTTCGGATAGAGTTCCAGATGGCCGATGGCGCCGACGCCGTTCGGACTGTGCTCGAGCGCGATCTTATTCACCAGCTCGGTGATCCGCGCCATGCCAAGCCCGGCATTGATCCGCTTCGGCATCGGCGTCGAACCGGTATGGCTCTCCTTGCCGGTCAGCGTGATCTGGATCCATTTCAGGCCCTGACCGTGGGTCACGACGCCGATATCGATGTTCTCGTCCTCGAGGATCGGGCCCTGTTCGATATGCAGCTCGAAGAAGGCGTGCAGCTTGCGCTGGCCGACCGGCTCCTCGCCCTTGAAACCGATCCGCTCCAGCTCGTCGCCGAGCTTCTTGCCCTCGGCGTCGGTCCGGTCATAGGCCCATTCCTGGGTGTGGACGCCGGCGAAGACACCGGAAGCGACCATGGCGGGGGCAAAACGGGTGCCCTCCTCGTTGGTCCAGTTCACAACCTCGATCGGATGCTTGGTCTTGATGCCGAGATCGTTCAGCGTGCGGATCACCTCGAGCCCGCCGAGCACGCCGAGCACGCCGTCATACTTGCCGCCGGTCGGCTGGGTGTCGAGGTGCGAGCCGACCATGACCGGCAGCGCCGTCGGATCGGTGCCCTCGCGACGGGCGAACATGTTGCCCATGCTGTCGACGCCCATGGTGAGGCCCTGCTCGCCGCACCATTTCGCAAACAGCTCGCGCCCTTCCTTGTCGGAATCCGTCAGCGTCTGGCGGTTGTTGCCGCCGCGGACGCCAGGCCCGATCTTTGCCATGTCCATCAGGCTGTCCCACAGCCGCTGACCGTTGATCCGGATATTGCTTGCCGGCTCGCTCATCCAAGACTCTCCTGTCCGCTCCGTCCCGGGACCGGGACTTTCCGCGCTTCCGGTCCTAAGCCCATGTCATCAAACAAGACTTTGACCGTTAACGATTTTTGAGAGCATTTGTCTTCATGCTCTTCTGCCAGTATAAGCAAAGACAAGTTTGACCAATCGATCAAGATTAAAGTGTAGGCAATCCGCGGCCTGCACTGCCCGGAAATCACGCAGGCAATCCGACACCCGACATGACCTTCACCTCGCTGTCTTCACCACGCCTATCCAGTCCAATTGCCGCCGCCGAAAAAGGTACAGCGTAATGGCCGCCGTCACCGGAGAGACCCCGCGCACACGCATTCAGCAGGAGAACCGCGAGCGCATCCTGAAAGCGGCGCTCGACATGTTCTCGCGCACCGGATACCGCGGCACCACGCTCGACCAGATCGCTGCGGCCGCCGGCATGTCGAAGCCGAACATGCTCTATTACTTCCGCACCAAGGAAGAGCTCTACCGGAGCGTCCTGCAGGAGACCCTCGAGGACTGGCTGACGCCTTTCGCCAAGCTCGATCCCGACGGCGACCCGAGCGCCGAACTCGGTGCCTACATTTCCGCCAAACTGGCTCATGCCCGGATCAATCCGAAAGCCTCCCGCCTCTTTGCCAACGAGATCCTGCAGGGGGCGCCCCTGCTGGAGAAAACCCTGAAGGGCCGACTGAAGGACCTCGTTGAGGAAAAGTCCAAAGCGATCCGAGCCTGGATCGCCGCCGGCAAGATGGTCCCGATCGAGCCGCTGCACCTGATCTACATGATCTGGGCCGCGACCCAGCACTACGCCGATTTCGAGACCCAGATGGATGCGCTTGAGGGTACCGAGCCGGGCACCCGCGAGAAACGCTTCGAAAACGCCGAGCGGACGCTTTTCACCGTTCTCTTCAACGGCCTGAAACCACGTTAAGAACGCCGGCCAAGCGATTCAAATTCTTCCAATATCGTCACCCCGGCGAAGGCCGGGGCCCAGGAGATGACGGGCTGCACTCTATGATCCCTGGGTCCCGGCCTTCGCCGGGATGACGATCGTCGCAATCTTTTTGATCTACTCCGCAGCCACCCGCATCGGGTTGTTCGGGTGGGTCGTCCAGTTGCCGTATTCCGGATTGATCGGCTGGCCGGTGCGCGCGTCGACGCCCTCGGTCAGATGCTCCATCGTGATGCAGCCCTCGACCGGGCAGACGCTGACGCAGAGATTGCAGCCGACGCATTCCGCGTCGTTCACCTCGAAATGCCGCTGGCCGTCCTTCTCCGCCCAGATCGCCTGGTGCGAAGTGTCCTCGCAGACGATGTGACAACGGCCGCACTTGATGCAGCTTTCCTGATCGATCCGCGCCTTCACCACGTAGTTCAGGTTCAGGTACTGCCAGTCGGTGACGTTCGGTACCGCACGGCCGACGAACTGATCGATCGAGCTGTAGCCCTTCCCGTCCATCCAGTCTGAGAGGCCGGACTTCATCTCCTCGACGATCTTGAAGCCGTAGGTCATCGCGGCCGTGCAGACCTGCACCGTTCCGGCGCCCATCGCCATGAACTCGGCGGCGTCGCGCCAGGTCGTGATACCGCCGATGGCGGAGATCGGCAGGTCCTTCGTTTCCGGATCGCGGGCGATCTCCGAGACCATGCTGAGCGCGATCGGCTTCACCGCCGGGCCGCAATAGCCGCCATGGGTGCCCTTGCCGTCGATGTGCGGGCTCGGCGCCATGATGTCGAGATCGACCCCCATGACCGAGTTGATGGTGTTGATCAGCGAGACCGCGTCGGCTCCGCCTTTCTTCGCCGCCCGCGCGGGCTGGCGGATATCCGTGATGTTCGGCGTCAGCTTCACGATCACCGGCATGCGGGTGTTCTGCTTGCACCAGCGCGCGACCATCTCGACATATTCCGGCACCTGGCCGACGGCGGCCCCCATGCCGCGCTCGGACATGCCGTGCGGACAGCCGAAATTGAGCTCGATCCCGTCCGCGCCTGTCTCCTCGACCAGGGGCAGGATCTTTTTCCAGGCCTCCTCCTCGCAGGGCACCATCAGCGAGACGACGATGGCCCGGTCGGGCCAGGCCTTCTTCACCGCCTTGATCTCGCGGAGGTTCACCTCCAGCGGCCGGTCGGTGATCAGCTCGATATTGTTGAGGCCGATCAGGCGCCGGTCGTTGGAATGCACCGCGCCGTAGCGCGGGCCGTTCACGTTGACGACATGCGGGTCCTCGCCGAGCGTCTTCCAGACGACGCCGCCCCAGCCTGCCTTGAAGGCGCGGGTGACGTTGACCTCCCGGTCGGTCGGCGGCGCGGAGGCCAGCCAGAACGGGTTGGGGGATTTGATACCGAGGAAGTTGGTCTGCAGATTTGCCATGATCTTTCTCCCGATCCGGCTCAGGCGCCCGTCAGCGCCGCATGGATGGAAAGCGCGGCCTGTTTGCCGTCCTCGACCGCGGCGACGGTCAGATCCTCGCCGCCCGCGACCGCGTCACCGCCCGCCCAGACCTTCGGATGACTGGTGCGGCGGTCGGCGCCGGCCTTGATCCGGCCGCCCTCCAGCGCGATCTCCGCCTTGGCTCCCTTGAGCGGTGCCGGTGTGAATGCCTGGCCGATTGCCTTCAGCACCATGTCGGCCTCAAGCGTATAGCGCTCGCCGGTATCGACCAGCTTGCCATCCTCGTCGCGCGTCTTCATGAAGCTGATCGCGGCGACTTTGCCATCGGCACCCGCCTCGATCTTCTCAGGCCGCGCCCAGTGCTTGAGCACGACGCCCTTCTCTTTCGCCAGAGACTGTTCATAGGCGCTCGCATTCATCCGGTCCGCGCCACGACGATAGACCAGCGTCACTTCCTCCGCGCCGAGCAGCTTCGACTGCACCGCAGCGTCAATCGCCGTCATGCCGCCGCCGATCACAACGACACGGCGGCCAACCGCGACTTTCTCGAGCGCCGGTGCCTGACGCAGGTCCTCGATGAAATCGACCGCATCGACGACCCCCTCGAGCTGTTCGCCCGCAATGCCGAGACCGTTCGTCGCCCCGAGCCCAAGACCGAGAAAGACCGCATCGTAGTCCGCGATCAACGCGTCCAGCGCGACATCGCGGCCGAGCGCCATGCCGATCTTCAGCTCGATACCGCCGATGGCGAGGACGAAATCGAGCTCTCGCCGGGCGAACTCGTCGACCGCCTTGTAGGCGGCAATGCCGTATTCGTTGAGCCCGCCGCCTTTCGGCTTCGCCTCAAAGATCGTGACATCATGCCCGAGCATGGAGAGCCGGTGCGCGCAGGAGATGCCGGCAGGCCCGGCGCCGACCACGGCGACCTTCCTGCCGGTCGATGCGGCGCGTTCGAAAGGATGGACACCGGCGGCCATCAGATGGTCCGTCGCGTAGCGCTGCAGCTCTCCGATCCGGACCGGCTTCTGTTCCGCCGTCTCGCGCACGCAGGCCTGCTCGCAGAGCGTCTCCGTCGGGCAGACCCGGGCGCACATCCCGCCGAGGATGTTCGCGCCGAGAATGGTCTTGGCCGAGCCGGACGGGTTGTCTGTCAGGATCTGACGGATGAAGAGCGGAATGTCGATCCCGGTCGGACAGGCCGTGACGCAAGGCGCGTCATGGCAGAAATAGCAGCGGTCCGCCTCGACATAGGCTTCGTATTTGCTGAGCAGCGGGTGGAGATCGGCGAAATTCGACTCGACCTCCGCCGGGGACAGACGGTCCCCACGGATATCAGACGGCATGGTCTCTCCTGTTCGATCACGGTGCATTTGCACTCGTTTTTTACTATCTGATCAAAAATTTGAGACGCCGTCAAACTGAAGACGCGGTTGCCGTGCATAAAAACTGCGCATAGAACCAGATCCGCTTACCCCTTCGATACTGGCAGCAAATTTCATGCGCAAAAGTCATATCGTTCAGTCCGGCAGCGCTTCACTGGCAGTGGAGAGCATCGGTACCGGGCACCCCGTCATCTTTCTTCATGCCAATGTCGCCGATAGCCGGATGTGGTACACGCAGATGGACAGCATCGGCGCAGGCAATATGGCCATTGCCTATGACCGGCGCGGGTTTGGGAAAACCGTCACCGGACCGGAGGGATTTTCTGCCGTTTCGGACCTGATGGCAGTGATTGACGCCA
>NZ_JAEPQA010000004.1:11802-209837 GCF_017640745.1 Nisaea sp. | reverse complement strand
AAGACGATCAAGCGGTCGGGCCTCGGCAAGCACGCCTTTGCCGAGATGCGCTACAAGGACGACGGCAGCGAGAACCCGGATTTCGTGCTGAACAAGCCGGCCTACCGCAAGGCGCAGGTGATCGTCGCCGGTGAGAATTTCGGCTGCGGCTCCTCTCGCGAGCATGCCCCCTGGGCGCTGCTCGATTTCGGCATCCGCTGCGTGATCTCCACCAGCTTCGCGGACATCTTCTACAACAACTGCTTCAAGAACGGGATCCTGCCGATCAAGGTGACCAAGGAGCAGCTGGACGAGCTGATGGACGATGCGGAGAAAGGCTCCAACGCGGTTCTCGAGATCGATCTGGAAAACCAGGAGATCGGCCGCCCGAACGGCGAGAAGATCGCCTTCGAGGTCGACGAGTTCCGCAAGCACTGCCTGCTGAACGGTCTGGACGATATCGGCCTGACCATGGAAAAGGGCAGCGCGATCGACAAGTTCGAGGACAAGGAGAAGGCCGAGCGCCCCTGGCTGGCCGCGTCCTGACGGATTTTTCCGCGAAGTATGGAACCATTCCGGCGCTCGAGGGTTTCCCAAGAGCGCCGGGCTCTCTATAAGAAGCACGCAGCACCCGGCCCGCGCGAAGGCCGGTCTCACTAGGGTAAGCAGAATTCATGGCCTCCAATCGTAAAATGCTTGTTCTCGGCGGCGACGGGATCGGTCCCGAAGTCGTCAAGGAAGTCCTCCGCGTCGTCGACTGGATGGCGAAGAAGCGGTCCGTCAGTTTCGATCTGCAGGAAGGCCTTGTGGGCGGTGCCGCCTACGACAAGCACGGCACGCCGCTGACCGACGAGACCCTGGCCGATGCGGTGGACTCCGACGCCGTCCTGTTCGGCGCCGTTGGCGGCCCGCAGTATGACAATCTGCCCTTCGAGGTGAAGCCGGAGCGCGGCCTCCTGCGTCTGCGCAAGGAAATGGATCTGTTCGCCAACCTGCGTCCGGCGATGGTGTTCGACGCGATGGCCGACGCCTCCTCGCTGAAGCGCGATCTGGTTGCCGGCCTCGACATCATGATCCTGCGCGAGCTGACCGGCGGCGTCTATTTCGGCCAGCCGCGCGGCATCGACGAGCTGCCGGACGGCACCAAGAAGGGTTACGACACCCAGGTCTACACGACCCCGGAAATCGAGCGCATCGGCCGGGTCGCCTTCGACCTCGCCCGCAAGCGCGACAGCCGGGTGACCTCCGTCGAGAAGGCCAACGTCATGATGTCCGGCGTGCTCTGGCGCGAGGTCATGACCAACCTGCACAAGGCCGAAGGCGAAGGCGTAAAGCTGGACCACATGTATGCCGACAACTGCGCCATGCAGCTGGTCCGCAATCCGAAGCAGTTCGATGTCATCGTGACCGACAACCTCTTCGGCGACATTCTCTCCGATTGCGCGGCGATGCTGACCGGTTCGCTCGGCATGCTGCCGTCGGCCTCGCTTGGCGCCGTCGACGAGGTAACCGGCAAGCGCCACGCGCTTTACGAGCCGGTGCACGGCTCCGCGCCGGACATCGCCGGCAAGGGGATCGCGAACCCGATCGCCGAGATGCTCAGCTTCGCCATGGCGCTGCGCTACTCGTTCGACATGGGCGAGGAAGCGGACATGCTGGAGAAGGCGATCCAGAACGTCCTGAAATCGGGGCTCCGAACCGCGGACATCATGCAGGACGGCATGGCACGCGTCTCGACTACGGTCATGACCGACAGCCTGCTTAAAGAGCTGGACAAACTCGTATCGGGATAGCCCCTCCCAACCAGCATTGCTTGAAATTACTCGGCGGGGGGCGTAAGTCTCCCGCCGAAGTCGTTTATGGACTTCAACAACAAAAGGAATGGACCAGAACCATGGGCTATAAAGTTGCCGTAGTCGGCGCAACCGGCGCCGTTGGTCGTGAAATGCTTTCCACTCTCGCCGAGCGCGATTTTCCGGCGACCGAAGTCGTCGCGCTGGCTTCCGAGAAATCGGTGGGCACCGAAGTGTCCTACGGCGAGGACAAGACACTCAAGGTCCAGAACCTGTCGACCTACGACTTCAAAGGCACCGACATCGCCCTGTTCTCCGCCGGCGGCTCGATCTCCGCGGAATACGGTCCGAAGGCGGCCGCGGCCGGCTGCGTCGTGATCGACAACAGCTCGCATTTCCGCATGGATCCGGACGTGCCGCTGGTGGTGCCGGAAGTGAACGCGAATGCCCTCGCACGCTACGGCAAGCGCAACATCATCGCCAATCCGAACTGCTCCACCGCGCAGCTCGTCGTGGCGCTGAAGCCGCTGCACGACATGGCGAAGATCAAGCGCGCCGTCGTCTCCACCTACCAGTCGGTCTCCGGTGCCGGCAAGGAAGGCATGGACGAGCTTTTCACCCAGACGCGGGCGATCTACGTGAACGACCCGGTCGAGAAGGACAAGTTCACCAAGCAGATCGCGTTCAACGTGATCCCGCATATCGACGTCTTCATGGATGACGGCTCGACCAAGGAAGAATGGAAGATGACCGGGGAGACGAAGAAGATCCTCGATCCGGCGATCGAGCTGGTCGCGACCTGCGTGCGCGTGCCGGTCTTCATCGGCCATTCCGAGGCGGTCTTCATCGAGACCGAGAAGCCGATCAGCGTCGAGGAGGCCCGCGCCGCGATGAGCAACTTCCCGGGGCTGGTCGTGGTCGATCACCGCGAGGACGAAGGCTACGTCACCCCGCACGAATGCGCGGGCGAGGACGCGGTCTATGTCAGCCGTATCCGCAAGGACCCGACCGTGAAGAATGGTCTCGTCTTCTGGTGCGTCTCGGACAACCTGCGCAAGGGCGCGGCCCTCAATGCGGTACAGATTGCGGAAGCGCTGGTGAAGGATCACCTCAAGAAGGCCGCCTGAGCCTCAGCGACGCAACATCAGGAAACGGCCGGGGACATCCCCGGCCGTTTTTTATTTTTTGATTTTTCTACTATTGCGTTCACGGCCGGACTGTCTGTTTCGTCCCTACTGCACGGTCTGAGTAAAAAATTACTCAGACCGTCGCATTCAAAGCACAGAACACTTTCAACGTGTCGGGGCTTCACGTGGGGACTGGTAACCAGGACAGCGGCAATGGCCGGACTGCGCCCGGAGCGGGTCTGTCCGGCGATCTCTTCGCAGAGGCGACGCGGAGCGCGGTGGATCTCATCGCGCGTTCGGCCGGCGGATACGCCGGGCAGGTTCCCGTACGCGAGGTTCCGCCGCCGTCCCGGCGTCCCGCCTCTTCCGAAGCCGGCCAGTTGCCGCCGGAAGACTTCTGGGAACTCTGGTCAACCCATCAGAACCAGCTTCTCAGGCAATGCATGCGCCTGATGTCCGGAAACATGGCGGATGCCGAGGATGCCCTCGGAAACGCTCTGGTCCGGGCCTCGTCGCACTTTGCCGAAGGCGGCGGCGAGGGCATCGCAAACCAGCGCGCCTGGCTGTCGCGCCTGGTCCATAATTCCTGCATCGATTTCTACCGCGCGCGCTCGCGCCAGAAGCGCTGGACCGACGAGGTCCTGGCGATGGCGGACGGCGACGATATCCCCTCGGCTCCCACACCCGAGCCGACGCCGGAGGAAGTGGCGGAGACCGGCGAGGCGATGCGCACGCTGCAATCGGCGCTCGACGAATTGCCCGAGCTGCTGCGCGTGCCGCTGATGCTCCGGTTCCTCGAAGGGCTCTCCTACAAGGAGATCGCCGAACGGCTCTGCATTCCGAATTGCACCGCCCGCAAGCGTGTCCAGCTGGCCCGCGAACGGCTGCGCCGCAGCGGCGCCGGACCAACCTGAGATTTCTGGTTCACACCTATTGCGGGTGGTTCGTCATTGATGTGTTCGCGCCCAGTTGAGAGCAAGGCGAGACGGGGCGGACGGTCCTGAAACCAGCAGTATTGAGGAGACAGAGATGGCAATCCCAACTCCGGTCAACGGCCAGATCACCGACTCCGTCACCCAGGCCAATGTGAAGGTTCTGGGCGACTCACCGGCGATGGCGATGGGAGCGATCTACCAGTCGCTCGCGCATTCCACGGGCATTCTCTATGAGAACGCCGTCAGCTCGCAGCAGCAGCTCGGCATCGCCGCGCAGGCCGCAACCAACCAGGGCGTGATCCAGATCTACAGCATCGACACGATGGCCGACGCGGTCGCGACGTCGAAGATCGGCAACAGCGACGTGCCGAACAACATGCTGTCGCTGCTGACGGCGCTGAAGGCGACGAGCTCGGGTCCGGTCGGCTAAGACCGCCCCGAGATCACTCGACCCTCGCACCCGGGGTAGACCCGCGGCGGTAGGCCCCGGGGTGCGGCAATCCCAACCAGCCGAGAGGATCGGACGCACCAGTGCACCCGGTAGGAAGCCTTAGGCAATGGGGAGTTTGGTTCCATTGTACGAGCGCATGTCCATTGCCGGTGCCCGGATGTCTGCCCCTGCGGCGAATGGAGTAATGCAATGGCAGACAATACACCGGTCAACGGTATGATCACCGACTCCGTCACCCAGGCCAATGTGAAGGTCCTGGGAGATGCGCCGGCAATGAGCATGGGGGCGATTTTCCAGTCGCTCGCGCACTCCACCGGCATCCTTTACGAGAACGCCGTGAGCTCGCAGCAGCAGCTGCAGATCGCGGCCCAGGCCTCGACCAACCAGGGTGTGATCCAGGTTTACAGCGTGGACACCATGGCCGGAGCCGCGGCGACCTCGAAGATCGGCAACAGCGACGTGCCCAACAACATGCTCGCGCTGCTGTCGTCCCTGAAAGCGGCCTCCGCGCCGGTTACCTGAGGTCGAAGGTCCGAAGTGAGCGGAGGCGGCGCGATATAGCGACCGCCTCCCCCCTTCCCCGCACGCATATCGTGCCATGAGGAGAGTGACATGCCGGAACGAAGCTCCGTCAACGATCAGGTGACCGATTCGGTCACGCAGACCAACACGATGACTCTCGGCGTCGCGCCGGCGAGTTCGGCATTGCCGCTCTACACCTCCCTCGCGGAAGCGACGAGCGTGCTCTACGCCAACATGGTGTCGCACCAGCAGCAGAATTCCGTCGTCGGGACATCGTCCCTGGTGGCCTGCGTCGACCGTCTGCTCAGCATCGACAAGCGCTCGTCGGACGCGGCGCAGGGAGCGATGATGAACAAGGTCCTCGACACGCTGAACGAGATGGACCGGCGCAAGACGCTGGCGTTGGCGGGCGAGGCCGCATTGCACTCGTTGGTGAAATGATCCGGCAGACCCGGAGGTAGCGAGCCATGGCAGATTCGGTCAACAGCCAGGTCACCGACGCGGTGACACAGGCGAATGTCAAGGTCCTCGGGGAGGCGCCCGCGGAAGCGGTCGGAATGTCCTTCCAGGCCCTGTCGCACGCGACCGGTCTCGCGATGGAAAACGCCACCTCCACACAGGGCGGCATGCAGCAGGTCGCGAACACGGCGACATCCTCGATCTGCGCCCTCATCGTCGAGCTGGCGAGCCAGTGAGACGAGCCGGAAAAAAAATTCACGAGACGGTTCGAGAACCGTCTCCAGTAAGCCGGATCGGCCGTCGGCCGGTTCCCGGACCAACACCGGCGGTCGCAAAGCCGCCGCTCATGAAGGAGCAAGGATATGGCCATACCGACACCGGTGAACGGAATGATCACAGACTCCGTTACCCAGAGTAACGTCCAGACCCTCGGCTCGGCGCCGTCGGTCGCGATGGGTGCGATCTACCAGTCGCTCTCCCACTCGACGGGGATCCTCTATCAGAACACGGTTCAGCAGCAGCAGCAGGCGGCGATCTGTGCCCAGGCGGCGACCAACCAGGGCGTGATGCAGATCTACAGCGTCAACACCATGGCCGGCGCGACCGCCACCAGCAAGCTGGCCCAGTCGGACACCGCCGACACGCTGATGACGCTGCTGGTTGCGCTGGCAGCCTTGAAATAGGGCGGGCACAGCGACGGAATGGATAGGAGTCGTGTACGAGGGCTGAACCAATGGCAGATGATACGCCCGTCAATTCACAAATCACGGATGCCGTAACCCAGACCAACGTCAAGGTCCTCGGCGAGGCGCCGTCCCAGGCCATGGGCATGGTCTACCAGTCGATGGCGCATTCGATCTCGCTGGCGATGCAGAACGCGATGCAGGCCCAGGGCGGTCTGCAGCAGATCGGAAACGCCGTCACGTCCAGCGCCTGCCGTCTCATTCTCGACGCATCTCAGGGCGGCATGGGCGGTGACAAGAAATAGAGACCGCCCGCAGGCGGTTCGGGGAGACTGACCGATGACAGACGACAGTGTGTTTGGCACGGATGACGCAATGCCGGATAATCAGTCCGGCACCACGCCCGCGACCACAGGCTCCGGATCCCAGGACAGCGGAACGGGCGACGGCGGCTCCGCACCCGGAGCCGGCACGACGGAGACCGGCGGAACCACTGCAAGCGGGAGCACCGGCAGCGGTTCGTCGTCGGGTGGATCTGCTTCGCCGTCCGCCGGGAGTTCGTCCGGTTCGACCGGCGGATCCTCCTCTGGTTCCGGATCGGGTGGATCATCCCCCTCCGGCGCGCTTCCCGCCACGACGAGTTCGGGACCGGGCGTGAACTCCCAGATCCTCGATGCGGTCAAGCAGTCCAACAGCACCGTGCTCGGGTCCGCCGGCAACAACGGGGCGGCGATCGCCTATCAGAAGGTCGCCCAGGCGGCCTCCTTCGCGGTGCAGGATTCAACGGACTATCTGCGCAACATCATGGCGATGAGTTCCGCCGCGACCGGTGTCGCGCTGAAGAAGATGGTGGAGAACCCGGCCACCGCGGCCCAGTACACGCCGGTGCTGACGGCGGCGCAGGATGCCGTGACCGCGGCGCAGGAGAATTTCGCGGCGGTCGGAAGTGCCGCCGGAACGGTCGTCAGCGGGTTCCCCAGCGGCAGTTAGCGTCCTCCCTTTGCCCAGCCTCCGAAGGCCAGCCGACTGGAGCCCCTCGCGGGGTCCTTTTTTTGTCAGTGCCACAAAGTTTCCGTTCACATCTTTCCGCCTTTGGACGTCCGCATGAATGAGGCGCGTGCGGCGCCGGCCCGGCCGGTGTGCCCGCAGCCTCCGGACGTGAGGAGACCGAGATGGCCAAGAAGCCGACCAGCGGAAGACGGTCGCTGCGCCAGCGCGCGCGGGACCGGGTTGAGGATTACATCGAGGAAAAGATCACCGAAGCCGTCGAGCGGCTCGAGGAGAGCCTCGATCCGGATCCCGAAGAATTCGCCGAGCCCGAAGAATTCACCGAGGAGGAACTGATCCTGGCCGCGGGTGATGGGGCGGAGCCGTTGGAGACCCCGGAGGCTGAGACGTCCGCCGAACCGGAGTTTTCCGAAGCGCCGGATGAACCCGGCGAAGCGAACTCTCCGGAGACCCAGGAGACAGACGATTTTCTGGAGCAAGACGCAGCGGTGGCCGCGCCGCCACCGGAACCGGCCGGCCCGTCGAAACCTGCCCCGTCCAGGAGCGCGCCGGCGAAAGGCGGCCCTGTGCCGAAGGATTCGAAACCGGAGACACCGGTTCCGGCGGGCGGGGGTGCGGCCAAGCCGGTCGCTCCGAACTTGAACGCAGCGGCACCGGCGAACGGAGGTGCCGGCGTGGTAAGCGAGGCGGCGGCCGTCGAGGCCGAGGCGCGCGCGGTGGAGGCGGCGGCAGAGGCATTCCAGGGCGGCTGAGCGCCACCGGCTGACGGAGCTCGCGATGAGCGACGAGGAAAACGACAAGAAGACGGATCCGGTTCAGGACCAGGTCGCGGCCGCGACCAACGGTGCCCTTCAGGGAGCGCTCAACACGCTCGCGGCGGCGGCGGTGGAGCGCGACCGGATCCTTGGGCAGTTCCAGGAACAGAAGGAACGGCTGGAATTCCAGCTACAACAGCAGAGGGCGCATGCGATGGATTATGTGGAGCAGACCCGGGCGGACACTCAGCAGCGGACCGGCGCGCCCTCGGGTCCGCCGCCCGGATCGGGCGCAGCCACGGACAAGGAGGCACTGAAACTCTCCCCGGACCAGCAGTTCATCGCCGGCATCAAGATGCTGATCTATCAGGATACGCGCCCCTATGAGGTCTCCACCCAGACCCAGACGCAGGCCGCGTTGCTGCTCCTCGACGCGCTGAAGAAGACGATTCATCAGGAAATCAATGTCCTGTTCGAGCGCGCGCAGGCCCAGGAAGAGGCGAAAAAGGAAGCCGCCAAACAGGAAAGCGCCGCCAAGGATGCCGGACAGCCGGAAACCGGAAGCGGGACGACCGAGGGGGCAGGCGAGCCAAAATCGGAAGCCTCGAAAGCGGAGGGGCAGGACGCGGATGCCCCGGCTAGCAGCGATCCGCCAAAGCCGCCGGGCGACAGCGCTTCAGGTTCCTGAGGATTTCGGGAAGCAGGAGTTCCCGTCGGCCCGCGCGGTCCGTTACCCGAGTCGCCAGTTCGAGGCCGCCGGCGGCGCGCGCGAAGGCCGTCTGCACATTTCCCGACTTCACGAACCAGGCAGCGAGCAGGGCCGCGAAGAGGTCGCCGGTCCCGTTGAACCCTCGGTCGAACCGCCGGGCGCCGGCTTCCAGACAGTGTGCCGCGGTGATCAGAAGATTGGCGATCCGGTCCGTCTGTTCGATTCCGGTGACGGCGATCGCAGTCAGTCCGTGCGCGGCGATCAGGCCGCGAGCGGCCCCGGAGATGTCCCTGCGATCCGCCGCGACCTCACGGCCGCTCAGGACCCCGAGTTCGAACAGGTTCGGCGTGACGATGTCGGCGCGCGGCAGCAGGTCGTCACGGATCGCTTCGGCCACGCCCTCGGCGACGAACCGGCGTCCGTGATCCCCGATGACCGGGTCGAGGATAAAGGGAAGCGCCGGATTGGACATGCGCGCGTCATCGACTGCCTCGGCGACGATCGAGGCCGTGTCCGGGCGCCCGAGATATCCCGACAGTACCGCCGAGAGTCCGGTCAGGACGCCGAGCTGCCGGAGCCCGTCCAGTTCCTCCCGCACCTCCTCCGCCTCGCGGACCCGGCCGCGGAACTGGCCGTGTCCCGGATGGTTCGAAAAGGAGACGGTATCGAGCGGCCAGACCTCGAGCCCGGCGGCCTGGATCGCCGGTACGGCGACGCTGTTGCCGACATAGCCGTAACTGACCCTGGACTGGATCGACAGGATGGCCATGCGATTTCCCCAAACGCGCTCTCGGACCTTCGGGCAGATGAATGCGCCCGGCGTCCGGGGTCAAGCGGCAAGTCATTCGCGCCGCTTGGTTTTCGCCCGCTATCCTCTAGGATGGGGACGGGGAACAAGAGGAGGTCCATTCATGGCCGCATCCGTCAGACCGCGCCGCTCGGCGCTCTATATGCCGGGCTCGAACGCGCGGGCGCTCGAAAAGGCCCGGAGCCTCGAGGCCGACGTCGTGATCATGGATCTCGAGGATGCGGTCTCGCCTGACAAGAAAGAGGCGGCCCGCGAGGCGATCGGCGCGGCGCTGGCCGAGGGCGGCTACGGCGACCGGGAGCTGGTGATTCGCACCAACGGGCTCGAGGGCCCGTGGGGCGCGGAGGACCTGGCTTTCGCCGCCAAGGCCGGCGCCGACGCGGTGCTGCTGCCGAAGGTCGAGCATGCCGAGCAGATCTGGCAGGCGGAGGAGGCGCTCTCGGCCGCAGGCGCGCCCGACAGCCTCTCGATCTGGTGCATGATGGAAACCCCGCTCGGGATGCTGCATGCCGAGGAGATCGCCGCCGCGAGCCCGCGGCTGGGCTGTCTCGTGCTCGGCACGTCGGATCTCGCCAAGGACCTTCATGCCCTTCATACCCGCGACCGGCTGCCCTTCGTGACCAGCCTCGGGCTCTGCGTTCTCGCGGCCCGGGCCTATGGTCTCGCGGTGTTGGACGGTGTGCATCTCGATCTCGACGATGCGGAGGGTTTCGAGGCGTCCTGCCGCCAGGGCCTTGAGCTCGGCTTCGACGGCAAGACCCTGATCCATCCGAAGACTCTCGCCGCGGCGAACCGGATTTTCGCCCCGAGCGGAGAGGAGATCGCTTGGTCGCGCAAGATCATCGACGCGCATGCGGCGGCGGAAGCCGAGGGCAGCGGCGTTGTTCTGGTCAACGGCAAGCTGGTGGAAGCGCTGCATGTGGAGAATGCGCGGCGCATCATCGCGCTTGCCGAGATGATCGAGTTCCGCGAGTCGAACAACTGACACGTCTTCCGGTCAGCGGCAGAAGCTGATCGAGCCCTCGGCGCAGATATGTTTTCCGTCGGTCCAGATCGCGCCGGACAGGTCGGCGCGAAAGAAATCCGCGTTTCGCACCCTGGCGCCGGTCAGATTGGCTCCTCTAAGGATCGCGCTCTGGAATCGGACATCCGCAAGGTCCGCGCCGGTGAAATCGGCGTCGTTCAGCTTGGCCTGGCTGAAATCCGCCCCGCGCAGCTGCGCGTTCCGGAAGGTCGCGCCGGCCATCTTGGCGCGGGCGAAGCGGGCCCGGCCGCGCGCACCGTCGAGATTGGCGCCGGTAAGGTCGGCCCAGTTGAAGCTCGCATCGTTCAGGTTCGCGCCGGTCAGATTGACGCCGGCGAGTGGGTAATTGTCGAAATTGCAGCTGCGCCAGTCGACGCCGGCGCCGGGGGGGTCGGTACAGGCGGCTTCGCTTGCTTTCGGAAGGAGCAGGATCGTCGCGAAGAGGGCGGCCGAGAGGGAAAACAGCAATAACGTCGATCGGGCTTTTTCAAACACGGGTCTGTGCATCCGGCTGGTTTCTCGAGAGCGCGCGGCGCTAACGTAACAGATGGACCTGTCGATTCCATCTTCCACTTCGTCGCTGATTTAAAAGCCTGTGTGAGGAAGCGGTTTGCCGCATCGCCCCCTTCGCGAGCTCCATATACGAACGGGCCGCGTGTCAGAAACACGCGGCCCGTCGGACAAGGGAGGGAGACGCCGATAGTGACCAATGCGACTGTCTTGGCACGGACTCCGCCGGTATATCTGGTGGCGTCCCGTTTGCCCCGCCCCTGGAACAAGGACGAAACGAACAATGCTCCCATGTCTTGAGTAAAATGATCGCTCTTTTGGGTTCCGGGATCAATAAAAATATCGCCTAACCTTCATAATTGTCCTGTCCACCTTTAATCCACAGTAATGATAAAATAATCAACAAAACGAAAGTGAGTTTTTTATTTTTGCCTGTGGAAATGTTTGGCGATAGGTTCCTGATTTTATGAGGATATTTGCAGGAGAATATGTTTTTGCACAATTTATCCACATGAAATTCAGGCTTGGGCCGGGATAAGTCGTGCGGCGTGTGTATAGAATGGAGACAAGAAGCGATATGGGGCTGGACAGTGGCGCAACGTGATCAAAATCAATTGAGGTCTTGTTCGCGCTGCAATATGGTGCGGCCACATTTATGAAGTTCCTCAGGAAAGGTGCGCTATGAGCGTCTCCAATCGCCCTCTTTCCCCGCATCTTCAGATCTACAGACTGCCTCTCACCGCGATTACGTCGATTTTGCACCGCGCCACGGGTGTCGCGCTCGGGATCGGCACGCTGTTTCTCGTCTGGTGGCTGATGGCAACCGCGACCGGGGGGAGCTATTTCGGATTTGTGCAGAGCATCATGGGCTCGTGGATCGGTCTGCTGATCCTGTTCAGCTTTTCCTTTGCCCTGTTCTTCCATCTCTGCAACGGCATCCGCCATCTCTTCTGGGATGCGGGCTACGGCTTCGAGATCGCTACGGCCGAAATGGCCACGAAGCTGGTTATCGCCGCGTCCGCGGTGCTGACCGTTCTGGCTTGGCTGCTCGCCTTCGCCCTTTAAGGGGCGAGGCCAAAAAATAAAGACTCTTTTGAGAGGCTGGTTATGACTGACAACTCCATGCGTACGCCGATCGGCCGTGTGCGCGGCCTTGGCAGCGCCAAGGCCGGATTGCATCACTGGTGGATGCAGCGGATCACCGCCATCGCGCTGATACCGCTCACGCTCTGGTTCGTGGCGTCCCTGATTTCGCTCGCAGGTGCGGGTTACGAAGAGACCGCGGCCTGGCTCGGCTCGCCCTTTGTCGCCATTCTGATGATCGCGCTGATTGTCGCGACCTTTTATCACGCCGCGCTCGGTTTGCAGGTCGTGATCGAGGACTACATCCATCACGAAGGCGCAAAGCTCGCGCTGCTGCTCGGCGTCAAGCTGCTCGCCGCTCTTCTTGCAATCGCCGCGCTCTTCGCGGTGCTGAAACTCGCGTTCGGAGGCTGAACTCCATGGAGTCCTACGAGATCATCGACCATACCTACGACGTCGTCGTCGTGGGGGCCGGCGGCGCCGGTCTGCGCGCCACCTTCGGCATGGCGCAGGAAGGTCTGAAGACGGCCTGTATCACCAAGGTCTTCCCGACCCGCTCTCATACCGTTGCCGCGCAGGGCGGGGTTGGCGCTGCGCTCGACAATATGGGTGAGGGCGACAACTGGAAGTTCCACATGTACGACACCGTCAAGGGGTCGGACTGGCTGGGCGACCAGGACGCGATCGAATACATGTGCCGCAACGCCATTCCCTCGATCATCGAGCTGGAGCATTTCGGCGTGCCGTTCTCGCGGACGGAAGAGGGCAAGATCTACCAGCGTCCGTTCGGCGGTCACACGCTGGATTTCGGCAAGCGCATGGCGAAGCGCGCCTGCGCGGCGGCGGACCGGACGGGTCACGCCATCCTGCACACGCTCTACCAGCAGAGCCTGCGCGCCAATGCCGAGTTCTATATCGAGTATTTCGCCATCGACCTGATCATGGACGATGAGGGCGCCTGCCGCGGCGTGATGGCGATCGACCTCGCGACCGGCAAGATCCACCGCTTCCGCGCTCACCAGACGGTGCTGGCGACCGGCGGTTACGGCCGCGCCTACTTCTCCTGCACCTCGGCCCATACCTGCACCGGCGACGGCGGCGGCATGGTCGTGCGTGCGGGCCTGCCGATGCAGGATCTGGAATTCGTCCAGTTCCACCCGACCGGGATCTACGGCTCCGGCTGCCTGATCACCGAGGGCGCGCGCGGCGAAGGCGGGTATCTGACCAACTCCGAGGGCGAGCGCTTCATGGAGCGCTATGCGCCGACGGCGAAGGACCTCGCGTCCCGCGACGTCGTCAGCCGCGCCATGACCATCGAGATCAACGAGGGCCGCGGCGTCGGTGCGCAGAAGGACCATATCTTCCTGCATCTCGAGCATCTTGATCCGGACGTCCTGGCGCTGCGCCTGCCGGGCATCTCCGAGACCGCGAAGATCTTCGCCGGCGTCGACGTGACGAAGGAGCCGATCCCGGTGCTGCCGACCGTGCACTACAACATGGGCGGCATCCCGACGAACTATCACGGCGAGGTGCTGTCCCCGACGAAGGACGATCCGGACCGCGTCTGCCCGGGCCTGATGGCGATCGGCGAGGCGGCCTGCGTCTCCGTGCACGGCGCCAACCGTCTCGGCACCAACTCGCTGCTCGACATCGTCGTGTTCGGCCGGGCCGCCGCCTTCCGGGCGAAGGAAACCGTTCGTCCGGGCGAGCCGCACAAGCCGCTGCCGTCCGATGCCGGCGAGTTCGCCATCGCGCGTCTCGACAAGATGCGTCACGCCAAGGGCGGGACCAAGACGGCCGAGATCCGTCTCGACATGCAGCGCGCCATGCAGCAGCACGCGGCGGTGTTCCGCACCACCGAGCTGATGCAGGAAGGCGTGAAGAAGATCCAGGACGTGGCCGGCGCGCTGCCGGATATCGGCATCGCCGACCGCTCGCTGATCTGGAATTCGGACCTGGTCGAGGCGCTCGAGCTGGAGAACCTGATGACCCAGGCGGTGATCACGCTGACCTCCGCCGATCTGCGCCACGAAAGCCGCGGCGCCCACGCGCACGAGGATCATCCGGACCGCGACGACGAGAACTGGATGAAGCACACGGTCATGTGGCTCGACGACAAGTACAAGCACAAGGTGATGTATCGCGACGTGCACATGTACACGCTGTCGAACGAGGTCGAGGTCGTGCCGCCGGTGGCGCGCGTCTACTGATCGCTAGAGAACAAAGAAAAGATCGGAAGTGAGAGATGGCTGAATTTTCTTTGCCGGCGAACTCAAAGGTCAAGATCGGCAACACGCACAAGGCTCCGGAGGGAGCGAAGCGGGTCAAGGCCTTCAAGATCTACCGCTATGATCCGGACAGCGGGCAGAATCCGCGGGTCGATACCTACGAGATCGATCTCGACGAATGCGGCCCGATGGTCCTGGACGCGCTGATCAAGATCAAGAACGAGGTCGACACCACGGTCACCTTCCGCCGCTCCTGCCGCGAAGGCATCTGCGGCTCCTGCGCGATGAACATTGACGGCACCAACACGCTGGCCTGCCTGAAGAGCATCGACGAGGTGAAGGACGACGTGAAGATCTACCCGCTGCCGCACATGCCGGTGGTGAAGGATCTGGTGCCGGACCTGACCCGCCCCTATGCACAGCTCGCCTCGATCGAGCCGTGGCTGAAGACCAAGTCGCCGCTGCCGCCGACCGACGAGGAGCGGCGCCAGAGCCCGGAAGAGCGCGAGAAGCTCGACGGTCTCTGGGAATGCGTCCTGTGCTTCTGCTGCTCGACCTCGTGCCCGAGCTACTGGTGGAACGGCGACCGTTATCTCGGCCCGGCCATCCTGCTGCAGGCCTATCGCTGGATCGCGGACAGCCGCGACGAATATACCGGCGAGCGGCTGGACCAGCTGGAGGATCCGTTCCGGCTCTATCGCTGCCACACCATCATGAACTGCACCAAGACCTGTCCGAAGGGTCTGAACCCGGCCAAGGCGATCGGCGAGATCAAGAAGCTGATGGTTCAGCGCATGTAGCGCTCCGGGCGAAACGCCAGAAGAGAAAACGGCCGCTGTCACCAGCGGCCGTTTCGATTCCGGAGACGCTTCCCGACGAGGTCGTCAGGAAGAGACCGGTGCACTTTGTTTGGCTGAGTTGCAGCTACCGGCACCCGCAAACGCCGCGGGAGCCGTAAAGGCCACAACGGCGGCCACAAGAACAAGAATACCAATCATCTTACGCATCTCTGAACCTCCACGGTCAGTTGCGGGCCTACCTTATCGTGATTTCAGCTGTCGAACCAGTCGCGATTGCGTGAAAACACGACGGTTGGTGGAACCAATGTGACCGATACGTCATTTTACCGACGCAATTCGGGGCGATCCTGCGCCCGTTCCCTTCACGTCCGGAGTCAGACCATGATCCGATACTGTCTCTCTCTCGCCCTTGCGGTCCTGATGCTGTTTGCCGGGCCGCAGGTGGTCCAAGCGGATACGGTCCGCGACGACATTGTCACGCTGGATCTCAGCCTGGAGAAATGGGTGGAAACGGACTCCGCGACCGTCACCGTGGCGGCCGACCTCGCGGTCAGATCCGGCGGATTCGGCGAAGCGCGCCAGGCGGTGACGCAGGATCTGGAGAAGGTTTCCGCCAAGGCGGCCTGGCGCCTGGTCGGCTACGACCGGCTGCGCGACGAGGCCGGTTTCGAGCGCTGGCGGATCACCGCCGAGGCGCGCCTGCCGGGTGCCGAACTCGGCGGTCTCGGCGCGAGCGTCAAGGGGCTGGGCGAGGCCGGCCGCAGCTATGCGGTCGAGGGCATCGACTTCACTCCGACCCTGGCAGAACGCGAAGCGGCCTTGGCGGAGCTGAGGGCAGAGATCTACAGGAGCGCGGCGGAAGAGCTGGCGCGCCTGAAGGCGGTCTATCCCGACCGCGGCTACCGCGTCGCGGCGATCAATTTCCAGACCGGTTCCATGCCGCGCCCGCTGCCGGCGCAGTTGATGCGGGCCGAGGCGGCGCCGAAACTCATGGCCGATGGCGGCATGGCGGGCGACACGGTGGCCCAGAAGGCCGAACTGCGTGCCTCCGTCAGGTTTGCAGCAGAGGTTCGCTCCGAGGATTGAACCGCGCTAAGATCCCCCCAAAGAACGCTCTAAGGGGGGATCGGCATGAGTAAGGGACTTTGTATCGTTACCGGCGCGAGCCGCGGGATCGGTGCGGCAACCGCGATCCGCGCCGCGCGGGACGGCTGGGATATCGCCGTCAACTATGTCGGCAACGAGACTGCCGCGCGCGACGTCGCCGCCAGGGTCGAGGCCGAGGGACGGCGCGCCATGGTGATCCAGGGCGACAGCAGCAAGGAAGCGGATATCGTCCGCCTTTTCGACGAGGCGGAAGCTGCGCTCGGCCCGGTCCGCGGCCTGGTGAACAATGCCGGGATCACCGGCAAGATCTCCAAAGTCCAGGATATGAGTGCGGCGGCGATCGCCGAGGTCATGAACCTCAACGTGGTCGGCCTGATCCTCTGCTGCCGCGAAGCCGCGCGCCGGATGTCGGTCAAGGCAGGCCATCAGGGCGGCGCCGTCGTCAATCTCTCCTCGATCGCCGCCCGCCTCGGCGCGCCGAACGAGTTCACCCACTATGCCGCTTCCAAGGGGGCGGTGGATTCCTTCACCATCGGCTTCGCGCGCGAGGTCATCGGTGATGGGGTCCGCGTCAACGCGGTCGCGCCCGGGATGATCGATACAGATATCCATGCGAGTGCCGGCGCGCCGGACCGTGCGGCCCGGCTCGGTCCGACCACGCCGATCGGGCGCGCGGCGGCGCCAGAGGAGGTCGCCGAGGCAATCGTCTGGCTGCTGAGCCCGGCTGCGGGCTATTGTGCCGGCTCCATCCTCGAGGTTTCGGGGGGGCGCTGACAGCGCCTTCGCGCGTCCGCCCGCTTGACCTCGAAGGCCAAAAGCGCGAGTCCTTGGCGCCGGGGGATCGGGCTCCCCGCCCATCCGGCAGGAGAATGGCACAGTGAATCACGAAGGGCCGCTGGCCCGCTACGAAGCCTTGGTCGCGGACGGCTCCATCGCGAAGGACCCGGCGCAGGAAGCCGCGGCGGCAAAGCTGCAATGGCTGCACGACCAGCTGCTCGACTACCGCCCGCCGCAGGCCAAGACCGGCTGGACCGCGAAGCTTGGTTTCGCCCGCAGAAAGCCGACCAATCCGCCGAAGGGCCTCTATATCTACGGCTCCGTCGGGCGCGGCAAATCCATGCTCATGGACCTGTTCTTCGAAGGCGCGCAGGTCGAGCGCAAGCGCCGGATCCATTTCCACGAATTCATGCGCGAGGCGCACGATCTGATCCATCAGTGGCGCCAGGAGAACAAGGTGTCCCGGACTGCGGAGCCGATCCGCCCGACCGCGCAGAAGCTCGCCGACAGCGCCTGGCTGCTCTGTTTCGACGAGTTCGAGGTCCGGGATATCGCCGATGCCATGATCGTCTCGCGCCTGTTCTTCGCCATGTTCGAACTCGGGGTCGTGGTGGTCGCGACCTCCAACCGGGCACCGGACGAGCTCTATAAGGACGGGCTGCAGCGCGATCTCTTCCTGCCTTTCATCGGCATTCTGAAAGCGCGGCACGAGGTTTTCCATCTCGACGACGGCGAGGATTACCGGCTCGGACGACTGCGCGGAAAGACGGTCTACCACGTGCCGAGCGGCCCTGAAGCGGACGCGGCCCTGGACGAGACCTTCGCCGATCTGACCGACGCGACACCAACGCCGGATGTGATCGAGCGCAAGGGCCGGAAGATCCAGGTTCCGGCAGCCGCTGCCGGGGTTGCCCGCTTCGGTTTCCGCGACCTCTGCGACCAGCCGCTGGCCGCCGCCGACTTCCTCGCCGTGGCCGAACGGTTTCACACGGTCATTCTTTCCGATATCCCGGTTCTCGGAGCATCGAACCGGGACCAGGCGCGGAGGTTCATGACCCTGATCGATGCGCTTTACGATCAGGGTGTGCGCCTGATCGCCTCGGCCGAAGCGACGCCGGAGAAGCTCTATGACGGCGACGATTGGGGCTTCGAATTCGACCGCACGATTTCACGCCTGATGGAAATGCAATCCGCCGATTACTTCGAATCCCGGCGCCGCTGACACCTGGGAACACCTGGGAATAGGTGGTGGCGCAGGAGGTTGTTCGGTATTTAAAAAAATGCATAAATTTAAATTGTAATCTTAAGAGTAACTTAAGATGGTGCGTGATATATCGCATGGTGGGCAGAACGCTCCGGATAAGATAGGATTCCCGGGAGAGTGTCATCGCTTATGCCATCGATTTTTCCGCCGCGCGGCCGCCGCTGGTGCCGGATCGTGATCAGGATTCCCTGCATACGCTTGATTGCGCGATCCTTCCCCTGCGTACCAGAGGCGCGCGCAAGTTCCGGCTGATCAAAAACGTTCGCATGGAAACGCGGATCGAGCTCTACCGCGAGAGGGGAATGGGGAGTGGCCAGGTCGCGATCGAGGAGTTGCCGGACTTCGTTGCGGCGACGGACGATCTCGTGCATCACGATATGCCGATGCTGGAAAAAATCGGGGAGATGGAGAGCTTCGATCCCTATTCCCTGCGCCGCGGCCTTCGTGCCGCCGGCATCGAGGTTGACGACGTCTCGGCATTCTCACTGAGTGCGGCGAAGAAGCGTGAACTCCAGCCGCACATGCGCGATCTGACGCGCCCGCTGGTCCAGTATGTATTCGGCGCGCAGGAGATCGAGCTGGGCGATCCCCAGGCGATCCGCGACTTGCTCGATCAGGCGGAGGGCATCGCCGTACGCATGCGGCTCGAGCGTCTCGCGGCCTCCCTGCAGACCAGCCGCCGGGAGCTGCCGGACATGCTCGAGGATTACGGCGACACCTTCCTCTCTCTCGGTTTCTACCGGCATCACCTCGACGACCTCGCGCCGCGCATTGCGGCCCTCCAGGAGTGGATCGAGGAAGCGCGGCGGCCGGCGCATATCGGGAACGACACGGTGATGGGGCCGGCGCTGCGCAAGACGGCGAACCTTCTGGGTGCGCTCTCGCAGTCGCTAAAGACACGCTTCACCAATTTCGACACCAAGACGCAGATCCGCTGGGAGCGCGTCACGATCTCCACCTTCAACCAGGTGCGCACGCTGATCACAGATCACCAGGCCAGCCTGGCTGCCGTGCTGTGCGGTCTTGTCGTGAAGATCTACGAGTGGGAGCAGCGCTTCCCGGGCGGAGGCGGCAGCTTCGAGCGACGTGCGGAATTCGTCATGACCGATCTCCGCTCCGGACTCGACCACCTGGCCGGGATCGAGCGCAAGGCTGCGACCTTCGCCTGACCGGCGCAGACAGATCGACACGGGGTCCATGTCAGATTCGCTCCTCCAGACAGACGCTTCGCGGAAGGCTATCGATCGCGAGGATCGGGACTCGATCAATACTTTCGCCTGCGCCGCCTTGCCGGTGCGCAGCCGGGGCCTCCTCCGGCTGCGTCTGATCAAGAATGTCCGTCTCGAGACCAGGGTGGAGGCGTTCCGCGGAACCGGAACGGGCAGCGGGCAATTCGGCATCGATGAACTCCCGCACTATGTCGATTCGAGCGAGGACCTGACGCGCCACGACATCCCGATGCTGAAACAGGCGGCCGGACTTCCGGCGTTCGATTGTTACTCGCTCAGGCGCGCGGTGCGTACCAGCGGGCTCGATGTCGAGGCGACGGACATCCTCAGCCTGTCCGACGAGAAGAAGCGGGAACTGGCGGGGCACATGCGCAACCTCACGCGCCCGCTGGTCCGTCACGTGTTCGGCGACAGCGATATGGACATCACCGATCCGCGCAGCCTCCGCGACATCATGGCGATGGCCGACAAGGACAGGGCGCGGGAGCGACTGCAGCAGCTTTCGGTCATGCTCGAGACCGATCTCGAGACGCTGCCGGAACTGCTGGAGGATTATGGCGATGCCTTCCTCTCGCTCGGCTATTACCGCAGCTATCTCAACCTCATCGTTCCGCGCATCAAGGAGCTGCACGGCTGGATCGAGGAAGCCGGCGCCCGCGGCAGCTTCCGCCAGGGCGATCAGGCGATGAAACGTCTGAAGCAGGTCTCGGCCGCGATCGACATGATCACCAACAGCGTCGTCGAACGCTTTCGAGGCTTCGACAAGCAGGCGATTTTCGACTGGGAACATCTCACCCTTGAAGAGTTCCGCTCCGCGCGCGACCTGATCCTGGCGCACCAGTCGAGCCTCGCTGAGGTGCTGTGCGGACTGACGGTCAAGGTCTATGAATGGCGGACCCGGTTCGCCAAGCCGAATGTAGGGATTCAGCAGCGTGTGGACTTCGTTCAGTCCGATCTTTATCCCGGCCTGGATCATCTTCTGAAGGTCGAAAGCAGCGCCCCGAAATTCTGATTGTCCGCCCCGGCGCCGGCATAGCCCGGCTCGGGCCTTGCGGGGGGTCTGGAAACGCGCTACACCGCGCCTCGGTTTTCCGCCGTCCAGGAGGAGGCCGAAGCCTTGACGGCGCGGCGGATCTGTCCCGAACCAGAGGAGTGGGGAACAAGATGGCTCGCAACAAGATCGCGCTTGTCGGCGCAGGGAATATCGGCGGCACGCTGGCGCTGCTCGCCGGTCTCAAGGAACTCGGCGACGTGGTGCTTTTCGATATCGTGGAGGGCATCCCCCAGGGTAAGGCGCTGGATATCGCCGAAGCCTCTCCGGTCGAAGGCTTCGACAGCCGCATGCTCGGCGCCAACGACTACGGCGCGCTCAAGGGCTCCGACGTCGTCATCGTCACCGCCGGCATCCCGCGCAAGCCGGGCATGAGCCGCGACGACCTGATCGAAACCAACACCAAGGTCATGAAGGCCGTCGCCGACGGTATCAAGGCGAACTGCCCGGATGCCTTCGTGATCTGCATCACCAACCCGCTCGACGTCATGGTCGGCATCCTGCAGAAGCTGAGCGGCCTGCCGGCCAACAAGGTCGTCGGCATGGCCGGCGTGCTCGACAGCGCCCGCTTCCGCTATTTCCTGGCCGAGGAATTCAAGGTCTCCGTCGAGGACGTCACCGCCTTCGTGCTCGGCGGCCACGGCGACACCATGGTTCCGCTGACCCGCTACTCCACCGTTGCCGGCATCCCGGTTCCGGATCTGGTGAAGATGGGCTGGACCACGCAGGAGAAAGTCGACCAGATCGTTCAGCGTACCCGTGACGGCGGCGCCGAGATCGTCGGCCTGCTGAAGACCGGTTCCGCGTTTTACGCGCCGGCGTCCTCGGCGATCCAGATGGCCGACTCCTATCTCAAGGACAAGAAGCGCGTGCTGCCCTGCGCCGCTCAGTGCTCGGGCGAGTATGACCTCGACGGTCTCTATGTCGGCGTGCCCTGCGTGATCGGCGCGAACGGCGTCGAGCGCATCGTCGAGATCGAAATGAATGCGGACGAGAAAGCCATGTTCGACCATTCGGTGAACGCGGTGAAGAGCCTGAACGAGGTTGCGGCGAAGCTCGGGATCTAAAACGAGAATGGTGGTATGTGGTATACCACCATTTGTGATCCTGCGGTTCGGTGCTACAGTGAAATACTGCGGCACCGGGCCGCTTCCCGCATGTGGGGGATAGGGCCGGCCGTTTCGGCCGGTCGCAGCAACGGGTTCGGCGCCTCCCGCGCCAAAACCGGGGCAAGCGAAATGGGAGAGCCATGAACATCCACGAGTATCAGGCCAAGCAGCTCTTGGCCAAGTTCGGTGTGGCGGTGCCGCGGGGCGGCGTTGCCTACACCCCGGAGGAGGCCGAGAAGGTCGCCAACGATCTCGGCGGTCCGGTCTGGGTCGTGAAATCTCAGATTCATGCGGGCGGCCGCGGCGCCGGACGCTTCAAGGGCAACGAACAGGGCGCCGGTGGCGTCCGCGTGGTCAAGTCGGTCGCGGACGTGAAGTCCAACGCGGGCGAAATGATCGGCGCCACGCTGGTCACCAAGCAGACCGGGCCGGCCGGCAAGGAAGTCAGCCGCGTCTATATCGAGGAAGGCTGCGACATCAAGCGCGAGCTGTACCTCAGCCTGCTGGTCGACCGCGACACCAGCCGCGTCACCGTGATGGCCTCGACCGAGGGCGGCATGGAGATCGAGGAAGTCGCCGAGGCGACGCCCGAGAAGATCATCACCATCGCGATCGACCCGGTCACCGGCATGCAGGGCTTCCACGCCCGCCGCATCGCCTTCGCGCTCGGCCTTGAGGGCGACCAGATCAAGTCGGCGGTCAAGTTCCTGATGGCGATGTACAAGGCCTTCACCGATCTTGACGCCGCGATGGTCGAAGTGAACCCGCTGGTGGTCACCGGCAGCGGAGACGTCATCGCGCTCGACGCCAAGATGGGCTTCGACGACAACGCGCTGTTCCGGCACAAGGACGTGGCCGAGCTGCGTGACGAGACCGAAGAGGATCCGGCCGAGCTCGAAGCCGGCAAGTACGAGCTGAACTACGTGAAGCTCGACGGCTCCATCGGCTGCATGGTCAATGGCGCGGGTCTCGCCATGGCGACCATGGACATCATCAAGCTCTATGGCTCCGAGCCGGCGAACTTCCTCGATGTCGGCGGCTCGGCGACGAAGGAGCGGGTCACCGCCGCCTTCAAGATCATCCTCTCCGATCCGAACGTCGAAGGCATCCTGGTCAACATCTTCGGCGGCATCATGCGCTGCGACGTGATCGCCGAAGGCGTCGTCGCCGCGGCCAAGGAAGTCAGCCTGCACGTGCCGCTGGTGGTGCGTCTCGAAGGCACCAACGTCGACCTCGGCAAGCAGATCCTGGCCGATTCCGGCCTGCCGATCGTCTCGGCGGACAATCTCGCGGATGCGGCCGAGAAAATCGTCAAAGCGGTGAAGGAGGCAGCCTGATGGCCGTACTGGTCAACGAGAATACGAAAGTGATCTGCCAGGGCTTCACCGGAAGCCAGGGCACGTTCCACTCCGAGCAGGCGATCGCCTACGGGACCAAGATGGTCGGCGGCGTCACCCCGGGTAAGGGCGGTCAGACCCATCTCGGGCTGCCGGTCTTCAACACGGTGCACGAAGCCCGCGAGCGGACCGGCTGCGACGCCTCCGTGATCTACGTTCCGCCGCCGTTCGCCGCGGACTCGATCCTGGAAGCGATCGACGCGGAAATCCCGCTGGTGGTCTGCATCACCGAAGGCATCCCGGTGCTCGACATGGTGAAGGTCAAGCGTGCCCTCAGCGGCTCCAAGACCCGCCTGATCGGCCCGAACTGCCCCGGCGTGATCACTCCGGGCGCCTGCAAGATCGGTATCATGCCGGGTCACATCCACCGCCGCGGCAAGGTCGGCATCGTGTCGCGTTCCGGCACCCTGACCTACGAAGCGGTGGCCCAGACCACGGCGGCCGGCCTCGGCCAGTCGACCTGCATCGGCATCGGCGGCGACCCGGTGAACGGCACCAACTTCATCGATGCGCTGGACCTGTTCCTCGGCGATCCGGAGACCGAAGCGATCATCATGATCGGTGAAATCGGCGGCTCGGCGGAAGAGGACGCGGCCGAATTCCTCAAGCAAAACAAGGTGAAGAAGCCGATGTGCGGCTTCATCGCCGGCGTCACCGCCCCTCCGGGCCGTCGCATGGGTCATGCCGGTGCGATCATCTCCGGCGGCAAGGGCGACGCCAACTCCAAGATGGAAGCCATGCGCTCCGCAGGGATCCTCGTGGCGGACAGCCCGGCGTCCCTCGGCACCACCATGGTGAAGGCTATCAAGGGCTGATTTAAGGGGTTCGGGCGGCGAAAGTGCGTTGCCGCCCGGACTCACCCTTGCGATTTTTTGCCATCTGCCATGCAGAACGGCTTCAAGTTCGTAAATTCTTAAGTAGTATAAGAACATGCTTACCGGTGCGGCGGACTGTCGCAACGGTAATTGAGGCCCTGCGCGAGGGGCGCGCGGAGCCAGATCAGGCAGAACCGAACAGCCACTTTGAAAAGGGGCAGGTTCCAATATGGCTACGGCAGTGAGCGATCAATCCTTTCTCTCGGGTGCGAACGCACCCTTCATCGGCGAGCTCTACGAGCGTTATCTCCAAGATCCTTCCCAGGTAGACGAAAGCTGGCGCGATTATTTCGCGACGCTGCATGACGAGGTCGGGTACGTCAAAGGCGACGTGCACGGGCCGAGCTGGGCGGACCGCGGCAACCGGGTCATCGGCGGCACCGGCGAGTCGGCGGACGGCTCGGGCCCCGTTGGCGAGGCGAAACCGGGCAAGGCCGCGGCACCCGCCGACGGCGCCGATGTCCGTCAGGCCACCATGGACTCGCTCCGGGCGATCATGCTGATCCGGGCCTACCGCATCCGCGGTCACCTGAAGGCGAAGCTCGACCCCCTGGGTCTCGAGCCGCCGAACCCGCATCCGGAGCTCGATCCCGCCGAATACGGCTTTACCGAGGATGACTGGGACCGGCCGATCTTCATCAATCACGTGCTCGGTCTCGAGACCGCGACCCTGCGCCAGATCATGGATCTTCTGGAGCGCACCTATTGCGGCTCCATCGGCGTCGAGTTCATGCACATGCAGGATCCGGCCCAGAAGCTCTGGATCCAGGAACGGATCGAGCAGATCCGCAACCGCACCGAATTTACCGAGCGCGGCAAGCACACCATTCTCGAGCGCCTGACCGCGGCGGAGACCTTCGAACAGTTCCTCGGCCGCAAATATGTCGGCACCAAGCGCTTCGGCCTCGACGGCGGCGAGAGCCTGATCCCGGCGATGGAACAGATCCTGAAGCGGGGCAGCCAGCTCGGTCTCGAGGAAGTCGTCATCGGCATGCCGCACCGCGGCCGCCTGAACGTGCTCTGCAACTTCATGAGCAAGCCGTTCCGCGCCATCATCTCCGAGTTCCTCGGCAACCCGGCGAACCCGGAAGATGCTGGCGGCTCGGGCGACGTGAAATACCATATGGGCGTCTCGGCGGACCGCGAGTTCGACGACAAGCAGGTCCACCTGACGCTCAACGCGAACCCGTCCCACCTCGAGATCGTGAACCCGGTGGTGATCGGCCGTGTCCGCGCCAAACAGGCGCAGCGCAACGACAAGGAGCGCCGCAAGGTGCTCGGCATCCTGCTGCACGGCGACGCCGCCTTTGCGGGCCAGGGCGTGGTCGCGGAGACCTTCGCCTTCTCCGACCTGCGCGGCTACAAGACCGGCGGGACGATGCACATCATCGTCAACAACCAGATCGGCTTCACCACGGCCCCGGCCTTCTCGCGCTCCTCGCCCTATCCGACGGATGTCGCGAAGATGGTCGCCGCGCCGATCTTCCACGTGAACGGCGACGATCCGGAAGCGGTCGTCCATGTCGCCCGCATCGCCACCGAGTTCCGTCAGGAATTCGGCGTCGACGTGGTCATCGACATCTTCTGCTACCGCCGCTTCGGCCACAACGAGGGGGATGAACCGATGTTCACCCAGCCCCTCATGTATTCGAAGATCGCGACCCAGAAGACGACCCGCCAGATCTATGCCGAGCAGCTCGAGCGCGAGGGCGTGATCAAGGCGGGCGAGGCCGACAAGATGGTCGAGGATGCGAACAGCTATCTCGACACTGAATTCGAGGCTGGCCTGAACTACAAACCGAACAAGGCGGACTGGCTGGAAGGCAAGTGGTCCGGCTTCACCAAGGCGCATGGCGATGCCCGCCGCGGCGAGACCGCGGTCGCGAAGGACACGCTGCGCGAGGTCGGCATGAAGCTCACCGAGGTGCCGGACGGCGTCAACGTGAACCGCAAGCTGCAGCGCGTGATCGACCAGCGCCGGAAGGCGATCGAGACCGGCGAGGGCATCGACTGGGCCAATGCCGAGAGCCTGGCTTTCGGCACCCTGCTGGTTCAGGGCGACGGGGTCCGGCTCAGCGGCCAGGACTCCGGCCGTGGCACCTTCTCCCAGCGTCACTCGGTCTGGATCGACCAGAAGACCGAAGAGCGCTACATCCCGCTCAATCACCTGGCAGAAGACCAGCAGACCTACGAGGTCATCGACAGCCCGCTCTCCGAAGCCTCTGTGCTCGGCTTCGAATACGGCTTCAGCCAGGCCGAACCGAACACGCTCACGCTCTGGGAAGCGCAGTTCGGCGATTTCGCCAACGGCGCCCAGGTGGTGGTCGACCAGTTCATCAGCTCCGGCGAGCACAAGTGGCTGCGCATGTCCGGTCTGGTCATGCTGCTGCCGCACGGCTATGAGGGCCAGGGTCCGGAGCATTCCTCCGCCCGTCTCGAGCGCTATCTGCAGCTCTGCGGCGAGGACAACATGCAGGTCGTGAACTGCACCACGCCGGCGAACTATTTCCACGTGCTGCGCCGTCAGCAGCGCCGGGATTTCCGCAAGCCGCTGATCGTGATGTCGCCGAAATCCCTGCTGCGCCACAAGCTCTGCGTCTCGACGCTCGACGAGATGTCCGAAGGCACGACCTTCCACCGCGTCATGTATGACAACGAAGTGCTGTGCAAGGACAAGGACGTTAAACGCGTCGTGATCTGCTCCGGCAAGGTCTATTACGACCTTTACGAGGAGCGCGCGCGGCGCGGTCAGACCGACGTCTTCTTCCTGCGCCTGGAACAGCTCTATCCGTTCCCGCGCAAGGCGCTGATGCAGGAGCTGTCGCGCTTCCCGCAGGCCGAGGTGGTCTGGTGCCAGGAGGAGCCCTGGAACATGGGCGCCTGGTCCTTTGTCGACCGGCGGATCGAGAGTGTGCTGATCGAGCTCGACGGCGCCTGCAAGCGTCCGCTCTATGCGGGCCGCGCGGAAGCCGCCTCGCCCGCGACCGGCAACCACGGCCGCCATGTGCGCGAGCAGGAGGCGCTGGTCTCCGAGGCGCTCGCGGTCGGCGAGGAAATGAGCAAGGGCAGCCGCTTCGCGGCGGAATAATCCGAACCAAGTCATTGCCGCCGGCCCATCCCCGGCGGCAATTCACATGATGCGCCGGTCATGGCGCCTTTAAAGAGAATGGACGGAGATATGGCGACGGAAATCAAGGTACCGGTTCTCGGGGAATCGGTGTCCGAGGCAACGGTAGCGCGGTGGATGAAGGCCGTCGGGGACGCGGTCGCGGCCGACGAGCCCCTGGTCGAGCTCGAGACCGACAAGGTCACCCTCGAGGTTCCCGCGCCGGTCGCCGGCACGCTGCAGGAAATCGTGGCCGCCGAGAATGCCACCGTCGGCGTCGATGCGCTGCTCGGCGTGATCGCCGAAGGCGCCGCTCCGGCGAAGAAGGCAGAGCCCGCCAAGCCGGCCGAAGCCAAGGCGGAAGCGGCTCCGGCCCCGGCCAAGGAAGCGCCGAAGCCCGCGCCGGCTCCGGCCGCTGCGCCTGCCGCCGCTGCCGGCACGCATGAAGTGAAGACGCTGTCGCCGGCCGTGCGCAAGCTGGTCGAGGACAACAATCTCGATCCCGCGAAGATCAAGCCGACCGGCAAGGACGGCCGCCTGACCAAGGGCGACGTGCTGGCCGCGATCGAGGCCGGAACCGCCAAGGCGACCGCGTCGGCCCCTGCCGGTGCCGCGCCTGCCGCGGCCGGTCCGCTGCCGCCGCGCGCCGAGGATCCGCGCGAGGAGCGGGTGCGGATGACGCGCCTGCGCCAGTCCATCGCGCGCCGCCTGAAGGACGCGCAGAACACCGCCGCGATGCTCACCACCTTCAACGAGGTGGACATGACCGAGGTCATGGCGCTGCGCAATCTCTACAAGGACGGCTTCGAGAAGAAGCACGGCGTGAAGCTCGGCTTCATGTCCTTCTTCGTGAAGGCCTGTATCGCCGCGCTGCAGGAGCTGCCAGCGGTCAATGCCGAGATCTACGGCGACGAGCTGATCTACAAGAACTACTACGATATCGGCGTCGCGGTCGGCACGCCGCAGGGCCTGGTCGTTCCGGTCCTGCGCGATGCGGATAAGCTGAACTTCGCCGGCGTGGAGAAGGGCATCGGCGATCTCGGCCGCAAGGCGCGGGACGGCAAGCTGACCATGCAGGACATGATGGGCGGCACCTTCACCATCACCAACGGCGGCGTCTACGGCTCGCTGATGTCGACCCCGATCCTGAATCCTCCGCAGTCCGGCATCCTCGGCATGCACAAGATCCAGGAGCGGCCGATGGTCGTGAACGGCAAGGTCGAGATCCGGCCGATGATGTATCTGGCGCTGAGCTACGATCACCGCATCATCGACGGCCGCGAGGCGGTCACCTTCCTGGTCCGCGTCAAGGACGCGCTGGAAGATCCGCGGCGCCTGCTGATCGACATGTAATCCCATCGCGCGCGGGCTTGTCCCGCGCGCGGTCTTTCCAGGAACGAGCTGACAAGAAAGCAATTCATCATGGCTGACAGCTACGATCTCGTCGTTATCGGTGCGGGCCCCGGCGGCTATGTGGCCGCGATCCGCGCCGCGCAACTGGGCATGAAAGTGGCGTGCGTCGAGAAGCGCGCGACCCTCGGCGGCACCTGCCTCAATGTCGGCTGCATCCCGTCCAAGGCGCTGCTTTCCTCCTCGGAGAAATTCGCCGAGGCGCAGGATCACCTGAAGGAGATCGGCGTCGACGTCGGCTCCGTGAAGCTGAATCTGAAGCAGATGATGGCGAACAAGGCGAGTGTGGTCGAAGGCCTGACCGGCGGCGTCGCGTTCCTGTTCAAGAAGAACAAGATCGACTGGAAGACCGGCACCGCGGTGGTGAAGTCCGCGACCGAGGTTGAGGTCACGCCGGAGAAGGGCAAGAAGGAAGTGCTCAAGACCGAGCGCGTCCTGATCGCCACCGGCTCCGAGCCGACCCCGCTGCCGGGCCTCGAGATCGACGAGAAGAAGATCGTCACGTCCACCGGCGCGCTCGAGATTTCCAAGGTGCCGGGTCACATGGTCGTCATCGGCGGCGGCGTGATCGGCCTCGAGATGGCCTCGGTCTGGTCCCGCCTCGGTGCCAAGGTGACGGTGGTCGAGTTCCTCGACCGGATCGTCCCGGGCATGGATGGCGAGGTCGCCAAGAAGTTCCAGCGCGTGCTGCAGAAGCAGGGCATCGAGTTCAAGCTCGGCACCAAGGTGACCGCGTCCAAGAAGACCAAGACAGGCGTCAGCCTGACCGCCGAGCCCGCCAAGGGCGGCGACAAGGAGACCATCGAGGCCGATGTGGTTCTCGTCGCCATCGGCCGCCGTCCCTTCACCGCGGGCCTCGGACTCGACAAGGTCGGCGTGAAGATGGACGAGCGCGGCTTCATCGAGGTCGACGCCGACTTCGAGACCAATGTCGAGGGCATCTTCGCCATCGGCGATGTGATCAAGGGCCCGATGCTGGCGCACAAGGCCGAGGAAGACGGCGTCGCCGCGGTCGAGACCATGGCGGGTCAGTCCGGTCACGTGGACTACAATCTCGTCCCGGGCATCGTCTACACCTGGCCGGAAGTCGCGAGCATCGGCAAGACAGAGGAGCAGCTGAAGGAAGCGGGCGTCGAATACAATGCCGGGTCCTTCCCCTTCTCCGCCAACGCCCGAGCCAAGTCCGTCGGCATGACCGAGGGCTTCGTGAAGGTCCTCGCCGACAAGAAGACCGACGCGGTGCTCGGTGCCCACATCATGGGCCCGGAAGCCGGCAACCTGATCCACGAGATCGCCGCCGTCATGGCGTTCGGCGGTTCCGCCGAGGATATCGGCCGGATCTGCCACGGCCATCCGACGCTGTCGGAAGCGGTCAAGGAAGCCGGTCTCGCGGTCGGCAAGGCCGCGATCCACATCTGATCAGAAGTTTCGATATCGAAACGGAAACCGCGGCCTTCGGGCCGCGGTTTCTGTTTGTGCCTACCGATACAGGCCGTCATCCCGGACCTGATCCGGGACCTCAGGCGGCCGGGCGCAATCCTACGTTCGACAAGGTCCCGGCTCTTCGGCCGGGATGACGTGTTTATGAAGATCCCCGCAGATCCTTCGCGTCCTGGCGCCGGCTGAAGGGCAGCCAGAGCGAGAAGGCGAGCGGCGCGAGGCCCGGCAGCGCCACCGGATCGGGATCGGTGACGGGCAGTGGAAGCTCCTCGTTCGAGCCGCCGTCGAGCCAGAGCGCGAGCTTGCGGCCGAGCGCCGTGGTCATGGCGATGCCGCGGCCGTTGCAGGCGATCGCCGAGAAGGCGCCGTCCCCAAGCCGCATCAGACGGGGCATGTAGTCGCGCGCGGCGGCGAGCCGGCCCTGCCAGGCGAATTCGGGCCGCAGTTCCGGCAGTTGCGGCAGCAGCGCCTGCAGCCGCCCGAGATGGTGGGTGCGCCCGCGCTCGACCGAACCGAAGGGGTTGGCGAGCAGGCCGCCGGTGACGATCCGGTTGTCGTCGGTCCAGCGATAGGCGATCAGGTCCTTGCGGGTATCGGCCGAGCAGCGGTCGTTCGGCAGCACGCTCTTGCGCAGTTCCGGGTCGAGCTGCTGGGTCGCGACCTGGAAGAGGGTGATCGGGAACTGCGTACCTTCCGCCTTCGGGGCGAGCCCGCCGCCTGTGCTGTTCGTGGTCAGCAGCACCCGGTCGGCGACGAGTGTGCCGTGATCGGTCCTGAGGTGCCACTCGGCGCCTTTCTTCTCGATCCCGGTCGCCCGGCTGTCGCTATGGAGGGTGACGCCGGCCCTGACCGCCGCATGCGCGAGGCCCCGTACGAAGGCGAGCGGATTTACATGTCCGCCGGTCGGGTCGAGGAAAGCCCCGTGATAGGCCTCGGAACCGGTTTCGGCGATCGCTTCCTCGCGGCCGAGCAGGCGAACCGGGCGGCCGAGATCCTGCCACTGCTTCACCCGGTCCTTCAGCCACTCGACCTTGTTCGCGGCATGGATCGGCTGCATCCAGCCGGTCTGCTTGCCCCAGCACTCGATGCCGTGGCGCCGGATCAGGTCGAAGACCAGCTCGCCGCCTTCGCCGAGCATGCGGACCAGCAGCTCGCCCTTCTCGGCGCCGAACTTGTCCTTGGCATAGCGCGGATCGAGTCCGGTCAGCAGGTTGGGCACAATGAAACCGGTATTGCGTCCCGAGGCCCCGAATCCGGCCTCGTCGGCCTCCAGAAGCGTGACCTTGTGGCCGGCCTCGGCGAGATGCAGAGCGGTCGAGAGACCGAGGAAACCGCCGCCGACCACAGCGATCTCCGTGCGCGCCTCGCCCTCGAGACGCTTTGCATCGGGTCCCGCCGGAGCGACGGAATGCCAGAAGGAACTCTGGAAACTGAGCGAGGGGTGCGGCGCGCCCGCGAGGTCTTCCCAGATGGTTGGCTTGTAGCCCTTATGCGCGATTTCCGGCATCGGCTCTTCCCTCGTCGGACGGGTTCATTATTGTGGCGGCCGGCCTCGCGCTGTCTGAGACGAAAACCGCCGGTGGGACATGTTGAAGTGAGCATGTCCGAGCGGCCGGAACCGCGCAAGTGGAGTGAGAAGGGTTCGGGAATGAGAGTGGTCTGTCTGGCGCTGGTCCTGTTCGGCGCGCTGACGGCGCCGGGCGTGCGGGCGCAAGATGTATCCGATGGCGAGCTGGCGTCCGAAATGCGCTTCCAGGGCGGTGAGAACGTTTTCCACTACGAGTGGCAGCGGCTGACCGGAGACCTCACCTGCGACGGCGCGGCCGACAAGGTGGCGGGCTATGTCGATCTGGACAATCCGGAAGGTCTGTCGTTTTTCTTGACCGTGGTGACGCGGTCGGAGGGTCACCTGACCTCCGATGCAATGATTGCCTTCTTCGACGACCGGCACGACGACGGTCTCTGCGGCGAAGGCAAGCCGCCGCCGGTTCTGAGCCTGGAGCGCTTCACGGATGAAGAGGCGCGGATCCTGACCGGGGTCGAGAATGCCTGCCCTCTTGCGATCAGGATCGATGACGGATTGTGCCCGGCACACCGCTATTTCTGGATCGCCGGGCGTGACCGGGATGATAGGCTCCTGCTGGTCAAGAACTGAGACCCGGACGGGACCGGAAGCGGCGAATGCGGATATTGATTTTTGCGGCGGCCTTGGTCGTGCTGGGGGCCGGTATCGCCCGGGCGCAGGACATAACCGATGCCGAACTGACAGGCGAAATGCGCTTCCATGGCGGACAGCATGCTTCGGCCTATCAATGGCAGGTGCTCACCGGGGACGTGACCTGCGATGGCGATGCCGACAAGGTCGGCTCCTATGTCAGCCTCGACAACCCGGATGGCCCCCGATTCTTCCTTGTCGTCGTCGCGCGGGAGGAGGGGCAACTGGTCTCCGAATCCGTCGTCACACCCTTCGACAGCGCGGATCAGGCCGGTCTCTGCGGCACCGGCAACCCGCCGCCGAAGATCTCGCTGGAGCAGTTCACCGACGAGGAGGCGCGCGAGATGCTGGGAATCGAAGGCGCCTGCCCGCTGGCCATCATCGTCGAGGACGGGATGTGCGACCTGCACCACTATTTCTGGGTCCCGGAATGGGAAGAGGACCGGAAGCTGATCTTCTTCCGGAACTGACGGAACTTACCGGTCTCTCGGATGGGCGCGCCGATGCACGTCCATCAGCCGCTCCGCATCGACACTCGTGTAGCGCTGGGTCGTGGCGAGCGAGGCATGGCCGAGCAGTTCCTGGATCGCCCTGAGATCGCCGCCGCCGGCCAGCAGGTGGGTGGCAAAGGAATGGCGGAGCGCATGCGGCGTCGCGCTTTCCGGCAGGGCGAGCCAGCCGCGCGCCAGCCGCATCGTGCGCTGGGCGATCCCGGCCTGCAGCCGCTTGCCGCGCGCACCGAGGAAAAGCGGATCGTCGGGTCCGCCGCTGTAGGGGCAGCGGGCGAGGTAATCCTCGATGGCCGAACGGACGGCGGGCAGGATCGGCACGATCCGTTGCTTGTTGCCCTTGCCGGTGACGGCAAGCGTGTCGCCTTTCGGCACATCGCCGCGATTGAGCGCCAGCGCCTCGCCGATGCGCAGGCCCGCGCCATAGAGCAGCGAGACCAGCGCCACGTCCCGGGCTGCGATCCAGGGTTGGGACGCGAGCTCGCCGACCGCTTCCAGCGTTTCCGCCGCTTCCGTGACCGTGAGCGCCTTCGGCACCGAGGCCGGGATGCGCGGGCCGCGAATCGCGAAGATCGCGGCGTTTGCAAGCACGTTCCGGCGCTCGAGAAAGCGGAAGAAGCCCCGCACGACGGAGAGCGCGCGGGCGGTCGAGGTCTTGGCGTAGCCGCCGGACGCCCGGCGCGCCAGCCAGGCGCGGAAGTCGCCCGGTTTGAGCGCCGCAAGGTCGGCAATCTCCGGCGACTGGCCGAGATGGTCCTGGAGAAAGTCGAGGAAGCCTTCGAGATCCCGCTCGTAGGCATCGGTCGTGTGACCGGAGGCGCGTTTCTCGCTCGCCAGCCAAATCCTCCAGGCGGCGATCGCGCCGGGCAGGTTTTTGGGGCGGTCGGCGGCCGCTAGCCCGGCAGGTTCAGCCATTGCCGGATGGTCAGTTCCGTGGTGCGGGCGAGGAAGCTCAGCAGTTCGGTCGCCTGCCCGTGGTGATAGGCCTCGCTGTCCCTTGTCCCGAAGGCCATCAGGCCCATCGGCGAGTGCGGGCTGACCTGGATGCGGGCGAGCGCCATGGAAGAGACCAGCCCCGAGGCCGAGCCGAAGATTTCCTCGTCCCCGTCCACATTCGCGGCCAGCAGCACGTCCTTGCCGGCGCCAAGCTTGCGATCGATGGTGCCCGCCGGGATCGAGCGCACGCCCGAGGCATAGGCCTTCGGGATCGGCACGTCGCCGGCCTCGATGCAGATCGTCACCACGTCGATGCCCAGCATCACCGGCAGGTCGATGGTCACGGTCTGGATCAGATTGTCGAACGAGGTCGCGGCGACGATGCGCAGCACGGCCGCATGGATCCGGTTCTGCGTCGTCTGGTTGCCGCGCGCGGTCGCGATCAGACCGGCATGGGAATCCTTCAGGCGCTGGTTTTCCGAGCGCAGGCGCTCCAGCATGAAGTGCTGCATGTCGACCACCGCCTCACCGCTGGTCCGGCTGGGCGGGGTCAGGATGTCGATCAGCTCCGGATGGGCGACCAGAAAGTCGGGATGGGCCGACAGGTAGTCCGCGACCTGTTCGGCCGTGAGCGTCGAGGCGGGCCGGTTCGCCGCCTCCTTCACGCTCTTGCCCGGCTCCGCCGCGGATCCCTTGCCTGTCATGGCCCGTCCTTCCTGCTCAGAGGATGCTCTGACCGGTCTTCGCCCAGTCCTTCATGAAGGCGTCGAGGCCCTTGTCGGTGAGCGGGTGATTGTAGAGGCTGCGCAGCACGGCCGGCGGCACGGTGGCGACGTCGGCGCCCAGTTTCGCCGCATCGATCACATGCTGCGGGCCGCGCACGGAGGCGACCAGGATCTCGGTGTCGAAATCGTAGTTGGCGTAGATGTCGGCGATATCCGCGATCAGATCCATGCCCGGAACGCCGATGTCGTCGAGCCGGCCGACGAAGGGCGAGATGAAGGCGGCGCCGGCCTTGGCGGCGAGCAGGGCCTGGCCGGCCGAGAAGCAGAGCGTGACGTTGACCGGAATGCCCTCGTCGGCGAGCGCCTTGCAGGTCTTCAGGCCGTCGACCGTCAGCGGCACCTTCACCGCGATATTGTCCGCGAGCTTGGCGAGGAAGAGGCCTTCCTTGAGCATCGTCTCGTGGTCGGTCGCGGTCACCTCGGCACTGACCGGCCCGTCGACGATCTCGCAGATCTCCTTGATCACTTCGAGGATCGGTCGGCCCGATTTCGCGATCAGCGACGGGTTGGTGGTGACTCCGTCCACGAGACCGGTCGCGGCCAGATCCTTGATCTCCGCGACGTCGGCGGTGTCGATGAAGAATTTCATGTCGTCCTGTATCCTCGGCAGGTGGTGAATCCGGGCCCCGTATGACCGAATCGACCGGGCGAGTCTAGCGCATACAAAGGTGCGGTGCCAGTGACGGACATGTTTCGGGGCCAAGCTTCCTCAGCATCGCGCGCGGGGCTTGGCGAACCTGTTGCCGGGGCGCCGCCGCGCCGCCACACTCCGCCCCATGTCCGACCTCTTCCAAGATGAGCTCCGCCGCATCCAGGTGCTGATCCCCCTGCCGCTTGCGGGGCCGTACGACTATCTCGCCGAAGCGGAGTCCGACCTGACGCTCGGCAGCATCGTCGAGGTGCCGCTCGGCAACCGCCGTACCGTCGGCGTGGTCTGGAACATGGAGGTTGCGGAGGCACCCGAAAGCGGCCAGGTGGTGCGGGAGCGGCTGAAGCCGGTATTCCGGCGGCTGCCTGTCCCTTCCTTGCCGGAGCCGGTGATCCGGCTGGTCGACTGGGTCTCCTCCTATACCTTGTCCGCACAGGGCGCGGTGCTGCGCATGGCGATCAGCGTGCCCGACGCCTTCGAGCCGGCGAAACCGGTGACAGCCTATACGGCGCTGCCGGGCGGTCCCGAGGCCGTCGAAGCGCTTGGCCTCAAGCTGACATCCGCCCGCCGCCGGGTCCTCTCGCTGCTGGAAGACGGCCCGCCGCGGACGGCGAAGGAGATCGCGGAGGAGACCGGCGTCGGCACCTCTGTGGTGAAGGGGCTCGCCGAAGGCGGCGGACTGGTCTCGGTCGCGCTGCCCGCGGACGCGCCCTTTCCCGACCCGGATCCCGAGCGCCGGCGCGACACGCCCTTGTCGGAGGAACAAGCGGAGGTGGCGGGGACCCTGACCGAAGCCGTTCGCGCGGAAAGATTCTCAGCCCTGCTGCTCGACGGCGAGACCGGCGCGGGCAAGACCGAGGTCTATTTCGAGGCGGTGGCGGAAGCGCTCCGGCGGGATAAAAAGGTGCTGGTGCTGTTGCCGGAAATCGCGCTCTCCTCGGAATGGCTGAACCGGTTCGAGGCGCGCTTCGGCGTGCGGCCTGCGGAATGGCACTCGGATCTGAAGCCGCGCCGCCGCCGCCATACCTGGCGCGCGGTTTCCGAAGGCAAGGTCCGGGTGCTGGTCGGCGCCCGCTCGGCGCTCTTCCTGCCTTTTCCCGACCTCGGCCTGATCGTCGTCGATGAGGAGCACGAATCCGCCTACAAGCAGGAGGAGGGCGTGGTCTATCACGGCCGGGACATGGCGGTGGTGCGGGCCAGCCTGACGCCCTGTCCGGTGGTGCTGGTCTCCGCGACCCCGGCGCTGGAGAGCATGCGCAATGCCGAGCAGGGCCGCTACGTGCATCTTCGCCTGACCGCACGGCACGGCGCCGCCACGCTGCCGTCGGTGGAGCTGGTCGATCTCCGCCGCCATCAGCCGGAGCGCGGGCGATGGCTTTCCCGGCCGCTGGTCGACGCCATGAAAGCCGCACTGGAAGCGGGCGAACAGTCGCTGGTCTTCCTCAACCGCCGGGGCTATGCGCCGCTCACCCTCTGCCGCGCCTGCGGGCACCGGCTGGAATGTCCGAGCTGCTCCGCCTGGCTGGTCGAGCATCGGCTGCTCGGGCGTCTGCAATGCCATCACTGCGGATACAGCGCTCGGCTGCCGAAAGCCTGTCCGTCCTGCGCCGCGGAGGACAGTTTCGTCGCCAGCGGACCCGGCGTGGAGCGGATGGCGGAGGAGGTCGCCGCGCTCTTTCCCGAGGCCCGCTTCCAGATCGTCTCCAGCGACACGCTGAACGGCCCGGCGGCGGCGGCGGAGTTCGTGCGCAGCGTCAACGAGGGCGAGGTCGACATCATCCTCGGCACCCAGATCGTGGCCAAGGGCTATCATTTCCCGAAGCTGACCCTGGTCGGCGTCGTCGATGCGGATCTCGGTCTCGCCGGCGGCGATCTCCGCGCGGCGGAACGCACCTACCAGCTGCTTCATCAGGTCGCCGGCCGGGCCGGGCGGGCGGAGCATCCGGGCCGGGTGCTGCTGCAGACCCACCAGCCGGAGAACCCGGTGCTGAAGGCGCTGGCCGAGTGGGACCGGGACGGATTCCTCGCCGAGGAGGCGTCCGCGCGCGAACGGCAGGGCATGCCGCCCTTCGGCAGGCTTGCCGGGATCATCGTCAGCGCTGCCGATCCGAACCAGGCGGACATGGTGGCCAGCCGGATCGGCCGTGCGGCGCCGGATTTGGAGGGCGTTTCCGTTCTCGGGCCTGCCCCGGCGCCGCTCGCCCTGCTGCGTGGCCGGCACCGCCGGCGGCTGCTGGTGAAGACCAGGCGCGAGATCAATATCCAGGCCGTTCTGCGAGACTGGCTCTCGCGCGTGGAGGTTCCTTCCGCCGTCCGCGTCACGGTCGATATCGACCCCTACAGTTTCCTCTGAGTTCCGGGTCGATCCGCCCCGGAGGATGCACCATGCGAGAAGCGGGCAGGGACCGCTTGCACGGGGTGAACCACTATGCTAGAGAACCGCCGCGCTCGGCGGAAACTGCCGTCGACGAGGGTAATTTTTGGTCAATATTCGCCTGGAACCGATCTGGTCCGATCCGGATCCGGTAACCCGGTGAAATCTCAGGAAGAAGAGGCGTTCTCTGGTGGCTTCCGAAACGACAGGCTTGGCCGGAAGATATGCCTCCGCCCTCTATGAGCTGGCGGACGGCGAGAAAGCTCTGGACGCCGTCGCGGACGACCTTCGGTCGCTGCGGCAGGCCCTGATTGAAAGCCCCGAGCTGCTGCGTCTGGTTCGCTCGCCCGTGCTTTCGCGGGACGAGCAGACGCGCGGCATCACGGCCGTTCTCGAAAAAATGGGCGCGCAGGCGCTGACCCGGAAATTCATCGGTACCGTCGCGGGCAACCGGCGCCTTTTTGCGCTGGACGCGATGATCACCGCATTTCTTGCCGAGCTTGCCGCGCGCCGCGGTGAAGTCACGGCCGATGTGACCTCCGCCGTCGAACTGAGCAAAGAGCAGCTCGCCGACGTGACCGACGCCATCAAGAAGGCGGTCGGTCAGAAGGTCGCCGTCAATCTCTCCGTCGATCCGGCTTTGATCGGCGGACTTATCGTGCGCGTCGGTTCGCGCATGATCGACAACTCAATCCGTTCCAAGCTGCAGCGTCTGCAACTTGCTATGAAAGGTGTTGGCTGATGGATATCCGCGCCGCTGAGATTTCTTCGATCCTGAAGGAACAGATCGCGAATTTCGGAACCGAAGCAGAGGTGGCCGAAGTCGGTCAGGTTCTCTCCGTCGGTGACGGTATCGCCCGTGTCTATGGCCTCGACCAGGTCCAGGCCGGCGAAATGGTCGAGTTCCCGGGCGGCGTCCAGGGCATGGCGCTGAACCTCGAAGACGACAATGTCGGTGTCGTTATCTTCGGTGAAGACCGCGGCATCAAGGAAGGCGACACCGTCAAGCGGACCGGCGCCATCGTTGACGTTCCGGTCGGCAAGAGCCTGCTCGGCCGCGTGGTCGACGGTCTCGGCAACCCGATCGACGGCAAGGGCCCGCTGAAGGACGTCGAGCGCAAGCGCGTCGAAGTCAAGGCGCCGGGCATCATGCCGCGTAAGTCGGTGCACGAGCCGATGCAGACCGGCCTCAAGGCCATCGACAGCCTGATCCCGGTCGGCCGTGGCCAGCGCGAGCTGATCATCGGTGACCGCCAGACCGGCAAGACCGCGATCGCCATCGACACCTTCATCAACCAGAAGTCCGTGAACGAGGCGGCCGGCGACGACGACAGCAAGAAGCTGTTCTGCATCTATGTCGCGATCGGCCAGAAGCGTTCCACCGTCGCCCAGATCGTGAAGACCCTGGAGGACTACGGCGCGATGGAGTATTCCATCGTCGTGGCCGCCACCGCTTCCGAGCCGGCGCCGATGCAGTATCTCGCGCCGTATACCGGCTGCACCATGGGCGAATACTTCCGCGACAACGGCATGCACTCGGTCATCGTCTATGACGATCTGTCCAAGCAGGCCGTCGCCTATCGCCAGATGTCCCTGCTGCTGCGCCGCCCGCCGGGGCGCGAAGCCTTCCCGGGCGACGTGTTCTATCTGCACTCCCGCCTGCTGGAACGCGCGGCGAAGCTGAACGACGACCAGGGCGCCGGTTCCATGACCGCCCTTCCGGTCATCGAAACCCAGGCCGGCGACGTCTCCGCCTACATTCCGACCAACGTGATCTCGATCACCGACGGCCAGATCTTCCTTGAGACCGAACTGTTCTACCAGGGCATCCGCCCGGCGGTGAACGTCGGCCTCTCGGTCAGCCGCGTCGGCTCCGCCGCCCAGATCAAGGCGATGAAGCAGGTTGCCGGTACCATCAAGCTCGAGCTCGCCCAGTATCGTGAAATGGCGGCCTTTGCGCAGTTCGCGTCGGACCTCGACCCGATCACGCAGAAGCTGCTGGCCCGCGGTTCCCGCCTGACCGAGCTGCTGAAGCAGCCGCAGTACTCGCCGCTCGCGGTCGAGGAGCAGGTGGCGATCATCTTCGCCGGCGTGCGTGGTTATCTCGACCAGCTGCCGCTGGGCGACGTGACGCGCTTCGAGCAGGCCTACCTTTCCGAGATCCGTGCCAAGGGCAAGGACATCCTGGACACAATCCGGAACGAGAAGGCGCTCTCCTCGGAGACCGAAGAAAAGCTGAAGGCGTTCCTCGACGGCTTCGCCAAGACCTTCGCGTAAGGATCCGACGCTAGTCGAGCCGGGGAGCAAAGATGCCCAGCCTCAAGGACCTGAAAATCAGGATCAACAGCGTCAAGTCGACGCGGAAGATCACATCGGCCATGAAAATGGTCGCGGCCGCCAAGCTGCGCCGCGCCCAGGAGCAGGCGGAAGCCTCTCGGCCGTACGCCGAGCGGATGAACCGCATGATCGCGTCGCTGGCCGGCGCCGCGTCGCAGACCGGCGGCCCGAAGCTGCTGGCCGGCACCGGGAAGGACGACGTGCATCTGCTCGTCGTCTTCACCGCGGACCGCGGTCTTTGCGGCGGCTTCAACAGCTCGATCATCCGGGCTGCCCGCCGCCGTATCCGTGCCCTGAGCACGGGCGGCAAGACGGTGAAGATCTATTGCGTCGGCAAGCGCGGCCGTGACGCCCTGAAGCGCGAATTCGGCGAGATGATCGTCAATTCGGTGCAGGACGTGACCCGCAAGGGCGTGGCCTTCTCCAGCGCCGACGAGATTGCTGCCGGCATTCTGAAGATGTTCGAGGACGGCGAGTTCGACGTCTGTTCGGTGCTCTTCAACCGGTTCCAGTCCGCGATGACGCAGATTGTCACGGAACAGCAGATCATTCCGGCAAGCATGCCGGAAACCGGCGAAGGCCCGGCGGAGACCGAGAGCGGTGCGCTCTACGAGTACGAGCCGGACGAGGAAGCGATCCTTGCGGCCCTGCTGCCGCGCAACGTCGCGACCCAGATCTTCACGGCGCTGCTGGAAAGCAATGCCTCCGAGCATGGTGCCCGGATGACCGCGATGGACAACGCCACGCGGAACGCCGGCGACATGATCGACAAGCTGACGCTGAACTACAACCGGGCGCGCCAGGCGGCCATTACGAAAGAGCTTATCGAGATCATCTCCGGTGCCGAGGCCGTCTAGGCCGCGCCGGAAGAAGAACTCGGTCGAAGGAATTAACGAGATCCGGATATCCCGGATAGAGGTTTGGAGCTGACTTATGGCTAAGAATGCGACAGGCAAAGTCACACAGGTTATCGGCGCTGTTGTCGACGTTCAGTTCGACGGTGAGATTCCGGCGATCCTGAACGCCCTGCACACGAAAAACGGCGACAACCTGCTGGTTCTGGAGGTCGCTCAGCACCTCGGCGAGAACACGGTGCGGACCATCGCCATGGACGGTACCGAAGGTCTGGTGCGCGGCCAGCCGGTCGAGGACACCGGGTCCCCGATCATGGTTCCGGTCGGACCGGAAACCCTCGGCCGCATCATGAACGTCATCGGCGATCCGGTCGACGAAGGCGCGCCGGTGAAGACCAAGGCGAAATTCCCGATCCACCGTTCGGCCCCGGCCTTCGAGGAACAGTCCACCGAAGCCGAGATCCTGGTCACCGGCATCAAGGTCGTCGACTTGCTCGCGCCGTACGCAAAGGGCGGTAAGATCGGCCTGTTCGGCGGCGCCGGCGTCGGCAAGACCGTTCTCATCATGGAGCTGATCAACAACGTCGCGAAGGCGCACGGCGGTTACTCCGTGTTCGCGGGCGTCGGCGAGCGGACCCGTGAAGGTAACGACCTCTACCACGAAATGGTCGAATCCGGCGTTATCGTGCCGGGCGGCGAAGGCTCCAAGGCCGCGTTGGTCTATGGCCAGATGAACGAACCGCCGGGTGCCCGCGCCCGCGTCGCGCTGACCGGTCTGACCCAGGCCGAATACTTCCGCGACGAGGAAGGCCAGGACGTGCTGTTCTTCGTAGACAACATCTTCCGCTTCACGCAGGCCGGCTCCGAAGTGTCCGCGCTTCTCGGCCGTATCCCGTCGGCGGTGGGCTATCAGCCGACCCTCGCGACCGACATGGGCGCCCTGCAGGAACGCATCACCACCACCAAGAAGGGCTCGATCACGTCGGTGCAGGCCATTTACGTGCCGGCTGACGACTTGACCGACCCGGCGCCTGCCACGTCCTTCTCGCACCTTGACGCGACCACCGTTCTCAGCCGCCAGATTGCCGAGCTCGGCATCTACCCGGCGGTCGACCCGCTCGACTCCACGTCGCGCATGCTCGACCCGCGGATCATCGGCGACGAGCACTACGCGGTTGCCCGCTCGGTGCAGGAAGTGCTGCAGACCTACAAGTCCCTGCAGGACATCATCGCCATTCTCGGCATGGACGAACTCTCGGAAGAAGACCGACTGACCGTGGCCCGCGCCCGGAAAATCCAGCGCTTCCTCTCCCAGCCGTTCCACGTCGCCGAGGTCTTCACCGGTTCCCCGGGCAAGCTGGTTTCCCTCGAAGACACCATCAAGGGCTTCAAGGGCATCGTTGCCGGCGAGTACGACGATCTTCCGGAAGCGGCCTTCTACATGGTCGGCACCATCGAGGAAGCCGTCGAGAAGGCCAAGAAGATGGCGGCGGAAGCGGCCTGATCGCGTCCGTCTAACGGAGTGGAGCCATAACGATGGCTGAGACGACACAGTTCGAACTGGTATCGCCGGAAAAGCTTCTCTACTCGGAAGAGACCGAAATGGTCGTGGTTCCGGGTGCGGAAGGTAATTTCGGTGTGCTGCCGCGCCACGCGCCGATGATCTCGACGCTGCGGCCCGGCGTGATCGACGTCTATCAGAAGGGCTCGGTCGCCGAGCGCATCTTCGTCGCCGGCGGTTTTGCGGAAGTCACCGAGACCCGCTGCACCGTGCTGGCCGAAGAGGCCCTGCCGCTCGCGGACGTCGATGTGGCGAAGGTCGACAAGGACCTCGCTGATCTCCGCGATGATCTGAAGGACGCGAAAGCGGACCTTGAGCGTGAGCGTATCGAGGCCCGCATCACCGTTCTGGAAGCGATGCGCGCTGCCGCCAGTCACTGACGGCGAGACAAGACATATGCGAATAAGGGACGGCCGGCTTTTGCCGGCCGTTTCCTTATGAGGCCTCCCACCGCGAGCCGCCGTCGTCCTTCTTGGACTTCGATTTCTCGATCCGGTCCTTCAGTTCGAGATCCAGCTCGTCCGTCTGCCACGAATGCATCTGGCTCACCAGCTTGACCCGGGCGCGTTCGACGGAAGACTGGCTGTCGAAGGCATTGCCGTGGAGTTCCTTGTAGGGAATGACCGGCAGGTGCCAGAGGATGTGGATGATCGCGCGCTCCATGCCCTTCTCACCACCGATCAGATGGCTGTTCTCGCTCGCATCGAGCCAGACAGAGACGAGATCGTCCCATCCGTCGAGACCGTAGGCCACGTCACGCCGCAGTTTCTGCAGCTGGTCGACGGAATTCTCGACCTGCTGGAACATGCCGGCAATGCTTGCGAGCAGAGAATCCAGCTTCACGATCCGCTCGCTCACAAACCCGATGGTCTGGTCGAGCACCCTCAGAATGAGCTCGACGGAATCCGAAACCTCCGAACGGGCTTCGGCGGAATAGAGTTTGAGCGATCCGCGGAAATCGAGCAGGCGCAAATGCTGGCGGAAGAGGAAGCCGTCGGTGCGCTTCTCGGTTTGCGAGGCGACGGACCCGAAGGGTGCGATCAACCCGACGAGCGGCTCCAGCCAGTCGCGCACATCCTCGACGGAGCAGCCTGCCCGGAGCGCCGTGTGCGACATCACCTTCGCGACCAGCTCCTCCATGCGGAAATCCGCGATCGCGCTCTTGCCGGACATCAGGTTGAGCAGCGTCTGCGTACTCGCCCGGGCCATGAAGGTATCGCCCTGGGCGACGCCGCATTCGCGTGTCATCTGCGCGATGCAGGACATCCGGACGATCTCCCGCTCCTCGAGGTCGCGCTGCGCCTGTTCGCGGGCCTTCCGCCGGCGCTCCTCGTCCGGATTGTAGGCCGAATCCGCCTGCTGCAGGATCGCGCGGACATTGATCGGGTCGAGATCGAGCGCGTTCCGCGTCGCCATGATCTGCCCGTGCACCTCCTCGTCGCGCTCCGACAAGGTCCCCATATTGGGGAGCTGCTTCCAGTCGACGATGGCAAATTCGCCGCGCCGGGTGCCCGAGAAATTCGGGATCGTCGCTTCGAGGAGTCTGCCGCGGCTGGTGACATACTCGCGCACCCGCAAATGATTGAAGGCGGGCACGGAAAGCAGAGGAACGCAGGTGCCCCGGCGCTCGAATGTCTGCGGTAGGGTGTCGCTGCCCGCGGCCATCGCCCCTCGATTTCAAAATGGATCAAGTCACCGGGGAAACCGCGATGGAAGGCGGAGCCCGGCGTCCGGAAAGATGCCAGCCTACCAGCCCCGCGCGCGATGGCAAGACGACTAGCGCTTCAGATAGGTCTGAAACTGATCAATCACCGATTGATAGACGGGACGTTTGAAATCGACGATCAGCGCCAGCACCTCGTCGCTTCCGGCCCAGCGCCAGGCGTCGAACTCGACCGTGTCTCCGGCAAGGTCGATATCCCGGTCCTCGCCGGTGAACCTGGCGAGAAACCATTTCTGCTTCTGTCCCCGGTAACGGCCCTTGAGCGCTTTTCCCAGCGCTTCCGGCGGCAGGTCGTAGGTCAGCCAGCCGGAGGTTTCGGCCAATAGCTCGCAGGCGGTGACGCCGGTTTCCTCTGCCAGTTCGCGCAAGGCGGCCTCGCGCGGGGCCTCGTCCTTGTCGATGCCTCCCTGAGGCATCTGCCAGGCGTCGGGACGGAAGTTCGCCCGGCGGGCGATGAAGATCTCGCCCTCGTCGTTGATCAGGACGATTCCGACATTCCGCCGATAGGGCAGCGTGGAGGGGTCGACGGGCATGGGTGTCTCCGTAACCGCGATGCAGGAGTTCAGCGCAGGCTTTGCTTGTTTGCGAGCGCGGTGACCGGCGCAAGGACAAGGCCGCGTTCAGGCAAGGTTGCGGCCCAGGAAGCCAGGAGGTCGATGGTGATCGGCAACGGCGGCACCACGCCGAGCGCATAGCCCGAGCGCTGCGCGGTGCGCTCCAACGCCGACAGACGGCGCTGCAACTCGGCCAGCGCCGGACTGTCATCGATGCGCCAGTTGGCGACGGCGCGCGGGAGCTGCAGGGAGCCCGCGGTCTCGAATGCGATCGTCCGCGATGTCGCGGCACTGTCGACATACATGAGGCCGCGCTCCTTCAGGACCGAGAGAACCGGCGTCAGGGCTTCCTCGTCGGTGGTGAACTGGGAGCCTTTCACCCCGATTACACCGGCATAGCCGACTGTCCTGCCAAGGACGGTCTCCAGGCGGTTCAGGTTGTCGACGGCGCTGAGGGAGGTCAGCAGGGTGGTCGGGCCCGGGTCGTTCGCCGGATAACCGAAAGGCTCCATCGGAACGTCGAGAAAGACCTCGTGTCCGGCCTTCTGGGCAAGCGCGACCTGATCGTCGAGATCGGAGATGGTGGTCGAGAAGGAGAACGAGACCTCCGGGGGGAGAACCTCAATCGCGGCCGCGGTCAGGGAACGCGAGATGCCCATCCGGGTCATGATGATGGCGATTCGCGGCAGGGAGGCTTCCGCCTCGAAAGGCTTTGCGTAGACCTCCCAGGCCTTTCGCCCGTCCGGGGCGACGATGGGCAGCATGCCTTTTTCGGTCTCTTCCACGAGGGCGAGTTCGAAGCGGGGCCCCTGTTGCTCGGGAGCCATCGGTTCGGTCGGGGCACCGTGCCCGTCCGATGACCCCGCGGGCGCACCCTGGCCGGCTGCGTCCCCGTGGGAACCGGCGGCCATTTCGCCATGACCCTCCGGCTGTCTGGCCGCCATGGCATCGAGGCTCGAGTTCGGCTCGGGCTGTTCTCCCTCCGCGAGGATCGGAACGGTCAGAACAGGACGCCGGGCGTCCCGTTCGGCAATGGTGTCGGGGCCGTTGACCGCGAGCCATCCAATGACGGCGCCAAGCCCGCCGATCACGCTGATCGCGAGCAGACCCGTTCCGGCGAGCCTGAGAATGCGTCCGAGCATTCCAGGCCCCGCCGGACCGATCTCAACCTCCGCCTCCGGGCCTCTCCTGCGAAAGGGGAGCGCCGGAAGCTTCAGGTTTATTTTGGGTATGGGGAGCTTCAATTCACGATGCGTTGACGATAGAGATCGATGCCGCGCAGCAGGTCAATTGCCCGTGCGAGCTGGTAATCGGCCTGTTCCGGGGGCGGCGCCACGTCTTCACCGTCAGCGGTCTCCGGCTTTGCCGCGCCGTTTCCGTTCGGATTGTTCAGCGCTCCGCGCAGATCCGCCTCGCGTCGGGCCTGGCTGCTGTCGAGCTTCTCGATCCGGGCCAGCGGCACATCGATGTCCGGTGCGATGCCGGTCTGCTGGATCGAGCGCCCGGACGGCGTGTAGTAACGCGCCGTCGTCAGCCGCATCGCGACCTGGCCGGAGAGCGGGATGATCGTCTGCACCGAGCCCTTGCCGAAGCTCTGGGTGCCGAGCAGGATCGCGCGCCGGTGGTCCTGCAGCGCGCCGGCCACGATCTCCGAGGCCGAGGCGGAGCCGCCATTGATCAGCACGATGAGCGGCTTGCCGTCGGTCAGGTCGCCCGGCTTGGCATGGACACGGGACGCGTTCTCCGGATCCCGGCCTCGGGTGGAGACGATCTCGCCCTGCTCAAGGAAGGTGTCGGAGACGGAAATCGCCTCGTCGAGCAAGCCGCCCGGATTGTTGCGCAGGTCGATCACGTAGCCGGTGAGCTTGTCGCCCTTCTCCGCCTTGATCTTCTCGATCGCGCTGTGCAGGCCGGTCGTCGTCTGCTCGTTGAAGGTGGTGATGCGGATATAGCCGATATCGTCGATCATCCGGGAACGGACCGAGCGGATCTTGATGACCGCGCGGGTCAGCGTCACGTCGAACGGCTCCGCGTCCTGCCGCCGAATGGAAATCGTCAGATCGGAATCCACAGGGCCGCGCATCTTCTCGACCGCCTGGCCGAGGGTCAGACCGAGCACCGGCTCGCCGTCGAGATGGGTGATCAAATCGCCCGGCTGCAGGCCCGCCTTGGCCGCCGGGGTGTCGTCGATCGGTGAGACCACCTTGACCAGGCCGTTTTCCATCGAGACCTCGATGCCGAGGCCGCCGAACTCGCCCTTCGTCTGCACCCGCATGTCGCGGAAGCTCTTGGAATTCAGAAAGCTGGAATGTGGATCGAGTGCCGTCAGCATGCCGTTGATGGCGGCCTCGATCAGTTCCTGATCGCTCACTTCCTCGACATATTCGGAGCGTACCCGCTCGAACACGTCGCCGAACAGGCTGAGCTGACGGTAGGTATCGGTGTCGTTCTGGGACTGGGCGTCCGCGTGCTCCATCGCCGGCACCGCCAGCAGGGCGGTTGCGGCGACGGCGCCCAGCAGGGCTACCCGGGACCAGGATTTCATCTGACGGATCGATTTCATCATCGCTTTACCTTGTTCGTGCGCGCGGACCACCATGGTAGCGGATCTATCGGGGCACCATTGTGGCGAAACTCCACATAGAGTCCGTCCGTCCCCTCCGCACCCGTTCCGGCCGCGCCCATGCGGGCAATCGGCTCTCCCGCGAGCACACCCTGTCCAACCTGAACATCGACCGAGGACATACCTGCCAACAAGGTAAGATAGTCGTCGCCATGTTCAATCATCACAATCTGACCATATCCGCGAAACGGCCCGGCATAAATGACTTTTCCGTCAAAAGGCGCGACCACCTGGGCCCTCTCGCGGGTGGCGATCACAACCCCGCGTTCGGTCAGGCCGAGGGCGTTCGCCGCGCCGAACCGCTGGCTGACTTTCCCCGCGGCGGGATAGGTTAGATCGCCCTTGTTGCTCGCGATCCCCGGGCTGCTCGGGAGGCTGGCGACGAAACCCGTGCCGCCAGCTGACGCGGCAGGCGGCGCCGGCGGGGCGGCCCCGGGCGTAACCGCGCTCTCGCTTGAGGGCTCGCCGCCCTTGCCGATGATGGAATTGAGCCGCTTGCGGGCCGAATCGCTCTTCGCCTGGTGTTGCTCGACCCGCTGCATCAGGTCGCGGAGGTCCCGTGCAGAGGCGGCAAGCTCGTTCAGCCTCTCGGCGACCGCGCTGCGTTCGGCAACCATCGAGTTTCGCGCCGCCTGCTTCGCTTCCAGCAGCGCGGCGACCCGAACCCGCTCTTCCTCGAGAGCGGCACCGGCCGAAGCGAGCCGCTCCTGCTCCTCGCGGATCTCGCGCTCGACCGCGGCATGGCGGGCGATCTCACCAGACAGGCGGGCCGCCTCCTGCTGAAGATCCGGAAGGACCGCGCCGAGCAGCATGGCGGTGTGGACGGTGTCGAGCGGATCGGCCGGCGAGGCGATCATGGCGACCGGCGGCCGGGCCGCGAGCCGGCGGAGCGCTCCGGAAACTTTCACCAGTTGCTGTTTCTTGACGGCGAGCGTCCCGAGGCTGGTTTCCCGTTCGGCTTCCAGTTCCGAGAGTTTGGTTTCGACGGCGGTGAGTTCGGCCTCGCGCTCCTGCGTCGCCTCGGCGGCGAGGACGAGCGCACGCCGCAGGCGCTGCAGCTCGCTCTCGACGCTATCGGCGAGCTGGTCGAGATCGCGCTTGCGCGCCGAGCCCTGCTCGAGGGCCCGTTCGACCTTCTTGAGATTCTCGTCGAGCTTCTCCGGATCGGGAAGCGATTCGGCCGATCCGGCAAGCTGAGCCGTGCCGAGCACGATCAGGAGTGACGCGGCGAGCGGTGCCCGGATCTTGCTGGCCGCCTTCCGCATGGCCGGCCGGAACTACTCTGCCGCGCTCGCGGCGCTGGCACGGAGCATAGAGCTCCCGGTCATTTCCGCCGGCTGGTCGACGCCCATGAGCTCAAGCAGTGTCGGCGCGACATCCGCGAGGCGGCCGGTCGCGAGCGACCCGATGCCTGCCGGCGCGTTGACCAGGACGGTCGGCACCAGATTGGTCGTATGCGCGGTGTGCGGTCCGCCGGTCTCGGGATCGAGCATCTGCTCGCAATTTCCGTGATCCGCGGTCAGGAACATGCAGCCGCCGACCTTCTTGAGCGCTGTCTCGATCTGCCCGACGGCGCCGTCGACGGTCTCCACCGCCTTGATTGCGGCTTCGAGGCTGCCGGTATGGCCGACCATGTCCGGATTGGCGTAGTTGACGACGATCAGGTCGTATTTCCGGCTCTCGATCGCCGCGACCAGTTTCTCGGTCACCTCGGGCGCGGACATTTCCGGCTGCAGGTCGTAGGTCCGCACCTTCGGCGACGGCACCATGATCCGGTCCTCGCCCTCGAAGACCTCCTCGCGGCCGCCATTGAGAAAGAAGGTGACGTGCGGATATTTCTCGGTCTCCGCCATGCGGAGCTGGGTCAGGCCGGCATTCGCGACGGTCTCGCCGAGCGTGTTGCGGAGCTCGACGGCCGGGAAGAGGACGGAGAGGAACGGGTCCAGCGCGGCCGAATAGCTCACCATTCCGGCCGCAGCCGCGAAGGACAGCGGGCGCTTGCGCGCGAAACCGTCGAACGCCGGATCGAGCAGGGCGGCGAGGATTTCCCGCATCCGATCGGCGCGGAAATTGGCGGACAGCAGGACGTCGCCGTCCCGCACGCCATCATAGCCCGGCAGCGCCGCCGGGGTGACGAACTCGTCGGTCTCGCCGGCCGCATAGGCGCGGTCGATCTCGGCCAGCGGATCGTCAGCCTTATTTCCTTCCGCCTCCGCAATGACCTTGTAGGCCTGCTCCACCCGTTCCCAGCGCTTGTCCCGGTCCATCGCGTAGAAGCGGCCGGAAATCGTCGCGATGCGGGCGCCCTCTGGAAGGTCTCGCAACAGGCGCTCGATATCTGCCCGCGCACTCTTCGGCGGCGTATCGCGGCCGTCGAGGAAGGCATGCACCAGCACTTCGACACCGGCCTCCGTCAGGGCGCGGGCGAGGGCGGCGATATGGGTCTGGTGGGCATGGACGCCGCCGGGCGAGGTCAGGCCCAGCAGGTGGCAGCGGCCGGTCCCGGCCTTCGCCGCCTCGATCAGCTTCAGAAGTTCGGCGTTCGCCGCCAGCGAGCCGTCGGCGACGGCGGCGTCGATCCGCGGCAGGTCCTGCATGACGACGCGTCCGGCCCCGAGATTCATGTGGCCGACCTCGGAATTTCCCATCTGCCCGACCGGCAGGCCGACATCGGCGCCGCTGGCGCGCATGCGCCCGCTCGGTCCGGCGGCGGTGAGGCGGTCGACATTCGGGGTGTTCGCGAGCAGGACGGCGTTGTTGTCGCGCTCGGCGCGCTGGCCCCATCCATCCATGATGCAGAGGACGACGGGCCGCGGTTTCTGTGTCTGATCTGTCATGATGCGGCGGTTATAACGTGTTCAAGAGCGCCGGTCATTCCCGATGATAAGGGTGTCCGGCCAGAATTTGCTGCGCGCGGTAGAGCTGTTCGGCGATCATGCCGCGCACCAGCATGTGCGGCCAGGTTGCGCGCCCGAGCGAGAGAAGAAGGTCCGCCCGCTTGCGGCAGCTGTCGTGATGGCCGTCGGCCCCGCCGATGAGAAAGACGATGTCGCGTACACCCTCGTCCCGCCAGGCGCCGATCTTTTCGGCGAACTCGGCGCTCGACAGCGTCTTGCCGCGCTCGTCGAGTACCACGGCGATCGCGCCGTCCGGGACCTGTGCAAGCAGCTGGCCGGCTTCCTCCTCCTGCAGCTGCTCCCGCGGCAGTTTGCGGCGGATATCCACCTCTCTCAGCTCGAGGGGCCAGGTCAGGCGGCTGCGGTAATGGGCGAACAGATCGGCATGCACGTCGCGGCGCGCCTTGCCGACCGCGGCGAGGGTCAGTTTCACAGTCTCTTACCTCCGGACCGTTTCTACCGGGCAGGCGCCCGTCCGTGCCTGTAACGCCGTGCCCCGATCCGGTCAGGCCTCAGGCGTGCGCCATCTCGCGGGCTCCGGCCCCGTCGCCGATCTGCACGACCTTGGCATGTGCCGGCGGCTCGCCGCCCCACAGCTTCTCGCGCGCGGAGAATTCGCGGACTTCCGGCCGGAAGAGATGGACGATGATGTCGCCGGCATCGATCAGAACCCAATCGCCCTGCGACTGGCCCTCGACCGAGATGCCCTTCACACCGACAGATTTGAGCTTTTCGACGAGATGCTCCGCCATGGCGGAGACTTGGCGGGTGGATCGCCCGCTTGCGATCAGCATGTGATCGCTGATGGAGGATTTGCCTTCGAGGTCGATGACGACCAGATCCTCGGCCTTGCTGTCGTCGAGCGAGCGAGAGGCCAGTTCGACGAGGCTTTCCCGGGACGGGAGAGCGGCTTTTTTCTGTATGACTGTCTCCTTTCGCGCCAAAGGGCGCTAAGCCGATAATCGTGCGGCACCGCCGTTCCGGAGCGGCACCAGCTCATTGCTTTTGTCGGGTTCGACCTTTGCCGTCCGGCCGATCCGATCCGTATCGGATGCTGGTTGCGGACAACGCGTTCAACGGGGTGTGAAAGAACACCCACGCCGGTGCCCGTCGTCTGCCGAGGCGCCGGCCGGACCGTTGCCGGATGCGGGCCTTGGCAAAACGGCGGGCCGCCGGGCCCGACAAGGCCCTTAAAGAATAGGTTGGCCGGTCGAAAACTGCAATGACGACACTGTTGAAGATTTGTTGCCATTCCGCCCAGCGGTGAAAGCCGACCAGATTGTCGGCGCCCATGACCCAGATGAAGCGGGTGAAGGGTGCGCCGGCGGCGAGGGCGCCGAGCGTGTCGGCGGTGAAGCGGGTGCCGAGCAGCACCTCGATATCGGTGACCCGGATCCGGCGGTGGGTCCGGGCGAGCCGTTCGGCAGAGGCCTTGCGCTCTTCGAACGGCGCCATGTCGTCGGCCGTCTTCAGCGGATTCTGCGGCGAGACCATCCACCAGACCTCGTCCGCCCGCAGCTTCTGCAGGGCCAGCAGGGCGATGTCGAGATGACCTTCATGCGCCGGGTTGAAGGAGCCGCCCATGATCGCAATGGTTCTGCCGCGCACGGAGGCGAGCAGGCGGCGGGCTTCGGGGTTCTCGATCATGGGGTCACTGCAGGCGGGGAGCCGCGCCCGGTTCAGGGCCGCGTCTGGCCGGAGCCGGTCACGACATATTTGAAGCTGGTGAGCTGCTCGGCGCCGACGGGGCCGCGCGCATGCATCTTGCCGGTGGAAATGCCGATCTCCGCGCCCATCCCGAACTCGCCGCCATCGGCGAACTGGGTCGAGGCATTGTGCAGCACGATGGCGCTGTCGACATGCGAGGTGAAGCGCGCCGCCGCCGCGGCGTCACCGGTCACGATGCTGTCGGTATGGTGCGAGCCGTAGCGGTTGATGTGCTCGATCGCCGCATCCAGCCCATCGACAACGCGCACGGAGAGCACGGCGTCGAGATATTCCGTCGACCAGTCCTCCTCGGTCGCTTGCTGCATCGACGGGACGATCCTGCGGGCAGCCTCGTCGCCCTTCAGCAGGCAGCCTTTCTCGGCGAGCGCCTTCGCGATGGCGGGCAGCTGGGCCTCGGCGACTTTCGCATCGACCAGCAGGGTCTCCGCCGCGCCGCAGACGCTGGTCCGCCGCATCTTGGAATTGAGCACGATGTCGACCGCCATCGCCGGATCGGCGGCCCGGTCGACATAGACGTGGTTGATCCCGTCGAGATGGGCGATCACGGGGATCCGGCTCTCGCGCTGCACCCGTTCGATCAGGCTCTTGCCGCCGCGCGGCACGATGATGTCGACGAATTTTGTCATGGTCAGCAGGGCGCCGACCGCCGCCCGGTCGCGGGTCGGGATCAGCTGCACGGCCGCTTCCGGCAGGCCGGCTTCCTTCAGACCCTCGTGCAGGCAGGCGACCAGGGCGTTGGAGGAATGAAAGCTCTCCGAGCCGCCGCGCAGGATCGCTGCGTTGCCGGACTTGAGGCAGAGACTGCCCGCGTCCGCCGTCACGTTCGGGCGCGACTCGTAGATGATGCCAATGACGCCGAGCGGCACGCGCACGCGGGCGATCTTCAGTCCGTTCGGCCGTTCCCACTCCGCCATCACGGCGCCGATCGGATCGGGCAGGGCGGCGACGTCCTCAATCCCCTGGGCGATGGCCTCGACCCGGCCCGCATCCAGCTTCAGACGGTCCATCAGCGACTCGCGCACGCCCTTCTCGCGGGCGAAGGCGAGGTCCTTCTCGTTCGCGGCGAGGATCTCCGGCAGCGCATTGCGGATCGCCGAAGCAGCAGCGGTGAGCGCTTTGTTCTTCTGTTCCGTCGTGGCGAGCGCGAGCGCGGCGGACGCGGTGCGGGCCGCGGCGCCGAGACCGGCCATCATCGTTTCGATATCGGAATCGTCCGTCCGGGCGATATCAAGCATGGCCATGGGTCCGTTCGCTCCCAACTCTTGCCCGTGCCCCCGCTTCAGCGGTCGAGCACCAGGTCGTCTCTATGGACCAGTTCGTCGCGGCCACGGTAGCCGAGGATCCGCTCTATTTCACGGGATTTGTGCCCGGCGATCCGCCGCGCATCGGCGGCGCCATAGGCCGAGAGCCCGCGCGCGACAGGACGTCCCTCGGCATCGAGGATCTCGATCAGGTCGCCGCGCTCGAAATTGCCGCCGACCTCTGTCACTCCGGCGGGCAACAGGCTTTTTCCGCGCTTCAGTGCCTTCAGCGCACCCTCGTCGAGGCTGACGCTGCCTTTCGGCGTGAGCGAGCCGGCGATCCAGTTCTTGCGCGCGCCGCGCGGCGAGGTGGCGGCCGCGAACCAGGTGACGCGCGTGCCCTCCTCGATCGCCTTCAGGGGATGCGGATCGTGCCCGCGCGCGATCGCCATGCGGCAGCCGGCGGCGGACGCGATCTTTCCCGCGGCGAGCTTGGTTACCATGCCGCCCGAGGCGTATTCGCTGCCGACGGTGCCGGCCATCGCCTCGATGCCCTCGTCGATCCGTTCCACATGTGGAATGTGTTCCGCCGCCGGATTGCTCCGCGGATCGGCGGTATAGAGCCCGTCGATGTCCGAGAGCAGGATCAGGGTGTCGGCCATGACCATCTGCGCGACCCGGGCGCCGAGCCGGTCGTTGTCGCCATAGCGGATTTCCTCGGTCGCGACCGTGTCGTTCTCGTTGATCACCGGCACCGCACCGAGGGCGAGAAGGGCGTTCAGCGTCGCACGGGCATTCAAGTGGCGGCGTCGCTCCTCGGTATCCCCGGGGGAGAGCAGGATCTGCGCCGCCATGATGCCGTGGCGGGCGAGCGCTTCCTGATAGGCATGGGCAAGGCGGACCTGGCCGGTCGCGGCGGCGGCCTGCTTGTCCTCGAGCTTCAGCGCGCCTTTCGGCAGGCCGAGCAGGCGCCTCCCGACGGCGATGGCGCCGGAGGAGACCACGAGGACCTGCTTGCCGCGCGCCTTGAGGCCGGCGATGTCGTCGGCGAGCGCGTTCAGCCAGTCCCGGCGAATCTCGCCGCCCTTTTCGTCGACCAGAAGGGCGGAGCCGATCTTGACGACGATGCGTTCGGCCGTATCGAGGCCGGAACGAGTACCCGTTTCGGCGGCCTCGGGGCTCACAGGGGCGACCAGCCGGAGGAAGACTCCTCTTCGGCTTCCACGATCTCTTCTTCCTCGAACGCGTCCGCCTCGTCCGGCATCTCGGCCTTGCGGGCGCGGCGCGCCTCCGTCACGGGCTCGAGCAGGGTCGCCAGTGCCGTGTCGAGACCGGCTCCGGAGACTGCGGAGAGGGTGAGGACCTTCTTGCCGAGCTCCTGCTCTACCATTTCGACCAGGACCGGCAGGTCTTCCTCGGTCACCGCGTCGATCTTGGAGAGGGCGATGATCTCGGGCTTGTCGGTCAGGCCCCCGCCATATTCCTCGAGCTCCTGGCGGACGGTCCGGTAGGCCTCCGCCGGATCGTCCTGGGTCGCGTCGATCAGGTGCAGGAGAACGGCGCAACGCTCGACATGGCCGAGGAAACGGTGGCCGAGACCGGCGCCTTCCGAGGCGCCCTCGATCAGGCCCGGAATGTCGGCGATGACGAATTCCTGCTCGCCGACCGAGGCGACGCCGAGGCCGGGATGCAGGGTGGTGAAGGGATAGTCCGCGATCTTCGGCCGCGCCCGGGTGACGCTGGAGAGGAAGGTCGACTTGCCGGCATTGGGCAGGCCGACGAGACCGGCATCGGCGATCAGCTTCAGACGCAGCCAGACCCACATCTCCTCGCCCGGCCAGCCGGGCAGGGCCTTGCGCGGTGCCTGGTTGGTCGAGGTCTTGTAATGCGTGTTGCCAAACCCGCCGTCGCCGCCCTTCAGCAGCACGACGCGCTGCCCGATCCGGGTCAGGTCGGCAATCACCTCCTCGCGTTCCTCGTCGAGGATCTGCGTTCCGACCGGCAGGCGCAGCACGATGTCGCCGCCCTTCGCACCCGTGCGGTTACGCCCGGCACCGGGCCGGCCGCTCTCGGCCTTGAAATGCTGCTGGTAGCGGTAGTCGATGAGCGTGTTGAGGCCGTCGACGCATTCCGCGATCACGGAGCCGCCGCGCCCGCCGTCGCCGCCGTCCGGCCCACCGAACTCGATGAATTTCTCGCGCCGGAAACTGACGGAGCCCGGCCCGCCGTCGCCGCTCTTCAGAAAGATCTTCGCCTGGTCGAGAAACTTCATCTCATGCAATCCCGGCCTGTCATGAATCCCGGCCTCGGGACACGAAAAAAGGGAACAGCCGCAGGACCGTTCCCTCATCCGCAATCGCTGGCCCGCCGGAGCGGGCGCGACATTGTTATTCCGCTGCTTCGGCCAGCGCGACTTCCACGAAAGTGCGGCCGTTGCTCTTCCGACGGAAGCCAACCTTGCCGTCCGTCAGCGCGAACAGGGTGTGGTCACGTCCCATGCCGACATTCTCGCCCGGATGGAACTTGGTGCCACGCTGGCGCACGATGATGTTGCCGGCAATGACGGCTTCGCCACCGAACTTCTTCACGCCGAGACGGCGGCCTGCGCTGTCGCGGCCGTTACGGGAACTACCGCCTGCTTTCTTGTGAGCCATCGATTACTCCTTCGTCTCGGCTTCGGCCGCCGGAGCCGCGTCTTCGGCCTTCGCCTTCGGCGCGGCCTTTTTCGCGGCTGCCTTCTTCGGCGCGGCCTTCTTGGAACCGTCGGCCAGGATGTCGGTCACGCGCAGCACCGTCAGTTCCTGACGGTGACCGCGGGTCCGGCGATAGCCCTGACGGCGCTTCTTCTTGAAGACGACGACCTTGTCGCCTTTGGTCTGCTCAAGCACTTCGGCGCGGACCACAGCACCCTCGACGGTCGGCGCACCGACCTTGAGATCGTCGCCTTCCCCGAGCATCAGAACGTCGGCAAGATCGACGGAAGAACCGGCTTCGCCGGCGAGCTTCTCGACCTTGATGACGTCGTTCGGGGCGACCTTGTACTGCTTACCGCCGGTTTTAACGACTGCGAACATTGTCAATACTCTGGCAATGAGAACTGGGCGCGCGGACTGTTACCTCCGCGTCGGAGCGGCGGACTATACTCCGGGCGACGTTCAAGTCAACAGGGAATCCGGCCCTCGAACCAGAGAATCTTCAGCCCGCCCGGCGCGTCCGAAATCGTGCGCTCTCTGGCGCTATATATAGTGTGTTCCGGCAGCCGGCGCCAGAGACGCGCACGGATGCAAATAGGCTATTGAATCCGCCCATCCACATCGTTATGGTCCCGCCCCGTTCGGAGAGGTGCCGGAGTGGTTGAACGGGGCGGTCTCGAAAACCGTTGTGCGCGCAAGCGTACCGAGGGTTCGAATCCCTCTCTCTCCGCCAGTTTCCCTGAGGTCAGGATCATCATTCGACCTCTTCTGCTTCCCTAAAATATGGCAACCCGCCGACCGATCAGCTGGAGAGTAGCCGCGCGAGCTGCCCGCGACCGCGCGGCAGGGCGCCCAGTCCGCCCGCCAGACCTGCGGCAACGGCCGTCAGCATTCCGAGCGCAAGCGGGAGCGCGATGGCGCCGAGGCCGGGTGTCCAGTCGACCCGGAGCGCTCCCGCGGCGATCCACCAGCTGCCGAGCAGACCGGCCATGCCGCCGACCAGAGCGGCAACCAGGCCCGTCGCGGCGGTCTCCGCAAGGCGCGCGAGGGAGATTTCACGCCGGGTCGCCCCGACCAGCGATAGCGCAACGGCCTCGCGGCGGCGGGCGTCGACATCGGCGGAGACCGTTGCCGCGAGGGACAGCGATCCCGCCAGCAGCAGGACCGCCGCGATCAGCATGGTCCCGAGGATCGCCGCCTCGATGATCTCCGTCGCCTCGCCGACCAGACGCCGGACATCGATGACCGTGACGTTCGGTGCGTTCTCCGACAGCTCCGCGATAAAGGCGTTCAGGCTCTCGGCGTCCCGCCCCTGCAGGGAAACGATCCATCCGTGTGGGGCATCGCGGAAGGGGGTCGGACTGGCGACGATGAGAAATTCCGGCCGCATGGTGCGGTGATATTCCTTGCGGATGTTCGCGACCTCGGAAGTGAAGACCCGGCCGAGCACGCTGTAGGTGAGCTCGTCTCCAGGTTTCAGGTCGAACGCCTGCATCACGTCTTCCTCGGCGGAGATCAGGGGCGGACCGTCGTAATCCGCCGGCCACCACTCGCCCGCGAGGAGTTCCGCGCCGGTCGGCTCGGCCGTCCAGGAGAAACTCCGGTCCCCTTCGATCACCCAGTCCTTGTCGGGATTGGCCAGGGCCTGTTCGACCGGCTGGCCGTTGACCTGTAACAGGCGTGTCCGCATGAAGGGAGTGGCCTGCAGGCCGCCGAGGCCCGGGGTCTCGGCGACCTGGTCCCGGATCTGCTGCACTTGCGCCGCCTGGACATCGAGTAGGACGATGTCCGGCGCCTTTTCGGGGATCTGGGTCTCGAATGCAGATTCGAGGGAATGCTGGATCGCGACCACACCGGTGATCCCCGCGATCCCGATGCCGAGCGCGATGGTCCGAAGCATCACCGCGCGGGAGGCGCTGAGGCCCTGCTTGATGGCCATGGGGAGAAACCGGTGCGTTCGGAGCGCGCCGGCGCCCCGCGCGATCAGGTTGCCGAGGACGGCGAGAATGCCGGCTACCGCGGCCAGGCCGGTCGTGGCTGCGGCGGCCATGAGCGGGTTCGGGAGACCGGCGACCGCAAGAGCCGCGGCGCCGGCGATGAAACCGGCCGCGATCGTTGCGTCCTTGCGGTGGATCCGCGCTCCGCCGGTCTCGTCACGCAAGGCGCGGATCGGCGCGATCCGGACGATTCCGGACAGGCCGGCGACCAGAGCGCCGCCGAGCCCGAGCGCCAGCGTAGCGAAGACCAGGATTGCGGTGGGCCAGAGATCCGAGGGAGACCAGAGCAGGTGAAGCTGCTCCGTCAGCATCTCCAGGAGCGCAACGGCACCGAACGTGGCCAGCGCCAACCCGAGGAACAGGGCAATCAGCCCGGCGACCGCGATGATCACCGCATGGAGCGCGACGACCGTGCCGGTGGTTGCGCCGGACAGCCGGTACTGGGCGATGGAGCGGCTCCGCCGTCCGATCCACATCGCAACGGCCGCCCAGGCTCCGGTCATTCCGACAGCGAAAGCGGCCAGGCCGGATATTCCGAGGAATGTCGTGGTTCTGTTCGTGACCTCGCGCACGCGCTCGGCCGCCTCTTCCGGGCTCTGGATTTCCCAGCCACGATCCGGTTCGGCGGCCTCTACCGCGCGTCTGGCGGCGATCGGGTCGGTGTCCGTCTCGAACCGGATCCGGGTCCGGTATTCGAGCAGCGATCCCCTCTCGGTGAGACCGGTGCCGGTCAGCCGATCGCGTCCGATCAGTATCCGGGGGCCGACCATGAAGGTGCCCGCCGAGAGCCTGTCCGGTTCCCGCAGAAGGATGTCGCGGATCTCGAATAGGGTATTGCCGATCCTGACGCTATCGCCGAGTTCGAGGCCGAGCCGGGAGAGCAGCGTCTCTTCCGCCACTGCTCCGGGCAGGCCGCGCCGCTCGGCGAGCGTGTCATGCAGGTCCCGGCCGCTTGCGAGATCGACGTTGCCGTAAAGCGGATAGGACCCGTCGACGGCCTTGAGCTCGACGGTCATCCGCCGCTTGTCGTCCGGCTTTTCGAAAATTGCGGTCGCGCGCAGCTCGGCGACCTCTGAGATCTGTCCGGTTGCCGCCAAAGCGCTGACGACGCCCGCCTCGAGCGGCGTATTGACGACCGTGACCCCCATATCCCCGCCGAGAATGCGTTTGGCGTTGTCCCGCATCGCATCGGCAAGCCCGGAGCTGAGGAGCCAAATCAAACCGAGCATGGTGCTGGCGATCAGGACGCAGGCCATGAACAGGCGCAGCCCCAGGATGCCGAACGCGGCCTCCGCCTTCAGCAGCTTTGCCAGAAGCGCGATGCGCGCGGGCAGGGAGTCCGTTTCCGCCATCTCAGGAAACGACCCGGCCGTCTTCGATGACAAGCGTGCGGTCGCACCGCGCGGCAAGGCCCGGATCGTGCGTGACCAGCAGCAGCGCACTGCCGGAGCTGCGGGCGAGGTCAAACATGGTGTCGATCACCACACTGCCGGTGCGCTGGTCCAGATTTCCCGTCGGTTCGTCGGCGAGGACCAGACGCGGCGCGGCGACGAAGGCGCGCGCGACGGCGACCCGTTGCTGCTCGCCGCCCGAAAGTGCCGACGGGCGGTGCGTCAGCCGATGTCCGAGGCCCACGCGTTTCAGCATTTCGGCTCCGGCGTTCTGGGCGTCCGTCCGTCCGGCGAGGGTCAGCGGCAGCGCGGCATTCTGCTGCGCCGTCAGAGAGGGAACCAGATGGTAGGCCTGAAACACGATGCCGATGTCCTGGCGCCTCAGCAGCGTGCGGCCCCGTTCGTCGATCTCCGACATGTCGGTCCCGAGGACGTGGGCCGCGCCGCCGGAAAGCGGCTCGAGCCCGCCGATCACGGCGATCAGGGAAGATTTACCGGACCCGGATGGCCCGGTGACGGCCGTGATCTCGCCCGGGGCGACGGACAGATCGATGCCTTTGAGAACTTCGATCTCGCCCTCCGGCGAGGGATAGGAAAGCCGGACCTGGGAAAGCTGAACGACGGGAGCGTGAGAAAAATCCATGGGCCTCGATGCTGGAAGTGTGAGGTTTCGATCGGCGGCAACCCCGTTCTATTTAGGGCCCGTGCGGCCAAATCAAGCGCGGCGGCTCCCGAAACGCCCTGCAGCCTTGCCTTGTCGCCTTGCCACTGCTTCCATATGCCGGTCTCGATTTCCCGAGATCCTGTTTCACGAGTCACGCCATGTCCGCTACCTCTTCCGGGGCCCCGCTGCCCTACCGTCTCCGCCTGCCCGGGCCGACCGCCGTTCCGGAGCGCGTGCTCCAGGCGGCCGCCCGTCCCTTGACCGCGCATCGCGGGCCCGAGTTCCTTCCCCGCTTCAAATCGATCCTGGACCGGCTGCAGCCGATCCTCGGGCGCTCCGGCATTCCGTCCTTCATCTTCGCCTCGACCGGGATCGGGGCGATGGAATCGGCGGTGGTGAATGTCGCCGGGCCGGGCAAGCGGGTGCTGATCACCACCAACGGGCAGTGGGGGCCGGTGTTCCGGCGGCTGGCCGAGGAGATCGGGGCCGAGGTGGACGAGGTGGTCTCGCCGCTCGGCGCGCCGGTCGATCTCGACGGCGTGCGCCGTGCGCTCGCCGAGAAGGAGTATGCGGCGGTCCTGACGGTGCACAGCGAGAGCTCCACCGGGGCGCTGACCGACCTCGAAGCGCTCGGCGCCATCGTCGGCGAAACCGATGCCCTGCTCTGCTGCGACAGCGTCAGCGGGCTCGCCGGCGCGGAGATGCGGGCGGACGAATGGGGCGTCGACGTCGTCGTCTCGGCCTCGCAGAAATGCCTGATGTGCCCGCCGGGCCTCGGCATCGCCAGCGTCAGCGAGAAGGCCTGGGGGGTGATCTCCCGCGACGACAGGGGGCCGCGGGGCTATTTCGACTATCGCAAGTTCCGCCCGAACTCGGAAAAGGGCGAGCCGACCTATACCGCGCCCGTCGCCATGCTGAACGCGCTCGACGAGTCCCTGACGATGATCGGCGAGACCGGGCTCGAAGAGACGCTGGCCCGGCACAAGCGGCTCAATCGCGCGCTCACCGCCGGATTGCAGGCGCTCGGCTTCTCTATCTTCCCGAACGGAACACCCAGCCCGACCCTGGTGGTGATGCGGACGCCGGACGGCGTTTCCGCGCCGAAGCTGATCGCGCATCTGCAGGATCACTATAATTGCGCCATCGCGGGCACCCGCTTCGAGGAACTGAAGGAGAGCCTGATCCGGATCGGCACCATGGGCTGGGTCTCAAAAGCGGATATCCGGACCGATCTGGAACAGATTGCAGGGTCGCTGAAAGCTCTCGGTCGCGCGGCGGACATCGATGCCGGGCTGGCGGCTGCGGAAGCGGCACGCGCCGAATAACCTGAAACGGAGGAGACGGACATGACTGCACGGGACAATTGGGGCTGGAAGGCCCGCTTCGGCATGTTCATCGTCTCCAGCGAAGCCGTTCCGGAAGCGGAATGGTGGGCGATGCTGCCGCCGGATGTTTCCGTCCACGCCGCCCGCATCGCGGCGCCGGCGCCCTGGGCGAGTTGGAACGGAGGACGGAGCGATATCGAGCTTTCCCCGGATCTCGCCCGCGGAGCGGAGCATTTCCGGGGCATGCGGCTCTCGGCGGTGGTGCTCGGGCACAGTTCCTCCAGCCTCCTCGGCGGCAAGGGCTGGGACGTGGCGGTGATCGCACGGCTCTCGGAACTTCTCGGACCGGGCGTTGCCGTGACGACCAACATGTTCGACTGCTTCGCGGCGCTGAAAGCGTCCGGCGTCGAACGCCCCTTCCTGGTCTTCCCGCCCTGGTTCAATGACGCGACGCTGGAGAAGGGCCTCGCCTATATCGAAGCGCACGGGATCGCGGCCGCGGGCCATCTCCGCTACGACCCCGGCCCCGGCTGGCGCGAGGTACCGTTCTCCGAGATGTACCCGCGTGGCCTCGGTTTCGAGCAGCAGATCGAGCCGCTCTATGCGCAGACCATGGCGGCCTGCCCGAAGGAGGCCGACGGCATGCTGATCCTCGGCACCGGCTTCCGCTGCGTCGGTATCATCGAGGCGTTGGAGCGGGACCTTGCACGTCCGGTGATCACGGCGAACCAGGCGAGCCTCTGGCATTGCCTGAAACTCGCGGGCGTGAAGGCGGAGATCGAGGGATACGGGCAGCTGCTCAGGGGCTGACGCCTGCGGCGCGGCTCGCTTGATACAGGTCAACTCGCCGCCGCCGGCTCTCGGGCATGATGCCGTCCGTCTGATCACAGCCGACGCGCGGGAGTAATGGCCGCATCCGAGAATAAACGCGAAGCTTCGCCCGGTCCGGTAGCCGCACGCGGTCCCGGCACCGGCATGCTTATCGGCCTGATCCTCGGCGTGCTCGCTCTCGCGGCGGTGGCGATGGCGGTTGCGGTCGAACGCATCCAGACCGCCATGCTGGAGCGCGATGCGATCTCGACGGGGCTGCGCTGGACGGACGGGCTCGCCGGCCATCTCGACTCGCTGGTCCCTGTACTCCGGGGCGAGGAGCTGTCGGAGACGGACCGGCGCACCATTGCGCTCGCCTCTCAGCTCGGCGGGCTGCGCGATTTCGTCATTTTCGATCAGCAGGGACGCGCCGTCGCCTCCTCGAACGAGAATGAGATCGGCCGCGTCAACAGTTCGGCCTACTGGGAGGACCAGGTGCTGCGCGGTCAGCCCCATGTGGCGCTTGAAAGTGTCCCGGACCCGGCGGGTGGCCGGACCGCCGTGGTCGCCGAGACCTATTTGCCGGTGTTTGACCCGGCGCCCGGTGCGCGGCGGGTGATCGGCGCGTTCGAGGCCTATCTCGACGTCACGGCGAGTGCCGAAGCCTATAGTCGGCTCGGTCTCTACATGTCGGTCGTCGGGGTGGCCCTGATCCTGCTCTCGGGAGGGACCGCGATCGCTTTCGTCTGGCGCAATGCCGTCCACCGCTCCGAACGGGAGGAGACGCTGGCACTCGCGCGCGAGGCGGCGGAGGCCGCGAACGAGGCCAAGTCGCGTTTTCTCGCGACAATGAGCCACGAAATCCGCACGCCGATGAGCGGCGTGCTGGCGACCCTCGAGCTGATGGAGCGCACACCGCTGCAGGACAGCCAGCGGGAGATGCTGACGGTGGTCCGCCGCTCGGCCGAGGCGCTGCTGGAACTGCTCAACCAGATCCTCGATCTCTCGAAAATCGAGGCAGGCAAGCTCGGTCTGAGCCGGCGGCCCTTCGATCCGCGGGAGATGCTGGAAAACGCCGTCGCGATCATGCGTCCGGCCGCCGCGCGGAAGTCGATTGCGCTAGAGCTTTCCATCGCGCCGGACCTGCCGCCGGTCGTGCTGGGCGACGACGCCCGGATACGGCAGATCCTCCTCAATCTGCTCGGCAACGCGGTCAAGTTCACCGAGACCGGCAGCGTGACCGTTGCCGTCGAGCGGGACGGTTCGCTCGCCGAAGCCATCGCGATCTCTGTCGCCGACAGGGGGATCGGCATCGAGCCGTCGGCGCTCGAGCGCCTTTTCATGCCGTTCGAGCAGGCCGACAGCGCGACGGCGGCGCAATATGGCGGGACCGGCCTTGGACTGGCGGTTTCCCGGCAACTCGCCGAACTGATGGGGGGGCGGCTCGAGGCCAAGTCCGTTCCGGGTGCGGGGAGCACGTTCCGTTTTCTCGTTCCGCTGCCGGCCAGCGACGAAAGGCCGCTCGGCGCTTCCGCCGAACGTTTCGACGCGGCACATCTCGGCCTCTCCGTTCTCGTGGCGGATGACGACGCGACGAACAGATGGGTGGTCGAGCGTCAGCTCGGCCTGTTGGGATGCAGCGTGACGGTTGCGGAGAACGGCGCGGAGGCCCTGGAGCTTTGGCGCCGGGACCCCGAACGCTGGCAGGCCCTGATCACGGACTGGCACATGCCGGTACTGGACGGTCCGGGGCTCCTGCGTGCGCTGAGGATGGATGCGTCGGTTCCCGACCGCCTGGTGATGATGACGGCCGCGGGGGCGCCCGAGGATATCGCGGCGGCGCGGGCTGCGGGTGCGGATGCGGTCCTGATCAAGCCGGTCTCGCTGCGGGCGCTTTCGGATGCATTGGTTCCCGGTGGCCTGTCTGCGACGGCTGCGCCTCGTTCGACCGGAGAAGATTCCGGCGGAGCGACCGGCCTGTCGGTGCTCGATGTGAGGGAGCTTGCTGAAATGTGCGGCGGCGACGCGGCGCTTCTTGGCGGTGCACTCGAGCGGTTTGCCGCGCGGCTGGAAGTCTCGCTGGATCTCTTGTCCTCCGGAGAGGCCCCGGGGCGGATTGCGGCTGAAGCTCACAAGCTCAGAGGGGCCGCGGCCTCGGTCGGTGCGGAGAGGCTGGCCGCCGCCGCAGGTGCGCTGGAAGACCATGCGCGGAGCTCCGCCGGAAGCCGGATCGATGCGGCGGATCTGGAGACTTTGAACCGAGAAGCGGTACTGTTGCGGGAAGCGCTGGCGGATGACCCGGCGGGAAAACTGGGAGAGAATGCGTGACCGATCCTTATGACGGCATCGATGTCCTGGTCATCGAGGATGACGAGTTCCAGCGCGGGCTCAGCGTGCAGGCGCTCCAGGTGCTCGGCTTTCCGGTGATCCGCGAGGCCGGTGACGGCGAGGAGGGGCTGAAGGCCTGCGTCGCTAAGCTGCCGGATCTCATCCTGTGCGATATCGAGATGGAGCCGATGGACGGGATCGCCTTCCTCAAGGCCCTTCGCCGCACGAAATCGAATGTCGTCCGAGAGATCCCGATCGTCTTCCTGACCTCGCATAACGAGTCTGAAACGGTACGGGAAGCCATCGCGGCCGGCGTCGATGCCTTCATCATCAAGCCGCTGACGCTGAAGAAGTTGAAGGACCGGGTCGACGCGATCTTTGCCAGGCCGCGCGCGCTCTGACTTGGTTGCATAGGTCCCGCCATGTGACGCAAAGAGCCATGGCATAAAAATTGATTAAGGATTTGATCGGAAAATGAGTGCAACCGAGGCAAATCCGGAAATCAGGCGTGAACCGGCAAGACGAAATATCATCAACGAGCGAGGATCCCTCGATCCAGAGATTTCTCCGGCTCTGGGAAGAGCGCCGCGAGGGACAGGCCCTGCCCTCGCGCAAATCGTTCGAGGTGGCGGACCTGAAGGAGTGGCTCGGCCATATCCTGATCCTCGACGTGATCGGCGGAGGGGCGGACTTCCGCTACCGGCTGGTCGGCGTGGAGATAGCTCGGGCCGTTGGCCGGGATTATACCGGCCGGCTGATGTCCGAATGCGAATTCGAGGTGCCGGCCAGTGAGGTCATCGGGGAGTTTCGCGAGGTGGTGACGGCCCGCCGCCCTCTGGTGCGCCGCGGCCATGTTACCTGGGCGCCGGACCGGAGCTGGCGCAGTTTCGAGTCCGTTCATATGCCGCTCGCTTCCGACGGCCATACTGTCGACAAGACCATGGGTGTCCTGCTGATCGGCGACGTGGCGGCCCGCTCTCCCGGCATGGGGTCTTACGTTCGCTGAACCGGGCGCGCTAGAGTGCGGGTTCTTGTTCTGCCCAGCCCCGAGAGTTTTCCCTCATGATTTCCCTCAAGGCCCCCTGGCGGATCGGCGTCGATGTCGGGGGCACCTTCACGGATATGGTCGTCGCCGGTGCGGACGGCGCGCTGCACGTCTTCAAGGTGCCGTCGGTGCCGTCCGACCCGGCGAAGGGGGTGATGAACGCGGTGGCGAAGGCGGCGTCGGATCTCGGTCTCTCCGAAGCCGGTTTCCTCGGGCAATGCACCTTTTTCGCGCACGGCTCGACGGTGGCGACCAACACGCTTCTGGAACGCAAGGGCGCGCGGGTCGGGATGCTGACGACCGCGGGGTTCCGGGATTCCCTCGAGATCCGTCGCGGCATCCGGCCCAATCCCTGGGACCATCGCACGCCCTATCCGGAGGTCCTGGTGCCGCGCTATCTGCGCCGTCCGGTCGCCGGACGGCTGGACACGCACGGGCGGGAGCTGACGCCGCTCGATCTCGATCAGGTGCGGGAGATCGGCGCACGCTTCCGCGCCGAGGGTGTGGAGGCGGTGGCGATCTGCCTGATGAACGCCTTCGCCAATCCGGCGCACGAGATCGCAGCGGCGGAGATTCTGGCCGAGAGCTGGGGCGGCGGCTGGATCGCCCGTTCGAGTGCTGTCGCACCGATCATCGGAGAATACGAGCGCGGCTCGACCACCGTGGTCAGCGCCTATGTCGCGCCGCGCGTGGTCGGCTATCTGCAGGAGCTCGAGGCGGCGCTGGCGGCGGCCGGCCTCCGCCACAAGCTCTTCATGCTGCAATCGAACGGCGGCGCGGTTTCGGTCGGGCAAATCGCGGAAAGGCCAGTCAACCTGATCCTCTCCGGCCCGGCGGCCGGAGTCGGCTCGATGCGGCATCTGGCGCAGGTCTCCGGCCATGACGACCTGCTCTCGATGGAGATCGGCGGCACGAGCTGCGACGTCATGCTGATGTCCGGCGGCCGGATCGCGATCACGGACGAGCTTGCCGTGGCCGATTACGACCTCGTCATCCCCTCGGTCGACATCCACACGGTCGGGGCGGGTGGCGGCACCATCGCCGGGGTGGACGGGGCAGGCATGCTTTTCGCCGGACCGAAAGGCGCCGGCGCCGATCCCGGACCGGCCTGCTACGGCCTCGGCGGGAGCGAGCCGACAGTGACCGACGCCAATCTCGTGCTCGGCCGCCTGAAGCCCGGCGTCTATGCCGGCGGGTCGGTCACGCTGGATCTGGAGAAGGCCCGCGCGGCGGTGCGGAGCCGGGTCGCCGATCCGCTCGGGCTGAAGATCGAGGAAGGGGCCGCCGGGATCATCCGTCTGGTCGAGCAGAACCTGCTGCATGCGGTGGAGCGGATCTCCATCCAGCGCGGACAGAATCCGCGCCGCTTCCGGCTCGTCGCCTGCGGCGGGGCCGGGCCGATGCATGGCGTGCCGGTCGGGCGCAGGCTCGGCTGCGCTTCGGTCTATGTCCCGCGCCAGGCGGGTGCCTTCTGCGCCCTCGGCATGCTGCATTCCGACGTGCGGCAGGATTTCATGGACGTGCATTTCCAGGATCTCGATACGCTCGCGGCACAACCTGTCGAGACCCGCTATCGGGCGCTGGAGGAGCGGGCGAGGAGCCTTCTTGCGGACGAGGGCTTTGCGGAAGAGGGCATGCAGACCGAGAGGGAGCTGGACCTGCGCTATGACGGCCAGCAATGGGACCTCCGCATTCCGGTCGCACCGGCGGATGGCGCGGAGGCGATCCGTGCCGCCTTCGAGCGGGAGTACGAACAGCGCTTCGGCCATCTCGTGCCGGGCGGCCGCATCCTGATCACCGCGCTCCGCGTGGTCGGCAAGGGCCTGCTGCCGCCGCTTGCCGAAGCGAGGATGCCAAGGGCCGAGGGCCCGGCAGTGCCGGTGGAACGGCGCCCGGTCTTCATCGATGAGCGGCACGGCATGATGGAGACGGCGGTCTATCGCGGCGGCGATCTTCTGCCGGGGCATGACTTGCCGGGGCCGCTGCTGATCGAGGAGGCGACGACGACGATCTTCGCCGGTCCGGGCGACCGGGTGACGGTCGATGCGGCGGGGAACTATCTGATCAGCTTCGAGGACAGGGAGGGTGCGGCATGAGCGCGAAGACCGGTAATGCCGCCGATCCGGTCCTGCTCGCCCTGACGCAGAACCGGCTCGACCATATCTCGCAGCAGATGGGTCATGTGATGGTGCGCACCGCGCGCAGCCCGATCTTCAGCCAGGCGCACGATTTCACCTGTTTCATCGCCGGCCCGGACGGTCGGGTGACGGCGCAGGCGGACGGTATTCCGATCCATAGCGGCGGCGGCGGTTTCGCCGCGCGCGCGATCCTAAGGGACTTCGCGGACGATATCGCCGACGGCGACGTCTTCCTGCTGAACGATCCCTGGGCGGCGGGCGGCAATCACCTGCCGGACTGGGTGATCGCCCGCCCGGTCTTCGTCGGCGGGCGGCTGGTCTCGCTGGTCTGCAACCGCGCGCACCAGTCCGACATCGGCGGCGGCGCGGCCGGGACCTACAATCCGGAGGCGACGGAGGTCTGGCAGGAAGGCGTCCGGCTGCCGGTGCTGAAGCTGGTCGAGGCCGGGAAGGTCCGCCGTGATCTCTGGAAACTGCTGCTGCTGAACACCCGCACGCCGGACCTGCTGGAAGGTGATCTCGGCGCCATGCTCGGTTCGACCAAAATCGGCGGGGAGCAGGTCGCGAGTCTGGTGGAGGAGCTCGGGGTCGAGGAGGCGCTCGGCTATTTCGACGGCATCCTCTCCCATGCGGCGGGCCGCATGGGTGCCGCGCTCGCGGAGTTGCCGGACGGGGTCTACGAGGGCGAGGAGCGCAGTGACAACGACTGCTTCGAGCTGCGCGACATCTGGGTCCGCGCGAAGGTGACGATCGCGGGCGGCCGGGCGACGGTCGACTTCACCGGCACCGATCCGCAGATCCGCGGTTTCAAGAACTCCACCCTCGCGAACACCCATTCGGCGGTCTACACAGCTTTCGCTTCCTTCTTCGACCCGGCGATCCCGCGCAACGAGGGCACTTTCTCCGTCATCGATATCGTGGCGCCGGAAGGCAGCCTGGTGAATGCGCGGGAAGGCGCGCCGACCACCATGGACACGGTCTTCGTCGCGCATGAGATCATCCACGCGGTCTGGAAGGCGCTGAATCAGGCGGCCCCGGAGCGCGCCGCGGCCGGTTGGGCGAAGAATATCTTCGGCGTCACATCCGGCCACGGCGGGGAAGGCCGACCCTACGTCTTCTATCACGGTCTGGCGGCGGCAGGCGCCGGTGCGGTCGAAGGCCGCGACGGATTCAACCAGATCGGCCATCTCTGCACTCTCGGCGGCCTGACCATTTCCAATGCCGAAACCTACGAGCGGCTCTATCCGGTGCATTTCCGGCGTCAGGAACTGCGCAATGACGGCGGCGGGGCAGGCCGGTGGCGCGGCGGCACGGGAGCTCATTACGATGTCGAGATTAAGACCCCCGCGCTCTATTCCTTCCGCGGCGAGGGCCTGCGCTATGAGACTGGCTTCGGGATCAAGGGCGGCGCCTACGGGGCTGCCGGAGAGATGCATGTCCAGGAAGAAGGCGCGGCGCTGGAGCTTGCCCCGAAATTCGGCCTGAAACGCATGGGCGCGGGCCGCCTGACGGCAAGCTCGCCGGGCGGTGGCGGCTGGGGCGACCCGAAGACGCGTCCCCTCGAAGCGGTCTGGCGCGACTGGCGCGATGGCCTTGTGTCGACCGAAGCCGCGCGGAAGAGCTACGGCGTGGCATTTGTCGGAGATCCTGACGATCCGGGTTCGACGTTCGCCGGGTCTCTCGATGCCGCTGAAACCGCACGCCTGCGGGCGTCCTGAGCCGCTTCGGCGCGCGGTCTTTCCCAAGAGTCGCCCCCAATGGTCGCCAAAGGGTGTTCCGGTGCGGGCCGGACTCTCGTCCCGATGGTCCGGTTATTGCTTTTGCTCTTTCCACCGCCCGGCATCGCGCCGGGCTGCACCGGAAAGGTGAGAGCGGAACAGAATGTCGATCGTCTTCAATGCGGATTATCCCGGCACCGGGTTCGTCGCGGCCGAACGGAGCGTGCAGTGGCACCTCGGGTTCGCGCCGGGCGCCGGAACGGCCGATATCGTCGAGACCCAGCTTTCGGGGGAGCGGATGATGCGCCGCGCCACGGACCGCGATCCGACGGAGGTCTCTCCCGAGATGCCGGCCGAGATGGCGGGGACTCCCGATACGCAGACGGCGATCCGGAACCTGCTTGCAGCTTACGGAGAAGACGAGGCGCGGGACCATTTCGATGTGAAGGGCGTCGAGCCGACGGGGCGGATAGACAGTTACGACATCGCATTGATCAATCCTGCGACGGAAACCACACCGCAGCCGGCACGGGCCGCGGAGGTGTCTGAATTCTCCGTTCTGCACGAGATGCCCGGAAACTCGATCATGAGTGCGGAGGACTTCCTGCTGCTCTGAGGCCGGTCAGTTTGCTTTCGCCCTTGCCTTCTCGTTAGGGATGCGGCGCAGGGCCGGTGTGGAGGCTTTCTCGAAAGTCCCGATATAGTCGCGGGTCAGCGGCACCGCTTCGATGTCCTTCGCCAGCTGGATCTGGAAGACCATGTGGCCCATGCGCCGGAAGGCGAGTTCCGAGCCGATCAGGTACATCTCCCACATCCGGCAGAAGCGCTCGTCGTAGAGCTCCGCCATCTCGTCTCGGTGCTGTTCGAAGCGCTCGCGCCAATGCCGAAGGGTCTCGGCGTAATGCAGGCGCAGGATCTCGATATCGGTTGCCCAGAGCTTCTCGCGTTCGATCGCCGGCAATACCTCGGAAAGTGCGGGCGAGTACCCGCCCGGAAAGATGTAGCGGCGGATCCAGGGATTGGTGACGCCCGGCCCGTCATGCCGGCCGATCGAATGCAGCAGCGCCACGCCGTCGTCCTTCAGCAGGGTCCGCACCTTGGCGAAGAACTCGCCGTAATGGCCGACCCCGACATGCTCGAACATGCCCACGGAGACGACCCGGTCGAACTGCTCCTCGAGCAGGCGGTAGTCGCGCAGCTCGAAGCGGACCCGATCCTCGAGACCGGCGGCGCGGGCGCGCTCCGTTGCGTATCTATGCTGCTCGACCGACAGGGTGACGCCGAGCACCTCGACATCCGCCATCCGGGCGAGCGCGAGCGCGAGACCGCCCCAGCCGCAGCCGATATCGAGCACCCTCTGACCCGGTTTCAGCAGCAGCTTTGCCGCTATATGGCGGATCTTCGCCTCCTGAGCGGCGTCCAGTCCCATCTTCGGGTGGGTGAAATAGGCGCAGGAATACTGCCGTTGCGGATCGAGGAAACTGTCATAGAGCGCATCGGAGAGATCGTAATGATGCGCGACGTTGCGCCGGGCGCGGTGCAGCGGATTGTGCTGCTGCAATCGGCGCAGCAGCGCCGCCGTGCCGTCGATGATCCGCTGCAGCGGATGCGCCGCCAGCCGGTCAAGATTGACTGCCGCGATGTCGACGAAATCGTAGAGTGTACCTTCTTCGATCGTCAGCCGGCCGTCCATATAGGCCTCGCCGACGGCCATTGTCGGATACAGGCCGAGGCGGAGGTCCGTTTTCCAGTCGTGAATCCTGAGTGTCACCTGCGGCGTGCCGGTACCGACGGTCCGGCGCCGTCCCGACGGGTCGACAACAACTATCGTTCCCGTCCTGACCACTTGGGTCAGCAGCTTCGCAAAAAACATCTGACGCCCACCCCACCAACGGCGAAGGCGTAAACCGGAGCGCAGACGATCGCTCCGGCCTCGCGATCGCATGTTTCACGGATGTGTTGTGGTTAATGATGCGCCCAAATGGGGAAAAATTCAAATGGCCTCACTCTTGGTGAGGCTTCATGGGGGTCTGCCCGGGCCGGTCAATTTCCCGGTATCGCCGGTGCCGTCCCGGTCAGGCCGCGAAGACGTGCAGGTCCCGCCGCTTGAAGAACTCGACATACTCGCGGATCGTCGCTTCCAGCATGGCACGCTCCTCGGCCGGCCGGACGTCGGGCATGATGAAGTCTTTGACCGGTTCCCGGCAGAAATCGTCCCAGTGATCCCGTTCGAAACGTCCTTCCGCCAGCAGCTGGCTGTAGAACGGAGTCTCCGCAAGTGGCGAGAGAATATTGAAGTAGGGAATCCTGATGTTCATTTCCTCGATCAGCGAGGGGAGCCTGCGGCGGTATTCTTCGGTTTCCCCGGGTGATCCGAGAATGAAATAGCCGAGAATGTCGATGCCATGCTTTGCGCAGTGGTTGGCGAATTTCTCCACATGTTTCACGCGCTGCGACTTCTTCAGGTTCTCGAGCACAGTGTCATCAAGGCTCTCGATACCGACATGCAGTCTCTTGCACCCCGCCGCCGCCAGTTCGGCGACGACTTCCTCGCGAACCTCGACCGTGCCGCGCGCGCTCCAGTCGATATTGACCCCGCGCGAGGTTAGTTCCCGGCTGATGTCGACGACCCGGCTTTTACGGATGTTGAACGCGTCGTCGAGGATATGGATCGAGGTGGCACCGTAATCGATCAGGTCCTCGAATTCATCGCCCACACGCTCCGGGCTCTTGAAATTGAAGGTCTTCTGCTGCACGTCGCAGTAGATGCAGCTGAAGGGGCAGCCCTTTGAAGTGAACAGGGGAAGGCGAAGCCGACCGACGTCGAAGAGAAGGTCTTCGTTCTTCTCGATATAGTAATCTTCCTTGTTGAGGAGCCGGCGGGCGGGCAGCGGGAGAGCGTTAAGGTCGGCCTGGCCGCCATCGAAGATCCCTTTCGGACACCCGTCGGCAAGCCATTTCGGGAAGGTAACCTCCGCATCGTCGATGAAGACGGCATCGGCGCCCTGTTCGAGTATATAGGCCGAACTCTTGGTCGTGTGCGGGCCGCCGACGACTTTCACCGGCGCAGAGCAGCGCTTCAGGATCTGGACCATAGACCAGGCGCGATAGGTGACGACGGACAGACCGAGAATGTCAGGCTCGAAGGCTTCGATTTCGGCGATCGTTTCCTCAAGCGTCAAGCCGCGGCTGGCCGCGTCCAGCACCTTGACCTCGTAATCGGGCGGGATGCAGGCGGCAATGCTGAGAACGCCGAGCGGCATGTATTTGACGGCGCTGTTCTTGTAGAACTTGTCCGTGACCTTGTCGCGCACCTCGCCTTCATAGGGCATGACCGCAAGGAGGATTTTCCGGGGGCGCAGATTTGGCAGCCAACTGACCTTCGGGATCATTGAAGCCTTCCTTTCGACAGCATTCTGTTGTCTCGCGAATCAGGGCAAATCAGGCTCTCGCCAAGCGTCGCATCACTCACCAAGTCAAAGGCAAAGCAAAACTAGTGCCACAAGTCGCAATCCCGAAAATAGCATATTCACAACTTATTGGATACCGGCCCCGCAAGGGCCAACAGGCGCGCACTTCCGAACGTTTGCGCCTATCGGGGTGAACCCGGAGAGACCCGTGCGGACATGACTGGGATCCTGCTCCCGCCTCATTTGCTCGCGCGAACGAGATCCTCGAAACGCTCGTCGACGCCGAATCCGAGATCGATCAGATCGCGTTGGACGACGATCGCTTCCTCGAGCTTGGGATTGCTGTTCCGAATGCGTGCGGGCGGCGTGGAAGACTCGTCGGCAAAAAGGATGAACCCGTCGATTTCGGGGTCCGGGGAGCGCAATGGGAAGGCGCAGGCTTCAGCCGGCAACTCTGTTCCGTTGGAATAGCGCTGAATAAGCTCGACGCGAAAGCCGCAGGGAACGCTGACCACCATGTCCATCGACCGCATCGCATGGCTGCGCCGGGCCGGGTTGACGAGATCGTAGTAGTTGTGGCCGACGAGTTTGCGTCCGAACCTGGAGCGTATTTCTTCGCCGGCGATCCGAAAGGCGCAGGCGGAGCCGAGCTTGACCGCGGCAAGCGCGACATTCGCCATCGCCGGCGCGATACCTGAGAGGTCGAGACCGTTCTTGCACGGAATCTCTCCCTCCGCCCGCTCTAGGAGGGCTGCATAGGCGGACGCTACGAGGCGGCAGCTCTCGGTCCTGAATCCGGGCAGCGCGGCGGCTACGCTTGCGTAATAGCCAGGTCGGCGGGTGGCCCAGCGCGACATGTTGTTTCCCCCAAAGGCACACGGGACGACCAATCCCCCGACGGTTACGCCCGCGTGCAAGCCAGACAGAAAATGCATCGCAAGGCTTTCGAAAGGGTAAACGCTGGATCTCGGGGGGCGTCCGACTGGCGCAGGGAAACCTTAAGGCCAGCGCAAGCCCTAAACTGCGGCATGTCACCATCTTGCGGTTTCGGCCCCGTCTCTATATGTCTAGCGCCCCGTCGACGGTCCGCGTTCAGCGGCGCGCCGTACGACAGCGCGTCGAGAAGACGCCGGTAACCGATCCGGACCTGTTCCTGCATGAGCAAAATTCAGAATCCGTCCCTGCCTAAGGACAAGATCAAGTTTCTCCTTCTCGAGGGGATTTCCGAAACCGCCACGCGGCAGCTCGAGCTGGCCGGGTATTCCTGTGTCGAGCGCCATGCCAAGGCTCTCGAAGAGGAGGCGCTCAAGGACGCGCTGGCCGATGTGCGGCTGCTCGGCATTCGCTCCCGGACCAAGGTGACTGAAAGCGTGATCGCCTCGACGGACAAGCTGATCGCGCTCGGCTGTTTCTCGGTCGGCACCAACCAGGTCGATCTCGAGGCCGCGAAGCGCAAGGGCATTCCGGTCTTTAACGCGCCGTTCTCCAATACGCGCAGCGTCGCGGAGCTGACGATCGCAGAGATCGTCATGCTGTTCCGGCAAACCTTCCCGCGCTCCGTCGGCGCGCATGAGGGCCGCTGGGAAAAGTCCGCGATTGGCAGCCGAGAGGTCCGGGGCAAGACCCTCGGGATCGTCGGTTACGGAAATATCGGCACCCAGCTCGCGGTGCTGGCCGAAGCGATGGGGATGCGGGTGATCTTCTTCGACCGGACGGACAAGCTGCGTCATGGCAATGCGGAGCCGGCGGAGAGCCTGGATGCGCTGCTCGAAGCCTCCGACGTGGTCTCGCTGCATCTGCCGGAGACGCCCGAGACGAAGGACATGATCGGCGCGCGCGAGATCGGCAAGATGAAAAAGGGCGCCTGTCTCATCAACAATGCCCGCGGCACGATCCTCGATGTCGCCGCGCTCGCGGCGGCTCTCAAGAGCGGCCATCTCGCCGGGGCGGCGGTGGACGTCTTCCCTGTGGAGCCGAAATCCAACGCAGACGTCTTCAACTCGCCGCTTCAGGGGCTGGACAACGTGATCCTGACCCCGCATGTCGGCGGGTCGACCGAGGAGGCGCAGGAGCGTATCGGCGAGGAAGTGATCCGCAAGCTGATCGAATATTCCGATGTCGGCTCGACGGTCGGCGCGGTGAACTTCCCCGAGGTGCAGCTTCCGCCCCGCCCGGCCGGGACTCGCTTCATCCAGGTCCAGCGCAATCTGCCGGGAGAACTCGGCCGCCTGAACGATGTCTTCGCCGCCTACAACGTCAATATCGCCGCCCAGCATTACCAGACGGACGGCGAGATCGGGTACGTGGTGCTTGATGCCGAGGGGCATGTCGAGAAGTCGGACGACCTGATCCGAGAGGTTCGGGCGCTCGACGGGACGATCCGTGCCCGGGTGCTGAACAGCATCGACTGACTTGGAGCCGGCCCGAGCCCGGGACTAGACTGCGAACGGGCGCGGGGGGCTTCATATGGAATCGGTTCTGGAAATCATGCGGCGCGACGATCTGATCGCGCTTGCTCTCTTCATGGTTTGCTGGCTGGGCTACGAGAGTTTCGTGGCCGTCAGCATCCGGCGCGGCAAGGGTCTCCCTGCCGCGATGCAGGCCTGGCGCCGGGACTGGTTCTCCGCCGCGGTCGAGCGCGAGAACCGCATCATCGACGTCCAGATCGTCCGCTCGCTCGCCGGAAATTCCGCCTTCATGGCCTCGACGAGCATTTTTGTCGTGGGCGGTCTCGCCGCCGTCTTTGGCGCTTCGGAGCAGGTGGTTGCGGCGCTGAACCGGTTCAGTTTCCTGATCGAAACCTCGCAGGACAGGTTCGGCCTGAAGATCGCGCTGCTGATCTTCATCTTCACCTTCGCGTTCTTCCGTCTCGCCTGGTCGATCCGGCTTCACAACAATGCCGCCGTCGTTCTGGGCGCGATCCCGCAGCCCGAGTTCAGGGACCAGAGGGAGACCGGTATTGCGCGGGCGGCGGTGGCGGCCGAACTCGCGAGCCTCGCGGCGCGGCACTATAACGGCGGCGTGCATTCCTATTATTTCGGGCTGGCGGTCTGCACCTGGTTCCTGCATCCCTTCGCTTTCATGGCCGCCTCGCTCTGGGTGGTGGCCATCCTCTACAGGAGGGAATTCCGCTCCCGCGCCCTCAGGACCGTCCGGCGCAGCTAGAGGTCCTTGGCAAATCGCAGTCCGTCGTAGATTGCCGCATGGATATTGCGCGACGCCACCGCGTCGCCGATCCGCGCGAGAAAGAAGCGGCTCTCCGGATTGCGGGCCGGGTAGGCGTCCGCGCCCCGGATCAGCGCCTTGTAGTCGACGGCGCCCAGATTGCGCGATTGAGGTTTCAGGGCGAAATAGAGCTCGTCCAGCGGCAGCGTACCGTGTTCCATCACCACGTGATCGACCTCGCGCTCCTCGGTCCGCTGGTCATAGTCCGATCCCAGCGTCGCGGTCAGGGCGTTCCCGTTCCGGGTCACGCCGGTGAGCCTCGTGTTGATGGTGATCCGGCTTGCGGAGCGGTGCAGCGAGGCTGCGTAAGGCACGTGGTTGAGGCCGCCGATCTCCGGCGCGAAAAACCGTTCCGGCGTGACGATCTCGACCACCGCGCCCTTGTCGATCAGCATTTCCGCCGCCTGCATCGCGGGATGGCCGCCATTGTCGTCATAGACCAGCACCCGGCCGCTCGGGCTGACCTCGCCCGAGAGGATGTCCCAGGTCGAGTGCACGAGCTCATTGCCGGTTTCCAGGATCTCCGGGTTCGGCAGACCGCCGGTCGCGACGAATACCATGTCCGGTTCTTCCGCGAGGACGTCCGTTGCCTCGGCGTAATGATTGTAGCGGATCTCCACGCCCGCGGCCGCGAGCTGTTCGAGGCGCCAGTCGACGATCCCGATAAGCTCCGAACGGCGTTTGCTCTGCGCCGCGAGGCGCACCTGGCCGCCGGCTTCGGGTCCGGCCTCGAAGACGGTGACCGAGTGGCCCCGCGCGGCGGCGACGCGCGCGGCTTCGAGTCCGGCGGGACCGGCGCCGACCACGATAATCCGTTTTCTCGGCCCTTCCGCCGGTGAGATCACCTGCGGCATGGTCAGCTCGCGCCCGGTGGCGGCATTGTGGATGCAGAGCGCCTCGTGGCCCTCGTAGATCCGGTCGAGGCAGTAGGTCGCGCCGACACAGGGCCGGATGTCCTGCTCGCGTCCCTGACTGAGCTTCAGGGCAATATGCGGATCGGCGATATGGGCCCGGGTCATGCCAACCATGTCGAGCTTGCCTTCCGCGACGGCGTGCCGCGCGGTGGCGACATCCTGGATCCGGGCGGCGTGGAACACCGGGAACTTGGTCTCGGCACGGACCTCGCCCGCGAAATCGAGATGCGGGGCGGAGGCCATGCCCTGGATCGGGATTACGTTCGAGAGCGCGGCGTCGCTGTCGATATGACCGCGGATCACGTTCAGGAAGTCGATCTGCCCGGTGCCGACCAGACGCCGGCAGATCTCGATCCCCTCCTCGCGGGAGAGGCCCTTCTCCCATTGCTCATCGGCCACCAGCCGCAGCCCGACGATGAAGTCCGGTCCGACGCGATCGCGGATACTGTCGAGCACCCGGCGGGTAAAACGCAGCCGGTTGTCGAGGCTGCCGCCATGCTCGTCGCTGCGGAAATTCGTCGCAGGAGACCAGAAGCCGTCGAGCAGATGGCCGTAGCATTCGAGCTCGATGCCATCCAAGCCGGCGGCCTGCATGCGCTCGACGGCGGTTGCGTAATCCGCCGCGATCCGGTCGAGATCCCAGTCCTCGGCCTCTTTCGGGAAAGCCCGGTGGGCGGGTTCGCGCACGGGGGAGGGGGCGAGGACGGGAAGCCAGTCGGCCTCGTTCCAGTTGGTGCGGCGGCCGAGATGGGTCAGCTGGATCATCACCGCGGTGCCGTATTCGTGACAGTCGTCGGCGAGCCGTTTCAGATAGGGAACGATCTCGTCCTTGTAGGCATAGAGGTTGCCGAAAGCGGCGGGACTGTCCTCGGAGACGACGGCGGAACCGGCGGTCATGGTAAGCGCGATGCCGCCCTTCGCCTTTTCCAAATGATAGAGCCGGTAGCGGTCGGTCGGCATGCCGTCCTCGGAATAGGACGGTTCGTGCGATGTCGACATCAGCCGGTTGCGCAGGGTCAGGTGCTTCAGCTGATAGGGCTGCAGCAGCGGGTCGCTCGACATGGGCCTTCTCCGGGTCGGAAGGGACATTCATCCGGAGGCTAGCACTCCCGCAGGACCGCATTCGTTCCTTGCCGACATTTTTGCCGCTCCTAGAAGATTCCGGCCTCCAGTCCGGCCGCGATTCCGGCGCCGAGCTCCCTGCATTGATCGACGAAGTTGGGATCGTAGGCTCCCCGGCAGACCAGCGGTTCCTGGACGGCGCGCCAGCGCAGGCCCGTGGTGATGCTCGCAACGGCGCGGCACGTACCGGTGCCGTCATGTCCGGCGCGCACGAAAAGGGCATAGGGCAGGCCTTGGGTTTCCTCGAGGCAGGGATAGTAGATCCGGTCGAAGAAGTCCTTCAGCGCCCCGCTCATGTAACCGAGATTCTCGGTGGTTCCGAGCAGGATGGCGCCGCAGGTCCGCACCGCGTCTGCGTCGGCCTCGAATGGTGTGAGGCAGCGGACGGTCACGGCGGATCCGCCGGCCTCCCGGGCGCCGTCAAGGGCCGCGTCGCGCAGGGCTTTCGTGTTTTCGGACGGCGCGTGAGCGACGATCAGCAAGGATCTGGACATGGGTGCCAGCCTAGCAAACCGGGGACCGCGCCGCGCAAGTCCTATTCGTGCCGTCACGGCATCGCTGGTTTTCCCGTGTTTTCGCCCCACATTGCGGCAGGGCGGCTTGCGGCGTGGTTTCTTCCGCGTAGAGTCCCCGCAAATCGGCGCGGCCCGGCCGCGCGCACGAACCGGAGAAAGACACGAAATGCCCGACTCCCAGCAGATCCTCTCGAACGATGTGATCGACACGCTCCTCAACCGGGTCAGCGTCCGCAAATACACCGACGAGCCGGTGAGCGAGGCGATGGTCGAGACCATCCTGAAGACCTCTTTCCGCGCGCCGACCTCCTCGAACATCCAGGCCTACAGCGTGGTCGTGGTGCGCGACGCGGAGAAGCGCAAGGCGCTCGCCGCCGCCTGCGGCGGTCAGCGCCATGTCGCCGAGGCGCCGGTTTTCCTCGCTTTCTGCGCCGACCTGACGCGGATCGAGGACGCGCTCGTGCGCAACGGCCACAGCATCGAAAGCAACAATCTTGAAACCGGACTGGTTTCCGCGATCGACGCCGCGCTGGTTGGCATGTCGGCCTATCTCGTCGCCGACAGCCTCGGCATCAAGGGCGTGATGATCGGCGGCGCCCGCAACAAGCCGGTCGAGGTCGCCCGCATTCTCGGTCTGCCGCACCGCGTCTTCTGCGTCTTCGGCATGTGCCTCGGCTGGCCGGAGGAAGCGCCCGCGCAGAAGCCGCGCATGGACTATGACGGGCTGGTGCATTTCGAGGAATACGGCAAGAGCCGGACCGGCGCGGATGCGAAGAAGATCGTCGACGATTATGACGATGCGCTGGCGAAACATTATCGCGGGCAGGGACGGCAGACGACGGACGCGTCCTGGTCCGACGACATGGATAAGAAGTTCCATCCGTGGCTGCGTGACGACCTGCGCGAGCGGCTGAAGGAACTCGGCTTCGATTTCCGCTAGAGCGGGCAAACCGCCTTAAAGCGGATCTGAAAACAAGGGGAGGATCAGATGGACTGGAAAGACCGCCGCCGGAAGTTCCGGCAGGTGATCGGGGGGACGCGCTGCATCCGCCCCGGTTCCGTGCATGACGCATTGTCGGCGCGGATCGCGGAGGATCTCGGCTTCGAGGCCGGAATGCTCGGCGGCTCCGTCGCTTCGCTCGCCGTGCTCGGTGCTCCGGACGTCATGGTCCTCACCCTGAGCGAACTTGCCGGGCTGGTGCTGCGGATCAACCGCGCGGGCAACCTGCCGCTGATGATCGATGCCGATCACGGCTTCGGCAATGCACTCAATGTGCGGCGCACGGTGGAGGAACTCGAGGTGGCCGGCGCGGCCGGTCTCTCGATCGAGGATACCGACCTGCCGGAGCCTTACGCCAGCCACGGCAAGACCCGCCTCCTGTCACTCGAGCAAGGTGTCGGCAAGATGCGCGCCGCGCTTGCCGGTCGTCAGGACCCCGATCTGGTGATCGCGGGCCGGACCAGCGCACCCTCGGTCACCGGGCTCGAGGATGCGATCGCCCGGGCGAAGGCCTATGAGGAGGTCGGGGTCGACGCGATCTTCATGATCGGACTGAAGACCCGCGCCGACCTCGATGCCGTGTCCGCGGCTGTCAAGCTGCCCCTGATCATCGGCGGGGTTCCGGCGGAGCTGGACGACTGGGACTATCTCTCGGAGCGCCGGGTGCGCATCGCGCTTCAGGGGCATCAGCCGATCTCCGCGGCGATTGCAGCGATCGAGCAGACCCTGCGGGCGCTCCGTGATGGAGCCCATCCGTCGGAAATCGGCGGGCTCGCCGATCCGGACCTGATCCGGCGCGTCACCCGTGCGGACGATTACGAGGCGCTGGCGGATCGCACCCTCGGGCGTTGAAGCAACCGGCCTCGGCATGTCCGAATGGTGAGGAAATCCGCCGATTCGCAGCTGGGTTTGCGGCCGGGCGGCTGGAGCCGGGATTATCTATGCGCGAAGGTCTCGGCGCCGGTCGGTAAATGGGGAGACGCTCGCGGCACACCCGGCGCCGCCGGGCGATATCCTTCTACAACCGTGAATTTTGCCGTTCGAACAGTCAGTTATGAATTTGCCGCCGGCCCCTGTCGGCCGATACGGGAATTTTGCACTGCAACAGCCTGAAGTAGGGGAGGCGAAAAGCCCCGCGTATCAATTCCCTTTCCGGTGCGGTTCAGGCAGTCTGCTGCCGATCAGCTGCCGAATCTAACGACAGGGACCCAGAACCGCGCCATGGACAGCCCGGCGGCCTATACCGCTATTTTGCGCCAGGAAGAGTACCAGAATGCGATCCCGTCGGAGCTTCGCGGTCCCGATCTTGTGGTTCGGCGCCGGACGCCCGGGTTCGAGGCGCTGTTGCGGGAATTGTCGGTTGAGGGATTGGATGCTGTCGACCCGGGCTATCTGTCACTGCTCCGCTCGGTGCTTGCCGGAGGCGAGCCGCGCAGCAGGAACCTCCGTGCGACTGTGGACGATGCGGCCCGGTTTCTGCGCATCGATGTCTACCCCTGTTTCTCCGACGACGGCGCCGTTGCCGGCGTGATCGTGGTCGCCGCGGACAACGCACCGGCGGCGCGGCGAGAGAACGCAATCCTCCGCAATCTCGAACTCGAGCGCTCCCGGTTCGACGATTATCCGGTGGGCACCTCGGATGAGGACTGGACCGGTGCGCGCCGGGTTCTGGAGCGACTGAGCCGGGAAGGGCATACCGACTTTCGGCAATATGTCCGCGAGCATCCGGAGATCCTGACGGACCTCGTTGCCGGCGCTCGTGTCGTGGATCTGAACGAAGCAACCGTGCGGACCTATAACGCACCGGACAAGCGCGCGCTGATCGACCACTTCAATCAGCCCCCGGATCTATCGAGCTACAATCAGGAGACCGGGTATTCGGATATTTTCGTCTCGCTGCTCGCGCGTTTCTTCGCCGGCGAGACCAAGGTCGTCGTCGAAGGCTGGGACCGGACGTTCGACGGCAAGGATATCTATCTGCGGACGACCACGAGCGTCATGCCCGGTTTCGAGCATAGCTGGGGCTGGGTCCTGCAGACGGTCGAGGACATCACCGACCGCAAGCAGATGGAGGATCAGCTGCGGGAGGCGCAGGAGCGCTACGAACTTGCGGTCGAGGGCGCCCGCGACGGTCTCTGGGACTGGAATTTCGGCGCCGGCGAGTTCTTTGCTTCGGCGCAGATGTGCCGCACGGTCGGCTGGGGTGATGTAGCGCGCACCATGTCGCCGAGGGAATCCGCGAGACACATTCACCCGGACCATCGCAAGGCGGTCCGTCGTGCTCTGATCCGTCATCTGCGGTCCGACGTGGACACCTTCTCTCTGGAGTACCGGACTCACGACAGGAAACAGGGCCCGGTGTGGGTCTCCAACCATTGCCGCGTCGTCCGCAATGCGTCCGGGAAAGTGATCCGGATGGCCGGGTCGGTCACCGACGTGACCGCCCGCAAGCAGCACGAGAACGAGCTGCGCATGGCCAAGGAGCAGGCCGAGATCGCGAACCGTGCGAAGACCGAGTTCCTGGCCAACATGAGTCACGAGCTGCGGACGCCGCTCAACGCCATTCTCGGCTTTTCCCAGACCATCGAGTCCGAGCTTTTCGGCGCTCTGCCGAACGCAAAATACAAGGAATATGCAGGGGACATTCACAGCAGCGCCCTGCATCTGCTCGAGGTGATCAACGACATTCTCGACATGTCGAAGATCGAGGCGAACGAGTTCGTGGTGTCCGATGACTTGTTCGACGCCACCGCGGCGGTGAGGCGCTGCGTCCGCTTCATGAGCGAGCGGGCCGCGCGCAAGGGCATCGAGATCGCCGTCTCCATCGAGGCGGAGCGGATCGCGATCGAGGCGGACCAGCGCATGTTCCGGCAGATCATGCTGAACCTGCTCTCGAACGCGGTGAAATTCACGGACAGTGGCGGCAAGGTCTGGGTCGAGGGCGGCGAACTGGTCGACGGCCATCTCGAATTTCGTGTCGGCGATACCGGGATCGGCATGGCGCCGGAGGATGTGGAGATCGCGCTGACGCCCTTCGGTCAGGTCGGGAAGGGCCGGATGGTGGCGCAGGAGGGCTCCGGGCTCGGGCTTTCGATCGTCGCCCGGTTGATGACCCTGCATGGCGGCGACCTGGCAATCCACAGCGAGCCCGGGAAAGGTACTCTGGTCGTCCTGCGTTTTCCGGGCGAGCGCTTCAGAGCCGATATCCTGGCCTGATCCTTGAGCCCGTCCGCGGAAAGGTCACGCTGCTGTGATTTCCTTTCATGTGCCTGCGAGCGTCGGATGCATTACCTCCAAGCTGACCCGGTAAGCGGAACAGGCGAGGTGGCAGGTGGCCGAGGAAACCAACGTGGGTAGCGGACTGGACGAGGAGCGGGGCCGGAGCGGATGGCTGTCCCGGCTTGTTCCGGTTCTTTGCCTTGTGCTCGCCACCGCGTTGTTCTTCGCCCTCGGACTGGACCGCTATGTCAGCCTCGAGCTGCTGCGTGACAACCGAGAGCTGCTGACGGGTTTCGTTTCCGACCATTATCTTCTGGCGGCGCTCGCCTTCATTGCGCTCTATGCCGTGGTGACCGGGCTTTCGGTTCCGGGTGCGGCGGTGCTCACCCTGAGCGGCGGGTTTCTGTTCGGCACCGTTGGCGGCACGGCCTATGCCGTTGTCGGCGCCACGCTCGGCGCGACGGCGATATTTCTTGCCGCCCGCACCGCCTTCGCCGATGCGCTGCGGGCGCGGGCCGGCCGCGCGATCGGCATGATGCGGGAAGGTTTCCGCAGGGATGCCTTCAATTACCTCCTGTTCCTCCGCCTCGTCCCGGCCTTTCCGTTTTTCCTGGTCAATCTGGTGCCGGCGTTTCTCGGCGTGTCGACCCGGACCTACATCCTCGCCACCGTGATCGGGATCATCCCCGGCGGGTTCGTCTTCGCCTCGGTCGGCGCAGGCCTCGGGAGTATTTTCGACCAGGAGGGCGAGATCGGCCTCGCCGACGTGATGACGCCTGAGATCATTCTGGCCATGGTCGGGCTCGGCGTTCTCGCGCTGGTGCCGGTGATCGCCAAACGCCTGCTCGGACGGGGAGCGCCGCGCAACTAGCGCCGGCGGCGCGGCTTCTTGTGCCAGTCGTTGAAATCCGGCGGCCGCCGTTTCACCCAGTCGATGAACCTTGCTATCTCGGGATGGGCCCGGATCCTTTCCGCGTCCGGATAGTCCCGGGCCAGTTCGGTTTCGCTGAAGAGCGCGTGGATCTTGCGGTGGCAGACCTGGTGCATCCAGTCCCAGTCACGGCCGTCGCGGGCCCGCGGGATCCAGTGATGGCGGTCTACGGCCACGCCCTCGAGCATCGGCCGGCGGCAGATCGGGCAAAAAGCCGGGAAATCCTTGTCCGCAGCGGCGTCCGGAGTTGTTTCGGGAGTGCGGCGTTTCCTCAAATCGATTGCGCTCCGTTCCGATCCTTCCCATCTTTAGCGGGTAATCGAAGGAGCGGAAATCACCGATGGCACAGAAGCACGAACTCAACTGGGACGAGGACGCCCCGGCGGGGAGGTCCCTCGCGCCGTGGATAGCGCGCGCCGGTGGATACGGCTTCATCCTGCTCGTCCTGGCCGTCGCCGCCTATTATCTCGTGGGCATGGCGCTGACGCACCGGATCTCCGACGATGTCGATCAGGCGCTGAGCGAGACGCCTCCGGGTGCCAGCCGTGCGGTGCAGATGGCGGCCGATCTGATTTATCGTGAAACCGAGCAGAATTCCTGGACCGCCAACAATCCCTTCTTCCTGCCGGGCTACATGCTCGACAACATGCCGAATTACCAGCAGGGCATCATCTCCGCGCTTAGCCGTTTCGCGATCGAAATGTCTGACCAGCTTGGCCGGACGCGCGGAACGAGCGAGGTCGACAGGGACCTCGACAAGGCGGCGGGGCTGCTGAAATGGCCTGGCACCGTCTGGCATTTCGACCTCTCGACCTCCTGGGCGCCGACCACGCCGGCGGAAAAACAGTACCTTGCCGCCCGCAAGGCGCTGCTCGCCTATAACGACCGCCTGGCGGCCGGCGATGCCGTGTTCGAGAAACGGGCGGACAATCTGCAGGCGACTCTGGAGCGGATGACCGCCGATCTCGGTTCTGCCTCTGCAGTGATCGACCGGCATCTGATGCAGGCCGGCGGTTGGGGCGTGGACCGCAAGGTCGACGACATCTTCTACAACGTGAAGGGCCGTCTTTACGGCTATTACATGCTGCTGCGCGAACTCGGCGTCGATTTCGACCGGGTGATCCGGGACCGCGAACTCACCGCCGCCTGGAGCCAGATGCTGGAGTCCATGCGCGCCGGCGCACAGCTCGACCCGCTGGTGATCGTGAACGGCACGCCGGACGGCCTGTTCTTCCCGAGCCATCTTGCAGTGCAGGGCTTCTACCTGCTGCGCGCCCGCACCCAGCTTCGGGAAATCACCAATATCCTGCAGAAGTGACCGGACTTACTTGTCCTGGTCCTTTGGCTGTTTCGCGGTTGCGGAACTGAGTTCGGCGAGCTGTTTCTGCAGCAGCATCATCTGCTCCTGCAGGGATTGCAGGGCATCCGCCGCACCCTTGGCCGCGTCCTGGGAGGAGGGTTTCGCGCTGCTCTCGGGCGCCCCGTTGCCTTCTGCATCTTGCTGCCGGTACGGATTGAAGAGCCGCATGGTCTGCTCGAGCATCGCCATGTTCTGCTTACCCATTTCCTCGAAATGGGAGAACGGGAACAGACCGCCGAGCGCTTCCTGCATATAGTCGCGGGTCCGGTCCTGCTCCTTGGAGAAGGCGGCCATCGCGAACTCGAGATAGCGCGGAACGACCATCTGCAGATTGTCGCCATAGAAGCTGATCAGTTGCCGCAAGAAGCTGATCGGCAACATGTTTTGCCCCTTGGCCTCTTCCTCGACGATGATCTGGGTGAGCACCGGCCGGGTGATGTCCTCGCCGGTCTTGGCGTCATAGACGACGAAATCCTGGCCGTCCTTCACCATCTGGCAGAGGTGATCGAGCGTTACGTAGCTGCTCGTCGCCGTGTTGTAGAGACGCCGGTTGGCGTACTTCTTGATCGTGATGACCCCGGAGGCATTCTTGGCCGATCCCGGGGCTCCCGTTTCGGAGGTATTCTGGGCCGCCCGTTTGCGCTGAGTTGCCATGCCGGTTTCCCTTTTGCTTCCGCCCTGCGCGCCATCACTGAGTTTCACGGCGCAATGATCGGCGATTTTGCATCGCACTACGGAAAAGCCTATTCGGAAATTCTTTCGTTGCAATGCGAAATATTGCCATGATCTTTCCGGCAATTGAAATTTTGCCGCAAGGATTGCGGAAATCCGCGCAGGCGTTCAGGATTCGCCCGGCGCTGGACGCGCCAGTGAAACCGGCGGACAATTGGCGGCTCGGGACGAATGCCGAAACAGATCGACTATGACGCGCTGGCCCGCAGCTTTCTTGATCTTTGGCAGGATCAGGCGAGCCGGCTGGCCAGGGATCCCGAGATGCGTGCCATGGCGGAGCAATGGACGGCCATGTTCATGCCCTTCGCCCACGGTGCCGCGCCGCGGGCGGATCCGGAGCGGCAGGAGGACGGTTTTTCACCGGACTACCGGGCGGGTGGCATCGGCCGTGCACGGGGCGCTAGCGGGATAGGAGATACGGGTGGCGACGACGGGAACGGCAACAGACAGTCCGGCGCGCCAGGGGCGGCTGGGCCCGCGTCCCCTGCCGCTGTACCTGACGACCGCGATGCTGAACTGGAGCGGCTCGCGGCTCGCGTCAGAGAGCTTGAGGAACGGCTTGCCGGCCTGGAATCACGCGCTCGAGAGCGTGCAGCAGGATCTGGAACGGCAGCTGAAAGACAACGGCGAGGAGACAGCCGGAAGCGCCGCTCCTGACGAGGGAGATGCCTGGCGCGACTTCGTTGCCGCGGTCGACCGCGCGATCCTCGAACGCAGCCGGGATCTGCTCGACGCGATCCTGATCTACCGCAAGCATCCCTACAAACGTGAAACGGAACCGGCGCCGGTCGCCTGGCGCGCCGGGACCACCTCGCTGCTCGATTACGGCACGCGCAATCTCGACGGCCCCCCGGTGCTGGTCATCCCGTCGCTGATCAACCGCTTCTACATTCTCGATCTCAAATCCGACCGCTCGCTGCTGCGCGATCTCGAAGCGCGGGGCTACCGGCCTTTCGTCATCGACTGGGGCCGTCCAGGCGCCGAGGAGGCGCGTTATCATCTTACGGACTATGTCGCGGGCCGCCTTGAAGCGTGTCTCGATGCAGTGCGCGCGATCACCGGCAAGCCGCCTCTCGTTCTCGGCTACTGCATGGGCGGCCTGCTCGCGCTCGCGCTCGCGGCCCGCCGCCAGCGTGACATGCGGGCGCTCGGCCTGCTGGCGACGCCGTGGGACTTCTCCGCCGGCTCGCCGCCGGTCGCGGCCTTCCTTCCGCTCATTCGTCCGCTTCTGATGCTGGCGTCGGACCAGGGCAAGGTGATCGGCACCGATCTGCTGCAGGCACTGTTCCACATGCTTGACCCGATGCTGGTGATCAAGAAGTTCCTGCGCTTCGGCGAGCTCGAGGCCGACGGGGCGGCGGCGGAGGATTTCGTCGCGCTGGAGGATTGGCTGAATGACGGGGTGCCGCTCTCGGGGCCGGTCGCGGCGGAAGCGCTGCTTGGCTGGTATGGGGAGAACCAGCCCGGGCGCCTGCTGTGGAAAGTGGCCGGCCGCACCATCGATCCGGGTCAGATTTCCCTGCCGGCAAAGGTGATCATTCCCTCGCGCGACAGGATCGTTCCGCCGCCATCTGCGGAACCTCTCGGGGGACTTTTGCCGCATGCCGAAACTCTGCATGTGCCGCTCGGCCATGTAGGCATGATGGCAAGTACGAATGCAAAGAAGGCGGTCTGGGAACCGCTCGGCGCGTGGATGGAGGAGTACGCATAATGAGTATCGCAGTGTCCGGCATGAACGAGGCGGACAATACGGATCCGACGGAGCGGTTTCTGTGCCTGCACGAGATCGTCGCGGCGGCCCAGGCGGCGCTGGATCCGAATATATGGAACTATCTGCGCGGCGCGACCGAGACGGAGACGACGGCGAAGCGGAACCGGATGGCGCTCGACAGCGTCGCCTTCCGTCCCCGGGTCCTGAATGACATGCGCGAGGTTTCCGTCGGCGGCCGGTTGCTGGGCAAGGATCTGACCCTGCCGGTGCTTCTGGCGCCGGTTGGGTCGCTGGAAAGCTTCGAGCCCGGCGGCGGCAAGACCGCGATGCGGGCCGCGGCCGGTTTCGGCAACGCTCTCATGCTGAGCAATGTCGGCACCATCCCGATCGAGGAGGTCGCGGCGGCGGCGGACGGGCTGCTGATCTCGGCGCTCTACAAGCGCGGCGACGACGGCTGGCTCGACGAGCAGGTGCAGCGGGCGAAGGATACCGGCTGCTTCGCGGTCTCGCTGACCGTCGACAGCGCCTATTACAGCCGCCGAGAGCGGGATATCGCCGCCCGCTTCGTGAAGCCCTGGCGCGCCGGCTCCGGTGCGGACTGGCAGGCGGCGCTGAACTGGAAGGACGTGGCGCGCTTCAAGGAGCGCTATGACATTCCGCTCATCCTGAAGGGCATCGCCACGGCTGAGGATGCGAAGATGGCGGTCGAGCGCGGCGTCGACGTGGTCTATGTCTCGAACCATGGAGGCCGGCAGCTCGACCACGGGCGCGGCTCTCTCGATGTATTGCCGGAAGTGGTCGAGGCGGTTGCCGGGCGGGCCGAGATCGTCGTCGACGGCTCGATCCAGCGCGGCACGGATCTGGTCAAGGCCATTGCGCTCGGCGCCAACGCGGTCGGCATGGGGCGTCTGTTCTGTTGCGGCCTCGCCGCGGCGGGTGAGGCCGGTGTGCTGCGCATGCTTTCATTGCTGCGTGACGAGGTGCGGACGGCGGTCGCCCTGCTCGGCGTCAATTCCCTTTCCGAGGTTGGCGCGCGCCATGTCCACCCGGCCGCGCCGGCGACGGAGCCGGGTGTCTTCAGTGCGTTCCCGTTGCTTTATCCGGAGAGTTCACAATTTTGATCTGGAACAAAGCAGCGGTCGTGAATTGCCTGTAGGAGGCTATTGTGTGACGGTGCTTCGAACAGGCCGCCGCCGGGCGGCGGCCTTTTCTGTTGGCTAGGAGCGCCGGGGTCGGCGCGAGGGAGAGAGACTATGACCGAAGTGGTGATTGCCGGGGCTGCACGGACCCCGATCGGGGCGTTTGGCGGCGGCCTGAGTTCACTTTCCGGTGCCGATCTTGGCGTGATCGCGATCAAGGAAGCCCTCAAGCGGGCGAAGGTCGATGCCGCCGAAGTCGACGAAGCGATCCTCGGGCAGGTGCTGACCGCGGCGGCGGGCATGAACCCCGCGCGTCAGGCGGCAATCGGGGCCGGCATTCCGCAGGAGCGGACGGCGATCACCATCAACCAGGTCTGCGGCTCGGGCCTGCGTGCGGTGGCGCTCGGCGATCAGGCGATCCGCGCCGGAGACAGCAAGATCGTCGTCTGCGGCGGGCAGGAGAGCATGAGCAACGCGCCGCATGCCCAGACCCTGCGCAACGGCTACAAGATGGGCGATGTGCAGCTCATCGACACGATGATCAAGGACGGGCTCTGGGACATCTTCAACGGCTACCATATGGGCAATACGGCGGAGAACGTCGCGGCCCAGTGGCAGATCACCCGCGATGAGCAGGATGCCTTTGCACAGGCCTCCCAGGCAAAGGCCGAAGCGGCTCAGAAAGCCGGCAAGTTCAAGGATGAGATCGTTCCCGTAACGATCACCTCGCGTAAGGGTGAGACCGTGGTCGATACCGACGAGCATCCGCGTCACGGCACTACCATCGAGGCGCTGGCCAAGCTGCGTCCGGCCTTCACCAAGGACGGTACGGTCACGGCGGGCAACGCCTCGGGCATCAATGACGGTGCGGCCGTAACTGTCCTGATGACGGCGGACGAGGCCGCGAAGCGCGGCATCACCCCGCTCGCGCGGATCGTTTCCTTCGCCACCCGCGGCGTCGATCCCTCGATCATGGGCACCGGCCCGATCCCGGCGAGCCGGGCGGCTCTGGAGAAAGCCGGATGGTCCGCCGAGGAGCTCGACCTGGTCGAGGCGAACGAGGCCTTCGCCGCGCAGGCCTGCGCGGTGAACAAGGATCTCGGCTGGGATCCGGCGAAGGTGAACGTCAATGGCGGCGCCATCGCTCTCGGCCATCCGATCGGCGCGTCGGGCTGCCGCGTGCTGATCACCTTGCTGCACGAAATGCAGAAGCGCGACGCCAAGAAGGGTCTCGCCACGCTCTGCATCGGCGGTGGCATGGGTGTCGCGCTCTGCGTCGCGCGGGACTGACACTGAACTGACAGAACCGGGGACGGAACCGGAGGGGCCGGTTCCGTAAGCCGCCGGTCTGAATTCGATCAATGGAAATCGGAGGGAACAATGGGACGTGTCGCAATCGTAACGGGCGGAACCCGGGGCATCGGCGAGGCCATCAGCCTCGGCCTGAAAGAGGCGGGCTGCACCGTCGCGGCGAACTACGCGGGCAATGACGAACGGGCGAAGGCCTTCACCGAGCGGACGGGCATCAAGAGCTACAAGTGGGACGTCTCGGATTTCGAGGCCTGCGCCGCCGGCGTGAAGCAGGTGGAGGCCGATCTCGGCCCGGTCGACATCGTCGTCAACAATGCGGGCATCACCCGCGACGGCACGATCCATAAGATGGATCACAAGATGTGGCAGGACGTGATCGATACCAATCTCGGCGGCTGCTTCAACATGTGCCGCAACGTGATCGAGGGCATGCGCGACCGGAAGTTCGGCCGCATTGTCAATATCGGCTCGATCAACGGCCAGGCCGGCCAGTACGGCCAGGTGAACTACGCTGCCGCCAAGTCCGGTATCCACGGCTTCACCAAGGCGCTGGCCCAGGAAGGCGCGCGCTACAACATCACCGTGAATGCCATCGCGCCGGGTTATATCGATACCGACATGGTCGCCGCGGTGCCGGCGAACGTGCTGGAGAAGATTGTCGCCCGGGTGCCGGTCGGCCGTCTCGGCCATGCCGAGGAGATCGCCCGCGGCGTGGTCTTCCTCTGTGCCGACGATGCCGGCTTCATCACCGGATCGACCATGTCGATCAACGGCGGCCAGCACATGTACTGATCCGGCAGGCGGGCCGGTTCCCGGTCCGCCGCCTCCCCTCAAATCAGGAGACAGTGCGATGAGCGCAACGGTCAAGCCGGTGGCGTACGAGGAGGCCTGCGACAAGGTGCGGGCGGTCTATGACGACATCATGTCGAGCCGGAACATCGATTTCGTGCCCAATGTCTGGCGCACGCTGGCCAGCCATCCGCCAACCCTCGAGCGGGTCTGGTACGGCCTGAAGGAGGTGATGGCGCCGGGCGCACTCGACGCCCGGACGAAGGAGATGATCGCGGTCGCGGTCTCGGCCACCAACGGCTGCGAATACTGCACCCGTTCCCACACCCGCCAGGCCCGCGGCCACGGTATGACCGAGGAGATGTACGGCGAACTGATGGCCGTGATCGGCATGTTCAACCAGACAAACAAGCTGATCGAAGGCTACCAGGTCGAAGTAGACGGTTTCCTGAAGGAAGTCTGAGCTACGGTCCCGGAGACCGGTTCACCCGGTCTTCGGCATCACGTCGAGACGTACCACCGCGCCTTCCAGGTCCGGCGACGGCGCCGGATAGTAATCCATCACCAGCGGGTCGTGCCCGGGTACGATATGGTCCGGACTGTCCGCCAGCAGCTCGATGGTGTTGAAGCCGTTCATCATCGCGCCGAGGTCGTAGCAGATCACAAACGGTTTGCGCTCGCGGATGTTCTCGTAGAAATGCGCGCAGTCCGAAGCGAGCACGATCCAGCCGCGTTCGGTCCAGACGCGCACGCACATCAGGCCCGCGGAATGCCCGCCGATCTTGTGGATCGAGAGGCCGGGCGCCAGTTCCGCGTCGCCGTCATGGAACTTCGCCTGCCCGCCATAGACCTTGCGGACCATTGCGACGACGTCCTCGACCTCGAACGGGCGCTGGATCGCCTCGAAGCACATGCAGCGGCCGGTGGCGAAGGCCATTTCCGAATCCTGGATATGGAAGGTGGCGTTCGGGAACTCTCCAATGCCGCCCGCATGGTCATAATGCATGTGAGTGAGGATCACATCCTCGACCTTTGTCGCATCGATCCCCATCAGGGCGAGGGCCTCGGTGGTCGAGCGCAGCAGCGGGGCGCCCCGTTTCAGGGACGCGACCTCGCCGAAGCCGGTATCGACCACGAAGGTCCGGTTCTGGTTGCGGATCACCCAGACGAAATAGTCGAGCGGCATGGGGACGTCGTGCGCATCCGCAAAGACGAAGTTCTCGGCGCGCATGCGTTTGGCATTGTGTGCATACCGTATGGCGAAAACCTCGTGGACTTCTTTACCGCTCATTTACATCACTCCCCTATAGTTTGTTGCCTGACCGTATTGTTTCGTTGAGCAGAGCATGGCGTAGCATTGCATGACGAGAAGAAATATGGGAGAAATCCAGATAATAATGGAAAATCAGTGATTTAGAATATTTTTCATTAAATTTTCTGGACCTGAGTAAATCCATAGGTGGTTTCGAGCAAAAGAAGCGCGCGCGTGCGGCGCGAAGACCAGCAACGGAGGAGACGGGGACAATGTTCTCCAAGTTCAACGACATGAAGTTCGGCATGAAACTGCTGATCGGGATCGGCGGTATCCTGCTGCTGCTCGTCCTGAACAGCCTGGCCTCGTTTTTCGGTCTCTGGGAAGCCGGTCAGGCCCTGTCGCGCTATCAGCTTCTCACCGGCCAGGCCGGACAGCTGACGAGCGCGCGCGCCGACCTGCTGCTGGCCGATAGCAGCGTGAAGCAGTTCGTGATCGACGGCCGTCAGGAATCGGCCGACAACGCCCTGTCCAAGCTCTCGGCGGTACGCCGCGATCTCAAGGTCGCGGAAAACAGCGCACAGACGGACCGGCGGCGTGAGCGCATCGCCGGCATTCAGGCCGGCCTTGCGGAGTACCGCACCGCCTTCGATACCGTGGTCGAGAACCGGCAAAAGCGGGATGTCGCCATCGCCGAGGTCAACAGGCTCGGGGCGGGGCTGGAGAAACAGCTGTCCCAGATCATGGCTGATGCCAACGAGGCCTACGACGCCGAAGCGGCGTACAAGGCGGGGCTGGTGCTGCGGAGCATGCTGATCCAGCGCGCCGATCTGAACCGCTATCTGCTTGAGAACGACCCCGAGATCTTCAAGCTGGTCGAGGCGGAGATGGAGCCGCTCGCCGTCGCGCTCGCGGATCTCATCGGCAATCTGCAATTCGGGCAGGACGAGAACCTGATCAAGGAGTTGAAGGACCGGGTCGAGGCCTATCAGACCGGGCTGACCACGGTGCGCGATCTTTTCGTCTCTCTCAACACGATCCTGGACGAACAGCTGAAACCGACGGGCGATGCAATCCTGGCCTCCGCGAGAGAAGCGAACACCACCATTCGAAACGAGCAGGACGTGCTCGGCACCGAGGCTCTGCAGGGGATCAAGAGCACCGAGATTCTGACCGTTGCCGTCACTGTCATCTGCGTTCTGCTCGGACTGGCGGCAGCCTTCGTCATCGCGCGCGGCATCTCGCGGCCGGTCAAGGCGCTGACGGAAGTCATGGCGCGCCTCGCGGAAGGCGACTCGAGCACCGAAGTTCCGATGACCGAGCGGGGCGACGAGATGGGCGAAATGGCCAAGGCGGTCATGGTCTTCCGCGAAGGCATGCTCAAGAACGAGGAGCTCCAGCGCGAGACCGAGAAGGCACAGGAGCGTCGCGAGGCGCGGACGCGGAAAATCGAGGAGCTGACCCGCAACTTCGACAGTACCGCCTCGGAGACCCTGAAATCGGTGTCGGAAGCGGCCGAAACCCTGCGCGGGTCGGCGAACAGCCTGACCGCGACGGCGGACCGGTCGAGCAACATGGCCAGCATGGCATCTTCCGCTTCCGATCAGGCGACCGACAATGTGCAGACGGTCGCCAGCGCGGCGGAAGAACTCTCCGCCTCGATCACGGAGATCTCGCAGCAGGTCGCCCGCTCCACCCAGGCCGCCGACCGGGCGGTCGCGGATGCGGAGCAGAGCCGTCAGCTGGTCGGTCGTCTCGTGGACAGTTCGGCCAAGATCGGCGAGGTGGTGAAGCTGATCACGGACATCGCGGAACAGACCAACCTGCTGGCGCTGAACGCGACCATCGAGGCAGCCCGCGCCGGAGAGGCCGGAAAGGGCTTTGCGGTCGTGGCAAGCGAAGTGAAAAACCTCGCCAACCAGACCGCGCAGGCCACCGAGGAGATCGCGAGCCAGGTGCAGACCATCCAGGACGACACGCAGCAGACAGTGTCCTCGATCCAGCACATCGCCGAGCTGATCGAGGATATCAACAAGATCTCCGCCGGCGTCGCCGCTGCGGTCGAGGAGCAGAGCGCGGCGACCCAGGAGATCGCCCGCAACGTCTCGGACGCGGCCGCGAGCACCGGCTCCGCCAACGAGAATATCAGCGGGGTCAGCGATGCCACGCGGGAGACCACGGCGATCTCCGGCGAGGTGCTGAGCGCGTCGGAGCTGGTTGCGGCCAAATCCGGCGATCTCAACAAGGTCGTGCAGCGGTTCCTCGCCGACATGCGGACGGTCTAGGCCGCCGGCTACTCCGCTGCCGCGACGGCGGTGGGGCGTCTGCCGGGCAAGAGGGTGACGGTGGCCGTGATTACGGCCGCCGCAACGGCGCCCGCGAGGAACATCGCCGGAAAGCCTCCGCCCTCGTCGTAGAGCCAGGAGAGCCCGGGCACCACGGCTGCCGAGACCGTGAAGGTCAGCACGTATTTCACGGCATAGACCTGCCCGCGCCAGCGGTCCGGCGTATAGCGGGCAACCAGCGTGTCATTGATCGGGATCTGGCCGAAAACCAGCACCATCACTGCGGCGGAAGCCGCCACCATGGCCCATCCGTCGAGGTTGATGGCGATGAAGAGCGCGACCGCCTGTCCCGCCGTGACGGCAAGGAAGATCGGCTTGATCGCATGGCGGTCGATCGCCCGGCCGACGACGATCTGGGAGAAGGCGGCGATCGCATAGACGGCGCTCGCGATGGCGCCGATCTCGGTCGCCGAGAAGGTGAACCCGGCAAGCCGGTCGTCCAGCACCTTCGGCAGGGCGACGGTCATTGAATTGAAGATGAACCCGCCGATCGCCGCGGAAATGCCGATCACCAGCAGGACGCGCTGCCAGCCGATGGCTGGCGGTCCGTGATCGGCGGTCTTGCTGGCGGCGCTTTCCTCAACCGGGACCGACCTGATCCGCGTCCAGTAGAGACCGGCAAGGATCGAGAAGCTGCCGAGCAGGATGAAGGCGGTGCGCCACCCGGCGAAATCGGCGAAGGCGCCGATGGCGAGGGCCGAGGCGGCCACCCCCATATTGCCCCAGACGCCGTTGACCCCGAGCCGGCGCCCGACATTGCCGCCGCCCTTGGCCACCATGGCGATCCCGACAGGATGGTAGATCGCCGCGAAAATGCCGAGCAGGGTGAGGGACGCGGCGAGATGCCAGAAGCTCTCCGCGAGCCCGGCAAGGATGCCGGCACCGCCGATGCCGATGAAGAAGATCGTCATCATCCGTTCGCGTCCCCAGCGGTCGCCGAGCCAGCCGGCGGGCAGGGAACAGGCGCCGAAAGCGATGAAGCTGCCGGTCGAAAGCACCAGTACGGAGCCGTAACTGTCGCCGATATCGGCGGCGGCAAGCGCCGCCACGGCCGGAAAGAGCAGCATGAACAGATGATCGAGCGCATGCCCGAGATTGAGCAGCAGCAAGCGGCGGGGTTCCATCGGCAGCCTCCCTCGTGGACTGGTCAAATCATGCCACACGGCGTATCGTCCGTCTTGCGATGGAAAGCCAACAAACATCGATGAACGGACAAACATCTCCCATCCGCGATGCGGTCGCGGCGCTCGACGCCTCTGCGCCGCAGATTGCCGCCTTCGGGACTTTTTTCGCCGAAGGGCATGACACCGGGGAGCATCACCACGACCGCGCACAATTCGTTCATGCCGAGCGCGGTCTGCTGCAGGTCTGGACGCGGGAAGGACAATGGTCGGTTCCGCCGGGCATGGCCGTCTGGGTTCCCGGCGGTGTTCCGCACCGGGTGCAGGCGATGAGCGACGCCGATTTCGTCTCGCTCTATATCCGGGAGCCGTTTGAGGGAGAACCGAGGATCCCGATCCCGGCCCATTGCGGCGTGGTGGCGGTGTCGCCCTTTCTGAAGCAGCTCATCGTCCGGCTCCGGACAGTTTCGGAAGACGGCGATGCGGAGCGCTCGGCCCGCATTGGCGCCGTGATCGCCGACGAACTTGGCGACCTCGTCTCGGCCAATCTCCACCTGCCGGTACCGGCCGACCGCAGGGCGGCCAGGGTCGCCCGCGCTTTGATAGAGGATCCGGCGGATCCGCGGGAGCTCGCCGACTGGGCCCGAATAGCCGGCGCCTCCGGCCGGACCCTCACGCGCATCTTTCTGCGCGAGACGGGACTGTCCTTCGCCGAATGGCGGCAACGCTGCCGATTGATGGCGGCGCTCGAGATGTTGTCCGCCGGCCGTCCGGTGACGGCGGTCGCATTCGATACCGGCTATCGCAGTTCGAGCGCTTTCGCGGCGGCTTTCTCCAGAGCGTTCGGATCGCCGCCGCGGGAATTCATGCGCAACGCCGACAAGGCCTGAGCAAGATTGCGTGACTGTCTATCCGGCGTTCATCTCCGGACGCGCAGGGGGAAGGGCCGACGCGTCGGCGACAAGCCGGACCGCGATGCTTTGCTCGCGCCCGCGTGCGGATATCTCCGCGGTTTCTCCAAGCTCCAGTGCGAGGCCGGCCGCTTCGATCACCGCTTCGGAGATGATCAGCTGGACCCCGTGATCCTTGGTCAGGGCTTCGAGCCGGCTCGCTGTGTTCACCGTGTCGCCGACCGCGGTGAGGCCGCGCGTCGCCCGGTAGCCGAGTTCGCCGACGATCGCCGGCCCGCCATGAATGCCGATGCCGATGCGTAGCGGTTCGCCGAGATCCGCCGCGAGACTGTCGTTCAGGCGTTTGAGGTTCTCCGCCATGCCGCGGGCTGCTGCAATGGCGTTGCGCGCGCCCGTCTCCAGGCCGCGATCGACTCCGAAAAGCGCCATGATGCCGTCGCCGATGAACTTGTCGATGCGCCCGCCCGCCTCCTCGATCGCATGGCCCATTTCGGAAAAGTAACGATTGAGGATGAAGACCGTGTCGTAGGGCAGACGCTGTTCCGAGAGCCTGGTGAACCCGCGTATATCGGCGAACAGCACGACGATGTCGCGCTCCTGCCCGGCGAGATAATCCGGCCGCGCACCGGTGTCCTCGACGCTGGCCTGGGCCGGCGGCAGCAGCGGCGTGACCTCCACATCGACTTCCGGGAAGGTCTGGCAGGCGAGCCGGACATTGTCCGGTGCACCGACACGCCTCAACACGCGCTGCTCCAGCTCGGAGGGCGGGTGCAGGGCATCCAGCCCGATGCCGATCCGCACCCGGCAGGTCGAGCAGCGCCCGCGCCCGCCGCAAACGGAGGCGTCCGGAATCCCGGCCGCCCGGCTGGTCTCCAGAATGCTCGCGCCGGCCCGGTGCCCCACCTTCTGGCCGGTGTGATAGGTCAGGGTAACGTCCGGCTCGCGCTTCCGTTCCAGATGCAGCCTGAAGGCGCGGGCGGCGAAGGTGAAGAGGACGAGGCCGTAATATCCGTACTCGACACGTTCCACGAGCCGCACGACATCCTGCGCCCGCTCGCCGCGCGGAAGCTCGAACGAGGCGACCGCCTGCGAGAGCCACGCCCCCTCCTCCGCGAGCCTCAGCACTTCCATGCCCGACGCGACGAAGCCGGAAAGCGAAAGGGTCGGGACCAGTACCGCCAGGGCCAGCCAGAGCGGCAGCAGCCGGCGATAGCCGGGCCGGTATCGGAGCCAGAGGTGCAATCCTATGCAGCCATGGATCCAGGCCGCGAGCAGCAGCACCGTCTGGTTGACGGCATAATGCGGAACGAATTTCCAGACCAGGAGCTGGACATAGAGGTAGGATGGATCGGCGTCGAAAAACTCGTCGAGGATGCGGGTTCCGATGGCGTGGGCGATCAGGAAGACCGGGATCAGCAGGCCGAGGGAGAGCTGGGTGAGTTCCGCCTGGTTCATGTCCGTCAGCGAGTCGCGCCGGTAGGCGGCATAGAGTGCGCCGAGAAAATGAACGGTGAAAGCACCGTAGAGTGCCAGGGTCGTCACCGGATGGTGCCAGAAGATGACGAACGCGCGCCCGACAACCGCCAGGGCTTCGGTCGAAAGAATGCCGAAGCTGTGATTCAGCAGATGGTGGGCGACATATGCGAAGAGAATCAGACCTGAGACGGTGTGAGCCCGGCGGACAAGCAGATCGCTCTGGCCACGCGGTCGGGAAGATTCTTCGCTCAAGCGTGCTGCTCCAGATGTCCGCGTCGGCTCAAAAGAATATTAGATAGGTACAATCCGGGAAAACCCAATTCTTTGATTCTTACTGAATTTCAGGTACATCGCAGGGGTTGGGGAAAACGCCGCTGAAGATAGGGACCAAGTTCGCACGAGATGAGCGCGTTACTATCGATCCAGAAGTTAACCAAACGCTTCGGGCCGATCACGGCCGTCGACGGCCTTGAGTTCGAGGTCGGACGCGGCGAGGTACTCGGCTTTCTCGGCCCGAACGGGGCTGGCAAATCGACCACGATGAAAATGATCTCCGGCTTTCTCGCGCCGAGCGCAGGAACCGCTGTGGTCGCCGGACACGACGTGCGCATGGCGCCGCAGGCGGTGAAGGCGGCGATCGGCTATCTGCCCGAGGGCGCGCCGGCCTACCCGGACATGACCCCGCTCTCCTTCCTCTCTTTCGTCGCCCGGATCCGCGGTCTGGCGGACGGGGAGGTGAAGGACGCGGTCGAACGGGTGATCGAGCAGACCCGGCTGACGCAGGTTGTGATGCAGCCGATCGAGACGCTTTCCAAGGGCTACAAGCGACGGGTCGGTCTGGCCCAGGCGCTGGTCCACGATCCCGAGGTGCTGATCCTCGACGAACCGACCGACGGGCTCGACCCCAACCAGAAGCACGAAGTCCGCAACCTGATCATGAGCATGGCGGCGGAGAAATGCATCGTCGTCTCGACCCATATCCTCGAAGAGGTCGACGCGGTGTGCAGCCGGGCCATGATCATCGCCCGCGGCCGTGTGCTCGCGGACGGCACTCCGGAAGAGCTGAAGGCCCGCTCGGGGGCCGCCAGCCTCGACGACTTTTTCCGCGAGGTGACCGGCCATGCGTAACATCGGCCTGATCTTCCGGCGCGAGTTCGGCGCCTATTTCGCGACGCCGCTCGCCTATATCTTCATCGTGATCTTCCTCGTCATGGCGGGCACGCTGACGTTCTTCGTCGGCGGTTTCCTTGCCCGCGACCAGGCGGATCTCCAGCCGTTCTTCGGGTTCCACCCCTGGCTCTACCTCTTCCTCGTTCCGGCGCTCTCGATGCGGCTCTGGGCGGAGGACCGGCGGCTCGGGACGATCGAACTCTTCCTGACGCTGCCGATCACGATGTTCGAGGCGGTGGTGGGCAAGTTCCTCGCCGCCTGGGCCTTCACCGGTGTCGCCCTGGCATTGACCTGCCCGTTCTGGATCAGCGTGAACTATCTCGGAAATCCGGATAACGGCGTGATCCTCGCCTCCTATATCGGAAGCTATCTGATGGCCGGCGCCTATCTCGCCATCGGATCCCTGATCTCGGCGATGACAAAGAACCAGGTGATCGCCTTCGTCGTTGCCGCGGCCGTCTGTTTCCTCTTCACCGTCGCGGGCTCGCCGATCCTGCTGAACTATTTCGAGAACTGGGCACCGGGGGGACTGGTCGAGGCGATCGCCAATTTCGGTTTCCTGACCCATTTCGACGCGATCCAGCGCGGCGTGATCGATCTGCGCGACGTGATCTTCTTCGGCTCGGCGATCGTCATCGCGCTGATCGCCAATGCGTTCGTCATCGACTGGAAGAAGGCGGAATAGGATGCGCGCGCTCCAGACCCTCTTCACCCAGGGCCGCATCGCGGTCACGGCGCTTGCCCTGCTGCTGGTCCTGTTTCTTGGCCTCAACGTGTTGAGCTCCAGCCTGCTGACCTCGACCCGCCTCGACCTGACCGAGGAGGGGCTCTATTCCCTGTCCGACGCGACGGAGGAGCTGATCGAGAACATCGAGGAGCCGATCACGCTCAAGTTCTACTATTCGCAGGCGCTTGGGCGGAACGTGCCGTTCTACGGCATCTATGCCGGCCGGGTGCGCGATCTGCTCGGAGAGTACGAGGCGCGCTCCGGCGGGAAGATCAAGGTCGAGATCTACGACCCGCAGCCCTTCACCGAACTTGAGGACCGGGCGGTCGCCGACGGTCTGCAGCAGATCCCGCTGCAGGAGGGTGGCGAGCAGGTCTTCTTCGGCATTGCGGGGACCAACCTGACCGACGACCGGGAGGTGATTCCCTTCCTGCAGCCCGAGCGCGAGCCCTTCCTCGAATACGACATTTCGCGACTGATCTATGCCCTGGCGACCACGCAGCGGACCGTGGTCGGGATCGTCACCAGCCTGCCGATGGACGGCACGGTCCGGATGAACGCGATGGGGCAGCAGACCCCGGTTCCGGCCTACATCATCGCCGACCAGATCGGCGCGACCTACGAGACCCGCTATCTCGAAGCCGATTTCGAAAAGATCCCGGACGACGTCACGGTGCTGATGCTGGCGCATCCGGGCGAGCTTGGTCCGAAGGCGCAGTTCGCCATCGACCAGTTCATTCTCGGCGGCGGCAAGGCGCTGATCATGGTCGACCCGGATTCGGAAACGGAGGGCGGGCAGGCCCAGTTCTTCGGGCGCAGCGCCCCCGATTCGAGCGATCTGCCGATCCTGTTCAAGCATTGGGGCGTCGCATACGACCCGAGCAAGATCGCGGCCGATCGCCTGACGGCCCGCAAGGTGCAGCCGGGCCAGGGCCAGCGTCCCGTCGACTACGTCGCATGGCTCGAACTGCGCGGCGGGAACATCGACAAGTCCTCGCCGATCACGACCAACGTCGACACCATCGCCGTCGCCAGCACGGGCCATATCGCGCTTGCGGACGATGCTCCGGTGAAAATGACGCCGCTGTTTTCGACATCGCTCGGCTCCATGGAACTGGACGCCGAGCAGGTGAAGGGAATGCGCACGCCGCAGACCCTGCTGCGCAACTATGTCCCCGGTCCGGACGCGTTCGTGCTTGCTGCCCGGCTGACGGCGGAGAAGATCACCACGGCCTTTCCGGACGGCCCCCCGGAGCCGGAGCCGGTCGAGGGCGAGCAGGCGCCGAGCGCGGAAGAGATCGCGGCCTACAAGGCGCTGTTCCCGAACGTGCTGATGGAGTCCGCCGCGCCGCTCGACGTCATCGTGGTGGCGGACAGCGATATTCTCGCGGATCGCTTCTGGGTTCAGGTGCAGCAGTTCTTCGGCCGCCGGGTGCCGGTGCCGGTCTCCGGCAACGGCGATTTCGTGCTGAATGCCCTCGATGCCCTCTCCGGCAGTTCTTCGCTGCTCGGGCTTCGCGGGCGAGGCTCCACCGCCCGGCCGTTCGAGGTGCTGGACCGTATCCAGCGTGAGGCGGAGAAGGAATATGCGGCCCAGGAAGAGCGGCTGCAGAAGACCCTTTCTGAGACCGAGAAGCGGTTCGACGAGCTGCGCCGCGCGATGCCCGAGGGCGCGGCCGCCATCATCTCCGACGAGGAACGTGCCGAGATCGAACGGTACCGCCAGGAGATCCTCCGGATCCGCGGCGAACTCCGGGCCGTGCAGCGCTCGGTGCGCGGGAATGTGGACCGGCTGGAGAGCGATCTCTGGTTCTATAACATCGCCCTTGTTCCGATCCTGGTCACGGTCCTGGCGCTGCTGCTCGCCCTCTGGAGGGTGATCCGCCGCCGCCGTATCCAGGGCCAGGCCGGTTAGGGAGGGATCGATGCTGAATCTGCGCACCCTTGGACGCCTTGCCGCCGTCACGGCCCTCGTCGTGCTTGCCGCCGTCGCCGCCATTCTCGCCCGGCAGGACGCGACGGTCACCGCGATCAAGGACACCCGGGCGTTTCCGGGTCTGGAGGACCGCATCCCCGATATCGCCAGGATCGAGATGTCCTGGAGCCGGGACGGGGCGGTGGAACAGGTCACGGTCGCCCGCGACGACGGAACCTGGCGCATTCTGGAGCAGGGCGGCTATCCGGCCGACACGGGCCGGGTCCGCGATTTCGTCCTGTCGCTGGCCGAACTGAAGCTGGTCGAGGCGAAGACAGCCGATCCCGAGCGTTACGCGCGCCTCGGCGTTGCCGATGTCAGCGATGCCGGGTCCGAGGCGACCCGGGTCCGGATGGTTGGCCGTGACGGAGACGTGCTGGCGGATGTGCTGATCGGCAAGGAGCGGGCCAGCGGAACGGGAGCGCCGATGGTCTATATCCGGCCGGCGGCCGAGGCGCGGTCCTGGCTTGCCCTCGGCAGGGTTGACGATGTGCAGAGGGCGGCGTCCTGGGCCGACAATACTGTGATCGACATCGGCGCCGACCGGATCCAGGAAATTCATCTGACAGGGCCGGACGGCAAGGTCCTTGAGGTGCGCCGCACCGGCGAGGGCGAGAAACCGTTCGAGCTGATGAACATGCCGGAGGACCGGGAGTTCGCGACCTTCTACACCCTGAACGAGATCACCGACGGACTGGCGAAGCTGGGTTTCGAGGAGGTCCGCGCGATGGGCGAGGTGGCATTCGAGCCGTCGCTCGGCAACGCGATCTACCAGACAAGGAGCGGGCTGACCGTCATCGTCGATTTCGCCGAGGTTCCGGGCAAGGACGGCGCCGTGCAGACCTGGACCCATTTCTCGATCAATGTCGCTCCGGATGCGACCGAGGAAGCGAAGTCCTTTGCCGAGGCGCACAAGGAGCGTCTGTCGCAGTGGGCCTACCGGCTGTCGGCGAGCCGCACCGAACGGCTGCGCCACACGCTGGAAACGGCGACCAAGCCGGCAGAGAAGAGCGGCTGACGCTCAGGACGTGAGCGCGGAGGGCCAGGTGTCGGCGACCCGGTAGCCGCGCGGCCATGGATCGCTCGGGTCCAGCAGGTACTGATGGGTGCCGGTGATCCATGCGGTCCCGGTGATCGAGGGAATGATGGCAGGAATGCCGCCTAGGGTGCAGTCCTCCTCGATCCGGCCCGAAAACTCGGATCCGATGATCGAGCGGGCGGTCAGCCGGTCGCCCACGCGCATGCGCCCGGTCGTCCTGAGCAGCGCCATGCGGGCGGAGATCGCCGTGCCTGTCGGCGAGCGGTCGATCTTGCCGGGTTCGATCGCGACGGCATGCCGGGTCCGGAAACCGTCGTCCGTTTCCTCCAGTGCTCCGGTGAAGAGGCAGAAGGAAATATGCCTCCAGTCCGGGTTCGCCGGATGGCTGAAGCCGATCTGTTCGGTCGCGGCGCGGGTCAGTCTGGCGCCGAGTTCTGCGAGCTCCCGTCCCTCGTCCGGACGGATCGCGAAGCCGAGCGCCTCTGCGTCCACAATGACGAAACTGTCCCCGCCATAAGCCGTCGAGACGCTCAAGGTGCCGTGGCCATCGACTTCCAGCGGAACGTCGATCGCGGCCGCGAAGGACGGGTGATTGCGGACGGTTACGCTCTCCGCCTTGCCGTTCCGGCAGGCCGCCTCGACCGCGACCAGACCTCCCGGCGCTTCAAGGTGAAAGCGTGTGACAGGCTCCTCCATCGGCACGATCCCGGTTTCCAGGAGCACGGTAGAGACGCAGATCGAGTTCGAGCCGGACATCGGCGGCGTGTGCACCGGTTCCATGATGATCCATCCCATGGCGGCGCGCGGGTCCTTCGGAGGGACCAGCAGGTTCACATGCCGGAACACGCCGCCGCGCGGCTCGTTCAGCATGAAGTCGCGCAACTCGCCGTTCTCCGCGATCCAGCGCGACTGGGCCCAGAGCGTCTCGCCGGGCGGAGGGGCAACCCCTCCGACGATCACGTCCCCGACCTCGCCGGCCGCATGGCATCCGACGACATGGATCTGTTTCTTGCTTTGCATCGCGCAGGTCCGCTACCAGATGGAATTCCGGAACAATTAGCGCATGAGCGTGTTGACCCTGGCAATCGGCCAGTGCCGCCGATCGCTCATGGTCTGCTACACTGGACAGGTAACGGAACAGAGCTGCCGGGATATGAGCAAGGCCTTCGTCAAGGAAAGCGACGCGGAATTCGAGGAGGAGGACGATGTCCCTGATCCTTTCCCGAAGGGCGTCAAGAACTACATCACGCCGCGCGGCTTCAAGGCGCTGCAGGACGAACTGAAGCATCTGCGCCGCGACGAGCGGCCGAAGATCGTCGAGATCGTCTCCTGGGCGGCGGGGAACGGCGACCGCTCGGAGAACGGCGACTATATCTACGGCAAAAAGAGGTTGCGTGAGATCGACCGCCGCATGCGTTTCCTGCTGAAGCGGCTGGAGGCGGCCGAGATCGTCGATCCGACCCAGCAGCCGAACAAGGACAAGGTCTTCTTCGGCGCGACCGTGACCTATGCCGACGAGGAGGACAACGAACGCACGGTGCGGATCGTCGGCGTCGACGAGGCGGATCTGGACCGCGGCGAGGTCAGCTGGATCTCGCCGATCGCCCGCGCGCTGCTCAAGTCTGAAGTTGGCGACGTCGTCGAGGTGCGCACGCCGCGCGGGCCGCAGCAGGTCGAGGTGGTGGAGATCCTGTACGAGGACCGCTGACAGACACTATCCCGAAAGGAAGTGAACGATGCAGCAGCCGAAGGCGCCGCCGCGGCGGGTCAATAGCGACGGAGAGGAGCGCCGGGTCGGCGTCGAGCTGGAATTCGCCGGTCTCACGGTCGAGGAGACGACCCGTCACCTGCATGCAGAGTTCGGAGGTACGGTCGAGCAGCGCGATGCGCACCGCAATATCCTGAAACATCCGGACTGGGGCGAGGCCACGATCGAACTCGACGTCCAGTATGTGCACCGCAAGGACGACGAGCAGGAGGACGGCGAGGCGGAAAAGTTCGGCTTTCTCGACGTGCTCGATATCTCCGACAAGGTTCGGGAGCGGCTCGGCGATGCGCTGACCGGCCTCGTCCCGGTCGAGATCGTCTTCCCGCCGGTCCCATGGTCCAAGCTCGGCGAGCTGAACGCCGCCTTCGAGGTCCTGCGCAAGCACGGAGCCCTCGGAACACGCGAGAGCCCGCTTTATGCCTTCGGTCTGCATCTCAATGTCGAGGTTGCCACCGGCTCGGCCGCGGAGATCCTCGACACCTTGCGCGCCTACATGGTGATGGCCGAGGGGCTGCATGAGAAAATCGATATGGACCTGACGCGCTGGGTCCTGCCGCATGCGGCCCCGTTCCCGGACGAATATGCGAAAAAAATCTGTGCGCCAGGCTATCCGGCGGAACTTTCCGGCATGATCGACGATTATCTGGAGATGAACCCGACGCGAAACCGCGAACTCGACATGCTGCCGCTCTTCGCCCATCTCGATCCCGACCGGGTGAAGGCGCAGATCTCCGACGCGTTGGTGAAGCCGCGGCCGACCTATCATTACCGGCTTCCCAACGCCGATCTCGGCGATCCGGACTGGTCGGCGGTGAACGAATGGAACCGCTGGGTCGAGATCGAGGAACTCGCCGAGGACAAGGACAGGCTGAGCGCCGCCGTCGGGGAGTTCCTGAAGCGCGACCGCGGCCTTGGTGCTCGTCTGCAACGCTATCTCGGTCTCAAATGAGTTCTTCCGACCGGCCTCTCATCGGCATTTCGACCTCGAAACATGCCGGCAGGATCCCGCTTGCCTTCCATTATCTTGCGGTCTGGCGGGCGGGCGGGCGGGGCGTGCGCCTCGGCCCCGGCCGCCCCCTCGACGCGGAGGCGCTCGACGGGCTGATCATCGGCGGCGGCAGCGATCTGCATCCGACGCTTTATGGCGGTGAGGTCGCGCTGGAAGAGGGGATCGACGAGGAGCGTGACGCCTTCGAACTCGACCTGCTGGATCGCTTCAAGGATGGCCGGCGCCCGGTGCTCGGGATCTGCCGGGGCGCGCAGATCCTGAATGTCTATTTCGGCGGCACCCTGCACGAGGAGATCTCCGAGGCCTATCCGGGCACCCGCGCCCGGCGCACGCCGCTGCCGGTGAAGCGGATCGAGATCGACGAGGGCACCCGGCTGCGCGAGATGCTCGGGGTTTCCTGGTGCCGGGTGAACAGCATCCATCACCAGTCGGTCGATCGCGTAGGCGAGGGGCTCCGGGTCTCGGCGCATGACCGAAGGGGCATGGTGCAGGGGATCGAGAGCGTGAACGGCCAGCTCTTCTTCGGTGTGCAGTGGCACCCGGAGTTCCTGGTCTTCAACCGCTCGCAGCAACGGCTCTACCGCGCCCTCGTGCGCGCTGCGGCGGAGCGCGAGCGCTGAGGCCCGCGGGCTTTTCGTTCCCGATCCCGCCCCGCGTCATTCCGCCCGGACCTATGGTCAGCCGTCTCCTTGCCCATTAGGGTCGTATACAATTTCCGAATGACAAGGGAGGAGGACCCCGATGGATCTGGACCAGATGTTCGAACAGGGCATGGAGACCCGCAAGAAGGTGCTCGGCAAGGAGTATGTCGAGAACAGCTTCAACAATGCGGACGAGTTCTCGATGATCCTGCAGAAGTTCGTGACCACGCATGCGTGGGGCGCCTGCTGGGGCCGCGAGGGACTGGACCTCAAGACCCGCTCGATGCTGAACCTCGCCATGCTCTCCGCCATGGGCCGCGAGCACGAGCTGCGCCTGCATCTGGTCGGCGCGCTGAACAATGGCGTCACCAAGATCGAGATGGCCGAGATCTTCATCCAGGTCGCGACCTATGCCGGCTTCCCGGCCGCGGTGACCGCCTTCAAGGTCGCCCGTGAGGTCTTCAAGGAACAGGGGGTCTGAGCCATGAGCGATGCCAAACCGGTGATCGGTTGGATCGGCCTCGGCATGATGGGCTGGCCGATGGCCCGCCACATGGTCCAGGCCGGCTACGACGTGCGCGTGTTCGATCTCAGACCCGAGGTTTCCCAGCGATTCGCGGGTGAGATCGGCGGCGAGGTGGCGCCAAGCCTGGAGGCGCTCGGCGCGGCCTCCGACATCGTCGTCACCATGGTGCCGGACGGCAAGGCCGCCCGCATGGCGCTGCTCGACGGGGCGGACAACGCCTCGAAGGGCATGAAGGCCGGCGCGGTCGCCATCGACATGAGCTCGTCGGAGCCGACCGGTACGGTAGAACTCGGCGCGGCGTTGAAGGAAAAGGGCATCGCGCTCTGCGATGCTCCGGTGTCCGGCGGCACCTGGCGGGCCGAGGAAGGTTCGCTCGCGATCATGCTCGGCGGCGGTGACGCGGCGGCGCTCGATGCGGCGGAGGCGATCATGGGGCCGATGAGCCGGGTCGTGATCCGCACCGGCCCGCTCGGCTCCGGCCACGCGATGAAGTGCCTCAACAACTATCTCTCGGCGATCGCCCTCAGCGCCACCAACGAGGCAATCCTCGTCGGCGCCAAGTTCGGCCTCGATCCGAGCGTGATGATCGACGTCATCAATGTCTCGACCGGGCGCAGCAACAATACCGAGACCAAGTTCAAACCCTCGGTGCTGACCCGCAAGTTCGACGCCGGCTTCGCCACCGCCCTGATGACCAAGGATGTCGGCATCGCGGCGGGCCTCGCGGAGGCGCAGGGTCAGGACATGCCGATCCTGAAACTGCTGACCGGCATCTGGCGCGAGTTCAACGAGGCCCATCCGGGCAGCGATCATTCCGCCGCGATCCAGTACTGGGAAGAGCGCAACGGCGAGAAGCTGAAGCCGACGGGCGTGTAGTCCGTTCGGGAGTCCGCGCCCTTCATTCCCGGGTCCCCGCGTTCGCGGGGACCCGGGGAACATGGGGCCGATCCGCTGAAAAAGCGGACTCCCCTTGCATTCCGCCCCTATCCCCCGATATAGAACCCCCGGAAGGCTGGGACGGACGAGCTCCTCGCCAATCCGGTCAGGTCCGGAAGGAAGCAGCCGTAACGAGTTTCGGTTCGGGTCGCTCCCAGTCTTCCACCTCGCTTCCCTCTCCCCTATGATCCCCGCATGGATGATCTGACACCCCCCGCCACCGCCGAGGCGCCGGGCGAGTATCGCGTGCTCGCGCGCAAGTACCGCCCGCAGACCCTGGACGACCTGAAGGGCCAGGATGCGCTGGTGCGCACGCTGCGCAACGCGCTCGCCTCCGGCCGTCTGGCGCACGCTTTCGTGCTGACCGGGGTGCGGGGTGTCGGCAAGACGACGACGGCGCGCATCATCGCCAAGGGTCTGAATTGTATCGGACCGGACGGTTCCGGCGGGCCGACCGTGACCCCCTGCGGCGTCTGCGAGCCCTGCCGGGCGATCACCGAGGACCGTCATGTCGACGTGATGGAGATGGATGCCGCCTCGCGGACCGGCGTCGACGATATCCGCGAGATCATCGACGGCGTGCGCTACAAGCCGGTCTCGGCGCGCTACAAGGTCTACATCATCGACGAAGTGCACATGCTCTCGCGCAACGCCTTCAACGCGTTGCTGAAAACGCTGGAAGAGCCGCCGGAGCATGTGAAGTTCATCTTCGCGACGACCGAGATCCGCAAGGTGCCGATCACCGTGCTGTCGCGCTGCCAGCGCTTCGATCTCCGCCGCTTCGACGTCTCCGAGCTTATGGAGCTGTTCGGCACGATCTGCGGCAAGGAGGGGGTCGAGGCCGACGAGGAAGCGCTCGCGCTGATCTCCCGCGCCGCAGACGGCTCGGCCCGCGACGGGCTCTCGATCCTCGACCAGGCGATGGCGCTCTCTGACGGGCGGATCGCCGCCGTGCAGGTGCAGGAGATGCTCGGCCTCGCCGACCGGGCGCTGATCTTCGATCTGTTCGAGAAGGTGATGGGCGGCAAGACCGCCGACGCGCTCGCCGACGTGCGTTCGATGTACGCTTCCGGAGCCGATCCGGTGGTGATGCTGCAGGACCTGCTCGATCTCACCCACCTGATCACCCGGCTGAAGACGGCGCGCGAGTCCGCGCTCGAGGGGGCCTCGGAGCTGGAGCGGACTCGCGGTGTCGAATTTGCCGACAAGCTCTCGCTGCCGGTGCTGGCGCGCACCTGGCAGATGCTGATGAAGGGCCTCGGCGAGGTCCAGAACGCGCCTTCGACGCTGGCCGCGCTCGAGATGGTGCTGATCCGGCTTGCCTATACGGCGGATCTTCCGCCGCCCGGCGAGCTGGTGAAGGCGATAAAATCGGGAAAGCCTGACGCGGCCCCGTCCCGCCAGCCGGCGGCCGCGGAAAACAGGGTGGCGGACCCCCGGCCGGAGCCGGTCGCGGCGATGCCCGCGCCCCGCGCCGAGCCCGAGGCACCTCCTCCCGCACCGCCTCCTCCCGAGGAGCCAGCCGCGCCGCAGATACCGGAGAGTTTCGAGGGCGTGGTGGCGCTGTTCGAGGAAAAGCGCGAAGCCCTGCTGCATGCCCTGCTCAGCCGGTCTGTCCGTCCGGTTTCCGCCGGTGCGGGCCATCTGGAGCTGATCCTCGACCCGGGCGCGCCGGAGACACTGGCGGGACAAGTCGCGGCGAAGCTCAAGGAATGGACCGGGATCCACTGGATCGTCGAGGCGAGCGATGCTGTGCCGGGCGACGAGGAGATACACACACTGGCCGAACGCAAGGCCAATGCGGAGGCGGCGAAACGCAAATCCGTCGCCGAGCACCCGGTCGTGGCCGCGGTGCTTGAAGCCTTCCCCGAAAGCACGATAGAAGCGATCCGTCCGCTGGTGCGCGAGACCGAAGACGCGGCGCCGGAAGCGGCGGCCTACCCCGACGAGGACAGCCAGGCAAACGAGGCGTGAGATGATGAAGAATCTCGGCAACATGATGAAGCAGGTCCAGCAGATGCAGGAGCGCATGCAGGAGATGCAGGCGCAGCTGCAGGAGCTGGAGGTCGAAGGCTCCAGCGGGGCCGGGATGGTCAAGGTCAGCATGACCGGCAAGGGCGAGATGAAATCGATCAAGATCGATCCGTCCCTCGTCGATCCCGCCGATACAGAGGTGCTGGAGGACCTGATCCTCGCCGCCGCCAACGACGCCAAGGCGAAGGCGGACGAGAAGATGCAGGAGGAAATGCAGAAGCTGACCGGCAGGATGCCGCTGCCCCCGGGCTTCAAGCTGCCGTTCTGACCCCCGCGACGGCAGACGGCGTTCCGGCATGGATGAACTCGATCGCGTGATGCATTACCTGGCGAAGCTGCCGGGTCTCGGCCCGCGCTCCGCGCGCCGGGCGGTGCTGCATCTGCTCCGCAAGCGCGAGACGCTGATGCGCCCGCTCGCCGACGCGCTCGGCCAGGCGGCGGAGGCGGTCACGGACTGCTCCGTCTGCGGCAATCTGGATGCCTCCGATCCCTGCCATATCTGCCGCGACGAGAAGCGCGACGGCTCGGTCATCTGCGTGGTCGAGGATGTCGGCGACGTCTGGGCGCTGGAACGGGCCGGGGCCTTCTCCGGCCGTTACCACGTGCTCGGCGGACTGCTTTCCGCTCTCGACGGTGTCGGGCCGGAGGATCTCAATATTGAGTCGCTCGTGACCCGCGCGCGGGCGCCGGAGGTGAAGGAGATCATCCTCGCCATGGACGCGACCGTCGACGGCCAGACCACGGCGCATTATATCTCGGACCGGCTCACCGGAACCGGGATCTCGATCACACGCCTCGCCCGGGGCGTTCCGGTCGGCGGCGAGCTCGACTATCTCGACGACGGGACACTGACCCAGGCGCTCAAGGCGCGCCGGGAAGTCTGATCATGGATGATAGCAAGGCCCGTTTGCGGGCGACTGCGATCGGTTTCTCCGCCGTCCTGATGTGGGCGACGCTGGCGCTCTTCACCGCGCTCTCGGGCAAGGTGCCGCCGTTCCAGCTTCTCGCCATGTGTTTCAGCGTTGCCACAGTGATCGCCTGCATCTTCTGGCTGGCGCGGGGACAGAACCCGCTTACCTACATGCGCCAGCCGGCGCCGGTCTGGCTGCTCGGGGTCGGCGGTCTGTTCGGCTATCACTTCTTCTATTTCCTTGCGCTCCGCAACGCGCCGGCGGTCGAGGCCGGTCTGATCGCCTATCTCTGGCCGCTGCTGATCGTCCTCTTTTCGGCGCTGCTGCCGGGCGAACGGCTGCGCTGGTTCCATATCGCCGGCGCCGTTCTGGGGCTCGGTGGGGCGGCACTGCTGGTCACCCGCGGAGAGACGCTGGAGCTTGATACGCGCTATTCCCTCGGCTATCTCGCGGCCTGCGTCTGCGCGCTTACCTGGTCGAGCTATTCGGTGCTCTCGCGCCGTTTCGGGGCCGTACCGACCGAGGCGGTCGGCGGTTTCTGTGCCGTGGCGGCCGTGCTCGGCGCGCTCTGCCACCTCGCTTTCGAGCAGACCGTCTGGCCGGAAGGCACGCTGGAATGGGCCTCTGTGCTGCTGCTCGGCCTCGGTCCGGTCGGCGGCGCCTTCTTTACCTGGGATTACGGCGTTAAGCGCGGCGACATTCAGGCGCTCGGCGCATCCTCCTACGCGGCACCGCTGCTCTCGACGCTGCTGCTGATTCTCGTCGGGCTGGCGCCTTTCACTTTCGTGGTGGCGGCGGCCTGCCTGCTCATTGTCGGCGGCGCCGTGCTCGCCTCGAAAGACATGATCTTCAAACCGAAGACCGTCCCGGTGACGATCGCGGAGGACCCAACATGATTGTGCGCACCGCTCTTCATTTCGCTCCGGAGCCTGGTGATGCTTCCCGTCTGGTCGGCCGCCAGGTCGCCAATGCCGGGTTTCTGAAAGCCTATCTTGAGCATGCTGCGCCGGGCGAGGTGCCGATCCACGCCCTTCCGGCGGATTTCGAGCAGTTCCGGGCGGCCTTCCCGACCGGCCGGACCTTGCGTCATCTCTCCGCGGCACAGCCGCGGGCGCTCATGGGCGCGGGGGGACTTTTCATGCCGGGGCCGGCGCTGGCGAAACGGGCCTGGCATCGCCAGATCCTCGGTCGCGGACGCTACAGTCTTTCCGGCGTGACCCACGCCATGGCCTCTACACGCGCGCAGGATGCGGTGCGCGAGATGATCACCGCGCCGATGGCGTCCTGGGATGCGCTGATCTGTACCTCGGAAGCGATCAAGACGCTGGTGCAGTCTCTTGCGGCGGAATATGTCGAGGCTCTCAGACCGGTTACCGGTGGAAATCCGCGGTTCCAGCCGCAGCTTCCGGTGATTCCGCTCGGCGTCGATACGGCTGCGCTCGCGGCCATCGCCGAGGCGCCCGGACGCGCCTTCCGGACCGCGCACGGGATCGCGGAGGACGGTTTCGTCCTGCTCTATCTCGGGCGTCTCAGCTATCACACCAAAGCGCATCCGATCCCGCTCTACCGGGCGCTGAGCCTGCTGGCGCGCCGGACCGGCCGCGCGGTCACGCTGATCGAGGCCGGCTGGTACTACAATCCCGAGACCGAGGCGGCGTTCGACGCAGCGGCGAAGGCGATCGCGCCCGAGATCTCAATCCTCAAGGTCGATGCCCGCGACGAGGCGGCGAAGGCGGCGGTGCTTTCGGCGGCCGACGCCTTCATTTCGCTCGTCGACAACGCCCAGGAGAGCTTCGGCATCACGCCGGTGGAGGCGATGGCGGCCGGGCTGCCGGCAGTGGTCAGCGACTGGGACGGCTATCGCGACACGGTGGTCGACGGCGAAACCGGGATGCGTGTGCCGACGCTGATGCCGCCGCCAGGGGCCGGTTACGAATATGCCTGGCGCCATGCGTCTGGCGAACACGATTACGATGTCCATATGGGACTGGTCGCGCAGCATGTGGCGGTCGACATCCCGAAGACTGTCGAGGCGCTGGCGGCGCTTGCCGGGGCCCCGGCAAAGGCGCGCGAAATGGGTGAGGCGGCCGCGAAGCGTGCCCGCGAAATCTATGACTGGCGGGTGATCGTGAAGGCCTATGACGCGCTCTGGCAGGAACTGGCCGAGCGCCGGGCGTTCCATTCCGAGGAAGAGGGGCGCGAGGTCCCGCAGATGGCCGATCCGTTTGCGGTATTTGCCGGTTTCGCCAGCGAAACGATCAGGCCGCCTTTCAGCGTTCGACCGGTCGAGGACGCGGAAAAGCTGCTCGATCTGCTGGCGGTCTCGCCGATCGCGGCGATGGACCGGCGCAGTCTCGACGACGGCCGGGCCCTGGTCGCCGCGATGCGGCAGCAGGGGCCGATGGTCATGGAGCAGGAGCTGTCGCAAGCGCAGATCGCCGAAGCGGCGCGGACCTTCCGGGCGCTTGCCTGGCTCCTGAAAATGGGTGTGGTGGAAAAGGTCTAGCGGGGTGTCCGCGGCGTCGGGCGCCAGTCCGGCGGGGCCATTTCGAAGCCGGAAAATTCGAAGGCCGGTGCCACTGTACAGCCGGCCAGCGTCCATTCCCCGAGGCTTTCCGCGGTCTGCCACCAGCCTTCCGGGACCACGACCTGCGGCTTCTCCCCCGCGAGAACGTCCGGGCCGAGGCGGTGCGCTTCGGCATCATGGCCGTTCGGCGAGAGCGTCAGGGCGAGTGGCGCGCCGGCGTAGTGATGCCAGATCTCCGTCGCGTCATTGACCCGGTGCCAGGCGGAGAACTCTCCGACGGGCAGCAGGTAATAGATCTGGGTCACGGTCCCGCGGCCGCCGTCCGCGGGAGCATGGCGATATGTTTCGGCATAATAGCCGCCCTCGGGATGCGGCTGCATCCCGAGCTTCTCGATGATGGCTTTCCAGTCGGCGGTGCTCATCCGGTCAGGCCGGCTTGGTTTCCTGCATGGATTTGCGCTCGGAGAACTTGCCGTACCAGGCGGCGAGCGCCGGATAGCTCTCGCGCCAGCCCATGTCGCCATACCGGAAATCGAGATAGCCGCAGGCGCAGGCGGCGGCGATGATCCCGGCATTGATGCCGTCGCCGAAGGAGGCGGCCTCGCCGTCCAGCGCCTTCAGTGCGCCGTGGACCTTCTTCATCTGGCCGTCGACCCAGTCGTCCCACTGCTTCTCCGCCGGGCGCAGGCCGCGCTCGTAGCGGGCGTTGACCGCGGAATCCATCATGCCCTCGGCGGTCGCCTCGAGCCGCAGCACGTCCCAGCGCGCCTCGCCGCTCGCGGGATAATAGCCGCAGGAAGGGGCGAGAGAGACGAGATACTGGGTAATGACCCGGGAATCATAGAGCGGCTTGCCATTGTCCATCACCAGGGTCGGGATCCGGGTCAGCGGATTGGCGGCGGCCAGCACATCGCTCTGGTCGACCACGGAGGTCGTGACCTTGACGAACTCCACCTTGTCCTCGAGCCCGAGCTCTTTCAGCGTGACCAGAACCTTGCGGACATACGGAGATGCCGGCGAATAGATGAGTTTCATGCGATTTCGCTCCCTTGCATGACCCGGTTCGGTGAACCGGGAGTCTCGATTGTAGATCTCAGAAATTGTCCTTGCGCTTGCGCACCTCGGCGAAGACGGCGACCGGGTCGGCGCCTTCCATCCCGATGGCGGCGGCGAGGTCCGGTTTGTCGGCGCGGAGGAACGGATTGGTCTCCAGCTCCTCGCCGATGGTGGACGGCACCGTCGGCTTGCCGTCGGCGCGCAGCCGGTCGATCTCGGAGGCCTGGGCCTGCAGCTTGGTGTTCCCGCCGTCGACCGAGAGCGCGAAGCGGGCGTTCGACTGGGTGTATTCGTGGCCGCAATAGATCCTCGTCGAGGGCGGCAGGGCGCGCAGCTTCTTCAGCGAGGTCCACATCTGTTCCATCGTGCCCTCGAAGACCCGCCCGCAGCCGAGCACGAAGAGCGTGTCTCCCGAAAGCAGGATGTCGGAATCCGGGAAGAAGAAGGCGATATGGCCGCTGGTATGGCCCGGGGTCTCGAAGATCTCCGCCTTGTGCCCGGCGAACTCGAAGCTGTCGCCCTCGGCCAGCGTGATGTCCATGCCCTTGATCCGCGCTGTCTCGGACTTCGGCCCGACCAGCGTGCAGCCGTATTTCGCCCGCACCGCTTCGTTGCCCTCGGTATGGTCGCCGTGATGGTGCGTGTTGATGATATGGCTCGGTTTCCAGCCGCGCGCGTCGAGGGCCGCGATCACCGGAGCGGCCTCGCCCGGATCGACCACGGCGGTCGCGCCGCTGTCCGCATCGTGAAGCAGGTAGACGTAGTTGTCGGATCTTGCGGGGACCAGCACGACTTCCAGCTTGGACATGACCTTCTCTCCTCTGCGGGGGACAGGAGCGCGGACCGTAGCATCAACCTTTTGACGCGGCCAAGCTGCGCACTATGATCCCTTCGCGACAAGTGAACTGCCGGCTTGGAACATGTTCAACGACGCCGTCGATCTCTGGGATTTTTACGGCACGCGGGTCGGCCAGGTCGCCCGCCGGATGATTCGCCGCCGTATCCGCGAGCTCTGGCCCAACACGAAGGGCGAGACCGTGCTCGGGCTCGGCTACGCGACGCCGTTCCTGCGTCCCTTCCGGGACGAGGCCGAGCGGGTGATCGCGATCATGCCCTCCCAGCAGGGCGTGCTGCACTGGCCGCGCGACGGCAAAGGGCTGGTCTGTCTCGCCGACGAGGCCGAGCTGCCGCTTCAGGACGTTTCCGTCGACAGGGTGCTGCTGGTCCATGCGGTGGAATGCACCGAGCAGCTCCGCGCGATGCTGCAGGAAGTGTGGCGTGTGCTTGCCGGGAACGGAAAGATCCTCGTCGTGGTGCCGAACCGGCGCGGGATCTGGGCGCGGCTCGACCGCACGCCCTTCGGACACGGCCATCCCTATTCGCCATCCCAGCTCTCCCGCCTTCTGAAGGACAACATGTTCGCGCCGTCGCTGACCGCGCACGCGCTCTACATGCCGCCCTCGAACTCGCCGCTGCTGCTGCGGTCGGCACCGGCCGTGGAAAAACTGGGGGAACGCTGGTTCAACCGCTTTTCCGGTGTGGTATTGATCGAGGCAACGAAGCAGATCTATGCCCGTCCGAAAGGGCGGGCGGTGCGCATACGCCAGCTTCTGCCGCTGCCGGGCCGCCGTGCCCCGGCGCTGAACGCGGCCGGAAGCCGTCGCGGCGTGGCGCTCGGACATCTAGGGAGGACAGAAAAATGATCGTGATCGCCGTCAATCTGATCGTCGCCGAAGCGGACGCGGACGCGTTCGAGACCCGGCTGCGCAAGCATGCCGCCAACAGCCTGACCCAGCCGGGTTGCAAGGGCTTCCTCGTCGCCCGCGACCAGGAAAAGCCGGGCAGCTTCCATCTCTGGGAGACCTATGACGATCTGGACGCGTTCGAGGAACACAAGAACGCCGGCTTCATGGCCGATTTCCGGGAATATTCGACGCCGCTGGTGAAGGAGCGCCATCTCGCGATCTGCGATCTGGTGCCGGGTGGCGTTGCCGAGCATGAGGGCCTGGTCGTCTAGAAAACGGCCCACGGCTTCACTGCCATTCAATCCCGGCGGCGTACCGATTTCCGCCAGCCGGTGATCAGCTTGCTTGAATTCGGCGTCTGCCGCCGCTATTGCTGTCCGCCGCGCCGCAATCGGGAACGCTGCGGGGCACGGTTTCTCTCGCCGGGCGTTTCGGGTCCGGCCGATGCTTCGATGGGAAGGCATATCCGGTGAGCACGCTCGACGACCTGAGGCGCGAGATCGACGGGATCGATGAGGCCCTGCACGATCTTCTGATGCGCCGCGTCGAGATCGGCAAGCGGGTGGCCGAGGCCAAAGGCGGCAATCGCGGGCCCTATTTCCGTCCGGGACGGGAAGCGCAGATCATCCGCCGGCTCGTCGCGCGCAACGAATCCTATCTGAACATTCCGACGTTGATCCGCTTCTGGCGCGAGATCCTGAGCGCGAACCTGAACATGCAGACCCATGTCCACGCCGCGGTCTTCATGGCGGAGGGCGCGGAGAAGGTCTACGACCTGGCGCGCGACCATTGCGGCATTTCCGCTTCGATCGAATGCATGAACGATGCCCGGCAGGTGCTGGATGCGGTCGCATCCGGTGCGGCGACGCTCGGCGTGCTGCCGGGCTTCCCGATGACCGTCGCACGATGGTGGCCGCTGCTGCTTTCCGACAGGGCAGAAGGCACGGCGCCGCGCATCATTGCGCGGCTTCCTTTTTGTGAGACCGGGCCCGAGGACGGGGTGAACGGTTTTACCGGCGACGCCTTCATCGTCGCGGCCCAGGAACCGGAAACCTCGGGCGAGGACCGGACGCTTTTCGCCGTTCCCGCGGAGCTTGCCGTCGAGGGCGAGATCGTCGACGAGGCGGACGGCTTCAAGCTGGTCGAGCAGGCAGGTTTCCTTGAGGCTCCGCTGGGGCTGGAACGACATATGGGCGGCCGGGAAGGCGAGGTGCCCTATTACCGCATCGGCGCTTACGCGGTCCCGGTTCACGCCGGTTGATCCTTCCGGCCCACGGCCGGTCCTGCTTTCCCGTTCCAGTTTTTCATACGAGCGACAGACCGATGTCCACGATCAAACCGAAATCCTCCATCGCGACGATGGTGAGCTACACGCCGAACCATGGCGGCGCCAAGAAACCCGGAAAGGTGATCCGCCTCTCCGCCAACGAGGGCGCGCTCGGCATGAGCCCGAAGGCCCTCGCGGCCATGCACTCCGCCGATCCGGACCTGCACCGCTATCCCGCGGTCGCCGCCAGCCGTCTCGCCGAGGCGGTCGGACGGCGCAACGGCATCGACCCGGCGCGCATCGTCTTCGGCTGCGGCTCCGACGAGCTGATCCAGGTGCTCTGCCTCGCCTATCTGGAGCCGGGCGACGAGGTGATCTACACCCAGTACGGCTTCCTGGTTTACCCGATGGCGACCCGGATCGCCGGCGGCGTGCCGGTGGTGGCGCCCGACGACGAATACACGGTCAGCGTCGACGCCATCCTGAAGGCAGTCACCGACCGCACCCGGATGGTCTTCCTCGCCAACCCGAACAATCCGACCGGGACCTACATTCCGCAGGACGAGGTGAAGCGCCTGCGCGCCGGATTGCGCGACGATATCCTGCTCGTGCTCGACGCGGCCTATTGCGAATACGTAACGAAAAACGACTATGACAGCGGCATCGAGATGGTCGAGAGCCACGACAACGTGGTCATGCTCCGCACCTTCTCGAAGCTCTACGGCATGGCCGGGCTGCGGCTCGGCTGGGCCTACGGCCCGAAGGACATCGCCGCGACGCTGGAAAGCATCAAGCAGCCGTTCGGGGTGAATTCCCTCGCCATCGCGGCGGGGATCGCGGCCGTCGAGGATCTCGCCTTCCAGGAGGCCGTGGTCGGGAGCAACAACAAATGGCTGCCCTGGTCGGTCGAGAAATTCACCGAGCTCGGTCTGGAGCCGCTGCCGACGGTGACCAACTTCCTCCTGCTCCGCTTCCCGGAGACGGACGGCAAGACCGCCGAAGCGGCGCGCCTGTTCCTCGCGGAACGGAACATTCTGGTGCGCGAGATGGGGGGCTACGGCGTGCCTGATACGGTGCGGCTCTCGATCGGCACCGGCGAGGAAATGCGCGAGGTCGTCGACGCGCTGGCCGACTTCCTCGGCAAGGAAAGGCCTGCGTCATGAGCGAGAGCGACTTTCCCAAGGACAAGCCGGTCTTCCGGCGGCTCGCGGTCATCGGCTGCGGCAATATCGGCTCCTCCGTCGTCCGCGCGGTGCGCGCGGCCGGAAACGGCGCAGCCCATGTCGCGGTCTTCGATCCCGATCCTGCGGTACGGGCGCGGGTGCGTGAACTCGGCATCGCCGACAGCGTCCATGACGGCATCGTCGAGGTGGTCGAGGGCGCGGATTGCGTCGTGCTCTGCTCTCCGGTCCGGACCTACGGCGCGATCACCAGGGAGATCGCGCCGCATCTCGCCAGGGGCGCGGTGCTGACCGATGTCGGCTCGGTGAAGATGGCGGTGGTGAAGGATGTCGCGCCGGAGGTGCCGGACGGCGTCCATTTCGTGCCGGGCCACCCGGTCGCGGGTACGGAGAAGTCCGGTCCCGATGCCGGTTTCGCCGAGCTCTTCCAGGGCCGCTACTGGCTGCTGACGCCCGAACAGGGCACGGACGAGGGAGCTGTTTCCAGGCTGGTCGAGCTCTGGTCCCGCGTCGGTGCCATTGTCGAGGTGATGGACGCGGCCTATCACGACAAGGTTCTGGCCCTGACCTCGCACCTGCCGCACCTGATCGCCTACACGATCGTCGGCACCGCCTTCGACGTGGAGGAGCAGGAGCGCCAGGACGTGATTCGCTTCTCGGCGGGCGGTTTCCGGGATTTCACACGCATCGCCGGGTCCGATCCGACCATGTGGCGGGACATCTTCCTCACCAACAAGGATGCGGTGCTGGAGATGCTGCAGCGTTTCAACGAGGACCTGACCGCGCTGCAGCGGCAGATCCGTTACGGGGAAGGCGACAAGCTGTTCGACTTCTTCACCCGGACGCGCGACGTCCGCCGCAGCGTCGTCGAAGCGCATCAGGCCGGCAGCAACCCATGGGGGCCGGGCGCCAACGGCGATCACCCGGCTTCAGAAACCGGGAAGCCGAAATAGCGTAAAGGGGCCGGCGCTCACGCGCCCGTCCTGTGCCGCCACCGGGACGCTGACGATCCGCGTCCCGTCGCTGGCGCTGGTCCGGCTGAAGGCGCCGAGCACCAGCTTTGCGATCTCCGCCGCGTCCTGCTTCAGGTGACCCGCCTCGACCAGATCCTGGATCGCCTCGTCGAACCCCTTGACCTCAAGCGTTCCGGCGCCTTCCGGGCGGAGCAGACGGTCCAGCGCCAGCGTGGCGCTGAGGCGGAGGCCGACCGGATCCATTGCGAGCGTGAAACGGTCGATCTCCAGAATTCCGCCACTGTCCCGCCAGAGCGCAAGATCCTCGCTGTCCGTGCCGGTCAGGACGCCGCGCAGCGTCGCTTCCATGGCGAGCGCCGCGTGTTGCGCCTTGGTGCCCATCGCGGCGAGGGCCGGGCTTTCGATGCGGGTCGCCGTCAGGTTGACGACGGCGGAGGCTTCGGTGTGATCCCTGATCGCCTCCGCCTGGTCGACCGTGAGGGAGGCGGCGACGAAGCGGGCGGCCTCGCGCGGGCCGCGTCCGTCGCCCTTGCGCTCCGAGGTCAGCAGCCCGCCGAGCACGGTCAGGCGCGCATGCTCGAGCACGCCGGAGCCGTAAAAACTCGTTTCCAGTTGCGTGCGCGGGGCGGCCTCGAGGGTGACGACCGTGTCGGTGTCGAGGTTGCGCTGGCGCGCGGTGACCGGGGTTTCCGCCGTAAAGGTATAGTCGAGCGGCGCCCAGGGCTTGGCGACCGCCCTCAGTTTGCCGAGTTCCACGGTCTCTGAAATCCGGCCCCGCCGCCGCTCGTAGGCGACATCGGTCGCCAGCACGGACATCTCGAACGGAAAGCCTTCGAAGCGCAGCTCGCCATAGGCGACCTGGTTGCCGCGTGCTTGTTCCTCCGCCGCCCAGTCCTCGATCTTGCCTTCCAGCCAGAAGGCGGCGGCGAACCAGTTCCCGACATAGGTCAGCACCGCGAGGGCGAAGATGAACGACAGAACGGTACCGATGCGTCTCTGGCGCTTGTGCGGCGGGGGCGTCGGGATTATCTCGGAGATCATCTTGTTCATGTGCTTTCCGTGAAGTCCGCCAAGTTATGACCTCAGATTGTGGCGATCTATGGGTGTTCGGTTACGGCTCGCTGATGTGGCGGCCGGGCTTCGAGTATCTCGAACGGGTGCCGGCGCGCCTGCAGGGCTATCACCGGGATTTCTGCGTCTGGTCGCACCGTTATCGCGGGACGCCGGAGCGCCCCGGTCTGGTGCTCGGCCTCGACCGTGGCGGTTCCTGCCGCGGTATCGCCTACCGCGTGGCGGAAAGCAAGCGCGAGCAGGTGCTCGCCTATCTGCATGAACGGGAAATGATCACCGGCGTCTACACGCCGCGGGTTCTGCCCGTGAACGCCTGGGGCTCTGGCCGCCGGGTCGGGGCGCAGGCCTATGTTGTCGACCGTGGCCATGCGCAATATGCCGCCGGACTGACACCGGAAGAGCGCGCGGCGCTGATCATCCAGGGCCACGGCACGGCGGGGCCGGGACGCGAGTATCTCGCCAATACCGTGGGCCATCTGGTCGAACTCGGATTGCCGGACCGGCGCCTGGAGCACTTGCTGTCGCTGGTCGAGCGGATGCTGGACGGCTCGCTGGCGATGCCTGCCGCCCCCGCCGGGCCGCCGGCGCATCCCGCGAACCGCCCCGGCGTGCGGCCGGAAAAACCGATCTGATGCCTCAGACCTTTGGCAGGCGCAGGCCGTTGGCGAGCTCGAAATAATCCGGATGGTCCGGCGCGATGAAGCCGTTGCGCAGCAGATAATCGATGATCGCGAGGTTGCAGTTGTACTTGAAGGCGTCGGGCTCGGTTTCGACGATCCGCATCACCTCGCCGATCGGGAGCAGTTCGAAACTCTCGACCTCTCCGTCGACCGCCTGAGGCACGAAATCCGGGTCGAGTTCCAGGTCGTAGGTATAGAACATGTGCCGCCGGAGCCCGGCCTGAACCGCCATCCTGTAGCTGATGACGCCGGTCGGCCGGGCCGTTGCGGCAATCTCCGCCGGTATGCCCGCCTCCTCGGCGCACTCCTTCAGCAGATTGTCGAACGCAGAGATGCCGGCGGGGTGGCCGCCCGCGACCATGTTGTCCAGCTTGCCGGGATAGGTCGCCTTGTCCCGGGCCCGGCGTGCGATCCACATGAAGGTGCCGTCGACCCGGCGGACGATGCCATTCAGGTGGAAGCCCTTGTTTACAATGCCGAATTCGGTGGCGGCACCCCGATCGAGAATGGCAAGCGGGTCCGCATCGGGATGGGTGAGGACCGGGTAGAATTCACCGCGTGCCTTCGCGGCCAGTCCGGCTTCGCGCAGGGTTTCCGAAGCCTCGGCGAGTTTCTCGCTGAGCTCCTCGAAAGTTCCCGTCGGGAGCGCAAGACCGGCTTCGGATCGGGTGAAACCGCATTCCTGGAGTTTTTCCGCGATCGCGTGCGGGACCAGCCCGACTTCTGCGTCTCCGATGGACCAGGGACAATAATCGGCAGGATCGTGCGCATTGCAGACCCGGAGATGATGCAGGAAGCCGCTCATGCTCCGGGCCGCTTTCCGGCTTCGAGCTTCAGGAGAAGCGTTTTTCCGAGACCAGCACCGAGGTGACCGAGACCATGCTTCGCATCACGGCGGCGGCGTGGTCGCGCTGCGCATCTGTCAGTCCCTGGACCTGCAGGTCGATGGTGAGCTCGTCGCGCCGCCGGCCGCCGAGATCGCTGTGCCAGCGCGTCGGGATCAGGCCGAGTTTGGCGAAGGTCTCCAGTACGCGGGGCATCACCGAAGGTTCGGCGCGGGCCTGTACGGAAAAGCAGGCAGTCACATCCGCTTCGTTCGCGGGTTCGGGAAAAACAGTATGAAAAGAAGGGGATACAGCAACGTCTTGCATGACAAAACCACTCCGGTCGCGGGGGTCGAATAAGGGAAAACAGCACTGGCCCGGCCCTATCAGAGGACCGGGTTGCTAATTCGCCCGATAATTCGACCGGCCAGACGCCGGAGAGGTTGGCTGTTCATGAGCGTGACCCTATTGCCACCGCCCCGCGCCGTCAAGCGCGGGTAAGCTTCTCGAGCGCCTCGTTGAGCTGGCTCATGCGCTGATGGTCGCCGAAAGGCGAGTCCGGATGGAACACCAGGGCAAGCCGCCGGTAGCGTCCACGGATCGCCTTCTGGTCCGGAACCGCGGTCGGGGCGAAGCCCATGACATGCAGCGCCTCGCTCCGGCTGGTGATGCCGTTGCGCAGGGGTTCAAAGGCGAGATCCCCGATAATCCGCTGCAATTGCTCAATATCTTCTTCAAGGCGGGCCCGCGTGGCGCCGTCGTTCTGGCGCCGCTGACGGTCCTCTGTGCTCTCAATCGAGAGTTGGCGGTCGCCTTCCGCCATCTTCAGCGACAGCGCGAGGGCGCGCCGAAGGCGGGCGATGTCGTAACCGATCGGCAGACGCAGCTGCAAACGCGGTTTCCGCCGCAGAGTGCGGCCTTTCGAGGGGCCCGACTGCAATTTCACCACTTCGCGGTCGTCCGGCGCCGGTTCCCCGGGGTCTTCCGTCGCCATAACGGTCTCATTCGGGATCAACATCAGGACGGCACGCGCCAGATCGGCGACGCTGGCGCCCTGTGAATCCGCAAGTGCAGTTACGCGATCCCGGAATGCGCTGGAACAGGGGACGATATAGGACTGGCTTTTCTTGTAGTTAATTGAAATAGCTTCGTTTTTCCGGTTGGGGGCGGTGTAGGCGAGGACTGAATCGTCAGGCATTTGGGATCACGAATCCTACTACAATTTGCGGTTCAGGCGCCCCGCATAGCAAATCTTGGGGGGCAACCGGAAGTCTATTTCGGATAAAAAGCCAGAATCAACTGATAAAAGAGTTACAATCAGTCGAATCTGTTTCGTTTTCGGTCCGAATTGTTAACGCGGGGTAAATTTTGCTCGGGAATTAAGGCGCATTTTTGTCAAATCGTTGCGTCTTTGGCGATGTGGCGGATTGACGCCCGTCACGCTTGGCACTGGTCTTCGACGCTGTGCCGTTCTATATCGGCGGCATGTCAGTCTTCGTCATCATCCTCATGGCCATCGCCCTCCTGCTGGTGCTCGGCACCCTCTTCGGCGGTCTCGTGTCCATGGCGCGCGGTGGTCCCGACGGACCGAGGCGCTCAAATCGTTTCATGCGATATCGCGTGTTATTTCAATTCCTTGCGGTCGTGCTCTTCATGATCGCCCTGGCCTTGTCGCGGTAGCGTCCGGCGTCCGGCGCAAATAGTTTCGGAGGCGTTCAGATGGTCCGGCTCACCAAGATCTATACCCGCGGCGGGGATGGCGGAGAGACCTCGCTCGGCGACGGAAGCCGGGTCAAGAAGCACTCGCTGCGCCCGGAAGCCTATGGAACCGTGGACGAGGCGAACAGCGTGATCGGCCTTGCCCGCCTGCATACCTCAGGTGCGGGCGCCGTCGACGAGATGTTGGCCCGCATCCAGAACGATCTGTTCGATCTCGGCGCCGATCTGGCGACCCCGGAACAGGAAAACCCGAAATGGGAGCCCCTGCGCATCGGTGCGGCCCAGGTCGAGCGGCTCGAGCGCGAGATCGACGCCATGAACGAGACGCTGAAGCCCTTGGATTCCTTCATTCTGCCCGGTGGAAAGCCCGCCGCGGCCTACCTTCATCTGGCGCGGACCGTGATCCGCCGGGCGGAGCGGGCGATGACCGCGCTGGCCGAGCAGGAGCCGGTCGGGGCCAATGCCATCAAGTTCGCCAACCGGCTTTCCGACCATCTGTTCGTGCTCGCTCGGCACATCAATGATGACGGTGCGGCGGACGTTCTCTGGGTTCCGGGCAAAAACCGCTGAATTAAGACGGCTTTCCCCGATGTCGCATTGAGGTCAGAAGGCGGCGGGGTTAGCTTGACAGGCGAAAAACGCATCGCCTATGACCTGCTACCGCATATGAAACTCAAATCTCTTTCGGGGTCGCCATGAAGGTTCTCGTACCCGTCAAAAGGGTCATCGACTACAACGTCAAGGTTCGCGTGAAGGCGGACCAGACCGGGGTCGAACTCGCCAACGTCAAGATGTCCATGAACCCCTTCGACGAAATCTCCGTCGAAGAGGCGATCCGCCTCAAGGAAGCCGGTACCGCGACCGAGGTCGTCGCCGTCTCGCTCGGCGTCCAGCAGTGTCAGGAAACCATCCGCACCGCGCTCGCCATGGGCGCCGACCGCGGCATCCACGTGCTACATGACGGCGATCTGGAGCCGCTGGCCGTCGCCAAGATGCTTAAGGCCGTGGTCGAGAAGGAGCAGCCGCAGCTTGTCATTCTCGGCAAGCAGGCGATCGACGACGACGCCAACCAGACCGGCCAGATGCTGGCCGCGCTGCTCGGCTGGGGCCAGGCCACCTTTGCCTCCAAGATCGAAATGGGCTCCGGCGAAGCCAAGGTCACCCGCGAGATCGACGGCGGTCTCGAGACCATCTCGGTGAAGCTGCCGGCGATCGTCACCACGGACCTGCGTCTGAACGAGCCGCGCTATGCGTCGCTGCCGAACATCATGAAGGCGAAGAAGAAGCCGATCGACCAGATGACGCCGGCCGATCTCGGTGTCGATCCGGCGCCGCGCCTGCAAACCCTGAAGGTCGAGGAACCGGCCAAGCGCGAAGCGGGCGTGAAGGTCGCCGACGTCGCTGAGCTGGTGTCCAAACTTCGCAATGAAGCAAAGGTGATCTGATGAGCGTTCTCGTCGTTGCCGAACACGATAATTCGGAAATCGCCCCGGCTACCCTGAACGCCGTGACCGCCGCGACCCAGATCGGCGGCGACGTCGCCGTGCTGGTGGCCGGCAGCGGCTCTTCCGCCGCGGCTGAGGCCGCCGCGAAGATCGCCGGCGTCTCCAAGGTTCTGCATGCGGATGCCGCGGAATATGCCAACGGCCTTGCCGAAAACGTCGCTCCGCTGGTCGTTGCGCTCGCGTCCGGCTACAGCCATGTCCTCGCCCCGGCGACCAGCTTCGGCAAGAACGTGATGCCGCGCGCCGCCGCCATGCTCGACGTGCAGCAGATCTCCGAGATCTCCGCCGTCGTCGATGCGGACACCTTCGTGCGCCCGATCTATGCCGGTAATGCGATGGCGACCGTGAAGTCCTCCGACTCCGTCAAGGTCATCACCGTCCGCACCACCGCGTTCGACGCCGCTGCGGCCGAAGGCGGTTCCGCCGCCGTTGAAGCGGCCGACGCCAAGGGCGATGCTGGCCTGACCTCCTATGTCGGAGCCGAGCTCAGCAGCTCCGAACGCCCGGAACTGACCTCCGCGAAGATCGTCATCTCCGGCGGTCGCGGGATGCAGAACGGCGAAAACTTCAAGATGCTGGAAGAAGTCGCGGACAAGCTCGGTGCCGCCGTCGGCGCGTCCCGTGCCGCCGTCGATGCCGGCTTCGTGCCGAACGACTACCAGGTCGGCCAGACCGGCAAGGTCGTTGCTCCGGAGCTCTATGTCGCCGTCGGCATCTCCGGCGCGATCCAGCACCTCGCCGGCATGAAGGACAGCAAGGTCATCGTCGCGATCAACAAGGACGAGGAAGCGCCGATCTTCCAGGTCGCCGATTACGGCCTCGTCGCCGATCTGTTCGAAGCGGTTCCGGAACTCAGCAAGGCGCTGGACGGCTAACAGCCGCAAATACTTGACAGCCAAGCGGTGCCGGGCGTCCCATGCGACCCGGCACCGGCCGGCCGCCCGGCCGATGCCCCGACGAAACGGGGAGAGCGGATATGGACGTGCGCACAATCGGCGTGATCGGAGCCGGGCAGATGGGAAGCGGCATCGCCCATGTCAGCGCGCTTTCCGGGCTTGATGTCCGCCTGCTCGATATCGAGGACGCACGGCTCTCCGAAGCGGTCGAGAAGATCGACCGGGACATGCGCCGCCAGGTCGCCCGCGGCAAGATCGCGGACAGCGACGTCGATGCCGCGATGAAGCGGATCTCCACCGGAACGGATTACGGGATATTCGGCGCCTGCGACATCGTCGTCGAGGCGGCGACCGAGGACGAGTCGATCAAGCGCGAGATCCTGAAGACCCTGGTTCCGCATCTTTCCAAGGACGCGATCATCGCGACCAACACCTCCTCGATCTCGATCACCCGCCTTGCAGCGGTGACGGACCGGCCGGGACGGTTCATGGGCATGCATTTCATGAACCCGGTGCCGGCCATGCAGCTGGTCGAGCTGATCCGGGGCATCGCGACGGAGCAGGATACCTTCGAGACCGTCCGCGCGCTCGCCGAAGCGCTCGGCAAGACGGTTTCGGTCGCCGAGGATTTCCCGGCCTTCATCGTGAACCGGATCCTGCTGCCGATGATCAACGAAGCGATATACACGCTTTATGAAGGCGTCGGGTCGGTGCACTCCATCGACACCGCACTCCGGCTCGGTGCCAATCATCCGATGGGGCCGCTGCAGCTCGCCGACTTCATCGGCCTCGATACCTGCCTCGCGGTCATGCACGTGCTCTATGACGGGCTGGCGGACAGCAAGTACCGTCCCTGTCCGCTGCTGGTGAAATATGTCGAGGCGGGCTGGCTCGGCCGCAAGACCGGCCGCGGCTTCTATGACTATTCCGGCGACGAACCGGTGCCGACGCGCTGATTTTCCGTACGTCGCCAGGAAATATTTGCCGGGTAGGCAGGAATTTCCTTGCATTTCGATATAATTTTAGATAATTCTTGTGAGCCTGCCAAAAAGGCAGGTCAAAACGTCCTTTAGAAGGAAGGATATGTCCAATGACCGACTCGGTTGCCGAGAAGGCTTTACGCCTACTCCAGATATCCGTTGCCGATATCGAAGGGAGAGAGAGCCAGGTGGCCCTCGCTCTCAGCACTGCCGTTCACACTGGAAATTCGATCGACAGGATCTTCGCGCGGCAGCGCTTCGATAGTCTCGATCTCTATACAAGAAAAAGAATCAAGGGGCGCGCGATCCAAGAAGCCCAGACGTTCTCGGTGCACTGACAGAGAGAGGTCAGCAGCGCTGTTGTCGGGGGTCTGGCAGCCGGCTTGAGCAGAATTCTGCCTCCGGCTTCTCGGATGGGGTGCGCCTAGCGCAGGAGTCCGAGATCGCGATAACAGCGCTCTGCCCCGCTGTGCAACGGGATCGCGATCCCGTCCAGAGCGGAGTTCAGCTTGACGTTCCGGCCTTGGGGATGGCCGGCGGCAAGCGCCTTCAGCGTGTGCTCGTTCCAGAGTGCGCGGCAAATGTCGTAGACCAGCTGTTCGGGGAGCGTCTCCGGAACGATCCACTGGCTGCCGACGGAGAGCGTCGCGACCTCGCCGACACCGGTATAGGTCCCGGACGGGATGGTGTAGCGGGTGAGGAAGCGGTGCGTGTCGAGCAGCTTGTCGACCGCCGGTCCGTCGAGGGTCAGCAGGTCGACATCGTGATCTTCCGCGGTCGTCGCCACAAGCTCGCTCGGCATTCCCGAGATCTGAAACAGGGCGTCGAGCTCGTTCTTGACCAGAAGATCCACCGCTGGTCCCGATTTGAGATAGGACGCGATCATCTGGTTTTCGTCGATGCCATAGGCGTCGAAAATGTTTCGCGCCATCACCAGCAGTCCCGATCCCGGCTCGTCGATCGAGACGCGCTTGCCGATCATGCCCTTCACGGACGCGATCTTGGCGTCGCGCCGCACCAGCACGTGCAGCACTTCCGGATAGAGATGGGCTAGGGCCCTCAGGTTCTTCATCGGCGGCAGGCCATCGAACGGGCCGGTACCGGAATAGGCCGCATAGACGATGTCGGCCTGCGCGAAAGCGGACGTCATGCGGCCGCTTTCGACCGCTGTGACATTGTCCACTGAACCGCTGGAACTCTGGGCGGAGGCGACCAGATTCTCCACCCCGCAAACCGCGTTCTCCGCGCAGGGCGGGGAGCCGGGAGGACGGGAAATCGCATTCGCGATCTCTGTGCCGAGCGGATAGTAGGTGCCGTCGACTCCGCCGGTCGCGATCTGGAAGAAGATCATCTTCTGCTGCGCGGCGGCGGTTCCGGATCCGGCCGGGCCATACCCCACCAGTACCGCAGCCTGAACCAACATGAAGAGGAACAGGGTCGGGCGGGTGAGGTGCGGCATCGTTGTCCGGTCTCGGTGCAAAAGGCGTCGGATGTTCCCGACTATACCTACTATGAGCTTGAAGTGTAATACTTAATCAGCTCTTTCGCGGCTGCGGAATCCCACTCGGCGTCACCGACCAGTCGGCCCCGGATGGTTCCGTCCGGGCCGATCAGGTAGGTGGTCGGCAGGCCGGGAGCCTTGAAGGCGCGCAACAGGTCCGCCTTGCTGTCCGCGGCGGAGCGCAGATTGGCGATGCCGAGCTTTTCGAGGAACGGCTCGTAGATCCGGGCGCCGCCACGGTCGATAGAGATGAGGACGACTTCGAAATCGGGACTGCCCATTTCCGCGTTGAGCCGCTCGAGCGAGGGCAGTTCCTTCACGCAGGGCGGGCACCAGGTCGCCCAGAAATTCACCAGAACCGTCTTCCCGCGATACGAGTCCAGCTTGATGGGTTGGCCCTCGGCGCTTATGAAGGGGATGTCCGGCGCTGGGCGGTCTTCGGCGCTGGGTACGAACTTGACCATGTCGCCCTGCTGCGGCGGCTCCGCTCGGGCCATTCCGGCCTGCGACGCGAGCGCGGCGGCGAGCATAGCGGCAAGCGCGATCTTCCTGACCGTCACTGATGCAATCCAAGACACGGGGCATTTCCCTCCATGAGTAAACGGCACAACGACCCCCAGCACGAAGGCGCCAGCACGATCTGGGGCGGCCGCTTCGCGTCCGGCCCGGCGGCGATCATGGAGGAGATCAACGCCTCCATCGGTTTTGATCGCCGTCTTTCGGCCCAGGACATCCAGGGCTCGATCGCCCATGCCGAGATGCTGGTCGCCCAGGGCGTGCTCAGCGCTGAAGATGGTAAGGCGATCCGCCTGGGTCTAGAGCAAATCGACTCCGAGATCCGCAACGGCGACTTCAAATTCTCGCGTTCGCTGGAAGATATCCACATGAATGTGGAATCCCGCCTCTCCGAGCTGATCGGCGACGCGGCGGGCCGTCTGCACACCGCACGGTCCCGGAACGATCAGGTGGCGACCGATTTCAAGCTCTGGGTCCGCGGCGCGCTCGACTCCGTCGACGAGAGCCTGACCCAACTGATCGCGGCGCTGATCGAGCAGGCGGACAGGAACGCCGATGTCGTGATGCCCGGCTTCACCCATCTGCAGACCGCGCAGCCGGTTACCTTCGGCCATCATCTGCTGGCCTATGTCGAGATGTTCGGCCGTGATCTCGGCCGTTTCCGGGATTGCCGCGCGCGAATGAACGAATGCCCGCTCGGCGCCGCCGCGCTCGCCGGCACCTCCTTCCCGATCGACCGGCATAAGACCGCCGCTTCGCTCGGCTTCGACCGGCCGGCGGCGAATTCGCTCGATGCCGTCTCCGACCGCGATTTCGCGCTCGAATTCCTGTCCGCGATGTCGATCTGCGCCACGCACTTCTCGCGTCTCGCCGAGGAAATCGTCATCTGGACCAGCGCCCAGTTCAACTACATCACGCTCTCGGACGCCTTCACCACCGGCAGCTCGATCATGCCGCAGAAGCGCAACCCGGACGCGGCCGAGCTGGTGCGCGCCAAGGCCGGCCGGATCATCGGCGACATGAACGCGCTGCTGATTGTCATGAAGGGCCTGCCGCTCGCCTACGGCAAGGACATGCAGGAGGACAAGGAGCCGGTCTTCGACGCGGTCGATTCCCTCGGTCTCTGCATCGCCGCAACCGCTGGCATGATCCGCGACATGAAGGCCAATCCGGAGGAAATGCGCGCCTCGCTGAAGGACGGCTTCCCGACCGCGACGGACCTTGCCGACTGGCTGGTGCGGGCGATCGGCATGCCGTTCCGCCGTGCCCACCACGTCACCGGCACCATCGTGAAGCTGGCCGAGGACAAGGGCTGCGGGATCGAGGAGCTGAGCCTCGCGGACATGCAGGCGGTCGAGCCGAAGATCAACAAGGGTGTGTTCGATGTGCTGACGGTCGAGGCCTCGGTCTCGAGCCGCACCAGTTACGGCGGCACCGCGCCAGCAAATGTCCGCGACCAGGTCGCCAGGGCGCGGGAACGGTTCCTCGCCTGAGGAACCGAACGGGAGAAGTGCGATGCTGAAACGGATCACACGGTTTGGACTGCTCTTTCTGCTGCTCGCCGGCCTGGCGCTGAGCCAGGCGGCCTGCGGGAAGAAAGGCAACCTCAAACCCCCGCAGGGCTCGCCCTCCGATTTCCCGCGCACCTACCCGACGCAATAAGACGCCAGGATTCCAGTCAAATGAGTGAGCAAGTCTCCTATCAGGACGGCGCGCTGCATGTCGAACAGGTCCCGTTCGCACGCATCGCCGAAGAGGTCGGCACGCCGGTCTATGTCTATTCCGCAACCGGAATGACCGCGCGCTACCGTGCGCTCGAAGCCGCCCTCCAAGGGCTGCCGGTCTCGATCTATTACGCCATCAAGGCGAACTCCAACCTCTCGGTGATCAAGCTGTTCGGCGATCTCGGCGCCGGGATGGACGTGGTCTCCGGCGGCGAGCTGGCGCGCAGCCTGCGCGCGGGCGTTCCGGGATCGAAAGTGGTCTTTGCCGGCGTCGGCAAGACGGCCGAGGAGATGGCTTTCGCGCTGGAGTCGGGCATCCACCAGTTCAACGTGGAATCCGAACCCGAGCTGCGCTTGCTGAACGATGTCGCCGCCTCGAAGGGCGTCGTGGCGCCGGCGGCGATCCGGGTCAATCCGGATGTCGATGCCAAGACCCATGCCAAGATCACGACCGGCCGCAAGGAGAACAAGTTCGGCATCGACATCGCGCGGGCGTCGGAGATGTTCGAGCTGGCGGTGACGCTGAAGAACGTCTCGCTCAGGAGCATGTCGGTCCATATCGGCTCGCAGCTGATGGACGTCACGCCCTACCGCGCCGCCTACGAGCGGCTGCGCGGCGCGACGCTCTCGTTGCGTCAGGCTGGCCACGTCGTCGACCATCTCGATCTCGGCGGTGGCATCGGCGTTTCCTACGATGGCAGCGCGCCGCCGGACCTTGCCGACTACGCGGAGATCGTGAAGGACACGGTCGCCGACCTCGATTGCCGCCTCTCGATCGAGCCGGGCCGCTATCTGGTCGGTAACGAAGGCTACTTCCTGACCCGCGTGCTGTTCGTGAAGCACGGTGCCGAACGCCGGTTCGTAATTGTCGACGGCGCGATGAACGATCTGATCCGCCCGACCCTCTACGAGGCCCATCACGAAATTGTCACCGTCGAGGAAAGTCCGGCAGCGGGTGAGTCCGGGCTTGTCGACATTGTCGGCCCGATTTGCGAGAGCGGCGATTACCTGGCACGCGGCCGGAAGTTCGGCGCGGTCTCCGAAGGTTCGCTGGTCGTTCTTAAGTCGGCCGGAGCCTACGGGGCGGTCATGAGTTCGAACTACAATTCGCGGCCGCTCTGCCCCGAAGTCCTGGTCGAAGGCGACAGTTTCCGGGTGGTGCGCCGCCGGCAGAGTTTCGACGAGATGCTGGCCCTTGAAGAGAGGCTCGACTGACCCACTTCCGTATGCGAGTCCCTTGACCCTCCCGGCGTCTCCGGGAGAAGATCGAGGATCGACAGGTTCCCGTGCCGCCGCGGGTGGTTGACGCCAGCGGGGGAGGCGGTCGGGATCCGTCCCTCACGACACGGCGAAACGCCGGGGATGGGTCTTTGCATGCGTGACGGTGCCCGGACGTTTCTTCCCTACCGCCCCAAGCTCTGGGTGACCGGTATCATTATGGCCTGGGAACGGTTCTTCCCCGCTTTCAGGTGGCCGCTCGCCCTGATCGGGCTGTTCCTCGGGCTCGCTCTGCTCGAAGTCCCCCAATCCATCGCGGAAGTGACCGGCGGGCTGTTGCACGCGGCCCTGCTTCTGCTGGCCGTCGTGGTATTCGTGGTTGCCCTCAGAAAGAGCATCCAGGACTTCTCCTGGCCCGACGAGGAACACATCCTGCGCCGGCTCGAAAGCTGGTCGGGGCTTCGGCACCGGCCGCTTTCCGCCCTGAGCGATCATGTCGCCGGCGGCGGGCGTACGGAAGCGGCGCTCTGGCAGGCGCATCTGAAACGGCTGGGCGACGTCCGGGCCCGGGTCCGGGTCGGCAGTCCCGAGCCGCAGGCCGCGGAAGCCGATCCGATCGGATTGCGCACCGTGGTCGGCCTGCTTCTCATCATCGGTCTGGTCGCGGGCTGGCAGAATCCGGGAGAGCGGCTGCGCGCGGCGATGCTGCCGGATCTGAGCGGTACGGGCAGCGCGCCGGTGTCGCTCGCCGATGTCTGGATCAGTCCGCCGGACTATACCGGCAAGCCGCCGATCCTTCTGACCCGGCCGGCCGCGGCAAAAGCCGAAGCCGGACCGGAACCCGAGCCCGAAACCGTGGCGATCCCGGTCGGCAGCCGCTTCCTCGCGACCGTCAACGGGGGCGCGGAGACCCCGGTCCTGGTGATCGAGGACGGGGTAGAGGCCGGTGCCGTCGACAAGAGCGCGGACGGGGTCTCGCAAGGCCGGTCCGAGCGGATCGCGTTCGAAACGATCGCGCCGGAAAGCCATCAGATCGAGGCGCCGATCGCGCGCGGGACCCGTCTCGCGGTGACCCAGGACGGCGATCCGATCGCATCCTGGCAGATCAACGTGTTGCCGGATCTGGCCCCTACGGTCTCTTTTCCCGAGGCTCCGTCCGCATCCGAGCGCAACGCGCTCGTTCTCCGCTACGAGGCCGTGGACGATTACGGCGTGGCGAAGGTCCGCGCCCGCATTCACCGTCTGGTCGACGGCGCTGTGACGGACGAGGCTCCCATCGAGATCGCAATGCCCGCCGTCGCCGGCGACCGGAAGGATATTTCCGGCCGCAGCTTCAGCGATCTGACGCCGCATCCCTGGGCCGGCCATCAGGTCCGGATCACGCTCGAGGCCGAGGACGATATCGGCCAGAAGGGCGTCAGCGATCCTGTCGATATGCCGCTGCCGGAGCGGGTCTTCACCCACCCGGTGGCCCGCGCGGTGATCGAGCAGCGCAAGCGTCTGGTGACGGAGCCGGAGGAACGGATCGACATTTCCGAAATCCTGCTGACCCTCGCCGCGCGGCCGCACCATTACTTCAACGACACGGTGGTCTTCCTCGGCCTGAAATCCGCCGCCAGCCGGCTCTATTTCAATGCGCCGGACGCGGACGGGATCGCGGCATTGCAGAAGCTGCTCTGGGACGTCGCGCTCCGCATCGAGGACGGGGACGTCTCCACCGCGCTGCGCGATCTCCGCGAGATCGAGCGCAAGCTGCAGGAAGCGCTGGCCGGCGACGCCAGCGACGAGGAGATCGAGCGTCTGATGGAAGAGATGCGTCAGGCGATCGACAAGTATCTGCAGGCGATGGCCGAGCAGATGATGAAGCAGGCGCAGCGCGGCGATCAGATGGAACGCCAGCAGGTCGACCCCAACCAGATGCTCCGCCGCGAGGATCTGATGAAGATGCTCGACCAGATGCGCGACATGGCGAAGACCGGCGCCCGCGACGCGGCGCGGCAGATGCTCTCGCAGCTCCAGCAGATGATGGAGAACCTGCGCATGGGCATGCAGCAGCAACAGCAGATGTCGCCGCAGCAGCAGGCGCTGCAGGAAATGATGCGGCAGCTGAACGAGCTGTCGCAGCAGCAGCGCGACCTGATGGACCGGACCTTCCAGGAAGGCCAGCGCCAGCGTGGTCAGCGTCCGGGAGATCAGGCGCAGCGCGGCCAGCGTCCGGGCCAGCAACCGGGGCAGCAGCCCGGGCAACGCGGCCAGCAGCCGATGCCGGGCCAGTCTCCGGGGGGCGGCGACGGCGAGATGACGGCCGAGGAACTCGCGGCCGAACTTGCCGAGATGCAGGAACGGCTGCGCAAGCAGCTCGGCGAGTTCATGCGCAAGGTCGGCGAGGGGCTGGGGCAGATCCCGGAAGGCTTCGGGCAGGCAGAACAGTCCATGCGCGATGCGACCGAAGCACTCGGAGAGAATGCGCCTGGCCAGGCGGTCGGCCCTCAGGGCGACGCGCTGAGCCAGATGCGCCAGGGGGCGGACGCCCTGAACGAGGCGCTGCAGCAGATGGCGAACGGCGAGGGCCAGGAAAACCCGAACGCGCAGGCGAGCGAGAGCGACGATGTCGACTACGATGATGGCGATCCGCTGAACCGCCGGCGCACCGGCTACGGCTTCAACGACAACAGCGATGTCGAGATCCCGGCGGAAAGCGATATCCAGCGTGCCCGACGGATCTTCGACGAGTTGCGCGAACGCTCCGGCGACCGCTCGCGGCCGACGCTGGAGCTGGACTACATCGAGCGGCTGCTCAAGCGCTTCTGATCAGTAGCCGAGGCCGCCGCCGAGCGATTTCGCGGAGAAGGTGACGGTCACTTCCGCGGCATCCGCGCCGGGCTGCGGCAGTTCATATTGGAACGTCGTCTTCTCGCCTGGCAGGATGACCTGGTTCTCCGTCTGGAAGAGCCATTCCTGCATGATATCGCCCTGTCTGCCGGTCAGTTTTCCGGCCAGCGTCGGCACGGTCTGCAGCTGCTCGGTCGGATTGCGGATCTCGCCCTTCACCAGCAGCAGTTCGATGGAATCCTCCGCCTTGCGCCATGCGGCGACATTCTGGATCACGAGACCCTCGCCGATGACAGGGACGCCAAGACCGACACTCTGGTAGAGCCGGTCGACCGGCGGCCAGGCGCCGACCAGCGCCGCGCGGGCGCCGAACAGCGTGCCGAGCCCGGCGACGATGACCACTGCGGCTGCGGCCGCGATCAGGCCCTTGCGCTTGCGTTTCGGTTTGCCGGAGAGCGGCATCCGTCCGCGCGGGATCGGCGGCGCGCTGAACACGCCTTCATGGTCCTCGCCGTCCTCTTCCTCGAAGGCCGGCGGTGCGTCCGGGTCGGCCTCGCCGCTGCCGAAGCGGGCGAAGGGGACGACCTCCTCCTCTTCCGGCGGGCTTTCCTCGACCTCCGTCGCAGCCGGTTCCTTCGCCGGCTTCTTCGGCGCCGCCTTCTTCTTCTTTTTCGGCGCCTCCTCCTCCAGCATCTGGTGCCATTGATGGCCGCATTTGCTGCACCGGAGCTTGCGGCCCTTGGGGCCGATCGCCTTGTCCGGCACGCTGAAGTGCTGGGAGCATTCGGGGCAGTTGACTTTCATGGCTTTCCGATATCCGAGACCGCACGGCAACACTATACGGCAAAGCGGTTCCCGTCGCCTACCTGCTGCCTCCGCGCACCTTTCCATCGCGGCCCCGATCTGAAATCATGGGCCGGAGCGAAACCGGATGTGGTGACGGCATCCGGGAACCGGGAGAGGGAGGCGCGCCGCGCCGTGATCCAGTTCGAAAATGTGGAACTCCGCTATCCCGGGAGTCCGGCCATCCTGCGCGACGTGAATTTCGACGTCGAGGAAGGCAGCTTCCAGTTCATCACCGGGGCGAGCGGGGCCGGAAAATCCAGTCTTCTCAAGCTGATGTATCTTGGGCTGAAGCCGTCACGCGGGCGTCTTACGCTGTTTGGCGAGAACGCTACGGCGATTTCCCGCGAGGGCATTCCGGCGCTGCGCCGGCGGATCGGCATCGTCTTCCAGGACTTCCGGCTGATCCCGCATCTGAGCGCGCTCGACAATGTCGCCCTGCCGCTCCGCATCGCCGGCGCCCGCGAATCGGCGATTCGCGAATATGTCCCCGAGCTGCTCGAATGGGTCGGGCTCTCAGGTCACCTCGATGCCTTGCCGCACACGCTCTCCGGCGGGCAGCAGCAGCGCGTGGCGATCGCCCGCGCGGTGATCGGCCGGCCGCAGCTGCTGCTCGCCGACGAGCCGACCGGCAATGTCGATGACGGGGTCGCCGTGCGCCTGCTCTATCTCTTCGAGGAACTGCACAAGATGGGCACCACGGTGCTGATCGCGACCCATAACCGGGCCCTCGTCGAACGCTTCTCCCATCCCTGCATCAATGTCGAGGAAGGCCGCGTCGCGCTGGTGCGCGGACTCGGTGTCCGGCGCCCGTCGCCGCGTCCGGTCGGAAGCGGCAGCGGCGAGCAGGCCGACCGGCGGCGCGGAGGGTGAGGCGATGGCGCTGATCACCCGCGGCGACATTCCGCTGAACCAGGACCCCTCGGCCCGCTACCTGCCGTGGCTGCTCGGCATCATGTGTTATTTCGCGGTGCTTGCGACGGTCGGCGCCGTGACCTCGTACCGCCTCGCCGCGCGCTGGGATTTCGCCCTCGGCAGCGTGGTCACGGTGCAGCTGCCGGCGGCCGAGCCCGGGATCGACGACACACTGGAGATGGAACAGGCGATCCGCATGATGCGCAGGCTGCCGGGCCTTGTGAGGCTGCAGCGTGTAGACCCGTCTGAAAGCGCGCATCTTCTGGCGCCGTGGCTCGGCCCCGATCTGGTCCGGGACCTGCCGCTGCCGCGCCTGTTCGACCTTCATTTCGAACATGAGCCCACGACCGAACTCGCGTCTTTCGAGAGCCGCCTGGCGGAGCTCTATCCCGGGGTCTCGGTCGATGCGCACAGCCGCTGGATGGGGCATGTCGCCAAACTGACCCGGGCGGTGGAGGCGATGGGATTGACCGTGCTCGCGCTGGTCATGAGCGCGTCGGTGATCGCGGTCGTCTTCGCGGTCAGGACTTCGGTCTCGATCCATCGCGAGGTGATCTCCATCCTGCATCTGATCGGCGCCCGCGACGGATACATCGCCTCGGAATTCCAGGCCCATGTCCTGAAGATGGCCCTGCGCGGCGGGATCGTCGGCGGTCTGCTCGCCGTCGGGACACTGGCCGCGATGGCGGCGCTGCTCGACCCCGACACGGCCCGCAGCCCCGGTCTGCTCGGCACCGCCATCGGCGGTCTGCCGGACGATCTCGTCGAATGGGCCTTCATCGTCGCCGCGCCGCTTCTCGTTGCTTTCGTTGCCTGGGTCGCCGCGCGCTTCTCCGTCATGGGTGCGCTTCGGAGGCTGAACCCGTGACCGCGCAACCGCAGGAGGGGAGCCGGGCGGGGCTGACCCAGTCCGTTCGGACCTGGCTGCTGCGGGCCGCGATCGGCGCCCTTGCCGTGCTGCTGCTCTGGATCGGCGGTTTTCTCTGGTTCCTCGCAGCGATGCCCGCGGAAGCGCCGGACGCGAGTCCGGAGGCGGATGCCATCGTGGTGCTGACCGGCGGCAGCCGGCGGGTCCCGGTCGCGGTCTCGCTGCTGCTCGACGGCCGCGCCCGCGCGCTGCTGGTGACCGGCGTGAACGATATCGTCGGGCCGCCGGCCTTCCGCGCGGCGATGGCGGAAAGCGGGCTGACGGTCGATCCGCAGACGATGGCCTGCTGCATCGCGCTCGGCTACGGCGCGCATGACACGATCGGCAATGCGGAGGAGGCGGCCGCCTGGATGAAAGCGGGGGGCTACCGCTCGATGATCCTGGTCACCTCGACCTACCACATGGCGCGCTCGGCGATGGAGTTCCACGCGGCGATGCCGGAGGTCGAGATTTACGAGCATCCCGTCCGTCCGGCCCCGCCGGGGCTCGACGACTGGTGGACCTCGCCCGACTCGCGGCTGCTGATGTTCTCGGAGTTCGTGAAATACCAGGCCGCCTGGCTCCGGGTGACCGCCCGGTCAATGATGCCGGGCTAGAGTCACTTCGAGTCGCAAGACGGCGTATCAGGTGATAGACTTCCTCAATGGGCGCATATATGTTGTGCGTCCCCTGTGATGGTTCACAAAATATAGTGTTTCAAGAAACGAGACGGACACGCCCGGAATGACGTCCATTGCGCCGATTTCCCAGCAGATCTGGGACATGAAATACCGCCTCAAGAAGCCCGACGGCGAGCCTGTCGACCGTACGATCGAGGAAAGCTGGCAGCGTGTTGCGCGCTCCCTCGCCGCGGTGGAGGGCGATTCCGAAGCCTGGGCGGAGAAGTTCTATTCCGCGCTGGAGGATTTCCGCTATCTGCCCGCCGGCCGCATCTTCGCGGGCGCCGGCACCGGGCGGCAGGTCACCCTCTTCAACTGTTTCGTCATGGGAACGATCCCCGACGACATGGCGGGGATCTTCGAGGCGCTGAAGGAAGCGGCGCTGACGATGCAGCAGGGCGGCGGCATCGGCTACGACTTCTCCACGATCCGGCCGCGCGGCGCGCGCGTGCACGGCGTCGGCGCGGACGCGTCCGGCCCGCTCTCCTTCATGGATGTCTGGGACGCCATGTGCCGCACCATCATGAGCGCCGGCTCGCGCCGCGGCGCCATGATGGCGACCCTGCGCTGCGACCATCCGGACGTCGAGGCCTTCATCGAGGCGAAGCGCGATCCGGCGCGGCTGCGCATGTTCAACCTCTCGGTGCTCGCGACCGACCCCTTCATGCAGGCGGTGAAGGAGGACGAGCCGTGGGATCTCGTCTTCGACGGCACGGTCTACAAGACCATCCAGGCGCGCGATCTCTGGGACAAGATCATGGCCGCGACCTATGCCTATGCTGAGCCGGGCGTGATCTTCATCGACCGCATCAACAAGCGGAACAACCTCTATTACTGCGAGACCATCGCCGCGACCAACCCGTGCGGCGAGCAGCCGCTGCCGCCCTACGGCGCCTGCCTGCTCGGCTCGATCAACCTCGCCCGCTTCGTGAAGAACCCGTTCGAGGAGAATGCCGAGCTGGACATGGACGAGCTCGCCCGCGTGGTGCCGCTCGCCGTCCGCATGATGGACAATGTGGTCGATGCCTCGAAATTCCCGCTGCCGGAGCAGAAGCACGAGGCGGAGACCAAGCGCCGCATCGGCCTCGGCGTCACCGGCCTTGCCGACGCGCTGATCTTCTGCGGTCTGCGCTACGGTTCGCCGGAAGCCGTCGCGGCGACGGAGAAGTGGATGGCCGCGCTCCGCCGTCACGCCTATCTCGCCTCGGTCGAGCTGGCGAAGGAGAAGGGGCCGTTCCCGCTCTTCGACAAGGACAAGTATCTCGAGAGCGAATCGGTGAAGGAGCTGGACGAGGACGTGCAGGACGCGATCCGGGAGCACGGCATCCGCAATGCCCTGCTGACCTCGATCGCGCCGACCGGCACCATCTCGCTGGTCGCCGACAACGTCTCCTCCGGTCTCGAGCCGGTCTTCAGCTTCTCCTACGACCGCACGGTCCTGATGCCCGACGGCAGCCGCAAGACCGAGGAGGTCTCGGACTATGCCTACCGGCTCTACAAGCACATCATGGGTGAGGATGCGGAGCTGACCGACGCCTTCGTCAATGCCCAGACGCTGGAGCCGAAGGACCATGTCGCCATGCAGGCGGCGGTGCAGAAATACATCGACAGCTCGATCTCCAAGACCATCAACGTGCCGGTCGATATCTCCTTCGAGGATTTCAAGGACGTCTATCTCTCGGCCTACGAGCAGGGCTGCAAGGGCTGCACGACCTACCGCCCGAACGAGATCACCGGCTCGGTGCTGAGCGTCTCCGACGACAAGAAGAAGGCCGACGCCAAGGCGCCGGCGAATACGAACGAATCCGCCCCCGCCGCTGCGGCCAAGACCGATCCGGCACTCGACCCGCATGTGGTCTACATGTCGGAGCCGCTGGACCGGCCGGAGGAGCTGCCGGGCAAGACCTACAAGATCAAGTGGCCGGAGAGCGACCACGCGATCTACATCACCATCAACGACGTGATCCAGGCCGGCCGCCGGCGTCCGTTCGAGGTCTTCATCAACTCGAAGAACATGGAGCACTACGCCTGGACCGTGGCGCTGACCCGCATGGTCAGCGCGGTGTTCCGGCGCGGCGGCGACGTCTCCTTCGTGGTCGAGGAGCTGAAGGCGGTGTTCGATCCGCGCGGCGGCTGCTGGATGGGCGGCAAGTACGTGCCCTCCCTGCTGGCGGCCATCGGCGGCGTGATCGAGCAGCATCTGCACGATATCGGCTTCCTGAAGGACCCGGATACGCTGGAGATGGATTTCGGCGACAAGAAGAAGGCGATCGCGGTCAATGACGGCCCGGCCGCCGGCGGCCCGATCCCGAACCAGTGCCCGAGCTGCGCCTCGGTCTCGCTGATGAAGCAGGAAGGGTGCGATTTGTGCACGTCCTGCGGCTATTCGAAATGCGGGTGAAGGGTTAGAGCCCCTCACTCCCCCCCCCCTCAAGCCGTCATCCCGGACTTGATCCGGGACCTCATGCAGGATCGGATCCGATGCTCGACAAGGTCCCGGCTCTGCGGCCGGGATGACGTCTAGAACCGGGAGATGGCTCGGCGTGCCATCGCCCCTTCACCGTCATTCCGACGGAAGTCGGGATCCACTCTCTACCGGCTGGATCGACCGTGGGTCCCGATTTTCATCGGGATGACGATCTTGGTGTCCAGGGCTAGATCCGCCCGTCGTAGCTCTGCCGGTCGATGCGGCAGGCGCAGACTGTGAACGTGTCGGCCTTGAGCCCTGCCTTCACCGCCTCCGCCAGCGTCTCCCGGTCCTCGCACCAGAGGCCTCGCCCGCCGAGCGCCGTGGCGATGGCGACGAAATCGGTCTCGTGCATATCGACCCCGGCATTGCCGTAGCGCATCTCGCGCTGCTTTTTCTCGATCAGCGCGAGCGAGGCGTCGACGAAGACGACGACGATCACCGGCAGCTTCAGGTCGCGGAGCGTCACCAGTTCCCCAAGAACCATCTCAAGGCCCCCGTCGCCGGTGAAGGCGACGACCGGGCGGCCGGGCGCGGCGAGCGCGGCGCCGGTCGCGAGCGGCAGGGCGCAGCCCATGGTGCAGAGGCCGGTCGATTGCAGCACGGCGTGCGGCACCTGCGCTTCCCAGACCTGGCTCGCGAGGATGCGGTGGGCGCCGCTGTCGATGGTGAGCACGGTCTCCGGCGGGGTGCTGGCGCGCACCGTCGTGGTGATCGCCGCCGGACCCCAGGCCTCGTTCTGGCCGAAGGCGCCGGCGAGCGCGGAGCGGGTGTCGGCGATGACGGCGCCGGGCCATGTCGCGCGCGGTTCCACGCCCTCTCCGAGCGCCTTCAGGCTTTCGCCGACATGGGCATGGAAGGTCATCGAGGCAGTGTGCATGTAGGAATATTCGGGCGCGGCCAGCAGCTCGACCACGGTCTGTTTTTCCGGATCCCAGAGATTGCGCCAGCCGGTGCGCATCTCGATCGGGTCGTAACCGGCGAGCAGGATGAAATCGGCCTGCTCGATCACCGGCTTCAGATGCTTGTCTGCAAGCGGCGAAAGCCCTGCGCCGCCGAGGCAGAGCCGATCGTCCTCCGGCAGCACGCCCTTCGCCTTGTAGCTGGCGATCACCGGGGCGCCGAACTTGCGCGCGAATGCTGCCAGTGTTTCGGAGGCGTTCTGGTTCACCACGTCGAGCCCGGCGACGATCAGCGGACGTTCGGCTTTCGCCAGCGCCGCTCGGGCGGCCTCAAGCTCCGGTCCCGGCGCGGGTGCGGCAGGCAGCGGGGCCGGGCGGCGCACCGGTTTGGCCTCCGGCACCTCCGCCGCGGCGACGGCGATCGGCAGGTCGAGATGCACCGGGCCCGGCCGGTCGGCCAGCGCGAGGCGCACCATCTTGTCGATCAGCGCGTCGGCATTCTCCGCCGGCACCGTGACGCTCGCCTTGGTGACGGGCCCGAATACCTTGGTGTGGTCGAAGATCTGGTGATTGTAGGTCACCGCCTCGCCGTCATCGACGCAGCCGGTCAGCACGATCAGCGGCACCCGGTCCTGCTCGGCATTGGCGGTGACGTTGACCGCGTTCGCGGCGCCCGGCCCGACGGTGCAGACCAGCACGCCCGGCGCCCCGGTCATGTGCCAGACGCCCTCGGCCATGAAGCCCGCCGCGTTCTCATGCTTCGCCAGCAGGAAACGGATCCCGGCCTGCTCCAGCGCGTCGACCAGGGTCAGCACCTCGCCCCCCGGCACGCCAAAGGCATAGCGGACCCCCGCCTCGTAAAGGCGGCGGGCAATCACGTCGGCAACACGCATGGAAGGGGTCCTTATTCGGCGGCGATCCGGTTCGCGGTGTCTTTCTCGGCCAGCCGCAGATGGCCCTCGCGGGTCTGCGGCAGCTTGCGTTCGAGGATGCGGGAGGCGACCACGGTGCGCAAGATCTGCGCCGTGCCTCCGCCGATCGTGAACATGCGCGCATCCCGCTGCATCCGCTCCATCGGATAGTTGCGGGAATAGCCGCGCGCGCCGAACACCTGCAGCGCGTCGGTCGTGACCTTGATCGCCATCTCCGAGGCCATGATCTTGGCCTGGGCGGCGAGCGTGACGTCCGGGAAGGGACCGTTCGGGCCCTCGGCACTGGCGGCGGCGCGATAGATCAGCGAGCGGGCCGCCTCGAGCTGCACCGACATGTCGGCCAGCATCCATTGCAGGCCCTGGAACTCGGCGATCGGCCGGCCGAACTGTTCGCGCTCTCCGGCGAAGGCGAGGGCATGGCGGTAGGCGCCGGCGGCGACGCCCATGGCGACGGTCCCGGCGCCGACGCGCTGGGCGTTATAGGCGCTCATCAGGTCGGCGAAGCCGCGCTTGTAGCCGCTCGGCGGCAGCAGCGCCATGGAGGCCGGGACCTCGAGGTCCTGGAAGATCACTTCCGTTTCCGGAATGCCGCGCAGACCCATGGTCGGCTCGCGGGTGCCGATGATCAGGCCGTCGGACCTGTCCTTGTCGGCGAGGAAACCTCCGATGCCGAGCTCGGTGCCCTCCTCGTCGAAGACGCGGGCGAAGATCAGGTGCAGGCGGGAGACGCCGCCGCCGGTGATCCAGTGCTTCTTGCCGTTGAGGATGAAGGTGTCGCCGCGCCTGTCGGCGCGCGTGGTCATCTGCGTCGCCGCGCTGCCCGCATCCGGCTCGGTGATGCAGATCGCGAGCTTGTCGCCGGAGAGCACATGCTCGGCGCCAAGCTTCTTCTGCGCTTCCGTGCCGTAGGTCATGATCGCGGAGATCGCGCCCATATTGCCTTCAACGACGATGCGCCCGGTGACGCCGCAGGCCGCCGCCATTTCCTCGATCACCAGCACGGTGTCGAGATAGGAGCGCCCGGGACCGCCATATTCCTTCGGCACGGTCATTCCCATGAAGCCGGCCTCGGTCAGGTCCTTCACGTTATGCCAGGGATACTGCTCGCTGCGGTCGACCTCGGCGGCGCGGGGGGCGATGACCTCCGCCGCCAATGCGCGGGCGCGGGCCTGGAGATCCTTCTGGTCGGCGGACAGATCGAACAGCATGGGGCGTTTCCTCAATTTCCGGCGCGGACGTTCACGCGCCTCTCACGGTTCCGTGAAGTCTGGGCGCCGGAATAACTTCAGGCAAGTGCATTAGTCTGATATTTAAAATCAGAAAAACTGAAGTAGATGATGCGATGTCGCTGCGACGCCTGCAGATCTTTCTCGAAGTCGCCGCCCGCGGGAGTTTCGCCGCCGCGGCCGACCGGCTCGGTCTCGCCCAGTCGGCGGTGAGCATGCAGATGCGCACTCTCGAGGAGGAACTCGGGGCGGATCTCTTCGACCGCTCGCGGCGCCCCCCGGTGCTGAATGACCGCGGCCTCGCGCTGGTGCCGGAGGCGCGGGAGATTCTCGGCAAGTACGAGGATCTGAAACGCATCGTGCGCGGGGGCGGAGAGATCGCGGGCACCCTGCGGCTCGGCGTGATCCAGACCGCCAGTACCGGGATCCTGCCGGCGGCATTGACCCGGCTGCACGAGGCACATCCGCAGCTCCGGGTCAGGATCGAGAGCGGGCTCTCGTCGGGCCTGCTGGTCCGGGTGGCGCAGGGCGAACTCGATGCCGCGATCCTGACAGCGCCCGAGCGCCTGCCGCCGGAACTGAGGGGGCACCTGATCTTCGTGGAGCCGCTTTCCGTGATCGCGCCGCGGGACTTCTCCGGTGCGAACGATATGGAGCTGCTGACGCGCCATCCCTTCATCCGCTTCAACCGCCGCACCGGCGTCGGCCGCATCATCGAGCATGCCCTGCGCGACCGGTCCTTCCAGGTGGACGAGGCGATGGAGCTGGACGCGATCGAGCCGATCATCGAGATGGTCTCGCGCGGTCTCGGGGTCGCGGTGGTGCCGGCCTATGCGATCGGCGAGGCCGCGCGGGCGGAATTGCGGGTGCTTCCGTTCGGCGATCCGGCGGTCAGCCGGCGCGTGATCGTGGTGGAGCGGCATGTCTCGCCGCGCGCCGCGCTGACGGAAGTGCTGGTGGGCGCCCTGAGCGGCTTGCAGTAATGTTATAGTATAACATAATATCAGAATGCGCCAAAAATGAGATTGCGAACCATTCTCATCTAAGGCACATTCATCCGATCAGAATTTGGTGCCGCACGAACCGGCTCGCGGTCACCTCGCCCCAAGGAGAAATTCGGTGAACCTGTCCCTGAAACGCACAGGCGCGACTGTCGCGCTCGCGGCGCTCTCTGCCGCCTGGATTCCGTCTGCGCATGCCGCGGAGAAGCTCTCCGTCGGTATCGAAGGCTACATGACCCAGTATTTCGGATATGCGAACAACGACGATAACGGCGCCGCGACCGACACCACCGGGTTCGACCAGAAGTCGGATACGGAGATCGGCTTCGCCGGCGAATTCACCATGGACACCGGCCTGCAGGTCGGCCTCGAAGTGGTGATGAACGGCAATTCGGACAATGGCGAGCAGGTCAAGGACAGCTACGCCTGGACCGAAGCGAAGTTCGGCCGGCTGGAGCTTGGCAAGCGGGACAATGCGGCCGCGCAGATGCATTACGCTGCGCCGGATGTCGGGCTCGGCATCAACGATGCGGATATCGACGACTGGATTGACAATCCGACCGGCGGCGATTCCGATTCGGCCTTCAAGTCGACCTACCTCTTCCTCGGCGAGGACAAGGGAACGAAGCTCAGCTACTACACGCCGCGCTTCATGGACCTGCAGCTCGGCGTCTCCTACACCCCGGAATTCGAGCGCGACAACAACGCCCAGCCGGGCGAGGACCTCTATCACGACGGCATCGCCATCGGCGTGAACTATGTCCGCGACTTCGGCGAGGATACCTCGCTCGCGCTTGCTGCCGGGTTCATGACCGCCTCCGCGCCGAACGCCAGCGCCAGTGACGCCGAGGGCTACAGCCTTGGCTTCGAGGTCAGCCATGCCGGGTTTACCCTTGGCGGCTCCTACGCCAAGACCGATGGCAACGGCGCCCAGGGAACCGACACGGCGACCTCGCTCGATGGCGAGGGCTTCGATATCGGCGTCTCCTACGCCTTCGATCCGGTGACCGTCAGCCTCTCCTATTACAGGGGCGAGTTCGAGGACCAGGTCGCGGTCGCGGGCGAGAGCAAGAACGACACCGTGATGCTGTCGGCGAATTACGAGGTCGGCCCGGGCGTCAGCCTGATCGGCACGCTGTTCCACAGCAAGTTCAAGGACGAGACCGGCACCGAGAACAAGGGCACCGCCGCGCTCGTCGGCCTGACCATCGAATTCTGAGCGGAGCCCCCTGCCTCCGCCGAAGCGATCCGGCCGGGCCTCTGCGCCCGGCCGTTTTGCGTTCGGGGCGTGAGGGTGAATAACTCTCCCTCAATCGTCATCCCGGCGGAGGCCGGGACCCAGGGAGGCCACGCGGCACCGTTCGATCCTCTGGGCCCCGGCCTGCGCCGGGGTGACGACCGTTATTAATGGCCGGTTCAGCCCTGCCGGGTGCCCTCGAAGCAGAAGTTCTCCAGTTCCTCGCCGCGCGCGAAGCGGTCGAGATTGGCGGCGACGAAGGCCCAGCGGCGGTCGCTCATCTCATTGCTCCAGGCGGAGTTGTGCGGCGACATGATGATGTTGTCGAGCTTCTGGAAGGGGAACTTGGAGGGCCAGGGGTTGGGGTCCTTCTTCGAGGGATAGACGTACCAGACGTCGATGATCCCGCCGCGGATCCGCTTGGTGGATAGCGCCTCGTAGAGCGCGGCCTCGTCGATCACCGGGCCGCGGCCGACATTGCAGATCACCGCGTCCGGCTTCATCCGGTTGAAGGCGTCGCGGTCGATCATGCCGCGCGTCTCCTCGGAGAGCGGTGCGGTGACGACGACGAAATCGCTTTCCTGCAGCAGCGTGTCCAGCTCGTCGGTGGTGCCATACCAGTCGACCAGGCCCGGCTCGTCCCGCTTCGTGCGGGAGAGCGCCATCACCCTCATGTCGAAGGCCTTGCAGCGTTTCGCCACCTCGCGGCCGATATGGCCGTAGCCGACGATGCCGACGGTCTGGCCGCGCATTTCCCGGTGCATCGGGCCCTTGGAGATATCGCGCCCATTGTAGGACTGGGACCGCATCATCGGATGGGTCTCTCGCATCAGGCCGAGCTGGAACTCCAGCATCCCGGCCAGCACATGCTCGGCGATCGTGGTCTCGTGCTCGAAGGTGTTGCAGAAGACGGTGCCGGCCGGCACCTCTTCCGGCGTGATCCAATCGTAGCCGGTGAAGGGGATCTGGAACAGCTTCAGCGGAATGCCCTTGGGCAGCTCCGGCACGCCGCCGCCGACGATCACGTCGACATCCCCGACCCGCTCGCGGAAGGCCTCCTCGCCGTCATCCTTCGCCCAGGTGACGATGTCCCAATCGGTCGTCAGGTGCTTCTTCAGCAGATTGTAGCGCGGGCTGTCTTTCGGCTGGGTCAGGAGCAGTTTGAGCGGCTTCGTCACGGGGGCGTCTCTTTCGGGTTCCGGAAGGCGGGAGGCCGCCTCGGGCGACCGTGTCCGACATAGCCCGGTCGACCGTACCGTACAAGGCTCCCTGTGGGCACGACTGGAGGGACTTCACGGGAACAATCCTTCCCGTAATACGGATGTACATCGCGGTTTCGAAGCGCCACACTCCCGCCTTCGCGCAATTCAGGAAAGACACCCCATGGCCGATCCGGAACCTATCCCCTCCACCTGGCAGCAGGGCAAGCCGCAGGTCGGCGCGGCCGCCACAGGCAACGCGGATGCGACGCGCGCGGCGCTCGATATCCTGGAGGCGGGCGGCAACGCCATCGATGCCGCTGTGGCCGCAGCCTATGTGATGGGCACGGTGGAGCCGCTCGACAGCGGGATCGGCGCCGGCGGTTTCATGATCCTGCATGACGCGGCGAGCGGCCGGACGGAAAGCATCGACTTTCTCGGCACCTGTCCCGCAGCGGCGAAATACGAACTCTATGCCTCGATGGATGCCGGCAATGAATATGTGATCCGGGTGAAGGGACGCGAGAACGAACGCGGGCACCGCTCGGTTGCGGTGCCGGGTTCGGTGCGCGGTCTCGGCGCGGCGCAGGCGAAATTCGGCAAGCTGGCGATGGCGGACGTCCTGGCGCCGGCGATCGCGCTTGCCGAAGGCGGTTTCCGCGTTGGCCACAAGGCGGCGCTGCGCATGGCGCGCACGGAGAAGCTGCTGAGCCTGACACCGGCCACGCGCAAACTCCTGCTGAAACCCGACGGCAGTCTCTATCGTGCCGGCGACGAGATGGCGAACCCGGAATACGGCGCCTCGCTGCGCCTGATCGCGAAGCAGGGGCCTGAGGTTCTCTACGAGGGCGTGCTCGGCGACCTCCTGATCGCCGAGATGGAGGCGCATGACGGTTTTCTCTCGAAAGCGGACCTCATGGGGTACGAAGCGATCTGGCGCGATCCCGCGACGGCCAGATTCAGGGGATACGACGTCGCGACCATGCCGCCGCCCTCTTCCGGCAGCCTGGTCTTCGCCGGGCTGGCGGCGCTCGAGGGCGAGACGGTCACGGACGGCGCGCATTACGGACAGCTCGCCGACGCGATGCTGGCGATGTTCCGCAAGCGGGCAGCGAGTTTCGGCGATCCGGCCTTTCTGAAAGCGGCGCCGGGCGAGTCGAGCGAAACCACAAGTCTGGCCGTCATCGACCGGGACGGCAACGCGGCCTGCATCACCTACTCGAACAACAACCATTCGGGTGTCGTGCTGCCGGGCACCGGCATCCTCCTGAACAACCAGATGATGCTGTTCAGTCCCTGGCCGGGCAATCCGAACGAGGTGGTTGCCGGCAAGCGCCCTGTCTCCAGCATGATGCCGAGCCTGATGTTCCGGGACGGGAAGATCCGCATGGCGATCGGGGCCTCGGGATCGACCCGCATTCCGACCTCGATCATGCAGGTGCTGTTCAACCGGCTGGTGCTGGGCGATGCCCTTCCGGACGCAGTCGGCAGGGCCCGGGTCCATGCCGAGACCGAGTCCATGCTGGCGGATCAGGAACTCGAGGAAACGGTTCAGCCGCTCGCGGACTCACGTGGCCTGAAGCTTACGCTCAGCCCCGGCCGCGATCCGATGCTGGCCTCGGTGCAGGCCGTCGGCGTCAATGACGACGGGACGATGGCCGCCGTCGGCGACCCGCGGGCGCGGGCCGCCGGGATGGTGCGCTAGCGCGGTTCAGGTCTCCGAATTGTCGGCCGCGAAATCCGCCTGCATCCGCTCCTCGAGCTTCAGGAGGTCCTCCGGCGGCTGCAGGCCCTCGGCCCGCATCGTGTTGAGGATGCGCTGAAGTTGCTCCCAGGCCTCGTGCAGGTCGGTGTTCTCTTCCTCGACCGACTCCAGGAGCAGCTGCGCGCTCATGGTCAGATCGTCTTGTGGCATCTCTCGCTCCCGTTTGCATTGCCGGCCGCTTGGGCATCAGGTTCGCCTGAGTGTACCCTGCCGGCCGTGATCGGGAACAGGCGATTGATCGTGGAGCGGAAATGACGCAGGACGGAGCCGGGGTGACGCTGGTGCTCGGCGGGGCGAGATCGGGCAAGAGCCGCTATGCCGAAGCGCTTTGCCGGGCCGCGGGCGGCGAGCGGATCTATATCGCCACGGCCGAGGCGCGGGACGCGGAAATGCGCGAACGCGTCGCGCAGCATAAGGCGGAGCGCGTCGGGGACGGCTGGCGCACGATCGAGGAGACCATGGATCTTGCGGGCGTGCTCATGCGCGAGGCCGGAGAGGGCAGGGTGCTGCTGGTCGATTGCCTGACCCTCTGGCTGACCAACCACCTGCTCGCGGGTTCTGACATCGGGACGGAGATCGACGGGCTGACCGATGCCGTCTCGGCGTGGCCGGGCGGCAGGCTGGTGCTGGTGGCGAACGAGGTCGGTTACGGGATCGTTCCGGAAAACAGGCTGGCGCGGCAGTTCCGCGATCACGCGGGGCGTCTGAACCAGCGCATCGCCGCGGCGGCGGACGAGGTCACGCTCGTCGTCGCCGGATTGCCTGTTTCGGTAAAGGGAGGCTGAGGCGCACCGGCCTCAGAAGAAGGTCCATTCGCCCGAAAGACCTCGGACGCGGAGCACGGAAACGAGGTAGATGGCTGCCAGGACCGCGATGATCGCAACCGCGATCACGTCCAGGGTTCCCTGAGAAACCACTCTGTAACCGAGCCACATCGCGAGGCACGGGGCCGCGATCCAGCTCGTGGTTCTGATCCAGAGAAGGTTCGCCTTGATGGCGTGCCTCCTGCGGGTGAAATATCGCCGTTTCATCGTCAGCCCTTTCAAACGTAAATGAATAGGCGGTCCAACTAACTAAACGAAATGTGTTTACGTATTGTAAATTAAAATCGAAAAGTGCATACTTCTTTACGGTGAGTCCCTTAGCCGATTCTCCTTGTGAGAACTCACTTTAAAATTCAACGGCCCGGTCGCCCTGATCGGGCCGCTTTTTTGTCGTCAGCAAGTATGTGGAATCGTTGGTCATTTGTCAAGAAGGCCTCATTTTTGCTGTGGATTTATATAAATTGCTATGTATTTGATGCCCCGGATCGTGGCAGTGAACGGCACCCCCGCGGCCCTGCGGGGCGATCGGCAAAGGCGGAAAAATGGCTGAGGCTTTCTTCACCGGGACGAGCGGAATTCTCTGCCTCGCGCTGCTCATCGACGCGCTTGTCGGCGATCCGCCGCGCGTCTGGAACCGGCTGCCGCACCCGGTGGTTCTGTTCGGCCGGGCCATCGCCTGGGGTGAGGCGCGGCTGAACGATCCCGCCCTGCCGGACGCCGAGCGCCGCCGCCGTGGTGTTCTGCTGCTCACCGTTCTCCTGACCGGCGCGGCAGCGGCGGGGTGGCTCCTGCACCGCGCGGTCTCGGGGCTCCCGTATGGATGGCTTCTGGAGGCGGCGATCGCGTCGGTCTTCCTCGCCCAGCGCAGTCTCTACGATCACGTCCGGGCCGTCGCCGTCGGGTTCGGGGAGGACGGGCTCGCCGGTGCCCGCAAGGCGGTCTCGATGATCGTCGGGCGCGATCCGGAGCGGCTCGACGAGGCCGGGGTCTGCCGGGCGGCGATCGAGACCGCAGCGGAGAATTTCTCCGACGGCGTGGTCGCGCCGGCCTTTTGGTACCTCCTCGGGGGGCTGCCCGGCCTGCTCGCCTACAAGGCGCTGAACACGGCCGACAGCATGATCGGGCACAAGAACGCGCGCTATCTCGATTTCGGCCGGGCCTCGGCGCGGCTTGACGATTTCGCGAACTTCGTTCCGGCGCGGATCTCGGCGGTGCTGTTCTGGGCGGCGGCCTTCGCGCTGCCGGACGCCGATCCGGCCGCTTCCTACAAGGCAACCTTCCGGGACGCGCGCAAGCACCGCTCGCCCAATGCCGGCTGGCCCGAGGCGGCGACGGCGGGCGCGCTCGGACTGCGCCTCGCCGGGCCCCGGGTCTATGGCGGGGAGACGGTCGAGGATGCCTGGATGGGCGATGGCAGGGCGGAGGCAAATCCGGGCGACATCCTCCGCACCCTCTCGCTCTTCCGTCTGGCCTGCCTCGCGCTGATGCTCGCCGTCGTCCTGATCGGGCTGCTCTTCCTCTGAGAACCTGCCCTGCTCCACATGGATGTTGTCCCGCGGTTCGATTTTTTACCGACCTTGCGGGAGCGGTTGCCTCTAAGGTGCCGGCGGTCTACATCGCGCCATCGCCGTCCCGGGAAAGCTCCGCCACGTGCCCAGCGAACTGACAATGAACCGAAGGGTCTGGCGCCTCGCCTGGCCGGTCGTGCTCTCGAACCTGACCATCCCGCTCGTCGGTGCCGTCGACACGGCGGTGGTCGGCCATCTGGACGCGGCTTTCTATATCGGCGGTGTCGCGCTCGGCTCCCTGCTCTTCGACTATATCTACTGGGGCTTCGGTTTCCTGCGGATGGGAACCACCGGCTTCGTCGCGCAGGCGAAAGGCGCGGGCGACGGCACGGAGGTGATCGCCGCGCTCGGCCGTGCGCTGATTCTGGGGCTCCTCTTCGGGGCTGGCTGCGTTTTGCTATCGGTCCCGATCGAGGAGACGGCCTTCGCGCTGCTCGAAGGCAGCGCCGAAGTGGAGGAGGCGGCGCGCAGCTATTTCGCCATCCGCGTCTGGGCGGCGCCGGCGGCGCTCTGCAATTTCTCTCTCCTCGGCTGGCTTTTCGGCATGCAGGCGATGCGCGCCGGGCTGGTGCAGCAGCTGTTGATCAATTCCGCCAATGTGGTGCTCAATCTCTATTTCGTGCTGGTGCTGGGCTGGGGCATCGAGGGCGTCGCACTCGCGACGGTGATCGCGCAATATGCCGGCCTTGCCGTCGGGGCCGCGATCGTCTGGCGCATGATGCCGCGGGACGCGCGCCGTCCGACGCTCCGGGAACTGACGGATTTCCGGCGCCTGAAAGCGATCATGGCGGTGAACCGGGACATCTTCCTGCGCACTCTCGCAGTCCTGACCGCGGGCGCCTTCTTCATGAACGAGAGCGCCAAGCTTGGCGACACGGTGCTGGCGGCGAACGCGGTCTTCGGGGTCTTCAAGAGCTTCGCCGGCTACGGGCTCGACGGCTATGCCCATGCCGCCGAAGCGCTGGTCGGCGAGGCGATCGGTCGCCGCTCGCGCAGCCGCCTGCGCGAGGCGGTGATCGCGACGACAAAGGGCGCCGCAGTCCTCGCCCTGCTGATCGCGGCGATCTTCTGGTTCGCCGGCGGGCCGATCATCGATCTGATCACCAGCATCGACGGCGTGCGCGAAACGGCACGGATCTACCTGCCCTGGGTCGCGGCCTTCCCGGTCCTCGCTGTCTGGTCCTTCCAGCTCGACGGGATCTTCATAGGCGCGACGCGCGGTCCGGAAATGCGGAACAGCATGATCTTCTGCCTGATCCTCTTCGTCGCCGCCGCGACGCCGCTCGTCGCCGCCTTCGGCAATCACGGGCTTTGGGCCGGCTACAGCCTGTTCCTGGCCGTCCGCGCCGTCACGCTCACGCTCTATTATCCCCGGATCGAGCGGGGGCTCGGTGACTGATCAGAATTCGTGCCTGTCGATCACCATCGGCTCTTTCTTGGCGTCGTCGACCCAGGCCTTGACCGCCTCGTTCTCCCAGACCGCATCGGCATAGGCCGCCGCCTCGTCGGCGAGCTCTACCGCATAGGTGCGGAAGCGCGAGACCACCGGCGCGAACATCGCGTCGGCGATGGTGAAACGGCCGAAAAGGTAGGGGCCGTCGGCCGGATCGGTCACCCGGCGCCGGTGATTGCGCCAGATCGCGGTGATCCGGTTGATGTCTTCCTGCACGCCAGGTCCGCGGCCCATGCCCGGGAAGCTGGAGCGCACGTTCATCGGCATGTTCTGGCGCAGCGCCTGGAAGCCCGAATGCATCTCCGCCGAGACCGAACGGGCGCGCGCGCGGGCGATCGGGTCGTCCGGCCAGAGCCCCGCTTCCGGATGTTTCTCGTTCAGATACTCGCCGATCGAAAGGCTGTCCCAGACCGTGAGCTCGCCGTCCTTCAGAACCGGAACCTTGCCCGTCGGCGAGTGGCGCAGGATCTCCTGCCGCGTGTTGGAGGTGTCGAGCGCGATCACGGTTTCCTCGAACTCGATGCCGGTCGCCTTCATCATCAGCCATGGCCGCATGGACCAGGACGAATAGTTCTTGTTCCCGATAATAAGGCTGTATGGCGCCATTTTCTTTGTTCCCTCTGAGCCCTGCCGGGGCCATTTGAACCGCCAGCGGCGTGGTGCGCAACCTCTGTCGTCGCCGTGCCCGCGCGGGAATGCCGGAGCCGCCCGCTCTGCCGCGCTTGAAGCGGGCCCGGAGCGCGGGCTAGAACGGATGGCGATTGACCCTCTCTGGAGCTCCTCCGATGCCGTTCCGATTCGTTGCCAAGGCCACTCCGAAATCCGTCCCGTTGACCCCGGTCAGCGCCGCCACTCTGCCGGGCTGGCTGAAAGGCGCGGAGACGCGGGTCGCGCGCTGGGTGCGCGATTCGGGCTTCAAGGCGGATGCGGGTGCGGTCTGCTTCGTGCCCGGCGAAGACGGCGGTCTCGAACGCGTGCTGTTCGGCGTTTCCGAAAGCGCGGCGCCGGGCGGCGGTCTCTGGGATCTCGCACCGCTCCCGGCGCAGTTGCCGAAGGGCCGCTACTATCTTGACGCGGCGCTGGCGCCGGAGGCGGCGACCAGGGCGGCGACCGGCTGGGCCTTTGCCCATTACAGCTTCGACAAGTTCAAGGAGAAAACCGTCTTCAAGGCGGAGCTGGTCTGGCCCGAGGGAGCGGATCAGGACGAGGTGAAGCGGCTGGCCGAGGCGACAGCGCTTGCCCGTGACCTGATCAACCGTCCGGCCAACGATCTCGGCCCGGCGGAACTGGCGGCGGCGGCCGAGGATCTGGCGAAGAGCTACAAGGCGAAATTCTCCGTCATCGAGGGCGAGGCGCTGCTTGCCGAAAACTTCCCGATGATCCATGCGGTCGGCCGCGCGGCCGACCGGGCGCCGCGGCTGATCGACATCCGCTGGGGCAAGAAGAGCCATCCGAAGGTGACCATCGTCGGCAAGGGCGTGATCTTCGACAGCGGCGGGCTCGACCTGAAGCCGGCCTCCGCCATGCTGATGATGAAGAAGGACATGGGCGGCTCGGCCCAGGCGCTGGCGCTGGCCAAGCTGGTGATGGACGCGAAACTGCCGGTGCGCCTGCGGGCGCTCGTACCGGCGGTGGAGAACGCGGTCTCCGGCAATGCCTTCCGGCCGATGGACATCCTTTCCTCGCGCAAGGGGCTCACCGTCGAGGTCGGCAACACCGATGCCGAGGGCCGGCTCGTGCTGGCCGACGCGCTGACGGAGGCGGACAGCGAGGCGCCGGAGATGATCCTCGACTTCGCGACCCTGACGGGGGCGGCCCGGGTTGCGCTCGGTACCGATCTGCCCGCGCTGTTCAGCAACGACGACAAGCTGGCGGAGGATCTGCTCGAGGCCGGGCTTGCCGAGGACGACCCGCTCTGGCGTCTGCCGCTGCACAAGCCCTACAAGGCGATGCTGAATTCTCCGAACGCGGATCTGTCGAGCACCGGATCCGGTCCGTATGCCGGATCGATCACCGCGGCCCTGTTCCTCGAGCATTTCGTTTCGGCGGAGACGCGCTGGGCGCATGTCGACCTGATGGCCTGGAACCTCAAATCGAAACCGGGACGACCGGAAGGCGGCGAGGCCATGGGTGTCCGCGCATTTTATAAAATGTTGCGTAAACGTTATGGTTAATCTGCGCGAATGACGAACGATCCCGTGGCATCGATCGTTGCGCAAGTCGGTATCGCCCTGTATAGTCAAATCGACTTCGAAACAAATACAGCGGTGCCGGAAGCGAAATGGCCGTCGATTCGATCCAAGCTCTCAGCATTTGGCGCAAGGCCCTGGTCGAAAGCGTCCGGCGCGACACGCCGGACCTGACCGCACGCCAGCTGGCCGTGCTGCTGACGGTCTATATCGAAAGCCCGCCGCACACGGTGCGGGGGCTCGCCAAGACCCTGAACGTTTCGAAGCCGGCCATCACCCGCGCGCTCGACCGGCTCGGCGAATACGGGTTCGTCCGACGCAAGCCGGATGAGAATGACCGCCGGAGTGTGCTGGTGCAGCGCACGGTAAAGGGCTCCGTCTTCCTGACCGAGTTCGGCGACCTGGTGGTCGGGGCTTCCAGGGGAACCCGGTTCGAGCAGTCCGACGCGGCCGACTGACCGCGCCGCCCCGGTTCAACCAATCAATATTGCGTCTTCGGATCGACAAGGTTGTTCGGCGCCTCGCCGCGGAACACCTTGGTGATCGCATCCGCCACCTGCTGCGCACCGCTCAGCGGGTTTGTCTGGGCCGAGACGTGCGGCCAGAGATCGACCTTCGGATGCTCCCAAAACGGGCTGTCCTGGGGCAGTGGTTCCTGGCGGAAAACGTCGAGGGCCGCGTAGGCGATATGACCGCTGTCCAGCGCCGCGAGCAGATCCTCCTCGACGACGTGGCCACCACGGCCCGAATTGATCACGAAGCTGCCTTTCGGCATGGCCGCCAGGGTTTCGGCATTGATGACGCCTTCGGTGTCCGGCGTCAGCGGCAGCAGGCAGCAGAGGATCTCGGTCCGTTTCATGAACGGAATGAGCTGGTCGGGGCCGAAATAACTTGTCACCCCGTTGATGATCTTCTCGCTCCGGCTCCAGCCGGCCGTATCGAAACCTAGGGCGGCGATCTTCGCCGCCGCGTCCGCGCCGAGCGCGCCGAGACCGAGGATGCCGACCTTGCGGCTCGCCGTGTCGGGCGCCGGCAGCGAGGTCCAGGTCTTGCTCTTGCGCAGCTCCTCGTATTCCGGCGCCTGGCGGTGGTAGCGCAGCACATGCAGCAGCACCCACTCGCTCATCGCCTGCGCCATCCAGGGGTCGACGAGGCGCATGATCTGCACGCCCTTCGGCAGCTCCGGGTCGGCGAAGATATGGTCGACGCCCTGGCCGAGAGAGCAGACGCATTTCAGGTTCGGGAAATCCTTCAGCGCACCGGGCGGCATCTTCCAGCCGAGCACGAACTCGATGTCCTTGGGGTCGCCGACATTCGGCCAGGCACGGAAATCGAGATCGGGGATCAGTTCCTTCAGGGACTTCTCCCAACCGGCGGCGGCGTCGTTCGAGGACCGGAAAAAGACGGCGGGCATTAGGCTCTCCGGGATGTGGGGTCGAGGTAGGGTCTTGGTCCTAGCATGGCATCGGCCGTCCCGGCCAGTGAAGGCATACCGCGCACCGCAATATGTCCGTCACAGTTATCGTCTAGCGTGCGTGCCTTTCCCTAGAACCGGATCTCGGAGGTAGCCCGGAATGTTCGTGTGGTTCTCAGACAAGGTTGAAAAATATGCGAGCGGAATCGAGGGCACCGGCCTGCGGGCCTTGCACGCGATCCCCGCGGGAGAACTGCTGGTCATTAAAGGCGGGCATGTCTTCACGCGCGAGCGGCGCGACGAGCTGGCGAAGACTCTCGGACCGTCCGAGATCCAGATCGACGATCACCTCTTCATCGGTCCTGACCGGCCGGGGGACCGGGATGCGGGGATGATGTATCTGAACCATTCCTGCGATCCCAATGTCGGGATCATAGGCCAGATCTCGTTCCATGCGATGCGCGACATCGCGGCCGGAGAGGAGCTTGCCTTCGATTATGCGACAGGCGACGACGATGACTGGAGCATGGAGTGCCGATGCGGGGCGGACAATTGCCGCGGGACCGTGACCGGCAAGGACTGGAAGCAGCCCCAGCTGCAGGCTCGCTACGAGGGCTGGTTCTCCGCCTATCTCGCGCGGAAGATCGCGGCGCTGAAGGACGGGTGAACCACCTCACTTATCCTCCGAATGAATGTCGTCATCCCCATGCGAATGAAGATGACGACCGGTTCTTGGGCGGATGATGAAATCATCAGGCTTTCGAGAGGATCTCAAGCGCGGCCTCGTGCACCCGCCCGTCGCCGGAGGCGAGGATGCGGTTGGTCGAACCCGGAGCCGGGCGCTCGCCCTTCCAGTCGGTGATGATCCCGCCGGCGGCCTCGATCACCGGGACCACGGCAAGGAAATCGTAATCCTGAAGGCCGGCCTCGACGCAGAGATCGACATGGCCGCTCGCGAGGGTCGCGAAACTGTGGCAGTCGCCGCCGAACACCTGGTAGCGGGTCGCGGCGCGCATCTCGGCATAGATCTCCTCGACGCCGTCGAACATGCTCGGCGAAGTGGCGGACAGGATGGCGCCGGCGAGGCTCTCGCACGGACGCACGGTGACCGGCGTGCCGTTCATCCGGGTCATGTACCCCTTGCCGCCGATCCAGCGCTCGTTCAGCACCGGCATGTCGATCACGCCCAGCACCGGCGAGCCGTTTTCGACCAGACCGATCAGGGTGCCGAAGCGCGGGCTGCCGGTGATGAAGGCCTTGGTGCCGTCGATCGGATCCAGCGACCAGACGAATTCCGCATCCTCCCGGACCTTGCCGAACTCCTCGCCCGCGATGCCATGCTCCGGATAACGCTCCTCGATCAGGGCGCGCATGACCTTCTCGGCGGTGCGGTCGGCGATGGTGACCGGACTCTCGTCGGCCTTGGCCTCGATATTGACGCCGAAATTGTGATAGCGGCGGATCACGCCGCGCGCGGCGTCGGCGAGGGAAGCGGCGAAGGCCGCGAGTTCGGTGGTGGATGGCCGGGTCATGTCAGGGGTCTCTCCGCAAATGAAAAAAGCCGGGCAACCCGTGCCCGGCTTTCTCAAGACAGTCTTCGCTCGGGATCAGCCGCCGGAGGCTGCTTTGAATGCGTCCTCGGCCGCCTGCACTTCCTCTGCCGTCGGCAGCGGCGCCGGGCTATCGGAGAGAGAGCGCAGATAGGCGACGAGGTCGGCCCGGTCTTCCGCTTTCTTGATGCCGGCGAAATTCATCTTCGTGCCCGGCGCATAGTCCTTCGGCTTCAGCAGGAACTTGTTGAGCGAGGTGTAAGTCCAGTTCGGGGTTTCGCCCGAGGACTTGATCGCGTCGGAATAGGCGAAGTCGGCGATGTGCCCCTTGTCGGCGTTCACGACGTTCCAGAGGTTCGGGCCGACCTTGTTCGGGCCGCCCTTGTCGAAGCTGTGGCAGGCCGCGCACTTCTTTGCGCCTTTCTCACCGGCCGCGACGTCCGCCGAAGCGAGCATGCCGAGGATCGGTTCTACCGGTGCCGGGCCCGCAGGCTCGGCCGCGGCCGTCGCCTCGCCGCCGGTCACTTCGATCGGATAGGCATTCTCTTCGAGATCCGTCGGGTGAACCAGCACGCCCGCGAGCTTGCCGACGCCCATCAGAAGCAGGCCGCCGCAGAGAACGCCCGCGGCGATCTTGTTGAATTCCAGAGAAGATGACATGCCGAACCCTCGTCCCGCCTTTGTTTCCCGCCGTCGCGCCACCTCTTTGGGCAACGCGCGGACCAGCTTATCTCACACTCCGGCCGCGCCGCAAAATCGGAGGCGACAGGCACGGAACAGTTTCCTATAAGGTTCCGCCCCTTAAGACGCAAGTCCGGACATCGGCTTGCCTGATCGAGCGGGGGGAGCGATGCGCGACATTTCGCCGCGCCGCTTGCATGATTTCCAGGGTCCGGGAGGGCTGACCGCGATGGCGGCGAGTGCGAAACCCAGCAATCCGATCGTGCTGATTCCGGCACGCATGAAGTCGGAGCGGCTGCCGAACAAGCCGCTGGCGACGATCGCCGGCGCGCCGATGATCGTCCATGTGATGCGCCGCGCCGAGGAAGCGAATCTCGGCCGTGTCGCCGTTGCCTGCGCGGAACAGGAAATCGCGGACGCGGTCAGGGTGGCCGGCGGCGAGGCGGTGCTGACGGATCCGGACCATCCTTCCGGCTCCGACCGGATCTGGGAGGCACTGTTGAAGCTGGATCCCGAGGGCAGGCACGACGCCATCGTCAACATCCAGGGCGACCTGCCCGTGCTCGACCCGGCGGTGCCGCAGGCGGCCTTCGCCATGCTCGACCGGGCCGAGGTCGATATCGGCGCACCGGCGGCGCCGATCGTCGACGAGGACGACATCACCAATCCGAGCGTGACCAAACCGGTCGTCGCCTGGGAGGCGGACGGCAGCCGCGGGCGCGCACTCTATTTCAGCCGTGCCACCGTGCCCTATGGGCCGGGCGAGCTGTTCCATTTCATAGGCCTCTATGCCTATCGCCGCGCCGCGCTCGAGCGTTTCGTCTCCCTGCCGCCCTCAGCGCTGGAGAAACGCGAGAAGCTGGAGCAGCTCCGTCCCCTCGAGGCCGGCATGCGGATCGACGTCGCCCGCGTTGACACGGTTCCGCTCGGTGTCGATACTCCGGCGGACCTCGAAAAGGCCCGGAAAATCCTCGAAAAACCGCGAGTTTGAAAGCAGCCCCGTGACCGAGCAGAAACAGAAGATCGCCTTCCAGGGCGAACCCGGCGCAAATTCCCACATGGCCTGCCAGGCGGTGCGGCCCGATCTCGAACCGATGCCCTGCCAGAGCTTCGAGGACATGCTGGAAGCGGTGAAGGCGGGAGAGGCGCTCTGCGCCATGGTGCCGGTAGAGAATTCCGTCGCCGGCCGGGTCGCCGACATCCATCACCTGCTGCCGGAGTCGGGACTGCACATCATCGGCGAGCATTTCCAGCGCATCAACGCGATGCTGCTCGGCGTGCCCGGCACGAAGATCGAGGACATCAAGGAGATCCGCTCACATGTCCACGCGCTGGCCCAGTCGCGCAAGCTGATGGCCGAGCTCGGCGCCAAGCCGGTGCAGCATTCCGACACCGCCGGCGCCGCCCGCTTCATCGCCGAGAAGGGCGACAAGTCGATCGCCGCGATCGGCCCGCGCCTCGCCGCCGAGCTCTACGGGCTCGACATCCTGCGCGAGGGCGTGGAGGACGCGGAGCACAACACCACCCGCTTCCTTGTCATGGCCCGCGAGGGCGTGGTGCCGCCGGCCAACAACGGCCGCTGCGTCACCACCATCGTCTTCCGGGTGCGGAGCGTCCCGGCCGCGCTCTACAAGGCGCTCGGCGGTTTTGCCACCAATGGCGTCAACCTGACCAAGCTCGAATCCTACCTCGTCGACGGGCATTTCTCGGCCGCGCAGTTCTATGTCGACGCCGAGGGCCATCCGGAGGAGACGCCGCTGAAGCTGGCACTCGAGGAACTGCGCTTCTTCTGTCCGAAGGGCGCGGTGAAGATCATGGGGACCTATCCGGCACACCCGTTCCGTATCGAGAATATCTGAAACGGTCCGCGCCAAGCGGCCAGAAATCAAGGGAGCTTCCTATGCCTTACGCCATCATCGCCCGCGACAAGCCCGGCGCCCTCGAGAAGCGGATGGAACATCGTCCGGCCCATGTCGAGTACTTGAAGTCGAAGATGGACCTGATCCTCTGCGGCGGCGCCACGCTCGGCGGCGCGGACGAGAGCATGGACGGCAGCCTGCTGATCCTCGATACCGAGGACCGCGCGGTGGCCGAGGATTTCGCGAACAACGATCCCTTCGCCCTCAACGGCGTGTTCGCCTCCGTGACTGTCATTCCGTGGCGCAAGACCATCTGGGACAAGGCCCTGCAGGGCTGACACGAGATCGGGAACGGGTGAGCCGGACAGCTCGCCCTTTTTCCCGACCAGGTCCTTTCCTCCCTCGCTACCGCCGCCTCGAGACGGGGCCTGCGCAGCGCAAAACCGGTTTCCCCAAGAGTCACTTCCCGTATTTCGGTTGTCACCCCGGCGCAGGCCGGGGCCCAGAGGACCGAAGGGCGGCGCGCGTCATCCCTGGGTCCCGTCCTTCGACGGGATGACGTGAGGGATTTGGGTCGCGTGCTTGCGCTTTTCGGCTGCCGGATATGTCCCTTGCTCCATTGGTGTCGCCAAGACGTAGGATGGACCCCGCGACTATAGGTCGACGAGTGCTGCCGGCAGCCGGAAATGCGGCCGCCAAACACCTATAAATTATTTATTTTCAATATGTTAAAGGTGATCTAACGGGTCTGTAACGCGCAAATAACGCTCCTCGCCTCTAATGTCCCTCGCCAGCTGGATATGGCGGCGCCGACAGAAGGAACGGCTTGTATTTGAGAGGAGCAGCGCGAATTTGCTGCGAACACATTCTCAGAAGCAAATTTTCACGAGAGTCATATTTTCGGGCCATGCGTCGTCCGCGCGTCGCATGGCCCTTTTACTTTTCTGAAAATCCTCCCACGCGCGGCCTTGCTCCGGCCGGTTCCCCTTTGCCGACCGGGAGAGGGCATGGACGGCGCCCCGCTTATCTCTCACACTCTTTTGGCGAAACGGCCGGAGCAAGGCCGCGCGTGGGAGGATCAAGATGGCGAGATACAGCATCGCGGTTGCGGGAGCCGGCGTGATCGGGCGGGAGCACTGCAAGCTGCTCACGGCCCATCCGGAGGTCGAGCTTGCCGGCATTGCCGATCCGGCGCCGGCGGGGCGTGACCACGCCAGAAGTCTCGGCGTACCGCATTTCCAGGATCTCGAGACGATGCTGGACGAGACCGAGCCCGACGCAGCAATCGTCGCCCTGCCGACCGGCCTGCACAAATCCGCCGGCCTTGCCTGCATCGACCGCGGCATCCCGTGCCTGATGGAAAAGCCGGTCGCGGCCACATTGAGGGACGCGTTCGACCTCGCGCGGGCGAGCCGGGAGGCCGGAATCCCGATCCTCGTCGGCCATCACCGCCGCCACAGCGCCGACATCCGGCTGGCCCGCGAGACCGTGGCGAGCGGCAGGCTCGGCCGTATCGTGACGGTGAGCGGCATGTGGTGGGTCGACAAGCCGGACAGCTATTTCGACATCGCATGGCGGCGGCAAGCGGGCGGCGGCACGCTGCTCATCAACCTGATCCACGATATCGACTGCATGCGCTTCATTCTGGGCGAGATAAGACGGGTTGCCGCCTTCACCTCGAACAGGGTGCGCGGCCTTGAGGTGGAGGATACGGCGAGCGTCTCGCTCGAGTTCGAGAGCGGAGTGCTCGGCGGCTTCACCATCAGCGACGCGGTTGCCTCGCCCTACAGCTGGGAGCGGACCTCCGGCCAGGCGCTCTACTTCCCGCACCAGCCGGAAAACTACCTCTTCATCGGCGGCCGCGACGGATCGCTTGAGGTCCCGACCATGGAACACTGGCATCACGGGCCGGGCGGCGGGGACTGGCAGTCCAAGCTCGTGCGCGAGACCCTGCCGCTCGACGGGAGCCAGACCTACGAGAACCAGCTCGCCCATTTCCTGAAGGTGATCGACGGGGCCGAGCCCCCTGTGATCGGCGCCGAGGACGGCGCCCGGACGCTCGCCGTTCTGCTCGCGGTGAAGAAGGCGGCGCGGGAGGGGCGTGTTGTCGAGGTCACGGAGATGCTGGAGGGGCTGTAGGGGACGACGCACATTGTCGCTCTTCACCTCCGTCATCCCGGACCCCGATCCGGGATCCATTCTCCGACGCGTCACTCCCGTAGCCAGTGGATCCCGACGTCCGTCGGGATGACGGGTCGCAAAGTGTGGGGAATTGAGTGATGTGTCCGCTTAATCCCGCCCCTTAATTCCGAGCAGCACTAGCTGACCCCAAGATCGAAATTGGTTAATTCTATCAAACTCTAATCTAAAGAACTTCGTGGCTAGCACTTGTCGAGGTTGCGAGAGCCTGTAAACGCGCAGCCAAGTTTTTTAAATCAGCTCCTGCTCCCGATCGTCCGTCTCCCCGTACCGCTGCAGTGACGGCTTCTTCAGCCCCTCGTAGAGCTTTTCGATCCCGGCATTGATCTCGCGGTTGTTGCGCTCGAAGAGCGAGTTGCCCTGGAGATCGCTTTCCACCAGCAGCGGGCCGAACTTCTCCACCTCCAGCACCCACATCGCCTGGGCGATGCCGAGTTCGTCGAGCCAGTGTGCCGCCCTCACGTTCTTGATCCCGCGCCCGAGCAGCGCGCCGGTGCCGTAGCCGACGGTGGTGAGATAGACCGCGCCGGCGGGCACGAAGAGATTCTTGTAGTCCTCCTCCGACATGCCTCCCTTGCCGACGATGAGCTTGGCGCCGGAGGCGGCGAACCAGTCCTTCATCCACTTGGAGAAGCGGAAGCTGGCGGTGGCGGTGACGGCGCTGACCCGGAGGCTGCCGTCCGCCTCGACCGCAGCGGCGGGGGAGCAGTGGAAATTGACGTTGGTGAGGTCTGCAAAATCGACCGGCGGGGCCTCACCGTCCTGCAGCACCTTCTTGTAGACGCCCTCGCGCGCCGTATAGATCAGGCCGTCGAGATAGACCACGTCGCCGAGTTCGAGCCCGGCGAGATCTGCGTCACTGACCGGCGTCTTCAGGCGGACCGTTTTGCGCTCGCGGGCATTTCCCATGAGACCGTCTCCCGTCGCATATAGGGGGTGAACCAGTTCGGGTCGGTGCGGAACTCCTTCCGCCCGTCGGCATGCAGGCGCACCGTCGCGCGGCGCGAGGAGAGGCAGAAGGCGTGCAGGCTCATCGGCATGCCGCCGGTGTGGGTGTAGCCGACCTCGATATGGCAATCGACCACCATGCTCTTGCCGACGAAGCCCATCGCGCCCATGCCGATGCTATTGCCGAGCTCCTGCAGCTCCAGCTCCAGCGCGGCGATCTTCGGGTCCGGGTTGCGGTCGCCGACGGTGCGCAGGCACGCGGCCTGCTTGCCGAGCACCATGCAGGTATCCTTGGAGCCGCCGAGCCCGACGCCGACGATCGCCGGCTGGCAGGCGAGGCCCCGCTTCCCGAAGGCGATCATGCCGTCGAGGAAGAAGCGCTTGATGCCGTCGATCCCGTCGCCGGGAAAGAGCATGCGGTAATCGGTGCCGAAGAGGCCACCCTTGTGCACGGTGGTGATGTCGACCCAGTCCGCGTCCGGCTCGAAGCTGTATTCGATCTCCGGCGCGTTGATGCCGATATTGTTGTTGTGGTCGGTGCGCCAGAGCGGATGCACCCGGTTCGGGCGGAGCGGAATGTCGTGGGTGGCGCGCGCGGTGGCGCTGCGGAGCGACTCTTCCAGCGCGATGAAGCCGCCTTCCAGCTTCGCCTCGTTGCCCGCCTTCACATAGTAGCGCGGCACGCCCGTATCGGCGCACATCGGCCGGCGATCTTCCTTCGCCGCCTCGTAATTCTCCAGCATGGCCTCGAGCACGAAGGCGGAAAGGTCGCCGTCCTCCGCCGAGGCCATTTTCTTGATGCCCGCGAGATAATCGTCCGGAATGTCGATCCCGGCCTTGAACATGATCTCGTAGGCAGCCTGTTCGACTGCTTCTTTTGCGATCACCGGCGCTCCTCCCTGATGCACGAGGCCTGGCTGGGGAGAAGCCTAGCTGCTTTCCGGAGCGGTGGGGAAGGGGAGATCAGGAAAAGGAGCCGTGCCGGAACGCTGCAGCGCCCCCGTCCTACTTCCCGTCCGGCTTCTTCAGCGCCCGGCGGGTGAGCCGATGGAGGAAAAACCAGAGTGCGACGACGAGCGCGGGCAGCAGGGCGGCAGATGTGATCGTCGGATCGACCGAGATGAGCTTCGCCTTCACCATGCCTTCGAGGAGGTATTTCAGCAGGCTGACCGCGTAATAGCTGATCGCCACCACGGAGAGGCCTTCGACGGTGCGCTGGATCGCCAGCGACTGGGCAGCACGGCGGTTCATGCTGTCGAGCAGGTCGCGGTTCTGCTGCTCGACCTTTACCTCGATCCCGGTGCGCAGCAGGCTGGAGAGCCGCGAGGCGCGTTTCGAGATCGCCTCCTGCCGGCTCTGCACCGACCAGCAGGTACGCAGCGCCGGGTCGATCCGGCGCATCAGGTAGTCGAAGAGATGGATATAGCCGTTGAAGCTGACCGCACCGAGCTGGCGCAACCGGCTCTCGACGATCTCGAAATAGGCGGTGCTGGCGCGGTATCGGTAGCTCGAATCCGCGATGATGGTCTCCAGTTCCGCGGAGAGCTGGGCGAGCGGATCGAGCAGGCTTTCGTCCGTCCGTTCCGGATCGTCCTCCGCCAGTTCCGCCGCGATCTTCGCCAGCCCGCGCTCGATCCGCTCGAGCTTCGGGCTGGAGGCGCGGGCGATCGGCAAAGACAGGAGGGAGAGCCGCCAGTAGGTTGTCAACTCCAGCACGCGCTGCACGGTCTGGCCGAGCAGCTCGGGGCCAAGGTCGCCGGCGCGCAGATACATCCGGTCGAAGCCGTCGTCATGGGTGCGCAGGTCGCCGTAGATCTCGACCCGCTCTTTCTCCATGAGATTGGCGAAGACCTCGTTGCCGTCGAACCAGCGCGAGAGCCGATTGGCGTCGAGCGGGGCGTCGATACCGTCGGAAACCGCGAGATGCACTGCGACCAGGACGTCTCCGAACTTGGCTTCCTTCCACTCGGCGGGCAGCAGGTTGAAGACGGTCTCCTCGAAGGGCGCGTCGAAGCTCTCGGAGCGGAGGAAGGTGTAGGTCGAGAACTCGGTATGGCGCTCCCACTTCACCGTGAAGGGACCGAGATTGGCGGTGAAATGCTTCATTTCCGGCGAGGGCTCGGGCTTGCCGTATTTGCGGCAGAGCGCGACCAGATCCTGGAAATCCTGTTCGCCGCCATGCTCGCCGGTGCCGAAGGCGAGGTGGCTGATGCGCAGCGGCGCCCGCGCCGGCCGGATCGGCCGGGCGTGCAGTTCCAGGGTCAGCTGATCCCGTTCGGGATGAAATTTCACGTCTCGTGCCCTCCACCGGAGCAGGACCGGTCCCAAACACCCTTACTGTGTCGCGCCGCCTCCCCCAATGAGGCACCTTGCCGCGCTTACCCGGCCGCCGTCATTCCGCTGCTGTCGGGGGCGCCCCTGCCTCGTCTTCGATCAGCGATTGACCGGGCGCGACGATGGAGAACTCGACCGGCACCATTTCAAGCGCCAGCCCGGCCTCGCTCTGCGTCACCCGAGTGAAGCGGGTCTCCTCCAGCGATCCTGTCTCCGGAAAGTCCTCGCGGTAATGGGCGCCGCGGCTGTCTTCGCGGGCGAGCGCGGCCGAGGCGATGACGGCGCTGATGTCGATCTGGCTCTCGAGGTTCATCCAGTCGTGCCAGGTGAGATTGAAACTGCGGTCGCCGTCGGCGAGCCCGGCCTCGTGCAGCTCGGCGCGGAGATCGCCGAGCCCAGTCATGGCTTCGGAGAGCCCGGCCCGGTCACGCAGGATGCCGACCTTGTCCCACATCAGCCGCCAGAGCCGCTCGCGCAGGTGCGAGAGATCGCCCCCTTTGGCGGCAAACGGCCGCTCGGCACGGTCGAGCCCGGCCTCGATGACGTTCCGGTCCGCCTCCTTCCAGCTTGCGCCCGCCTTGACGAAAGCCGCCATGCTCTCGCCCGCGACGCCGCCGAAGACGGTGGAGTTGGCGACCCCGTTGCCGCCGAGCCGGTTGGCGCCATGCACCCCGCCGCAATCCTCGCCGGCGGCGAAGAGGCCGGGCAGGGCGGTCGCGCAATCCAGCTCGAACTCGACGCCGCCCATCATGTAATGCGCGGTCGGCACCACCTCGACGCGGCCGCCCGCGAGATCGAAGCCGCAATCGGCGCAGCGCTCGACCATGCCTTTGAAACGCTTGGCGACATTCTCCGGCCCGAGATGCGCCATCTCGATATAGACCCCGCCGTTCGGTGTCGTCCGGCCGTCGCGCATCTCGGCATAGATCGCGCGGCTGACGATGTCGCGGGTCGCCCGTTCGCCATGGGGATGGTAGCGGGTCATGAAGCGTTCGCCGTCGCCGTTGAGGAGATAGCCGCCGGCGCCGCGCAAACCCTCTTCCAGAACCGTCCCGGTCATCCGCGTGTCAGTCCCGGCGAGCAGGCCCGTCGGATGGAACTGCACCATCTCCATGTCGCGCAAAGGCAACCCGCGGCGGAGCGCCATGCCCATGCCGTCACAGGCCTTGTCGCCGGAGGGCGTGTGGTAGAGGTACATGGTCGGCCCGCCGCCGCTCGCGAGCAGCACGGCCTTGGCCTCGACATAGCGGTAGCGGCCGGTGCGCATGTCGATCAGCAGCACGCCGGCGATGCCGCTGCCGTCGCGCGCCGGGACCAGCTCGATCGCCCGGTGCTCCTCCAGCTTGTTCACGCCGCGGGCCCAGACCTGCTCCATCAGCCGGTTCACGATCTCGATCCCGGTCAGGTCGCCCTTGTGCACGGTGCGGTCGAAGCTCTGCCCGGCGAAGGCCTTCTGGTGCAGCGAACCGTCCGGATTGCGGTCGAAGAAGCAGCCGAGCTCGTTCTCCAGCTCGTGGATGCGCTCCACCGCCTTGTCGACCAGCTTCCAGGCGAGGTCCTGGCGCGGCAGCCACTTGCCGCCGACGATGGTGTCCATGAAGTGCCGCTCGACGCTGTCGCCGGGGGCGAGCGCCACGTTGTAGCCGCCCTGTACCATGCGGGTGCAGCCGCATTTCCCGATCAGCCCCTTCACCGCGATGGTGACGTCGAGGTCGGGATCGGCCTGCAGCGCGTGCAGCGCCGCCATCAGCCCGGCGCCGCCGGAGCCGATGATCAGGATGTCGGTGCGGAGGGTTTCGATGTCGCGGCTCATGAGACCATGATCCAGAAGAGGAGGCCGGCCAGCACGGAGGCGCCGGCGCCGAGGGAGATCAGGACTTTCAGCGGGTCGCGCCAGGGCAGGAACTCCAGCGCCAGAACGCGCAGTCCGAAACCGAGATGAAGCGTCAGCAGCATGACGAGTCCCCATTCGGCGAGCTTGACCAGCGGCCGGTCGGTCCAGGCGAGCATGCCGTCGAGCGCCGCATCGCCCTCCAGCGCAAGGCCGAGGACGAGGAAATGGGCAGGCAGGAAGAGCGCGAGGGCGAGGCCCGACAGCCGGTGCCCGAGCGCCGCCCACCAGCCCGGATGATTGCGCGAGGCCCGGATCATGCCGTCACCGCCCAGACGGCGCGCAGGCCGAGTGCGAGCAGCAGCAGGGCGAACCCGCCCGTTGCGAGATCGAGCGAGCGGCCGCGCCAATGCGTCCATTCCCGCAGGATGTTGCGCAAACCGATCGGCGCATGCAGTGCGGCCGCGAGCACGAAGAGGCCGTAGAAGCCTGCCCAGAAGAGGCTGCCTTTGGTCCGTCCGAGGATTTCGCCCGCCGAAAGCCCGCCCTCGATGGCGTAGAGGATCAGGCCGAGATGCAGCAGCACCAGCGGTGCCAGCAGCATGGCGCTCGCGCGCTGCAGAAGATAGAGCCGCGCCTCCAGCATCAGAGCTCCCCCCGCATCAGGGCGGCGAGCGTCATCCGCTTCAGCCCGGCGATGCCGGCGGTCGGATTGATTCCGACCGGGCAATGCTCGACGCAGCTTCCGTGGCTGTGACAGGTGTGGCAGCCGCCGCTTTGCGAAACCGCGCGCAGCACGCCGCACCTGTCCGCGTCGCGTTCGTCGTTGGCGAGCGTCCAGGCCCGGTTGAGGGCGGCGGGACCGAGATAGCTCCCGTCCCAGCCGACGACGTCGCAGGCGGCGTAGCAGACCGCGCAGTTGATGCATTCGATCCCGGCGTTGGCGGCGGCCCGCGCAGGGTTTTCCGGAGAGACCGGTGCCATCGGCTCGTGCCTTGTCCGCGTCGGCTCGTGGCGCCCGCGGGCCTCCGCCCACTTCTCGAAGAAGGGCGCCATGTCGGTCGCGAGATCCTTGATCTTCGGCAGGTTGGCAAGCGGTTCGATGCGGAGCTTTCCGCCCTCGGCGACCTTCGCCACGTGGGTCCGGCAGGTCCAGCGGGGCTTGCCATTCACCTGCATGGCGCAGGAGCCGCACATCCCGACCCGGCAGGCGAAACGGTAGGCGAGCGCGGGCTCGGCGTTCCGCTGCACCCAGGTCACCACGTCCAGCACGGTCTGGCTTTCACGCCGGGGCACGCGATAGGTCCGGAGCGCGCCGTCCTCGGCCCCGCGCCAGATCTCGACCTCCAGCATTTCCTCCGTCTCGGCGGTGTCTTGCATGGCACCACTCCTTTTTCTGGAAAGCGAGTGTGGCGCCTATTCGGAGCGGCGGAAAGGGGCAGGCGTGGAAAAACTCCGGTTCAGCCCCGGCGTCTAGCTGTAGCGGCTAGCTATAGCGACTTTGGCCCCAGAAGCCGGGCCGGGTATCCAGCAGATGCTTGAGGCCGGTGCGCTCCAGCGCTTTCGCGATGGCGGCGTCGGCGGCATCCAGTACCACGTCCTCGTCCATGCTCAGCACCTTGCGGCCGCGCATCAGGATCCGCCCGTCGACGATGGTGGTGTCGATATCGGCGGCATTGGCGAAATAGATCGCCCGGTGCAGCGGCATGTTGGCCGGGACGAGATGCGGTTTCCGAAGGTCGAGCAGCACGATATCCGCCTTCTTGCCGGGCTCGAGCGAGCCGATCTCGTCCGCCATGCCGATCGCCCTCGCCGCGTCGATGGTGATCATCTCCAGCGCCTTGCCCGGCGGCAGGATCTGGTCGTCGCGGAAATGGCGGCGGTGGTAGTGCATCGCCTGCTGCATGTGGCGGAACATGTCGCCGGAGCGGTCCGGCGCGGGGGCGTCCGAGCCGATGGCGACGGTGACGCCGAGATCGATCAGCTCGGGCGCCGGACAGCGGCCGCGCACCGAGGCGATGGCGGAGGGATTATGCACCACGCTGGCACCGCTTTCGCGCAAGGCGGCGATGTCCGCTTCGGTCAGGTTGGTGCAGTGGGAGAGATAGGCGTCCGGTCCGAGAATGCCTTGCTCCCGATGGGCGTAGGCGATGCTGCCCTCGCGGTGCCCGTCCTGGGTGAAACGCAGGCCGAGTTCGCGCGACAGGGCGCGGACCTGGCGCGCATGGTCGCTCACCAACTCCGGCGTGACGCCCTCTGGCAGGGCAGCCTTCTCGTGGCTGACGGGGTATGTGAGGGCGATGGAGAGCCGCCCGTTCGCAGCGCCGTTCCATTTTCCAGCCAGCGCGCGGCTGACCTCAAGCTGGCGCTCGAAGGAGATCGACTCGTCTGCGCCGCTACCATCCCAGTCGCGATAGAGCCAGGGGAAGGGCGGGCGGTTGCAGCCGGCCGCGACCACGGCGCGGGTGCCGGCCTGCTCTATCGCGCCGCAGTGGGCATCGCCATGACGCGGATCGTCGGTCCGGCTGATGCTGTCGCCGCCGCCGAGCATGGAAACGCCTGTGGTGACCCCGGCGCGGATCCGTTCCAATGCGAAGAGCGCGGCGTCGGCGCGCCAGAATTCGGCGTCCGAACCAAGGGTGTAAAGCTGCTTGCAGGCGTCGAACCAGCCCTGCCCGTCATCGCTGGCGAGGGTTTTCACGAGAGCATGTCCGGCATGGGCATGAGCGTCGATCAGGCCGGGCAGGACGAGCATGCCGGTCGCATCGATCCGTTCGGCGCCATCGGCCTGCATGCCGCTTTCTCCGACACCGGCGATGCGCCCGTCCTGCACATGCACAGCGCCACGCTCGATGACGCGGCGCTTGCCGTCCATGGTGACGACGATGCCGCCCTCGATTATGAAATTTTGCACTGTCGTTCCGCCGTCAAAACAACCTGTAGTTAGGCGCGGCAGATGTTCTTGCCGACCGTCAGGACATTATGTGCGGTTGGCGTTCCACAACACATAGAAAAGATCCTGGCCCAGCGGGTGATCGGGGCAGGTGCCATCGGGTGCATCGTCTTCGGACGCATCTGCGACGGCAATCGGATTCCCGGAAACCTGAAATTTTTCAGATTCCTGCATGCCGAGACGCTGCAGAATGGAAACGCGGTTTCGGTTCTCGAAATCCGGCTGTTTCGGCACTTTCTTCTCCTCATGGGCGACGGTGTCTTGTGCTCGCCGGGACGATTCCGTCATCAAAGCGCAGAGTGAGTCAAGCCGTGGGGCGCGCTCCGTGAACCGTCCCGTGCGACACCAGCGGTTGCGGCGGGCGGTGTTGCGGATCGGGCCATCCCGCGCCTACTCTCGCTGCGGCAAAGCATCAGGGACAAAGCATCGATGAAAACGCTCGCCGATCTGATTGAAGACCGTTTCGGCCTGAAAACCAGGGCGGGAGCCGACATGCCGGCGGAAGGGGAACTGGCGAACATCCTCTCGCACCGCTCGCACCGGCGGTTCAAGCCCGACCCGGTGGAGGATGACCTGCTCGAGGTTCTGATGTCGGCGGCCTTCTCGGCGCCGGCGAAATCGGACCTGCAGCAATCGGGAATCGTCATCGTCCGGGACCCGGAGAAACGCAAGACGATCGAGGCCCTGATGCCGGCGATGCCATGGATCGCCGAGGCGCCGGTCTTCATGGTCTTTCTCGGCGACAACCTGCGCATCCGGCGGGTCTCGGAACTGCGCGGCAAGCCCTTCGGCAATGATCATCTGGATTCCGTTCTCAATGCCGCAGTCGATGCCGGACTGGTGCTGATGAACTTCATCCGGGCGGCGGAGTCCGTCGGGCTCGGCTGCTGCCCGATCAGCGTCGTGCGCAACCATATAGAGACCGTGTCGGAGCTGCTGGAGCTGCCGGAGCACGTCTTTCCGCTCTGCGGCTTCTGCCTCGGTTGGCCGGCGGGAGCCGGACATATCAGCCTCCGCCTGCCGCCGCGCGTGATGGTTCACACGGACCGCTATGACGACAGCGGCCTCGAGGCCGAGCTCGACGGCTACGATGCGAGGCGCAGCGCGCGCTACCGTATCCCCGACGAAAAGCAGAGATTGGTCGCTGAATACGGGCTGGCGCAAGATTACGGATGGTCGGAAGATAAAGCCCGGCAAGTTTCCAAGCCGGAGCGCACCCAGCTCGCCAAATATTTGCGCGACCAAGGTTTCAAGCTTGAGTGATCTAGCTCTTCGCGATCTTGCATCCCGGAAAAAGGACTGGCGTTGACCCGGCGGATTTTCTAACGTTTTTCCGGACAGGGAGAGCGCGCCGCCAAAAAAACAAAAAATGCGGTTCGGGCATGGGCCTGCGATCTCCCTGGATGACAAGGGAGGAACTGAGATGCGTTTCCTGAAAATGGATATGCGTGCCGCTACCGTTGCGGCCGCCCTGACCGCCTCGTTCGGTCTCGCTGCGGCACCTGCCGACGCGAAGGTCGAAGGGGACACCATCATTCTCGGCGCGGCGATGTCGCTGACCGGCAAATATTCCACCAACGGTATCGACACGCAGAACGGCTACGAGCTCGCGGTCGATATGATCAACAAGAACGGCGGCGTGAAGGTCGGCGGCAAGAGCTACAAGTTCAAGGTCGCCTATTACGACGACGAGTCGACCCCGGCGCGCGGCGCGCAGCTCGCCGAGCGCCTGATCAATCAGGACGGCGTCAAATATATGCTTGGCCCGTACAGCTCCGGCCTGACCAAGGCCATTGCGCCGGTCACGGAGAAGTACAAGATCCCGATGATCGAGGCCGAGGGCGCGTCCCGCTCGCTCTTCACCCAGGGCTATCGCTACATGTTCGCGGTGCTCTCGACCTCCGAGCAGTATCTCGCGAGCTCCGTCGCGCTGGCGGCCGAACTGGCCGAGGCCTCGGGCAAGAAGGCGTCCGACGTCAAGGTCGCCATGGCGTTCGAGAACGATCCGTTCTCGCTCGACGTGCGTGCCGGTGTGGTCGAAGACGCGAAAAAGCACGGCATGAACATCGTCATTGACGACAAGCTGCCGCGTGATCTCGCCGACATGACCTCGACCCTGACCAAGGTGAAGGCTTTGAAGCCGGATCTGCTGGTGATTTCCGGTCACGCCAAGGGTGCTGTTACCGCAGGCCGTCAGATCAGCGAAATGAAGCTCGACGTGCCGATGATCGCCATGACGCACTGCGAGTCGGCCAAGATCACCGAGAATTTCGGTGCCGGCCCGATGGAAGGCATCCTCTGCCCGACGCAGTGGTCCGAGACCCTGAGCTACAAGGACGATCTCTTCGGCACTGCCGGCGAGTATGACGCGCTCTTCAAGAAGACCTATCCGAGCTACAAGACGGTCCCGTACCAGGCCGCCCAGGCCTCCGCGGCCCTGCAGGTCTGGAAGGACGCGTTCGAGCGGGCAAACAGCTTCGACACCGAAGCCCTGCGCGACGCGATCGCGGCGACCGACATGGAAACCTTCTACGGTCGGATCAAGTTCGCTCCGGAAGGCAACAACATCGCCAAGCCGATGGTGCTGCGCCAGATCCAGGGCGGCGAGTATCTGGTTGTCGCGCCGACGAAATGGGCCTCCTCGAAGGTCCAGCATCCGCGTCAGCCCAAATACTGAGCGTATGACCTCGTGAACGCGGTGGAAGGCATCCCCTTCCACCGCGTTTCCTTCTCTCTGCGGGTGCCGCTCCGGCGGCCTCAACCCGGCAAGAAAGGCTGAGCGCTTCCATGCTCGACAATATCTCGATTCTCTTTCAGGCACCGATCTTCGCCGTCGACCTGCTGATCCAGGGACTGCTGATCGGGGGCATCTTCGTGCTCGCGGCCTATGGCCTGGCGCTGGTCTGGGGCGTGATGAACGTCAAGAACCTGGCGCAGGGCGAACTGGTCATTCTCGGCGGCTATCTCGCCTATCAGGCGACGCTCTGGGGCATCCATCCGATCGTGGCGCTGCCCGTGGCCTTCGTGCTCATGTTCTGCTTCGGCTGGGTGATCTATCTGGTGATCATCAAACGCGTGGTCGACCGTGACATGTTCACCTCGCTGCTCGCGACCTTCGGCCTCAGCCTCCTGATCCAGCAGTCGCTGAACCTGGTCTTCGGCCCGGAAGTGCGGATCGCCGAAGCGGGGTTCGGAACACTCATTCTCGGGGATCTCGCCATCCCGGTGATCCGCATCGTCAGCCTCGGCCTCGCCGCCGTGCTCGCGGTCGGGATCATTCTCTTCATGCGCAATTCCAGAATGGGGCAGGCGATCCGGGCCACGGCCCAGGATCCGCGCGCCGCGCGCGTGCTCGGCATCAATACCGATCGGGTCTATGCCTTCACCTACGCGCTGAACGCCGCGATCTGCGGCTCGGCCGGGGTGCTGGTGGCGATGATCTGGAACATCCAGCCCTATTATGGCCTGGTGCACTCGATCCGCTCCTTTATCATCGTCACGGCGGCCGGGCTCGGTAATCTGCCGGGCGTGATCATCGCCGGCTTCGGCCTCGGCGTCTGGGAGAACTATGCCGGCTTCGTGTTCGGGGCCGAGTTCGCCATCGCCGCCGTCGTCGCGCTTCTCGTCGGCGTGCTGATGGTGCGTCTCTTCCAGCTCTATCGTGTGCGGCAGGTGGTCCGATGAGCGCGCGCAGTCTCGATCTCAAGATCTACGCCTTTCTGATCGCCGTCGGCATCATCGGGCCCCTGCTGGTTCCCTCGATCACCAGCCAGATGGCGGTGATGTGGCTGATGGTCCTGATGGCCGTCACCTGGGACATGACCGGCGGGCAGATGGGCTACAATTCGCTCGGCAACATCACCTTCTTCGGCCTCGGCATGTATGCCTCGGCGGTGGTGCAGATCGGCCTCGTCTACGACGTGATGGAGTACACGGCGTCCTTCGGCGCCATCAAGGTGGACTTCACCGTCTCGCAATACTGGACCGGTCTGGTGCTGGGCATCGGGGCGGGGGGCGCGGTGGCGACTGTTTTCGCCCTGGTGGTCGGGCCTTTCATGCTCGGCCTGCGCGGCCCGTATTTCGCCATCGGCACGCTCGGCCTCGCGGTCGCGGTGGCGGAACTGATCAGCGGCTGGCGCTATGTCGGAGGCGGCAGCGGCATTTCCATGCCGATCTTCCCCGGCGAGGCGGGCACCGGATCCATCGTCTTCTACGTCATGTTCTTCGTGCTCGCGATCGTCTGCCACATGGTGATCCGGGCGGTCTACCGCACCCGTTTCGGCCTCGCGATCAACGCGATCCGTGACGATGAGGACAAGGCCGAGGCGATGGGTATCCACACCACGCGCTACAAGGTGATGGCCTGGGCCATCTCGGCCTTCTTCATGGGCATGGCAGGGGCGATCTTCGGCAACATGTCCGGCTTCATCGAGCCGCTCGAGGTCGCCTTCCCGACCGCCACCTTCGGCATCTTCATGGTCGCCATGGCCCTGCTCGGCGGCAAGGGGACGCTCTGGGGGCCGGTGCTCGGCGCCATTCTCTTCCACATCGTCAAGGAAGTGACCTGGACCGAACTGCTCGGCTGGCAGTGGGTCGCGCTCGGCGCGATCATCATCCTCAACATCGTCTATTTCCAGCAGGGCATCCTCGGCTGGGCCCAGGACCGCTGGCCGGCGCTGTTCGGCGTGACGGTGGACGAGAAAATGAGCCGGACCGGCCAGGCGGAGGCAGCGGAATGAGCGGCAACCTGATCGAAGTGCGCGGCGTCTCCAAGAGCTATGGCGGCGTCGTCGCGAACAAGGATGTCAGCATCGATGTCGCCGAGGGTGGCATCACCGGCCTGATCGGGCCGAACGGTTCGGGCAAGACCACGCTGTTCAACTCGATCGTCGGCTACCATCCGATCGACGAGGGCTCGATCAAGTTCCGGGGCAAGGAGATCTCCAAGCTCCGGGTACCGGAGATCGCGCGGCTCGGCCTGCTCCGGACCTTCCAGCAGACCCGCATCTACTCGAAGATGGACTGCATGAAGAACATGCTGATCTCGGTCTCGCACCGGGACGAGGGCCTCGGCTCCATGTTCGGCTCCATGCGGGACCGCGAGACAGAGGAGTTCGCGGAGGAACTGCTGGAGTTTGTCGGACTCTACCAGAAGCGCTTTCTGGTGGCGGGCGAACTCTCCTTCGGGCAGCAGAAGCTGCTGGAATTCGCCATGGCACTTATGAACCGGCCGCAGGTCCTTCTGCTGGACGAGCCGACGGCGGGGATCAACCCGACCCTGATCAACGGTCTGATCGACCGGCTGAAACGGGCAAACGAGCAGTTCGGCATCACCCTCTTCGTCATCGAGCACAACATGCGCGTCATCATGAATCTCGCCGACCGGATCTCCTGCCTCGCCCATGGCGAGCTGCTGGCGACCGGAACGCCGGACGAGATCCAGAATGACCCGCGCGTGGTCGATGCCTATCTGGGAGCCCACTGATGAGCGGCAAGGAAGAGGACGTCACCGTGACGGTGAGCGAGACGCGGATCAGCGGCTATGGCCGCGGCGGTGTCGAGACGGTCATCTCCGTCGAGGACGTGGTCCGTCAGGTCGAGGCCATCGCCGAGGGACCGGACCAGGCGCGGATCGATGCGCTTGCAGGACCAGAGCCCTATGTTTCCATCGAGTCCCTGCGCGCCGGGTACGGCAAGATGGAGATCCTGCACGACTTCTCGCTGAAGGTCGGCAAGGGCCAGTCCTGCTGCCTGATCGGGCCGAACGGGGCGGGCAAGTCGACGATCCTGCATTCGATCTTTGGCTTCACCAACATCTTCTCCGGAAAGATCACGGTCGGCGGCAAGGACGTCACGCACTACTCGTCGAATGAGAAGCTGAAGAATGCGGGCATCGCCTACATCCTGCAGGACAAGTCGGTGTTCGGCGGCATGACAGTCGAGGAAAATCTCTGGATGGGCGGTTACCTGAAGGAGAAGACCTCGGAGGCGAAGGAGGCGGCGGAGCGGATTTTCGAGAAGTATCCGCGCCTCGCCGCGCGCCGCAATCACCAGGCCAAGGTGCTCTCCGGCGGCGAGCGCCGGCTGCTGGAAATCAGCCGCGCGCTGGTGATGGAGCCGGAGGTGCTGCTGGTGGACGAGCCCTCGATCGGCCTCGAGCCGCGTTTCATCGACATGGTGTTCGAGATTCTCGACGACCTGCAGCGGGTCGAGGGCAAGACCATCCTGATGGTGGAGCAGAACGCGAAGAAGGGGCTCGAGTTCGCCGATATCGGCTATGTTCTGGTCTCGGGCCAGACGGCGATGGCCGGCACCGGTGAAGAACTGCTGGCGAACCCGGAGGTCGGGCGGCTCTTCCTCGGGGGCTAGAGGCCCCTAGCGCTCCAGCCCGAGCCGCTTGTGCCAGTCTTCGATGCTTTCTTCCGGATAGTCCTCGAAGCACTGGTCCTTCGGCCCGGCATGCAGCGGCACCCAGTCCGGTTTCGAGGAGAGCATCAGATGGGTGCGTTCCGGTGCGGCCGGCAACGGCGTGTCGATGGCGCCGGCCTGCGGGTGCACCAGCTCCGGCCAGCGCGGGTCCCAAAGCCAGAGAGCGGAGCCGCACTTGCTGCAGAAGCTGCGCTCCGCCGGGCTCTCGTGCCCGTCGGTCACGGCCCGGTATTTCGAGATGTGCTCCGCGCCTTCGACCTTCATGCTTTCGAAATCGCCGGAGAGATTGATCGCGTAGCCGCCGCTGCCCGCCGTCTTGCGGCAGATGGAGCAGTAGCAGTGGTTGAACGGAGTGGGGTGCCGGCTCTCCAGACTGAAGCGCACGGCGCCGCAATGGCAGGAACCGTCAAGCTTCACCGAGCTTCTCCTTTCCCGCATCGACGCTGAAATTCGGCCGGAAGAAATTGAGCCGCGCGCGGCCGTAGGTGCGCGCCTCGATTTCCTCCAGCCATTCCGGCACCTCGAGTTCCTCGCCCTTCTCGCATTCGACCACGATCAGGGTATTGCCGTCGATCCAGCCGCGCTCGTGCAGCTTGTCGAGCGCGGGCGCGGCGAAGCCGCTGCGATAGGGTGGGTCCATCAGCACAAGGGTGACCGGCCGTGGGCTGGTGCGGTGCAGATTGAGGACGTCGCCCTCGATCACGGTGACGTCGCCACCCGCCCGGAGCCGGATGATGTTCTTCTGCAGGGCGGTCACCGCCTCGCGGTCGCTTTCGATGAAGAAGACCTCTGCGGCGCCACGGGAGAGCGCTTCGAGTCCGAGCGCGCCGGTGCCGGCGAAGACGTCGACGACGAGCCCGTCGGTTACCGGGTCCCCGTGCTTGCCGCCTGAAAGAATTCCGAACAGCGACTCCCGCGTCCGGTCCGCGGTCGGCCGAGTGGTCCAGTTCTCAGGGGCGACGAGTTTGGTTCCGCGATGCTTGCCCGCGACGATCCGCATGTTTCTCTCCCCGAGCCGGCCGCGATTTTGCGTTTCCCCGGGGGGCATTCTGCTTGCCGCCGGCGCTGCGCGTCGAGCGCTTTTCCGCATCCGGTCCCGCCTTGCCTCTGGCCGGACCCTTGTTGCCGGCCGGGCCTTTTCCACCGGCTGCTGCCGCGCCCGGTTTCTTGCGCGGTCCCTTGAACGGGGCCTTGGGTTTCGCCGTCGCGGTTCCGGTCTTTTTCTCTTCCTTGAAACCGAGCTGTTCCTTGAGGGTTGCCTGCCGCACCTCGGCAACCTCGCCCGCCGGCAAATCGCCGAGCTGGAAGGGGCCGTAGGAGACCCGGATCAGCCGGTTCACACGCAGGCCGACATGTTCCATCAGCTTGCGGATTTCGCGGTTCTTGCCCTCCCGGATGCCGAGGGTGAGCCAGGTGTTGGATTTTCCCTCGATATCCCGCTCGACGGAGACCGGACCGTATTTGATCCCGTCGACGGTCGCGCCCTTCTTCAATAACTCGATGGAGCTTTCGGTGATCGAGCCGTAAACCCGGACGCGATACTTCCGGAGCCAGGCCGTCGACGGCAGTTCCAGCAGGCGCGACAGCTCGCCGTCATTGGTCAGCAGCAGCAGGCCCTCGGTGTCGAAGTCGAGGCGGCCGACGGTGACGACGCGCGGCATGTCTTTGGGAAGGGCGTCGAACACCGTCTCGCGACCTTCCGGGTCCTTGTTCGTGGTCACCAGCCCGCGCGGCTTGTGGAAGCGCCAGAGACGGGTCGGCTCGATCACCGGCAGGTCCCGGCCGTCGACCCGGATCCGGGACTCCGCGGTCACGGTGACGGCGGGCGTGGTCAGTAGCTCGCCGTCCACCTCGACGCGGCCGGCGGCGATCCATTGCTCGGCCTCGCGGCGCGAGCAGAGCCCGGCGCGGGCAAGCCGTTTGGCGATCCGCTCGGGACCGCGATCCTCGGTGAAGACTTTTTCGAATTCGCTCATGAATCAGGTCTTACGCGCGGGCGCGCGCGGATGCAACGCGCATCCAAACGGCTTGGAGCCGGGAGCGCTTCCCGCTAGGAAGGAAAGATGGACGGGAAAACCGAAAATCCAATGGCACTGGCCCTCGCCGAGGCGGAAGCGGCGGCGGCGCGCGGCGAGGTGCCGGTCGGTGCGGTGGTGACCGATGCCGACGGTATCGTGCTGGCCGCGGCCGGCAACCGGGTCGAGGAGCTGAACGATCCGAGCGCGCATGCCGAGATCCTGGCGATCCGCGCGGCCGCGGCGAAAGTCGGTGCGCCGCGGCTCGTCGCGTGCGATCTCCATGTCACGCTGGAGCCCTGCCCGATGTGCGCCACGGCGATCAGCTTCGCCCGCATCCGCCGCCTCGTCTTTGGGGCCTACGATCCGAAGGGAGGCGGGGTCGAGCACGGGCCCCGGATCTATACCCAGCCGACCTGCCATCACGCGCCGGAAGTGGTCGGCGGGGTCGAGGAGCGCCGCGCGGGCGACCTGCTCCGCGACTTCTTCCGCGACCGCCGCTAGGAGACTTCGATGCAGCTCAATCTCTCTCCCGATGCCTCTATCGTCATCCTGACCGGGGCGGGCATCTCCAAGGAAAGCGGCCTCGACACTTTTCGCGATGCGGATGGGATCTGGTCGAAGGTCAATCTGGAGGACGTGGCGACGCCGGAGGGCTATCTGCGCAATCCGGTCATGGTGCACGAGTTCTACAACGCCCGCCGCCGCTCCCTCCTGAACGCGAACGTGCAGCCGAACGCGGCCCATACGGCGCTCGCCCGGCTGGAGAAGGAATGGCCCGGTGACGTGCTCCTGGTGACGCAGAATATCGACGACCTGCACGAATGTGCGGGCTCGGAAAAGCTCCTGCACATGCACGGGGAGATGCTGAAGGTGCGCTGCGAGCGCACCGGCGAGGTGTTCGACTGGCAGGGGGATCTCGGCCTGGAGAGCCGCAATCCGACCACGAACGAGGCGGGCACGCTGCGCCCGCACGTGGTCTGGTTCGGCGAGATGCCGCTTTACATGGAGGAGATCTACGCGGCGTTGGCCGATGCCGATCTCTTCATCTCCATCGGCACCTCCGGCAACGTCTATCCGGCCGCCGGCTTCGTGCAGGAGGCGCGCATGCACGGCGCCCACACGATCGAGCTCAATCTGGAGCCCTCCGAGGGCGCGACGCTCTTTGCCGAGAAGCGCTACGGCCCCGCGAGCGAGATCGTGCCGGCCTATGTCGAGGAGTTGTTGCGGTAGTTGGTTAGAGCTGTATAGAAGCATTTCAATTATGGAGTTTTGAAATGGACTCAGAAATAGCCATTAATCAGATCGATAATGTTTTGGAACGTTTCAGATTAATCTCTGAAAGGTCTGAGGAGTTTGCGTTGGATGATGTGGATCATTCAACGGTGCATAAGGTTTTTAATATGATGGCTAGTGTGGCGAGGAGATTTTCTGTTCAATCTTCGACCCATTCACAAGAGTTGGATAGAATATTATCTCAAGGAAAGCCGGGATTATTTATTAGGTCATTGGCTGGGTTGCTTATGGCGATGAGGGACGAGTATGAACTGGGATATCTTCAAAGTATAGAAGAATTAGTACATGCGAACACTTTTGCGAGTTTCGTTGAAATGGCGCAACATTTGATTTCGCAGGGTTACAAGGATGCGGCCGCTGTAATTGTTGGTAGCATTCTCGAGCAGCACCTTCGTCAGTTGTGTCAGAAAAACGGAATTCCTCCTGAAGAAAATGGAAAATTCCGAAAATCAGAGGCTTTGAATGTCTCGCTTTCTTCTAAAGGCATAATAAATAAGCTGGATCAAAAAAACATTACGGCTTGGCTTGGTTTAAGAAACAATGCAGCTCATGGAAATTACGATGAATATGACATTCAGCAAGTCAAATTGATGCTTTCCTCCATTCAAAACTTTATAATGAAATACCCCGCTTGATTTCTCGCGGCTGTCACCCTAGGCCCCGATCCGGGATCCGCTGATCACGCTGCGTGCTTGCTGAACCAGTGGACCCCAGATATCCGCCGGGATGACATTGTGTAGGTTGTGGTTGGAAAATTACCGTGGCTGCATCCGGATCGCACCATCCAGCCGCACCGTTTCGCCGTTCAGCATCACATTGTCGATCATCGCCAGCGCCAGTTTCGCGTATTCCTCCGGCGTACCGAAGCGCGACGGATAGGGGACGGTGGCGGCAAGGCTGTCCTGCACCTCCTGCGGCATGCCGAGCAGCATCGGGGTGCCGAACAGGCCCGGCGCGATGGTGTTGAAGCGGATCCCTACCTTGGCGAATTCGCGGGCGCCGACGATGGTCAGCGCATGCACCCCGCCCTTGGAGGCGGCATAGGCGCTCTGCCCGATCTGGCCCTCGAAGGCGGCGACGGAGGCGGTCGAGATCACGATCCCGCGCTCGCCGTCCTCCAGCGGATCCATGCCCTGCATGTCGGCGGCGGCGAGCCGCATCATGTTGAAGGTGCCGATCAGGTTCACCTCGATCACGCGGCGGAAATTGTCGAGCGGCGTCGGCCCGTTGCGGCCGACGATGCGTTCCGCCGGCGCGATGCCGGCACAGTTCACCAGGATGCGGGCCGGACCGTGCGCCTCGCGGGATTTGGCGATGGCGGCCTCCGCCGAGGCGGCGTCGGCGACGTCGCAGGGAACGGCGATGCCGCCGATCTCGGCGGCGACCTTCTTCGCGCCCTCCTCGTTGACGTCGAACAGCGCGACCTTCGCGCCGGCCGCCGCCAGCGCCCGTGCGGTGCCCGCGCCGAGCCCGCTGCCGCCGCCGGTCACGATCGCGGCTTGCCCCTGAACCTGCATCTCTTTAGCTCCCTCGAGGTGTTTTCTGCCCGCCGGTCTTTCTTGACCTTGCGCGGGAAGGCTATAACTGGCGGCAGTGAAACCGAAACCCGCCCGTGCGTCCAGCGCGGCAAACGGAAGCACTGCCGATGTTCTCCTCGCTCCGCGACGTCCCCCGCCCGGCCCTGATCCTCGGTCTCGGCGGGGTGATCCCGTTCTACCTGCTCTCGCTGCCGCTCTGGCTTATGGACCCGCTCTACGGCTATGTGCTGATCGACAGCATGATCACCTATGGCGCGGCGATCCTCTCCTTCCTCGGTGCGGTGCATTGGGGCGCTGCGATGTGGCAGGGCGAGCTTGAGGAGGCGCGCGAGGAGGACGCCGAGGAGATGGACCGGGCCGCCTGGGCGCGCTACGGCTGGAGCGTGATCCCGGCGCTGATCGCCTGGATCGGCACCCTTCTGGTGCCGTTCGCCGGGCTGATGCTGATCGTCGTCGGCATCGGACTCGCCTATTTCATCGACCTGCGCGCCTGCCGCGCCGGGTTCTTTCCGGAATGGTATGCGGGTCTGCGGAAGGTTCTGACGATCCTGGTCCTGCTCGCCTGCGCCAACGCCATTGCCTCCGGTGTGACCGGGCCGTTCTAGGCCCTTTCCTTCGCCGCTTCCTGCTCTTCGGGAAGCAGGACAGGGTGATGGTCGGTCTTGTTGCGCACCGGCACCTTGCCGAGCTTTGCTTCGCGGTGGGCGATATAGAGCGTCGAGGCGACGATCAGGCCGGCGCCGAGAAGCGTGTGCAGACCCGGCACGTCGCCGAAGAGCCAGAAGCCGATGAAGCCGGCGAAGAGCAGCCGCGAATAGTCGAACGGCACCACGGCCGTCGCCTCGCCGACCTTGAAACCCTTGACCGCGCAGGCCTGTCCGGCCGAGCCGAGCGCGCCGACCGAGAGCAGCATCGCCATCTCGGTCCAGGTCGGCTGCTGCCAGACCAGGATCGCGGGCACGGTCATGATCGAGGTCGAGACGATGCCGAAGCTGAAAAGGATGGTGAGCGGGGATTCTGTCGCGCTGAGTTTTTTGACCAGAACCACGACCAGCGCGACGAAGAAGGTGCCGAGCAACGCGACACCCGAGGCGAAGCCGATTTCTGAGCCGCCCGGCTGAACCATGATCAGCACCCCGAGGAACCCGACGGCGGTCGCGCTCCAGCGCCGCCAGCGGACCTTCTCGTTCAGGAACAGGACCGCGAGCACGATCATGAAGAGCGGCTTGGCGAAGCTGATCGCCGTCGCGTCGGCGAGCGGCATGTGGGTGACCGAATAGAAGCCGCAGGCCATCGCGCCGGCGCCGAGGCAGCCGCGCAGCAGATGCGCGAAGGGGCGCCGTGTCTTGAAGACCTGCGGCCCGGCCCGGACCATGAAGGGCAGGATCACGGCGAGCCCGAAAGCGCAGCGGAAGAAGGCGATCTGGAAGGTGTCGAGCCGGGCGCCGAGCAGCTTCACGTTCGCCTGCATGATCGAGAAGATCACGCAGGAGACGACGATCCAGAGCGCCCCCTGGGTATTGGGGGAGAGCGCGGCGAAGCGGGAGGACAGCGATGTTTCGGCGGGGGCCATAGGCTCGATCTCAGGCACCCGGCGGCACCCATGTCCTTGATCTGCGGAAGGCTTTCAGGATACGCCCCGCCCGCCGCATTACCAGCGCCGATTGCGCATTGCAGCCTTGAGGCTGCCCCGGAGGATCAGGTCGCCAGTCTCGGCGCGGGCCAGACGACGAGAATGTTGCGCGATTTCCAGATCGGGCCCGGGTCCTCGAACGTGGCGCTCTCCGTCCCTCCGAGGGCACGGTAGAACTTCCGTGCCGCTTCGTTCTCTTCCACCACGGAGAGGCCCGCGCCCTCGAAATCGAGTGTGCTCATTTCCTGCAGCGCGAGCCGGAGCAGATGCGCGCCGAGCCCGCGTCCGCGCTGGCTGCCGTCGACATAGAGATGCTTGATTTCGCCGCGCCGGCCGAAGATTTCCGATCCTGGCGGTCCGTAGCTGACAAGCCCGACGATCTGCCTGCCGGCAAGGGCGAGCACGGTGTTCTTCCGACGGTCTTCCGAGGTCAGGGTCTCGATCCAGCCCGGCAGGCGGCGCTTCTCGTCGAGGATGGCGACGGCTTCGGCAGGCGCCATCTGGCCGTAGGTCTCGCGCCAGATCCTGACGTGAAAGCCGGCGATCTCCTCCGCTTCTCCCGGAACCGCCTTCCGTATCTCGATGCCGTCCGGTGTCGCTGCCCCGTCCATCGTCCTCGTCCGTCTTCCATTCTGCTGCATCCAGCTAACCCGCATCGAAGCGGCGCTCGCCAGCGCCCATTGCGCATTGCAGCATTGCCCGCCGGACGGCGCCTCGCTATAGCTTTGGGCGAATGGCAAGACGCTGACCGGACCGCGTTCCGGGCAATGGCGCGGCAAACAGGGGACGCCTAGAGATGACGACCGACAGCAAACCGCTTTGGCAGCCGAGCGCCGAGCGCATCGCGAACGCGAACATCACCCGCTTCATCGAGTTCGTGAACCGGGAACGCGGCGCGAAGCTCACCGACTTCGACAGTCTCTACGCATGGTCCGTGGACGAGCTCGAAACGTTCTGGGACGCGTTCTGGGATTTTTCCGGCATCGTTGGCGACAAGGGCAGCGACGTCATCCTGAAGGACGGCGACAAGATGCCGGGCGCCGCCTTCTTCCCCGACGCCAAGGTCAATTTCGCCGAGAACCTGCTGCGCCGCCGCGACGATGCGGATGCGATCGTCTTCTGGGGCGAGGACAAGGTGAAGCGGCGGCTCAGCTTCGCCCAGCTCTATGACGAGGTCTTCAAATTCGCCCAGGCCCTGAAGGCCGAGGGCGTCGGCCCCGGCGACCGGGTCGCGGCCTTCATGCCGAACATGCCGGAGACCGTGATCGCCATGCTGGCGACCGCCAGCCTCGGCGCCGTCTGGTCCTCCTGCTCGCCCGATTTCGGCATCCGCGGCGTGCTCGACCGCTTTGGCCAGATCGAGCCCAAGGTGTTCGTCGCCGTCGAGGGCTATTACTACGGCGGCAAGGCCTTCGACACGCTGGACAAGGTGGAGGGTATCCTCGCCGAGCTGCCGAGCGTGAAGAAGACGGTGATCGTGCCTTATACGCGGAACGAACCGCCGATTTCGGGGCTGCCGAACGCCGTCACCTACGGCGACTTCACCGGTGCCTTCAAAGCGGGCGAGATTTCCTTCACCCGTATGGGCTTCAACGAGCCGCTCTACATCATGTTCTCCTCCGGGACGACCGGGGTGCCGAAATGCATCGTGCACGGCATCGGCGGCACGCTGATCCAGCACCTGAAGGAGCACCAGCTCCACAGCGACGTGAAGAAGGACGACCGGGTCTTCTACTTCACCACCTGCGGCTGGATGATGTGGAACTGGCTGGTCAGCGGCCTCGCCTCGGAAGCGACGCTGCTGCTCTATGACGGCAATCCGTTCTACCCGAGCGCCAACATCCTCTTCGACTATGCCGATGCCGAGAAGATGACCCTGTTCGGCACCTCGGCGAAATATATCGACGCCCTGAACAAGGCCGGCGTCACGCCGAAGGACACCCACGATCTCTCGACCGTCAGGGCGATGACCTCGACCGGCTCGCCGCTGGTGCCGGAGGGCTTCGACTATGTCTACCGGGCGATCAAGTCGGACATTCAGCTCTCCTCGATCTCAGGCGGCACCGACATCGTCTCCTGTTTCGTGCTCGGCAATCCGGTCGGCCCGGTCTGGCGCGGCGAGATCCAGACCCGCGGCCTCGGCCTCGCGGTCAATGTCTTCAACGACGACGGCAAGCCGGTGGTCGGCGAGAAGGGCGAACTGGTCTGCACGAAACCCTTCCCCTGCATGCCGATCATGTTCTGGAACGATCCGGACGGCTCCAAGTACAAGGGCGCCTATTTCGAGAGCTACGAGAACATCTGGTGCCACGGAGACTATGTCGAACTGACCTCGCGCGGCGGCATGGTGATCTACGGCCGCTCCGACGCGGTGCTCAATCCGGGTGGCGTGCGCATCGGCACGGCGGAGATCTACCGCCAGGTGGAGAAGCTGCCGGAGGTGCTGGAAGGTCTCGTGATCGGCCAGGACTGGGACGACGATGTACGCGTCGTGCTCTTCGTCCGCCTCGCCGAGGGGGTGACGCTGGACGATGCACTGATCAAGCAGATCAAGGACACGGTCCGCAAGGGGGCCTCGCCGCGCCACGTGCCGGCGAAGATCCTGGCTGTCGCCGACATCCCGCGCACCAAGAGCGGAAAGATCGTCGAACTCGCCGTGCGCAACGTGGTGCATGGACGCCCGGTGAAGAATGTCGAGGCGCTGGCCAATCCGGAAGCGCTGAAGCTCTACGAGGGGCTTCCGGAACTCTCGGCCTAGCCCGCTGTTCCGAGAAAGCTTGGCCGTGCATCGGGAGCCCGATAGGCTGAGACCGGGGCCCGGCGAGAAGATTTAGGGAATAAGGCGATTTCGGCCCAGGACATCAGCGCGGAACAGGACGCTCCGGATTCGGCGCTCTCTCGCCGTCAGCTCGAGGAAATCGTGCGAGAGCTCGAGTCCGCGATCGAGGAGACGCGGCAATGGCTGGCGCTGTTCCACCGCGCACTGGTCTGCCGGCTCCGTCCCGATCCGGAAGTGGTCACCGAGGACGCCCACCGGATGAGCCGTTTCGGCCGCTGGTACTCGACCAAGCGGGACGACGACCTCTTCTCGCAACCGGCTTTTGCCACGCTCGTCGGCATGCACCAGGGGATCTACGCCCATGCGGCCATTCTCGCCGTGCGGGGCTGGAAGGACGACGGTGTTCCGCCGGCGGAATACGATGCGCTGTTGCACAAGATCGACAGTTTCAACGAGCAGGCGGGGCGCATGGCCCGGGCCTTCCGTGCGGCGCTCTCCAATCTCGATCCGCTGACCGGGACAAATACCCGCCACACGATGGAAAAGGAGCTGATGCGCGAGCAGCAGCGGATCCGCCGCACCGGTCGTCCCTGCTCGATCGCCATTGCCGATATCGACCGTTTCAAATCGGTGAACGATACCTACGGCCACCATGCGGGCGACCGGGTGCTGTCCCGCGTAACCCGGCTCATCGAGGATTCGCTCCGCCCGTACGACACGATCTACCGCTTCGGTGGCGAGGAATTCCTGATCTGCCTGCCGGACTCGGATCCGGAAGAGGCGCGGAAGGTGCTCGACCGGGTACGCAAGAAGATCGAGGAGACGCCGGTCGATATCGACGGCGCGGAACCGCTTTCCGTCACCGTCTCGTTCGGCGTCGCGCAGCTCGTGCCCCGCAGGCGGCTGAAGGAAATCACCGAGCGCGCCGACCGGGCGCTCTACGAGGCCAAGAATTCCGGCCGGAACCAGGTGGTGGTCTGGACCGCCGAATTGCACTGAGGTCGCTGCCCCGTCTTTCTGTGCGCGCGATTGGGATTGCCGCCGGGCCGGAGCCGGGTATGATCCCGGTGAAATTCGATTTGTCGAAAATGCGAGGGAGTTTTCGCCGTGGCGCTAGACAAGGGACGGGCGACCGAGCTTGAGCATATGGTCCGCAAGATGGGGGCGATCATCTCCGTCTTCGAGGTCCGGTCGGATCCTGTCGGCAATGCGCGTTTCAGCGCCTTTCGCGACCTGATGGACGTGTTCCACGCCATGTGCGAGCGCCAGCTGAAAGAACACAAAGACTTCATCGACGAGATGGGCGAGATGACCGAAGAGGAGACCGAGCGCCTGAAGGCCGCGTTCGAGAAGATCTACGGGAAAGCCCCGGGCGCCGTATGACCGGCGGCGTGCTTCAAGTCTACCGAATGGTCTGGCAGGCGAAGCCGCCTTCGTCTTTCGCCCGCTTCTTCAGTTCGGCGAAGGCGGTCAGCACCGTCTCCAGATCGGAGTTCCGCCGGCCTGGTTCGATCACCAGCATGGCCGCGCTGCAGGTGAGCAGCGGATAGTTCCGCAGCTTTCCGTCCCGCCCGCGGGCCTCGATCGAACCGCGCTCCCGGGCTTTCTTGTCGTAGAAACTCTCGACGTCCCGGGCGAACTGATGGCGTGCCTCGTAGGCAAGCCGGCTGACCGCTTCCGGATCGGCTCCGATGCTTCCGACGAAGAAGTCGTCCCCGCCGATATGCCCGACGAAGAAATCGGGTCCGCTGAAGGTCTGCCGGAGATTTTCCGCGAACAGCAGCAGCGCCCGGTCGCCCTGGCGGAATCCGTAGGTGTCGTTGAAGGGCTTGAAGTTATCGAAGTCGAAATGCAGCAGCGCGCAGGTCTCTTCGGTATCGGTCACCGCGTCGGCGATATGGTCCGAGATCGAGGTGTTGCCGGGAAGCTTTGTCAGCGGATTCATCTCGCGGGCGAAGATGAGGTTCTTCTCGTTGAGCACCCGGAGCAGGGAGGAGTTGTCGAGGAAGCCGATATATTGCGCATTCTCGACGATGATCACGCCGTTCAGCGAGTCGTTGTGGCTGTAGATCTGCAGGATGCGCTCGGCCTGGGTGTGGATGTCCGCGATCGGGCAGGGGCGCACGAAATCGCCGAGCCGCTTGCCGAAGCTGCGGTTCACGATCAGGTCCTTGCCGTAGGGTGAGAAGGCGTAGGCTTTCAGGTCGACGTCGCGGACGATTCCGAGCGGACGGTCGTTCGTGTCGAGGACCGGAAAGAGCCGGGCGCTCTGGTTGGTGCGGAAGGCATCGAACACATCCTGCATCGGCGTCTCGATCCTGAGCGTCGGCACGGCGACGATCTGTTCGCGCAGGATGTGCTGGTCGGAGGAACGGGCCCGCCGGTCGCGGCGGCGCGCGGTCATCAGGGTCTCGTAGCTCCGGCTGAGGCTCTCATGCTCCAGCGTCGGCCGTGCCACCAGATAGCCCTGAACCAGATCGAAGCCGAGCTCCCGGCAGCTGCTCAGGTCCTCCTGGGTCTCCACGCCCTCGGCGATGGTCTGGATCCCCAGCACCTCGAACATGTCGATCAGGCTCGAGACGAAGAGCTTCTTCTTCGGGTCGCGGGCGACGTTGTTGATGAAATAGCGGTCGAACTTCACGTATTCGGCATGCTCTTCATGCAGCAGGCGCAGGCGCGCATAGCCTTCGCCGAAATCGTCGAGCGCGATCTGGATACCGTGGTCGCGGGCCTGACGGAGCGCCCTGGTTGCGGCGCTGTCCTGGGAAATGTCCGACTTCTCCGAGACCTCGAGGCAGAGCTGCGTGCTCGAGAGGCCGAGGCTTGCCATGGCCCCGAGGATGTCCGTCGTGCGGCTGCTCAGATGGGGCAGGCTGCGCGCATCGATATTGAAGAAGAGGTGCAGGCCGTCCGCGCAGGAAAGCGCGGCGAAATCCCGCAGGGCCTTGTGCAGGAGGCGGGCCTCAAGCTCCTCGACCGAGCCGTTTTCGGCCGCACGGTCGAAGAGATCGGCGATGCTTTCGAAGCCGAGTTCGGCCGTTCCGCGCAGCAGGGCCTCGAAGCCGTGGGTCAGGCCGGTATCGAGATGGACGATGGGCTGGAAGGCATGCCGAAGGCCGGCGACCAACGAGTCCAGGGGCGGAAAGCGACCGCTCAACTCAAGCATTCCCGCGCCGTCGGCCGCGGCCGATTTCAAATTGAGCACTGCGCTTCGCCGCAAAAAATTAGGGCATACTCACGTACCCTTTCTAGTGCATTTCGCGGCTTTTTATATGTGAAGGTTAGATGACTGATTCCTCGGAATTTTCGCTGTTTTCCGCAAAATTTTAGCGACTGGAGCCGCCGTGTTCGCGCGCGACCGCCCGCCAGCCGATATCCTTGCGGCAGAAGCCGTGCGGCCAGTTGACCGCTCCGACGGCGTCATAGGCGCGGGACTGCGCTTCCGACACGGAAGCGCCGCGCGCGGTCACGACGAGCACCCGTCCGCCGGTGGCCAGCAGCACCCCCTTGTCGGTCCGCGTCGTGCCGGCATGGAATGTGGTCACCATGTCGGTATCCTTCGGCAGTTCCGCGATCAGGGTGTTCTTCTCGTAGGAGCCGGGATAGCCGTTCGAGGCGAGGACCACGCAGAGCGCGGCCTCGTCGCGCCAGCGCAGCGTGATCTGGTCGAGCTGACCGTCGGCGGAGGCGATCAGCGCCGGCAGGAGGTCGCTCGTCAGGCGCATCATCAGGACCTCGCATTCCGGATCCCCGAAACGGACATTGTGCTCGATCAGCTTCGGGCCGTCGGCGGTGATCATGAGGCCGGCGAAGAGCACACCCTTGAACGGCATGCCTTCGGCCGCCATGCCGTCCACGGTCGGCTGCACGATTTCCTTCATCACCCGGTCGACCATCGCCGGATCCATCACCGGGGCCGGCGAATAGGCGCCCATGCCGCCGGTGTTCGGGCCCGTATCGCCGTCGCCGACGGCCTTGTGGTCCTGCGCCGCGGCGAGCGGCAGCGCCGTTTTGCCGTCGCAGAGCGCGAAGAAGCTGGCTTCCTCGCCGATCAGGCATTCCTCGATCACGACCTCCTCGCCGGCGGCGCCGAAGGCCTTGTCGGACATGGCGTCCTCGAGCGCCGAGATCGCCTCGTTGACCGTCTGCGCCACGGTGACGCCCTTGCCGGCGGCGAGCCCGTCCGCCTTGACGACGATCGGCGCGCCCATTTTCGTCACGTAGTCCTTCGCGGCCTCGAGATCGGTGAAGCGGGCATAGGCGGCGGTCGGGATGTTGTGCCGGTCGCAGATGCCTTTCGTGAAGGCCTTGGAGCCTTCGAGCTGGGCCGCGGCGGCGCTCGGACCGAAGGCCTTGATGCCGGCGGCCGCCAGCTTGTCGACCAGGCCGGCGACGAGCGGCGCCTCGGGGCCGACCACGACGAAGTCGATGGCCTTGTCCTTCGCGAAGGCGACCAGCCCGTCGAGATCCTCCGCTTTCACGGCGACGCATTCCGCGACCTCCGCGATGCCGGCATTGCCGGGCGCGCAGTAGAGGTGATCGCACAAGGGCGAGGCGGAGATGGCCCAGCACAAGGCATGTTCGCGCCCACCGGATCCGACGACCAGAATTCTCATTTTGATGTCCCCATGCTTTCGCTCGGCGGCCTTGTAGCATAAATTCCGGGGATGCAAGACGATAGCCCGCTGCCCACCGGCAACATTCCCGAATTCTCCGTCAGCGAGATCTCCAACCAGGTCAAACGGACCGTGGAAGGTGCCTTCGAACATGTCCGCGTGCGCGGCGAGGTCTCGCGCCCGACCCGCGCCGGATCGGGGCATGTCTATCTCACCCTGAAGGACGAGAAGTCGGTGCTCGACGCGGTCTGCTGGCGCGGCACCGCGGAACGGCTGTCCATCCGGCCGGAAGAAGGCATGGAGGTGATCTGCACCGGCAAGCTCACGACCTTCCCGGGGCGCTCCAAGTATCAGATGGTAATCGAGCAGATGGAGCTCGCCGGCGAGGGCGCGCTGCTTAAGCTGCTGGAGGAGCGCAAGCGCAAGCTGGCCGCGGAAGGTCTGTTCGCCGACGAGCGCAAGCGCCCGCTGCCGTTCCTGCCTCGTGTCATCGGCGTCGTCACCTCGCCGACCGGAGCGGTGATCCGCGACATCCTGCATCGCCTCTCGGACCGCTTCCCGACCCATGTGCTGGTCTGGCCGGTGCTGGTCCAGGGCGAGACCGCGAAGGACCAGGTCGCGGCCGCGATCGAGGGCTTCAACCGGATGGCGCCGGACGGACCGGTACCGCGCCCGGATCTGCTGATCGTCGCGCGCGGCGGCGGCAGCCTCGAGGATCTCTGGGCCTTCAACGAGGAGATCGTGGTGCGCGCCGCGGCGGCGAGCGAGATCCCGCTGATCTCCGCCGTCGGGCACGAGACCGACACGACGCTGATCGATTTCGCCTCGGACCGCCGGGCCCCGACGCCGACGGCGGCGGCCGAGATGGCGGTGCCGGTGCGCGCCGAACTGCTCGCCACGCTGATGCAGGACGAGTCGCGGCTCTTCAACGGGCTGCAACGCAAGCTCGGCGAGGCGGAGACGCGTCTGACCGGGCTCTCCCGGGGGCTCGGCGATCCGCGCGCGATCATCGAGGCGAAGGCGCAGACGGTGGATTACCGCTGGCAGAGTGCGAGCGCCGCGACCGACCGGATGCTCTCGCGGCTGACGGAGCGGGTGCGCGATCTCGCGGCGCAGATCCCGGAGCCGGCTGCCGAGCTCGGACGGCTGGAAAACCGCTTCGTGACCGCCCGGCAGCGGCTCGAGTCGGCAATGGACGTGGCTCGGCAGAACGTGGTGAGCGATCTGCGTGCCGCCGCCGTGCGTCTCCGCATCGAGCCTGTCGCCGAACGCATGACACGCGGAGGACGGGACGCGGAGCGCGCCTGGGAACAGATCGAGCGCGCGGTCGATCGTGCGCTGCTTCAGCGGAGCGACCGGCTGAGCGCGGTTGGCCGCATCCTCGAGAGCAATTCCTACGAACAGACCCTGAAACGCGGCTTCGCGCTGGTGCGCGACGCGGAGGGCGTGCCGGTGACCAGTGCCGCGGCGCTTTCCGAAGGTGACGGGGTTTCGATCCATTTCGGCGACGGCAGCCGCGAGGCGGTGATCGGCGCGGGCGCGAGCGACGGCACTGCGCCGAAGCGCGCCGCCCCGAAATCCGCCACGAAGCCGAAGCCGGGAAACACCGATCCGGCCCAGGGGAGTCTGCTGTGATCCGCTTCCTTCTGCTTGCTCTGCTTGTCTTTGCTGCGCGGCCTGCCGGCGCGGTCTCTCTGGAGATGAACGGCGCCTTCACCCAGGGCGGGATCGTCATGGGCCGCACCGATCCGGGCGCGACGCTCACCCTCGACGGCAAGCCGGTCCGGGTCGGGGCGGACGGAATCTTCGTTCTCGGCTTCGACCGCGAGGCGGCGCCGGCATCGGAGCTCGTGGTGCGCGGAGCGGACGGCAGCGAGCAGCGCCGCACGCTCGAGATCGCGAAGCGCGAATACAACATCCAGCGCATCGACGGTCTGCCGCAAAAGTATGTCGAGCCGCCGGCGGAGGTGCTCGCCCGTATCCAGCGCGAGCGCGAGCAGATCAAGAAAGTGCGCGAGATCGATACCGAGCGCGCCTATTTCGCCGAGGGCTTCATCTGGCCGGCCAAGGGGCGGATCTCCGGTGTTTATGGCAGCCAGCGGATCCTGAACGGCGAGCCGAAATGGCCGCATTTCGGCGTCGATGTCGCGGCACCTGTCGGCACGCCCGTTGTGGCCCCCGCGGGCGGTATCGTGCGGCTGGCGGAAAAGGATCTCTACTATACCGGCGGCACGATCATCCTCGATCACGGGCACGGCCTGACCTCGGCCTTCCTGCACATGCGGGACGTGAACGTGAAGGTCGGTCAGGAACTAAAGCGCGGCGATCCGATGGGCACCATCGGCGCCACCGGCCGGGCGACCGGGCCGCATCTCGACTGGCGGATCAACTGGTTCGAGGTCCGGGTCGACGCGGCGGTGCTTGTGCCGCCTATGGAGTGACCAGCCGGTCCAGCAGGGCTTCGAGCGCGTCCGGGTCGTCCCAGACAAGATCCACATCGACGCGCCGGACCATGAGCCGCAGCTCCTCCGGCAGCCGGACATGGTCCTTCGCCGTGGTCAGCAGAAGCGCGTCCTCTTTCTCGGCGCGGGCGATCAGGTCGATCAGATCCTCGCCGCGATAGGGCTCGTGGTCGCCGAAGGAACGCGCTTCCAGCAGCTTCACCCCGAGCTCCGTCAGGGTCTCGAAGAACTTTTCCGGCCGCCCGATTCCGGCGAAGGCGATCGCACGCTCTCCCCTGAGGCCTTGCGCCGAGCGTGATGGCGCAAGCTTGCCGCGCAGCACAGGCAACGCTTTCGCGAGTGGTCCGGCGAGATCCTGCTTGTCCTCTCCGAGCAGAACGACCGCATCCGCTCGGGCGAGGCCGCCCGCGATACTTTCCCTCAAAGGTCCGGCAGGCATCACGCAGCCATTGCCGAAGCCGTAGCCGCCGTCGACGACCAGAACCGAGGCGGATTTGGCGATCGTCGGATTCTGGAAGCCGTCATCCATCAGGATCACGTCGGCCCCGGCCTTCGCGGCCATCTCGGCGCCCTTCGCGCGATGCCGCGAAATCCAGGTCGGTGCGGCCTCGGCCAGCAGCAGGGGTTCGTCGCCGACATCGGCGGCGCTATGCCGCTCCGGCAGCACCTGGAGCGGTCCGGCGAGGCGGCCGCCATAGCCCCGGCTCAGGAAGGCGACCTTGAGCCCGCGTTTTCCAAGCGCGCGTCCGAGCGAGAGGGCGACGGGCGTCTTGCCGGCGCCTCCGGCGACCAGATTGCCGACGCAGAGGACCGGAACCGGCGCCCGGTAGGGCTGCGCGGTCGCCGCGCGCAATGCAGCGCCCGCGCGGTAGATCCAGGAGGCCGGCGTCAGCAGGGCCGGCAGCAGGCCGCCGCTCCGCCAGAAGCCGGGGGCCTTCACTTTCTCTCTCCATGGGCGGCGACGGCGGCGCAGATGCGCGCGGACATCTCGTCCGCAATGGCGCCCTGGCCTTCGGCAAAGGTCTTTGCATTGGCGCCGAGCTCGGCCCGTTGCGCGTCGTTCTGCAGCAGGTCCCGCAGGCGCTTTCCAAGATCCTTCGCATCGGCGATCTCAAGGGCGGCCCGCGCCTCGATCATGTCGGATGCGATGTCCGCATTCTTGGCCATCAGCTGTCCGAACAGGACCGGTTTGGCGAAATGTGCCGGCTCCAGCGGATTGTGCCCGCCGACCGGGATCAGCGAGCCTCCGACGAACACCGCGTCCGAGAGCTCGAACAGGGTGCCCATCTCGCCGAGCGTGTCCGCGATGTATATCTCCGTCTCCGGCGTGGGCAGAGCATCCAGGGACCGGCGCGCGCAGTGCAGGCCCTGACCTTTGAGCAATGCCGCGATCTCGGCGCCCCGGTTCGGATGACGCGGAGCGACGAGGGTCAGGAGATCGGGGCGGGCCGCGGCGGCGATCCGGTGCGCTTCCGCCGCCGCGTCTTCCTCGCCCGCATGGGTGCTGGCGGCGAGAAAGACGGGCCGCTTGCCGACGGCCTCTCTCAGAACGGCAAGCTTCTCGGCGTCGGTCGCCAGCGGCGCGGCGGCGCGCTTGAGGTTCCCGACATATTGCACCGGCGCCCGGGTCAGGCTTTCGAAGCCCGCTTTCTGCACCGGGTTGCTCGCAAGGATGAGCGAAAAATCCGCGAAAAGGCGCCCGGTGAAGAACGAGAGACGGCGCCAGCGCTCGAACGAGCCCTCGGACATCCGGGCATTTGCCAGGATCAACGGAATGCTCCGCCGAGCGGCGGCCAGCACGAGGTTCGGCCAGAGATCGGATTCGACGAAGATCGCGGCATCTGGCCTCCAGTGATCGAGGAAAGCGGAGATCCAGGCCGGGTGATCGAGCGGTACGAACTGATGCATGGCGCGCGCCGGGAGCCGGTCGGCCATCAGTTTCGCCGAAGTCAGGGTGCCGCTGGTCAGGAGGACGTTGAGAGCCGGATCGCGGTCGAGCAGACGTTCGATCAGGGCGAGTGCGGTCTGACACTCGCCGACACTGGCGCCGTGGACCCAGAAGAGCTGTCCTTCAGGGCGCGCAAGAGACGCTTGCCCGCGCCGTTCGGAGATCCGCGCCGGGTCCTCCTTGCCGCGGGCAAGACGGCGTCGCAGCAGGTGGTCAAGGACGGGGGACGCGAGACGCATGGCGCCGCTGTAGATCTGAAAGATCATGCCAAGGCCGCCGGCTCGGGTTCGGCGGGGAGGATGGGTTCCGTGCCAAGCGTCCGGTCCGCCTCCAGGCAGAGATCGTTCAGCCGTTTTTCAAGTTCCAGGCGCAGAGCTTCCAGCGTGTCCTCGTCCGCGTCCCGGGGCACGCTCAGCGGTGCGCCCCAGATATACACGCCGCGGGTGAAGGGCAGCGCCAGAATGAAGCGGTCCCAGCTGTTCAGTACGCGGCGGCGCCGGACGTTCCAGGTCACCGGATAGATCGGCGCGCCGCTCATCCGGGCGAGGGCGATGATGCCGGCACCAGCGCGCATGCGCGGCCCGCGCGGCCCGTCGGGGGTCAGGCCGACGGCGATACCTTCTTTCAGCGTGCGGAGCATGGAGCGCATGGCCTGCGCCCCGCCTTTGCCTTTCCCGGCCGAGCCCTCGATATCGCCGATCCCGAGATGCTCGATGGTGCGCGCGATCAGACGTCCATCGGGATGTTTAGACTGCAGCATCGCGAAGGGACGGCCGGTTTGCCAGATCTCCGACATCAACATGATGCGATTGTGCCAGAAGGCGCCGATGATGGGGCGGTCGCTCGCGAAAACCTCGTCCCGGATTTCTGGATTCAGGACCTGCCAGCGGATGGTGCGCGAGAGCCCCCGGATCAGTGCCGCCAGAAGGCGGCTCGCGACCTCGCGGCCGGTTTCCGTGCGCAACAGTCGCTTCAGCATGCTTTCCGTTCTGGTTCCGGGGCCGGGCCGACCGCTCGGGCAAGCTCGGGCCTTACGGTCACAGGAATGCATACTAGCGCCATGCTGCGGCGCCAAGGTCTTATTGTCCGTACGGCTCAGGCGGCGCGGCGTTCCGCAGGGCCGAAGGCGATTTCCGGGTCGAACGGCGCGAGATTGCCGAGGAACTGTTCGGCGCAGGCGCGCCAGCTGAAGCCGAGCGCATATTTCCGGCAGTCTTCCGGCGAGAGCTCAAGTGCTTGCAGCGCTGCCGCACGGAGATCCTCCGACAGCACGCCGACCTTGTCCGAGGCGATCACGTCGAGCGGGCCCGGAACCGGGAAGGCGGCGACGGGCACGCCCGAGGCGAGCGCCTCCAGCATCACGAGACCGAACGTGTCGGTGCGGCTCGGAAAGACGAAGACGTCGGCCGCGGCGTAGTGCCGGGCCAGCTCCTCGCCCTTCTTCGCGCCGGCGAAGACTGTTTCCGGGAACTTGCGCTTCAGCATCTCCATGTCCGGTCCGTCGCCGACCACGACCTTGCTTCCCGGCAGATCGAGTTCGAGGAAGGCCGGGAGGTTCTTCTCCACCGCGACCCGGCCGACGAACATGAAGACCGGCCGCGCAATGGGCGCATTGCCGTCGATCGCATCCTTCGCCTGTGGCCGGAAGAGTTCCGTATCCACGCCGCGGCTCCAGTCCCTGATGTTGTCGAAGCCGCGCGCCTCGAGATCGGCACGGATCGACTTTGTCGCCACCATCACGCCGGCGGACTTGCCGTGGAAATGGCGCATGACCCTGTAGGTCCAGGAGACCGGCACGCCGAGGCGGGGCTGCACATATTCGGGGAAGCGGGTGTGATAGGCGGTGGTGAAGGGCAGCTTGTTGCGCACGCAATAGCGCCGCGCGGTCATGCCGAGCGGGCCTTCGGTCGCGATATGGATGGCGTCCGGCCGGGCCGCCTCGATCATCGCCGGAACCCGGAAGAAGGGCCAGCAGGCGAGGCGGATCTCGGGATAGGTCGGGCAGGGGACGGTCCGGAACAGGTCCGGCGTGATGGTCTCGACCTCGTGCCCCATCGCCCGGAGTTCGCCGATCACCGTGTTCAGCGTGCGGACGACGCCGTTCACCTGGGGAAACCAGGCATCCGAGACGAGCAGGATTTTCATGGCGAAGGCCTCTCAGGCAAAGGTGAGATGGCGGATCTCGGCCCAGTTCAGGATTTCCATGCGGCCGTCGCTATGCTCGACCAGCGCCGTGCAGCTCTCCACCCAGTCGCCGTCGTTGCAGTAGGTGACGCTGCCGATCTGCTTCATCTCGGCCTTGTGGATATGGCCGCAGATGATGCCGTCGACGCCGCGCTTCATCGCTTCCTCGGCGAGGGCGTGCTCGAAATTGCCGATGAATTCGACCGCCCGCTTGGCCTTGTTCTTCAGGTAGGCCGAGAGCGACCAGTAGGGATAGCCGAGGAAGCGGCGCACCTGGTTGAATCGGGTGTTGAGCGTGAGGGCGAGGTTGTAGGCGCCGTCGCCGACCAGGGCGAGCCACTTGTTGTATTTCACCACCACGTCGTACTGGTCGCCATGCAGGATCAGGAAGCGGCGCCCGTCGCGGGTGACGTGGATATGCTCGTCGCGCACCTCGATCTGGCCGAAATTCTCGCCGAGAAAGCCGCGGAACATCTCGTCGTGGTTACCGGGCAGGAACATCACCCTGGTGCCCTTGCGTGCCTTGCGCAGCAGCTTCTGGAGGACGTCGTTGTGGCTCTGGTTCCAGGCCCAGGAACGTTTCATGCGCCAGATGTCGATGACGTCACCGACCAGGTAGAGATAGTCGGATTCGGTGTGCCGGAGGAAATCGAGCAGATAGTCGGCCTGGCAGCCCTTGGTTCCGAGATGAATGTCGGAGATCCAGATCGCCCGATAGCGGTCGATGCCCTTCTGACTGTTCATCTCCGTCTTCCATTTCCTTAATTTGGTCAAAATTCCAAGGAAAACTTCAACGCCATAGTTTATGTGGCGCATTCTATTATGGAGATGCCCATATGTTGTAAAATGAAGTTTGTGTGAATTCACAAAAGTGAAATAAAAAAAGTTTTTAAATCTGTCGGGATAAGGCGAGGCTTTAATAAATCTGTCATCGTTGGGGCCGCGAGAAGGCGGGGCGCCGGGAGTTTCATTTGGATCAGTTGACCGGCGAATCGGGCCGGACTCTTGCGGGTGCAGCACCGGGAGCGATTCCCGAAGGCGGACGCCGCCATGTGGTCGTCATCTACAATCCGAAGGCGGGACAGAGGC
>NZ_JAEPQA010000004.1:0-11792 GCF_017640745.1 Nisaea sp. | reverse complement strand
TTGCCTGGCTGGAAGCGCGCGGGGTCCAGGTCACGACCCTGCAAACCGGCGCGCGCGGAGACGCGGAAGCCTTCGCGCGCCATGCCCGCCAGCACAGCCTGATGCTTACCGAAGAGGCACCCGACGCGGTGGTCGCGGCAGGTGGCGACGGGACGATCAACGAAGTGGTGAACGGGATGAGCGGCGGGGATCTGCCGCTCGCGATCCTGCCGCTCGGAACGGCCAACGTTCTGGCGGCAGAAATCGGCCTGGAGGTCAGAGCGGAGGTTATTGCCGAGACGATCTGGCGCGGCCCTGCCATCCAGGCGCGGCTGGGCGACGTCAACGGTCACCGGTTCACGCTCATGGCGGGGGTCGGGCTCGACGCCGACGTGGTCGCCAGCGTCGATACGCGGGTGAAGGCCTGGCTTGGCAAGGGGGCCTATGTGTTGACCACCCTGCATCAGCTCGCGACCTACCAGCGGCATTATTACCGGGTGGCCATCGACGGGGAGACCTACCGGGCCGCCTCGGTCGTGGTGGCGAAGGCGCATTACTACGGCGGCACCTTCGTCTGCGCGCCCGACGCGCGGCTCGACGAGGACATGCTTCATGTCTGTCTCTTCGAGCGGGCGGGGCGCTGGAACGCGATCCGCTATGCGGCGAACATGATGGCGGGGAGACTGCCGAAGGCGGCAGGGTACAGGATCGTGCAGACCCGTTCCGTCTCGATCTGGGCCGAGGAGGGCGCCTATAGCGGCGACCCGGTGCAGGCCGACGGCGACATCGTCACCAACCTTCCGGCAAGCATTTCGCTGCCGTCGGCACCGCTTATGCTGGTTGTCCCAAGACCGCGTTAGCGCGCCCGAAGATCGCGCCAGTTGTTCTCGGCAAGCTCGATATAGCCCCCCGGGTTCTGCTGCCAGAGTTCGCGCACCTTCTCGTTCCGGCTGAGATAGAGCCGGCCGTCGATGATGTCGAAGACCTCGGGGTCGGCGGCATAGAGCTTGCCCTTGGCCATGCCGAACGTGCTGAAGCCGCCAAACTGGGGCAGGTACTTTTCAGGATTCCGCAGGAACCGGTCGCGGTTCTCCGGGGCCGCAAAGAGGAACCGCGCGCCGTCGAACTCGACGGACAACGCTTCCTCGCCGCGCACGGCGGCATAGTCGCTGAAATAGGCAACCGGGTCATATCCTTTTATGGCGAGTCCGTCGCGAACGCTCAGCAACGGCTCGACCAGCGCGCCATGCTCCCTGGTCTGTGGCTCGCGGGTGACCGCGGCGGCCAGCCCGATGGCCAGGACAACAAGGAACAGTCGCGATAAGCCACGCTTGTAGCTCATCTTTTCACTCCGATCAGAAACTTTCTCGATTGCCGCTGATCTGGTGCGCCGGGGTGCGGATTGCCAATCCTTTTGCTTCACGAAGCGGTGAAACAGTTTGTCGCCCTGGAAGAAACAATTCCGCCGTCGGGACGGATCAGCCCTTGGATCCGGCCAGAGTCAGGCCTTCGACGAGAATGGTTGGGGCATCGGTTCCGTACTTGAAGGTCAGATCGCTCGCCGGTTTCAGGTTTCTGAAAATGTCATTGAGATGCCCTGCGACGGTGATCTCGGAGACCGGATAGGCAAGCTCGCCGTTCTCGACCCAGAATCCGCCCGCGCCCCGGCTGTAATCGCCGGTGACGATGCTGACGCTCGAACCCATCATGTCGGTGACATAGAGCCCGGTGCCGACGGACCTGATCAGCTCTTCGGGGCTGGTATCGCCGGGTTCGAGATAGAGGTTGGTCGCCGACGGGCTCGGCGGGCCGCCGGCGCCGCGCGAGGCCCGGCCGTTGCTCTCCAGGCCGAGCTGGCGTGCGGTGGAAAGATCGAGGAACCAGGTGGACAGACGTCCGTCTTCGACCACCATCAGTTTTTCCGAGGCGAGCCCCTCGGCGTCGAACGGGCGGGAGCGGAAGCCCCGGTTGCGCAGCGGGTCGTCGGCGATGCGAATGTCATTGGCGAAGATCTGCTCGCCCATCTTGTTCTTCAGGAAGCTGGTGCCGCGGGCGATCGAGGCGCCGTTGATGGCCGCGGAGAGGTGTCCGAGCAGGGAGCGGCTGGTCCGTGGATCGAAGATCACCGGCACGCGCTGCGACTTCGGCCGCTTCGGATTCAGCCGCTTCACCGTGCGCTCGCCGGCACGGCGGCCGATCTCGGCCGCGTCCTCGAGGTCGGCGAAGAACACTTTGGCCGTGTAGTCGTAATCCCGCTCCATGCCCTGGCCCTCGCCCGCGAGCATGACGGCCGAGACGGAGAAGCTGGAGCGGCGGTACTGGCCGGAAAAGCCGTTGCTGGCCGCGACCGCGACTTCGGTGGTGCTCCAGCCGGCGTCGCCGCCCTCGGAATTGGTGATGCCTTTGACTGCGAGCCCGGCCTCCTCGGCCTTCGCCGCCAGATCGGTCAGGTCCTCGGCAGTCGGTTCGTAGGGATCGAACATCTCGATCTTGGGGTGGGAAGTCGAGATCTGCCCGGCATCGGCGATCCCGGCATAGGGATCTTCCGGTGCCACTTTCGCCATCGCGACCGCACGTTCGACAAGCTCGTCGAGCGCTTCCGGCGAAGTGTCCGAACCGGAGACGGAGGCCTGCCGTTTGCCGACAAGAACGCGGAGCCCGATATCGTTACCTTCCGAGCGCTCGATCGCTTCGGGTTTGCCGAGGCGCTGCGAGACCGAAAGCGAGCGTCCGGTGAGATGAACGGCGTCCACCGCATCGGCGCCGGCTTTCCGCGCCTTGCCGATCAGGCTGTCGAGCAGTTCGAGTCCGCCGATATCAGACATGTCATTCCCACCTACGTCACAGGGCCGGCTGTTGACATAGGGCGGATCGGCGACGCGCGCAACCGGAGGCGTGCCGCCGAATTGAGATCGATTGTGGCGAGTTCCGTCCTGATCCCGCCAAAGGCCGCGGGCAGAAAGGGACCAACCTGGATCTTTCGAGGAGGAACCGATGAAGCGGATCCTGACTATGCTTGCCCTTTCCGTGGCCCTGTCGCCCGTCCCGGCGATGGCGCAGCCTTTCCAGCTCTATGAAGGCGTCGCCGCCGTGCGCGGCCAGTCCGTGCCGAATGACGGTTTCGAGCACAGCCTCGCCAACGAGTACCGGCGTCTCGCGCTGTTCGAGGCAGACGACATGGTCGATTGGATCGATGCCGAGCGCTTCGCGCAGAAGACCCTCGCATCGGCACGCGGAGAGACGGTGGAACCGGAACGCCTGGAGGACTGGAAGCTCGGCGAGGCGCAACTGCCCGCCCTCAAATCCTCGCGGCACCGTCTTTTGAGGGCGTTCGAACGCGATGCGCGGATCCTAGCGCCCCACGCGTCGGCTCGCGCCCAGGCGCAGTTCGACTGCTGGGTCGAGCAGGCCGAGGAAGGCCACCAGACGGAGCATATCGCGGCCTGCCGCGAGGGATTCCTCGATGCGATGTTGGAGATCGACGCGGCGCTCGCGAATTACGCGCTCGAACGAATCGAACGGGACTATCCGGCGAAGTAGGTTACTTCCAGATCGCCTTGCCGCTGCCGGGCAGCCCGAGCGAGGACCATTTCCGGTCGACCAGGTCGATGATCTCCTTGTCCATCCGGATCTCCTCGCCCCATTCCCGCTTGGTCTCGGGCGGCCACTTGTTGGTGGCGTCGAGGCCGATCTTGCCGCCGAGGCCTGATTCGGGACTGGCGAAGTCGAGATAGTCGATCGGCGTGTTCTCGATCATCGTCACGTCCCGGACCGGGTCCATGCGCGTGGACACGGCCCACATCACATCCTTCCAGTCCCGGGCGTTGATGTCGTCGTCCACCACGATCAGCCATTTCGTGTACATGAACTGCCGGAGATAGGACCAGGCACCCATCATCACCCGCTTGGCGTGGCCGGGATAGGCCTTCTTCATGGAGATGACGGCGATCCGGTAGGAGCAGCCCTCCGGCGGCAACCAGAAATCCGTGATCTCCGGGAACTGCTGCCGGATCAGCGGAATGAAGACCTCGTTCAGCCCTTCGCCGAGCACCGAGGGCTCGTCCGGCGGGCGGCCAGTGAATGTGGTGAGGTAGATCGGATCGCGCCGCATGGTGATGGCGGAGACGTTGAAGACCGGGAACTTCTCGATCGAATTGTAGTAGCCGGTGTGATCGCCGTAGGGCCCCTCGTCACCATATTCATCGAGCGAGACATGCCCCTCGATCACGATCTCCGCCTCGGCCGGAACCTTCAGCGGCACGGTTTTGCAATCGACCAGATCGACCTTCTTGCCGCGCAGCAGCCCGGCGAACTGGTATTCGCTGAGCGTATCCGGCACTGGCGTCACGGCGGCAAGGATGGTGCCCGGATCGGCGCCGATCACGACCGCGGCCGGCAGTGGCTCCGGCTTCTCGTTCTTCCAGCGCTGGTAATGCTGCGCCCCGCCGCGATGCTTCAGCCAGCGCATCAGCGTCCGGTCCTTGCCCAGCACCTGCATGCGGTAGATGCCGAGATTGAAATCGTCTTCCCTGCGCTTGCCCGGGCCCTTGGTCACGACCAGCGGCCAGGTTATCAGCGGCGCCGGCTCGCCCGGCCAGCAGCTCTGGATCGGCAGGCGGGAGAGGTCGATCTCGTCGCCCTGCAGCACGACGTCCTGGCAGGGGCCGTAGCCGACCGTGCGCGGTTTCATCGCCATCACCGTCTTCAGCAGCGGCAGCATGTCGAGCGCCTCGCGCCAGCCGCCCGGCGGTTCCGGCTGGCGCAGGAAGGCCAGCGTCTCGCCGACCTCGCGCAGCTGTTCCGGCTCGCGGTCCATGCCCCAGGCGACCCGCTCGACCGTACCGAAGAGATTTGCCAGCGCCGGCATCTCGTATTTTCGGCCGTCCGGCCCGACGACGTTCTCGAAAAGGACCGCCGGGCCGTTCTCGGCCAGCAGCCGCGTCTGGATCTCGGTCATCTCCAAGACTGGCGAGACCGGCTGGCTGACGCGGTGCAGGCGCCCCTTGCTCTCGAGCTGGGCCATGAAATCGCGCAGGGATGAATAGGGCATAACGCACTCCGTCCGTCGGCCGTGTCTGCCGGCCGCCGGTCAGATATAGCGGCGGTATCGAGGCGCGACCAGCAGGGAGCGCATGTGGCCGATGTTGCACCGCGATTGCGGGCGATTGCCGTCAGGGGTATACCGTCCCCAGAAATTCGGCACGGAGATTCCTCATGGCCTTCTGGGTTATCGGCGGCGAATATACCGACACTTCCTTCACGCATATCAAGGGCGGTGACGCGGAAACCAAGATCGGTCCGTTCCCCGATTACGAGAGCGCGAAGTCGGTCTGGGGCAAGCTTGCCTGGGAACACGTGGACGACGCACATACCCGCTACCGGATCTGGGACGACGGATCGGAACAGTTCTGGGTCGTTGGCGGAACCTACAAGTCGACCGATTTCAGCGAGACGATCGACGGTTCGCCGGAAAACCGGATCGGTCCGTTCGAAAGCTACGAGGCGGCAAAGGCCGAATGGCAGAAGCGGGCCTGGGAAAGTGTCGATGACGCCCACACCCGCTATCGTATCGAAAAAGTCAGCGGCTGAGCCATCGTGCCCGAATACGCCCCTCACGGGAATTACGAGATCTGGCTCGACCCGGAGCATGACCAGGTGATTCAGGTCGCCGCGTCGGGGTCGGTCAATCTCGAGATGCTGCTGATCCACAACGGCAGGAGCAACGAGATCGTCGAGGGGTTCCGCGGGCAGCCATACGGGATGGTCTGCGATTTCGGCAGCGGCATGATCATGACCCCGGAAGCAGAGGATGCCTGGGTCAGGAGTGCCGCCGGCCGCGTTGCCAGGGGGTGGTCCTGTGTCGCGTTCTATTTCGATCAGACCGCCGACTACAAGTCGCTCGTCAAGGCTCAGGTGACACGGGTCTTCGAGGGTATCGGAGTCCCCTGGTTCGAGGCGGCAGACGCAGGGGACGCGATGGCATGGGTACTCGAACGTCTCGCTCAGGTGACGAAAGAATGATCTATTCTATCTACTGAGGTTGGTGGTGTCCGCCGCTATGGCCATTGCGGCATTGGAGTCCATGGTTTGGCAGGGTTCAGACAGCATGGCGAGTATCATCTGGATTGCGACGGCTATGTCCTGAAGCTCGACGCATCCGGCCTGGTGAACGAGGAAACCATCGCTGCCTATGCGCGCGAAGTGCTGGATCGGATCCGGAGCTTCGACGGTGAGCCTTTCGCAATCTACTCCTCTTACGATCCCCAGGTTCTCCTGACGCATGATGCGGAAGCCACGCTTCGCAACAACATCGCGGCCAGGATGGCGGTCGGAATGTGCGCGGCGGCACTGAATCTCAGCCAATCCGACCACAGGCTCACCGTGGCGGCGCAAATCGGAGGTCTGTACGACGAGTTCGGTCTTCCGTGGCGGGAGTTCGAGAGTTACGAGGAAGCAAAGCCATGGCTCGACGATCAGATATCGCAGGCCCGATCGAGACGCGCTAAGTCCTGATCCGGATTTCATCATTTGCTTCTGATAATACCTCTAAAAATTGTATTGCAATTTTTTGCGTGCCGCTCTCTTGTCTTGATTTAGCAAAGTATAATTGCGGAGGCGCGGGCGTGCGGGACTTCGAACCTCACGGTGATTACCGCATCGAAACGGACGGCCGGATCTTCAAAGTATGTGTTGAAGGGACGGCAAACCGGGAACTCATGGAGGTTTACGCGCGGGATATGGACGCTCGCGTGGATGAACTTCGCGGGCAGCCTTTCGCCCAGTATCTCGACTATGTCTCCGACGCGCTGCTCATCGACGAGTCGATCATTCGCCTGAAAGAGAGTCTTGCGGAGAGAATGGCAAAGGGAATGTGCGCCATTGCCTTCAATCTGACCAAGATCACCGCACCGAGTGTGACTTCCGCGCAGATCAGCGCGATCTACGACGAGGTCGGTCTGCCGTGGCTGCAGGTCGAGGATTACCAAGATGCGCGGTCCTGGCTCCAGGCCCGGATCGCGGACGCGGACCGGGCGGCGGGGCGGAGCTAGAAGCGCAAAGCGCCGCGCGGCGCTCTCAAGTTTCGACAGACACGGAATTCCGCCAACTCACCGCTTGCCGTGGCGGTGGCGCTTCCATTACTTTGCCGCACCGCAAAACCCCAATGATGCGAGCGCGTTTACATGTCGACACACGGCGAAGCGGTTCCGCGAACCGACTTTCAGTCTCTCATCCTGACCTTGCAGAGCTATTGGGCCAGCAAGGGATGCGTGATCCTGCAGCCTTACGACATGGAAGTCGGCGCCGGTACGTTCCACCCGGCGACGACGCTGCGCTCTCTCGGTCCGGACGAGATCTGGAAGGCGGCCTATGTGCAGCCCTCCCGCCGGCCGACCGACGGCCGCTACGGCGAGAACCCGAACCGGCTGCAGCATTACTACCAGTTCCAGGTGCTGGTGAAGCCGTCCCCGGCGGACAGCCAGGAGCTCTATCTCGGCTCGCTGAAGGCGATCGGCCTCGACCCGATGGATCACGACATCCGCTTCGTCGAGGACGATTGGGAAAGCCCGACGCTCGGCGCCTGGGGCCTCGGCTGGGAGGTCTGGTGCGACGGGATGGAAATCTCCCAATACACCTATTTCCAGCAGGTCGGCGGCATCGACTGCGACCCGGTTCCGCTGGAGCTGACCTACGGCCTCGAGCGCATCGCGACCTATATCCAGGGCGTCGACTCGATCTACGAGCTCGACTGGGACGGCGTGCCGAAGGACCAGGGCGGCAAGACCTACGCCGACATCTACAAACAGGCCGAGCGCGAATTCTCCACCTGGAATTTCGAGATCGCGGATACCGAGACCCTGTTCCAGCACTTCAAGGACGCCGAGGCGGAATGCCAACGCATTCTCTCGGACGACCGGCCTTTGCCGCTGCCGGCCTATGACCAGTGCATGAAAGCGAGCCATGTCTTCAACCTGCTGGATGCGCGCGGCGTGATCAGCGTGACCGAGCGCCAGGCCTATATCGGCCGGGTGCGGGCGCTGGCGAAGAGCTGCTGCGAGCGCTGGGTCGAGGCGGGCAAGGCCCAGAAGGAGGCCGCAAATGTCTGAGCTTCTCGTCGAACTGTTCAGCGAGGAAATTCCCGCCCGCATGCAGAAGAAGGCGGCGGACGACCTGCTCCAGCTGCTGACCGAAAAGCTGAAGAAAGCAGGTCTCGAATACAGTTCGGCCGTCTCCCACGTCACCCCGCGCCGTCTGGTCGCGGTGATCGACGGTCTGCCGGAGAAGCAGCCGGACACGCGCGAGGAGCGCCGCGGTCCGAAGGCGGATGCGCCGGAGAAAGCCCTCGAGGGCTTCCTCGGGTCCGTCGGCCTGACGCTGGAGCAGTGCGAGAAGCGGGAAACCCCGAAAGGCACCTTCCTCTATGCCGTGGTCGAGACCAAGGGCGCGGAGACGAAGGCCGTCCTGCCGGGCATCGTCGCCGAGGCGGTGAAGGATTTCGCCTGGCCGAAGAGCATGCGCTGGGGCCGTCACGCCTTCCGCTGGGTGCGCCCGATGCACGGCGTGCTCGCGGTCTTCGGCGGAGAGACGCTGAAAGGCTCGATCGACCTCGGCGGCGGCGAGCTGACCTTCGGCAACCAGACCAAGGGTCATCGGTTCCTCGCGCCGGATGCTTTCACGGTGACGGATTTCGCCGATTACGCGGCGAAGCTCCGTGCCGCCTACGTGATCGTCGACCGCGAGGAGCGGAAGAAGATCATCATGGAGGGCGCGACGGCGCTGGCGAAAGCAGAGGGTTTGACGCTGAAGTCGGACCAGGGCCTGCTCGAGGAGGTCTGCGGTCTGGTCGAATGGCCGGTGCCGGTGATGGGCAGGATCGACGAGGCCTTCATGGACGTGCCGGCGGAAGCGCTGGTCACCTCGATGCGCAGCCACCAGAAATACTTCTCGGCGGAGACCGCCGACGGCGGCCTGGCCGCCCGCTTCATCACCGTCTCCAACATGAAGGCGGATGCGAAGCGCGACGCGACGATCCGGGCCGGCAACGAGAAGGTGCTGCGCGCCCGTCTCTCTGACGCCAAGTTCTTCTGGGACCAGGACCGCGCGGTGAAACTGGAAAGCCGCCGGGACAAGCTCTCGGACATCCTCTTCTACCAGAAGCTCGGCACCGTCGCCGACAAGGTGGCGCGGCTGGAAAAACTTTCCGCCTGGCTCGCGGGATACGTCCCGGGGGCCGACGCTGGCAAGGCGCAGCGCGCCGCCGCGCTGTGCAAGGCGGATCTCGTCACAGAAATGGTCGGCGAGTTCCCGGAACTGCAGGGGATCATGGGGCGATACTACGCGCTGCATGACGGCGAGGTGCCGGAAGTGGCCGATGCCATCGCCGATCACTATTCCCCGCAAGGCCCGAACGACCGTTGCCCGACCGCGCCCGAAAGCGTCGTCGTGGCGCTGGCGGACAAGATCGATACGCTGGCCGGGTTCTTCGCCATCGACGAGAAGCCGACCGGCTCCAAGGATCCCTTCGCGCTCCGCCGCGCGGCTCTCGGCGTGATCCGGCTCATCGTCGAGAACAAGCTCCGCCTGCCGCTGGCCGCCGCGTTCGAACAGGCGGCCGGGCTCTATGACGGTCTCGGATCGCCGGACGGCATCCTCGACTTCTTCGCCGACCGCCTGAAGGTGCATCTGCGCGAGGGCGGAGTCAGGCACGATCTGGTCTCCGCAGTCTTTGCGCTTGGTGGCGAGGACGATCTGGTGCGTCTGCTCGCCCGGGTCGAGGCGCTGCAGTCGGTGCTTTCCACCGCGGACGGTGCGAACCTGCTGGCTGGTGTGCGCCGGGCCGGCAATATCGTGAAGGCGGAAGAGAAGAAGGACGGCGTCACCTACACGGGCGCTCCGGACGAGTCATTGCTGGAGCAGGACGAGGAGAAGACGTTGTCGCAGTCTCTCGTGATCGCCGAACAGGGTGCCGGCAAGGCACTCGCGGCGGAGGATTTCGAGGGCGCGATGGCGGCCATCGCCGGTTTGCGCGGTCCGGTCGACGCCTTCTTCGACAAGGTCACGGTCAATGCCGATGACGCGTCTGTCCGGAAGAATCGCCTGGCGCTTCTGGCCCGGGTCGGGGCGACGGCCAACAGGATTGCGGATTTCTCCCAGATAGAGGGATAGCGGCGGCGTGATGGAAAAGTGGATCTACACATTCGGGGAGGGCGCTGCGGAAGGCTCTGCCGGTATGGTGGATCTGCTGGGGACCAAGGGCGCCAATCTCGCCGAGATGAGCACGATCGGCCTGCCGGTCCCGCCGGGCTTTACCATCGCGACCGGCGTCTGCGCCCATTACCACGGCCATGGCGGCAGCTACCCGCCGGAACTCGACGCGGCGGTGCGCAGCGCGCTCGCCAAACTGGAGGCGGACCGGGGCGCCAAATTCGGCGATCCCGATAATCCGCTGCTGGTCTCGGTCCGCTCCGGCGGCGCGGCCTCGATGCCGGGAATGATGGACACCGTCCTCAATCTCGGGCTCAACGACGAGGTGGTCGAAGGCCTCGCGAAGAAGACCGGGGACCGCCGCTTCGCCTATGACTGCTACCGGCGTTTCATCCACATGTATGGCGAGGTGGTGCTCGATCTCGACGCCTTCCTGTTCGAGGAGACGGCCGACGAGATCAAGGAGGATCACGGCGCGGTCCTGGATCGCGACCTGACCGCCGACGCTTTCGCGGAGATGGCGCGGCGCTTCAAGGAAATCGTCAAGGCCGAGACCGGAGAGCCGTTTCCGGATCAGCCCGAGGCGCAGCTCTGGGGTGCCATCGGCGGGGTGATCCGTTCGTGGAACAATCAGCGCGCGGTGATCTACCGGACGCTGCACAACATCCCGAGCGATCTCGGCACCGCCGTTACCGTACAGGCCATGGTGTTCGGCAATCGCGGCGAGCAGAGCGTCACCGGCGTCGCCTTCACCCGCAATCCCTCGACCGGGGTGAAGGAGCCTTACGGCGAATACCTCCCCAATGCGCAGGGCGAGGACGTCGTCGCCGGACTTCGCACGCCGCTGCCGCTGGTCGAGAGCGCCGCGCATGCCGAAGCCGGGGAGGCGACATCGCTGCAGGAGCATGCGCCGGAGCTGTTCGAGAACCTGCTGTCGCTCTGCGACCGGCTCGAGCGGCATTATGGCGACGTTCAGGACATCGAATTCACCGTCGAGGAAGGCAAGCTCTTTCTGCTGCAGACCCGGCCGGCCAAACGCACGGTCGAGGCCGGGTTGAAGATTGCTGTCGACATGCACCGCGAGGGCCTGATCAGTCGCGAGCAGGCGGTGATGCGGGTCAATCCCGACGATCTCGACAGCCTGCTCTATCCCTCGGTCGATCCGGCCGCTAAGGCCCGTCCGATCGCCCGCGGTCTGCCTGCCTCGCCCGGTGCGGCGAGCGGCATCGCGGTGTTCGATCCGGACGACGCGATCCGCCGTGCCCGCGATGGCGAGGACGTGATCCTGATCCGCAAGGAAACGAGTCCGAACGACATCCACGGCATGCATGCCGCGGTCGGCATCGTCACCGCGCGCGGCGGGCTCACCAGTCACGCGGCGGTGGTGGCGCGCGGCATGGGACGACCCTGTATCTGCGGTGCCAGCGGCGTGCGGATCGCCTCCGATCTCGCCTCTTTCACTGCGGGAGACGTGACGGTCAGGGACGGCGACGAGATCACCCTCGACGGCACCGGCGGCGGGATCTATCTCGGCCGGATCCCGACCGTTGAGCCGGAACTCTCCGAGGATCTGAAGACCCTGGTCGGCTGGGCCGACGAGATCCGTCATC
>NZ_JAEPQA010000049.1 GCF_017640745.1 Nisaea sp. | reverse complement strand
GGTCCGGCTGCAGGAGGTCGGCGGCGTTGGCGCTGGTGCCGGCGGTGTATAGCGGTGGGTGTTCAAGCAGCCAGACCAGCTCCGGGGCACTGCCGTCGCGGATCGCCGCGGCGCGGGCTTCCATTTCCGCCACTGCCTCCGGGTAGGCAACCGGCCGGTCCGATACCCGCCATTCAATGTCCATGATGCTCATTCGTCCCGCAGAAGGTAATTTTTTCGTTCGATCAACTTTTTCAGCATAATGCCACTTGATCAGCTCCGAGGGATTTGCTACTCCCCCGCATCCCGAGGGCGCAAGCCTTCAGAAGCCATATATCGTGCGGTCGTGGCGGAATTGGTAGACGCGCAGCGTTGAGGTCGCTGTCCGGTAACACGGGTGGAAGTTCGAGTCTTCTCGACCGCACCATCTCTCTCTGATCATAATGACTTAATCGCCTCCGGGCGCCATTTCTGCTGTGGCGTTCGCGGCCGTTGGCGGCTATCCAATGGCGATGCAGACCTGATCGGGGAGAGCCATTGTGGCTGAAGGACTGAAGGAAGCAGCACTCTATTTCCACAAGCACCCGAGGCCCGGAAAGCTGACGGTCGAGGCGACCAAACCTCTGGCCACGCAGCGCGATCTCTCGCTCGCCTATTCTCCGGGCGTGGCCTATGCCTGCACCGCGATTGCAGAGGATCCCTCAGAAGTCCGGAACCTGACCGCCCGCGGCAACCTCGTCGCCGTGGTCACCAATGGTACCGCCGTGCTCGGTCTTGGCAATATCGGCCCGCTCGCCTCCAAGCCGGTGATGGAAGGCAAGGCGGTCCTGTTCAAGAAATTCGCCTATATCGACGTTTTCGACCTTGAGGTCGATGCGCTGGAAGTCGACAAGTTCTGCGATGTCGTCGCGGCGCTCGAGCCGACTTTCGGGGGCATCAACCTCGAGGACATCAAGGCCCCGGAATGCTTCGAGATCGAGGAGAAGCTCCGTGCCCGGATGAACATTCCTGTCTTCCATGACGATCAGCACGGCACCGCGATCATCGTCGCGGCGGCGATTCTGAGCGGCCTGCGCTGCGTCGACAAGAAGATGGAAGACATCAAGCTGGTCACCTCCGGCGCCGGCGCCGCCGCGCTGGCCTGCCTGAAGCTGCTGGTGACCATGGGGGTCAAGTACGAGAACATCTTCGTCACCGACATCGACGGCGTGGTCTACAAGGGCCGCTCCGCGATGAACCCGCATCTGGAGCCCTTCGCCCGGGAGACTGAGGCCCGCAAGCTTGGCGAGGTGATCGACGGTGCCGACGTGTTCCTCGGTCTTTCGGCGCCGGGCGTCCTGAAGCAGGACATGGTCAAGAAGATGGCGCCGAAGCCGCTGGTTCTCGCGCTCGCCAATCCCGATCCGGAAATCACGCCGGAAGATGTCCGCGAGGTGCGTCCCGATGCGGTGATCTGCACCGGCCGCTCAGACTATCCGAATCAGGTGAACAACGTTCTCTGTTTCCCTTACATCTTCCGCGGCGCCCTGGATGTCGGCGCAACGACGATCAACGAGGAAATGAAAATCGCCGCGGTCGAGGCGATTGCCGATCTGGCCCAGCAGGAGGCCTCGGACGTGGTCGTGAGCGCCTATGGCGGCGAGGCGCCGTCCTTCGGGCCGGAATATCTGATCCCGAAGCCGTTCGATCCGCGCCTGATTCTTGAAATCGCCCCCCGCGTCGCGAAGGCGGCGATGGACAGCGGCGTCGCGACCATGCCGCTTGAGGATTTCGACTGGTACCAAGAGAAGCTCAGCCAGTTCGTCTATCGCTCGGGTCAGGTCATGCGCCCGATGGCGCTCGCGGCGAAAAAGGACCCGAAGCGGGTGGCGTTCGCCGAAGGGGAAGAGGACCGCATCCTGCGTGCGGCCCAGACGGTGCTCGACGAGGGAATCGCCCGGCCGATCCTGATCGGCCGGGGCGCTGTGATCGCCCAGAAGATCGAGGAACTGCATCTCAGGATGAAGCCGGGCGTGGATATCGAGATCGTCGATATGCAGAACGACGACCGGCTCGACAGCTTTGCGGACACCTATCACGACATGATGGCGCGCAGAGGGGTTTCGCCGGATCGGGCGCGCCAGATCATGCGGAACCGGCCGACGGCGATCTCGTCGGTCATGGTTTGCCGCGGCGAAGCGGATGCCGGTATCTGCGGCGCGATCGGCCGCTGGCGGGACCATCTGGTCGAGGTCATCGACGTGATCGGGCCGCGTCCCGGCGTGCATCGCTGCGCGGCGCTGAGTCTCCTGATCATGCCGCAGGGGCCGGTCTTCATTCTCGACACGCATGTCAATCCGAAGCCGTCGGAGTCCGATCTGATCGAGATGGTCGGGCTCGCTGTGACGGAAGTCCGCAGCTTCGGGATCGAACCGAAGGTGGCGCTGCTGTCCCATTCCAATTTCGGCTCCTCGAACCTGGAATCGGCGGTCCGCATGCGAGAGTCCGTCGCCGCCCTGAAGAAGGCCTATCCGGATATCGAGATCGAGGGTGAGATGCATGCCGATGCCGCGATGTCCGAATCGATCCGGGAGCGCGCCTTCCCGAAAGCGGGTCTTACCGGCGCCGCGAACCTGCTCGTCATGCCGAACATCGATGCGGCGAACATCTCGTTCAACCTGCTGAAGACGCTCGGGCGGGGGCTTTCCGTCGGGCCGATGCTGCTCGGGACGGCCTATCCGATGCATATCCTGACCTCGTCGGTCACGGTGCGCGGGATCGTGAACCTGGCGACCGTCGCGGTCGTCGATGCGCAGGCCCATCACAACGCACGCGCCAGAAAGGGATAGCGCCATGGCGGTCGACAGCCCGAACGGACCGGAGACGCCGGACGAGTCCGTGGCCGCGACCGAATCCGGAAAACCGACCACCGCCGGTCAGAAGGCCGAGAAAGCGCGCCGGGCGAAGCGCAAGCAGAAGAAACTGAAGCGCAAGATCCGGCACCTCGAACAGGAACTCGCGGTCTATGACAGCGTTGCGGCCTCGAAGCTCTATGGTCTGACCCCGGAACTTGAGCGTGAAGTCGCACAGGCCCTGTCCGAGGACAATCCGCGTCAGCTCTATCGACTTGTCCGCCCTTTGCACGCCGCCGACCATGCAGACCTGATCGAGCGCTATTCGGGCAAGGCGCGTGAACGGCTGGTGACGGTGCTCGGGCGCTATTTCGACCCGGAGACCCTGACCTATCTCGACGACCGGGTGCGCGAGGAAGTCATTCCGCTGCTCGACGAAGAGGTCCTCCGGGCCGCTTTCCAGAAACTCGAATCGGATGATGCGGTCGGGATTCTCGGTGAGCTCGACGAAGCGGATCAGGCGCGGCTGCTCAACGCCCTGCCGGAGCGCGACCGAGCGATCGTCGAAGAGGGTCTCACTTACGAGGAGGAATCCGCCGGTCGCCTGATGCAGCGTGAACTGGTGACCGTGCCGGAGCACTGGACGGTCGGCCAGACCATCGATTTTCTGCGCACAAACGCGGCGTTGCCGAATTCCTTCTACGACATCTTCGTCATCGATCCCGCGCGCAGGCCGCTCGGCAAGCTGTCTCTGAGTCGTCTGCTGCGAAGCAAGCGGCCCGTGCTGGTCGAGGACATCATGCAGACCGATTTTCACCGGGTTCCGGTGGTGATGGACCAGGAGGACGTCGCGCTGCTGTTCCGCCAGTACGGTCTCGTCTCGGCGCCCGTGATCGACGCGAACGACCGGCTGCTCGGCATGATCACGGTCGATGACGTGGTCGACGTCATGAGCGAGGAGGCGGAGGAGGACATCCTGCGCCTCGGCGGTGTTGCGAACGACGACCTGCACGGCAGCCTCTTTAGTACGACGCGCAGCCGCTTCTCCTGGCTCGCGGTGAACCTTGTCACCGCCGTCGTCGCCTCCGGCGTCATCGGCGCGTTCGAGACCACGATCGAGAAGATCGTGGCGCTCGCGGTCCTGATGCCGATCGTCGCCTCGATGGGCGGAAATGCGGGCACCCAGACCCTGACCGTTGCCGTGCGCGCACTCTCCATGCGCGAGCTGAGCTCGACCAACGCGCTCAAATTCGTGCTGAAGGAAATGACGGTGGGCTCTCTGAACGGGATCATGTTCGCGCTCATCGCCGCCGCTGTCTGCTGGGCCTGGTTCGGCGATCCCCAGATTGCCGCGGTCCTCGCCATTGCCATGCTGATCAATCTCTTCGTTGCCGGGCTTTCCGGGACGTTGATCCCGATCACGCTGGAGCGCTTCAAGATCGACCCGGCCGTGGCCTCGACCGTGTTCCTCACCACGGTGACGGACGTGGTCGGGTTCTTCACCTTCCTCGGACTCGCTGCCGTCTTCCTCATGTAGCCGCTTCCATTGACGTAAACGTCAATCGGTGATTTGCTTTCCTCCATGCTGAAGGAAATCACCACGGCGGATCTTGCGCGCGAATTCGACCTGACCACCAGGGCGATCCGCCATTACGAGTCCATGGGATTGATCGCGCCGTCGCGCCGCGGCCGTACGCGGATCTTCAGCCAGCGCGACCGGGTGCGGCTCGGGCTCATCGCGCGTGGGCGGAGGCTGGGACTTGCGCTCGAGGAAATCCGGGAAATCATCGATCTTTACGACGCCGAGCGCGGGGAAGAACGGCAGATCCTGCTGCTCCTCGGCAAGCTGCGCGCGCGGCGCGCGAGGCTGCAGGAGCAGGTCCGTGAGCTCACCGCCATCCTCGACGAACTTGATGCCGTCGAGGAAAGCTGCATTCAGACATTGACGGATCTTTCGAAAGGCGGAAATCATTGACGTTAACGTCAATGAGGGAACGATGAACGCGCTCCGGACCCCAAACCCTGATTTTGCTTCCCGCGTGCGCGAGAGTTTCGCCCGGCAGGCTTTCATGACGCATATCGGCGCCGAACTCACGGACGTGACGGCCGGGAGCTGCGAGATCGTGCTGCCGTACCGTGAGGAACTGACGCAGCAGCACGGTTTCTTCCATGGCGGCGTGATCGGGACGCTGGCGGACAATGCCTGCGGCTATGCCGCCTTTACGCTCGCCCCCGCCGATGCCAGCATTCTCACCGTCGAATACAAGATGAACATCGTCTCGCCCGGCGACGGCGAGCGGCTGGCGGCGCGGGCGAAGGTCGTCCGTCCGGGGCGCTCGCTGGTTGTCTGTCAGGCCGATATCTACGTCGTCAAGGGCGGGGCCGAGAAGCTGGTCGCCACCGCGCTCGGTACCCTGATGCTGATGCATGGCCGCGACGATGGCCCCAATGTCTATTGAGCGGACAGAGATCCGCAGCGGAGGAAACAGAGGATGATCCCGAACGACATTCCGTCCCTGAATTACGATCTGGGCGAGACCGCGGACATGCTGCGCGATGCGGTGCGCTCCTTTTCCGCGGACGAGATCGCGCCGCGCGCCGCGGATATCGACCGGACGAACGAGTTCCCCATGGATCTCTGGCCGAAACTCGGCAATCTCGGCGTGCTCGGCGTCACGGTCGACGAGGAATATGGCGGCGCCGGGATGGGGTATCTTGAGCATTCCGTCGCCATGGAGGAGATCAGCCGCGCCTCGGCCTCGGTCGGCCTCAGCTACGGCGCCCATTCCAATCTCTGCGTTAACCAGATCCGCCTGAACGGAACCGAGGAGCAGAAGCGGAAATATCTGCCGAAACTGATTTCCGGCGAGAATGTCGGAGCGCTGGCGATGAGTGAGCCCGGAGCAGGGTCCGATGTCGTCTCGATGAAGCTGCGCGCCGTGAAGAAGGGCGACCGCTACGTCCTCAACGGCAACAAGATGTGGATCACCAACGGCCCCGATGCCGACACGCTGGTGGTCTATGCCAAGACCGATCCCGACGCGCACCAGCACGGCATCACCGCTTTCCTGATCGAGAAGGGCTTCAAGGGCTTCTCGACTGCGCAGAAGCTGGACAAGCTCGGCATGCGCGGCTCGAACACCTGCGAGCTGGTCTTTGAGGATTGCGAGGTTCCGGTGGAGAACGTTCTCGGCAAGCTGAATGGCGGCGTACGGGTGCTGATGAGTGGCCTTGATTACGAGCGCGCGGTGCTGGCCGCGGGTTCGCTCGGCATCATGCAGGCCTGCATGGACATCGTCGTGCCCTACATCCACGAGCGTAAGCAGTTCGGCAAGCCGATCGGCGAGTTCCAGCTCATGCAGGGCAAGATCGCCGACATGTACGTGACGATGAATTCCGCCAAGGCCTACGTCTATGCCGTCGCCAAGGCCTGCGACCGGGGCGAGGTGACGCGCAAGGACGCTGCCGGCGCGATCCTCTACGCGGCTGAAAAGGCGACATGGATGGCGCTGGAGGCGATCCAGTGCCTCGGCGGTACGGGCTATATCAACGAGACCGCGACCGGCCGCCTGCTGCGCGACGCCAAACTTTACGAGATCGGTGCCGGAACGAGCGAGATCCGCCGCATGCTGATCGGCCGCGAACTGTTCAAGGAAACCGCCTGACGGGGAGGGCCGCGTGGCCATCGAACACGAGAACGGTCTGATCCGGGAGGCGGACGGCAAGCCCCGCTGCTGGTGGTGCGCCGGCGACGATCTCTACCGCCATTACCACGACACCGAATGGGGGCAGCGGGTGCGGGACGACCGCACCCTCTTCGAGAAGATCTGCCTCGAGGGCTTCCAGTCCGGTCTCTCCTGGCTGACCATCCTGCGCAAGCGGGAGAATTTCCGCGCCGCCTTCGCGAATTTTGAGATCGAGAAAGTGGCCACGTTCGGGGATGCCGACATCGAGCGTTGCGTGCAGGATGCCGGGATCATCCGCCATCGCGGCAAGATCGTCTCGACGATCAACAACGCGCGCCGGGCGATCGAGCTGATCGAGAAGGAGGGCTCGCTTTCCGACTATGTCTGGCGGTTCCGGGCAGACGACCGCGGGCCGGGGCGGCTAGATTTTCCGACACTTCGGCAGATCACGATGTCGCCGGAATCGACGGCGCTCTCGAAGGACCTGAAAAAGCGCGGCTGGAGCTTCGTCGGCCCCACTACCTGTTATGCATTCATGCAGGCCATGGGCATGGTCGACGATCATGTCGAGGGTTGCCACGTCACTGTGGGAGAGAGACGGTAACGGCTGAGAAGCCTTACTGTCAGGGAGCGCACATGATCGGCAGACGCATCTATTCCGGATCGCCCTTCGAAGAAATGGCCGGCTACGCCCGTGCCGTCGTCGACGGCAACATGGTCTATGTCTCGGGAACCACCGGTTTCAATCCGGAGACCATGAGCTTCCCGGACAGCGTGGAAGAGCAGACGGAGCTCTGCTTCCACAATATCCAGCGTGCGCTTGTTCAGGCGGACAGCCATCTCGACAACCTGCTTCGGGTCCGGGTCTATGTCGCCAGCCGGGAGGAGTTCGACCGGATCAAGCCGATCATCAAGAAATATTGCGACGCGGCGCGGCCGGCGAACACCACGATCATCTGCGATCTGGCCGAAGAGCAGATGCGCGTCGAGGTCGAGGTTACGGCAAAGACCGTCTACCGGCCGCAGGGCAACGAACGCTGAGGGAGATGCAAAATGCCGACTGTTCTGATCACGGGTGCGAACCGGGGTATCGGTCTCGAGCTTGCGCGGGCCTATGCCTCGGATAGCTGGGACGTCATCGGTACCTGTCGCCGGCCTGACGCGGCCTCCGAGCTGAAAGCCATCGGCGGGGTGGAGATCCACGCGCTCGACGTCACCGATGATGCGAGTGTCGCGGCTCTTGCGAAGGCATTGCAGGGCCGGAAGATCGATCTCCTGCTGAACAATGCCGGCGTCAATTACCGGGGCGGGACCCTGGCGGAGATCGATTACGGCAATTGGGCGAAGACAATGGATGCGAATGTCTTCGGTCCGATGCGGGTCTGCGATGCTCTGATGGATAATGTGCTGGCGAGTGAGCGCAAACAGATGGCGTTCGTCAGTTCGATGATGGGCTCCATCGCCGAGTGCACGGGCGGCTCGTACATGTACCGTTCTTCCAAGACGGCGCTGAACATGGCGGTCAAATGCCTCTCGATGGAGTTCGGGGCGAAAGGCCTGGTCGCAGTGATGATCCACCCGGGCCATGTCCGCACCGATATGGGCGGCCCGTCGGCGCCGGTTCTGCCGACCGAGAGCGCGGCCGGAATCAAATCCGTGCTCGACGGAGCGAAGGCCTCGGATAACGGGTGTTTCTACAATTACGACGGAGCCGTGCTGCCGTGGTGAGCGGCGCCGGCCACAAGGGAGCGAAACAATGACCGACAGCGAGACCGGCGGGGATCCTATCCTCTTCTATTTCGATTTCTCCTCGCCCTTCGCCTATCTGGCGGCGAACAAGATCAACGATGTGGCCAAGCTTTATGGTCGCGAGGTCGACTGGAGGCCGACGCTGCTCGGTGCGGTGTTCAAGCTGAACGGCAACAAGCCTCTGATGGACCAGCCGCTGAAGGGCGAATATGCCCGCCGGGATCTCGCGCGTTGCGCCCGCCTGATGGGGTTGCCGATGGAAATGCCGGAGAGCTTCCCGTTCCTCTCCGTCGCCGCGGCCCGTGCGGTCTGGTGGCTGAAAGGCAAGGACGAGGCGCTGGCGCAGACGGTCGCGCTCGCCTTGTTCAACGCGGCCTTCCAGGAGGCGAAGGCAATCAACAGCGCCGAGGCGGTTCTCGAAATCGCGGCGGAGAACGGCGTCGATCCCGAGGATCTGAAGGCGGCACTGAACGATCCGGACGTGAAGGAAAAGCTGAAGACGGAGGTGGACGCCTCAATTGCCGCCGGTGTCTGCGGTGCGCCGTTCTTCATCGTCGACGGCGAGCCGTTCTGGGGCGCAGACCGGATCGACCATCTCGAACACTGGCTCAGCACCGGCGGCTGGTAGGACCTCTCAAATGACCGTTTTCACATCGGCGCTCAACAGCCGTGACGAAACCTTCCGCCGCAACGCGGATCACATGCGGGCGCTCGTTGCCGACCTGCAGGCGCAGGTGGCCGTCGCCAAGGAAGGCGGCGGCGCGTCCAGCCGTGAGCGCCATGTCGCGCGTGGCAAGCTGCTGCCGCGGGAACGGATTCGCACGCTGCTCGATCCGGGCGCTCCCTGGCTCGAGCTTTCCCAACTCGCGGCGCATGGCATGTATTCCGGCGATATCGCGTCGGCGGGGATCCTGACCGGCATCGGCCGGGTCATGGGGCAGGAGGTGATGATCGTCGCCAACGACGCGACGGTGAAGGGCGGCACCTATTTCCCGATGACGGTGAAGAAGCATCTGCGGGCGCAGGAGATTGCCTGGCAGAACCGGTTGCCCTGTATCTATCTGGTGGATTCCGGCGGCGCCTTTCTTCCGGCGCAGGATGAGGTCTTCCCGGATCGGGACCATTTCGGCCGTATTTTCTACAACCAGGCCAATATGTCGGCCGACGGCATCCCGCAGATCGCGGTGGTGATGGGGTCCTGCACGGCGGGTGGCGCCTACGTCCCCGCGATGTCGGACGAGAGCATCATCGTGAAGGAGCAGGGCACCATCTTTCTCGGCGGCCCGCCCTTGGTGAAGGCCGCGACCGGCGAGGTGGTGAGTGCCGAGGATCTCGGCGGCGCCGACGTGCATTCCCGGATCTCCGGTGTCACCGACCATATCGCCAACGACGATACCCACGCGCTCGGTATCGCGCGCCGGATCGTCGGCAACCTGAACCGGCTGAAGAATCCCAACATCGCCATCCGCGAGCCGGTCGAACCGCTCTACGATGCGGAGGATATCTACGGCGTCGTCTCCGAGGACAGCCGCAAGCCGTTCGACGTGCGCGAGATCATCGCCCGGATCGTCGACGGCTCCGAATTCGACGAGTTCAAGCCACTCTACGGCACCACGCTTGTGACCGGCTTTGCCCATCTCTGGGGCTACCCGGTCGGCATCGTTGCCAATAACGGCATCCTCTTTTCGGAATCCTCGCTGAAGGGCGCGCATTTCGTAGAGCTCTGTTGCCAGCGCGGCATCCCGCTCGTCTTCCTGCAGAACATCACCGGCTTCATGGTCGGGCGAAAATACGAGTCCGGCGGGATTGCCAAGGACGGTGCGAAGCTGGTGACCGCCGTCGCCTCCGCGAAGGTGCCGAAATTCACGGTCATCATCGGCGGATCCTTCGGGGCCGGGAACTACGGCATGTGCGGCCGCGCCTATTCCCCGCGCATGCTCTACATGTGGCCGAACGCCCGGATCTCGGTGATGGGCGGCGAGCAGGCGGCGAACGTGCTGGCGCAGGTACGCCGCGACGGTCTCGAGGCCAAGGGAGAGAGCTGGCCCGAAGCCGAGGAGGAAGCCTTCAAGGCGCCGATCCGCGAGCAGTACGAGACCCAGGGGCATCCCTACTATGCGAGCGCCCGGCTCTGGGACGACGGCATCATCGATCCGGCCGATACCCGCACCGTTCTCGGCCTTTCCATTTCCGCCTCGCTCAACCGCGAGATCGAGCCGACGAAGTTCGGCATCTTCAGGATGTAGGTCCATGCAGACCCAGTACAGATTGGAACGGCCGGAGAGCCTGCTTGTCGAGGATGCGGCAGGGATCGTCACCGTCACGCTGAACCGGCCCGAAATCCACAACGCCTTCGACGAGATCCTGATCAGGGATCTCCATGCGCTGTTCCGCGCCATGGCGGGGCGCGACGACGTCCGCGCTCTGATCCTGACCGGAGCCGGGAGCAGCTTCTCGGCGGGCGGCGACCTCAACTGGATGAAGCGGGCGGCGCATCATAGCGAGCACGACAATTTCGAGGACGCGATGCGGTTCTCGAACATGATGGACGCGCTCTACAGCCTTCCGATGACCACCATCGCCAAGGTGAACGGGACGGCGATGGGAGGCGGTTTCGGCCTCTGCACCTGTTGCGATATCGCGGTGGCTTCGGAAAGCGCGAGCTTCGCCCTGTCCGAAGTCCGGCTCGGCATCATTCCGGGGGTGATCAGTCCCTATGTTATCCAGGCGATCGGCGTGCGCGAGGCGCACCGCTGGTTCCAGACCGGCGAGCGGATCGGGGCGGCCGAGGCGCAGCGCATCGGAATCGTCCATGCGGTCCATCCACAGGAAAAGCTGGACGATGCGGTCGAGAAAATGGTCGGCGAGATCCTGAAATCCGGCCCGGACGCGATGCGTGCTTCGAAGGCGCTGCTTCGCGAGATCGCCGGCCGCGAACTGGACGACACCACGCGCCGGGAGGCCGCGCAACGCATCGCGCATCAGCGCGCTTCCGCGGAAGGCCGCGAAGGACTTGCCGCTTTCCTGGAGAAACGCAAGCCGAACTGGATCTCCCGATGAGCGGCATCCGGACCATTCGTACCCTGCTGATCGCCAATCGCGGCGAGATCGCCTGCCGTATCGCCCGGACCGCGAAGAGCCTCGGGATTCGTACCGTTGCCGTTTATTCGGAGGCGGACGCGGACGCGCTGCATGTGAAGTCCGCCGACACCGCCTATCCGATCGGTCCGGCCGAGGCGGCGAAGTCCTATCTCGACATTCCGCGCCTGATCGAAACTGCGAAGCGCGCCGGGGCGGATGCGATCCATCCCGGTTACGGTTTTCTCTCGGAGAATGCGGCTTTCGCGAAAGCCTGCGCCGAAGCGGGGATCATCTTCGTCGGCCCGGACGTTCCCGCGATCGAAGCCATGGGCTCGAAAGCCGCGGCGAAGGAAATCATGGCGAAGGCCGGCGTGCCGCTGGTGCCAGGCTATCACGGCGCGGACCAGGATCTGTCGATACTGAAGAAAGCGGCCTCGGAGATCGGTTTTCCGGTCCTGCTGAAGGCGAGTGCCGGCGGCGGCGGCAAGGGCATGCGCGTGGTCGAGGCTGAGAAGGATCTGGAGTCCGCGATCGCCGCGGCGAAGCGCGAGGCGGCTGCCGCCTTCGGCGACGACCGGTTGCTGATCGAGAAATATCTCACCCGCCCGCGCCACGTGGAAATGCAGGTCTTCGCCGACCGGCTGGGCAATGTCGTCCACCTTTTCGAGCGCGACTGCTCGGTGCAGCGCCGCCACCAGAAGGTGGTGGAGGAGGCGCCGGCGCCGGGCCTTGCAGAAGAGGTCCGCGTCGCGATGGCGGAGGCGGCGGTGAATGCGGCGACGGCGATCGACTATGTCGGTGCCGGCACCGTCGAGTTCATCATGGACGAGGACGGCGGCTTCTATTTCATGGAGATGAACACCCGCCTGCAGGTCGAGCATCCGGTCACGGAGATGATCACCGGGCAGGATCTCGTCGCCTGGCAGCTCCGCGTCGCCGAGGGGCATCCGCTGCCGCTCCTGCAGGAGGCGATCCGCCGCAATGGGCATGCGGTCGAGGTCCGGCTCTATGCCGAGGATCCGGCCCGCGATTTCCTGCCGCAGACCGGCACCCTGACGCGCCTCGGTTTTCCCGAGGCGGGCACCGGGATCCGCATCGACAGCGGTGTCGTCGAGGGTGACTCGGTCTCGGTCCATTACGATCCTATGATCGCCAAGCTCATTGCCTATGGCGCGGACCGGACGGAGGCGCTCCGCCTGCTGGCCCGTGCGCTCGGCGCGACCCAGATCGACGGTTTGGCGAACAATGCCGGTTATCTGAAGCGGATCGTGGAGCACCCGGCCTTTCTCGCGGGCGAGGTCGATACCCGCTTCATCGAACGCTACGGCGAGGAACTCGGCTCCGAGGCGGGAGATCCCGCAAGCCTGCATCGGATCGCCGCCACTTCGCTGCTCGAGACGCAGCGGCGGAAGGCGCTGGAGGATGCGCGCCGGAGCCGCGACCCGTTCTCACCCTGGGCGATGGCCCATGGCTGGCGGCTCAACGACTCGCCCTTGCACCGGATTGTGCTCTTGTCGGGTGGGGAGGAATTCGCACTTGAGTACCACCTTGAATCCGGCGGTTGCCGTTTCGAGGACGGCGGCGGCCCGGTTCTCGTGCATGTAGACCCGGATGAAGGCGGCGACATGAGGGTTCGGGTCGACGGCGTTCCGTTCGACGGCGAGGTGCGGGCGGACGGCGAGAGCGTGACGGTCTTTTCCGGCGGCGCGGCGCACCGCTATCTTTTGAAATCCGCACTGGCCTCCGGCGCCGATGCGGGCGAGGATTCCGGCCACGTTTCGGCACCCATGCCGGGCAAGCTGATCGCGGTGCAGGTGGCTGTGGGCGCGCATGTCGCCAAGGGTGACCCGCTTATGGTGCTCGAGGCGATGAAGATGGAGCATGTGATCCGCGCGCCGGACGACGGCGTGGTCGCGGCGCTTCATTTTGCGGCCGGCGACCAGGTCGAGGAGGGAGCGGACCTGCTCCTCTTCGAGAAGGGCGCCGAGGGCTGAGCTGCCGGCACGGGACCGGCCGCGCGGCCGGTTTTCCTGTCGTCCCGAGTTGCGAGTTGGATAGATCCCTGCGATGCCGAGTTTCGAGCCCCGCCACCTGATCCTTTTGCCGGTCCTGGCGCTCAGCGCCTGGCTGGCCTTCCTGCCGCCCGCAGGCATGCCGCCGGGAGCGGCGCCGTCCGGCGCCCTCGTCGTGCTCTGCATCGGCCTCTGGGCGACGGGCGCGATCGCCGAGCATCTGGTGGCGATGCTGCTCTTCTTCCTCGCCATGGTGTTCTCCATCGCGCCGGCCCCGACGGTGTTTTCCGGCTTCGCCTCGGGGGCCTTCTGGCTTGTCTTCGGCGGCTTGATCATCGGCGCCGCGGTTGACGTGACCGGGCTCGGCAAGCGTCTCGCGAGGTCTATCACGGCGCGGATCTCCGGGGGGTATGGCGCGGTGATCGCCGGTATCGTGACGGTCTCGGTGGTGCTGATCTTCCTGATGCCCTCGACACTGTCGCGAATCGTGCTGCTGATGCCGATCGTTCTCGCGCTGGCGGACCGGCTTGGATATCCCGACGGCACAAAGGGGCGCCACGGCATGGTGCTGGCGATGATCCTCACCTCCTATCTCTGCTCCGTCGGCGTGCTGCCGGCGAACGTTCCGAACAACGTGCTTGTCGGTGCGGCCGAGACGTCGCACGGCGTGGTGATCCGCTATTTCGACTATCTGCTGCTGCACTTCCCGGTGCTGGGCGGCGTGAAGGCGGTGATCATCGCCGTCTTCCTCACCTGGATGTTCGGTGAGGAGGGGAAGCCGAAGGCCGAGGAAGCGGGCGAGACGGGACCCACCTGGGCCGGGATGAGCCTGCCTGAGAAGAAGATGGCACTCTATCTCGCGGTGGCGCTTGTGCTCTGGGCGACGGACGCGGTGCACGGCATTTCGCCCGCCTGGATCTCGCTTGGCGCGGGCCTGCTTTGCCTGCTGCCGGTGACGGGGCTGGTCTCTGCCGATGTCTACCGCCAGAAGATCTCGCTCAATCCGTTGATCTATATTGCGGGCATCCTTGCGGTCGGGGCGCTGGTCGCGCAGTCCGGTCTCGGGACCTGGGTCGGCGCGCAGCTGATCGCGGCCGAAGGGCTGCAGCCGGGCAATCCGGCCGAAGCCTTCGCGGTAATCGCCGGGCTCGGCACATTTCTCGGCATGATCTCGACCATGCCGGCCGTGCCGGCGGTCCTGGCCCCGCTTGCCGGAGATCTTTCCGAGGCGAGCGGTTTCCCGCTCTTTCATGTGATGAACCTGATCGTGGTCGGCTTCTCGACCGTGATCATGCCCTACCAGGTGCCGCCTTTCGTGATCGGTATGCAGCTCGGCAATGTGCCGCTTGCGGCGGGTGCGCGTGCCTGCCTCGCGCTCGCGCTGCTCTCCGTCCTGGTCGTCCTGCCGCTGGACTTCGCCTGGTGGTGGCTGCTCGGCATGTTCGATTAGGCGGGACGGGGAACCAGCCATGCCGCTCAACCTGATCAAGCTTTGCGTCGGGATCGAGTCTGTAGAGGAGCTCGAACAATACCGCGCCGAACAGCGTTTGCGGGCCGAATCGGCGGGAACGGAACCCTGCAGCACGCACCGTACGCGGTCCTTTCCGCGGCGGGCGGACGAAATCCTCGAAGGCGGGTCGCTTTACTGGGTGATCAAGGGGCAGGTGAGGGCGCGCCAGCGAATCCTCCGGCTGGAGGAAATCGAGAGCGAGGACGGGCGCCCGCGCTGCGGCATCGTGATGGATCTCGATGTCGTCCGCGTCGTCCCCCGCCCGCACCGGGCTTTCCAGGGCTGGCGCTATCTGGAGGAGGCAGCCGCGCCGCAGGATCTCTACGATTCGGGCGGAGGCGTGGATGGTGACATGCCGTCCGAGATGCAGGAAGAACTGCGCCGCCTCGGAATTCTCTGATTTAGCCGGTCCGGACCTCGGCTCAGGTCTTTTCCGCCAGCGGGTTGGCCGGGGCGACGGTGAAGTCGATCGCCGTGCCGCCGACCGTTCGGCTGGAGAGCGTGACGGTCGCGATCCGGTCGCCGCGGCTGTAGGTCATGGTGCTGATCGCAGAGCGGACGCTGGTGATCTTGCGCCAGCCGAATCGCGGCATCTCGCGTTCGTAGAAAGCATACATGTCCGGCATCTTGTGCCCGACGGTGAGCGCGAGCCGGCCGATCCAGCCGTCTTCGGCGCCGAGCACCAGCAGATTGTCGAAATCGATATCGGCGTTCACCGGGATGGGCACGTCCCGGAATTCGGCGAATTTCGGGCCTTCGTCCCGGTTCTGCTGCGAGCCGGATCCGAGGCCGTCTTTCTTCACCTGCTCGCCGGTGGCGGCGGACTGACCGAAAGAGGGAAGAGAGACGCCGTTGCAGGCGCCGAGCGCGACTGTCAGGGCGGCGGCGAGCAGCAGTTTCGGAATGGAACCGAATCTTGCCATTGGAGGGTGCCCGTCGCGCATGTGATTTCGTCCTTCGCCTGATTTCCGCAAGGAAAGTTCGGGAGACCCGAGCAAACCCCACAGAATGTTTTCATAAACCGGATTTATGCTATATATTGTGCCATCGATCAGATGACCTGTCAGGCTTTTTCGCTGTTGACAGGTCTCTGCGGGAGGTTCTATACACCGGCCCACTTCGCGGCGCCGACGCGAACGCGTGTCCCTCCTTCAGGGGCTTGCATTCACCGACGGCCTCGCCTATATTCGGGTTTCGCAAGGCGTTCGTCGCCACAGCGGCTTCCACAGACGCGGATCTTCCAGTGCCGCCCTTCGGCGGAACAGGGTTTCGTTGTCTCTCCTCTCCGGAGGAGTGCTCTTTGACATAGTAGATATAGGAAAGGGATGCGCAGGCGGCGGCCTTATGTGGTTTGCCGGTTTTCGATCAGATG
>NZ_JAEPQA010000048.1 GCF_017640745.1 Nisaea sp. | reverse complement strand
GATTTGAAAGCGCGCGACCGGGCCTCATCAGATGTTTTTTGCAAATCTCCTTGGCATGCTCTCCGCCGACATGGCGATCGACCTCGGGACCGCGAACACGCTGGTCTACGTGAAGGGACGGGGCATCGTCCTGAATGAACCTTCGGTTGTCGCCATCGCAACGGTTCGCGGAAAGAAGCAGGTGCTGGCCGTCGGTGACGAGGCGAAGCAGATGCTCGGCCGTACACCCGGCAACATCCAGGCGATCCGGCCGCTGCGCGACGGCGTCATCGCCGACTTCGAAGTCGCCGAGGAAATGATCAAGCACTTCATCCGAAAGGTGCATAACCGGCGTAGCTTCGCCAGCCCGCAGGTCATCGTCTGCGTGCCCTCCGGCTCCACCGCCGTCGAGCGCCGCGCGATCCAGGAGAGCGCGGAAAGCGCCGGGGCCCGCCGTGTGTTCCTGATCGAGGAGCCGATGGCGGCCGCGATCGGCGCCAATCTGCCGGTCACCGAGCCGACCGGTTCGATGGTCGTCGATATCGGCGGCGGCACCACCGAGGTTGCGGTGCTCTCGCTCGGCGGCATCGTCTATTCCCGCTCCGTGCGCGTCGGCGGCGACAAGATGGACGAGGCGATCATCGCCTATATCCGCCGTAACCATAACCTCCTCGTGGGTGAGGGCAGCGCCGAGCGGATCAAGAAGGAAATTGGTTCCGCCTTCCCGCCGGAAGACGGCGTCGGCAAGACGCTGGAGATCAAGGGCCGCGACCTGATGAACGGTGTGCCGAAGGAACTGGTGATCGACCAGAGCCAGGTGGCCGAGAGCCTCGCCGAGCCGGTCAGCCAGATCATCGAGGCGGTGAAGGTCGCGCTCGAACAGACCCCTCCGGAACTCGCGGCCGATATCGTCGACAAGGGCATCGTGCTCACCGGCGGCGGTGCGCTGCTCGGCAATCTCGATTATGTGCTGCGTCATTCGACCGGTCTGCCGGTCTCGATCGCCGACGACCCGCTGTCCTGCGTCGCACTCGGTACCGGCCGCTGCCTTGAGGAAATGAAGGTCCTCCGCAACGTTCTCATCGGCGCCTACTGAGCCGGCGAGGCTTGCGGCAGGGGCATTCACTTAGGAAAGGCCAGGCAGGATAATGGGGCGCAGACCGGCATCTTTCTCCCGTGTCGCCCAGCCTGTGCGAACCCTTTGGCAACGCTTCGCCTTCACCGCGCTCGTGCTCGCGGCCTTCGGCCTGATGCTGCTCGGTAAGGCCGATATCGTCATGGTGAAGCGCCTGCAGGTCGCCGCCGTCGATGCGATGGCGCCGATCATCGAAGCCCTTTCCCATCCGGCCGCCGCGATATCCAAAGGCGTCTCGACCGTCGTCTCGCTGCGTGATCTGCATGCGGAGAACGAGCGCCTGCGCGAGGAGAATGGCCGGCTCAAGCAATGGCAGCATGTTGCCAACCTGCTGGAGAGCGAGAACAAGGCGCTGAAGCGTCTGACGAAACATGTCGGCCCGCCGCCGGCGAGCTTCATCTCCGCGCGGGTCATTGCCGAAGCGGGCGGTGCCTTCGTCCGTAGCGCGTTGCTCAATGTCGGGCGGCGCAATGGTGTCCGGCGCGGACAGGCGGTGATCTCCGAAGACGGGCTGGCCGGCACGATCGTCGAGGTTGGCGAACTGCATGCCCGCATGTTGCTGGTCACCGACCTGAACGCGCAGATTCCGGTACTGCTCGGCGCCGCGCGCGACCCGGGGATCATGGTTGGCGACAATACCAATCTCGCGCGCGTGCTTTACCTGCCGCAGAACAGCGTGGTTTCGCCCGGTGATCTGGTGATCACGTCGGGTCATGGCGGCATGATGCCGGCGGGGATACCGGTCGGCACCGTTTCCGCCGTCACGGAGTCCGGCATCCGCATCAAGCCCGTGGTGGACTGGACGCATCTTGAATTCGTGCGGGTCGTCGACTACCGGATGCAGGGCGTGATCCCGGGCCCGATGGACCCGCCGCCCTTCACGGTCCTCGCGCCCGATCCGGAGCCGAGCCTGGTCGAACGTCTCGGAGTGACGCGCGGAAAGACCGAGCGATGAAGACCGCCTTCGTCCAAAGAATGGATCTTTGGGCGCGCCACCTGATGCCGGCGGCGCTGACGCTGCTCCTTGTGCTTCTGAGTGCGGTTCCGCTGGGCATTCCTGGCTATGCGCAGGTCGCGCCGTCTCTCACGCTCATGTCGGTCTTCTATTGGGTCGTTTATCGCCCGGACCTGATGCCGGCTGCGCTGGTCTTCGTGACGGGGCTGGCGGAGGATCTGGTGAACGGATATCCGCTCGGCCTGACCGCCATGGTCTTTCTTGCCGTGTACGGTGTCACCGGGACCCAGCGGCAGACCTTCGTCGGCAAGCCGTTCTTCATCGTCTGGGGCGGTTTCGTGCTGATCTCCTTCGGGGCGTTCGCGCTCGGCTGGATCCTGATGTCGGTCTTCTCGCTCGCCTGGATCTTCCCGGACACGGTCATGTTCCGCTTTGCCCTGACCGCGGCGCTTTTCCCGGCGGCGGCCTGGATCTTCGTTCGCGTTCACCGCTATCTGGTGCGATGATGAGCCGATGAAGAATCCCAAAGATCAGGATACCAAGCGGGCCTTCACGCGCCGCTCTCTGATCCTCGGGGCCGGTCAGCTCGGCCTTGTCGGGGCTCTTGGCGCACGTCTCTACTATCTGCAGGTCATCGAGGCGGAGCGGTACCGGACGTTGTCGGAGGAGAACCAGTTCAACCTCGAACTGCTGCCCCCGACCCGCGGTCTGATCCTGGACCGCAACGGGATCGAGATCGCTTCCAACGAGGATAATTTCCGCGTCGATCTGGTGCCGGAGCAGACCAACGACGTCCGTGCCACGATCGAGGCACTGCGGCAGATCGTTCATGTCGACGAATGGAACATCAAGCGCGTGCTGAAAGAAGTCGCGCGCAAGCGCAGCTTCGTCCCCGTGACCGTGGTCGAGAACCTGACGCGCGAGGATATCAGCCGCGTCGCGGTCAACGCTCCATATCTTCCCGGCGTCCGGATCGAGGAGGGGCGTTCGCGCCATTACCCGTTCGGCTCGAAGGCGGTGAACGTGACCGGTTATGTCGCCGCCGTGTCCGACAGCGAACTCACCGGGGATCCGGTTTTGGAGCTCCCGGATTTCCGGATCGGCAAGAGCGGGATCGAGAAACTCTTCGACGAGCAGATGCGCGGCGCGGCCGGGCGCCGTCAGGTCGAGGTCAACGCGCTTGGCCGGATCATCCGCAAGCTGCCGGGTGACGACGGACAGCCGGGACAGAATATCCAGCTCACCCTGGACATGGACCTGCAGACCTATGCGCATGGAAGGCTCGAGATCGGCAACTCCGAGCGGGTCCCGATCGCGGATATCAGGGTGCAGGAAGCGCTCGCCCGCTCCGGCGTGCCGAAACGCTACCTGGAGAACGAGGACGGTACCGTCTTCCTCGACAAGGACGGCAACATCGTGCCGGGCGAGAGCGGCGGTGCGGTGGTGATGGACGTCCATACCGGCGAGATCCATGCACTCGCCTCGACGCCGGGATTCGATCCGAACAATTTCAACAAGGGGCTGAGCGCGCGCGACTGGGAGGACCTGCTTTCCAATCCCCGCCATCCGCTGACCAACAAGGCGATCGCGGGCACCTATCCGCCCGGCTCGACCTTCAAGATGATAGTTGCTCTGGCGGCGCTCGAGGCCGGCGTCGCCGGTCCTGAGACCCGGGTCTTCTGCAATGGCCACATGGATCTCGGCAATGCCCGGTTCCATTGCTGGAAGCGCTGGGGACACGGCCACATGGACGCAATCGCAGCGCTGGAACAGAGCTGCGACGTCTATTTCTACGAGGTGGCGAAGCGCGTCGGCATCGACCGCATCGCCGACATGGCGCGCCGCTTCGGGCTGGGCGAAAGCCTTGCCATCGAGCTGCCCGGCGAACGCAGCGGGCTGATCCCGACCCGCGAGTGGAAGCTCGCGGTGATGGGGGAGCGTTGGCAGAAGGGCGAGACCCTGGTGACCGGCATCGGCCAGGGCTTCGTGCTGACCACGCCGCTGCAACTCGCCGTCATGACCGCGCGCATGGTCAATGGCGGCTATGCAGTGACGCCGTCGCTGGTGCGCAAACCGGACAGGGCGATCCAGGAGCCGCCGAAGGTGAATGTGTCGCGCTCGCATCTGTCGCTTGTGCTTGAAGGCATGCGCCGCGTCGTCAACGGTCAGCACGGCACGGCGCGGTCGGCGAAGATACCGGGCGCCGATTTCGAGGTTGGCGGAAAGACAGGCACGTCCCAGGTGCGCCGGATTACCAAGGCGGAGCGCGCCGCGGGCGTGATCGACAACGAGGATCTGCCCTGGCACCGGCGCGACCACGGTCTTTTCGTCGGCTATGCGCCCGTGGAAGCGCCGCGCTACGCGGTTGCCGTCGTGCTGGAACATGGCGGGGGCAGCAAATATGCGGTGCCGGTCGCCCGCGACATTCTCGCCAAGGCGATGGAGCGGGACGGACTGAAATCCTCCGAGGCCGATCCGGTGAGCATTCTGCCGGATAGCGAACCGACAGGGCGGGGGTAAGGCATGGCGATCGGAATGCCGTCGAGTTCCCTCAATCCGCCCGAGCTCACGCTCGGCACGAAGCTGCAGCAGATCAACTGGGGGCTGATCCTGCTTCTGGTTCTGATCTCTTCGATCGGCTTCGCAATGCTCTACTCCGCTGCAAACGGCAGCTGGACGCCCTGGGCCGTGCGCCAGGCGATCCGTTTCGGTGTCGGCCTCGTGATCACGCTCGGCATCGCGCTGATAGACATCCGCTTTCTGCTGCGCTGGGCCTACCTGTTCTACTTCATCACTCTCGGCCTGCTCGGCGTGGTCGAGATCGCGGGCGAGATCGGCATGGGGGCGCAGCGCTGGATCGATGTCGGATTCTTCCGCCTGCAGCCCTCGGAACTGATGAAGCTGGCGCTGGTGCTGGCCCTGGCACGCTACTTCCATCACCTGACCTTCGAGGAGGTCGGCCGCATCCGCAGCCTGTTCGCGCCGCTTTTCCTGGTTTTCGCACCGGCCATCCTGGTGCTGCGCCAGCCCGATCTCGGCACCGCGGGGATGATCATCCTCGGCGGCGGCGCGATCTTCTTCCTCGCTGGCGTGCGCATGTGGAAGTTCGTCACGGTGCTGGTGCTCGGCCTCTCCGCGATCCCGGTCGGCTGGCAGTTCCTGCACAATTACCAGAAGAACCGGATCCTGACCTTCATCAACCCCGAGAACGATCCGCTCGGCGCCGGCTATCACATCCTGCAGTCGAAGATCGCTCTCGGCTCCGGCGGCCTTTTCGGCAAGGGCTTCCTGCAGGGCTCGCAGAGCCATCTGAATTTCCTGCCGGAGAAGCAGACCGATTTCATCTTCACCATGCTGGCCGAGGAGATGGGGCTGGCCGGTGCGATGTTCCTGCTGCTGCTCTACGTGCTGGCCCTCGGTTACGGTTTCGCCATTGCGCTGCGCAGCTCGAGCCAGTTCGGCCGCCTGCTGGCGCTGGGCACCACGACGACGCTGTTCCTCTACGTCTTCATCAATATCGCGATGGTCATGGGGCTGATCCCGGTGGTGGGTGTCCCGCTGCCGCTGATCTCCTATGGCGGCACCGCGATGCTGACGGCGATGATCGGTTTCGGGCTGATCATCAACTGCTACGTTCACAGGGATGTCGAAATCGGCCGTCAGGGGCTTGACGATCACCACCGCTGAACCGTGGCTGAGGCTTTTCGAAAGTCGTTCCGATAGACTTTTAGACGATTTTCGAAGTAAACTTTTGGTGTTCGAGTTCTGCGCCCGGTATTCCGAAGCTGAATGGCGCGGTCCGGCAAACCGAGTGAGTGCTGCATGTGGACCAGATTGAACGCAAGAGTTTGAAGATCCTCGCCGACTCGACGCGGGAAAGCCATGGTGAGAGCGATCTGACGCGCAATCTCGAGGCCGCCGCCGAGACGGGCAACCGCGAGCATTACGACCGCGCCAAGGACTCTTTCGAGGCCCTGCCGCCGGAACAGAAGCGCACCATCGGTGCCGGCGCGGTGGTGCAGGCGGAGACGGTGAAGATCGAACTTAAGCGCGCGAAGGCTGCGAGCAAGGCGGCGCCGAAGCGCGACGAGCCACAAGAGGTCAGCATGGACTGGCTTCTGGGAAAGCCTGAGGCGCCGGCGAAGAAATTGCCGCAGACCGAAGCGAAATATCGCGAGAAAAAGCGGGCGGAGCCGACCAGACAAGCGCCCCTGGCGGACGATGACAAAGGCAACTGGAACTGGCAGGCCCTGCCGGACGATCCGCTGATGCCGAAGAAGAAGAAGGATCCGTTGCAGGAGCTGCGCGAGCAGATGCTCGGCCCCAACCAGGGCCACACCTGGCGCCGCTCGCTTCCGTCCGGCGAATAGGTCAAAACCCGCTTGCAATCGCTGCCCCGCTTAGGTATCAATCCGCTCCTTCGACGGGCGGGCGCATAGCTCAGTTGGTAGAGCAGCTGACTCTTAATCAGCGGGTCCAAGGTTCGAGTCCTTGTGCGCCCACCACTCTCCGCCTTGAATAAAAGAATAGATCGCGCTCGCGCCTGTATGCAGTGAGTTTGATTTGTTGGTTTGCCGCGTTCTAAGGCCGTGGTTTCTTCCGCGTGGCTCTCTCGATGCGGGCCGCGCATGCGGCGAGCCAGACTGAATATCGCGACACTCCCGACTCGATGCAAGGTAAGGCGGCCGGCGCCGACCGATCAGGAATTGGCTGCGGAGGCGTACCCTTCATGCCGGGTGTCAGCAGTAGAGTAACGTTCTCTGCGATGATCACGCGCGGCTCTGGTGCGGTCTCTACCTTGTCGGTCTTGATGGTCATAGTACCGCCATTATACGTTCCGGTTTCCGGCATCGTCTCTTCTAACTGCGGATCATCGTCCTTCGGGATCGTCCCGGGAGATGACAGAGATGCTCTCCACGGTGTCGGGCGTGCGTGGTCGGAACGTCAGAAAATGGGCCTTGGCTCGATCGGAGGCTGCGGGCACCGTCATGGCGGTGAAGCTTCGATGAGGGAACTTCCTCTGGATTCCGTCCCTCCCGACCACCAGCGATCTCCTGCCTCACTTGAGGATGGGGCCATGATGAGCGGGATGAGGAACAAGTATTCTCCTAGTGCGCGCGAGCCGTTCGGGTGGTGACGGAGCTTCGGGACGAGTATCCTTCTCCGGGGGCGGCGCCATCCTAGATTGCGATCGGGATTGAGCGTGCGCTCCTGACGCTGCCGGAACGGGCCAAAAAGCCCAGAGGCTGAAGAGGAGGGAACTTCATGTCGGACGGGCGCGAGAACGCGGAAAATCAACCCTGGAACGGCCCGCGCTGGGCCACCAGCAGGCATAATTTCGATCCGGCCATCGCCGTGCCGCCCCGCCCGGTTGAGCTGCACGACCTAACCCTCCGCGACGGCGAGGAATCCGCCGATCTCGCCTTCACCACGGCCGACAAGGTGCGGATCGCGGAGGCGCTCGCCCGGCTCGGGATCAAGCGCACCGAGATCTTCCTGACGGTGCCGGGCTGGCAGGAGGTCATCCGCGAGATCATGCGTCGGGATCTCGGCATGGATTTCTGGGTTACCTGGCAGCCGGGACGGGTCGAGAAGGCGCTCGAGCTCGGCGTGCGCCATGTCATGGTCTGGTACCTGATCGGCGACGAGCTCCAGCAGCACGTCCTCAAGACCAGCCGCGAGGCGCAGCTGGAGAAGGTGCTTCAGGAAGTCCGCGCGGCCCGCGCGGCGGGCTGCACCGTGAACTTCTTCATGCCTGACACGACACGCGCCGATCTCGAGCATATCACGATGGCGGCAAAGGCGGCGGAGGCGGAAGGCGCCGAATACATCACCGTCGTCGACAGCCAGGGCATCGCCCGGCCCGCCGCGATCAAGTTCCTCGTCAGTCATCTGAAGCAGCAGACGGGTCTCAAGGTCGAGGTCCATTGCCACAACGATTTCGGCCTCGCGGTCGCCAACGTGCTCGGCGGATACGAGGGCGGCGCCGATGTGCTGCAGGTCTCGATCAACGGGATCGGCTATCGCGCCGGCAACGCCTCCATGGAAAGTGTCGCGTCGGCGCTCAAGATGATCTACGGCGCCGAGACGGGTCTGCAGCTTGACCGGCTGCCCGAGGTCTGCCAACTGGTCGAGGGCATCAGCGGCCTGCCGATCGACTATTACAAGCCGATCGTCGGCAGGGGCGCGTTTCGCTACGAGCAATGGCGCGCGATCACCGAATTCACCAATGCGAACGAACGCCGCTTCGCGTTCCCGTTCGAGCCCGAGGTCGTCGGCCGGACCGCGGAGCTGGTCATCGGCAAGTGGAGCGATTCCGGCGCGGTCGTGCAGAAGCTGGCGGAATACGGATTGCAGGCGACGCCCGAACAGGTCGGCCGCATCCTGATCCGGAGCCAGCGCGCCGGCGCCGCGCGCCACCGGCCGCTCGAAGATGGCGAGTTTCTGGTCATCGCGGAGCAGGAAGGCGTCACCGACGCGGAAAGCTGAAGCGTGTAAGGCCCGTCGAAGCCGGCTGCCAGTGTTTGCGGCCTGCTGAATTCGTGTGCCCGAAATATTTTTCGGGCCCCCTGTTGAAAAGGCCTTGAGCTGACCATTTCTTTCGCACGTCACGTGCATGCGAAAATGTCACGGACGCGGAGAAAGACCTGAAATGCTCGCACTCAAGAGGTTGACCGTCGTGACGGCGGTCGTCGTCCTCGCCCAGGCCGGTTCGGCATTCGCCGCCGGAAAGAACCCGACGAAAATCACCAGTCAGCAAGCCTGCGAAACCGCGATAAAGGATACGCAGGAGGCCCGCGCCGGAAATCCCGTGCTCGGCCCGAAAGCGGCAAAGGCCTTTGACGGCATCATGGAACTGGCCGCCCAGCGCTGCCAGTCCGGCGAATTTCAGTACGCCGACGATCTGCTGGTGATTGCGCGCGGCATGGTCGCGTCGGAATAGTCCGGATCGTGTCTTTGCTTGCCGGGCCGGGTTTTCCAGCCCGGCAAGCGCCGTTACCCGGGGTTACCCGTCATGCGGCACGGGTTCTCGCATTCTCTCGAAATCGAGTACCGCCATCAGCATATTGACGGTCTTGCCATCGTTCGACAGCGGCAGCAGGACACGCTCGATCGAATGGTAGTAGTCATTGATTTTCCGGAATGAATGATCCGAGAACAGCGGACGCTTTTCCGTCGCGCAGAGCAGGTATTCGCCAAGCACTTTTTCTCTGACGTCTCCGAAATCGATTTCGTCCATATACATGCCGGTATAGTCGCTGCCGAACATATCCACGATCTTGGTGCCGGCGAGACGCACTTTCAGACGCGTCTCCGGTTGCTCCACATCGACGAGGATCATGGATGCGAGCAGTCTGGGCATCTCGACAGGGTCGAAATCGGCTCGGGCCGGCATGGGCCGTGCACCGCGCTTGTCGTCCCATAGCATGTAGGCTTCACGAACCAGGGGAGATCTTACGTCTTCCAGCCGTTTCTCGGAGGCGATCATTTATGCGTGCCACGTCTTTCTGCGCGGGATGCTATTGCGTAGTAGCGGATTATACCAACTGAGCGTGGATAATTGGGGCACATTTCCAGTGTTGGTTTTGTATGCGTTCGAGCTGCGCGGCCAACTCCCGGACAGGACACGCTCATGACACCGGACCGCACCCGCTGATCCGCAGCGTCGCCTGTCCGTCCGGCAGGAAAACGGCCGTCGAAGGCGTTTCTCCCACCATTGTCAGGACCAGTCCCGTACCGGCGATTTCCGCTCCGTCGATCACCGTCTGGCCCCAGGCGCCGTCTGTCGCCGTGTCGTCCACATCGACCATGAAAATTACGCGGCGGCCCGCCTCCAGCGTTCCGAACTGGATCGAGGCGATCCGGTCGCCATCGCGGACAGGGGAAAAACTGCGCACCGACTCCCGGCCCTCGAGGATCTCGAAAGGCTGGTAGACGCTGGCGCCGGCGCCGCCTTCGGAGATGTCGAAGACGAGCCCTCCGGCGGAGCTCCGGAGATCGATCTGAAGACCGAAATCATAAAGATCGCAGCCGCTCCGGTTCTCCACGACGATCAGGTCCACCGGCGAGGATTCGGTAAAGCTCACGGAGAGATCCTCGGAAGCGGCGGCCTCCGGAAATGCCGAGAAGAACAGAGCCGCAAAGAATGCGGGTATGATTGTAAGCGGGCTCATCAGAAAGATTATAGGACGATGCGCGGCAACGGACAGGTTCGGCGTCCCCCGCGTTTACACTCAGAACCATTTTCCCCAGCCGACCCCCGTCTGTTGCCAGCGGCCGATCTCTCGTCACCGGTACCGACGTCCGCTGAGTTGCCACCGCATCACCAGGCCGGTGGGCTCAGGCCAGCATTTCCGCCTCCGCCGCGATCGCGTCGGCGAGGAAGGTCATCATCGCGGCGACGCGCTCGGTCTTCATCAGGTCGGGATGGGTCGCGACCCAGAGGTCGAACTCGATCCGGTCCGGGAAATGCGGTGCCGGAACCAGGATCGGGCTATTGCGGGCGACGAAGGACGGCAGCATGGCGATGCCGAGCCCCGCTTCCGCCAGGCGGGCGAGGGTGAGGAAGCTGTCCGCCGAGAGATAGACCGCGTCCCCGATCTTCCTGTCCTGCCACTCCCGCACAAGCGTGCGCGGCAAGCTGGCGGCCAGCCATCGGTGTTCCAGAGGATCGGCGCCGGGATGCGTCGCCAGGTAGTCCGGATGGGCATAGACGGCAAATCCCATGGAACAAATGCGCCGGCCCGTAAGGCCTTCGGGAAGCGCCAAGGTCGGGCGCAGGGTGATTTCCGCTTCCGGACGCGCCATGTCGACATGCCGGTTCGAGACGACCAGATCGACGCTGAGCTTCGGATGCAGACGGCCGAGATCCCCGAGGATCCGGGGCAGGATCAGGTCGGCGACAGAGTCGGTCGTGGTCAGCCTGATGGTGCCTTCCAGACCTTTGCCGAGGGTCGGAATCACGCGCTCGATACGCCGCGCCGTACGGCCCATGCTCTCGATGGCGGCCAGCATTTCCCGCAGCTCGGTTTTCACCCGGTACCCGCCGGGCGGGCGTTCGAACAGGGTGAGGCCGATTTCCTCTTCGAAAGAGGTGATGCGCCGGAGGACCGTGGCGTGGTTCACGCCGAGCGCACGGGCGGCGGCGGAGAGCGATCCATGCTCTGCCACCGCGAGAACATATTGCAGATCGTCCCAGCGAATATTGTGCATCACCGCACACTTTTCGGTGAAGTTTTAGGGAATGTACAGAAATTTGCGCGGCGATAGCCTATAAGAACAATCAATAATAAATGTCTGATATGGGAGAGTGATCATGCGGAAAGTTTCAATCGCACTGGCCGGTGCTGCCATCGCCGCGATGGTTGCCGGCACGTCGGCCCTCGCGGACGGCCACCTCGAGAAGGCCATCGATGCGCGCAATGCGCAGATGACGCTTTATTCCTGGAACCTCGGCATGCTTGGCGGAATGGCCAAGGGAACCGTCGAGTACGATGCCGCGAAAGCAAGCGCGGCGGCGTCAAACCTTGCGGCTCTCTCTGCGATGAGTTCCCAGGGCCTGTGGCCGGAAGGCTCCGACAGCACGGCCATGGCTGGCAAGACACGCGCACTGCCGGAAATCTGGAGCACCTATCCTGCTGTTGCCGAGAAGGGCGCGGCTCTCAAGGAGGCGGCGGCGAAGCTGGCCCAGGTCGCCGGCAACGGACTGGACGCGCTCAAGGGCGGCGTCGGCGATGTCGGCAAGGCCTGCGGCGATTGCCACAAGCAGTTCCGGATGCCGAAGTAAGCCCATCCGTTATTTCCCGGAGCCGGTTCTTTCCGGCTCCGCCGGAACCGAGGAGCTCGTCTATTGACCGGTCCGATGCGTCGAATGCTGCTCGGAGTCGCTGTCCTCGGCGTCTTTGGAGTCGCGGCGGCCTGGTCGCTGTCCGCGCCGACCCGCATCGACGCGGCGGACCTGCCTGCCCATACCGGAGATCCGGAACGCGGCGCGGCCCTTTTTGCGATCGGCGGCTGTGTTTCCTGCCACGCGGCGGAAGGCGCGAAGGACGCGGACCGGCTTGTGCTGTCCGGTGGACGCGCCTTCAAGACCGATTTCGGAACGTTCCATGCCCCGAACATCTCACCGGATCCTGAGGCCGGTATCGGGCGTTGGGAGACGGTCGATTTCGTCAATGCGATGAAATTCGGCACCGCTCCGGACGGGAGCCATTTCTATCCGGCTTTCCCCTATACCTCCTATGCAAGGATGAGGGACGAGGATCTGCTCGACCTCTGGGCCTATCTGAGGATCCTGCCGGCGAGCGACCGTGCGAACGAACCGCATGAGATCGGCTTCCCGTTCTCGGTCCGCCGCGCCGTCGGTTTCTGGAAGCTGCTCTATCTCGATCCCGCGCCGGTACTTACGGTCGGCGAGGATCTGGAACGCGGACGCTATCTCGTCGAAGGGCCGGGGCATTGCGGTGAGTGCCATACGCCGCGCTCGCCGATCGGAGGACCGGATCTTTCGCGATGGCTCGGCGGTGGCCCCAATCCGGACGGCGAGGGGACAATCCCCAACCTCACTCCCGCGGGCAAGACGATCTCTTCCTGGTCCGAGGCCGAGATCGCGGAATATCTGAAGTCCGGCTTTACGCCCGATTTCGATACCGCCGGCGGTTCCATGGCCGATGTCGTGGCCAATACCGCCCGGCTCAGCGACGCGGACCGGCTCGCTATCGCACGATATATCAAGGCTTTGCCGCCGGTCGGCCCCGCCGAATAGACGCCTTGCCCCGCCCGGTCCTGGGTGTCAGGCGGCTTCTGCGGTCGTGTTCCAGCCTTGGATGGCTTGCAGGATATCCTCGGGGAGCGCGACGAACTCGGCGCCGAAACCTTTCACCCTCTTGCGCTGGCGAATAACCTTTGCCTCTACGGTTCCAAGTCCCATCAGATCGATCTTCACGATGTTGCCGACGGATACCTCAAGGTCGGTCCCGATCTCGACGCCGGTCTCGGAAATGTCGTTGATTTCGCACATATGCCATGTCCCGCCGAGCTGGATCCGCGAACTTGCCATCACGGTCCGGCGTTCCGCTTCCCTGCGGTTGCCCGCCGCGGACTCGCGCACGATAACGGTGAGCCGGTTCTGCAGCTCCTGCATTTTCTCTGCGATGGCAGACGCCGAAGTGCTGACTTCACGGGACATTGCCCCATTCTCGTCCGCGGCATCCGCGACGAAGGAGATTTTCGTCGAGACCTCCTTCGTACCCGCCGCCGCTTCCTGAATATTGCGGGCGATCTCGTCCGTGGCCTGGGTTTGCTGGCCCATCGCGCCGGTGATCTGCTCGGAGATATCGTTGATCTTCCGGACGGTCTCCTCAATGCCGCGCATCGCCGATACCGCCTCGGTGGCGATCGACTGGATGCTGCGAACCTGCTCGGAGATATCCTCGGTGGCGCCGCCGGTCTGATTGGCCAGCGACTTCACCTCGCTCGCGACCACGGCGAAACCCTTGCCGGCCTCTCCGGCGCGCGCGGCCTCGATCGTCGCATTCAGCGCGAGAAGATTGGTCTGTTCCGCGATGTCGGTGATCAGCCCGACAACCTGACCGATCTTTTCCGCCGCGTTGGCGAGCCCTTCCACAGTGACATTCGTCCGTTCGATCTCGTCGGCCGCTTCCCGGGCAATGCGGGTGGATTCCTCGATCTGCCGGCCGATCTCCTGGATCGACTGGGCCATCTCCTCGGAGGCGGCGGCGACAGTATTCACATTCACCGTCGCTTCCTCGGAGGCCGCCGAAACCGCGAGGCTCTCGTTCTTCACGCTTTCCGCCGATGAGGTCATGGAGGCGGAGCGCTGGCGCATCTGATCCATTTCCCTGGTGATGGCGGCGACCGCGGTCTGCAGTTCCTGCTCCAGCTGGTCGCTCAGGCTCATCATGGCTTCCTGCAGGCGGCGCTGCTGTTCTTCCTGCTCCCTGTGACGGGATTCGGTCATCTGCTCGAGCTCGATGCTGGCTTCCTTGAAGACGGAAACAGCTTCGGCCATGCCGCCGATTTCGTCCCGCCGCCCGAGGGACGGGACACTGACGCTGTAATCGCCGGTCGACAGCTTTGCCATCGCCGAAGTGAGTTGAATGATCGGTCTTGCGATGACGGTACCGACTCCGATCCCGGCAAGCAGGCCACCGAGAAGACCGAGGAGCGAGAGTCCGAGGATGACCTGAAACGCGGTGCGTTCGTGCTGCTCAGCGGTGATCAGGGATTGTTCGGTATATTTCTCGATCTCCAGCAGGATCGCCTCAAGCTCCTGATCGAGCTTGGTTTCCAGGATTTCGGTTTTCCCGGCAAGTTCCGTCGCCTTCGCGAGATCGCCCTGACGCTGTGCCGCGAACACCTGCTCTGCCAGACTCTCGTATTCCAGGTGGTGTTGCTTCGCGATGTTCACCTGTTCGGAAAGCATACGAAATTCGGCGGTGGCGTTCTTGTGGCCAAGCTGTTCAGTGCTCTGGATCGCATGCGCGAGTTTCTCTGTGATCAGCTCGAATGTCTCGTCGGCTTTCTTGCTCTGCGCTCCGAACTTTCCGACTTCTTCCGAATAGGCCGCGTCACTGTCTCTTTCGTGCGCGCGAATGCCGGCAAACCGCATCGCTTTCTCGAAATGGACCGCCTGTTCTAGTTGCAGGATGGTCACTTCGGTAAGTTCGCGCGTGAGCGGCATGTCCTCTTCGGCGATCTCTTTCAGTTCGATGCCGATCCAGTTCATCGAGAGCACCGCGTAGGCCAGTGCGATCAGCGGAAGGGGCAGTGTCACCAGGCAGACGCTGATGATCTTGGTCTTGATCGGGAGGGACGAGAACATAACCAGTCTACCTTCTGGGTATACAATTATTGCGCTGCGATCTTGGAGTCTTTGTGACTCTTGGTTAATTCAAAATTGCACGGGTTTTCTCGCTCCTCAAGCTGAAAACCTGATTTTCCGCAAAAACGAAAGTTCCTAATAAACCGTGCGGCGAAATGATTAACAATCAATTGAAAAGATATAAATATTAAAAGGTGATATTTTGATCAAAATGCTGCTCATTTATTTTTCATTATATTGTGAAATATTTTAAGTAATTTATTCATATAAGAAAAATATGGAGAGTATAAGTATATGTAAAAAGCTTGGGGACGGTGACGTGTGCGGTGCCCTAGCGCGTCGGAAACGTCTCGGCGGAGGAAGCGAGGCTGTATCCGGTCGTGTGATGCGGCGCATTCTAACAGTCAGATTCGAGGCATACGCGGAGACCTCGGATGAACCGGCAGAGACAGAGTCGCCTGTGACAATCGCATGTATCTGACGCCCGAGACGTGATGAATACATACACCTGTATTGCGGGAAAATCGGCGCGCTCAGGCTATGTGGCGCCGGCGGCGGTTAGCACGAATCCATCATCCGCCTGCCAATAGATTGGCATTCGTGAAATCGCCTGATCGAGTACGGGGGAGAATGGCGCTTGTTCGGCCCGGACGAGGTGCCGGCGCCGAACAAGCCTCACGATGGAAAATTACCGGCGCTGAACCTTGATGCGCTTCGGGTTCGATGTCTCGGGAGACAATTTCGCGATCATGACGGTCAGCACACCGTTTTCGTGATGCGCGGTGACCTTGTTTGCGTCGGCATCGGGTGGGAGCCTGAAAACGCGCCGGTAACTTCCATACTGACGTTCCGAGAAGAAGTAATTGCGGTCCTTCTCCTCGCGCGTCGATCGTTTCTCGCCGAGGACCGTCAGCGTGCTGTCGTGCAATTCGACCGAAATGTCGTCTTCCTTCACGCCGGGCAGTTCGATCGCGATCTCATAGTAGTCCGGCTTGACCGAGGCTTCGGATGCCGGTGCCAGGAACTCGGCAATACGCTCGCCGAACTGGCGGACTGGCGCGTAGAGCTGGGACAGCCAGTCCGGCGTCGCATTGGATTGTGAGACTTTTTCAACCATTTTCGCTCCTCCGTCGAACGCGTCACGATTGGGTTTCGTCTCACTATCCGACCTATCGCGTGTGCGGGCATTGACCTCGGTCAAATCTTTCGGGGCGATGCGGACGAGGGATCGTGCATCAATCCATTTCCGTGCCGGAAAGGCGTTCGCGCTTTCGGCTATGCTCGCGAATGCGCTAAGAGTGAGTGACCTTTGCTGACGTAACGCTCCGGCTTTCGCTCATCAGGTTCAAGGCATGGTGGGGCTGGGAGCCTGATCGATCCTTCTTCGCCCGTCGCCGGATCTCGCAGGACTCAATTTCAAAAGGAACCGTAAACAATGCCGATCAAGAACCGTATTGCCGAGTTCGATGCCGAAATGCGCGAGTGGCGGCATGACTTCCACATGTATCCGGAGCTCTGCTACGAGGAAACCCGGACCGCAGGGATCGTTGCGGAGAAACTGCGCTCCTGGGGCATCGAGACCCATGAAGGCGTCGGCAAGACCGGCGTGGTCGGCGTGATCCGCGGAAACGGGTCGGGCTCCGCCGCCATCGGCATCCGTGCGGATATGGACGCACTTCCGATGCAGGAGGTCTCCAGCCCTGACTACAAGTCCAAAGTCCCGGGCAAGATGCACGCCTGCGGACATGACGGGCACACCTCGGTCCTGCTCGGCGCGGCCAAGTATCTCGCCGAAACGAGAAATTTCGACGGCACGGTACACCTCTTCTTCCAGCCCGCCGAGGAAGGCGGTGCCGGCGCCAAGGCGATGATCGAGGATGGCCTGTTCGAGCGCTTTCCCTGCGACGCGGTCTACGGACTTCACAATATGCCGCAGATCCCGAAGAACACCTTCGCGATCCGCAAGGGCCCGCTGATGGCGGGCGCCGACAGTGTGACCATCACGATCAAGGGACGCGGCGGCCACGCGGCAATGCCGCACATGGCGATCGATCCGATCGCCATCGGC